>JAXGPP010000014.1:0-244966 GCA_040766885.1 Thermoguttaceae bacterium | reverse complement strand
AAGCCGCGCTGCCATCCGGAAGTGGCGATGGGCGACGCGATCATCGCGCTGACGACGAACATGGCTGCCCGCGAGGGCGCCCGCATCGACTTCAAAGAGGAGTGGTTCGACATCAACAACGATGCGACCCCGGAGGATGTCAAGCCGGACCTCAGCCGCTACGCCTAGCACGGGCCTGCGTGCCGCTCGTTGCCCGTATCAAGCGAACACCCATAAAGGCATATCACGATGAACCTGACCCCCGAACAGAAGGACGTCGGAAGGGAGAACTTCTTCGCCGCCGTCGGCAGCAAGGACCTGCGAAGGGACTTCCTCGTCAAGGCGGTCCGCGACGAGATTTCATCCGGCAACGGCCTGGGCACGTACTACTTCGGTTACGGTACGGTCGACCGGCCCGTGCGCGTGGCCGTGCTGGGCACCGGCGACGAAGGGAGCGTGCTGATCGGCGCGCTGAACCCGGAGTATGTCGAGGTGGCGGCGATCGCCGACATCCGTCCATACAGCGTGCATCGGGCGTTCCACGGCGACGTGTACAGCGATGCGGCGTTGAAGGTCCGTTGCGGCCTGATGGCCAAGTATGGCTGGAAGTCCGAGGACGAAGCCCGCGAGCACGTCAAGGTGTACCAGGACTACCGCGAGTTGCTGAAGGCCGAGAAAGACATCGACGGCGTGATCATCGCGCTGCCCCTGCATCTGCACGCCCCGGCCGCCATCGCCGCGATGCGCGCCGGCATGCACGTGCTCACCGAGAAGCTCATGGGCCATAGCGTGCACGAGTGCAAGGAGATGGCCCGGGTGGCCGAAGAAACGGGCAAGTATCTCGCCACGGGCCACCAGCGCCATTACAACATCCTGTACGACAACGCGGTGAAGCTCCTCACCTCCGGCGCGCTCGGCGAACTGCACTACATCCGCGCCCAGTGGCACCGCGGCAACCTGCCGGGCAAGGATAGCTGGCAGCAACCGATGCCCGCCGCGGTGAAGTCCGACGACCCGCAGGCCAAGGTGCTGGCCGACGAACTGAAGAAATGGGAAGAGGCCCTGCAGAAAGCCAAGGGCGCCGCCCGCGACCTGTGGGCGCGGCGCGTGGCCCAGAAGAAGGCGCAATTGGACGACGAAGTGCTCAAGGACGCAGCGAAGAAATATGGCTACGAAGACAAAGACGTGCCGGGAAGCGACGGCAAGATCGTCTACCGCCGGCCGGCGGCGGAAGAGTTGCTCCGCTGGCGGTTGTGGGACCGCACCGGCGGCGGCCTGATGGCGGAGTTGGGCAGCCACCAGCTTGACGCGGCGAGCATCTTCGTGGCGGCCGTGCACGGCGGCGAGAAACAGATTCCGCTCAGTGTGGCGGCGTCAGCCACCCGGCCCCTGTTCCCGGCCGACCGCGATATCGACGATCACGTCTTCTGCCTTTATGAATTCCCGGCTCCGGGTTACGACGGCAAGGACACGGTGGCGAAGCTGCGGAAGATCGGCGTGCAGTACGCGTCGATCAATGGCAACGGCTTCGGGGGCTACGGCGAAACAGTGTTCGGCACGCAGGGCACTCTGGTGCTGGAGCGCGAGCTGGAAGCCATGCTGTGGCGGACCCACGAAGTCGAGAGCAAGATCAAGGTCGTCGAGAACTCGAAGACCAAGAAGCCCGAATTGAAGGTCGATGCGGCGGGCGACAAGGGTGCGGCGGCGGTCGGCTACCAGGCAATGGGAGAAGTCGAACGCGGCTACACCGAGCAGATCGAGCACTGGGCGTGGTGCATCCGCCACCCGGCTCCGGAGAATCAACCCAAGTGTCATCCCAAGGTGGCCATGGGTGACGCGGTGATCGCACTGACGACCAACCTCGCGGCGCGCAAAGGCGAACGGATCGAGTTCGACCCCGCCTGGTTCGACCCGCACCGCGACGAAACGCCCGAGGGAGTGAAGCCGAACCCGAACGACACGAAACGCTATCCGGCGTTATGAGTTCCTGCCGGGCCTCTCCGCCAGCGCCGCCGCCAGCGGCGCGAGGACGAGGATGAGCGCGAACACCGCCACGGCGTATCCCGGCAGCGGTGACCGCCAGAGCCATGCCAGGAGCGACACCGGGACGGCCGCCAGGAGGAGCGACCGAAGAGCGAACTGAAAGCGTTTCGTTCGCTTGCTGCTCGGGACGGTCCACACCGCGATGATTGCCGCACAGCAGACCATCGCTCCAACGAAGCAGCGGTTGCCGGTCTGCTCGTGGGACGCAATGTTCGCAACCGACCCGCTTGCCGATCGCCAATGATCGCCGGCGAGCTTGATCAAAGTGGAACCGGCAATGGCCAAAGCCAGCGTCAGCAGCGCGCGGGGCATTTTTGCCTGTGCTCCTTGTGGTAAACCTGCTCACACGCTTGTCATCCTAGCCGCGGTCCGACCCGCGTGCCAGCGCCGCGGCGGTTGAACGGCTCTCCTCCATCGGTTAATCTACAGCCCGATTCGTAGCAGCCGCACACTTGTTGGAAAGGAGCCTGCCGTGGAGAAGTGGCCGATCGGTGTGTTCGCCAGTATCGACGCCGGTTTGGGGGTGAAGCTGGAGGTCGTCCGCGACCTGGGCATCCCCACGATCCATCTCCACGCGCCCCACAAGGCGAGCCGCACGCCGGAACGGGCCAGCGAGTTCCTCGCCCGTCTGCAGGAATACGGTATCACCATTACCGTGGTTTTCGGCGGGTTCGAGGGAGAAAGCTACGCCGACATTCCCACCGTCGTACGAACCGTGGGCCTGGTGCCGACGGAAACGCGGGCGGAGCGGACGCAAGAGATGAAGGAGATTGCTGACTTCGCCAAGGTGCTGGGATGCGACGTCGTGGCGCTGCACCTGGGCTTCGTGCCCCACGACCCGAGCGATCCGCTCTACCAGGAGATACTCCAGGTTACCCGGGAGATCTGCGACCATTGCTCCTCTAACGGGCAGCGATTGCACCTGGAGACGGGTCAGGAGCAGGCCGAGACGCTGCTGCAGTTTCTCAGCGATGTCGGCCGCAACAATCTGTTCGTCAATTTCGATCCGGCGAACATGATCCTCTACGGCTCGGGCGAACCGATCGAAGCCCTGCGAAAGATCGGCCATTACGTCCGCAGCGTCCACTGCAAAGACGCCACCTGGGCGGCGCGGCCGGGTGAAGAGTGGGGGCGCGAGGTGCCGCTCGGCGAAGGAAGCGTGGGCTTCGAGAACTTCCTCCGCACGCTCAAGGAGATCGGCTACGACGGGCCGCTGACGATCGAGCGCGAGATTCCCCAGGAGCCGGACCGGCAGAAGGCCGAGATCGGGCGCGGGGTGCGGCTGCTCAACGATCTCAAAGCCAGGTTACTGTAGTCCTTCAAGACCCGGGCCCATCGATTGCCATGCCGAAATTCACGCTGAACGTGCCGCACACTCTCGGACGGGAGGAGGCCACTCGCCGGCTCAAGGAGCGTTTCCACTTCCTCAAGGAGCATTACCGCGAGCATATCTCGTCGCTCGAGGAGCAATGGCGCGACAGTGCCATGGACTTCAAGCTCACGACTTTCGGCGCGACGATTGCCGGCGATGCCGCCGTCGAAGAGCAGGAGGTGCGGCTCGCGGCGCACGTTCCGTTGTGGGCGGCGATGTTCAAGAGCCGATTCGAGGAGACGATCCGGCGCGAATTGGAGCGGATCCTCGCCTGACCGTCAGACGAGCGGCGCGATCAATTGCTCGAGTGTCTCCACGAGCATGCTTCGCTGGAAAGGCTTGACGAGAAAATCGCTCGCCCCCGCCTTGAACGCTTCCTTCAGGATGCTCTTCTGGTCCAGTGCGCTGACCACGACGACTTTCGCATGGGGATCAAGCGCGCGGATCTCGCGCAGGGCGAATAATCCATCGTATTCGGGCATCACCAGATCGAGCGTGACCGCGTTGGGGCGCAGGCGGCGATACTGCTCGACTCCCTCGCGGCCGTCGCAGGCCTCGCCAACAATGTTCCAGCCGGCGGCGCCGGCGGTGTCCTTGATCATCTCGCGAATGATCGCCGCGTCGTCGATCGTCAGTAGCGTTCCTGGCATGATGCTTCGCCTGTGTCTTGATTCCTGCTCGACAGTCTGCCGCCGGGTTACAGGGTAAGGAGCGGCGCGCCGGCGACCTGCACGAGCAGCTCGCCCGTCGCGCACTGTAGTGTGATCCGGCGGCCCTTATTGCCCCCTACATCGCGCGCGGCGATGCGGATCCCGGCCTTGCCCAGGGCCTGTTCGACGGCGCTGATATTGGTCTGGCCGATTTGCAGGGCGTCGGTGGTGCCGAACATGCTTGCCCCGCCGGCGATCTTGGCCACGACGCCGGCGCGGCTGCCGGCAAGGTGTTCGATCTGATCCAGCATGTACGGCACGGCGGTGTCGGCGAACTTGCCCGGCGCCGCGGCGCGGCCGCCCGACTGCGCCAGCACGATGTGCCCGAGTACTCCCACGCCGAAGCGGGGATGGTAGAGCGCGACGCCGACGCACGAGCCGAGGATGGCGTGGAGGCTGGCAGGCTTGCGGGCCGCAATCACCTGTCCCATCCCCACGCTCCGGCTTTCGGCGGCCTCAACCACCACGCATTGAGCGATCATACTTGCTTCCATGGTCTATTGGTGTTTGCTCTGAAAATGAACTCTCGGGCGGCCGTTCACGCCCTGACTTCCCTGCCTGCCTCGTTCCTCTTCAGTGCAAAGGTCAATAAAGTTCGCTTCGTGTCCTGGGCATCCGCGAGTACGACTAATTGGCGTCGGGTGGGGCAGCATGCAGGGCCCGTTCCAGCGCTATCCGCATCGCCTCGCTGGGCACGAACAGCATGTGCCAGTGCAGTTGCTCGCCCTCGCGGCGAAACGCTGTGCGCGAAATCAACACCCGGTCGGTGGCCGCCGCCTGGACCAGCAGCGCCTGCTCCAGGACGCTGGCGCCGTAATCCTGCAGGAAATAGGGGGCAGTGGGAAGCAGTTCGTGATCGATGAGCCGCGTCAGGGCGTTGATGTACGCGCAACCGAGGATGTTGCCGGTCTCGGTCAGCGCTGATTTCTCCAACTCGCTCCAGTGCCCTTCGCAGCGGACCGGACGGTTCAGAAGCGATGCCGCCAACCGCCGGCCGTTCTCCTCGTCGAACATCAGGATCAGTTCGCCTGCGAGCGGGCCCTGGACGCTCAACACCACCATCACGAACATCTCGTCGCCCAAGCTCAACTCGCTGGTGGCGGTCTCCAGCGGCAGTTCCTGAACCTCATCGAGGCTCAGCGTGATCAGCCCGTCGGTCCACCGGCACATGGCCGCGGAGGCATCGTGCGTCGCCGACGCGAGAAGCTGATGCAGGACATGCAGCCGCGCGCTGCGGTCCAGTGGGATGGTTGTCATAACGCTCTTCCTCCAGGTAGTCTTCCCGACGGAGGTCCGCCGATGGGATCCGATTGTCGCCGTTCTGGTTGGGCTCCGACACGCATGAATTCCCTGCTATACCGTCGACCCGCCGCGCGCGCCCCGTTCCGACGCCATGTCGATCAGCGCGGCCAGGTCGAGGATGAGCGACACGCGGCCGTCACCGAGGATGCTGGCCCCGGCGATGCCCGGCACATTGCGGTAGTTGTCGGCCATCGACTTGATGACGACGTCTTCCTCGCCGATCACGCGGCTGACCACCAGGCCAAGTTCGCGGCGTGCCTCGCCGACGATGACGAGCGTGGTCTCCTCGCCCAAGGGTTCCGCCGCCGTGCTCCCCCGGCTCCATTGGAACACTTCATCCAGCCGCACTGCTGACACAACGCGGCCGCGAATCCGGGCGGTGAGCCGGCCGTGAACCGTGGTGAAATCCTGGCGCTTCAACGCCACGATCTCGACCACCGACTCCATCGGCATGGCGAACACATCGGACTGGATCTCCACCATCAGGCTCGGCATGATGGCAAGCGTCAGCGGCAGCTTGATGGTGATCGTCGTCCCCTGGCCCGGCACGCTGTCCAACTCCACCGAACCGTTGAGATCCTCGATCTTCGATTTCACGATGTCCATGCCCATGCCGCGGCCGGAAACCTCCGTCACGCGCTCGGCAGTGCTCAGGCCGGGTTCCCAGATAAGCTGGAAAACCTGCTGCGGCGTCATCCGCTCGGCGTCGGCGGCCGTCACTAGGCCCCGATCGAGGGCCTTCTGCAGGATCCGCTCACGGTTCAGGCCGCGGCCGTCGTCACGCACCTGGATGACAATGTGGTTTCCGCGATGGAAAGCGTCGAGCGTGATCGTCCCCTCGGCCGGCTTGCCCGCGGCCGTCCGCACTTCGGGCGGCTCGATGCCGTGGTCCGCCGAGTTGCGGACCATGTGGATGAGCGGGTCGCCCAGTTCATCGATCATCCGCTTGTCGAGCTCCGTCTTCTCTCCCTGGATCACCAGCCGGATGCTGCGGCCGTTGACTCGGGTGATGTCGCGGACCACGCGTTTGAACCGGGTGAACAGCGGGCCGATGGGCACCATCCGCGTATCCATCACACTCTGTTGAATCCCGTCGCTGACGCGCTCAAGCTGGTGCACCGCCTCGAACAACTCGTTCACCGTATTGCGGGCGTGGTTCAGCGCGTCGACGTCGCGGCGGATCGGCTCCAGCGCCGCTTGAATCCGCCGCGCTTGGCCGCGCAGCATTTCGAGTTCCGCTTCGAGAGCCTGCGGGCCGTCGGCGTTTTGGCCGGCCGTCGCCATGTTCTCCAGCACGGTGGTGACCGTGCTCAGGACGTCGACCGAACGTTTCATCCCTACCGCGCCCCGCAGGCGGTCGGCGATCTGGGTGAATCGTGCCTTATTGATCACCAACTGTCCGGCAAGATTCATCAATTGGTCGAGGCGGTCGATGTCCACACGGAGCGTCTCGGCGGGCTTGCCGTTCGAGTCGCTCGCCGGATCCTTCGTCCGGCCTCCCGCCGGCGGGCGCTCGCTCTGGTTTCTTGCAGCCGCCGCGACGGGTGTTGCCAGGGCAGCCGGCTGCTTGCCGAGCGGCTGGGGCGCCGCCGCGGGCGGAGCCGCGGTGTCTGGCCCTTGCACCGGCTCAATGTGTATCTCTCGGACCCCGGCGACCCAGATCTGCCGGCGTACGAACTCGGCGGGATGATCACCGACAAGGGCAAAATTCAGGCAGTCCAGCTCTTCCAGTTCATCCAACTGCTCGACGGGTGGAGAAACGGAACGAACCTCCCCCTGCGCGGCGAGCTTCTCGTAGACCAGGCGTGCTTTGAGTCCCACAAGCGCCAAGCCCGGCTGGAAAGTCACTTGACCGATGCACCCGCGCATTCCAGCAGGCATGTGCCGCAGGAGATCCTCGCGGCACTCCCCGGCAAGTCGTGCCGGCGCCGATGCTTCGGCGCCCGCCTCCGTCCCTTGCGATGCCGCGCCGAGCGGGCTGGACTGCTCCCGTTCGCTCCGCAACTGTTGCGCCGCGAGCAGATCCTGGGCCCGCTGGGTGAATTGTTCGCAATTGCCGCTGCCCGTCCGGAGACTGTCGACATACTGGCGAAGCGCGTCGCTGCACTTGAGCATCGCGTCGGTCAACTCCGGCGACAGAGCGCCCCCCGACTCCAGCAGGTTCTGGAGCAGGTCTTCCATGAGATGAGCGAGTTTCGCGCCTCGGTTCAGGCCGATCGACGCGGCCGAGCCCTTGATGCGGTGCGATGTGACAAGCAGCTTCTCCAGATCGGGGCGCCGCCCCCCGCCCTCCATGGCCAGCAGTGTTTCGGTAAGCTGGTCGAGCGTGAGCGTCGCTTCATCGATGAAGATCGACAGGTACTTGGCCGGTATCTGCGTTTCGTCGCGAATGCCTTCAAACGGATCGCTCATCGGCGCGGCGGCGGCTGTGGTCGTCTCCGCTGCCGGAGCCGGCGCTACTGCGCGGGCCGTTTCGACGGGCAGCCGCTCTGTCGGCGGATCCTCCTCGACCGCGGAAGGCGCCGGCTCGCTCGCGTTGGTCGCTTCGGCCAGCGCGCGTTCGGCATCCGCCTGGTTCGAGGGGCCGCGTTCGGCGCCCGCCCCTCGGAGCATCGCGGCGATTCCGTCGATGACCGATTGGCATTCCACCCCTTCGGCGCCGGGCTCGCGAAGCGCCCCCACCAGCGCCACGAGCCGATCGACCCCCTGGAACATGAGCTCAACGGCGTTGCCGTCCAGCCGCAGTTCGTCCTTGCGCGCCGCATCAAACACGTTCTCGATCTTGTGAGTCAGCGTGTTGATGTCAGTGAGTCCCAGCATGGCCGACAGCCCTTTCAGGCTGTGGGCCGAACGGAACATCTCGTTGAGCAGATCCTGGTTGCATGGCTGGCAGTCTCCCTCCAGGCTCTTCACCCATTCGTCGAGCTGGAGCAGGTTCTCGTTAAGCCGGTCGAGTAACTGCCCGGACTCGTCGAGAAAATCGCCGAGCAGGCTGTCGAAGAACTCATCGCGATGGACGGCGGTGTCGCTCATTGGGGAGGTTCCTGACGGTGGGTCGCTTCCTGCTCCATCGGGAATGGGGGTGGGATAGCGGGAGGTGGTGGGGTGGGTCAGTCGGCGTTCCGGCAGTAGAGCCAGGGCTGAAGGCGGCGGAAGTCGCGCACCAGGTCGGCCACGCCCTCGGCCGCGCCGGTGATGAGCAGGCCCCCGGGCGGGAGCACGGCACGTATGTGGTTGATCACCGTCTCCTTCGATTTGGCGTCGAAGTAGATCAGCACATTCTTGAGAAACACGAGATCAAAAGGACGTTCCCGCAGCGGTTCCATGAGGTTGTGCTGGCGGTATGTAATCATGCCGGCGACGGCAGGCTGGACCTGCCACGAATGCTCTTCCCGTCCCTTGACGAAGCACGCGCGGCGGACTTCCGCCGGCACCAGGCGCATGGCGCGTTGCCCGAAAACGCCGCTCCTGGCCTGCTCCAGGGCTCCGGCGCCGATGTCGGTGCCGACAATCTGGACCGACCACTGCTGGAAATTCGGAAGGTATGTGGCGATCGAACAGGCGATCGTCGCCGGTTCGTCGCCGGTGCTGCAGGCGGCCGACCAGATCCGCAGCTTGCGTCTGCCTTCCGCTGCCGCAGCGGCAGCTTGCTCCGGCAAGAACACCGTGCGAAACCACTCCCACTGCGACTCGTCGCGAAACAGATAAGTCTCGTGGGTGGTGATTTCCTGCAGGAAGGCGTCCCATTCCGGATCGGCCGCCGGAAGCTGCTTGAGATGCCGGTAATAGTCATCGAAGCTCGCGATCCCCGTCTGCCGCAGCCGGCGCCGCAGGCGGTTCGACAGCAGGGTCTTCTTCTGCGGCGACACGCGGATCCCCGTCCGCTCGTAAATCAGTGCGGCGTAGCGGGCCAACTCCGCGTCGCTCACCTGCGCCAGGGCGCCGAAGGCGGGCAACGGTTTCAATTCGTAAAGCGATGACATGCTCGGTCCATCAGAAGCTTGTTGACTACACCCCGACCGTCAGCGATTCGACGGCTGCGGCCTCTTCGCTGCCGAGAATCTTGTCGATGTCCAGCAGGATCAGCAGGCGATTCTCCAGTTTCACCAGGCCCGTAAGATACTCGCGGCCCAGGCCGGCCACGGTCGGCGGCGGCGGCGCAATCTGCTCTTTCGCGATCCGCAGCACCTCGCTCACCGCGTCGACGATGATGCCGATTGTCTTGCCCGCGACGTTGACGACCATGATCCGCGTCTCGTCGCTGGCCGCTTCCTGAGCCAGGCCGAACCGGAGGCGAAGATCGACGATCGGGATCACGGTGCTGCGAAGGTTGATCAGACCCTTGATGTAGTCCGGAGTCTGCGGCACCCGGGTGATCTCACCCATGAGGATGATTTCCTGCACCTTGGTGATCTCAACCCCGTATTCTTCCTGCGCCAAACGAAAGCTGACCAACTGCATAGTTCCGACGGATTCACGAAGGCTGTCGTGCGTCTGGGGCTCGTGGATCGCGGTGGACATTGGCGGACTCCTTCTTGATCTCTAGGCGGAAACTGCGCATACCGCGCTGGTACTCGCCAACTATAGGTCATGCAATGCCGCGCCGAGGAACGTTTTTTGCCGCCCGGGACCGGCAAATTAGCGGTTGCTCTGGTCTTACCTCGTGCCGTCTCGCCGCAGGGATTAGCCGGCTTGCCGAGAATGCAGTTATTCCGCAGAATCGCACTGCAACGCACCCTGCCCGACCGCTGCGACCGGGAAGGCCGTTAAACTCGGTCGGCGACCTCCAAACATGGGCCCTCACTGCCCGGCAATTCGCCCGTCGCATGCAATTGGAGCCCCGGGTTGCCCGCTGCGAAGCGGGCGATCGGAATCCGCGCCTTAAACGGCTCTCCCGCCGAGAGAGCCGTGCCTGCCGGCTGACCGTCATGTTGACAGTTGCGCCGGCTGATCTACGGTTGCGTAAACGGCATCCGGCGAGGGCGCCTTTCATTACACCAGCAGCGGCCTGGATGAAGCGGCGGCTGTCGCTGCCTCGGCAATTCCACGCCCTGCGACGCGAATCCCGTCCGGTCGAACACCACACGTTTCACAAGGAAACACCATGAGTACTCGCGTTCTTGTCGCCGACGATTCCAGCACGATGAGGAAGATCATTCTGCGGTCGTTGCAGGCCGTGGGCGTTCCCAACGCCACCGAGGCTGCCGACGGCAACGAGGCTGTCGCATTGTTCAAGCCCGGCGAATTCGATCTCGTTCTCACCGATTGGAACATGCCCGGTAAGACCGGCCTGGAAGTCGTGCAGGAAGTGCGCGCCAAGGATCCCAAGGTGCCGATCATCATGATCACCACCGAGGCCGAGAAGAGCCGCGTGATGCAGGCGATCCAGGCCGGCGTCTCCGACTACCTCGTCAAGCCGTTCACCGCCGACACGCTTCGTGAGAAGCTCGAGAAGCACGGCTGCTGACGCGCTGCTCGACCGGCTCGCGACGATTCACTTGCCGGAACCGATTGAGTGGCCGCGCCGATCACGGCGCCGGCCCAATCTCAACGACTTTTCCGTTGCGGCGGAAGGCGCACCCGGCGGGTCGCAGTACGGCTGCAAGCAATTCGTCGAGCGTCGCTTGTTCGGCGTGAAACTCCACGATCTGCTCAAGCGAAATCCCGGCCTGCGCCAGGGCCGGCCGGTCGAACCTGAGCTCGATATCGAGGGCGGCGGCCAGTTGTGCGAGCACGGTCTCCAGCGACCCTCGCGTCTGGCGGACGGTATAGCGTTTTTCGCCCTGATCCGCCTTGGGCGTCTTGCGCGGCGGTGCCGTCCGGCCGGGCGGCCTGATCCGTTCGTGCTCTTCGACCAGCCCCTGCACGTAGACTCGGCCCTCCAGCACTTTGAAACGGGCGCCGGGGATCAGGGCCGCCCATTTCGCCGCAAGCTCATCGGGCGATGGCCCGCCGTCGTAGTCTCTCACCACCGCCACGCGGTCGGGAATCGGAACGAGCGCGACCGTCGCGCCATCGGCTGCCAACTGCAGCGTAAGGTCGAACTGCCCGGCAATCAGGCTAAGCCGGTCGACAAGCGGTCGCGGGGGTAAGTCGGCGGCCGCCCAAAGGTCGTGAGGAATCTGCTCCAGCCCCGCAAGTCGCAGGCCGTTCTCTTCGGCCAGCCGCGCCAGCAGATCCTTGGGCGTGGCGAAGTCCGACCAGTTCATGGGCCGGGCTTGCAACAGCGTCCTCGAAGCGGAAGCGGGCAATCGCCGCGCACCCTCGCGGCACTGTTCGATCAGCGTTCGCAGCCGCGCCGTGTGCCGCGGCGGTCCCAGGTAGACGAGCGGTCCGGGAAACGAGACGCCCAGATTCTGTTGCTCGGCCACGACCGCCAGCACCCGGCGCAGCGGAACGTCGCTCACCGAAACGGTCACCAACTTGCCGGGATCGACACGGCGATCAATCACCATCGCCACGCCATATCGTCGCGCCAACCCGCCCATCGCATCGCGGAGCGGAGAGTCGCCCCAAAGGACGTCGATCGGCGTATCGAGTCGCCGCTGGAATTCGCCGCCGGTGGCCCAGCGCGGTGCCTCGGCGGCAACGATGCGGCCGCACCACACCGCTAGCAATGCAACCGCTGCCAACGCTCCGAACAACCGCGTCGGCCGGGCCGTATTGAGCCGCAGAAACGTGGGCAATGGCACCTCCGGGCGAGGCCGCCGGCTTTCCCCGCGGCAACCGTTGCCGTCGCGCGGACGTTCCGGGAAGTCCGAGGCCGCGTTGTCCCTTGCTCAGCCCCTATTTTCGGTCGCTTGTCCCCGAACGCCAAGCGGCAAATTCCAGAAGGGGGGCGAGTTTTTCGGTAGCGGTTTTTTGCCCCTTGGTTAAGATGGAGTTTAATGTGCCCAGCCCGCGGCGAAGTCGTCGCCAGGGAGCAGGATCCGGGCACTACAGTTCTTCTCAGGAGCTTTCGGCGGTGAGCGTCGATCCCACTCGTTTGCCTTTTCTGGCGGCTCTGTACGAGCAATACCTCGAAGACCAGGATGCCGCGGCCTATTCGCACAAGGTCGCCAGGTCCTATACCCAGGGCACGCTCGAACGGTTGTCCGAGCATGCGTATCCCAAGGTCCGCCGGGCCGCCGTGCTGGCGCTCGGTTTTTCGGCCGACTACTCCGTCAACGCCGTTCTCGGCCGCGCCCTCGTCGATGAGGACCGGACCGTACGGATGCTCGCCGATGAGGGCATTCGACACGTGTGGGCCCGCGCCGGCGCGGCAGAACACCAGCACGCCCTGGCGATTATCATCCGGCTCAACGCGGCGCAGCACTACCGCGAGGCGGCGGATCGGGCGACGCAGCTTATCGCGGCCGCCCCAGCCTATGCCGAGGCGTGGAATCAGCGTGCCATCGCGCGATTCGGCATGCGGCAGTATCTTGAAGCGATCGCCGATTGCCACCAGACGCTGGAGATCAACCCCTATCACTTCGCCGCCGCGGCGGGCATGGGGCAGGCCTACATGCAGTTGGGTGACGCGGCTTCGGCGCTCGACAGTTTTCGCCACGCCTTGCGGCTGAATCGCGACTTGGAAGGCGCTCGCGTTCAGGTGGCCAAACTCACCCGCTTGCTGGAAGGCAAGTAGGTCTGGCGCTCAGTACCGCTGGCTGCTCTGTCGCATGGGGCGGCGAGACAGATCGGCCGTGGTGTCCATCGGCACCACGGGTACGTTAAGCCCCAGCTGCCGGCAGGCCGTCAGGTACCTTTGCGGTTCGGCACTGAACCGCTGCAGCGCCTGTTCACTGGCAAACAGGTATACCCGATCCTGGAACCAGGCTCCGTGTTCGCGGCGGCCGTCGATCCCTTGGCCGCGGTCCACCACGTTCACGATATCGCAACCATCCAGCACCGGGGCGTAACGGTCTGGATCGGCAAGGAATTGCCTCTGTTCTTCGGGTCCGGAGAACAGATAGGTCTTGCCGCGGTGAATCGCGCCCCACTGTGGATTGCCGGGCACCCACCGCTCGTTTACCGAGAGTTGCACCGCGCAGTAGCCGTCTAAACCCAGCGGCGGATTTGCTGAAGCGGCCGGGGCGTTCGACGGAATCGGCGGCTGGAAGCCCTGCGCCACATCCGCGGGCGCCACCTGCATCGCCGGCGCGGTGGGAGCCGCGTTTGGCTGCGGACCAAACGCCGGCGCAGAAGCACTCGAAGCCAGCCCCGCATCCGCCATCGGCATCTGCGGCATGGCCGGATTGGCCGTCGGCGCGCTATATGCGAAACCCGGTGACGCAACCGGCGGCTGCCACCCGACTGCCGGACCGTAACCAGGAGGCGTGCCCGCGCTTCGGTCCACGGGCGGTATTGCCGTGCCGGCAGACTGTCCGGGCATGGCTTGGTTCGAGTATCGCGGCTCGATCGGTTGCGGCTGGAATGGCGGGGTGGCAGCGGCCACCGTCGACGCGCCTCCCGTAGCCGCGAACGAACCGCTCGGCGCAGCCCCCTGCGCAAACCTTGCTGGTGACTGCTGCCGGTAGCTGGCCGCGATCGTAGTGAGCTTGCCCACGTATTGGGAGGCGTCGGAACGCCCGCTGAAACGATCGACCACCTGGCCGTCCGCAGTGATGATCACGTCGGTCGGCAACGCGGTGACGCCATATTGTTTGGCCGTCTGTGGGCGATGGTCGGCATTAATCTTTACGGGTACGAAATCGTTCTGGACCGCCGCGGCAACATCCGCGCGGCTGAAGACGTCTCGTTCCATCGTCTTGCACGGCTGGCACCAGTCGGCATAGAAGTGGATGAGCACCAACCGGTTCGAGCGGCTTGCCGCGGTCTTTGCGCTCTCCAGGCCGCCGGGAAGCCAATCAACACCCTGCTGGGCTGAAGCCGTTGTCACCAGGCAACACCCGATGAGCGAGGCCGTCAGCCACCAGTTCCTTGACCACATAGTTCCGCATTCCTCAGATCGAGGGGAAAACGAAGAGGCGTCGGATGCGTGCCAGTCTCTGATTATCGGAACGGGCGCGGTGGAAATACTGTTAAAATCAACGGATTGTGCTTGATTGACCGATTTTTCCAACGAGTGAAATTGGAGCGATACTCGGCCCCCTACTTCCGACTTGCCAACCGCAGAGAAATAATGTACTTATAAGGCGGGGGAAGAAGGTCGCCGCCAAACGTGATGGCCTCCCACCGAGTGTGATCAAAAGGTGGTGAGCGTTGGCGATTGCGGCGATCTGAGTGGCTGACGTCGATGGTGAAAACCAGCCATTCGGTCGCGGAATTTGTGACTGAAAGCTTGACAGCAGCCCGGACTTGGGTAAGATGGCGTTAGTTCAAGACCTGCCGAACAGGTAGGCGCTATTGGCCCATGTTCTGGAATCTCGGGGCCGCCCGCCGGAGGGAAGACCTCCGGTGGCCTGGGTAGAGGCTTCTCAACCTGAGCTTCCTCCCGTTGACCGTTGGAGGTCAACAATTCGGGGCGGACCAGGAGTGGTCACGGGCCCCAACGAGCCGAGCAACTTCCACGTTTTTAGTTTGCAAGGGCAAGGAAAGAAGTGCTTCCTTGGCATGCTGCCAAGCTATGGCCTGCTTGGGCGCTGGATGGTTTTCGTCGCTAGGCGGGAATTAACTTCTTAGGACGGGTCGATCGGACGCAAGTGCCGAGACGCCCACTCTATTTGCGAGGCTGACCCAAGCCCTACGCTGGCATTGCGCAATCAGGGCCGGGTCTCTGTAGGTGTGAGATATGGGAAAGAAAAAGAAGGGGCGCCCTCGCGGTAAGGGGGGGTCGTTTGGAAATCACAACCGCCCCCATCATCGAATGCCCCGCGACCCGGCTACCTATCGCGAGTCCGATGTGTCGGACAACGGCGACGGCGGACCTGTCCAGCCCGGTAGCGGCGTGCTCGAGATGCACCCCAACGGCTATGGCTTCCTCCGCGACCCGGAAGCCAATTATGTTCGCCAGCTTACCGACCCCTTCGTGCCCGGAAGCATGATCGACAAGTTCGGGCTCCGCGAAGGCGTCAAGGTCAGCGGCATGGTCCAGCCGGGCCGGCGGCAGCAAGGCCCGCGCCTGAAGGAAATTCTCGACGTCGACGGCATGCCACCCGAAGCCTACCGCGACGTCAAGACCTTCGACCAGCTCACCCCTATCAATCCCGAGTTCTGGCTCCGGCTGGAGACCGGCCAGGAGCCGCTGACGACCCGGGTGATGGACATGCTCACCCCGCTCGGCAAGGGACAGCGGGCCCTGATCGTCGCCCCTCCCCGGACCGGCAAGACAATTCTGCTCCAGCACATCAGCCAGGCGATCTCGACCAACTATCCCGACATCAAGCTGATCATCCTGCTGATCGATGAGCGGCCCGAAGAAGTCACCGACTTCCGCCGTGCCGTCGTCAACGGCGAAGTCGTCGCCAGCAGCCTCGATCGCGACATCGAAAGCCACGTTCGCCTCTCCCAGTTGATCGTCGAACGCTGCCGCCGGCTGGCCGAAATGGGCAAGGACGTCTTCCTGCTCATGGATTCGATCACCCGGCTGGCCCGTGCCTTCAACAAGTGGGTCGGCAACACCGGCCGGACCATGTCGGGCGGCGTCGACATCAAGGCCATGGACATCCCCAAGAAACTCTTCGCCACGGCCCGACTGTTCGAGGAGGGCGGGTCGCTGACCATCGTCGGCACCGCTCTGGTCGATACGGGTAGCCGCATGGACGAGCTGATTTTCCAGGAGTTCAAGGGCACCGGTAATATGGAATTGGTGCTCGACCGGAAACTGGCCGACCGGCGGATCTGGCCGGCGATGGATATCTCGCAGTCGGGCACCCGGCGGGAAGAAAAGCTCCTTACGCCGCGGACCCTCGAGGCCATCACCGCGCTGCGGCGGACGCTCGCCCAGATGCATCCCGTCGAGGCGATGGAGCAGCTCACTGCTAAGCTCCGCAAGTTCAAATCGAACCAGGAGTTCATCGAACTTATCGCCAGTGCCCGTGTCATGGATTAACGGGCGTACTATCAGGGAATGAGGCGGGCTACCCGGCCTGCCGCGCCAAGTCAGCGGGACCCGAGAGCAAGTCCCGCCCGCGGCACTTGCCGCAACGGAGGGTAAGCGAATGGCTAGCGGCCACACTGGAAATGTGGTGCCCCGTAAGGGGTTGCGGGTTCGAGTCCCGTGCCCTCCGCTGCTTTAACCCCAAAAGCCGCCTTCCGGCGGCTTTCTTCGTTCTTTGTCCCGCCGCCACCCCCATTGTCCCGGTCGCGAAGCGAACCCATGATGGTAGCCGTGGGTTTCAACCCACGGAATTCGAGCCCCGCCCTCGCTTCCTGCGTCGCGTAGCGACGCCTCAGCCATGGCCAACACTTACACTGCCCTCCATTACCACATCGTCTTTAGCACGAAGAACCGTGAACTCTGGATCCGCTCCGACCTTGAGGACCGCATCTGGGCCTATCTCGGCGGCATTCTGACGGCAAACAAGATGCATCCCATCCAGATCGGCGGGACCGACGATCATGTCCATTTGCTGCTGGGGGCGCCGGCGTCGCTCTCGCCGGCCAAGATCGTGCAATTGCTCAAAGGCGGTTCATCCCATTGGGCGCACGAGAACCTTCCGCATTGGCGCGGATTCGCCTGGCAGGACGGGTATGGAGCCTTCACCGTCAGCAAGTCGAGCATCCCCGACGTGGTCGAATACGTCCGGCGGCAGCGCGAGCATCATCGTACGCTCACCTTTCAGGAGGAATACCGCGCTTTGCTCAACAAACATGGAATCCAGTTCGACGAACGTTATACCTGGGGTTGAACTTCAGCCGTCGCTCCGAACCGCCGCAACCGTACGTGTCGCAACCGTGGGCTTTTAACCCACCGCCAACATGCCGCCACCCCCATTGTCCCGGTCGCGAAGCGAACCCATGATGGTAGCCGTGGGTTTCAACCCACGGAATTCGAGCCCCGCCCTCGCTTCCTGCGTCGCGTAGCGACCGTCCGATGGTAGCCGTGGGTTTCAACCCACGGACACATGCAACCCACGGAAAACAAGCCCCACCCCTGTGTCCCGCGTCGCGTAGCGACGCCCGAGCACCGTCGGGCACCCGCAGGTAATTCCCCTGCTGCTATCGGGGAACTGTGCCTCGTATCATTGACCCGATTCTTGCAAGCCTTGCCTTCTCCCGCTCACCCATGGGGTCTCTATGCACGCCTTCGTCTCAGCGTTAAGATAGGCCGCGGGGGGTCTGCCCGCCGCGTCCTGTAGCCACCTGGGGCACGTGATGGCCAAGACGGTTGTCATCAACAATCCGATCATCAATTCTCTCTTCGAGGAGCCCAAGCGGCACTTCTACTTCGACGACGAAGGCATCACCGACCGCCTCGTCGGGTCCCGCCGTACCAGCGCCTACTTCGTTCCCATTGCGCGGCCGAAAAAGAAGGCCAAGGATCGCCAACTCACTTTCGACGACTGGACCGCCGACCGCATCGAAGAGAACAAGGCGGTCAACATCATCCGCGAACGCGTGAGGTTGTGGCGCGAAGGAGGCTATCCGCAGATCACTGCCCGCACCCGCCGGCTGCTCGATCAACTTCTGCCCAACACGGGCCCGAGGGGACTGTTGACATTCTTAAAGATCACTCACCGATGGAATTCGGAATTTCCGCTTAAGAAGAACTGCCTCCAGGGGCATTTCGTGCCTGAAGCAGGTGAGGGGAAACGGTAGTGAACATCGAACCGGGGAAACGCTACGCGGTGATCACCGGCGACCTCGTCAATTCCTCCAAGCTGGAATCGTCGCGGCGTCGGAAGGCTCACGAGGTCATGCGGCGCGGTTCGGACGAGTTACGTGCGTTCCTCCCGGCTGCGGTTCCCTTGGAGATCGATGTCTTCGCTGGCGACAGGTGGCAAATTCTGCTCAGCCAGTCCGGCTGCGCCCTTCGCGCCGCTCTCTTCTATCGCGTGCTGCTGCTGGCTGAAGCCGAAGTCGACACTCGCCTGGCCGCGGCCATCGGGACGGTCGATTTCGTTCCTGGCAACCGCGTGTCGGAGGGTGACGGGGCGGCGTTCCGTCTTTCCGGAAGGCTGCTGGAACAGTCCGGCAGATACCGCATGCGTTTCGTGGCGGAAGACTCTTCGCAGAGCGAAGTCTGGGACGCAATGTTCGTCCTGGCCGACGCCCTGATCTCCCGCCGCTGGACCGCCCGAAGTGCCAGGGCGGTCTCAGGAGCGCTTCGCGGCTGGTCCCAAGCTCAAATCGCCGATTTGTGGTCCCCGGCCATCAGCCCCCCAGCGGTCGCGCAGCATTTGCGGGCCGCCTCTTGGCCCGCCATGGAGGAGGCAATTCGCACCTTCGAAAAGCACTGGGGAGACCAATAAGTAAATGGGCTTATTTCCGTCACTATTAATCTTATTGGCTTATAACCCAAAGTAGTTATCAAGGCCCCAGTGATATGGGTCCAGATGCTTCAGTGATGTTTACGGCTGCCGTGGCCGCCCACCTCCTGGGAGACTTCCTCTTCCAAAGCGACCGTGAAGTCCGGGCGAAGCAGGCTGGGAACTTGGCGGCGTACCTGCGGCACGCCTTGGTTCACGCTGCTCTGGTCTACGCGCTTTGTGGCGTCTGGAAGCTCTGGATCCTGCCACTCATCGTGCTGCTGACTCATCCGCTGGTGGACGCGGTGAAGGCGGCTTTCTCCCGCGTGTTCGGCCGCGAGGAGCGGGGACTGTCGCCGCGAGCAGCGCTCTTCGCGCTGCTGGCGGACCAGGCCGTTCACTTGGCGATTCTCTACGGTACAGTGGTCGCCCTGGGTACGGTGCATCCGCCGCCCACTTCCTTTCTGACAACCACGTTCGGTTCCGTATGGACCGCGGTCCTGGTGCTCGTCAGCGGCGCGGTGGCGACGGTATATGCCGGCGGCATCGTGGTGGGCATCATCGTTGAACCGTTTCTGCGCGAGTTGCGCCCCCCGCTCCCGCCAAACGAGGTCCAGCGCCAGCGCCGCGGCTTCCGCCGCGGCGGCCTGTTTATCGGGCAGTTGGAGCGAACGCTCATCTATCTCTTCATCCTCATTGAGCAACCGGGCGCGGTGGGATTTCTCATCGCCGCCAAATCGATCTTCCGTTTCGGCGAACTCAAGGACCACGAGAACCGCATGGAGGCGGAGTACATCACGATCGGGACGATGCTCAGCTTTAGCTGGGGAGTACTCGTCGCCTGGCTCACGAAGCACGCGCTGTCGCTCCTTTGACATACCGGGCCACACCGCCGTTTCTCGCCAAAGGGGTACTATTGCCCCTGCTCCGTCAATTCTGAACACGCCCCCGATTTCAAGAAATAGTTGCAAACCACTATCTGCCATGGCTTTCCGTCGCACTTGTAATTCGCTGCCGGCCGGAGTGGCCTAAGTGGTCTGCTATAATGCGACCGCGCCCCACGACGGCGCTACGGAGCTACAGATGGCTCCCGCAGATCTTTCTCAATTCGATCCCTTGCGTGCAGGCGTCCCGCCTGCCGCGCTTGTGGTGCAGGCATTGCGCCTGCCCTGAGGCCGCGCAATCCCGCTGCCCAATCGCAGCCGGGACCGTCTCGCTCTGCGCGCCGACCGTCTGGATGGAAAGCCCTAGAAGCATGCCACATCTGGAACCCCTCTAGGAACTTCAACACTGAAGCCAAAAGGGTGGAGTAAGTTGCGTCCGAGAGTGCAGCTCGAAAGGCTTGTCCTCCTTGGTCTTACAGCCGCGCTCCGCGTCGTAACCAAAGTAAACACCTGCAAAGGGTGTTTCGCTTCAGCCACTCCGTTGCGGGGGCTCAACGCTCGGCAGCCTTGTGCGTGAGTGTTACGGCATAGCGCGAAACCTCCTCGCCGGCGCGGTAGCCCCGCTCACCGCCGAGGTAGTTGAGCGACAGTTCGTCGGTCACCCGCGACCGCTCGTAATCCCGCGCCGCGGCGTACCGGATGGCAAGCGGTTGGCTCGACTGCACGTTCAGTCGCCCGTCGATCGACGCTTCCTTCACGCCGGTGCGAGCCACCTCGTCGCCGCTCCGCGAGCGCACCTGGGTTGTCTCGCCATCGAGCGTGATCTCGCGGTAGCCGCGTTCATGAATCCATTGCGGATTGTTGAGGATGCCGATCAAGCCGGTGGCGATTTCCGCGGTCGATGCGTCGCGAATCGCGATCAGCCGTTCGCTCATGCTCCAGCGGCCGTCGGCGTGCGACTGGTATCGCAGTTCGGCCCGAAAGACTCCCGCGCCGTGCTCCGCCACCACGTCCGCCACAAAGCCGTCCGCCTCCTCTCGCACTTCGACCGATTGCACCCGGACCGGCAGGGCGCGATCTTGCCCCGCCAGGCGGATCGCACCGACGCCGTTTCGTGGATGGGGCGAAACAATCCGGTCGAGGTCGTTGGCCGCGCTTTGTGCTATCAGGCCATTGCCCCAGCTCAGCGAGTTGACCGCAACCGCCGTGCGATGGAGGACGATCTTGGCGGCCTCCAGCCGCCGCACGCCCAGTCGCGGTTGGAACTCGCGCGGCAGATCCTCCGCCCAGCACAGCATGAGCCATGATTCGGCGAGGCCTCGCAACAGGTCCGAATGGCTCGACGCGAAGAACGTCTCCTCGGGCAGGTATACCGCGCCGCTTTCGCTCCGCGACTGCATCTTCTGCAGCGCGGCCAGCGACCGGCGCCCCAGTTCCCAGCCATCCGGATCCCGCGCCAGAACCGACATCAGCACGTGGCATCGTAGCCAGTCCGCGTTGCGGAACAACTGCCAGTCCTGCCCCGACGGATATACGAAACCCCCGTCGGGTAGCACGAACCATTTCAGGTTCTCGTAGATCCCGCCCACGTTGTGCATCACCGCCTCCGGCTCGCGGCGGCCGCTCATCCGGAAGTCGGTCGCGCAGCCCGCGGCCAGGCTGAACGTCGTCATGTAGTCCGGGTGCACGATGCCGTGGTTCTCCAGCGTGAAATCGTCGTAGATGTTTGCGCCGACGAATTGCTCGGCCACCGTCCGCCCGTCGACGATCGCCTCGTTCTCCGCATCCGCCGGTCTCAGGAAGGCCGACATCGCCCATCGCTGGAAGCCCGACTCCCATCGCGCGTACTCCGGCGAATCGGGCACGAGCAACATCGCCGCCGAGAAGACCGCGCTGTTCCATGCGTTCTCCTCGGCCTTCGTATCCCGCTCGATCTGGTGCGGCGGATCCGCGTCGACAAACCGGCTGGCTTCGTGCGTCACCACGCGCCGAACGCCCTCGCGCAAGTCGCCCGGCAGGTCGTCCCACATCCACCACGCCGCCCGCCCGAGCGCCTGCGTCCAGTGCGCCGACTGCCATGCGTCGCCCCACGGCCGCCCGTCGTCCGTCGGCCGAGTGCCGGTCACGTGCGTGGCGACCAGATACCGCATCATCCCGTGAATCGTCTCGCGAAGCCGGTCGCGCCCCACGCCCACCGTCTTCTCGTCGTACGTCCCGAACCGGTACAGGAATGCCAGGCCTTCGACGATTCCCGTATTCGGACGGATCCAGTGCTCGCCGCTGCGACTCTCGGTTGCCAGCAGAAGCGACGGCTCCTTGTCCCACGGATGGACCGACGCGAGCAGGTGATGCGCCAGCCGCGAGGCGGCCTCGTAGAGTTCCCTTTGCATCGCCGCCGCGCCCGCATCGCGAGTCTCCGGCAGTCTCAGCGGCATCACGCCGCCGGGGTCGCCTGCCCCCGCCAGACGCGTCATCACACTCAAGACCAACACGGTCGCCGAAGTCAGGTAGAACGCAAGTCTGCGTCGCATGATTGGTCCTCAGGATCGCCGGCTGCTTTGATCGAGACTGACGACCGCCGATCGTAATTGTGGTAGCCCGGCGGGGCAATGGGTACAATGGCACGTCCGGCCCGAGACGCCGCGCGGTCCCGGTTGTCCTAGGATTGGCGGCACGTGAGAAAGTCAGACAGCCAACCTCAGTACCCGGCAACAGCGCCCGGTTGATCGGCGACATGCAGTTCTTTGCGCGACGTTACGACTCGGGACAGGTCATCCGCCTCGAGATTGGTGGCCAGCAGATAACCGCCGTCGAACCGGCAAGGGCCGAAGTCCCTTCGTCCCTCTCCTGCCCCTGGATCAGCCCTGGCTGGTGGGATATCCAGGTGAACGGCTACGCCGGCCAGGAATTCAGTTCCACATCCCTCCGGGCGGAGAAAGTCGTCGAAGTCGGCCGCGCCATGCTCGAGTTCGGCGCCACGCGATTCTGCCCCACCGTCACCACGCAGTGCGACGATACGCTCGCACACGCCCTGCGGACGATCGCCGCGGCCTGTGAGTCCGACCCCGTCCTGGCGAGGCAGGTTCCCGGCGTGCATCTTGAGGGGCCATACATCTCCCGCGAGGATGGACCGCGCGGCGCGCACCCCAAAGACCATTGCCGGCCGCCCGACGCGAGCCACTTCTTTCAGTTGCAGGAAGCCGCCGGCGGGCGGATCCGGCTCGTGACGATCTCGCCCGAGTACGACGAGGCGCTCGCATTCATCGAGCAGGTGACCGATTCCGGCGTCGTCGTCTCGATCGGCCACACCGCCGCCGACTCAATCCAAATCCGCCGCGCCGTCGATGCTGGCGCCCGTCTCAGCACTCACCTCGGCAATGGATCGCATCCGGTGATCCGTCGGCATCCCAACTATATCTGGGACCAACTGGCGGACGATCGGCTGATGGCCAGCCTGATCGCCGACGGCCATCACCTCCCGGCGGCGGTCCTCAAGACCTTCATCCGGGCGAAGTCGCCGGCGCGCTGCATCCTGGTGAGCGACCTCTCGGGTCAGGCGGGTCAGCCCCCGGGCCGTTACCGCAGCGAGTTCTGCGAGGTTGAGATCCTGCCCAGCGGCAAGCTGGTCATCGCCGGTCAGCGCAATCTTTATGCCGGAGCGTCGTTGCCGCTGGCCACCGGAGTGGGTAACGTGATGCGATTGGCCGGCGTCGATGTGTCAGCCGCCATCGACATGGTGGTAGGACATCCGGCGCGGTTGCTGGGATTCGAACCAGGCGGGCTCTCGGTGGGCGACCCGGCTGACCTCGTCCTGTTCGACATCCTGCCGGCCAACGAAGCGCCGGCCGAAGAGATGGTTCAACTCCGCGCGGTCCTGTTCGCCGGCCAGGTAATAGCAGGCCGGATCTGAACCTTCACTCGGTTTTCTGACCTGCCGAGTGCGGCTTCGCGCCCCGGGCGTTCGCCAGCGACTCGACGGCCCGCTCGACGTCCCCAACCTGGCGGTAACACTCACTCAGCGCAAGCCAAGCGGCCTTGTCTTGCGGCGAGGGGAACTTCAGCACGGCATTCTGGAACGACGTGGCCGCATCGTCATAGCGATGCTCCATCTGCAGGGCGGTACCGCGCAGCAGGTCGGCCTCGGCCTCGAATGGACCCAGCGTGCCGACGCTGTCGATACGTTCCCGGGCCTGCAGGCCCATTCCCAGTTCCAGGTAACCGGTCGCTTGGCGCATCCGTTTCGCCACCCGGACCATCTGCACGAGATCGAAGCTCATGATGCCGCCCTTTCGCTCGCCGTGCCTTCCTATCTGTTCCATCGGCAATTGGTGCCACCCGACTGCCGCCAGAAAATGTTTTAGCAAAGCACGTGCCGATTCGCTCGTCTCCTTGAGTTGCGGTCCTTAACCGCTTGCGAATACATCGCTTACGACCTTGGCCGCAAAGAACGGTCATGTAGCGTTTTGCCGTCATTGTGGCATTCGCTGCTGTCTTTTCGATCAGTCGGCCCCAGCCAAGTCCGCAATCCGTTGCCGAATCGCATCACGCTGGCGCCGGAATCGTTCATCCTCAGGCGATCCGTACCGGTCGAGGAATGTCGTCTGGGTCAGCCCTTCGGGCAGATCGTCGACGCTCGGCATATACCGGCCGACGACGAAGCCTTGGCCAAGCTCGTCAAGCTTCAGCCGGCCGTCAATAACCTGCTCGGCGAAGCTGATCCCCGCCAGATCGGCCGCGTAATCGGCGAAGCTGAACCCGCTGCCTCCTTGCGAGTCGCGAACCTCCTTGAAAACGCCAGCCGCCTCGGCCGACTCGGGAGAACTCATTGCCGCCAGTCCGGCCGACACGGCGAAATGCTTGGCCAGATCGTTCCGGCCGCGCAGTGTCGGTCCGCCCAACGCCGCCACCCGGCGGCCCCGCGCCTCCGGCGACTCGATGCCGACCAGCATCCTGCCGAGAAGCCGGTTCTCGACCAGGGCGTTGCTGTCGTCGATCCCGATGGCCAACCCAATCAGGTAAGCCCGGGCGGCCGTCTCCCGGGGCAACTGGTCGGCGGCAGACGCCGCACGGCGAAAGTAGTGTTCGGCCAGTTCGTCCCCCTTCTTTCGCATACCGGTCGGCAGCCGCGCATTCTCCTCGGCCGCCTCGCGGATTGTATCGACTACCGTCCCCGCGGCAGCAGGCAGCGTGACCGGTTTATCCCCTGCCGCCACGGCCGCTGCCCAGCCGATCCACACAAGAACAGCCGCCATATACCGTCCGTGCAACAAGCTTTTCATTGTTGGTCGTCTCCTCGAGGAACTCCAACCACGGTACCTGGTGTGGCTTCGGCGGCCCCACCATCTGCCGCAAAGCAGCCCGGATGGACGCCATACCCCATCTCAGTCGACCACTTGAGCACGCCCGTGCTGACCAGCCGATCGAGCCACTCCTTCAACGACTCCTCGCGGCAACGAAGCACCCGTGCGATGTGGGCCGCTCTCAGAGGAAGCGGGCCGTGCCCGTTGAGGCGTGCGACAGCCAGTACGATATCTGCGTCCGAAGGCACCGGGCAAACCCGTCGCAGTATCGAGATGCACACAAATGCCACCGGCCAGGCAAACGGCAGGTAGAACGTCGCCGCAAGCGGCGCGATAAACAACGAAGCCATGATTGCCGTAATCGCGTAGATCCCAGCCGCCGGCAGAGTGGCCAACAAGGGCACTAGCGGCACGATCTCCGCCGTCACGTAGACCGCGGCCGCGGCAACCCCAGCCACGGGTTCATTGCCGCGGATCGAGGTTCGCAGCAGTCGCACACAGACGATCGCCGCCAGGCTGAAGTCGAGCGTGAAGAGTAGTAACGCCCATTCCGCTGGCATGTTGCCGGGAGCACGCCAGAGCAGCCACGGCAGGGCCCCAACCACCAGAACGATCACTGGCCCCATTGCGAAGGCTGCCAGGTAGTAGGCCAGACCGCGATGGCCGGCACGGTGGGCCGCCCGCGACCACAGTGCACCGAGACTAAGAACGGCTATTGATCCGCCCAGTCCGGGCCGCCAACGAATCAGCGCCAGCGCCACCGCAACGCTTGTTGTGAGCCCCAGGACTGTCCGCAGGCTGAACTGCAGCGGCCGCCGAGGGGTTGCCGGTTTGCTGGCATGATAGTCCCCAGGCTCGACTGCCATACAGACCCAGCCCCCGTCACGAAGATCATCGGTGCCTGGCCCTTGGCATTCCTCCGCCGCCCATCCCTTGGCACCCGTCCGTCGTTCTAAGCCGAGAACCCGAGTCCAATTTCCGCCAGCGCGTGCGTTCCAAGCGTCCCATCGCTGATCCGGAACATGCTCGGATAACGTTCCGCCCACGCGGCGTTCGCCGCCGGGCAGTACTGCCGGGCGTTCCCCTCGATCGCCGCCACCGTCGGAATCCGGGCCGAGAGGCTCGCTGAGTGCAAGAACGAGTACCCCGGGCAAGTGAGGTCCTGCACGCAAAGAAAGAGGCCGTACTTCTGCGCTGCGGCCCCCATCAGCAAGGCCTCGCTGTGTCCCTTGCAGGCCTTGAGCGCCACACCCGAATAGCCCAACTCGCGGCTCAACAACAGGCTCTCAAAATCAATCAGCGCCTCGTCGATTACCACCGGCTTGATTCTGGCCGCCTTGTGCATCTTGTTGTCCGGGTATGCCCTAAGGTCCCGGTTGGTGGGCTGTTCGATGTATTGCAGACGCTCCAGGGCATGCGGCGACCGTTCCCCCACCTTTGCCAGCCATTCGAGAACATAGTCGACGCTGGCGCACTTTTCATTGAAATCGGCGGAGTAGTACCAGGCCTTGCAGCCGCGGGCCACCTGCGTCTCGGCAGCCACCCGTTCAATCGACACCACACGGTCGATATCCCAAGCCAGGTCGTCCCCCGCAAGCTTGATCTTCAGGTGAGTCAGCCCGTCCGCGCGGATCCACTCCGGGAGCGTCTCGGGTAGCCCATCGTTGAGCCGAGTAGCCAGATCCCCATCGGTCAGCGGATCCAGCGCGCCGATCAGGTGGTAGAGGGGCATCGCCGGCTTCGGCGACCGAAGCGTGTACCGGTCAAGGAATTCGCCGGAGAAATCGGCGTTCAGATAGGCCGCCACATCGCGATTGACGAAATCGGCCCCCAGCAGGTTGTAAGAGTTGGCTCCCAGAGCCTTGCCGTAGGCATCGTGAATCGCCGCCTCAAGCGGGCTGGCCGCGACCAGTTGCGCCAAACGGGGCATCGGCTCCGACAATTTGGCCTCGGCCGTGACGTCGCAGGCCAACGTGTCGTAGCTCCCTGCGAGGGCATGGGTGATTTCCAACGGGTGGCCCATTTCGGCAAAGTCGCGAGCCTCGACCGCCAACCGTTCCCCCAAGGCGACCATAGCCGCCAGGGTCGCATCGCCCCCCAAGGTCTTGCTTGGCCAAGACCAAGCGTTGCCCATAGGCATCGATCCGAATCCAACCCCCCGCTTTCCGTCGCGGGTCATGGCCTCAACCGTCACGTTGAGCAGCACCACATCGTTGACCACACGCCCGCCAAACTTGATCGGCGTGCGGTAGGAGTATTGTTCCGTAGTTGCAGAGACTTCGCCGAGGCGAATATCGGTAGGCTTGGCCACAAGAATCCCTCCTGATAGGTGGCAGAGCGATCGATCGCATCCTAACCGGTGCGACACGCGGCCGCAACCCAGGGGCGACCGGCGGGAAATCGTTGTATTAACGAAAAAAGCCGCGGGATAAACCCGCGGCGGGAGAGAGCAATAGTACGCGATCTCAAACGAGCTGTTTGCGTACAGCCCAGACGGCGGCCTGCGTGCGATCCGAGACGCCGATCTTGCGAAGGATGTGCTGCACGTGCTCCTTCACCGTCTCGTAGCTGATATGCAGGGCTTGGGCGATCTCCTTGTTTGTGAGCCCGTAAGCCAATTGACGGAGCACTTCGCTCTCGCGTTGGGTCAAGGGAACCTCGACATCGGCCGCCAATCGGGGTGTAGCCAGCGCCCCGGTCACACGACGCAACTCATCGCGAGTCCAGGCCGATTCGCCTGCGGCGGCAGTGCGAATGGCGTTGATCAGATCCTCCCGGCTGCATCCCTTGAGGAGGTATCCGCTGGCGCCTAGGGCCACCGACCGGGCGATGTACGTGGGGTTGTCGAACGTGGAGAGCATCAGTACCGGCATGTCTGGTTTGTCGAGCTTGATGCGACCAAGGGCCGTCAGTCCGTCCCCCTCCGGCATGCGAATATCCAGCAGTACAACGTCGACCGAGTTTTCCAATGCGTACTTGACGGCTGACTCTCCTGTAGAGACTTCGGCCGCTACTTCTATGTCACTCCCTTGGAGCATGCTCCGGAGACCACTGCGAACGACTTCGTGATCGTCAGCAATGAGGATTCTGATTGCGCTCATTCACTACTCCGATCGTTTCTTCCGGTAGATTGCTGTCCGGCGGGGGCTGTGACGACTCCCCAGAGCGTGCCCCTCTAGGTTACGTCCCCCACCCTCCTCTAATCATAGCAAGAACTGGGTCGGGGGGCACCCCCGCAACCAAAAAATAGGGTACCCGGAGCAGCCATGAATCGGCACAGAACTTGCGATCCGTCCGTCCGGTCCATTACGGGGCGAGGATCGAGAGTGCAGGAGGACCGTCACATCAAACGCTATCCCCATGGGGGCGGGGCCTGGAAGAAAAAAAGGAATAAAAAGCGCAATGTGGCGGTCTGCATAGGTGTGTGACGGTGAGACGACGCTGGTAGCTCGGGGCTATCCGCCTTCCCACTGATTCCTTTCGAAAACGGAGAGTGAAATGAAGCGACTGGCAACAGTGACAATGCTGCTGGGGGTCCTGGCCTTCCTGGGCTGCGAGAGCAGTGTTGAGGACGAGCGACAGGATGTCATCGAGACCCAACAGGAGGTGCAGGAGGATATTCAAGCCGAGCAGCAAGACGTGGACGAAGCTGCTCAAGAGGGACAGCAGAACGTCGCGGAAGAGCAGCAGGACGTGGTCGAGACGCAAGTAGAGGGCCAACAGGAGGTAATGGAAGAACAGCAGGATGTGCAGGAGGCGCAGCAGGACGAGGCGACCGACAACACCACTGTCAACCCGTAAGGCTGAGTGACGCAGTCTTGGTCTTCGCAGCCGGCGCCTTTGAGTTTGCTGGCGATGGCCGTTTTAGAGGGGGCCACTCGAGTGGCCCCCTTCGTCTTCCTGCGTTCAGGAGTCAGTCTGGGATCAAGGCTTCAACTCGACGCTCACTCGACCGTCGCGATCGCAGCGCACCGCCAACGGGCTGCCGTCATAAGCGGTTCTGAGCACGATCGGGTTGTTCCAGACCGTCCAGATGTGCTTGATCACTTCGCCTGCTTCAGCGATTGCTGACTCGCCTGCGATCCCCCCTTTCTGCTTGAGCAACGCCTTCAAATCGCGAAGGGGCAACTCCGGTTCGAAGATCTTCAGGTCGCGTCCGTCGTGAACATGCTCGATGATCAGCGTTCGGTCACGGTAGTAGTTGGCATCGGCAATCCGCAGAAGCGGAAACCGGTTGCTCCCCACCTGCATAATCGCCGCCTGGCGGATCGGTTCATAGCCCTCCGGGTCGGGAACGTCTTCCACCCGGTAAGTTGTCTCGCCGCCGGTTTCTCCTGCCCATTTGTAACGAAATAGCTTCATCTCGGCGATCAGTTCGTCAGTCAGGTAGTTGGCAATGAAGCTCGAATCGTGATCGGTGTCGCGGACCTCGAATAACTTGGCGAGCCCCTCGCCTCCCAAGCGGCCATAGAGTTCGCGTTCCTTCCGATCCGGGTTTTCCCAACGGCGGTAGATGTCCTTCCAGATTGCCCAGCCGATGTGGTATGGGTTCATGGCAAATTGCCCCGGCAGCACTACGCCCGCCATTTTTTGTGCGTACTCGACATCGAACTCCGGCGGCCGATCGGGCAGAGCGTGAAAGATCTTGTCGTGCCAATAGGTAGCCCATCCTTCGTTCATGGTCTTGGTCATGATGTTGGGCGTGAAGTAATCGCTCTCCTGGGCGACTATCTCCAGCGCGCGGCGCTCCCAGTCCTGTAGCGGGGCATACTCGGCCAGAAACCGCAGCAGATCCTCCTCCGGTTCCAGAGGAATGCGGTCAAGCTGCAGGGGAGGCTTGGTCCGCTCGGAACGCGGCTTGAGGTGGTCCCATTCCCCGGCCTCACCGCGCCGGGCAGCCACCAATCGTTCCCTTTGCTGCCGATAGGTCTCCCGCCGGCGCGAAAGCACCCGCGAGCGGTGAAACATCAAGGCGTGCCCGGCGTCGAGCAGTTGCTCCAGCCGCTCCGCGGGCACCGACGGATCCTCGCGGTAGAAAGCGATCTCATCGGCATGCGAGTGGAACATGTCCAGCGCCGTGGCGGCGTTGGTGAGCGTGGTGAACCACACGTTGTTGGCGAAGAAATCGCTGTGCCCGTATACATGCGCCATGACCAGCGCGTGCAGCGGCAGCGAGTTGTCTTTCCAGCAGAATGCCTGCGCCGGATTAGTGTTGACCACCGTTTCGTAGGCCAGGCTCGTGAGCTCGAAGTGCTTGAGCGTCCTCTGTACGTCGTAGGTCTTGCCGAAACTCCAGTGCCCGTAACGGAAGGGCATGTTGTAGGCGTGCACATCGAGCATCTGCTCGTAGTTGTACTGCCGGAACTCGACGGGATACGGTCGCAAGCCGAGTTCCGCCGCCACCGCCTGGATCTGCCGGTCCCAGTATTCCAGGTCGCTCAGCGTCCAGTCGTGAAGCGCCATGCTATGCCGCGCCTCCCTTCACTTTCTCTCGGGTCATCAACTCGCGGAACTGGGGATACACGTCCTCGCGCTTCTCCAGCTTCACGAAGCCGATGTTCGCATGTCGCTGCTCCAAGGGCTTGAGCACGTCGAACACGCTGCTCCATTGCATCGCTGCTCCGACGGGAAAGTAATAACTGTCGCTGGGATTCACCTGACCGTATCCAAACAAGTTGCACTCCTGCAGCAGCTTCTTGGCCAGTTCAACGACATAGCTGTTGTCGTCCTGCCAGTTGTCGCCGTCGGATATGTGGAACGCGTAGATGTTCCATTCGTCCGGGGGGTATCGCGAATTGATCACCTCCAACGCCAATTCGTAGGCGCTCGATACCACGGTTCCTCCGCTTTCCATCGTGTGGAAGAACTCATCCTCGCTCACCTCGCGGGCCGTGGCGTGATGGGTGATGAAAACCAGTTCGGCATGCTCGTACTTCGACTGCACGAAGCGGTACAGGAGCCAGAAGAAGACCCGTGCCAGGAACTTCTTCGAGTCGTCCATTGACCCGCTCACGTCCATCATGCACAACAGAACCGCGTTGGACGACATCCGCGTCCGCTCGGCCAGCCGACGGAACCGCAAGTCCTCATCGACGAAGCCGCCCGACTGCGCCGACCCCTCGCGCTGTTGCGACTGCTCGCGGCGTATGCGGGCCCGCATCGTGCCGGGACGGTGCAATCGCGAGGCGGTGCCGTAGCGGCTGATGCCCGTCATACCGGCGCGGTCCAGCACCGGAATCTGGCGCAATTGCTTGACGAGGAAATCGGGCAGTTCCAGGTCATCGAAGAGAAACTCGTCGATCTCTTCGAGCGTCACCTCCACCTCGTAGACATCCTCGCCGGGCTCCTGGCCCGCCATGCCTGGCCCGCTCTGGCCCTCCCCTTTGCCGACGCGAATCGTGCCGCCCCGCTGCTGCCCCGCGCCGGAACCGACGCCGTCGGTCTTTCGTCCGAAAGTGAAGCGAAACTCGGGAAAGGCGCGGATGCGGAACGAGGCCTTCTTCCCGCGGCGGTCGGCGCCGATGATGTCTTGCTGCGCCACGAGGCGAGCCAGGCCCTTGCGGATCGCCTCGCGGCACTTTTCCCGGTGCCGTTTGCGGTCGCGGCCGGCCCGCTGCCCGCCTGGTTCGCGCGAGTAATCACGAATTGCCATCGAAATTCCCCTGCAAAGAAGGAAGTACGACCGAGACGGAATCTGGCCCCTTCCCGCCGGGCACGGAGTGAGTAGACCTGATTGCCGTTCCCGTTCCCCTCACTCCTGGAACAGGTTGTGGTTGTGGGCGAATCGCAGCACCACGTCCACGCAGATCGGGCAGTAGCCGTGATCGTTGATCATGGTCTCCACCATCCGATCGTAACGCTGCCGGTCGTCGGCCGTCTTGATCGCTCCGCGCGAGATGACCCGGGTGTAATCCGACACCGAGCTGAACAGCCGCCGCTTCACGGCCTCGCGCACCCGTTCGTGGTCTTTAAAGCTGATCGTCTGGCTGTGCTGCCGCCGCCGCGCGACGAAGGCGGCGATCTGCGAGCGGAACTCGTCGGCCTGGGCCTTGTTACGGATGCCGATCGGCCGTTCCATGGCGCTCATCAACTCCTCGTTGGGCTCCTCGAGTTCGTGGGTCTTTGAGTCGCGAACCTGCTCGCGCATGTTGTAGGCGAGCACGTGCTCAAGGTACTCCTGCCACATCTGCTCGGCCGACTCCTCGTAGGCATGAATGAAGCCCATCGCGATGTGCTCGCGGAGCACTTCCTTGAGGTACCAGCGGCGGACGATGCCTTTGAGGATCGTGTCGTCGAGATGCTCGCGTTCTTCCGGCGGCAGGTCGCCGTCGTGGATGAACTCGCTGAGCACCTCCATCACCTGCACCGGCGTAACACAGCGGCAGTCAGGCGTTCGTGCGAGTGCTGCTCCCATGGCCTTGGTGGCGAACCGCGTCGAGAACCCGCCCAGCCCCTCCTTGGGGCCGGCTTCGTCATACAGCTCTTTGATGTCGATCGGCTTCTCCGTGGCCGATTGCTCGGTCACGTCCTGGCCATCGTATAGTTTTACCTTGGTGAGCAGGTCGACCTTGTTCGACTCATTGAGCACTGTGAGCTGGGTGAACAGCGCGCAGACATCGAGCGTCCCCGGCGCGATGTGTGCCGGCTTGCCGTCGGTCGACAGGAAATTCGCCTCGCGCACCACGATCTTCTCGAGAATGCGGCGTATGTCGCTCACCTGTCGCGGGTAACGGAACTTGATGGGCACCATCCGGTCCACGAGCGCCTCATTCCGCTTGTCGGTGCGGAAGCGTTCGAATTCGGTCTCGTTGCTGTGGGCAATCAGCACACCGTCGAAATGGACCATCGGGTGCTGCCCCGGCGCGCGGTAACGTTTCTCCTGCGTCGCCGACAACAGCGGCAACAACAGCGGCACCGGATTCTTGTTGAGCTCGTAAAGGTCGACGATCCCCCGGTTGCCCCGGTTGAGGGCCCCGTCGAACTCCAGCACCCGTGCGTCGTTCTCGTCGTACCTGCCGATCAGCCCCAGGTTTTCGCGGCCGATCAGCAGACTCACGTCCATGCTGTTCTCATCGGAGGGGGGCAGCACGCCGATTCCCACGCCATCGTCACCGGAAAACCGCCGCATGACTACGGGATATTGGGAAAACTCGCCGTGGAACTCGTCGCGCAGCCGTTGTTTGCACACCGGGCAAAGATGCCCCTGGAAATAGTCCGGCGGCACCGCCAGCGTCTCACCCCAACGCTTGCGGAGTTCCTTCGGAACCAGATGCAGCGGCTCCTCGTTGATGGGGCAGCCGGCCAGCGCATAGAACGGCGGCGAAAGTTCCAGCGCCCGCTTCATGTGCTCGAGCATCGAGGTCTTGCCCGACCCGACCGGCCCGACGAAATAGAGGATTTGCCGCGATTCCTCGCCGCCGCTGGCCGCGGCCTTGAGAAACTCCATCACCCGCATGATGACCAGATCGAGCCCGTAGAATTCGCTCTCAAAGAACTTGTAGCGGAGTATCTTACGAGCCCGCCCGCCGTAGATGCGGAAGAGGCGTTTCTCACTCGAAGTGTCGATTTCCTCGACCCCGTGCCGCGCAATAGCGCTATACAGCCGCTGGTGCGCATTCTGGACAATCGAGGGTTCGGCTTTGACCCGCTCGTAGTATTCCCGGAATGTTCCCTGCCACAGTCCTTCGTCGTTGTGACGCCGGACTTCCGCCACCAGCTCATCAAAATTGACGGCCATCATCGTACCTCCCGAAAGTCGCCGTTCATGACGCCCACCACTCCACCGTTCCGAAAGGCGAAGTTCGCTGCCGATTCCGGCCCTTGGCCGCTCACCACCGCCGCCCGCGCACGCGCTCACGGCGCGATTTCCTTTTGGACCGGGAAGACCCGTGCGGACGTGCGCGGGAAGGCGCGTGCGAGGCAACGCGAGTTTGCAAAAGAGCGAGAAGACCGGGCCGGAGATTTTTCCAAACCGGCTTCGAGCAGCAACCGCTACGTTTCAGTGTACCGGCGCGCGCCGATTGCGGCTACGGAGAAAGCATTCGCCGCGCGCAACTTCACGCGATCGTTTCCTGGCAGCCGCCGACCGAACGGTGCGAAGGTGGGTGCGGCGCGCAGCGCGCAATCCACCTCCGGCGCTACGATGTGCCACCGCGTTCGATGCCGCGAGAGCGGCTACTGAATTCCTCTGCAGGGGTGCAATGGACGACGGCACCGATGTGGTGCGTGCACGTCAATGCTTCAAATGGGGCAGAGTCCCCCCGCGCGCCAATGATGAGCAGCGCTATGTGGTGCAGCGAACATCCCCCGATCGGCGCACTAATACAAGCACCCGCAACCGTTGGCCAGCCGCTGGCGGGGCGTAGATTATCGGTATGCAGTGCGCTTCAGGCTGACCGCGCAGCTTTGCTTGCACAGCATTCTGCCGAGTCTGTAGGGGCTTTCCCGATTACCACTTCAATGGCACGGGACATTTTGACTATTCCCCATCGTCCGCCACTCGCTGGCGTCCTTCCCAATGCTGTCAGTTGATCGAGCACTCTGTGGGATCTGCTGGCCGCGGCCGACCGGCTGGACGCCCCACACCGAACCGGTTGCCGATCTTCTGGAAACCCGCCGCTCGGGTCCTGCAAGGGACGCGCCGGCGATGAAACGGGAGTGCGCGATTTATCCGGCCGTTGTCCTTCCGGTGATCTTTACTAGGGCACTCTGAGCAGGGTGTCGGCGAACCAACGCCGGCGGTCAAGAAAAGTCCGCGCTGTAATGTAGCCGGCGTCGTGGACCAGGTCTTCAATATCGCTCAGGCTGTACTTGTAGGAACATTCAAGATGGATTCCTTCCCAGGCATCTAGTTTTACTGTCCGAAGCTATCGGCGTTGATTTATTCGCAGTGGTGGCAAACGGTTACGCGCCTTGTAGTGATAGAAGCGTGCTTGTTCGTTGCGGACCAAGCGACGGGTTTTGTTGTTGGCGATTTTCGTCGGCGTGTCGCAGTAGTGGGCAGCCCGTAGGAGCATGGCTACCCCTTCGCGGATTTGCGGGACGGTGATTGCCGGTGTCCATTTTTTTTCCGCGGTGCGACTCGCACACCAGAAACCAGGTGGCCAGCAACGAAAGAACTTGATGGTGATGCCAGCCGCCCCAATTGCGAACCTCATAGTCGGCAAGCCCGGCCTCGCTCTTGCCGCGCTTGATCGCTTCTTCGATACGATGGGCAGCCAGGGCGACGCGAGCGAACTCCTTGGTCGGGGTATCGCCTGGGTCGTTCGCCAGATAGAAGTCGTACTTGGTCGCACCGTGTTCATCCAAGCAGCGAACGACGACCAACGTCTCCTCGTACTTCATCACCCGTTGGCCGATCTTTGCCTGGACGCGGCAAGTGGCCACTTCCACTTGTAAGGGCCCTTTTTCTCCGTCGCGGACGTTGATTCGTGTCCAAGCATCGTCGGCGATCGAGTCCCGCCACTTGTCGACGCGCTGAAACGGTGGCTTGGCAATCGCGCCCCGTCCTTGATGAGGCTCCGCCTCCAGATCGCGGACCAACGTGTTGCACGGAACGGCCAGCAAGTAGTGCTCGCCGCGATCGTGCAAATCCCGGCGAAACCCGGCGTTTCTGCCCATTTCGTCATCGCCGGCAATCCAGGCATGGGGCAGCAGATGGCCTTGCTCGTCCAGCATTTCCAACGCCTGTTCGTGACGCGTCTGGAAACGCACGTTCTTCGGAACGCCGGCGGCTCTGCAGCGCCGGCGGTCGCCCGTCCACTCCTTGGGCAAATAGAGCCGGGTGTTGACCAAGGCGTGATCTATACGCGAAACGTACGCCATGTAGACCGCCACCTGGCAGTTGTCGACCTTGCCCAACCGGCCACACCATTGCCTGGCCACGCCGACCGACTGTTTCCCCTGCTTGGGAAATGCCGACGGATCGAAGACGATCACTCCATCCGCTTCGCCCACCCGCTCGCCCACCTGCCGAGCCAGTTCCATCATCAGCGGTTGATGGTCCCACTGCGCACAGCCGACGAAATGCTGCAAGTTCTTCCGGTCTTGATCATGCCGATAGGCGATCGACTCCACGTTCTTTCGCTCCAGATCCGAGACCAGGCCCGCCAGGTAATCGCGGGTGTGCGCCCGCTGGGCCGGTTGCATGAGCAGTTCCGCGAACGGCTCCACAAACTTCGCCAGCCGCTCCATCACACCACGAAACACATGAGGCGACACTTCGCACTCAGCAAGCATCGCCTCCTTACGCAACTCAAACCGTCGTTCCATGACAGCAACCTCCTGAACAAGTCCGTGTCCAGAAAGTCAAATACCAAAACCACTTACGCGCCGCAATACGGCTTGGGACAGTAAAACTAGAGAGAATGTGCGCTCGAGTGAGCGAAAACAGACCTCCTGCCGCTGGGTGCTGATGAGCCAACTCTCCATACAGCCTTGCACCACGTTGTATGAGGCATGGTGAACAAACCGGTCGCGGTCAAAATCGGCGCCCAACTCGTTGTTCACACGGTCCAGCAGATTGTAGTTGAATTCACTCGTCACCCCCTGTCTATCGCTGTAGGCGCGATGGAGCAGGTCGGGGTCCTTCTTCAGGTCGAATCCTGCAAGCACGTAGTCGCCCGGATTGATCGACTCCCGGACGCTCTCCAGGAAGTGCCGCGCCTCGCTCATGTTGAAATTGCCGATGTTCGACCCCAGAAAGAGGACCAGGTTGCGCTCGGCGCTCCGGTGGCTCAGCAGTCGCAGGGCATCGAAGTAGTCGGCCACGATGCCGTGGACGCGTAATCCGGCCGCTGCGCCGCTGTGCTCGAGTTTGCCCGCGACATGTTCCACGCTCTGGCGGCAGATATCGACCGGTACGTATTCGAACTCCAAACCACGATGCGCGAAATGCTCGATCAGGATTTCTGTCTTCCGGCCATCGCCGGTTCCCAACTCGATGAGACGGAACGGCCGCGGGCAGAGCTTGCGGGCCAATTCGTCCTTCGATGCATTGAGGATTTCCAATTCGCAGCGCGTCGGATAGTATTCCTCAAGCGTCGTGATCTGCTGAAAAATCTCGCTGCCGCGACGGTCGTAGAAGTACTTTGAGGGGATGGACTTCGGCCGGCGCGACAATCCCTCCAGCACGTCACGAGCGAAATCGCCGCTGTGTATCTGGCTGGAATCGAGCACTTCCAAGGTGGACGGCATAACGAGTTCCTTCAGCGATCGATGGCCAGTCGCAAACCGGTGAACTGAAAACGCGTGGTTGGCGACCAGAAGTTCCGGTAGCTCGTGCGGATGTGGTTGCGTTCCGAGACGCACGACCCACCGCGCAGCACGCGTTGGTTGTCCATGAATTTGCCGTTATACTCGGCCAGTGCGCCTGCAAACGGCCGATATCCCGGGTAAGCTTCGTAGTAACTCGATGTCCACTCCCACGCATCGCCCCGCATCTGCGCAAGTCCGGCTTCGTCTGCCGCGGGCCGCGGATGCAATGCACCCGTGTCAAGGAAGTTGGCTCGTGTCGTGCCGGCTACATGCCGGGCGGCATGCTCCCATTCGCGTTCGGTCGGCAGCCGCGCGCCGCGGCACGCCGAGTCATTCTCGGACTTCCACCGCGCGAACGCGTCCGCTTCATAGAAGCTCACGTGGCAGATCGGCTCGTCCGGACAGAGCGGACGCAGGCCGTCGAGGGTCCAGATGTGCCACTCCCCGTCGAGATTCTCCCAGTAGAGCGGTGATTGCCAGCTCTCCTGTTCGACTGCCTTCCAGCCGTTGTCGAGCCACACAAGCGGCCGCTGATATCCGCCGTCTTCAATGAACTCCAGGTATTCGCGGCAGGTAACCAGCCGCTTCGCGAGCGCGAAGTCGTTCAAGAAGAACCTGTGGACCGGCAACTCATTGTCCCAGCACCAGCCTTCCTCACGATGGCCAAACTCGTGCAGCCCACCCGGAAGGTCGATCCATTCCTGGGCTGCCGGCGCGGACGCGACCAGGCGATTGTCGCACTTGCGGTACGGTTGCCGCAGCCGCGGCGGATCGCAAAAGAGGATGAATTTGATCTCGGTATAGAACAGCTCCTGGTGCTGCTGCTCGTGGTTCAACCCGATCCTCATCACTGATTCGAATTCGGCCCACCGGCTAGGCGCGATCTGCTGGAGAAGCCGCTCGATCCGTTCATCAACGGATTCTCGGTAGTGATAGATCTCCTTGGTGGTGGGGCGAGTCACCAGGCCGCGCCGATCGCGACGAATCCGCGTGCCGAGCGATACATAGTACGAGTTGAGCACATATTCGAGATCGCGGTCGGTTTCATTCCACTCGCAGCCGAACGGCTGCAGGACATTCCGTGCGAAGAACCAGCTCGTGTGGCCGAGATTCCACCAGGGAGGGCTGACATCTTCGATCGGTTGCAGCCGATACGCCTCGTCCGAAAGCGGCCGGCACATGGCTTGGCTCGCCTGCCGCACGCGCCGAAAGTCACTCTGCAGCAAGCCGCGAAAAGTCTCGTTCACGAGTCGGAAAACTACGATCGGGATCGGCAGTGGCCCATAAGACATGAAACTATACGCGCGGCTTCCATCGGAGGCACATTGGCGACGGGCCGACGCGAGGCTGCTCACTCCCGCCGCCCGAAGATCGGGGGGATGTCTGACGAAGCCTCTTCGTAATATCCCTCGAAAAACGGAGGAAACGCTTGAAAACGCGTCTCCGTCCCCGTAACCTTTCTTGCGGCCGCCCACCTATCTCTGCCCTACCCGCCAGGAGGGGATCTATGCCTTTGCGCGTCCTCTGGTCCTGCGCTCTGCTGGCGGCGATCTCCGCCACCGCCGTCGGCGAATCGGCAGACGCGGCCCGCGAGATCAGCTTCGACCGCCAAATCCGTCCAATCCTCTCCAGCACGTGCTTCACGTGCCATGGTCCCGACGAGCAAACCCGCCAGGCTGATCTGCGACTGGATCGCAAAGACGATGCCCTGGCCGACCGGGGAGGCTATGCCGCGGTCGTGGCCGGAAACGCGGAGGAAAGCGAACTCGTCGCACGCATTACCGCTGATGACGACTCGCGAATGCCGCCCCTCGACGCTCCGCGGCAGCTCACCCCTGAGCAGATCGAAACGCTCCGGCATTGGGTTGAGCAGGGCGCGCATTGGCAGGACCATTGGGCATTCGTCCCGCCGGTCCGCCCCGTTCTGCCCGAGGTCGAACAGGCCGGTTGGGCTGGGAACCCGGTTGACCGATTCATCATCGCGCGGCTGGCTGACGAGAAGCTCCTCCCATCGCCGGCGGCCGACAAGACGGCGCTCATCCGCCGGGTAACGCTTGACCTCACGGGGCTTCCCCCCACGCCGTCCGAAGTCGATGCCTTTGTGGCCGATTGCGCACCGGACGCTTACGAGAAGCTCGTCGATCGGCTCCTGGCCTCACCACGTTATGGCGAGCACATGACCCGATACTGGCTCGACGCCGCCCGCTATGGCGACACGCACGGACTGCATCTCGACAACGAGCGTTCGATCTGGCCCTATCGCGATTGGCTGATCCGGGCATTCAGTGAGAACAAGCCCTTCGACCAGTTCACCGTCGAGCAGCTTGCTGGAGATCTGCTTCCCAATCCCACCACCGAGCAGCTTGTGGCAACCGGTTTCAATCGCTCGCACGTGACAACCAGCGAAGGAGGCTCGATCGATGAAGAGTTCCTCGTTCGCTATGCAGTGGACCGCACCGAGACCACGGGCACGGTGTGGATGGGGCTCACATTGGGCTGCGCGGCGTGCCACGACCACAAGTTCGATCCGATATCCCAGCGGGAGTTCTACAGTCTCTACGCATTCTTCAACAGCACTCAAGACAAGCCCATGGATGGCAACGCGCTGCTGCCGCCGCCCACAATTCCGGTTCCTTCGCCGGAGCAACAGCGGCAGCAGGCAGCCCTCGACCGCGAGATCGCCCAGTTGCAGAGCGAGATTCGGACGGAACTGGATAAGATCGACTACCGCGATCCGCATGCCGGAACCGAGTTAGGGCCGGTTCAACGATACGAACAGGTGTGGATCGACGATTCGTTGCCGTCGGGCGCTCAACCACAGGGAGACGGGCCGGAACCGTGGCAATTCGTGGCTGCCCCCAAGCACCCGGTCCACGGTGGCCATAATGCCACGCTCCGGAAAGCCGAGGGCCGCAGCCAGCACTTCTTCACCGGCGCCGACCCGGGCCTCACAGTCGGCGAGGGCGATCGGCTGTTTGCGCACGTCTACCTCGATCCGGCCGATCCGCCCGAGGCGATCATGCTCCAGTTCAACGACAGCAGTTGGGAACACCGCGCCTATTGGGGCGAGGACGTTATCGATTGGGGGCAGCCGGGCACGGCCAGCCGGCTGCCAATGGGCACGCTTCCTGAGACGGGCAAGTGGGTTCGGCTGGAAGTTGAAGCAGCCCGTGTCGGGCTTGGGCCAGGGTCGGTCCTCAATGGCTGGGCCTTTACACAGCACGGCGGGACGGTTTACTGGGATACGGCCGGTCTTTCCTCGCTCTTGCCGCCGGGCGGCCTGTTCGAGTCTCAGGTCGTTTGGGAACAGATCCAGCGCGTGATCGAGAAACCGGCCCTACCGCAACCGGTTCATGACGCGGTGAAGATCGAATCTGCCATGCGAACCGCGGAGCAGCAGCGACTCGTCCGCGACCATTTTGTCGAGCACGTCTATTCGGGCTCTCGTGCAATCTTCGCTCCGCTTCATGCACGACTTGCCGAAGTGAGCGGTCGCCGCAGCGAGCTTGAGAAATCGATACCGGCGACATTGATCATGCGCGAGCAGGATGCGCCGCGCGAGACGTTTGTGCTTGATCGCGGTCAGTATGACAAGCCAACCGTGAAGGTCGAACGCGGCTTGCCCGCCGTCCTGCCGCCCCTTTCGCCTGAACTTCCCTCCAATCGGCTCGGGCTCGCCCGCTGGCTGGTTGATCCGGGGCATCCGCTCACTGCCCGGGTGACTGTCAATCGTTTCTGGCAGCAGTTGTTCGGCACCGGGTTGGTGAAGACGGCCGAGGACTTCGGCTCGCAGGGAGAGTCTCCGTCGCACCCCGAATTGCTGGACTGGCTGGCGCGAGAGTTCATCGACACCGGCTGGGATGTGAAACGGTTGATGCGGCTCATCGTCACCTCAGCCACCTACCGCCAGTCGTCGCGAGCGACTCCGGAACTCGTCTCCCGCGATCCGGAGAACCGGCTGCTGGCTCGCGGCCCCCGCTTCCGTATGGACGCCGAAATGGTCCGCGATCACGTCCTGTACGTCTCCGGCCTCATGGTTGAGCAGATCGGCGGACCGAGCGTCAAGCCCTATCAGCCTGCCGGCTTGTGGGAGGCTATTGCTTACCCCACCAGTACGACGGCGAAATTCGTTCAGGACCATGGCGAGAAGCTGTATCGCCGCAGCATGTACACGTTCTGGAAGCGGACCTCGCCGGCTCCCAACATGCTCCTGCTCGATGCGCCATCGCGAGAGACGTGCACCGTCAGACGCGTGCGGACCAACACGCCGCTGGCCGCTCTGGCTCTGATGAACGACGTGCAGTTCTTCGAATCGGCGAGAGGGCTGGCCCAGCGGATGATCCGCGAGGGCGGCAGCACGCTTGAAGACCGCATTGCATACGGCTTCCGGCTGGCCGTCGCGCGTGCCCCGGACGGCGAGGAGTTGCGCATTCTCGCCGATCAATACCATTGGCATTTGAACGACTATCATCGCGACAAAGCCGCCGCCGAACAGGCGATCCGCTTTGGCGAATCGCCGACCGATCCGGCGATCGACTCCGCTGAACTGGCCGCGATGACGCTGGTCGCCAACGTACTGATCAACCTCGACGAAACCCTGACCAAGAACTGAGCGGATTCACTTCCGCTCCGTATTTCGCATCCATTTCTTCTGCATTTGTACTTCCCCCGGGAGCCGCCATGGATCCTCACCGCGAATGGGCACAACTCGAGAACCGGAGGCAGTTCTTCGGCCGGACGGCGAAGGGAATTGGCGTGGCGGCGCTAGCCTCGCTCCTCCAGCACGATCTGCCGGCCGAGCCCCTGTCGCCGCTAACGAATCCTGGTGAAGGGGGCGTGCTGAGCTTGCTGCATCGGGCACCCAAAGCGAAACGGGTGATCTACCTGTCGATGAACGGCGCGCCGTCGCAACTCGACCTGTTCGATTACAAGCCGAAGATGGGCGACCTGTTCGATGCCGACCTGCCGGAATCCATACGGATGGGCCAGCGGCTCACCACGATGACTTCGGGCCAGAAACGGTTTCCGATTGCCCCGACGATCTACAAGTTCCGGCAGTACGGGCAGGCTGGCGCCTGGATCAGCGAGCTTCTGCCTCACACGGCAAAGATCGTCGATGACTTGTGCATCATCAAGAGCGTCCATACCGAGGCCATCAACCACGACCCCGCGGTGACCTACATCCTCACCGGCAGCCAGCTTCCCGGCCGGCCCAGCTTCGGCGCGTGGCTTTCCTATGGCCTTGGCTCTCTCAACAGCGATCTGCCGGCCTTCGTCGTGCTTCACTCCACCTGGAGTGCGAAGCGAGATGCTCAGGCTGTCTTCGCGCGGTTATGGGGGAGCGGATTTCTGCCATCGCAACATCAGGGGGTCAGTTTGCGGACCGGTGACGACCCGGTGCTCTACCTCTCCAATCCTCCGGGCGTCAGCTCGACCGCCCGAAGGCGGATGCTTGACGCGCTGGTTGCACTGAACCAGAAACAGTACGCGGCTTTCGGTGATCCGGAGACCAATACCCGAATCGCCCAGTATGAGATGGCGTACCGCATGCAGACTTCCGTGCCGGAATTGATGAACATGGCCGATGAGCCCGAGGAAGTATTCGAGCTTTACGGGCCCGACAGCCGAAAGCCGGGCACGTTCGCTGCCAATTGTCTGCTGGCACGCCGTTTTGCCGAGCGCGACGTGCGGTTCATTCACATCTTCCATCGCGGCTGGGATCACCACGGCGCCTTGCCCACCGACCTGCCGCTGCAGTGTCAAGACATTGACCAGGCGTGCTATGGGCTGATCACCGATCTGAAACGCCGGGGACTTCTCGACGATACGCTGGTTTTTTGGGGCGGCGAATTCGGTCGCACGATCTATTGCCAGGGGAACCTGACGAAAACCGACTACGGCCGCGACCATCATCCGCGATGCTTTACCGTTTGGCTGGCGGGCGGCGGGGTCAAGCCGGGCGTCGTTTACGGCGAGACCGACGATTTCAGCTACAACATTGTCGACAAGCCCGTTCACATCCACGATCTCAATGCCACGATCCTCCACTGTCTGGGGATCGACCACACGCGGCTGACCTATCGCTTCCAGGGACGCGATTTCCGCCTGACCGACGTACACGGCGAGGTCGTGGGCGATGTGCTGAGTTGAGAGCAAGGGGTGAATAGCCTTCAGGTGGGGTGCCAAATTGCCACCCGATTGCTGGAGTTAGCGGGGCTTGACAAGCCCGATCACGTCTGGACGATTACTCTTGCCCGATCTGGTGGTTAGCGGAGCAGCTTTTCGCGGTGGATTTCCGGCGGCGCCTGGATCAAGATGATAAAGGCCGTGGCGCACTGCCGTCGCGGGCTGGCCTCTGCCCCGTGCTGCGTCACCGCCGAGTCCAGACAGGAGGAGGTGCCATGTATCCGAGCGTTTCTGTTCGATGGATTTCCATCGTTGCGGCGCTACTGGCGACCGTCGGCGTGTTGCTCGCGCCAGCCTCCTCCTTGGGGCAGCAACCGGAACAACCGACGCCCCGCTCTCGGGAAGAGGCTGCGGCCGCCAGAGCCAAGCAGAGGGAGCAGGCCGTCGAACGCGAACGGCTTCACGCCGAGGCCGACTCGCGCGAATTGTTGGCTGCCATCGATGAGTTTCTCATGGGGCTGCGGCGTCGGTGGGCGGAGGAGCAGGAGCGGATCTCGGCGCAAGTCGAGCACTTGAAGCAAGCAGTCAAACGAGCCTGGCAAGAGAACCGCCGCGACGAAGTCGAACAACTTCGCCGCGAGGCTCGGGAAATGATGGAAGATCTCCAGCGGCGATGGCCCGATCGCATGCCGCCGCGGCCGCCGGCATCATCGACGCCGAACGACGTCGTCGAGCGGACCAAGAAGGCGATGGAGGCGGCCCGGGAAGACGGTGAGCGAATGCGACGCCTGAGCCATGCCCGGATCGCTATCGTAAACCTCCGGGCGGCGGAAATGCCCGGACTGGCCGAAGAAGTCCAGCGCGAGGTGGACCGACTGGAACGGGAGTGGAACAAGCAACAGCCGCAGGTCACACCCGAAGGACCGCGTCAGCCCGCAGGTCTTGGTCCGTCGCGCGATGCGAATGCCGGCCGGCAGCTAAACGAGTTGCGGGCCGAAATCGAGTCACTTCGCCGTGAGTTGGAGAGTCTGCGCCGCGAGTTTCACGGGCGGAAGCCGGGCGAACCTCAGCGTGGCGCCGACGACACGCCGTGGTGGATGCGTTGACGGGCAGATAGCCGGCGTGGTGCCATCCACGCCGGGCAGGTGAGCAGCTATAATTGCCTTGGACGACGGATCGGAGACTACCGGCCAACGGGAATGGATTTTGCCGGCCGAAGCCTCGAAATGAGGGCAGCGACAAAACGCGCGGGATGCGCGGGGTTGCTGGAGCCATGCCGCAGACTGATCCAGGCGATTCTCGCCCCGAACAAATATCCGATCCTGCTGTTTACCGCCTTCGAAAGGGTGGCCGTCGATGGCTTGTCGTCGCCACCGCCGTCGTTGGCATGACTCTGACCTTGCTTGGCTGTTGGGCACTCTTGATCGGCGAAAGGGATTTCATCGCCGAGCAGTTCCGGCAGCATGTTGAGGAGCAAGCCAATTCCATCGACCGGCAGTTCGCGCGCGTCACCGCGGTTGTCAATTCCGTGCTCGGATTGTACACGGCTTCGCTGGAGGTCGATCAACAGGAATTTCGGGTTTTCGCCGAACGGCTGCTGGGGAAGCAGGAAAGGACGATCCGTGCATTGCAGTGGGCCCCCCGGGTCACTAGTCGTGAACGGGCTGCCTGGACCGGCGCTGCCCGCCAGTACGGCTATAGGGATTTCCGTATCACCGAACAAGATGCCAACGGCGCGATTGTATCGGCGGCCAATCGCGAAGAGTACTTTCCCGTGCTGCTGGCGTATCCGTATGAGGGCAATCAGTCGCGGATTGGGCTTGACTTGGCTGCCAACCCAGTCACCCGAGACGCATTTGATCGCGCGCGTGACAGCGGCGAATTAGCCATCAGCCGTGCGATCGAGTTGATCGACGATCCTGAGCAGAAGGTCGGTTTCCTGGTGGTCGGGGCAGTCTATCGCCAACAGGGCGTACCGGCGACCGAGGCGGACCGCCGGCGAAACCTGTTGGGCTTCCTCGTGGGCACCGTGCAGATCGTGCCCATGGTTCAGGATGCCCTGGACCAGGTGGGCACTGCGGGCACCGAGATTTGGATCACCGAGGTTGGCGAGCGCGAGGGTGACCCGGGCCTGTATCTATACGGGCCTCCGCGACGGCCGGTTCCGCAGCCGCCAACTCGCGGTTCAACGCTCGACCCGGCCAACATGGCTCTCAGCGACCCGGTAGTCATCGACACACCCGGCCGCCCGTGGGCCATCCACGCCGTGCCGACGATCGCCTATATCGAGGCGCGGCGGACGCAACTCCCCTGGGTCTGCCTGATGGCCGGGGGCCTCGTTACCGCGTTGGCGATCGCCTTCGTCAAGGTGCTGGCCGGACGAACGACGCGGGTGGAGGAGATGGTCATCGAGCGGACATCTCAGCTTCGCGAAGCCAACGAGAGCCTGCGGCGCGAGATTGGCGAACGGCAACGCGCCGAGGCTGTTCTGCGCGACTCGGAGGCCCTCTATTCGTCGCTCGTCGAGAACATTCCCGTACAGGTCCTTCGCAAGGATCTCGATGGCCGATTCCAGTTCGCCAACCGCTCGTACTGCGCGCTGATGGGCATCGCACTGGATGACATCCTCGGTAAGACGGACTTCGACTTCTACCCCCCGGAACTCGCCAACAAGTACCGCGAGGACGACCGGCGCGTCGCCGAGACGGGCGTCCTCTTCGAATGTATTGAGAAGAACACCCATTACGGCGAGGTCCGCGATGTGCAAGTCATGAAATCCGCGGTCCGCGACGCCGCCGGGCGTGCGGTCGGTGTACAGGTCATTTTCTGGGACGTGACCGAACGCGTCCGCGCCGAGGCAGCGATGGCCCGCGCCAAGGAAGCCGCCGAGGAGGCGAGCCGTGCCAAGAGCGCTTTCCTGGCCAACATGAGCCATGAGATCCGTACGCCGATGAACGGGATTCTCGGCATGACCGAACTCGTGCTCGACACCGACCTGACCCCCGAACAGCGCGAGTACCTCACCGTGGTGCACCAGTCCGGCGAGGTGCTCATGGGGATCATCAACGATATCCTCGACTTCTCCAAGATCGAGGCCGGCCGGATCGACCTTGAACGGAGCGTATTTGATCTGCATGAGACCGTGGGCGACACGATGAAGTCGCTCGCGGTCCGCGCGCATCGCAAGTCGCTGGAACTCGCCTGCCATATTCATCCCGAAGTGCCCATCGCCGTTCTCGGCGACTCCACCCGGTTGCGGCAGGTGCTGGTGAACCTTGTCGACAACGCCATCAAGTTCACCGAATCCGGGGAGGTCGTGCTGGAACTGCGGCGGCGAGCCGAAGCCAACGGCACGGTTGACCTGCAGTTCACGGTTCGCGACACGGGCATCGGCATCGCCGATGACAAGCTTGACAAGATCTTTGGCGTTTTCGAGCAGGCCGACAGTACTACCACGCGCCGTTTCGGAGGCACCGGCCTGGGCCTTGCCATCTGCAGTCGTCTCGTGGAGCTAATGGGCGGGCGCATCTGGGTCGAGAGCCATCTCGGGCGCGGAAGTGCATTCCATTTCACCATTCGGTTAGGGACCACGGCGCTTGAGAAACCGCCTGAGCCTCCCGTCGAACCCGCGCGGCTCCGCGGACTCCGGGTGCTCGTAGTCGACGACAACGCCACTAATCGCCAGATTCTCCAGGAGATGCTTTCCAATTGGGACATGTCGGCGACCGTGGCCTGTTCGGCCGCTGAAGCCTTACAGGCGCTGTTGCGGGCCCAGCAGGCGGGCACGCCCTACCGGTTGGTCCTTACCGACGCCATCATGCCGGAGATCGACGGATTCGAACTGGCGGAGCAGATACTGCGAGAGCCTACCTTGGCTGGAACCATGGTGATGATGCTCACCTCCGGCGATCGGCCGGGCGACATCTCCCGCTGCCATCAGCTTCGCCTTGCCGGATATATCCTCAAGCCGGTGAAGCAGTCGGAATTGCTCGACGCGATTGTCATGGCCCTGGGCGTGACCAGGGCGGAAGACGAGGCCCAGCCGCCTCCGGCGATGTTCGCTTCAATCGAGTCGCGTCCGCTTGATGTTCTTCTGGCCGAGGACAGCGCCGTGAACCAGAAGCTCGTTATCGGGCTTCTGGAACGGCATGGCCACAAGGTGACGGTCGCCTGTACGGGCCAGGAGGCCGTTGAGCGGATCCAGTCGCATCGGTACGACCTGGTGATCATGGATATCCAGATGCCGCAGATGGACGGACTGGAAGCCACGCGGCGGATCCGCGCTCTGGAGAGAAAGCCTGGCGGCCGGCGCGTGCCCATCGTGGCGATGACGGCCCACGCCATGAAAGAGGACCGCTTGCGGTGCCTCGAAGCCGGTATGGACAGCTACATCGCCAAGCCACTGCGGGCCAAGGTTTTATGGGAGACGATCGGGGCTATCTTCGCCGCCGCGCCGCGGGATTCGGCTTCCGGTTGCGACCACCCCGGTACACCCCCCGAGCTTCTTGAGGCCTTGGAGGCAGTGCAGGGAGACACCCGTCTTTTGGAGGGGGTTGTTAGGGCATTTCTTGAGGAAACGCCCATCCTGCTCGCTGCTGCCCGTGAGGCTGCCGCACGAAGCGACGCTGCGGGAGTGCATCGAGCGGCGCATACCCTCAAAGGCGCCTTATCCCATCTACATATTATCCCTGCCGCCGACGAAGCGTACCGTCTTGAACAGGCGGCAAAAGAGAGTAACCTGGAAGGGGTAGAGGACATCCTGGCAGGGCTGGAGAAGGAAGTCGCGCGGTTGACTCCCATTCTCATGGCCTACTGTCGCGGATCGTCGCAGGTTGGTCAGTCGTGATCGATTGAGGTCTGGAAAACGCGCCTGTTCGGCCCGGCCGGAGGGAAATGCATGGCCACCGTGCTTGTCGTCGATGATTCCTCGGTGGATCGTCGTCTGGTCGGGGGGCTGCTGCAAAAAGATGCCGATTTGGAGGTGCAATACGCCATTCACGGCGCCGACGCGTTGGAGAAGATCATCCAGTCGGTACCGGACCTGGTGGTCACGGACCTGATCATGCCCGAAATGGATGGGCTGACGCTGGTCGCCACCGTGAAGCACCGCTTCCGCCACCTGCCGGTAATCCTCATGACCTCCAAGGGAAGCGAGGAACTGGCCGTTCAGGCGCTGGAGCAGGGCGCGGCAAGCTATGTCCCCAAGGCGATTCTCGCCCAGCGCCTGCTCGACACCGTCCGCAACATTCTTTCCGTCTCGTCCCGGCAACGCAGCCACTTGCGGCTGATGGGCTGCATGACGAGCAGCCACGCGACCTTCGAGTTGATCAACGATCCGGCACTGTTCGCTCCCCTGGTATCGTACATTCAGGAAGAGTGCATCCACCTGCGGATCTGCGATGAATCGGACCGCACTCGTTTGGGAGTAGCCCTGGAAGAGGCGCTGGCCAATGCGCTTTACCACGGCAATCTCGAAATCGGGTCAGAACTGCGTGAAACCAACGAAGTGGCCTATTGGAAGCTGGTGCGGGAACGTACGCAGTCGTTGCCCTATTGCGAGCGTCGGATCCATGTCGACGCCGATATCTCCCGAGACCAGGCGACGTTTACCATTCGCGACGACGGAAAGGGTTTCGATCCCACAAGCCTGCCCGATCCGACCGATCCGGCGAACCTCGAGAAGGTCAGCGGACGCGGCGTGCTCCTGATGCGGACCTTCATGGACGACGTCCGCTACAACCCATCGGGCAACATCGTCACACTCATGAAGCGCCGCGACCCGAACGCCCCGGCCGGCGAAAACGGCGATTAGCCGCCCTGACCTTTCGGCACCGGTGCCCGTCTCACAGAAGCAGCCAGGCTGCGCCGGCCACAACCGCGACCAGAATGACGACAACGGCGACCACCAGAGGCGTCTTTGAGTTCCGACGAACCGTCAACTCTTCGGCTTCGGGATCGGACGGCCGAGTGGGAATCTGAGCCTCGAGCGCTTCCGGAATGCTGTCCGGCGCCGGAACCGGCTCCGTGGGAAACAGCCCGTCGACCTTGTTGCCGACGATCCATTTCCCCTCTGGCATTCCGTCTTTGCGGATCATGTCGGTCGGTTGAACAATACCGGCCGCCGCCAATGACTTGAACTGTTTCGGGGTGAACGGACCGTGATCGCGCCCGCCACGACGGTAGTACCAGTTGGTTGCCATTGTCAGGCCCGTGGTGGATGGTGCAACGCGTTCAACGTCATGGACCGGGAAACCGGACTTGTTGCACTCGTGCCCGTTCCCCAACCCTCGTGGGAATTGCCAGCAGCCACTCCCGCCAGTCTAGTCATGGTTACTGGACCGGTCAAGTTTCCGGGCTTGATCGGCCGTCCCGTTCGACTACCATTAGCGGTATGAACGGCATACTCGTCACCGGCGGTGCCGGATTTATCGGCAGCAATTTTGTGCACCAGTGGCTGTCGACCGAAACCGATCCCCTGGTCAATCTCGACAATCTCACCTACGCTGGCAATCTGGATTCGCTGGCCGACCTCGTCGGCGATCCTCGCTACAGCTTCGTCCACGGCGACATCGGCGATGGTCTGCTCGTCAGCCGGTTGCTGGAACAGTTTCGCCCCCGGGCAGTGATTAACTTCGCTGCCGAGTCACACGTTGATCGCTCGATCGATGGCCCCGCAGCCTTTGTCGAGACAAACGTCGTCGGCACATTCCGCCTGCTGGAGGCGAGCCGCCGCTACTGGTGCAGCCTGACACCGACCGACCGCGAAACGTTTCGCTTCCTGCATGTCTCGACCGACGAGGTCTACGGTTCATTGGGACCGGAAGGGCAGTTCAGCGAGTCGAGTCCGTATGCACCCAACTCCCCCTATTCGGCGTCCAAGGCCGCCAGCGACCATTTTGTCCGCGCCTACCACCACACCTACGGCTTGCCGACGCTGGTCACCAATTGTTCAAATAACTACGGGCCCTACCAATTCCCGGAGAAACTCGTCCCGCTGGTGACCCTCAACGCGCTAGAAGGCAAACCGCTGCCGGTCTATGGCGACGGGCAACAGATCCGCGACTGGCTGTTTGTCGAGGATCATTGCCAGGCGATCCGTCTGGTCCTGACCCGCGGAACACCCGGCGAAACCTACAACATCGGCGGCCACTCGGAACAGACCAACCTCGCGATCGTGCGAGCGATCTGCCGGACGATCGACAGGCTTCGACCCGGTTTGCCCCATGCGCCGTGCGAGTCGCTTGTCACGTTTGTCGCCGACCGCCCCGGCCACGACCGCCGCTACGCGGTCGACACCTCCAAGATCCAGCGCGAACTCGGCTGGCGGCCCGCCGAGAGTTTCGAGTCCGGGTTGTTGCGGACCGTGCAGTGGTATCTCGATAATCGCGGCTGGGTCGAACGGGTCACATCGGGCAAGTATCGCCGCGAACGCCTGGGACTTGGCCAGCCACGTCAAGATTGACCTGGCCGCATCGTAGTGCGCGGAACGTGCCATGAACCAGCCGCCGACATGCAGACGAGGCATCATTCTGGCAGGCGGATCGGGCACGCGGCTCCATCCGGCAACGCGGGCCGTGAGCAAGCAGCTTCTGCCCGTGTACGACAAGCCGATGGTCTACTATCCCCTCGCGACGCTGATGCTGGCCGGCATCCGCGACGTGTTGGTGATCTCCACTGCCGAAGATCTCGTCCTGTTCCAGCGATTGCTCGGCGACGGCAGCCAGATTGGCCTGTCGATCCGCTATGCCGCACAGCCGCGGCCGGAAGGCATCGCCCAGGCGCTGGTGATCGGCCGCGAGTTCATTGGCGGCGAGCCCGTGGCGCTCGTGCTAGGCGACAATATCTTCTATGGCCAGGGATTCCAGGCCCTGCTGCAGCGGGTGGCAAGTCGTGTTGCCGGGGCCACCGTCTTCGGCTACTTCGTCAAAGATCCCCGGCGCTATGGCGTGGTCGAGCTCGATCGCGAGGGCCAGCCTGTCTCGATCGAGGAGAAACCGAGCGAGCCGAAGTCGAACTATGCGGTGACCGGGCTTTACTTCTACGATCGTGAGGCTGTGGATATCGCCGCGTCTCTCCGACCTTCAGCTCGCGGCGAAATCGAAATCAGCGATGTCAATCGCGCCTACCTGCGCCGCGGATGCCTCCGGGTGGAGGTACTTGGCCGCGGCTTCGCATGGCTCGATACCGGCACGCATGAATCACTCTTGCAGGCCGCGAATTTTGTCGAGACAATCGAGCATCGGCAGGGCCTGAAGATCGCCTGCATTGAAGAGGTCGCTTACCGCAAAGGGTTCATCGACCGCAATCAGCTCGAAGTTCTGGCCAAGTCGTGCAAGAGCAGCTATGGTGGGTATCTGCTCGCCCTTCTGGACAGTCCCGGATCGCCACCGTAGGACGATGCAACAGCCTCACCAATCCATCGATTTCCGCAGCGCTTCGATCGAAGGCCTGGTCGTCCGTCCCATCGCTCGGTTCAACGACCATCGCGGATGGCTCGTAGAGTTGTTTCGCCACGACGAGCTCGATTCCGAACATTGGCCGATGATGGCCTACGCCAGCGAAACGATTCCCGGCGCGGCCCGCGGCCCGCATGCCCACACCCGGCAGTCCGACTATTTCGCCTTTCTCGGACCCGGCGAGTTCCGCTTCTACGCCTGGGATTCACGGCCCGAATCGCCCTCGTATGCCTGCCGCGCCACCATCGAGGCGGGTCAGTCAAACCCCTGCATTCTCATCGTTCCTCCCGGCGTCGTGCACGCCTATCGCAATGTGAGTGCGGTGCCGGGCCTGGTGTTCAATGCGCCCAACCAGCTCTATGCGGGACCGGGCCGCCAGGAACCGGTTGACGAAATCCGCCTCGAAGAACTCCCTAACAGCCCCTATATCCTCGACTGAAGGTCAACGCAAATACCCATGGGCGGCCGCCACACCAGGATTCTCGTGATTGGCTCCCAGGGCCAACTTGGCAGCGAGCTTTGTCGCCAACTCGGCGATCGAGCGGTCGGACTCGACTTCCCCGATTTCGACATCGCCGACCCTCAAAGAGTCGCCGCGGCCATGGCGGCCATCCGGCCCGCGGCGGTCATTAATACTGCGGCCTATACACGGGTGGATCAGGCCGAAGCCGAACCTGACGCCTGCTTCGCAGTGAATGCTGTTGGTGTGGCCCATCTGGCGGAGGCCTGCAGCGCGGCGGATGCGACCCTTGTGCAGGTGAGTACCGATTATGTCTTCGGTGGCGACCGGCCGGTGCGCGCACCGTACCGCGAGAGCGACGAGCCGCACCCGCAGGGCATCTATGCGTCGAGCAAGCGTGAAGGCGAACTCCGTGCTATGGCCTGCCCACGGCACGTCATCATCCGTACCTGCGGTCTCTATGGACGGCGCGCGCCGCGGGCGGCCAGCAACTTCGTCGACACAATGCTGCGACTGGCTGAGACTCGAAATGTACTCCGCGTGGTGGACGACCAGCACTGCACGCCAACCGGCGTGGTGCATGTTGCCCGGGCGATTGCTTTTCTGCTGGAGTCGGATGCGGGCGGCGTCTACCACGTGGTTTGTCGCGGCCAGACCACGTGGTTGGGTTTTGCCCGCGAGATCTTTCGCCAGGCGGGCCTGAGTATTCGCGTCGACCCCATCACGACGGCTGAACACGGGCTCGCCGCGCCCCGGCCCGCTTACAGCGTGCTCGATACCGGCAGGTACCATGCGCTGGCCGGATGCCCTGCCATGCCGCCATGGGAGGAGTCGCTGGCCGAATACCTGGATTCCCTCGGCAGACGCGCCGGCTCTGGCGGCGGGGATTCCGGCTGGTAGACTATCCCTGAGGGCTACTGACCTTTGGCTTGATTGGTGCAACAAGGGCGAAGGTAATGCGGAGCGGTTTTGCGGTCGGAGAAGTTGGGAGGTGTTGCACAATCAACCACGGAACCAATTCATCCGAGGAGGGTTGTCATGACCAAGACTGCCACGGTTCATGCGGTGCAGAAGTGGGAGTACCTCTCCGTCACCAAGAAGACTGAGGAGTTCCTTGCCAGGGAAATGAATGAGCTTGGCCAGGTCGGTTGGCAACTGGTGTATGCCAACCAGATCAAGGATCGTAAGGGGGAGATCGCGTGGGTGGCCTTCATGACCCGGCCGTATGTTCCTAACATGCCGAAACACGCTGCTTCGCCCGGAGAGACCGCTGTGCCGACGGGCCAGCCCGCCGCGAGTTCCATCCCCGCAGCGGCCGGATTCAACTTGGAAGGCGATGAGTTCAAGATCAAAGAAGAGGAAGAGGCCTGACGGCCGCTGACACACTCTGTACCACGATACGCGATTCCCCTTATAAGAGGATCGCCGATGCGAACGCCGCGAGCGTCAGGAGCACCGCCAGCGTCACTTCGTTGATGTCGACGCGTTTGGGCATGGGCGTGACGGTAGGAGCGGAGGTTATTGGGTCGAGTGAACGCGGTTGTCCCCTTGCCCGCATTCCCGAACGCTGGGGCGGCAGGAGCATCGCTAGTGGTTTGATCGGCTGCCTCCGCCGTCATTCGCAGAGTATCCGCATCGCCCGGCACAACGGTTATTGCCGGCACCACGCAAATCTTCTGAACCTTCGTCACTACCGCTTTCACCGTCATTACCGTCAAAGTTTCACGTTCTTGGAGCAAATAACATGCGTAACGTGCGATTCACAATGGCGGCAATGCTGGCAGGGGGATGCCTGGCGATTGCTGCTGTCGGCCAGGCCGCGGAGGGCACTTCGACAGTCGCCGTTGCCCCCCAGATGCAGTCGTCCCCCCTGACCCGGTCCGACGTCTTCCCGATCGCCGTGTGGCTCCAGCGCCCCGATAACGCCGGACGGTACAAGGATTTGGGTGTGAACCTCTACATTGGGCTATGGCGAGGTCCAAACGAGGAGCAACTTGCCGAACTCCGGCAGCGCGGCATGCACGTCATCTGCGGGCAGAACGAATATGCGCTGACGCAGCTTGACAACCCAATGATCGTTGCCTGGATGCATGGCGATGAACCGGACAATGCCCAGCCGATTCGCGGTGGTGGGGGATACGGGCCGCCGATTGACCCGGCGAGGATCGTTGAGCAGTATCGCCGGATCAAGGACCGTGATCCGAGCCGACCGGTGCTGCTCAATCTTGGCCAGGGAGTGGCCTGGGACGGATGGCACGGCCGGGGCGTGCGGACGAATCACCCCGAAGACTACCCGGAGTACGTTGAGGGGTGCGACATCGCCTCGTTCGACATCTACCCCGCGGTCCACGACCGCCCGGCGGTCGCGGGCAAGCTGTGGTACGTGGCTCGGGGCGTTGACCGGCTGAAGAGATGGGCCGGCGACAGACGCAGCGTGTGGAACTGCATCGAATGCACCCACATCGGGAACGCCAAAGTGAAGCCGACGCCGGCGCAGGTGAAAGCCGAGGTATGGATGTCAATCATCCACGGCTCCCAGGGGCTGATTTACTTCTGCCACCAGTTCGAGCCCACCCCGATCGAGGCCGGCCTGCTGGCCGATGCCGAGATGTCGGCAGCCGTGAAACGCATCAACGAAGAGATCCACCGCCTGGCACCGGCCATCCGCAGCCCGAGCGTGCCTCAGGGCCTGACGATTGTCTGCGAACCGGCCGCCGTCTCGCCCGAGTTAGCCGCCGCAATGGACACCGTCCCAGTGGCGGCGGTCGCCAAACGGCAAGGCAATGATGCCTACATCTTTGCAGTGCGAATGGAAGACGCACCCGTGCGAGCGACGGTCCAACTGCGCGACAAGTTCGACGGCGAGGTCGAGGTGATTGGGGAGGACCGCAAGCTGCCCCTCGAAAAGGGCAGGTTCGAGGACGAGTTCAGCGGCTATGCCGTGCACCTCTATCGCGTCAAAGGCGACGTCAGCCCGCCGTGAAGGCGCGTCCCGCGTGGTTGAGGCGGAATCAGAGAAACCGGGCAGGGTATCAGGCGGCTTGTGGAATGTGCCCGCCGGTGACCGCTCCGCTGCGCTATCGAGGCAGCGCGCGTGCCGGTTCTTCTGGCTTGCGCCACCGCGGCTGGACGACTGTCGGCGCCGGCTCCGCTGCGGGCATTTCCGTCTCCCAGCGTTTGAGAACGATCACCGCCTCGTATCCGGCCATGAGAAGGCTGTAGGCGAGTCCTGCGCGGCCGTCGAGAAAACCCCGTTTCCAGAGATAATGATGGCAGAACCGCAGCAACGGTCGCAGTGGCAGTCGACGTGCCATATTGCGCAAAGAACGCCGCCTCTGCGGCGCGTTGCGGGCCACGAGATCCCGCCATCGCCATTCAGGCGGCGAGTCCCGCTCCAGTTCCGCTTCACGGGTCGAGTAAGTGTTATGCCGGGCGAGCCAGTGACTTAAGCCCTTTTCGAACGGGTAGTGCAGGAACGGCTCAGGGATCTTCTTCAGTACTCCGTCGACAGGGGGGGCCGGCACTTCGCCATGTCCCGCATCGACAAAGCGCGCACGATCGCGATGGACCAGCCGCATGATCCATACCGGAAAGCCATCGGCATGCCGCAGCCAGCGGCCGAGGAACATGGTCTTGCGACACATGAGGAATCCGGCTACCGAGGCGTCAGGCTCGCTCAAGGCGAGCAGGATTTCCCGCTGCACCGCGGGTGTCAGGGCCTCATCAGCGTCGAGCATTAAGACCCATGGATTCCGTAGGTCGACAAAATCGAGCGCCCAGTTTCTCTGCTGGGCGAACGACTCGAAGCGGTGACTGCAGACTCGGGCGCCCCATCCCCGTGCGATTTCGACCGTCGCGTCCTGGGAATGGTCGTCGACAACCACCACCTCATCACACCATGCCACCGAGGCGAGGCAGCGGCCGATGTCGCGGGCTTCGTTGCGCGCGAGGATGACAACCGACAGTCGAGGATGGCTCATAACTCGTCGTCACTCCCCGCCATATGGCACATCCGCCGGCGAATCTCGCGCGCCGGATTGCCGGCCACAATCGTCCAGCTCGGGACATCTCTCACCACCACCGAGCGCGCTCCCGCCACCGCCCCCTGCGCAATGGTGACACCGGGACCGACATAAGCGCCGGCGCAGACCCATGCTTCGTCTTCGACTATCACTGGCGCGGTCACCAACCGCATGTAAGGATCGTCGACGTCGTGCGTCGCCGTGCACAACATCGCGTATTGAGACACCGTGGCGTGCGCGCCAATGCGGATCGGCGCGACGCAGTAACAGTCCACGTCGCCCGAAACGGTCGCGTGGTCACCAAGCGTCAAGTTCCACGGGGCCCAGATCCGGACGGAAGAGAATACCTTCACACCGCGGCCGACCCTTGCGCCGAACAACCGGAGAAGGAATGCCCGCCAGCGGTGAAGCACCTTCGGCGTGGGCCGGAACAACAGTAGCCAGGCGATCCCCCACAGCACACGCGCCGCCTTGTTCGCCCTGCTGTGCGGGCTGGGGCAATCGCCGGGCCCGATCCGTACCATTCGCCGCGGTTCTTGCGATATCGTCATGCTCTTGCCACCGGAGCGGCCGGCTCTGTCGGCAAACACTGCGGTGAGACCAGTTCCCTGTACAAGGTGGCCAGTGATCGCGCCGAGCGTTCCCAACTCAGGTTCTGACCGACATACTCCCGCCCGTGGTACCCCATCGACGCGCGGTCCTGGGGCGTGAAGTCAAGAATCTCTCTCAACGAGTCCGCCAGCCCCGACACGTCGTAATTGGTGGCCAGTCCCGCGCCGGCCTCGACGACGTATCGCCCCGCTTGCACGCCGCTGCAAAAGACTACCGGCGTGCCGCGGGCCATCGATTCAACGACCGTCGCTCCAAAGTTCTCATGCCGGCTGGGCAGAACATAAACGTCGGCAGCGTCGTAAGCGCTCCATTTCTCCGATCCGTAGATCGCGCCCGTGAAGACCACGCGTGATTCGAGACCCAACGTGTGCACCGCCTGCCGACACTCCTGGGCGTAGGCCGGATCATGTCCGTCTTCGTCTCCAACGATGGCCAGGAGGACGTCACCCGGCAAGCTTGCCAGCGCCGGAAGGAGTAGATCGGCTAGTCCCTTCTTACGGTGGAGACGCGAAAGAAAAAGCACCAATCTCGCTTCGGCCTGGATTCCAAAACGCGTTCGGAATTCGGCGCCGGTGGGGGGCAGTTCCAACGCCTCGTCGCTTACTCCCAATGGAATGCACTCGACCCGCTTGCGGGGGAACCGCTTCCTCAGTTCTTCCTGCTCGTCGGGCGTCGTCGCGTGCAGGCAGTCGGCCGCGTCGAAACTACGGCGCTCAATGAGTTGCCAATAGAACGACTTTGCCCAACGCGACCGTGACAGCGAATAAGGAGCGAGCATCCCGCATGTCCGAAGCACCACCGGCACACCAGCCCGAGCGGCCTCGCGGCATGCCGCGGCGGTTGAATGGCAGAACAGGCAATGCACATGGAGCGCATCGTACCGCCGAATGTTCCCCCGCAGCCACTCGGCCAGATCCCGTGAGTATTTCCACTTCTCCGACCAAAGCCGAGGGAACATCCAAACCAGGGTTCCCTCGTGAAGCCGCGGGTTGCCTCCGGCTGAGGGCATCCGTCCTCCCGGGCCGTCGGCATCGGTGGTAACGATCTCGGGCTCGATGTCCGTACTGTGTCCCAGCGCGCGGCACATGCCGAACACCGCCTGACTAGGACCGCCGTAGCGGGCCGAAATGCCGGGTATCACGTGGAGCACGCGCATCGCAGGATCGGCGAATAGCCGCTCAGGTGTTCGAAACCGCTGACGAAGAGGGAGGATCTAACTCGTGCTGGCGGACCCAGTGCACGAGATTGGTCAGGCTCAGGATTTCCGCCGACCGGATTCCTTGCCGGTGCTGCTGGAACTCAGACCACACATCGGCGACTCCCTGTGGATCGAGGCCGGCCGCGGCCACGAAACGACCATCGCCGAGAAGTCCGTCCACCCACGGGCGAAGCTCGCCCCGCAGCCAGCGTTCCCAAGGGAGCACGAAGCCCATCTTCTTTCGGCGCACCACCCGGGTCGGTAGCGGTTCGGGCAGGGCATCGACCAGGAGTCCTTTCGCGCGGCTGGTCGCACCTGCGGCCGTCTTCAGCGAGCCCGGCATCGCCACGACCTCTTCGACGAGGCGGTGATCCAGCAGCGGCACCCGCATTTCAAGTGCGTGGGCCATGCTCATTTGATCCGTATCGCGCAAGAGCATGTTTGCCATGTAGACCGACAGATCGAGCACGGAGTGCGCCGAGACCGCGTCCAACCCGGTCACCGCTGCCGCCAGCCGTTGCCGCAGGCATATCGGCAGCAGCGGTCCGCAACCGTCGATCCCGCCGCCGACTCGTTGCCGCCTCGCCGCGAGCATCACGCCCCGACAGGCGCTGTAACGCGACAAGCGATCGGTCGGGCCGGTGGTGATCTCGCGGACTTTGGCCACCCGGGCATCGTTTGGACGAAACCATCCCAACGCCGCCGACCCGGCCCGCACGGCCGCGGAGGCCAGTGGACGCTCCAGCCTGGCCATTTGCCGGAAATAGGGATAGCCGGCAAACAATTCGTCGCCGCCGAGTCCCGACAACGCGACTTTTATCCCTTGTCGCCGCACTGCCTGCGAAATGAAGTATGTATTGAGGCCGTCCACCGAAGGCTGATCGTAGGCGGAAACGGCAGCCTCAACCTCGCCAAGGACATCGCTGCCTCGCAACACAATCGCTGCATGCTCCACACCAAACCGCTTCGCTACCGTCTGTGCATGACCGGATTCGTCGTACTGCATCTCGTCAAAGCCGATCGAGAACGCGGTCGGCCGGAAACCCTGACAAGACAGCAGGGCCACCAGCGCGCTGGAGTCGATGCCGCCGGAGAGAAACACGCTTACGGGTACATCGGCGAGCATCCGCAGCCCGGTGGCCTCCAGCAATAGCGGCCGCAACCGCTCGACGGCTTCCTCACGACGCAGCTTCGGCGTGGCAAGATCCGCCGGGGGCAACTCCCAATAGCGCTTCGGTTCCGGTTTCAAGGGGCCGTTACGCGACAGGTCGAAGGGCCACGCTTCACCGGGCATGATGCTGGAGATGCCCTCGATCATCGTCCAAGGCGCAGTGGCGGCGCCCAATGCCAAGTAAGACCGGACGGCCGCCTCGTCCAGTCTTCGCTCGACCAGTCCCGACGCCAGAATGGCCCGTACTTCGGAGGCGAACACCCAGGTCTCGCCATCGGGCTGGGCAACATACAAGGGCTTAATGCCCAACCGGTCGCGGACCAGCCAGAACCTGTGTCGCCGCGAGTCGTAGAGGCCGAAGGCGAACATCCCCCGCAATGAAGGCAGCAGTCGTTCTCCGCGCTCGATCCATCCCTTCAGCAGCGTCTCGGTGTCGCTCGTGGAAGAGTACGGCTGGTCTGCCAGCTCGCGGCGCAGTTCGCGGTGATTGTAGATCTCGCCGTTGTACACTACCCACGAGCCGGTCGCCGTGTCAGTCATCGGCTGGTGACCGGCGTCCGAGAGATCGATGATCGATAGCCGTGTGTGCGCAAGCCCCAACCGGAATCCGGCCCCTGCATCAGTCTCGGCAATCCCGCCATCGTCCGGCCCCCGATGCGCAATCGCGGCGCGCATCGCTGTCAGGATCGGCGCAAGCGGTCGATCGTGTCGAGCGGTCAGGATTCCTGCGATTCCGCACATGCGATTGCTTCTTCAGGTTGCCGGTAGCGATGCTTCCGCCGGCCGGCCGTGCCCTTCGATCAACCCGCGATAATATTTGGCGAGCCGCTCGACGAACGCTTGGTAGGAAAATCCCTCTTGGAAACGTTCCCTTCCCGCCTGGCCCATCAGCTCGGCCTTCGGGCCCAGGACCTCGACTAGACCGCCAAGCAACTCATCTTCGGCAGTGGGGTCAACGGTGCGCCCGGTGACATGATCCGCGACCACCTCAGGCCCGGCGTCGCCCGCCCCGGCCAGCACCGGCTTGCCTTGTCGCATCGCCTCCAGGTACACCAACCCAAATCCTTCACCGCGCGACGGCAAGCAGAACGCGCGGCAGGCCGCCAGGCAGGCATCGCGAGCAGCGTCGTCTACGGCTCCAAGAAAGCGAACATCTGCCCCGAGCTCTCGGGCAAGGTGCTCCAATCGCGGACGATCGTCGCCGTTGCCGATGATCATCAGCGGCAGATCGGGGCGCAGGCTCGCCAGTCGTGGCCACACCCGGATCATCTCCTCGTGTCCCTTGTAGCGCTCGCCGCTCGCCATGCGACCGATCATCAGCGCAAACTCGCCTTCCATCGGCGGGGCTCTGTCGCTTTGCCGAGTCTCGGTTTCGGCTCCCAGCCCGAGATGGCAGACTGCGGCCGGCACCCGGACCAACCACGGGTTGGCCTGCCAGGCGGCCTGCTGCGTGTGTCGTGAGATGTAGAGCGCCTGGTCAAGGCGTTGCATCCCCCGGCGCCGCGCCGCCCCCAGCGGATGCCAGGCCTCGACGCCGTAGATCCACCCCGTCACCGGCACTAATACCGGCCGATGAAACAGCAGTAGCGGCGCAAGGTTCACATGTCCCAGAACGACAAGGTCCCAATCCGATCGGCGAAGTTCGCTGTAGCCGATACGGACCGCTTGGAATCGACTGCCCGCTCCACCCCGGATTTCGCAAGTGCCGCTGGCCGTCTCCAGCGGGCCGCTCTGGTCGAGAATGCTGACCACCCTCACGCAGCAATCGGGAAATATGTCGCCCATCGCGCGGACGAACAATCGCCCGGCATACTGAATGCCGCCGTGTCCACCAATCTCAGTCGTCAAGAACAGGATTCGCATTGTCCGACGACTACTCCATCCGGGCTTCCACCGGGGGCGTGCTTCTTCGCGTTCGTCTCGGTTGCTCGGCTGTCCGGCGGCGTCGGTTCCTGCCGCGGCGCATGGGCACATCGTCCCGGCCTGCATCGGAAGAGGGCTGAGAAGGCACTCGGCTTACTGAGAGCAGCACTCCGAACAAGAACCCCAGCAGCGACACAATGAACGGATCACCATAGGTCTGGAAGCTGATCACAAACGTCGCCAGGTTCGCGCACAGCAGGGCGGCGATGCCGACCAGGAGCGTGTTATCGTCCGTACGCACGATCGTGTAGCGGATGCAGCGGGCGGCCGCAATGACGAGCATTATCAGAAGCAGGCATGCCGCCGTGACGCCAACCACTCCCACTTCGACCAGTATCTTCTCAAATCCTCCCTCGACCAGCGGCGTCTGAATCATGTAATCCAGGTGCTGCGTCCCCTGCGATTTCGTTCCCACCCCAAACCCGAAGGGGCCAACGAGGTTCACCAGCCACATGGGGCCGGCAAATCCCTTCTCCGCGGCCTTGGCACCCGCCGTGGTCAGACCTGTCTGCGCGGCCAGGAGGTACTTGTGCTCGGTCACCAGGAGCAGCACGGGTACGATCACAGCCGCGGTGATCGCCGCATAGACCGCCAGGCGACGACGAACGGCTCCTCGTGAAATGATGATCAAAGCCGCCACGTAGACCAGCAACGCCAGAAACATCTTTCGCCGGCAGCTCAAGAGCACCGCGTATCCGCCCAGCCCCATCAGCGACCACCAGAGCAAAGTGAACGAGGGGCGGCGGACCATGAAGTAGAGGCCCAGCATGACCAGCGTCATCGCGTGCCAGCCCATAATCTCGGGTGTGCGATAGAACCCACTTATCATGCGCATCTCGTGCCCTTCAACCCAGCGGAGCCATTCTCGCTGCACGATCGTCCCCAGCGCCGGCACGGGCAGTCTGACCTCCATGTATTCCAGGAACACCCCAGTGAGCATCACGGTCGTAATACCCATCAGCACATACAGGACGCGATGCACTTCGAGATGCGACCGCCTGACGTACTGGAATCCGAGCAGGATTGCGGGGACTCCTCCCACATAGGAAAACAGCCCCAGAACCGCCACCGAGTAGGCCGGACGCCCGTAGCTGAGCGTCTGCGCGAAAGAGACTACCAGCGTCATGCAGAACAGGGTCGCAATCGGCACCAGTTCCGGAAACTTCCGCCGAAAGGACCCGAAGGCGTCGGTCTTCGCCAGCAGGCCGGCGAACATGGCGAAGTAGATCGGCGTGAAGGAGAGGGTCAGAATTGGAGGCGTACCGGGAAGAATCTTCCGCACCGGGTCCTGCAACACTCCGGCCAGGAGCCAGAACCACATTCCGGCACGCCAGTCGCGCAGGCTGGCCAAGGCGCCCCCGGCGATGATCAAGCCCAGCAGGATAAGGGCCGCATGGACGAAAAGCGGATCTTGGTTTGGCATACCTACCCGGCGTGTATTTCTTTCTGTAAGCTCAGATCGTCACCGCGATGGCGCCCCGCGCGTCGTCCGCCGTTGCGTCACCGGCCGGAAGACCGGCAGGAGCCTCCTGCCATCGGTCTGCGAATGGCGTGCGGAGAGACTGGATCGCCTGGAGCACGGCGCGCACCGTTACGCTCACATCCTGGCTCTTGGCGAGCTCCCAGGACGCACGGCTCATTCGCCCGCGGAGTTCCTGGTCGCTCGCGATGCGCGCAATCGCCCGAGCCATCGCCGCCGTGTCGCCCACCGGATAAACGAGTGCATTGACGCCGGGCCTGGCACTGTCGGTCGGTCCGATGCAGCCGATGCGGTCCGAGGCCACGATTGGATGACCCACGGTGAGCGATTCGGCTACCGCCAGCGGATGGGCGTCGCGGTCGGAGGTAATGGCCAGGAGATCGCCCGCAGACAGCATGACTGCGATGTCGCGCTGATTCACGAAGCCGGTGAAATGCACGCGGGCCTCAAGCGAATCGCGCCGGACGCGGTTCTCCAGCTCTTGACGCAGTGGTCCGTCCCCGAGGAAGATCGCATGCACGGGCATTTCCCGCAATCGTGCGATGGCATCGACCAGATCACCGGGGCGTTTCAAACCAACCATTTTGGCCGACCAGACCGCCGCGACAGCCTGATCAGGAATGCCGAAACGCTGCCGGATTTCCTTTCGCGCGTTCGTGCCTGCTTGATGCACTCTTTCTCGGAACCGGTTCACGTCAATCGGGCATGCGCCACGGAACATCTTGCTGCGAGGCACGCCATAATGCTCATAATACCGCTCGTTGTTGTCACCGATGGTGATGAACGCATCACAGCGACGAAAAAAATGCCGGACGATCAAGTTCTTCAGAACTCGCCGCGGCAGCGATCGCGGGCGAACCAACTCCGAATCGCCAAAGTGGATCACCGCCGTCCGCCCACGGGCCCATCCGAGGGCCCGCCAGCAGCTTCTCTGGCCGTAGCCGTGCAGCCACATCGCGTGCGGGCTGAAGTCTTCCAGGCGGGCTGCCATCGCTGGGTTGTCGATTTCCCAGAACCCGTGGTGCCGAGGCGGACGCCGGATGGGCACGAACTCGTAATCGTATCCATCTAGAAGCGGCACATCCCAGGCGAATTCGCAACCGAATCCCGCATCGAAGGTCGGCTTGACTCCCCAGTCGCAGCAGTAGAATACCTTGACCGAAATACCCGGCGTCTTGGCCAGTTCGCGGAATACCGGCGCGTAGTGCTGGATCGGATGAGAGATGACCGCAGCGAAGCGAAAGCTCATTGCTCTTCCCCTCCGCTTGCTGAGATCAACTTCGGCCCCTGGCGAGACAACTGGCACGCCAAGGCCAGCCCGCGCAGCTCGGCGATCGCCCGCACCGGAATCCACCACGGATGCGTGAGCAGGTACCTGGCCCACATGGCCCGGCAGAATCGAGCCGCCATGTATAGCGCGCGCTCAGCGCCTCGGGCCTGTCGAATGGCGAAGTAGTAATCGCCCACGGAATGATCGGGCGCGATGCTGCGAAGATGGTTGCCGTGCGCCCGCGTTCCTCCTCGGGCAGCGCGGAGGTGGTCGATCCTTGCCGCCGGTTCGTACTGAATGATCCCTCCCCGCTCGGCGAGTCGCCGGGCGAACTCGGTCTCGAAACGATAGGCCACGCCGACAAAGTTCTCGTCAAATCCGCCCACCTCCAATGCCCGGTCGCGTCGCACGGAAAGGTTGCCCGCCATGCAATTGACGACCGTACTCCGCTGGCGACTCCAGAAGCGGAAGTCGAGATCGCGCCAGATTCCTCTCCGTTTCCGGCCAGGGGGAGCCTCTGCGGGCGTTTCGCCCGGCTGAAGCACCTGCCCGGCAATCGCCCATACCCGGTTGTCCCGATAGCCCTCCGCGTGCGCGGCAATCAAACGCGCCGCCGGCCGGATATCGTCATCCAGGAACAAGACGACTGGCTGCCGGGCGAGCCGCAGAGCAACGTTCATTGCCGCCGGCACGCTCGGCTGTTCGAGGCGTATCCAACGGATCACGCCGGCATCGTGCCATGCGGCCAATTGTTTCGCCACGTGCGATTCGTGTCGCAGAGTCTGATCGACGACGAGCATCTCGGCCGCGGCTGGCTCCTGAGCAACCAGGGCCGCGATCGTGTCCAGAAGTACTTGGCCGCGACCATAGGTCGGGATCGCGATGCTCAGTTCGGCACACGAGCCCGCGCAGCCACAGCCTGGCTGTCGCTCCGAGACGGTCGAGGAGGCTATTTCGTGTCGAGACACGGGGTTGAATTCTCTTCCGATTTGACTTGTACCCAGCATTGACGGCAAAGAAGTCCCGCTGCGGCCAGCGCCCCCCAGCGCCGGCCGGCGAGCGGGGCCTCGCGAACGCTCCGCCAAAGGTAGGCGACCGCCCGGCGATCTCGCCGGTCGAGCAGGCACTTGCCGATAAAGTAGGCGTTGGTCGCCGGCTCTGCGGGGCGGTGTTCTGCCGAACTCGCTTGCGATGCCTGCATAAGCAGGAGCGTGTCATCCTGTCCTGCCGTCCGCGCGCGATGGCACTGTCGTGCCAGATCTCCCAGCTTTTCCTGCAGCAATCGGCTCGAAGCGGTTATCGCGCGGTCGTGAATCCGCCATTCGTATAGCACCTGGGGCACGTAGGCAATCTGGCCTCGCGCAGTTAACCGCAGCCACAGATCGAGATCCTGTGCCACTCTGAACTCGCTCCGGTATCCTCCCACCGCTGCATAGTCGCGCTTGCGAAACATGACCGAACCGTGACAGGGGCTCTCGTGCCGATTCACGAGTCCATTGGTGGAATCCGGCGGCTCGGCGATATGCCGGATATCGTACAAGGGCTCGTCTTCCGGTCCGATCACGCGGCTCCAGCATGCGGCCATGCTCAACTCGGGACGCTCTCGAAGCAGCTCTAGTTCCAGGGCCAGCCGTCCCGGCAGCGAGAGATCGTCGGCGTCGTGTCTCGCGATGTACTCGCCGGAAGCCTCTTCGCACCCGCGGATCAGCGCGCGGGTCAGCCCGCAGTTCTCCTGCCGGACAACGCGAATGCGCAAGTCTTCGGACGCCAGTTGTTCCAGAACTTCAGGCGTGCTGTCGGTCGATCCATCATCAATGACGATCAGTTCCAGATCGACACGTTCCTGCCGCATGATGCTGCGAAGCGAGTCTTCAAGGTACCGGCGGCCGTTGTGCACGGCCGTCACGACCGATACTCTGCCAGGAACTGTGCGGCTTTGCAGTCCCATTAGCGAAACTCACTCTGAGCCAGGCCGGCGAGCTGGTCGGTCGCGGTCCCTTCGCTTTGCGCAGTCAGGCAATCGCGAGCGGTATCCAGCCAGCAGGCCAGCCGCCCAGCCGCCCGCCAGCCGAAGAGACGGGCCACTCGGCCGTAGATCGCGAAGTCGCGTCCCTGAGCACGAGCGGCACCTGACGCCTGGCGGGCGAGATCAAACAACTCTCGCGATTCCTCGGCCAGCCCGGCCGCACCGCACTGTCGCGTGAGCAGGAAGAGCGAACGTGCAAAAAACCGCATGTACGGACTGTCCGGTGATATTCCGGCACGCAGCGCGTGTCCGTACATCAACCGATGCGCCCGTGCGCGATGACGCATCCGTTCCGCCGAGCGGCCCGAGCCTCGCGAAAGTCGTCCCTGGCCGTGATCGCGGATGTCGACGAGGAACTCCTGGCAATGCACGAGACGCGTGCCGAGCGCCGCCGCGCGGCAGTCGTACTCCCAATCCTCTTCCAGCCGCAGATCGGTCCACGGGCCGACAGCATCGCAAACGGATCTCCGCCACAGCGGGCACGGTGTATCCCACCATCGCTCGACGAGCATCAGCGGATACATCGCCTCAAAGGTCATTCCCGATTTCTTCCAGGCTCTATCGCGGGGTGTCTCGCCGAGCAGATAGTGCCGGCAGTAGCAGTAGGCGGCCCCGCATTCCGGATGCTTCCCCAGCGCGCTAACCTGGGCGAGAAACTTCGCAGGATGCAGGAGGTCGTCGCTGTCGAGATACTGAATGTAGCTCCCCCGCGCCAGCCGCCGCCCTGCCTCCCGCGCCACTCCCGGTCCGTGGTTTGGCTGGTGGACGGCGCGAATCACATCTGAGTGCTCGGCAGCCAACTCATCGCAAACGTCCGCCGTACCATCCGTCGAACCATCATCGACGATAATAATCTCAATCGGCCGGTAGGTTTGCGCGAGCACACTTGAGACCGCCTCCCGCAGCATCGGCGTTCGGTTGAATACCGGAATGATTGTCGATACCAGCCCGTTAACCACTGGGGCCTCTGTTTCCGCCGAAATCTCGCCGGACTGCACTTCGATTGTCATCCTTGCCTACCCGAGTACCGCGTCAGGATGCTGCCGGAACCATTCCGCCAGCACGGCTAGCGTCCACAATTGCAGCTTGCGCGTGTTACCGCTTCCTTCCTCCGCAAGGAGCCTCTTGATCGCGGCTCGAGAGAATAGCTCATTAAGCCGGGATTCGGGCGCCAGCAGCGAATGCCGAAGCCGAGCGAGTTTCTCGCCTTTCAGCCAATCGCTCAACGGTACGGCGAATCCATGTTTCCGATAGTTGGCTACGTCCGGGCCCAGGCATCGCGAGGCGAGCTTCCGCAGCAGGTACTTGCCCGACACGCCCGAGCCGTTCATCCGTGCTTTGAACTCCGAAGGGATCCGTGCGGCAAGTTCCACCAGGCGGTGGTCGACCAACGGCACTCGGACTTCCAACGCGTGATACATGCTCGTTACGTCTACCTTCGTGAGGATATCGGAAGGCAGGTACCACTGGTAATCGAGCCACTGTACCTGAGAGCAGAGGTCAAGACCTCGCAGGTCGTCTTCTGCCAGCGACACAAGTGACGGGCGGTCCCCCGCGGTCCTTCCGACATCGTCGCGCCACAGTTGCCGCCGGCCGGAGCAGGAGAAGCAACTCGTCGCTTGCCGCAAAACCTGCAATGGCTGTGTCCGTTCGGGCCAGATGCTCATGCGCCCGAGCTGCCGCCGGGCGAGTCGGCCGAGTGCATCGGTCCAACTCGCCGCAGGACCGCGAAACAAGCTGACGATCCCCTGAAGCCAGGAGTAGCCGGCAAACGCCTCATCCCCACCGTCACCCGTCAGGGCGACGGTCACGTTCTCCCTCGCCAGCCTCGACACCGCAAAGGTAGGCATCATCGAACTGTCGGCAAACGGCTCGCCGAAGTGGCGTACCAGTTCCGGCAAGCGACCCTCGTCGGCCGGGTCGATCAGCTGCTGCCGGTGGATGGTGCTCAACCTGGCAGCCGTCTTCGACGCCACATCGGCTTCGTTGTACTCGGCGTCGCGGAAGGCAATCGTGAATGTCTTGACCGGCTGCGGCATGAGCCGCGACATCTGTGATACTACGAGGCTCGAATCGATGCCGCCCGACAGAAACGCGCCCACGGGCACATCGGCTACCAGCCGCATCCGCACCGCCTCCGCAAGCTCCGCCCCCAGGCGTTCGGTCCATTCTTCCTCCGGAACGTCGTAGTCGGGATCGAACTCGAGACGCCAGTACCGCCGTTTCTCAACCTTTCCATGTTCGTCGACGCTCAGCGTCCAGCCGGGCTCGAGTTTGTAGACGTTCTCAAAGACCGTCCACGGCGCGGGGATGTAGAGATGTTCGAGGTACAGATCGACCGCCCGCAGGCTCACCTTCCGCGGGGGCTCGTCGAGCTCCGCGAATGCCTGCAATTCGGAGGCGAAACAAAGTCGATCGGGGCTCAGGAAGTAGTAGAGCGGCTTTACGCCCAGGCGATCTCGAGCCAGGAAGAATCGTCGCTGGCGCTCGTCCAGGACGGCAAAGGCAAACATGCCGCGGAAGTGTTCAACACACGCCTCCCCCCACTCCTCATAGCCATGCACGATGACTTCCGTATCGCAATGGTCGGTGTGGAATTGGTGGCCAAGGCCTTGCAGTTCCCGCCGCAGCTCCTGGAAATTGTAGATTTCGCCGTTGTATGTGACCCAGATTGTGCCATCCTCATTTCCGAGCGGCTGTGCTCCGGTCGACAGGTCGATTACGGCCAGGCGGCGATGCCCAATCCCGAATCGCCCCGATACGCGCTCGCCACGGCCGTCCGGTCCGCGATGCCGCAGCCGGTCGGTCATCCGCGCCAACTCCCCACGAGAGACCTCGCCGCCATCGAATCGTACGATACCCGTAATGCCGCACATCGATCAGCAGCGCCTCGCTCGGGCCATTTGCAGTGTGTCGCCCGACAGAAGATCTGAATCGGCGGGATGGCGCGTCGGGCCGCTTCCTATGTCTGACGACCTTTCAAGCCCGCAAATATCCTGATAGAGATCGAGTATCTCATTTGCCCGAACTGGCCAGGTGAAACGCCGGCTGGCCCGGCGGGCCGCCTCGCGAATGTGTGCAAAACGCTCGCGTCCGGCCGCCACTTGTGTAATCGCGTCGGCGAGTGATCTTGAATCCTCCGCAGGAACGAGGATTCCCGTCTCACCATCTTCGATGATTTCCGGCAATCCGCCGCTTCGAGCTGCCAGGATCAGCGCGCCGGCACACAGCCCCTCCAGCGCAACGACCGGACACGAGTCATAGCGCGAGGGAATGACAAGCAAGTCTGCGTCATGCATCAACGAACGGGCGGCGGCGTTATCGAGTGCGCCAAGAAACTCAACCGGCAGGCGCTCCCGGGTCACTTGTTGTCTGGCGGTGTGCTCCGGACCGACGCTTCCCGCGATACGCACTCGGAGTGGAAACTCCCGTCGCACACACTCGGCTACTGCATCAATCAACAGATCCAGTCCCTTTTCGTACGATGTCCTTCCGACGAAGAGCAACTCAAGCGATCCATCTTTCAGGTGGCTTGTCGTGGCGGGGCCAGTCTCTGCATCGTCCACCGCCGCGCGCAGAACGATAATCTTCTCGCCTGGCACGCCCCACCGCATCCATTCCCGCCGGAGCGCCTCGCTCACTGTGACCACCCGGCATGCATCGCGTGCCGCGCGACGGTTGCTCCAGGCGTAGTATTTCGCCAGTTCCCAACGGAAGTCCGAGAACCGGCTTACGGCTCGCAACGAATGCGACACGAAGACATACGGAACGGCACTGCGTCGCGACCACGCGGCGACGGCCGGTCCCGCACCCCCTGCATGCAGTTCGACGAGATCCAGCGGATCTTCCTCATGAACCGCCGCCAGCTTCTTCTTCAGGTTCCGTGCCGCGAGGTACTCCCAGACCGCCACGCTCAAGACCCCGCGCCCCTCGAACACCTCGGTTCGCACGTGAGGCCACGGCGACGGCTCGGGCGCCCGTCTTCCGCTGAACAGGGTGTAGCGCACCGGTCCGCCCGGATAACCGAGGTGCTCTACGCGGCCGGCAATTTGCGATTGCACTCCTCCCGCCGTGAACGGATCCCAGTACGCCAGGCCCACATGCAAGGGACGCTGATGGCGCGCACCGGCAAGGTCATCGTCACAGAGCGTACGCATATGCCCTATCTGTTTGCCTCGGTGCATGCCACGCTATGCGGATGGAGATGATGGTTGCCGGCACCCGATGCGCTTCTGGAACTCCCGCCGCCGACCGATTTCGATCCCGATGTTCATCGCGCACAGGCACACCCGGTCCCACCGCCCCTTGGCGGCCTGCCTCACTGCACGAATGGCGTACCAGGCGGCGCGCTTCGCCTCGCCATTGGCGACAGCGTTCATCTCGGTTCGGACAGCATTGGCCCCTTTGCCCAGGCCGTAGCGATAGAACCAGCGCAGCGCAAGCCGTTCCGCAGGCACGAGGTGGTCGCAGGCGGCCTGCGGCAGGTACACGCCGCCAATTCCCGCTGCTGCGGCCCGCCATATCAACTCGCTGTCGTCATGGGTTCCCTTCCGATCGCCGGATGGGCCCAGGTCCTCCCGGTAAGGCCCGATGCGGTCGAACGTAGCACGGCGAACTGCCATGCATGGGCCGCAGGGAGGTTCGTCCTCTGGCTCATACCGCCGTTCCCGATCACCCAAATCGTAAAGTACAAGATACCCGCGCAGCGCCGGCACTGACTCCTGGCGGATCCAGCCTGGACGGCCGGACGGAAACCACGGTGTAATTCGGCCGCCGAACCAGCCGGCCTCGGGGTGCCGCTCCGCTCCCTCGACAAACGCGGTGAGCCAATTGGCGTCAAGCTGCACGTCATCGTCGGTAAAGACAAGCAATTCGCCGGTCGACTCGCCGACCGCTCGATTCAATGCAATGGTCTTCCCCTGCCGCGGTTCAAAGATGTAACGCAGCGGCAGGCGGTCACGGAAACTGTCTGTCACCGCCCGCGTGTTATCCCGTGAGTTGTTGTCGACAACCAGCAGTTCCCAGGGCGTTCGCGGAACGGCCAGCCGGCACGCGCTGGCCAGCGTTGCCTCGAGCGCCACGGCCCGATTGTAGGTGCAGATGACGATTGAGACGTTCACGATTCAAGCCTCGACTCAGTCTGCTCGCGAACTGAGATCAGGTGACGTGCGTTAGTCGCGGCTTGATCCTCGGCCACTGCCATTGACCAGAAGGCATCGTCTTCCCAGTCCCTGGTTCCGTGCGTGTGCGGCCATTCCGCACCCGGGCACGGGAGTTCGCGCCGGCGGCCGAGTGCGATACGGCACGACTCTGCCAACCGTGGCCCGAGCAGCCGGTCGAGTCGGCCGTTAGACTCTTGGGGCGGCTGCCACTTCGACCGTCGCGCTGGCAGGTCCATGAGCTGCCGAAAGCCGCGATCCCAGGCCTCAACCGACCGCTCGACGCAGTAATGTTTCGCCACCGCCTCCCGTCCGCAGCGGGCAATTCGCGAAAGCAGTTCTCCGTCCCGCCACAACAGCTCCAACTGTGTGGAGGCGGCCTCGATGTCGCCGGGTGCGTAGATCAGCGCGTTGCTGCCATGCTCCAGCACTCCGTCGTGCCCAAGCCCCAGAAAGGCAGCCGTGACCAAGGCCGACCCATTTGCCATGGCTTCCCACACCACATGCGGGCTCCCTTCCGTCGCCGAAGTCATCAGGAAGGCGTGGGCGTTTCGGAAGACGCGTTTCGCCATTTCCTGGTGCGGAACGCATCCCAGCCAGCGGACGCTTCCACTGCCGATGAATTCAGCGAGTCTTTCCCGCAGCGATTCCTCGTCCGGACCGGCCCCCGCCACCAGGCACTCGAAGGGGACTCCGCGGCGGTTCAGTTGGGCGAGAATCAATGGCAGGTCCAACGCGCGTTTTTCCCGATGATCCATCCGTCCTGCCCAGGCGATAACCAGCCGCCCCTCGCGCGGGACGACGGCTGCTGTCGGCGGCACGACGACCCCGGACGGAGCATACGCGATGCGCTCCAACGGCAAGCCGCCCAGTTCATTTGCCAGCCGCACCGCCAGCCGATTCGCGCAGACCGCCCCGTCGAGCACCCTTCTGTAGATCGCGATATTCTCGAAGAGATAGGGAATCGTACCGTGGATTGTCACTGTGATCCGGGGGGCCCAACTGGCCGCTCCGCGAAGTGTGCCCACTGCGGCCATGGCATCCGGGATGTTCACCGAGTTGACCAGATCGGGCCGAATGTGGTCGAGTGCGCCGATCACGGCTCGCCTGCGCCCTTCCGCTGTTGCCGTAAAACAAGGGATCTTCACCCATTGACGATGGGCATGCTCCGCCAGATACCTCTCCGGTTTGTGATGTCGCGCACCTTCCACCAGGCCGATGATCACATCCCAGCCACGGTCGGTTAGCCCTGGCTCCAGGTAGTCGAGCCAAGTGGCCAGACCGCTCAACACGTACGCCGAGGGAGCAACGAAAAGGAGCTTACACGCCACTGACTGTCGGCCTCCCTGTCTCTTCCATCGCAGGGCAACTCGCGATGCCGGCTGCCTGCGAAATCCCTCCGGGCTCGTGATCCAATTCGCGGGCGAAGTGCTCGATTTCTGCGAGCATCTCCGCGGAGTGGTCTCGGCCGCAGAATGCCCACTCCTCCGCACGGGGGACCGCCGCCCCAAACCAACGCCCCCGGAACTGGCGGACGGAGTCTCTTACCCAGGGCGGGACGTGCCAGCGATCCAGTCGTCCCGCCGACGTCCGTCGCAGCGGGAGCAGGGAGCCGCTTCGCATGGGTGGCAGGCTCATTGTGTCTTCGAGTATGGCGCGCCAGTGCTGCACGTTCCGTTCCCTGCTGCACTCTGAATCCGCCCGTTGACGGGCATGTGCCGAAAGGCATTCTTTGAACGACGAGTCGTCGGCCAAACGCTTGAGGCACGCGGCCGCGCCTTCAGTATCGCCAACCGCAAACGTGAGTCCGGTCTTCTCTGGCTCGATGAAGCCCTCGGCGCGGCAGCCCAGATACTCTGCGATCACCGGCACCGCCCCATGCACCATGGCTTCGGGCAGCACGTTGGGAAAGCCTTCGTATGCCGAAAGCAGCAGGATCACGTCAAGATGTGGGTAGATTCGGCGATAAACTTCCTCCTTCGAAAGCCAGCCATGCATTCTCACGCGGCCTTGAGTGATGTCGCCTGCCAGTGCTGACCGCAACTCGTCAGAACACGAACCGTCGCCCGCAACATCCAGAACGTATTCAACCGACTGCTCGCGGAGCCGCCGGCACAGCGGGATGAGATCCAATACCCGCTTGTCGTGCTGCTCCAATCGCGACACCAATCCCAGTCTGAGCCTGCCGTCGCAGGCCTTGGGAGTAACGCCCGGTAACGGCGGATCGACGCCGCAGATCGCGCGGCGGACGCGCGACGGCTGGATGCCGGCCCAGCGGATCGACATGGCGACATTGAGTGCGGCCACTCCGGCCACCATGTCAATGAAGTCGCGATAGCGGCGAAGGTCCGCCATCTGCTCGGGGAAGTTCCCGGCTATCCGCGCCAGCACGCGAATATCTAAACCTGCCTTGGCGTGGCAGGCTGCGTCGTAGGCCTCCACCAGAGATAAGGGAACCACCAGGGACGGTCGAAGCTGCCGGATCGACCGCATTACGGCACGAACGCGGCCCTCGTAGTCCAGATGCGAGCCGTCGATCTCCACAGTAGGCAAGTCAGGATACCATTGGCGGAACCGCTCCGGGCGGTGTTCCTTGACACCCTTCGCCAGCGCTATGATCGGCTCCCAACCGATTGCAGGCAGACGGCGGCAAAGCTGTGTGAGCCAGCTTTCGACGCCGCCCACCGCCGTGTACGACTGGCAGCAGAACATCACGCGCATTGGCTTCACGAGTAATTGCGCCGGCAGTGGATTCTGGTTGGGTACGGAGGCCAGGCCAAGTTCATACAGCCATCTGCCTGGTGCGCTGCTCCAGCCACTCGGATAGGACCAGGAGCGACCACAGGCGCCCAGAATGGTCACGCCCGTTCATGTGTTCGTCGACAAACTGCCCAATCACACCCGGTTCGAACCATTCGCAAAGGGCTCCGTCCGAGGTTCGCAGCCGTTCCTCGAGTTCGGCCCGGTTCTTTCCGCGAAACCACTCGGCCAGCGGTATCGAGAAGCCCCGTTTCGCGCGGTGGAGGAACTCTCGGGTGAAGAACCGCTCGGCGTTCTTTTTGAACAGGTACTTGCCGATCATCGGCGGCGTCTGACCGTCTACCGCGCGGCCGGTGCTCCTCAGCTTGAGTTCCACGGGAAGCTGTGACACCGTCTCCATCAGCACGTGGTCGAGCAGCGGCACGCGAACTTCCAACCCGTGAATCATGCTGGCGATATCGACCTTGGTGAGAATATCGTGCGGAAGGTAGCTGTGCAGGTCGAAATGCTGGTAGCGGCTGCAAAGGCTGGCCGTGGGGGCATCGCGAAGCTGCCCGTCAAACCAGCCGCGCGTCTGGTCAGCGAGCGCCTGGTATTCCGGGCGCCACAGCCGCCGTCTGAGTGCATCTCCGAAATACTGCGAGGCCGCCAGTTCGTACCAGGTGTCGTCGGGTGAAGGGATCGCCGGCCGGAATCCGGCCTGCCGCAGCAGACCGCCGGCGAAATGCCGCGCGCGACGGTAGAATCCGGTCGGACGACGATGCTCCCAGAGCAGCGTCTGATAAGAAGTATATCCGGCGAAGTTTTCATCGCCTCCGTCGCCGGAAAGCACCATCTTGACATGCTCAGCCGCCAGCCGCGACACATAGTAGGTCGGCACGGCCGAACTGTCGGCAAAAGGCTCGCCGTAGTGCCTCGCGAGTATCGGAAGGACCCCCAGTGCATCCGGTCGTACAATCTCCTCATGATGCACCGTGTTCAAGCGCAGAGCCGCTTCACGGGCGTACGGGCTTTCATCGAACTCGGGCACATCGAACGCGATGGAGAAAGTGTGGACCGGCAGCTCGCATGCCTGGCTCATGTAGGCCACGACAGTACTCGAATCGACCCCGCCGGACAGAAACGCTCCGAACGGCACATCGGACACCAGATGCAGCCGGACCGTTTCATCCAGCACTTCGTGCAGGCGCTCGATCCACTGCCCTTCGGATAATGCACGATTGCTACCTGTGCCAAGCCGCCAGTACCGCTGCGCTCCGAACGTGCTCCCCGCGGCGTCTACGGCCAGAGTGTGCCCCGGCGGGAGCTTCCGCACCTCGCGGTAGATGCTGTACGGAGCAGGGATGTACTGGAAATGCAGGTAGAGGTCCAGCGCCTGCAGGTCCACATGTGGCTCGAAGTCGCCGATTGCGTCGAACGCCTGAAGTTCCGAGGAAAAAGCGAACATCTGCGGCAGGCGCGCGTAGTACAGCGGCTTGATTCCCACTCGGTCGCGGGCCAGAAGAAGCCGCTGCTTCCGCTGGTCCCAGATCCCGAAGGCAAACATGCCGCGGAACTGGTCCACGCAACGGTCGCCCCACTGCTCATAGGCATGGACGACTACCTCGGTGTCGCAGTCCGTGCGAAACCTGTGCCCGAGGCCCTCCAGCCGCGATCGTAACTCACTAAAATTGTAGATCTCCCCGTTAAAGGTTACGGCCACCGAGCCGTCCTCGTTGCCCAGGGGTTGCGCGCCCCCCTCCACATCGATGATTGCGAGTCGTCGATGCGCGAGTCCGGCGGCGCCGAAGCTCGCCACTCCCTCGCCATCGGGACCGCGGTGTCGCAGCCTCTCCGCCATCGCACGTAGAAGCTCCGCCGCCACTGGCTCGCCGTCAAGACGGACGATTCCCGCTATTCCGCACATCGTCGGTCTCTCCGCCACTCAGGAGCCGCCATGAGATCCACTGTCGCCTGGCACATACGGTCGTAACTGAAATGCCTGGCCACCCGCTCCTGATTGGCCCGTCCCGCAGCAATTCGTTCGTCGCGATTCCCGGCAAGATCGACGACCAATTCCGCCAGCGCGTCGGCATCGGCCTGCGGAACCAGCAAATGTTCATTGTCCGGTCCAACCGCTTCGCGGATGCCCGGGTTGTCGGTGGCCGCGACGGCAAGTCCCGCGGCCATGCATTCCAATATTCCGTTGGGGCAGCCCTCGGCGGGGCTGGCGAACACGGCGAGATCGGCCGCCCGCAGCAAGCCGTTCACGTCGCTCACATGTCCGAGAAACCGCACGCTGCGCCCCAGTTCCAGGTCAAACGCCAACGACTTGGCGGCATCCGTTGCGTCATCCAGCCGGCCGGCGAGCAGCAATACTGGGGCCGGCCCGGTGCACTCGAGCCCGTCGACTACCTTGCGCCACGCCCGCAGCACTGTCGCATGATCCTTCGCAGTCGAGATTCGCGCAAGCTTGCAGGCGACGAAGGAATCTGCCGGAATCTCCAGCTTCTCTCTCCAGTCGATCGACTCACCGGCTGTGCCAAGCAACCCGACGTCAATGCCGTTATGGACTACGCAAACTCGCCGCGGATCGACCCCAAGCTGGTCGACCAGCGACGCCGCAGTGTGGGCCGCGTTGGCAATCAGGCAGGAAGCACGTCGGGCTGCGAGGATCTGCCAGCGGAACGAAATGTAGCGGTCCAGGATGCCGCGCTGGTTCCAGATGCATCGCGCCGCGCCAGTCCACTGCCACACCAATCCGCAGGCCACGTTCGGAATCACCGTATAGGGCATGAGAACATCGGGCCCCGCGCGTCGCAGGCGGCGCGCAAAACCCGCGAGGTTCCGAATCCTCTGCACGTTGCCGGCAGGCCATTCAAAGGGAACTACTTTCCACTTGATGCCAAGATCATCGCAGGCCCTCGCCACGGCACCTCCGGATTGGAATCCCCACATTTCTACATTGGCGCCGCACTGCTCTTGAAGGTAACGGGCCAGATGCAGCGATTGTCGCTCGGCGCCTCCCATTTCCAGGCAGACATGCAGCATGATGACGCGCTTCCCGCGAAGCGCTTCGCTTGCGCCCGGCAACGCGCTCGCCGTCGCTGTCGGCCGCAAAGTCGCAGGAACTGGACTTGCAGGGGACGCCGGCATCAGGCTGCCTCGAATTGTTCTGCCTGCCGGAGGCGCTGGAACACAAACTCGTTACACCCCAGTCCCTCAGTCAGGCGGGCTCGCACCAGCTCGAAATCGCGATTCTCGAGGAACCGTTGCACTTCGTCTGGCCTGGCGACTTCAAACGGCAGTCCCCCCACCCAGTCAACGATATCGTGCCACCGGCTCATCCCTCGGTTCTCGTAGTACGATCTCCAGTAGCGCACGTAACGGACCCACTCGTGATAGTAGCTCCGCGGGCGGATCAGTAGCGAAGGTCGCCACGCAAACGGAATCTCGCTGGGGGCCATGATCGCCGCGGCGTAGGCCGGTCTGAGGACTCGTGGCAGGCGATTGTAGGTCTGCTTCACCCGCAGCCACCGCCGGCTGGTCTCGCCCTGGTCGTTGTATAAGGCGATGAGCAATCGTCCGCCTGTGGGCACCACTGCCGCGGTCGCCTCCACGGCCTGCCACATCGCGCCGGTGTGGTGGAGCACTCCCCACGCGCAGACGATATCGCACCGCGGCAGCGACTGCATGAACAGCGTATCGAGTATCGATCCTGTCGCGACCGTCCATTGCCGGTCGCCGGGAAAGTACTCTTCCCTCAGCAGTTCGGTGCAGCGCGCGCATAACGGATCGTAGTCGAACGCGTGTACGGTCGCACCCAGGCGTCGCGCCGCGAGCGACGACAGCCCGCTGCCACAGCCCACATCCAGGAAAGCCAGACCGTGCAAGCTTTTTACCGCCAGCGACGCCCGGAGCGAATTCTCGGCAGCTTCAATCTGCTGCGGCGAAAGCTTGCCAAGAAAGCTGCTCCAGTTTCGCCCGAATGCGAACCGCCTGGAATCTGATTCTATTGCTTCACGCTTTCTGAGCACGGACTATCCTGCTCGCCGCTCGGCAATTGCTGCAAGGTGAATCGGCGTACTGGTGTTGACCATTGCCGCCACAGCCGGGTTATCCGGAAAGCTTCCATCGTTCCCCTTCAGCCATGCGCCGGCGCGGCCCCGCACCCAGCGGACCACATCACGCAACGACATCGTGTATAACGACTGCCGGGCGGGAATTGAGGCCGAGAAATTCAGGCCGGCGCAGAACTGCACATCAAATCCGGCGTGCTGGAGCGCGCGGGCCAAGTCTGCCGCCGACCAGCTCCGCAGATGCTGCATGCGATGATAGATGCTCCCGCAGTTCGGACACAATGTAAGATTCTCTTCGAGATGCTCCTCATTCGGAGTCGTCACCAGGAGCTTGCCCGAAGGCTTGAGCACTCGCCGCGCCTCAGCCAGCGTCTGCTCGCATTCCACATCCGTCAAATGCTCGATCGTCTCCAGGCAGCACACCAGGTCGAAGGTGCCGTCGGGCCAGGGGATCGAGGGGCTGTCAAGCAGTCTCGCCCCGAGCCATCCTTCCCGCCCCTGCAACCGTTTCTCAAGCCGCGCGATCGAACGTTCCGAGACATCGGCCGCATGCACCCGGGCGCCGCGATCAAGCAATCGATCCACCAGGAAGCCCGGTCCTGAACCGAGATCGAGCACAATAGCGTTCGTCAACGACGCGTGGCAAGACACGAACTCCAGGACCGCCACGCCCACCTGCCGTGCGAAGTACCGATCCTCCAGATCAGGCCGCTGACTCCAGTACTCCCAGAACAGGCGGACGTTGTCCGCCGTCCACTCCATCCGCTGTGGGATAACCGTTCCGATGTCCATGCTCCGCTCATCCATCGATCTTCGACTCCATCACTCCCGTCATGATGTGTGACCATTGCGCCTGCATCTGAAGCACGCCCACCCGCGAACCGACGGCATTGGCCAGCGAGGCCACTTCGGCCACATCGAATCGCAGCACGTGCGGGCGATGATCCACCGATTCGGCGTACGTCGAATAGAGCGATACGGTGATGCTGTACCGTTGCGGCATGAGGATCGGTCCCGGAAACCGTGCTCGGTACCGGTGGAGCCCCGGTTCGACCGGTCCGGGCATATCGCTGTCGACCGGCGAGGACGCGAAAATGGCCCGCTCCTGCCAGTCATGCAATGCGAATGCCAGCCGAAAGTCGGGTCGCGCCTGCGGAATGTCGCATTCGATCTCCAGGCAGGGCGTGCAGGCAGTCGTGATGTAGTTCACGCTCTGGCCTGCGTCGTCACAAAGGCGCACGCGAGTAATCCGCGGCGCCGCTCCCGCCTCCGCCGGGTTGCTCCAGTCCAACTCCGTTTCTGCGGCCAGCCCCAAATACATTCGGGTGATCTCCGCAGTCGGGCCCATCGCCGTCATTTGCCCCCCGGTCAGCAAGACCGACGTGCCGCAAAGCCGTTCGATCATCCCCATGTTGTGGCTTACAAAGAGCACTGTCCGGCCCTGTCTCGCCACGTCGTCCATCTTTCCCAGGCACTTCCGCTGAAAGGCCGCGTCTCCCACGGCCAGCACCTCGTCGATCACCAGGATTTCTGGCTCAAGATGCGCGGCCACGGCGAACGCCAGCCGCACGTACATCCCGCTGGAATACCGCTTCACCGGCGTATCAATGAACTCCTCGATTTCCGCGAAGTCGATGATCTCGTCGAACTTGCGACGGACCTCGGCCTTGGTCATTCCCAGAATGGCGCCGTTGAGGAAGACGTTCTCTCGGCCGGTCAACTCCGGGTGGAAGCCCGTTCCCACCTCGAGCAAACTGGCCACGCGGCCGTCCAGGACCGCTCGCCCCTCGGTTGGCCAGGTGATTCGACTGAGTATCTTGAGCAGTGTCGACTTGCCGGCGCCGTTGCGGCCTATGATTCCGACCGCCTCGCCCGCAGGGACCTCGAAACTCACGTCTCTCAGGGCCCATACGTGCCCGTCTGCCGCCTTGGCCGACCTTCCATTGTTGCGGTGTGTATCCGGGCCCTTGCTGTGGCCCCGCACTCGATCCGCGCACCGGTTGACCAGTTCTCGGATCGAACCGGCATGGGTCAATCCCAACCGATAACGCTTGCCAAGGGATTCGATCTGGATCGCGGCGGACATGCAGGGTGAAGTTTAGACGCTCAGATGATGTCGGCGAATTTCACTTCGGTGCGGCGGAAATAGTACAGGCCGCCGGCCAGCAACGCGAGCATCATGCCGAGCGAGACTGCCATCATGGTCCAGTCGGGAGCCACGCGGCCGAGAATGGCCCAGCGGAAGCCTTCGACCACGCCGACCATCGGGTTCAAGCCGTACAGGCTCCGCCAGCCGTCAGGAATCATGTTGCTCGAGTAAACGATCGGCGTCATCCACATCCAAGCCTGGACCAGAAACGGCACCGTGTGCCCGACATCGCGGTATTTCACGTTGAGGGCCGTCAGCCACAGTCCCACCGAGGTCGCGCAGATCGCCGCAGCCAGCACGAATAGCGGAACAGTCGTCATGCTCCAGCCGGGCGCGATGCCGTAGCATGCCATGAGCGTCAACAGCACGAGGAACTGGATTCCGAGGTCCACCAATCCGGTGACGGCCGGAGCCAGCGGCAACAACAGCCGTGGAAAGTAGACCTTCGTAAGCAGCGTGCTACTCGTGACGACGCTCGCGGTCGAAGCAGTGAGTGCGCCGGCAAAGTACATCCACGGCAGAAGCGCGCAAAATGAGAAGATCAGGTACGGCGAGCCGTCTGAAGGCAGGCCAGCCACGCGGCCGAAGATCAGGGTGAAGATGGCCGCCGAGATGGTCGGCCTCAGCACCGCCCAGCCATAGCCAATAACGCTCTGCCGATAATTGGCGGAGATGTCGCGCCAAACGAGCAGCGTGAGCAGGTCCCGGTACCGCCACAACTCGCCCAGATCGAGCGAAATGCCTCGTCCTGGCGGCTCAATGACTGTCCGCCGTCCGCGCGCCGCCCCGTTGTACGCAGCACAATTGGCCTGCTCCTCCGTTTCCGTGCGATTTGTCTCTCGTGTTGCGTCGGTCACCATTCGTTCTTCACCAGCGCGGCAGAGCCGGCCAGTACGGGTATCGGCAGGGTTGCGCCGTCGACCTCGTCCAGCATCTCGCCAAAAGCGGCAGTCAACCGTCGCCGATCGTATTGCCCCTCGGCCAATACCCGCGCGCGACGGCCCATCTCTTCCAACTCAATCCGGTGATCGGCAGCCCAGCGCACCGCTTCGGCCAGGCCGTGCGGTTGCTCGGGCGCTACCACGAAACCAACTCCCTCACCGGCTACGTCGGCCAGTTCTGTCCCCTCCGGTGCAATCACAATTGCGGCGGTGGCCGAGGCCAGCACACCGTACAGTTTGCTCGGCATCAGGCACGACGCTACCCGTCGATCCAGCGGGACGAGATGCAGATCGGCGGCGCTGAGACTCTCCGACAATCGTCCCTTCGACTGGTAAGGCAGGAAGCGGACATTCTCCAGACCCAGTTCTTGCGATTGTCGCTCGAGCCGCTTTCTCGACGCACCGTCACCGACGAGCAAGAAGAGAATCTCCGAGCGGTCTTTGAGCAGCCGCGCGGCCTCGATGATATCCTCCAGCCGTTGACACAGGCCGAGATTGCCGGAATACATCACGACAAAGCGGCCGTCAAGCTCGTGCTCGCGTCGGAAGTCATTACCGGTTTTCCGCGGTCGGATGGCTGCCGTATCCACCCAGTTCGGCAGGCGCACGACCTTCTCCGGCGCCACGCCGATTTCGAGTACGCGCGATTGCATGTCGCGACTCAGGACGACGACGCGGTCGGCTCGCCGATACGCGGCGTACATGGCCCGCCGCAGGCAGCGGACGAGCATTCCCTCGTGCAGCTTGCCCAAAGCCAGCGCAATGTCGGGATAGAGATCCTGCAGGTAGACGACGAGCCTCGCCCCGTGTCGACGCCTCAACAGCCATCCAAGCAGGCACAGCAGCGGCGGATCGGTTTCGACCACGATCACGTCTGGCCGCTCGGTTCGCCATCCCACCACAAGCGCCCCGGCCAGATATGTTGCCAGATTCACCGCTCGCCCGACGAGCGATCGCTTGTCCCAGCGAGTGTGCCGTACCCGGTGAACGGTTACGCCATTGCGCAACTCGCGGCCACACCGCAGGTATTCCGCGCCGTCGGGATTCTGATTCGGCTGGCCGGCAATCACGGTCACGTCGTGCGTGGCCGCCAGGTCCTCGGCCAATTCGGTGAGCAACTGCCCCGTGGCCTCGGCATCGGGCCAGTACGACCGGTTGAGGAAACACACTCGCCGCCGTCTGTGCCCGTCACCACGATCTGCCGTGGCTGCCAGTCCCGCGGCGCGCCGCGACGCGCGGCCGTTTCGCCTGTTGCGGGCGGGCGGCAGAGTGCCCAGGGCAGAGTAATCGTCGGCCAACGAGCAGATTCTCTCCTCAAACGGTACCAGCATGTCCATCAGGAGGTCGATGGCACTGCACGATGACTCGCCGTTGCGTTCTCCCACCACGGTCAGCCGCGCGATGGGCTGGCCCGTGAGCAGCAGCGGAACATCCACCTTCCAGCAGCGGTCGGCTCCATCGGCCAGTGTCCGCTCCCAGGCCGCGCTGTAGCTCTCGTGAGCCAGCGGCAGATTGACGTCCAGCCGGATCCGTACCAGATGCAAGCGGTCGGCCGATTCGGTGAGCGTCGTCCAAAGCAGGTCCCAGTCCCCAGAGCCTTGCAGCCGCACCGCCGTTTCCCGCACCGCCGCATCCCGCGTGACGAGCGGGTGAAGCAGCGAGATCCCGACGCTTTTGAGGCGGTCGAACAGCAGCAGCATCTCGCCCCGGCCAAACACTCCGCTCACCGCCAGAATGACGACGATCGCCGGTCCGGTAAGCAAAGCCAGCAGGTCGCTCTTCAGCGATACGCTCAGCAGCGCCGCCGCGCATGTCGCCGCGCAGCAGACGCCCACCCACGCCAGCACTCGCTGGCTGCTTCCCAGGCTGTTGAGCAGCCGGTGGTGGAGATGGTCGCGGTCGGTCATGTAGATGCTTCGGCCGGTAAGCCTGCGGCGGACAATCGCCGCGACTGAGTCGAGCACCGGGATGGTCCATATTGCCAGGGGCGCCGCCAGCAGCACCGTTCCGGGGCCTTTGAGCGCCGCATCGATCGCCAGCGCGCCCACCACCAGCCCAATCAACATGCTGCCGGCGTCGCCCAGGAAGATCCTCGCCGGGGGGAAATTGAATTGCAGGAATCCCAACAGGCTGCCCCCGAGCACCATGGCCACCACGGCGGCTGTCCCGTGCCCCGTTGCCGCCGCCATCGCGGCGATCGTCAGGCTCAGAATCACTCCCAGCATCGCTGCCAGCCCGTCGATCCCGTCGAGCAGGTTGATCGCATTGGTGGCGCCGACCAGCCAGAACAGCGTGAACGGCACCGACAGCAGTCCCAATTCGATACGCCAACCGAAAATCACGAGCACTTGAATCACCATTCCGGAGGCGATCAGGATCGATGCCGCGGCGATCTGGCCGAGAAGCTTGTGGCGTCCCCGCAACCGGAAACGGTCGTCGATGAGCCCGACCGCGACGATCGTGCTCGCCGCGGCGAGCATCGGCAGCAACTCCATCGCCTCGCCCCGCAATCCGAAGTCCCAGGGGCTCGGCAGGAGCGTCAAGACTGCCAGCACCGCGCACGATGCCAGCAGTACGGCCAGCCCGCCGCCCAGGGGCGTAGCATCACCGTGGAGCTTGCGGTGGCCGTCTGGCCGGTCGGTAAGGCCGATCCGCAGAGCTGCCGTGCGAACCGCCGCCGTCAGCACCATACTCGTCACCGCAGCGGCGGCAACAATGATCACACTCGTGGAAATCATCGGAAAACTGCGATCGTGCTCAGAACCTGTGCTGCGGCCGTGATTTCACTGCCATTCCCATCCTGCGCGCTTCCGAGGAGGACGCCTGTCGTGACCATGGCGGCGTGGATGCCTCCGCTAACGCCGCGAATGGCCGGCGCGCTCTCCTCGCGGCCGGTCATGGGCACTGTCGGCGATTAATTCTTCACGCGGAGCAGTCGTCCGGAATTCCACCTCCTGCCCGTCGCTGCCGTAGGATTGGCTGTAACCGTAGCCATAACGCGAACCTGCCCCGTAACGGTACTGGCCGTGGCGGAAATGGGTCCGCTTGCCGCCATACGGCTTGCCGCTGCCGACACCGTTGACGACCACTCCCAGCATCTCCGCGTCCAGTCCAGCCAGAATCTCTGTAGCCTGAATCGCCGCGTCGCGTGCTCCTTTAGTCAAACGCATGACCAGGATCACTGTATCCGCATGCGAGGCCACAATCGCCGGGTCGCTCACCGGCAAGAGCGGCGGCGTGTCGATAATCACAAAGTCGTACTGCTCGCGCAACACGTCGAGCAATTCAGTAAACTCGGCCGAGCTCAACAATTCAGCCGGGTTGGCCGGCAACGGCCCGCAGGGCAGCGCCCACAGCCCAACGATGGGCGTCTCGCGCACGCTGTCGCACAATTCCGCTTGGCCGCTGAGCACCGTGGCCAGGCCGGACGAATCGTCCAGCCCGAAAACCTTGGTGACCTTCGGGCGACGGAAATCAGCGTCGATCAGCAGCACTCTCTTGCCCGACTGGGCCACCGAGATCGCCAGGTTAGCCGCCAGCGTGGTCTTGCCTTCACCCGGATGCGCACTGGTCACCTGCACGATCCGGTAATCGGACCGGCGAGCGCTGTATAAAAGTGAAGTCCGCAGGCCGCGATACGCTTCCGCCGTGGGGCTTTCGGGTTGCAGGAAGGTCGTGAGCACCGGGGCAACTCGCGACCGCACCGGATCTCGCCGCTGCACGGCAAGCTGCCGCCGGGTCGGAGCAATGGTCGGGATGTGGCCCAGCACCGGCATGCCCAGTTGCCGCCGTATTTCCTCCGGGCTGCGGAAACGGCGATCCGCCCGATCCACCAGAAACGCCAGCATGAATCCGGCCAGCATGCCCAGGATGCCGCCAATGAGGAGGTTGTTTGCCAGGTTCGGTTGGACCTGCCATGCCGAACTGGGCGGTGAGATCACCTGCAGCGACACGCCGCCATAGTCCTTATCGTTGACCAGGCTGATCTCGTCCAGACGTTTGACGACGGCGTCGAACATGACTTGGAGGCGGCCGATCTCATCGCGATAATCCCGGTCGGCGTCCTGAAAATCGGCCATCGTCTTGGCCGCTTCGCGTTCCTTGACGAAGAGTGAGTCCAACTCGCGAAGCTTCTCTTCGCCCACCTTGAGTTCTTGTTGCAGCGACTCGACGTAAACTGCCAGCAGATCCTTCTTCTCCTCGCTCATTGCCCCTGCCCCAAGGTGTTCGCGGATCAAGTCCATTTTCTTCCGTACCGCCTTGACCTTGGGATGGTCGGGGCCGTAGTCCTCCAGCAGCATCTGCTCTTCCATCACCGTCGAGAAGATGGCTTCCTCCAATCCACTGCGCGGGCTGACAGTCTGGTCGCCTTTTGACTCCATGGCGGCCGTGGCCAGCAACAGCAACGACTCGCGGCTGCCATCTTTCATCGCCGCTTCGATCGCCCCGATCCTCGCTTTGGCCTGCGCGTTCTCGACCAGCACTTCGCCGCGGGCCGCCTCGATCTCGTGCAGCCGCGATTCGTGGAGGTTTCTGCCCTGCTCGCCGCTCCACAGAAGCGGCGTCTCCTGGCGAAACTTGCGGTAAGCCGCGCGCTTCTCGGTGAGCTGCTTGTGCAACTCGTCATTGGCTCGCGTAATCAGTTGCACCGTATCGGTGCTGAGATTGCGGTGCTCCTGGCTTAGGAACTCCTCATAGGTCTTAATCACAGCATCCAGGATTCTTCGGCAATCCTCGGCGTCGAGCCCCACATAGCTCAACGATATGACGTTCGAGGTGTCTCCCGGTTTGCTGGCCCGATCGACGGTCAGCCCGCCCCGCACCACCGCTACCGGATCACCTTTGCCGTACAGCGACTTGAGCGATCCGAGATTGTGTTTCTCCACCGCCGGTTGCAGAATCTTTGGGCTTCGCAACAGCAGCAGATGATTGCCCAGCGTGTCCTGCCGATACGTGTCGGGAGACTCTACACCCTCCAGCGGCAGATCGGCGCCTTTGCCCATCAGCAGGATCTGGGCGTCCGATTGATACACCGGCGGCGACTTCAGGTAGTAGAAATAGGCCGCACCGGTGGCCATCGCCGCCACGCATACCACGATCCATTTGCGGCGCCACACGGCCCACAGGACGCTTCCGCCGCCCTCATCGGGAGAATCCGCGTCGTTCCATTGCTGCTGGTGTGCCATAGACGCCACCTTTACGCTCAAGACCAGGAAAAACGTTTAATCGCCGCTATCGTCCGAGGCCGCTCTCGCCCGCCGGATCTCCTCAAGGAGCTCGTGACAGGCTTGATTCCCCGGCTCCAGAAACGCGCCCAGGCGCGCCTGCTCGAATGCCTCATCAAGTTGCGATTGCCGCTTCAGAGCAATCGCGAACGAGTGTCTCCAGGCGGCGGCGCGCGGACGAAGCGCGACCGCCGCTCGGTAGTCGTCGTTCGACTCGGAATACCGCCCCTGAAGCTCCTTCGCTTCCGCCCACAGGAACAACCGTTCGTCATCAGCCAGGTCTGATTGGTTCACCAGCCGCTCCGCATGGGCGCCGTATACACGCCGGATTGCCTCGTGCTCCTCCTCCATGTAGCAGTCGCGAGCAAGTCGCACGACCAGCGCCGGCGACTCCGGCACGACATTCATCAGCACGGCTTCGGGTGCCAATTTCGTTTGAGCCAGTGCGATGATGCGCCGGCCAAAGCGGCCGTCGACCTCCAGGCTCTCACGCCACACGCGCCATGCCGACCCCAGCCTGCCCGCCCGATAGTGCGCCAATCCCGCTTCGAACAGCCGCCGCGCATCGCTCGGCGACGTCCGCCGCAACCGCTCCGCATGGATTCCGTCGCCGGCCGGATCGGCGACCAGGCCGCCCAGCCGCGCCAGTTCGAGGTGCACTTCGGGGAGCAGCGGGCAGGCACGTCGGGCGAATACAAGGTGCGCCAGGGCCTTCTGCAGGTAACCCTGCACGCGCCCATCGTTTTGCACTTGGACTCGCTCGGCCGGTGTCATGAGATGCAACTGGCGATGCATCACGCCAGGTGAAGTTGCCTCCCAGACCACATTTGCACTGACTGAGGGAGAGGTCAGCCGCCGCAGTTCGGCGAATCGCTCCAGCCGATAGAGGCGGATCCAGAGTCGCGCCGCCCGCTCATGCGACTCGGCGTCGTCTGTTCGTTGCTGGACGGCGGCCAATGTGGTTCGTAACGCGCGGCGAACGGCCTGGTCATCCCATTCGGCGAGCGCCGCCGAATCGTTCCGCGCTGCTCTTGCCGCCACCGCCCCCCTCACTTCAAAGCCACCCCACACCACCAGCGCCAGCACTACGGCCAACGCCAGCGGTCCCCACCTTGTGCCCGCCACCTCGTTCCGACCGTTGGGCTTTTCCCCGCTCCCGGCGGCCACCGCCCCGCACAGCGTGGCAAACAACAGCATGTTGGCCGGCAGGTACAAGCCGAAATCGAACCCCCCATGGATTGCCTGGACCGTAACAGCGAACAGACCCGCCAGGCCAAAGGCGAACGCGGTCGACTCGGCTCGCCGAATGAGCTGTAGGGCCCCGCGCGCAACGAGTCCCAGCGTCAGGAGCATCAGGAACAATCCTGCTGCGCCGCCGTCCAGTAGAGCTTCGAGGTACTGGTTCTCCGCATGGTAGAACCACACGCCCTTCGGCCGCTGTTCGTAGAGCGGATAGACGTAACGATATGTGCCAAGGCCGCTTCCCAAGAGCCAGAAATCGGGCACTGCGGCCAGGCTTTCCTGCCAGTGGGCGATCCGTCCGTCATTGACGATTTGCCGATCGAACAGGCTGGCGAAACGCACCTGGACGGAGCTCGTCAATCCGATCCATCCCACGAGCATCGCACCGGCGATCAAGGCCGCTGCAATGGGCAGCAGGAATCCGGCGCGCCGACCGGCCAGCCATGCGGTTACGGCCAGAGTGATTGTGCCGCCGGCCACCGCGAGCCACGCACCCCGCGACATCGCGCAGAGGATTCCGGCGATCATCGCACCAGCCAGCCCCAGTGCCGCCAGCAAGGGGGCGTCGATGCGCGCCAAAATACTGTCCAGCCGCCACCTCGTCCGCCGCGATGGCCAGGTCGTCCCGCCATACTCGTATTCCGCCGCGGTGCCACGCAGCGCGAGCCAGACGACCAGTCCGATCGCGCCCGCCAGACAAGTGGCTACAAAGCCTGCGCCGCTGTTGCGGTTCACAAACGGCCCGAACGGATTGCCGCCGTGCGTCATCGGCACGCGCCAGTAGAGCAAGCCGTTCCAAGTCAATTGCTGCGCCAGCCCGAAGCACGCGAGCGCCGCACCGTTGACGGCCAGTGCGCTGCAAAGCCACATCCGCGACTGTGGTCCGCGAAACAACATCGCGCCGACCAGGAACGAACCGCTGGCCATGGCCAGCAACGCCAGGTCGTGTCGCGTCGATGCTGGGTAGAGGCTGATCGGCGATCGCGTTGACGCTGGCGGTATGAGCAGGGTCTCCGCCATCATTTGCTCGCCAGCCGCTCTTTCATCTGCCAATAGTGTCTTCCACCGCGCTGCGCCGGGAGCCACTCGCGACAACGCCGGAGCTTCCAGCGGAATCAGTTGCGCGGCTCCCAAAGCCAATCCGGCCAGCAACGGTGCGGCCGCTACCGGCAGTCTCCATTGGTCCGAAAGCGAATTGCCGCCGTACACCAGGCAGCAGGCCATGGCGAAGGCCACGCCGGCAAACAGCCATACCTGCACCGCCGGTTGCACGCCGCCATAGAACCACGCCGGCAACGTGACCAGCAGGATTGCGGCGGCCCGACCGGCGAATCCGGCCCACCAGGCGCACGATATCCCATCGCCCAGGCGCGGCCAGCGCGCACCGGGCTCAGTTCTACGCGCCATCATAAGATGAGCTGGCCTGGCTGCGTGGAGATGCACAACCGATGACTGAAAGTGGCTTGGAAGAAAACGGCCACGAGACATGACGGCGTCGCGGGCTGACGGTGACCGTGCGCTGGCGAAACGAAGCCGCGTCTCCGGTCGAGAACCTCACGGTTCTCCTATTCTGCCACGATGCCAATGAGGCGAGACGTTCAATGCGAACGTCAGTCCTTCTGGTCTTTGTGCCCGTCTTTGACGTCGAACGGCGTCGCAGGCGGTGGCGGTGGCTCATCGTCGCCGCCTGCCAGACCAGCAAGGCCGCCCAACCCGCCCAAGCCGGCCATCCCCAGCCCTCCTCCTCCGCCGCCGGCGCCACACACTGGGCACGGCGCCGCGGGCAACGCTGCCATTGGCGGCGCTGCCTGGCAGAGGACCTGGCACAACATGGCGGCGTCGACCATGGGAATGAGGTCAATCTCGATGATCTGGACTTCCGCCTCGCTCAGTGCCGGCGAATACGGCAGCACTGCTACCCGGGCGACTCCCAGCCCCTCTTCGTCGAAAGCGATCACAGAATAGACGCCCGGACGCAATCCGACGCCCTGGAAATGGCCGCGCTCGTCGCTGTGGGTGGCAAACAATACCTGTCCAGCCTGGACGAAATTCACTGCCACGCTGACAGGAATCCGGATGCCGCTGGCATCCAGCGTGTAGACCGTCCCAGGCACATTGCCGTCGGCCCGAAGATGGACGGCATCGGTCGTACGAGGCGTCCTGCTCTCCACGTTGTCGGGAATGGGTGTCAAGGCAGGCTGGGCGTCGACCGGCAGCGCCGGCTGCACCGTTGGAGGCAATGCCGCATCGGTTGGCGCCGGTGCCAGGGGTTCTACCGCCGTCGGCGCTGCGGGCAGCGGCACGGCTTCTTGCGCGCTCAACACGGCCGTCCACGCAGCAATCGCTGCCGCCGCGACGACGGGCCATGCGTATCGGGCCTTCAGGGCAAACACTCTCATGCTACTCTCCCAAATCAAAGGTAGTAAAACAATGTTGTGGGGACGAGCTACCGTCACGCATACTGCATATCGGAAAGACCAACGGTCCACGGTTCGCAGGCCAGCACGGCGAAGCGGACCAGATCGGTCGCCGTGCTCACGTCCAGCTTCCGCATGATGTCATTGCGCCGCAACTCGATCGTGCGGACACAAACGCCCAACTCGGCCGCCATCAGCTTCTTCGGCTTGCCCAGCGCGATCATCTCCAGGATCTGCCGCTCCTTCGCCGTGAGCCTCTCCAGTCGGCCGTCAAGCCGTTGGCGGTGGTAGTGTTCCGCCCGACGCTTCCTGTCCAGCGCGATGGCCTCCTGGATCGCATCCCACAATTCGTGCTCGCGGAAGGGCTTTTCGAGGAAGTGCAGCGCGCCGGCCCGCATCGCTCGAACGGCGATCGACACCGTGCTCGGACTGGCCAGGAAGACCAGCGGCATCATCGCTCCGCGTGCAACCAGCCGCGACTGGATATCCAGGCCGTTGATGTCCGGGATCCTGACTTCCAGCACCGCGCAACCAGGTTGCGATGGCGAGAAATTATCAAGGAAGTCCTGGCCCGACGCGTGCGTTTCGCACCGCAGGTTCATCATGTAGACCAGGCTGCGGACCGCATCCCGGGTATGCCCGTCGGCGTCAATCACGAAGACCGTTGGTTCACTTTTCATTGCAGCGAAACGCCTGCACGGGCTCTATTTCCGCTCGCCATAGAAGCGAGTCCGACGACGGCGTCGGAAATGGCCGACCGGCGTCCTTTTGTGATCCACTTCCCGAGCGAACATCAGTATATGGTAAGAACCGCGCCTCGTCCTGCCGAACGCCGTACACAGGCTGGCACGCCGGCGCAAGTACGGTGAATGAGACTGGATCAATGGACCAGGTCGTCCGCCGTTTCAATGTTTGACGGCGACTTCGGCGCAGACTCCGTTCTCGTGGGTTGCGCAACCCTGTTCGCATTCCGCACAGGCGAAGCTGGCGCCTTCCGTGTTCATAGGGATCCAGTCCTAAATGACTTCAGCACTTAGTCTTAAGACCCGGGGAGAGACCGCTTGTCCCGCTTCCCCAACGTGCCGAGGCCCGCAGCCTTGCGGTAGATGAGACACCACGCGTCCCGATGGTGTCATGAATTGGAGCGGTCACTCCAGAATAATTGGGGATTGCGCCCGGTCAAGCTTGTGCCTTCGCAAAGGGCACGCAAGTTTTGGCTGTAAGTGGCAGCCGTGACGCAAATGCGCAAACTGGGTGCGCATTAAGCTTTCGCCGGTGCGCAAAGTCCGTGGCCCTCACGCAACATGCGTCACCGATGTGTCGCAACAACGATCCGGATTGCCCCCCTCATCCACCGCGTCGCTGAGTCCGATCCTCAAGTGCGTCGATCCGAAGCGCTTGCTGCACCACGATGCGCCGCAGTCGCACGTTCTCCGCTTCCAGGCGGCGTAGATAGCTCATGGTAGATTCCCGCTTTTCTGCCCGCTCAGGAGCCATCTCGCCTTCGTCGAACCCGCCCGAAGGAGGTGCGAGGGTGGCCCCCAATTTCTTTTGCCACCGGTGGATGGTGGATCGCGAAATGCCGTACTTGCGACAAAGTGCAGCAATACTCCCCCCCGCCTCCAACTCCTGCAGAATCTGGATCTTTTCCTGATCCCGACGGGTCTTGGCCATCTGCGCGTGTCCTCCTCTGCGACGGAAGCGAGGTTCCTCTCGACTGGGCGTCCGTGCTCCGCATGGCGGCGATTCTTGCTGCGGTCGGCGATAGTTCTCCACACGTTCCTGCCCGATTTGGCCCGTGCTTCGTCAACCGGGTGGGTTTGGCGGATGCGGGTTTGGCCAGTAACATCGATTTGCCCCGCGTGGTGGCCCCCAGTAAATGATTCCGCCGGCAGGCCTGCCTGGCAACGTGTGCGGCCCCCGTTTTCTTGGCGCGGCGTGGGATGGCACCCGCGATGCCACGCCAACCGCCTGGCGTCCGCTCTTGGCTTTGTCTCGGATGTGAAGCCCGCGCCAGTCAGCCCCTCGGCGGCGACGTTTCGAGACGAACGCTTGACCTTGTGATGGCTTGGGCTGCGTAGGCGGCGACGGATCACTCGGTCTGAACCTCGCCGCGCCGCACTGGCGGTCAACTGAGACACTTGCCGCCATGCGACAATCGCAACACGCCGCGCCGTCCCCCTGTAGCAACGGGCACATCCCGGCGAGACAGTTCGGCCATCTACGACAGGCTTTGGCCTGTCCGGCTCATCTCTGCATTCACGTGGCGTGGGGCACGAATCCGCTGTGCCTTGGCACCATGGACTCGCGCCCCACGATTGCATGATACGTTTGCGATCACCATACCCGGTGGCTACGGCCGGCTCGGCGCATACCGCCGGCCGGCCGCCGTGCGGTCTTCGAGGTCAATTGCCGCCGCCGAAGTCGTTGAGGAAGTAGTTGAACTGCAGGTTGCTGAGCAGGAGATTCATCATCAGCTCCATCGGCGTATACTGCAGCATTACGATGTCATTGGGCTGGATGAGAATCCGTTCGTTCGGATCGAGCAATGCCCGCTTCAAACTGATGCGGATAGTGAACTGTCGCCCGTTCACCGTCCGTACAATGATGACTTGGGTGGGCGGGATTAGCGATCCTACTCCGCCGCTCGCTCCGCCCCCCATGAATCCCGCGCCACCGCCCGAACCGGGGCCGGCGGCCAGCGAACCGCCCGACATCGAAATCGCCCCCAGCACATCGAGATCGTAGTCGCGCGGAATCAGGAATTGTCCTCCGCGAAGCAGGCCGCCGGTGTAAAACACCTCTGCCTCACGCGAACGGATGAAGATGATGTCGCCGGTCTGCAGGACAATCTCTTCCTGCGTCAGCATCGGCAGCGGTGCACCCGGAGCGGCGCGGAGCGGAATCCGCACCACGTTCGCATTCGGCGGAACAAGAATGCCGTCCATGGGGCCGGTCGAAACGGCGCCGCCTTCAACCATGCCTGGCGGCATGTTCAGCATATCGAACGCCGGCGCCGGGCCGACCGTCGAATCATCCACCATGATCTCCGGCATGGTGGCCGCTGGCGTGTCGAGCGATGGCCCCGCGTCCTCAAGCAGGCTCATTAGCACCGCATTCGGACCGGTGGCGCTATTGAAACCTCCTCGGAGGATCACCACAACGTTCTCGGCGTCGAGTCCCGGCAATCCGCCGCTCTCGCTCAGCGCGTGAAGCACGTCGTTCTCGTAGGCTGGCAGTTCCACCACGTACGCCATGCCGCGGCGTCCGGGCCCCATCAGCATGTTGCCGCCGCTTGAGCTTGCCGAACCGAGCGACAGCGTGCCCGCCGTCTCGTCCTCGCGGATCACCAACACCTGGTAAGTACGCCGGCGCATGAGCGTGACGATGGTGCGGTCGCGGCCCGGTTGGAGAATCCGCCGCGTCATCGTATACGCGCGCCGGATCTCCGCCTCGGCCTGTGCCAGCGTGAGTCCCTCGACATAGATCGCCGGTACCAGCGGCAGCGAAATCGTGCCGTCCTCGCGGATCGGAATCGGATAGCCGATCGCCGGTGGAATGTCTCCGTCTTCCGAGAAATGCACCGGCGGTGCGTCTTCGGGATTGCCCAGTACGCCCTCAATATAGATGCCCAACACGTCCCGCGGCCCGAGCAGGTAGACCGGCGGTGGATCCTGGCGCAGTCGCAGGAAGTTGATCGGCTCCTGGCTGCTCCGCGGTGCGTCGAACATGGTGGGACGCACGCACGAGGCCGGTATGCTGTTGCGATACATGGCGCAACCGCTGAGCATCAACGGTGCAAGCATCAGTAGCAGAGCCAGTGTCGGCCGGGGTCGGGTCGCTGATGACATCCTTGGGATCCCTCCGTGACAGAAATGTCGTCGACAAGCGGCAGTCGGCAGTCAGCCCGTCGTCCCAACCCGTTGAGGCCAGGCGACGAACCACAGCGTGGCTGGCAGCCTTGGCCGGAACTGAACCGCGTCCGTTTCTGCCAGCAGCAATCCATGCCTTCAGCACTACCGGCTCAACCGGCTCATCCGTTCTTTTCGGATCGGCTGATTCATTCCGGAGAATGAGTAACTTCAACCGCACCGGTATACTTTTCGCAGTTTTCCAGGGCTGTGGCGATTCTCGACAGTGCCACGGCAGAGGCTGGACATGTCGCCCCTCTAAGGGTGGGGTTCTGCTTCGGATCGGCCTATTGCTCTGGATGTCGATCTATCTCAGAATAGAACCGGGGGCTGGGACGGAATCGAAGGCGGTAGCCCCCGCTGGCGTTTGCACAGGCGCGTTTGCCACGGAGCAAGGTCGAAGCGTCGGGGCCATCTGCTGCGTGCCCACGCACCTTGCGAGCAAACATCTCTCATGGCCTACGAAAACTCCGGCCGAACCATCGCCATCGGCGATATTCACGGCTGCTCAGCCGCTCTGCGGGCTGTACTGGAGGCCAGCGATCCCGGTCCTCAAGACATGGTTGTCACGCTGGGAGACTACATCGATCGTGGTCCCGACTCTGCGGGGGTCATCGAGCAACTCATCCGTCTGTCGACCCAGTGCCAACTCGTGTCCATTCTGGGCAACCACGACGAGATGCTGGTCGACATCGTCCGCGGGCATCGCTATCTCTTCGCCGACTGGCTGAGCTTCGGCGGCGAGGCGACTTTGGCGTCGTACGGGTGCACGCTGCCCGATGAAATCCCGGCTCCGCACCTCGCGTTTCTGAAAGACTGTTGCCAGTGGTACGAGACCGAGACCCATATTTTCCTGCACGCTGGTTATGATGCGCGCCGTAAGCTCACTCGGCAATCGCCCGAAGCGCTCCGTTGGCGCCCGTTGCGCGGCACCCTGCCCGGCCCCCACCGTTCGGGCAAGATCGCCATCGTCGGGCACACGTCGCAGAAGAGTGGCGAGATCTTTGACCTGGGATACCTCAAGTGCATTGACACTTGGGTCTATGGCGACGGCTGGCTGACAGCCCTCGACGTCCATTCCGGCCGCGTCTGGCAAGCCGACAAAAACGGTCGTCTGCGATCCGGCGGGTGATCGAGGTAGGGCAGGCCGAGCAGATCGGTCCTGCAAGGCCATTCATCCGCTCACGTCAATGAAGCGAGCCCTGCCGGCTGCTGGCTGGATGGGGGGGGTGGCGCAGCGGTTCGGCGGGGCTCGCTCTCAACCTTATTTGCGGCGAAGACGCGATTGGAGACAGGCAAGACCAATGGGAACAGTCATTGCTGTCTGCAATGCCCCAGCGCAAAAATAAAGCCGTTGCAGATGAACGGCTTAGTGAGAGGCGCCGCCCGGATTCGAACCGGGGATGGCGGATTTGCAATCCGCTGCCTTAGCCGCTTGGCTACGGCGCCTAAAGTATTGTCAAATCATGCCTTGTGGTCAAAGCCGGGATGCCGGAGACTGCCAGACTGCTTGCCTCTGTCGCCTGTTCCATGCCACAACGCGCAACCTCTGGCGAGCAATGATAGTCTTTATCGGTTGTCGTGGCCAATAGTCTTACCATGACTTTTCGGTCTTTTCCAGCGGTGTACCGTACCTGCTCCCACCCCATAGAGGATCTGGGACTACCGCATCAGCATCCCACCGCTCACGTCTACCGTCGCACCCGTAATGTAGCTTGCGGCATCGGAAGCCAGGAACACGACGACTCGGGCGATTTCAGCCGTGTCGGCAATCCGCCCGAGCGGGATTCTGGCCCGGTACTTCGCCTCATTGGCATCCAGGGTGGCCGCCGTCATTTCGGTCCGCATCATGCCGGGGGCAACGGCATTCACGGCGATCCCGGCCGCCGCCACCTCTCGGGCGAGCGAGACGGTGAGGGAGACTACGGCGCCCTTGCTGGCGTCGTACGGCGCGTGGCCTGTCGTTGATCCGCGGAACGCTGCTTGCGACGAGACGTTGACTATCCTGCCCGGTCGTCCGGCACCGTCGAGTCGGCGGATCATTTCGCGGCATGTCAGGAAGGTGCCGGTCAGGTTGATCTGGATCGTCTCGTTCCACTGATCGAGTTTCAGGTCCTTGGCTGGGCATGTGGGACAGACCGCGGCGTTGTTAACTAGCACCTCTACGAGACCAAGCTCTCGTTCGATGCAGTCGAACATGGAGCCCACTTCCTCCTCCCGCGAGACATCGGCCTGAACCGCAACTGCCTTGACTCCGTGACGGTCGGCCAGTCTGGTCGCCAACGCTTGCGCCTCATCAGCCCGCCGGCGGTAGTTCACCGCGACATGGCTCCCTTCGGCCGCCAGATGTTCGGCGATGGCTCGGCCCAGCCCACGTCCACCGCCTGTCACGAGCGCCACCTTGTCCTTTAGTCGCAGATCCACTGTCGATCCTCCATTGGTCAATGAAACAGATGCCGTCAGTATAGTTGAGCGAACGAGCGCGAATCGATGGTTCTCTCCCACTTGGCCCGGCAGTTGCACGCCCCTTCCGGCCCGCGTTGTCCTCATGGAAAGCTGCCTTGCTCTTGCTCGTTGCGAAGGCGAAGGTCAAAAGCGGCGGCTTCGTGCGGCTGCGTGGGCGATTTTGACAGCCGGGCGATTGACGCTTTTAAGATGCTGTTTGTTCATCTCTGTTTCTGACGCTCGATCACCCAGACAGCAGTGACAGCGTCCGGCGACTTGATTGCGGAGTGAAATGCTCGACAAAGAATCGACAACCTGTCATCCGGGACGCGACGACCTGTCGGCCGTTGCACTCCGGCGCGCATTCCAGTCCGGACTTGCTGCGCCTTTTCTCAAACGATCTGGAGGTTTACTGATGAGAAACATTTCAATGCACGGACTACAAAGCGTTCAACCTGCATTTTGCGGTTGGGTAGCATTCGCCGCGACGCTGGGGGCCGTATTGGCCCTCCTGCCGCCCGCACTGTCCGCACAAGAACAACAGGCTCCTCGCGAGCAGCAAGAACAGCAATCGCAGGATGAACAGCGAGCGCAGGAGAAACAGGGCCAACGTCAACAACAGCGGCAAACCGCGCAGCAGAGGGAGAATCAGCGGGAAGTCTCACTTGAATTGCCGCCCCAACAGGGCCTGCTCCGGATTACTGCCGCGGTTCCGGAGCAGATCGAAGTCCGCGAGACGTTCCAGTATGAGATCCGCGTCGAAAACGCGACAAAGAACGTCATGCTCCGCGATGTCACCATCAAGCAGGAGGTGCCTCCCGGCCTGGCGATTCAGTCGGTCGAGGGTCTGGCCGGCGAATCCTCCGGCGCGTCGAACAAGCAACCGTCGCCGCCGGCCCGCGATCAGAAGCCGGCGGAGCAACAGCCCGAGCAGGCTCAGGCCCAGCGAGAGCAACAGCAAGAACAGGGGGACGGGCAGTCGGCTGCAAGACAGCAGCGCCAACGGCAGCAATCGCCAGCGAACCAGCAGGCGATGGACGGCAATTTCGTCATTGACCAACTTGAGCCCGGTGAGAGTCGGACCATCCGCGTTACCGCATCCGCCGATGAGGCGGGTGAAGTGCCCATGTGCCTCGCACTGACTTCCTATACGCCCTCGCTCTGCTTCGCCACCCGGGTCGTGAGCCGGGAGTTGCAGCTTGTCAAACGGTCGCCGGAGTCCGCCACTCTCTGCCAACCGATTGAGCTGGAGTACTTCGTGCAGAACGATGGCACGGCCGCGATTGAGAAATTTACCGTTCGCGATGACCTTGGCGAGGGTCTGCTGACCGAATCCGGCAAGAATCAGCTTGAATTCGCCGTCGACGGACTGGCGGCCGGCGATACGCGGAAATTTGTGGCCACGGTCTACGCATCGCAGCCTGGTACGGTGTCGAGCGCAGCAGTAGCCATCCTGCCCGATGGAAAAGAAGTTCGCACCCGGGAACTGTCCACCGAAATCCAGCCGGTCGAACTGGCCGTTGCGATCGACGGGCCGCAGACGCAGCAGTTTGGCGAACGATCGACGTACACGGTTCGCGTGACCAACCGCAGCCAGTTCGACGTTCCCGAGGTTGCCGTCACCATTCAACATCCGCAGAACGTTCGACTGCTGCGGGTTGGGCAACCGCGCGAGGGCGGCCAGCCGGCACAATCATTGGCCGCTAACGACGACAGACAACCCACGCCTGTTGCTGAGCAGCCTGAACAGGGTGAACAGCGGCAGGATCAGCCGCCCCAGACGCGCGAGGGCGGAGAACAGCGCGACCGGGCTGTGCAAATCGGCGACCTGAAAGCCGATGAGACTCGCTCCTTCACTTTCACGGCCGCGGGTGACGAACCGGGCGTCGCCGATTTCCGTGCGATCGCCACCGCGGTCTGCGGTGCGGGCGAAGCGCGCGCTGAAGTGCAGTCGGTCGCCACCGTCCAGACAGAGATCATCGCGCTGCCGGCGCTGGCCATCGACATTGCTGACGAGCAGGATCCGGTGCGCGTGAACGACGAAGTCGTGTACGCGATCGCGGTGCTCAATGAGGGGCAGGCAACCGACAACAATATCCAGGTCTCGGTCGACCTGCCCGACGAGCTTGAATTTGTCGCGGCCGAAGGAGCAACCGAGAGCAAGCACGATGGCGGGCAGGTGCAGTTCCAGCCGGTTGAGCAACTGGAAGCCGGCAAACAGGTGACCTGGAAGGTTCGGACCAAGGCTGCGAACGCCGGTGAGACGGCGTTGCGGGTCAACGTCAAGAGCGACACCTTCGAGAAGTCGACCTCGGCTGAGGAGCCCACTCGGTTGCTGCAGGCATCTGACCAAGGCGACTCGCAGCCGCAGGAAGACCGGCAACAAGGGGAGCAGAAGAACGAAGCCGAATCGTCGTCTCAGCAGGGCGGTAATGAAAACGCCGAGGCAGAGTCGTCGGAAGCGTCGTCTGCGAATCCGCCCGCGGAATCGCAAGATTAGGTGTTCGGCCTCGACTGATAGAAACGGCCAGCGGCACGCCCTCTCCCCGTTGGGGAGAGGGGCGTTGTCGTTCCCAGAGGGAAGCCGATCCACTCCGTTCACAGTCGCGACGGAGCATGCCGGGCGCGGGAGATTCCATCGGTTTGCTCATCCCGATCCCAAGGTGTGCAGCGCCTGTTCGATTTCCGCTCGCACTTCGGCATCAGGTTCCAGCGGCAGCCTGCCGCGGAGGGCCTCCGCAGCTTCACGATCGGCGCTACGCCCGAGCGCCCACGCGCAAGCGGAGCGTACCAGTGGCTCTGCGTCGTTCAAACCGGTGCTTAATGCAGGCAGCGCCGCCGGATGGGGCCGGTTGCCCAGGATGATTGCGGCGTTGCGCAGTAGCCCGCGGCGTTTCGGCCGCCACAGCGGCGTGTGGCGAAATCGTTCCCGGAACGCGTTGTCGTCAAGCGCGAAGAGTGGAATCAGATCCAGCGGATTCGCGTCGGCGACAGGGCGAAATGACGTCTCGAGTGTCACCGGTGCGCGGTGGTTCCACGGGCAGACTTCCTGGCAAAGATCACAGCCGAAGAGCCAGTCGCCGGCCTGGCTGCGCCAGTCGGGCGGCGCATGGCCGCGCAGTTCGATCGTCAGGCAACTGATGCATCGTCGCGCGTCGAGCCGATAGGCTTCCGTCAGCGCGCCGGTGGGGCAGGCATCGAGACACGCCCGGCAATCGCCGCAGAAGTTGGCGTCGTGGGCCGGATCGGGAACGAGCGGCTCGGTGGTCAGCAGAGCCGCGAGGAAGAGCCAACTCCCGAGTTGCCGATTCAGTAGCAGCGTGTTTTTGCCGATCCAGCCGAGCCCCGCCAACTGGGCGAACTCGCGTTCCAGCAGCGGTGCCGTGTCAACCACGCCGCGGACGCCCGCCTGGGGCGCAAGCTGGCGATGGAAGTCGGCCAGCCGGTGAAGCCGTTTGCGGACCAGTTCGTGATAGTCCCGGCCCCAAGCATATCGCGAGACACGCCCCTCCCCTGCCTGGGTCTGCGTCGGATCCGCCGTATGGTAATTGACCGCCAGCAGAAGCAGGCTTCTGACCCCGTCCAGCACGTGCCGCGGATGCTCGTAGGCCTCTGCCCGGTCGGCCATGTATTGCATCTCTCCTGCATAGCCGCACGCCAGCCACTGGCGGAAGCGATCCAGACCCGGCGGCGCGACCGCGTCGCAGACGCCCGCCAACTCAAAGCCGAGCCGGTGAGCCGCCTGTTTCAGTGCATTGGTAAGAGATTGGCGATCCACGGACAGGCGAAAGGGGAGCGATGAACGAGGCAGATATTCTCAGTCGCGTTCCTATTATTCTACCCTCGCGGCGCGGCGGCGTGCGGCGTGCAGTTATCGCCGCGATCGGCTATGATCGGTGGGCGGAGACGCGGCGCACTTCACAAGGAGACTGGTATGCTTCCGACCCGCAAACATCCGATGCGTTGGCTCAGACAGTCGATTTGGTTTGCGGCGGCGACGCTGACTGCCGTTATGACCCCGCACATTGCGTTCTGCGCAGAGGGCGTCGCCGACGCTGGGCCGGTGCGCCTGGAAAGCCGGGAGCCATGGACGCCCCATCCGGCCGCCACACCCGTAGCGAGTGAGGCCCCCGACGGCGCGGTACTGGTTCGAGGAAACGGCACGCGGACCTGTTGCGGCGGCTGGCAGTTTCACTATACGGGCGTTCGCGCCGGGCAAGCGTACCGCATCAGCACTCGGGTAGAGCACGGCGGTTTGGCGAATGCCCGCGACTCATTGGTGGCCATGGTGCTGTGGGGCCGCTGGAAGGCCGACAGCAAGGACACCAGTCTCACGCCCTGGAACTACCTCCTGCCCAGCGCTGTCTCTGGCGATGTGATGAACTTCGACGCCATCGTGACCGCGCCGCCGGGCACGACAGAAATGACGGTCCGTTTCACCATGCGGTGGGCGCCCGAGGGAATGTCGCACTGGTCGCCGCCACAGATCAAGCCCGCAAGGCTCGCCGCACGCCCCCCGGTGAAGATATGTGTTGTCTCGGCCACGCGGCAGACGCCGCAGCGGGTCAAGATTGAACCGTTTTCGAGGGGACTGGACCTCCCGGCCGACGTGGCTGAGAGCGTCGATCTCTGGGGTAGCCTCGTCCTCCTCGCCTGCCAGCGCAAGCCGCAACTGATCGTCACGCCGGAGGTTGTCATCGGCGGCAAGGATCTGGTCGAGGGTTCAGTCGCCGTCCCCGGACCGGCTACCAGGCCTTTCGAGCAGATCGCCCGCGAGCATCAGGTGCACCTCGTGCTCGGCATGCGCCAGCGCGACGGCGATGCCTCATACAACGTGGCCGCACTCGTTTCACCCGAAGGGAAGGTCGCCGGTGTCTACCGCAAGGTCCACCTGGCGACCAGCGAGGGGCTCTCCGGCCTGTCGGCCGGCGACTCATTCCCGGTGTTCGATACGGCGATCGGCCGTATCGGTTGCATGATCTGCATGGACACCACAGTAAGCGAAACGGCACGCATGCTCGCGCTCAACGGGGCCGACTTCATCTGCTTTCCGATCATGGGAGATCTCCGCGCCGATCGCTGGTCGTCGGGATCGCCGATTCATAGCGAAGACCGTTGGAAGGCCATCATGCGGACCCGAGCGCTCGACAACCAACTCTGCATGGTCATTGCCCGAAACAACGCCCAGGGGAGTTGCGTCATCGACCGAAAAGGCGACATCCTCGCCTGGAACGAGGGCGACGAAGAGGTGATTGAGGCCACCTTGCCGGCTGAGGACGGATATCGGGTGTGGAACGGCGGCGACTTCCGCGAGGTGACGTTCCTCCTCCGCCGTCCCCACTTGTATGGCGCCTACACGGATGAGGACAGCCTGAAACCGCTCGACCCTGCGACATTCGCCGACCCGTCGGAGCAGGGAGAGAGACAACCTTGATGCGTTGGCGTATGATAGAACCTCGTGCATTCTGGATTCGGTGCCGCGGCGCATCGGTGATGTTCGAATCGGTCTCTGAAATTGCGGGTTGTGACTATGGGAGTACGGTTCCGGTGGATAGGGCTCGCACTTCTGCTGGCGACGGTTGCAGGATGCGGGCCGAGACTGTCGGAAGAGGATTTGGGAACCGTCGTCGAGATCAGCCAAATTCCCGGAATTCAAGAACCCTACGAACTTCCTCAGGGGGGCGGGGCCGCCGAGGAAACGCCGCCGAACGCATCGGCCGAGTCGGCCGATGCCGATCCGACGTGATGTCCACCAACCGCCCCTACCGCGATCGCGTGCTTGTCGCGACTTTTCGCTTGTAACCATCCCCAGTCGGATTAGCCTGGAAAGATAGGAAGGTTTTTTCAGGACTTTTTTCGACACGGGGATATTCGATGAAGACGAAAGTCTGTTTGGTGGCGTTGGGCCTGTTGTTGGCCTTCGCGGTTTCTGGGGCGGCGATGGCCGACGAGCCATTCGCGCCGGGCTGTTACGGAGGCGGTTTTTCTGGCTACTGGGGGTTTAGCGAGCTGTACCCTCCCCAGCACTTGCTCAACCGATTGCCGCACTACGCCCTCTTTCCGCCGGTCTACTACAGTGCGCCTATCCCCCGTACATACGGGTACAGCCCCTTCGCCTACCCGCCGGGGTTCACCACGCCGCCCGCACCGGCTCCGGAGCCATTGGTGATCCAGAATCCCTATGTTCCGAAAGCGGACTCTCCGAAACCGGACGAGAACAAAGTGACCGTCCTGCCCCTACGGGTCCGAAATCCTTACGTGGAACAGGGGGTCGCAGGGCTGGCCAGCCAGTGAAGTAGTCTGGCCACCACCCGCCAGTCGGCAAATCGGGCTGGACAGGGGCTGCAGATTCGCTAATCTACGAGCCCCCTCGGAGGGCGATTTCTTGGGCGGAAAGGAGTCTACCCCATGTCCCGGCCCTGGCCGCTTCTCATTACCCTGGCAATCCTGACAGGATGCCAGGGTGCGTCGCCTACCATCCCGGCCGATGCTGTCTTCGGACGAACTCGTGTCGAACCGCCAAAGACCGGGGCAGTGGGTACTGCAGCGACTGCCACACTCCCGGGGCCACAAGCCGCCGTGGGCCCGGAGTCGGCCTCCCCCCTTGCTGAGCGGTCCATGCCAGCCTCCCGCAACAATGACTGGACCAGTCGGCCCCCAACAGACGCCTTGACGGACGGTGCCGACCGAGTGAGGATACCAGAGTCGGCTCGGCGAGCGGCGCCCGCGCAGATTACCCTGGCTGGGCAAAACTCGTCGACACCTTCTCCGGCCGACGCCCACCGGAATCCGACGCCGGCGGCGGCCGCCACATCCAGCGCCGTGGCGACCGCCGGCGCGTCGGCCGGGATTCCCGCCGCCGCGATGGCGTCGCGCGACAGCACTCTCGGACGCGAGCGGATTACCCGCACCCTTAAGACTCGTCCCGCCGAAGCCACTGGTGCACCGGGTGAAACGCCCAGATTGCTACCCAACGGTCAGGGCACGGTCGACATTATGAGTCTCCCCTCGCCAGGCAGCGGCGCGCAGGGATCGGTCAGCGTGCCCCGCGATGGGGTGCAGCATGCCTCAGCGACGACGGAGACAACCGACTCCATCGGCGGCGCGGCAATCGTATCCGATGCCCGCTATGGTCACGCCTCCGATTACCGGTGGCTCCGCGGCCGCCTGGAGTATTCCGAGATCGACCGCCAGTGGAAGTTGCGCTATATTCCCATCGACGGGGCCACGGACGAGTACGGCGGCAGCGTGGTAATCACCGATGCAACTGCTTTGGCCGATTACCGCAGAGGCGAGTTCGTTGAGGTTAAGGGGAGCCTCGCCGAGGAGCAGCCCAATCCCGATCGGATCGCACCCGATTATCGGGCCAGCGAGATCCGGAGAATGGCTCAGTAGGCGACTCCAAGACCGACGCATGGCCGGGGTGCCCCTCATTCTGCGGGGCGTTGATGACGTATAATCGCGGAGAGCCTGCCGCGGTCGTTTCGACAGGTGCCGTGAGCGGCCTGCCCGCCAACCGGGATGGCTCCCCGGTATGCGTCCGTCGGAGGGAAAACGCCGCACCCCTTGGCGGCGGCGTTCGTAGAAGTACGTGCTGTTGGCAACGGTGTGTTGCCGCGCGCAGTGGATCCAGAGAGTGGACTGATTGCACGTGACCGGCATTCCTGGTGGAATTCGAGCCCGTCTGGGCACACTGATGATCGGCACCCCCGCCGGGCGGTTGGCTCGCTGGGCATCCCTGTTGCCGCGAATCAACGACCTGGAGAAGGAGGTCCTGCCGCTCAGCGATTACGAGCTTCGCAAGCGGAGCCTGTCGCTTCGCTACCGCGCGAAAAGCGGTGAGCCGCTGGCGCGGCTGTTGCCGGAAGCTTTCGCCCTGGTGCGCGAGGCCGGTCGCCGTACGATCAACATGCGGCATTTCGACGTGCAGATTCTCGGCGGCATTGCCATGTTCAACCGGTCGATCGTCGAGATGCAGACGGGCGAAGGCAAGACGCTTACCGCAACGCTCGCCATGTATCTCTACGCCCTGGCCGGTAAGGGGTGCCACCTGGCGACGGTCAACGACTACCTGGCCAAGCGCGACGCCGACTGGATGGGGCCGATCTACGAGGCTCTGGGCCTTACCGTGGGGGTGATCCAGACTCAGATGTCGCAGCCCCAGCGCCGCAAGGCCTACGCCTGCGACGTCACGTACGGCACAGCCAAGGAATTCGGCTTCGACTTCCTTCGCGATCGGCTCCTGTTACGCAAGATCCGCGAAGGTCAGACCGATATCCTGTCGGGAATGCTCGCCGACGCCGCGGCAGCCGCGGGCGAAAAGCCCGTGCAAGGCGAACCCTATTTTGCCCTGGTCGACGAGGCCGATAGCATCCTCATCGACGAGGCGCGAACGCCGCTCATCATCAGCGCGCTGCCCACCGAGGAGGAGAAGCTCGCGGTCGAGTGCTACAAGTGGAGCGCCCAGGTCGTCAAAGAGTTCATTGAGGACGTGGACTACGAATATGACCACGACAAGAAGAGCGTGGAACTGACTCGCGACGGCCGGCAGAAAGTCCGCATGCTTGCCAAGCCGGAGGCGATGGACACCGTCGGGATGTTCGATATCTACCAGTACATCGAGCGAGCCATCAAGGTCGACCGCGATTTCATACTCGATCGCCAGTTCGTGATCCGCGACGGCGAGATCGTGATCGTCGACGAGTTCACCGGCCGCATGTCGGAAGGACGAAAGTGGCGCGACGGCATTCACCAGGCGGTGGAAGCGAAGGAAGGGGTCGAGGTCACCGTAGCCACCGGCCAGGCGGCGCGGATCACCGTGCAGGACTTCTTCCTCCGCTACGACAATCTGGCCGGGATGACCGGTACCGCGGCGGCCTCGGCGCGCGAGCTGCGCAAGATCTACAAGTGCCACGTCGTGCCCATCCCTACCAACCGCCCGGTCATCCGCCAGCGGCTGCCCGATTCGGTCTTCGGCACCGAGCAGGCGAAGTGGGAAGCGATTGTCGATGAGGTTTGCCGGCTGCATGAGGAGGGGCGGCCTATCCTTATCGGCACTCGGTCGATCGACAAGTCGGTCAAACTTTCGCAGATGCTCGCCACCCGTGGGGTCGAGCACTTGGTGCTCAACGCCCATCACGTCGAGGAAGAGGCGGACATCGTGGCCGGCGCCGGCGGGAAGGGAAAGGTCACCGTCTCCACCAACATGGCCGGGCGCGGTACCGACATCAAGCTCGGCGAGGGTGTCAAGGAGATGGGTGGCCTGCATGTCATCTGCACCGAAATGCACGACTCGGCCCGCATCGACCGCCAGCTCATCGGCCGCTGCGGCCGCCAGGGAGACCCCGGAACGTTCCGCCAGTTCCTGGCCCTGGATGACGAGTTGCTGATCTCCGGCTTGGGCCCCAAAAAGGGCAAAAAGCTCCTCGCCCTGGGCGAGAACGGAAACGGCACTTTCGACAGTCTCACCGGCCTCTTCCGCAAAGCCCAGAAGAAGGTCGAACGACGCCATTTCCGCGACCGTCGTGCACTGATGTACTTTGAAAAACAACGCAAGAAGATGCAGCGGCAGATGGGACAGGACCCCTACCTCGATACGCCAGGCTGATCCTCGGAACCATTTTCGAGCATGCTGCGTTCCAAAACCAAGTCGGCTTGTCCCCACAGTACGATAGAATGATAATGGACGACGGCGGCTGAAAATCGCGTTTAGTTCACAAGGCTACTGATGTTTTCTCCCGTTCGGCTCTTTCGCGAAACAGCAATCTGGCTGGTGGCCGTGGCGCTACCGGTGCAGGGGCTGCTGCCAGGCGCGGCCGACTGTGGATGCGGCGGTCGGCATGAATCGAAGGCCCAAGCCGCCCCATGCGCGTGCTGCGGCCGCGCCGACGTCGAAGTACGCCCGGCGATGCATTCCTGCTGCGAAGCCGAAGCGCCCGCGGCGCAGGATGCGGTTCAATGGTCGAAGACCTGCCGCTGCAACGGGCACAGCGAGACGGCTCAGCCCGGCCGCGTGCTGATCAATCCTTGGGGCCACGGGCTCGATCTGATCGTTCCGGCCGCTTCCGACTCGCTCGAAGCGTCCCGCATGGCGCGACTTCTGATGGCCCAGTGCCGGCCGTCCCTCGTCCTCTCGGCGGTGGAGCTTTGCTCGCTCCAGTGCACATTCCAGTGCTAGTCTCACCCGCCACCGAGATACTGCGCGCGTAGCTCGGGCGAATCTGCGCCGATGCTCCCCGTAGCCGGGTGTTTCCCGCGCCGTCGTTCGTCACTTCGAATCCGGCGATCCTTTCGTCATTCGTCGTCCGTCATTCTCCGTTCCGGCTGGTGAAGCTCGCTGCGCTCGACTCACCCCGCAAGAATCGCTTCGCTCCCACTCTTCGAATCTCCGAGGACATCATGACTCGTCTCATCATCGTTCTATTCGCCGGCCTGGCGATCGGCGCCGGCGCGACCTGGACCTGGCTCGGCAGCGGGAACGCGGATGGCGACCCCGCAGCGGCATTGGCTGCCGAAACCGGCGCGAAACAAACGTGGTACACATGTTCCATGCACCCGCAGATCCGCATGGATCATCCCGATATCTGCCCGCTCTGCGGCATGGATCTGACCCCCGTCGTGGAAGGCGGCGACAGCGGTCCGGCGACAGAACTGACGCTTAGCGAGCACGCGCGCTCGATGGCCCGTGTGGTCACGGCTGAACTCACGCGACAGCGCCTCCACAAGGAGTTGCGGACAGTCGGCCGAGTGGAGTTGGATGAAACCCGTATGGCCAAGATTGCCGCTCGGATCGGCGGGCGGGTCGACAGGGTCTTCGCCGACTTCCCTGGCACGCCGGTCCGCTTGGGCGAGCATCTTGTCGAGATCTACAGCCCGGAACTGGTCAGCGCCCAGGAGGAGTTCCTCACGGCCTATCGCCGGGAACAAGCGCAGCAGGCGACCGGCCGCGGCCTGGGCGTATCGCTGGCGGGAAGCGCCCGCCGCCGACTGCAACTCTGGGGCATCACCGACGCCCAGATCGATGAACTGCTGCGGACCGGCCGATCGCAAACCCACATGACCATCTATTCGCCGATCGGCGGCACGGTGATCGAGAAGAACGTCCGCGACGGGCAATATGTCGAGCTGGGAGAATCGCTCTACACGATCGCCGATCTCGGCCATGTCTGGCTGGTGGCCGAGATCTACGAATCGGAACTCTCCTGGGTCAAACCGGGCCAATCGGTGCAGGTGACGGTCGAGAGCGAGCCGCATCGGCCGCTGACGGGTGTGGTGGGCTTCATCGAGCCGGTGCTCAACGACACCACGCGGACCGTACGAGTTCGAGTCGTCATGGAGAACCCGGAAGGCAGGCTCAAGCCCGGCATGTACGCCCAGGCCTTGCTCCGCACGCCGATCCTGCCCGACGGCCGGCCGGCCTCAACAGGGCTGGAGGGAAAATACATCTGCCCGATGCATCCCTACGTAGTGAGCGAGCAACCGGGTGACTGCAACGTTTGCCACATGCCGCTGGAAAGAGTGCCCGGTGCGGCGGAAACACAGACCGCTGAGGAGGGCGTGCTGGCGGTGCCGGCCGAGGCCGTGCTCACGACGGGCCGCCGGCAGTTGGTATATGTCGAACGGGATCCGGGCCACTATGAGTTGACCGAGCCCAAACTCGGGGCGCGGGCCGGCGAACATTACCCGGTGCTCGAAGGATTGGCCGAAGGCGACCGTGTGGTTGTCCACGGCAACTTCCTGCTCGATTCGCAATTCCAGGTTACCGGCAGGCCGAGTCTCCTTTATCCCCACGGAAGCACCGGCAGCACGGGACATGAGGGACACGGAGCGCCGGCGAAAAAAAAGCCTGATGCCAGAGTCCTGGCCAACCTGGAGAAACTGCCGGCCGAAGACCGCGCGTTGGCCAAGGCCCAGGAGGTATGCCCGATTACGGGCGAACTGCTCGGTTCCATGGGCGTGCCGGTCAAGACCGTCGCCAAGGGCCATACAGTCTTCCTCTGCTGCAAGGGCTGCCAGGGGGCTGTGGACAAGGATCCCGACGGAACCCTCAGGAAGCTGGGCAAGGAATCGGCTGCAGAGTCCAAGGCGGGGTTGAAGCCGGAGGAACTCGCCGCCATCGGGGAGCTTCCGGCGGAAGACCAGCCGTTGGCGATCGCACAGCGTCTGTGTCCCGTGACCGGTGAACCGCTTGGCTCAATGGGTGTTCCCGTCAAGTCGAGTGTCAAAGGGCGAACCGTGTTCCTTTGCTGCGTCGGTTGCCAATTGGAGATCGACGGCGATCCCGACGGCGTGCTCAAGAAGCTGGAAGAAATCCAGTCGGGCGGACATTCGGGCCACGAATAGTCACGCGATCGTCGGCCGGCAAGGACCGAACCTCCGCACAGGAACTCCACCCATGATAAATGCCATCATCCGCTGGTGTCTTAATAACACCCTGCTCGTGTTCATCGCCGTCGCAGTGGTTCTGGCGGGCGGCTGGTACGCGATGAAGGAATTGCCGGTCGACGCGATCCCCGACATCGGCGAGAAGCAGGTGATTGTGGTGGCCGAATGGCCGGGGCGCAGCCCCCAGGACGTTGACGACCAGGTCACTTATCCGCTCACCGTCGCCCTGGAAGGGACGCCCGGCGTGAAGGTGATCCGCTCGATGTCGGGCTTTGGCTTCTCAATGGTATTCGTGATTGTCCACGACAACATCGACTACTATTGGGCGCGGAGCCGCGTGCTGGAGCGGCTCAACATGGCCCGCGGGCGGTTGCCCGAAGGGGTCGAACCGGTGCTCGGCCCCGACGCGACCGCCCTGGGCCAGATCTTCTGGTACACGGTCGAAGGGGAGGGCTTCGACCTTGCCGAGTTGCGGTCGCTTCAGGACTGGTACATCCGTTACCAGCTCAATGCGGTGGAAGGGGTTTCCGAGGTCGCCTCGATCGGCGGGCACGTGAAGCAGTACCAGATCGACGTCGACCCGGTCAAGCTTCGCGCCCACGGGGTGACGCTTCCCGAGATCACCGCGGCAGTGCGGCGATCGAATATCGACGTCGGCGCCAAAGCGATCGAGATCAACCAGATCGAGTTCTTCATCCGCGGCGTCGGATTCGTCAAGAGTACCAGGGACCTGGAGAACATCGTCATCCGCGCCGAGCAGGGGACGCCGCTCTACGTCAGGAACGTGGCCACGGTAAGCATCGGACCCGAGTTCCGCCGCGGCACGCTCGACAAGGAGGGCGTCGAGGCCGTCGGCGGCGTGGTCGTGATGCGCTATGGCGAGAACCCGCTGTCGGTGATCGACCGGGTGAAGGAGAAGATCAGGGAGATCGCGCCCGGGTTGCCGACGAAGAAGCTGCCTGATGGCCGCACCTCGAGGGTCGAGATTGTTTCCTTCTACGATCGCACCGACATCATTCACGAGACGACTGAGACTCTCCGCAAGGCGCTTACCGAGGAAGCGATCGTCGCCGGGCTGGTGGTGGCCGTGTTCCTCCTCCATCTTCGCAGTTCGCTGGCGATCGTCGCTGCCACCCTTCCCACTTCGATCGGCATCTCGTTCCTGGTGATGTACCTGCTGGGGGTCGACGCCAACATCATGTCGCTGGCCGGTCTGGCGATCGCCATTGGCGACGTGTGCGACATGGGGCTGATCATGACGGAGAACATCTACCGGCATATCGCCAACAACGATGGATCGAAGAGCTACTATCAGTGCGTCGAAGACGGAGCGATGGAGGTCGGCACGGCAATCGTCACCGCGGTGTCGAACACCATCGTGTCGTTCATTCCGGTGTTTGCCCTGACCGACCAGGAAGGGAAACTCTTTGGTCCGCTGGCGTACACCAAGACGTTTGCGATCACGGCTTCGGCGATCCTCGCGATCACCGTCGTGCCGACGCTGTCGTATTATTTGCTCAAGCCCACGCGGTGGAGCCGCCGGCGCAGCCTCCTGGTGGCTGCCGCGGCGGGCGGGCTGATGACGCTCGTCGCAGGGTTCGTATTCCGCGAGTTCTTCCTTCCCTCCGATGCGCCGGCCTGGCGGGGCTGGCTCGTCGCCGCGGCGACCGGCATCGTCGCGGTGCTGGCCATGTACCGCATGGTTCGCGAGCGGATCCTGCCGCTGGAGTCGAATGTCGTTTCCCGCGGCATCCTGGCCGTCTATGTTCCGGCGCTGCGCTGGGTGCTCAACCACAAGATCGCTTTCTTGACGATCCCCGCTGCTCTCGTGTTGCTGGGGCTATTCATCTGGCTCGGCTTCGAGCGCATCACCTGGCCCGTCGAAGCCGGGCTTGCGCGGGCCGGCGTCAATGTGAACCAGTGGAAGCCGTGGAGCGCGCTGAAACACAAATTGCCCGGCTTGGGCCGCGAATTCATGCCGGCTCTCGATGAAGGTTCGTTTCTCTACATGCCGTCTCTTGTTCCGGCCGGTTCGCTCTCGGCGGTCACCGAGGTCATGTCGCAGCAGAACATGGCGATGCGGACCGTGCCCGAGGTGGCCAGCGTGGTCGGTAAGGCGGGGCGAGTCGAATCGGCCCTCGATCCCGCACCGATCGGCATGATCGAAACGATCGTGCTCCTGAAGCCGACCTATCAGTGGCGCGAAACGGAGGTCCAGCGCTTCTATGACCGGTGGCCGGCGTGGGCGAAGTGGCTGCCGCGGAAAGTCTGGCCCGGGACGCGGCGAATCACCAAGGATGAGATCCTCGAAGAGCTCCGCAAGAAGACCGACATTCCGGGCGTCCTCCCCAGCTGGCTCCAGCCGATCCAGACTCGCATCGTAATGCTCCAGAGCGGCTTTCGCGCGATGATGGGAGTGAAGATTTTCGGCGCCGATCTCAGGGAAATCGAGCGCGTTGGGCTCGAATTGGAGCAGATACTCAAAGAAGTGCCGGGAGCAACCGATGTGGTGGCCGATCGCATCGTGGGCAAGCCGTACATCGAGTATCGCATCGACCGCGAGAAGCTGGCCCGCTACGGCGTGACCGTTCGCGATGTCCAGGACGTGATCGAACTGGCAATTGGCGGCGAGAATCTGACGACCTCGGTCGAGGGACGCGAGCGCTACCCGATCCGCGTCCGCTATCCGCGCGAGTTGCGCGATAACCTCGAAGAGCTCGAACGGGTGCTCGTGCCGACGGCCTCGGGGGAGCATATCCCGATCAGCCAGGTGGCCGAGATCCAGTACTCGCTAGGTCCCCAGGAGATCAAGAGCGAGAACACACTGTTGGTGGGTTATGTGACGATGAACACCCGGGACCGCGACGAGGTGAGCGTTGTCGAGGATGCCAAGGCGCTCGTTGAAGCCCGGCAGCGAAGCGGCGAGTTCACGTTGCCCAAGGGCTACTACCTCCAGTGGGCTGGGCAGTATGAGAACCAGGTCCGGGCGATGGAACGTCTCCGATTGCTCATCCCGCTCTGTCTGCTCATCGATTTCGTGCTTCTGTACCTCGGTTTCAACCGCTGGTGGGTAGCGCTGCTGGTATTCGCGGGGATCTTCGTCTCCGCCTCCGGTGGATTCATCATGCTCCTGTTTTACGGCTTCAACTTGAGCGTAGCCGTGTGGGTTGGGTTCATCGCCCTGTTCGGCGTCGCCGAGGACGACGGCGTGGTGATGGCCACCTACCTAGGCCAGCTCTTCGACGAGCGAACTCCGAGTTCAACCCAGGAGGTTCGCCAGATCGTGGTCGAGGCCGGCATGAAGCGGATCCGTCCCTGCCTGATGACCACGGCCACCACGGTGCTGGGCCTGCTGCCAGTCTTCTGGGCCACCGGGCGCGGTTCCGACATCATGCAGCCGATGGCCATCCCTTCGGTCGGCGGTATGGCCGTGCAGCTCATCACGCTGTTCATCGTCCCCTGCATCTACTGCTGGGTGGAGGAATGGAAGCTGCGCCGGAGGCTGAAAACCGCCTGATTGCGGCGCGGTAGGCTGTGACGTAAATGTTTGCATCATATCGGGTTGCGAATTATCGTGACAGATTTCCGATTGACATCTAGGCCACGCAGGGGCGAGAATGACGGCCACATCGGAACACCAGCGCGAAAGGAGAAACGGATGAGCCAGAGGCAGGGTTGGGCAGCGTCGCGACGGGATTTTCTCAAGGGCGCGGTTGTGGCGGGAGGGGCTGCGGCGTCGCTGTCGATCGCTCGTGCGGCTTATGCCGCCGGTGACGACACGGTCAAAGTCGCGCTCGTCGGTTGCGGCGGGCGCGGGACCGGGGCCTGCGCGCAGGCTCTCCAGACCAAGGGACCGATCAAGCTCGTGGCGATGGCCGATGTGTTCGCCGATCGCATCGACGCCAGCCTGCGAAATATCCAGAATGAGCTTCAGAAGCGGGGGCTCAAGGACCGGGTCGACGTTTCCGACGAGCGGAAGTTCACCGGTTTCGACGGTTTCAAACAGGCAATCGAGCTGGTGGACCTCGTGCTGTTGACCACGCCGCCCCACTTCCGCCCCGTGCAGTACGATGCGGCGGTCAAGGCGGGCAGGCACGTGTTCATGGAAAAGCCCTGCTGCGTCGACGGCCCCGGTTATCGCCAGCTTCTGGCTACCAACCGGGAAGCCAAGGGCAAGAAGCTGTCGGTCGTTGTCGGTTTTCAACGGCACCACCAGCAGAACTATCTTGAAGGGATCAAGAAGATCCGCGATGGGGCGGCCGGCGACATCCAGTACATTCGCACGTATTTCAACATGCCCGCGGGCGGCCATAATGACTCGCCCAAGCCGGCCGGCATGACGGAGATGGAGTACCAGCTTCGCCGCTGGGGCATGTTCACCTGGTTGTCGGGCGACCACATCGTCGAACAGGCTTGCCACGAGATCGATATTGCCAACTGGGTCATGGACGCGCATCCGATCAGCGCCAACGGCATGGGTGGCCGCCAGGTTCGCACCGGCCGCGGCAACGGCGAGATCTGGGACCACCACTTCGTCGAGTATGAGTTCGCCGGCGGCGTGCGGCACTATGCGCAGGCGCGGCAACAACCGGGCGTCTGGTCGCATGTTTCCGACAACGTACACGGGTCGAAGGGAATGATGACCATCGGCAGCGGGCCATATGGTTCGGGCGGGCCATCCGATTACTCGGGCGGCGAGGACCGGGCGTCAAGTCTGTCGGTAAATCCCTACCAGCAGGAGCACGACGATCTGCTGGCCAGCATCCGCGGCACGGGGGCCTACCAATTCGAAGGCGACTACGGCGCCGCGAGCAGCATGACCGCCGTTCTCGGCCGGATGGCCACCTACTCCGGCCAGGTAGTCACGTGGGAGCAGGCTGCCAATTCCGAGCTTCGCTTGGCGCCAGACCGGTATGCCCTCGACGCGACCCCGCCCGTCGTGCCCGACGAAGAGGGTAATTATCCTGTCGCCATGCCGGGAGCAACGATAGCGTTCTAGGGCGGCGTTCGTCGGACGAACTTCGGTCCGTCCGAAGAGGAATCCGTCGGAATTCAAACTACAGGGCGTGGTTGCGACGATGTCGACGCCAGAACTGCCTCCACCGGAATTGACGCCGTCGCTGCCGCCCGGCTCGACAGCCGAGCAGCGGATCCAGGCGTGGCTCGAGACGCTCTTCGCCAGCGAGCAGTTCCTGCTGGCCGGACTGCGCCGCCAGATCGGTCCGGAAGGCGACCTCCGCGAGGCGTACCGCCGCTGGTATGTACAGCACATGGAAGAACACGACCGCATGATGCAGCATCTTGCCGCGGAACTCCGACGCCGCGAGGCGAAGCATGCACCCTGAAGCCGTGTTGCTGGCGCTTCGCCGGGCGTGGCTCGTCATTGAGCCTATGGGGTTGCCGGTGGCGGTCATGGGAGGGCTCGCGCTGGCTGTGTGGCAGCACGTGCGCGCCACTCGCGACGTCGATCTTGCGCTCTCGCTGGAGCAACACGAGCTGGAGCGGCTCCTTGACAGGCTGAGCGAAGCCGGCATTCGGCGCAAACCGGGCAGTTCGCTCGTGCGCCTGGGTGGGCAGGACGTCGTGCCACTGCTGTACGAGCCGCCCGACACGTTCGTGGACGTTCAGGTCGACCTTCTTCTGGCCGGCGGTCCGTATCAACGCCAGGCCCTTCACCGCCGGGTCGAGGCGCATTTGCCTGCACTGGACATTGCGATCGATGTGCTGTCGTGCGAAGATCTGATTCTGCACAAACTTCTCGCCGGGCGGCTGATCGACCGCTATGACGCCGCGGCGCTGGTGCGGATCAATCGGCAGGCGCTTGATGTCAGCTACTTGAAACAGTGGTCGGGCGAACTTGGCTTGGGAGCGGAGCTTTCCGCTGTCTGGCTCGACGCGTGCCCGGGCGAGACGCCGCCCGGGTGAAGCGCTCGCGGCTATTTCTTTGTCCGTGGCTTGAGGATCGCCAGGGCGATAACGATCGGCAGCGCGAGGAGAAACCATCGTGGACGGACGGCGGCGACGGCCAATAGCGCTGGCAAAATCGCCCACAGCCACGCGGGCAGCCGGCAAAGCTCGTTGTACGCGAGCCAGATCACCGCCATCAGCGCACCCACCCGGACCAACGCGCCCAGCAGAAACTGGTTATTGGCCGAACCCTCGAGCGGCCACAGCGCCAGGTAGAGGGCCGCCAGAAAAAGCACGGCGGTGATCAGGCCGATGACGTGACGTCGCATTTCTCTCCGGCTCAGTCTCGCTGACGTCCGCCAACCCCACAACAACCTCAGAGACGATCGAGGCAGTCGACCCACCGCGCCAACTCGCCGACTTCCTCCGCGCTAAACCCGCGGCTCTTTTCGCCGAGTTCGCGCACAGCCACCGGGTACTTCATCGCTCGAAGCCGCTCGACCGCCGCGTCGAGCCGCTCGGCCCGCTCCGCCGAGCGGGCGGCGAAGAACGCCAAGCGATAGCCGGGTTCGTTTTCCGGCAATCGTCGCGGCAACTCGGCATCGACCGGCACCAGACCGGTGAAACGCTGCCGATTGCGGAACGCTACCAGACAGGCTAACGTACCGCCCTCCTTTTGTCCACCGACCACGATCCGGGCCGGGTCGAGGGTGTAGGACCTCTCCAATTGCGTGACCAACCCCGACACCAGTTCCACGTCGGGGCCTTCCCAGCCCTCGTCGGCGGCAGGTCGAGGCAGCAGCAGGATCAGCCGATCGCGGCGGCAGTGTTCTTTCCACTGCGCTACGAGTGCGTCGCGGTCAAAGCCATCGGTCGCGTCGAGCCATACGACAAGACCGTGAGGAATTTCCCGGCGGTAGTTCTCCGGCACGTAGACCCACGATTCATTGGGGAATTCGCGAGCCTTGAGCTGCACCAGTCCCGTGGGAGCCGGCTTCTCGCTGCCGGCTGCCGCAGGCTCGGCATTCTGGTCTGCATCGGCGGGCGGTAATGGTCCCCCCGGCGCCTCGTCTGGCAGTCGAGCCAGCACGATGTCCGCCTTCTTCGCGGCACCGTCGCGGAGGTAGGCGATTTCAAGCGACTCGTCGGGCTTGTGCTGATCGAGGAGCGAGCGGAGTGCGGCGGCGTCGCCGACCTGTGTGCCGCCGGCCGAAGTGATGACATCGCCCGGCTCAAGAGCAGCCTTCTCGGCCGGGCTATTTGGATATACGAAGCGGATTACCACTCCCGGTTCTTCACCGCCCGAGCGGAGCGGCAACACGCCCAGCAGCGGATGCGCATAGGGCTGAAGCTCGGCGACCAGCGAAAACTCCTTCTCGATCTGCTCGTCGCCCCGCCGCACCGACACGCGGACGGCATCGCCCGCGTAGCGGCGGCTCAGGGCCACCTTCACATCAGCAATGCGAAGAACGGGACGCCCATCGACTTCAACGATCTTGTCGCCCGCCTTCAGTCCCGCCTCGTAGGCGGGCGAACCGGGACGCACGTTGACTACCGCCGGGACTGCGGTGAATGGGTCGGCACTGCCAAAGCCGAGCCCTGTAAGCCCGGGACGAAGATCCTTGCCGGACTGGAGTCGAGGCAGGATCGCCAAGGCCTCCTCGGCCGGAATGGCAAAACCGATGCCCGAATCGTACCATTCAACGCCTGCAATCGGCTGGTTTCCCTCGGGCGAAAGCGGCGCTAGGATTCCCATCACCCGGCCGCGGATGTCGACGAGCGGTCCGCCATAATTGCTTGGCGATACGGCGGCATCCGTCTGGATTGCCTTCCCCCAGATGCGGTTGGTCGCGCTGATCACTCCCACGGCCATATTGGGCCGCTCCGATTCATACGCGCGGCCGACGGCAATCGCCCACTGCCCGACGTGGAGTTCGCTCACGGGTGCAATCGAGGCGACCGGCAGCGGATTATCCGGCTCGACCTTCAACAGCGCGAGCATCCGGTTGAGGTCCGTGGCCACCAACTCGGCCGGTTTGCGGACGCCGCCGGGCAACTGGACAAGGATCGACGCCGGCTTGTTGAGGAAGTTATAGGCGCTGGAGAGGATGTAGCCGTCGGGTGTGACGACGAGGCCCGTGGTGGGGCCGCTGCCGAACAGTGTCTCGCCGACGCGCTCCAACCCGCCGATTGTCTCGATGCGTACGATCGCTGGGGCCACGCGGTCGACCGCCGACCGAAACGCCTCCTGCTCCAGCAAGTCCAAATCGCCGCTCTGCGCTGCGGCCACGGAGGCGAGGAACAGTGCGACTGCCGGAAAACCAAGGATTCTGCGCATCATCATTGGTCGCTCGTCAAAATTATCGGCCGGGGCCCGCAATGTAACGGGCACGAGTTCCTGACCGCGCAGAAGCGTGAGCGGGGCTTCGTCGACGGCGTCGATGTATTCCAATTCTGCCCGCAAATCGCGGCAGGATCGCACCAGTCGGTCGCCGACAAACACGACCAGGTCGTCGGGCCGGACACCCGCGGCTGCGGCCGGGGACCCGGGCCGCACGCGGTCGACGAAGGGCGGCGTCCGGTCGACCACGTCGGGCACGAGCACAATTCCCAGCCGGTCGAGCGTAAGCGACTCGGACGGCTTGGGCTGCGACTGCTCTTCGCTGCGGGCGACGAACTTTCCGCCGCGGATCTGCTCGACCGTGTCGCGAAGCTCGCCGATCGGAATGGCATAGTTCAGCCAGGTGTTGTTCCGCGCGTTGCGGAGTTCTTTTCCAAGCAGCCCTACCAGTTCGCCGCGGCGGGTCACCAGCGCTCCGCCAGCCGCGCCGGGATTGTTCGTCACCGCGTCAATCACATACACCGGCCCGCTGTAAGGCGTCTCGAAGACGCCGCGCCGGCCTTCAAGCGGGGCCTTGGTCGAAATCACGCCATGCTGCACGCTGACCAGTTCGTTGCCGGTCGCAACGCCGAACAGGTTGCTGAACGCCAGCACGCGGGCGCCGGCCTCAACCTCGACCGCCTGGTTCAGATCGAAGTGGGGGAAGCCACTGCCCTCGAGCTTAAGCAGGGCGATTTCCAGACGCGGATCGGCGCCCACCAGCTTCGCCTCCAGCCGTCGCCCATCGGCCGGAACCACGATCAGGTAGTCGGTGTCGAGCACGTGGCTCCAGGCAGTGAGCACATGCCCTTCGGCCGAAACCAATATCCCGCTCTGATAGGCCTCCAGGCCGCGAAAGCCGCCGGCGCCGTAGATCTTCACCACCCGTGGCTGGACGAAGTCGATTGCATCCTGCACGGCCCCTTGCGCGGACGCGGCGAAGCCAAGCGACATCGCCAAGACAATCGCGATGCTCCGTGGCGTGCTGGTCATGGGGCACTGGCCTCCTTGGAAGGGAACACCGCCTCGTCGACCCTGAAGGAGGCGAACGCTTCGTCGCCGTGGTGAACCTCAAGCCGCCCGGGTCGAGAGTGTCCTTCGAACTCCCTGAAATCGGAGAAGCTGACCTCGCATGGATCGACATCGTCCTGGGGAAACATCTCCATGAAGATGAGCTGAGCGGCATCGAAGTGGAAGCGGCACTCAACTCCGCCGTGGATTCCCACAACGACATCGACAAGCCCCTCGCGGCCGGGCAAGGGCGCAGTGCCGAGATAGTAGACTTCCCCAAACCCTTCCGGCCCCGCGACCGCCAGCCGCCGCCAGAGCCAGAGTGCGGCAAACAGCCCGCCGCTCCCCGCGGGTTCAAGTGAGGCGGCCAGATCATCGGCTGGCTGCCAGCTCATCTTCCCGGAGGGCAAATCGAGACGGACTCCGTCATCGCCGATCGACATCCGGTATTCTCCACCCTCGATCGGACCGGAAAATCTCCAAGTGCCCGAAGCGGTCGCAAGATCCCCCTTCGACCTCCAAGCGTCGAGGACGCGCGAGCGGTGCTGCTTGTTGAAGAAGTAATTCGCGTAACCCCGTTTTTCCTCGAAATGTGATTTGACGATCTCGGGCATGGGCGTGGCCGCCGAGGGGACCGCGTGCGGCGGCAACATCGGCAAGGACGGCTGATCGTCGCCGGGCGCATCTTCTTCCGGTTCGTCACCGCGAGGCTTGGGCTTCTCTTCCGGTTCGGGTGGGCCAGGAGGTGCGGGAGTCTTGCCGGTGATCGCTTCCAGGAGTTCGGCCGTCGAGTGGACTCCCGAGAGGCGGACCAGGATGTCACGCCGCTGTCCGTTGCGGCGATAACTCAACGGCACGCGCCAGCCTTTTGGGAGCGTGCCGAGGATGTTCTTGAAACCGTTTGGCGTGGTCACCGGACGTCCGGCGAGGCTGATGATCTCGTCGTCGTAGCGCAGGCCGCGGCGATAGGCGTCTGAGTCTTCCAACACTTCGGTCACGACGACGCGTCCGTCTTCGTCGAAGGCCACCACGGCGCCCAGCGTGGCATGGTCCACTACGCGCCCGCTGTGCAACTGGCCAAGGAAGTTCTTGATCTGATTGATCGAGATCGCATAGCCGACGCCGACATTCACTCGGCCCCGCTTCTCGAACGAGCCTCGCCCGTTGATGCCAACCAGACGCCCCTGGGAGTCGAACAGCGGCCCGCCGGAGTTGCCGGGATTGATCGACGCGTCGGTCTGAATGCAGTCAGCGTATTCCAGCAATGTGCCCGCAGGATACTGGTAGCGATGAACGCCCGAAACAATGCCATACGTGACCGTGGGCTGGAAATCGGTGGACAGCAGGAATGGGTTGCCCATCACATAGGCCCAATCACCTACTCGCACCGTGTCGCTGTCGCCGATCTCGGCGTGGGGAAAATCATCGCGGCCGAAGAGCTTGATCAGGGCCACGTCACCCGTCGGATCATAGCCCACGATCACGGCGTCGTAGATCCGTCCATCGGCCATCCCGCATTTCATCGCCGTGCCCGAGGGCTGCGCGACGTGGAAGTTGGTCAGGGCATAACCGTCGGAAGTGATTACCACGCCCGATCCGCCACCATCGCCCGTACCAGAAAAGATGGCCAGCACGGCGTCGTTGGCTCGTTCGATCACCGCCACTCGGTCGGCCTCGGCAGCGAGCACCGCCGGATCGACGTCGCCGCCGGCCGCCGCGCTCGGCAATGCCGCCAGAGCGACAGCGAGTAAGAGCGCAAACCAGGAAATATTCAAATACCGTCTCCAGATTCGCATTACTATTTCACGACTCTCAGGTCACAGAGGTCGAGATGATCGGCGATGTCCATGTCTTCGCCATAGTCGACCAGGATTGTCAGTCGGCGGACACCGTCGAGATCGACTTCCAGTGATTGCGGCGGTTGGGTGCCGTCGATCGTGGTCTCGAATAGCACGCCGTCGTCGCCCCGGATCACCAGCCGCACGTTTCCGCGGGGCCGAACGCGGTCGTCGATTCCGGCCACCGCGAGCAGGTGTCCAAAACGGTCCGGCAGCCGATAGACGATCGTTGTTCGGCTGTGGAGTGCCAGCCCCTTGTGGTATGTCTTGCCGTCGAGCTGCAGGGGGCCCGCCAGCAGACTGCGGTCTCCACGCGGGGCAAAGAACCGGGTGAGCGATTCCAGGTTCTTCTGCTGGCCAAAATAGGGCAACCATTCGACCGATTCGGGCTTGAGGTCGCTCAAGTAGACAATCTTGCCTTGCGAGAAGTCCAGCCGTGTGATCATGGCCACCGGCTGCCGGGTTTCGACGCCGGCCAGCGAAGTCCAGGTGAGCTCGTCGCCGTCTAGGCTGATCGCGCGGGCGAGCCAGACCGACCCGTCGGCGACCGTAATCCGGCAGAGCGGTTCCGGGAGATCATCGCTCCGCGCGCGGTAGAAGATCATGCCGTGCACTTTGTTCCGTTTCACCGGCAGAACCTCTCCCTCCAATTCAAACTGCACGGCGTCGTCAGTGACCTCGCGGATCACGCCGCGGTGGAAGTCGAGGGCCTCGGCGCGCCGAACGACGAGCAAGTCGCGATCGGTCGGGGTGTCGCGGAGCTTGGACCACTGCTGGCCGGTCTCCGGCGTCGATGCCTGCAGCCGGACGGCCAGAACGGCTCGCAGCGGCAGTTCGATCGGCAGGCCTTCGAGAGACAACACGCGGGCGCGGTCCTCCGCGGTGGCGAATGAACCGCCCAGCACCGTGGAACCGTCGACCAGATCGATCCACACTCCGGGTTCGGCCGCGGGACCGGGAGGCGCTTCGCCTGGCACAAGGTCGACAAGGTGTTTCGTTGCCAGTACTACGGCCCCGCCGTCGGCCTCGATGGTTACTTGGTCCGAGCGAATCTCGGCAAGCTGTCCCCGATGGATCTCGCCGGTAATCGTTTCGACCTCCACGGCCGGGTGGGCGGCAAGGATCAGGGCGGCAAGCAAGGACGATATCATGTGGATCTCGTTTCGCGTTCAGCGGCCACGCCCGGAAGCGAGGGGCCGGGTTACTCGGCCTCGGAACCTTCGGCGGCGAGTTTGCGGAAGTACTGTTCGATCACCTCGCGATAATGCGAGGGGAATTCCCGGCCGATCTGCTGGAGCACCTCCTCTCGCTCGCGGGGAGGAAGGTCGCCCCAGCCGGCTTCGCTGCCGATGTTTCGCTTGGTGACTTCGCCGCGGCCTTTCAATTCGGCGATCCGGCTGTCGGGCAGAGGCGATTGCGACTGGCTGCCCTGGCCGCCGCTACTCATCGAGGCAGACTTCTGCTGTTGCTGCTCGAGTTCGCTGATCAGTTTGTCGAGCGACTCGATCACGCCGTCTTCGATCTTTCGGACTTTCGGCCCGGCGCGGCCCAGATCGAGCCGCCTTTGGATGTCGTCCATTCTTCGGGCGATGTGATCGAGCGTCTCCGGTTCGAGGTCCTTGAGGTCGGCCTCGATAAGGCGGGCCACTGTCGTGTAACGCCGCGGGGGCGCGTGCCCGTCAGCCAACAGCTCGCGGGCGGCCTGTAGTCCCTTCTCCTTTTCGAGGAGCCGGTGGTGCACCACCGCCTGGTAGAACAGAAGCGACGCCGGATCGACCACGTCGCCCGGTTTGAGTCCGGCAAGCTGCTCGGCCGCTTCGTCGTACAGCGTCTCGTGAGCCAGCCAGCGGCCGTAGTAGAGCCGCAGGTTTGCGCTCACCAGCGGCGGCGTGGCGGCGTCTGCCAGCCAGGTGTGGCTGGAGACCACGGTCTCCTTCCGCGGGTGCGCGCACGTTTCGACAAGCGTTCGGACGTTGGCGTCGGTCAAGGCGAACGTCCGCGCCACCGCTTCCAGCAACTCCTCGCCGCTGGGCGATTCCGACACCAAATCCCAGAGTCGCTCGGCCTCGGCACGGGTCTCGGTGCCGGGCTGCTGCGCGTCTAGCCATTCGAAAACCTGCTTCCGCGCCGCCGCCGCGGTTGGCTGCTGCCACTGCGGCGCCGGCGTGAGCTGATCCGCCGCCAGCGCGCCGGCGGCGATCAGCAACAGCAGTGCGCCGCCACTTGCCGCAAAAAACCGCCACGGGGGGTGGAATCGCGGCACTGCTGGCGAATCTCCCGTGTCGACAGGGGCTTTGGCAAAAAGTGCGTCGCCGGATGTATGGGGCGTTCCGCAAGCGGTTGCGCATGCTTGGGCGGTCTCGCCTATCCATGGAGTGGCGTATTCTGTCATCGGTTCTTCCCCATCTCCAGGTCCCGCGTCACCTGATAGATCTTCGCTTGCCGTTCGGCCAGGCGGTTCAGTGCGTCGAGCAGTTCCGGTGCGGCAGCCTGTTCGCCCTCGATCATCTTTGAATAGCGTTCGGTCCGTTCGTTCACACGTAGCTGCAGGGAGCGGATCATCTTGATTTCAGACAGCATGTCGACCAGTGCCGGGTCTTGTGCCTCCCCCTCCTGATTCTGGGCCTGCTGTTGCCGCTGCTCCATTTCTTCGATCGCCTTCTTGAGCGCAGCGATCATCTCCTCCAGTGCCGCGATGATGTCCTCTTCGATCACCTGCGTCATTTGGTCGACCTGGGCTCGCGACAGGCGATCGGCCACCTGCGACATGTCGGCCCGCATCTGCTCGACGGCTTCGGGAAAGGCCACCGCCGAGCCGTCCTCGCGCAACAAGCCGAGCGCGCGGTCGGCCTCGACAACGATCTCCGCCTCCTTGCTGCTCAAACGGCCGGCCTCGATCTCGTGGTTGTGGTCGCGGTCCTCGGCGGATACCTTGTCGAGCCGCACAGTCCCTTCGAGAACATCGCGCTGCATCCCGAGCATCCTGGTGAACCGGGCTTCGAGCATTTCCAGCACTCGACCGATTTCCTCCTCGCGGATCTGGCGGAGGATCTCTTCGAGTTCGGCCCTCGCCTGTTCGAGTTCGCGGATCGCTTCCTCCTGTTTCTCCACCGCACCTCGACGCTCAGCCTCATCCAGTTTCTCTTGTGCTTCCTCCATCCGCTGCCGAGCCGCTTCGAGGCGCTGGCGTGCGGGATTCTGGGGCGTGGACTCGCCAGGCTCGTCTTGCGGCTGGCTCTCCGAGTCTCCCCGTCCTTGCGACTGATTCTGACCGGGTGGCTGGCTCTGTTGTTGCGACTGGCCCTGATCGGACGGCTGACCCTCGCCTGCCTCTCCCTGTTGCCCGTCCTCGCCCGGCTTCTGCCTCTCGCCGCCCTGGGGCGGTGTTTCGCCTGGTTTGCCCTTGGAGCCTTCGGCAGATTCCTCTGTTGCATCCGAAGGCTCGCCGTCGCTCCGCTTGCCAGGCTCTCCGTCTTGGCTTTCCGAGGGGCGTCTCTCGCCCGCCCGATCTTCACCCGACGGCTCGTCGGAATCGCCTCCTGACGATGACGGCGACTCCTCGTTGGCACGGATCTCGTCGGCCAGGTCACCCGTGCGGCGGGCGATCTTGCCCTGCTCGCCGGAGAGCCGTTTCGGATCGGTGGCCTCGGCGGTCCGGCCCTGTACGCCCTTCTGCTGCTTGATGATCTGGTCCACTTCCTTGAGATACTGCCTGATTCTCTCCCGCTCCGACTTGATCTGCTTCGATCGGTCCTCGCTCATGAGGAGCTGAAGCACTGCCTTCAGGTCGCCTTGAACGGTTGTCCCAGTTTCCTTCGCTTCCCCGAGCTTCTGCTGCCGGTACAGTTCCACGAGATGTTCGAGCTGGACGCTGATCACGCGTTCCTCGCTTTCAGTCACCGCCTTCTTCAGCAGCGCCGCGCGGCGCGGATCGGTGCCCGCGCTCAGCTCCGACATCCGCAACAGTACGGCCTGAAAATGCTTGAACTTCTCAGCAACCCGTTCCTGCTCCAACACCAGCGCGTCGGCCGATTCAATCCCCACGTCCGGCAGCGGAGAGGCTTCCCCGGCCGGCGCTGTGGCGTCGGCAGCGGGCTGTTGGGCGGTGGCACAGTCGATCGAAAACATGCCGGCCAGCCAGGCCAGGCAGAAGACCGTCGCGCGGAAGGTGATTCTTATCATGTCGATTACTCCAGCAAATCGCGGAGTTGTTCTTTCTGCTGCTGGCCCGTCCGCTCGCCGATCTGTTCCTGCGCCGCGATGATCTCCCGCAGCAGTTCGATCGCCTGGTTGAAGTCTTCCAGCTCGATCATCTTCGCCAGCACCTGGCGCATCTGGAGCAGAATCGCATCGGCCTGCTGAACAGCAGCCCGCTGATCCTCCGGGCCCTGCGCCGTGTCGGCCAGCCGCGTTTCGAGTCGCGCCAGGCGGCGATCCAGTTCCGGAAACAGCTCCTCGGCCACCCGCCGCAACGGGGCGGCGATGCCGTCTTCCAAACGGATCTTCAGCTCCTCGGTATCGATGCGGTTATTGACCAGTTCGGCGCGGATGTCGCCGAATGCCTGCGCGGTGCCGAGCACCTCCTGGGCGTCTTTCTGGCTGTTCTGCTGGGCCCGCTGGACGCGAAGCGTGCGGAGATTCAACAGCCTTTGCGGTGAAGCTGCCTCCGCGGCCGCATCGCCCGGCTCCGCGCCCGGCGTTCCGGCCGCACCATCGCTTGCGGCTGCCTGGAATTCCATTCTCGCCAGGGATTCACGGGTCTCAACGACCTCGTTGATAATCGATTCGAATCGTTGCCGCAGCACCAATTCCCGCGATTCAAGCATCGTGCGGAGCTGTTCGGCCGTAACCACGTCGAGGAGCCAGCGTTCGCTCGTTCCGACGTTCGCCCCACCCGCCAGATCGCATCGGTCCACGGCCTTCGCGTTGACGGTGAGTTTCTGTCCCGGCGTGAGCGAAAGTCCCTCGACTTCCAACGCCTGATCGAGCTGCCACTCGGTGACATTGCCCGAGATGGTCGCCACGGCCCGCTTCTGCGCCGATTGCTCGTCGATAGCATGCTCAAACCACACGGCCGCCAGTCCGTAATCGTCGCGAATCTGGCCCACCAGCGGCAGCCTCGCCCGCGGCGTAATGGCCGTGCCGATCCCTTGCAGTTGCACGGCCAGGTCGGGCGGCTGGTCGGGAGCCGGCATGATCGTCAGGCGGACTGGTTCCCGACTGCGGATGCCGTCGGCATCGTCGAGCGAAAGAAGCAGCGTTTGATCCTGATCAAGTGTGCCGATCACAAACTCCAGCCGCCGCGGATCGCTGGCCAACGGCTTCACCATGCGGGCGGACCCCGGCGATTCATCGAGCGCCGGCTGGATCTGCGCCCGCACCAGCGGCTTGTTGGCCCTCGCATGCACCGCGACGTGGGTACCGACGGGCACTTGCATGATGCCCACAACAGGGATCTCGCTCGGCGGCCGATCCATATACGCCGGGAAGCGGCACTCGAGCGCCATGGCCACGATCGTCGGGCTGTCGACGACCTGAATGCGAAGATTGCGGACGGCGGCGTCGCCGCCGAGCACGTCGAACTCAATCGGCGTCAAGATGCCGGCAAAGGTATGCGAATACTCCTGAAAGCGGTCGCGACGGGGATCGGCTGTTCCTTCGCGGCTCATCGTGTTCTCAGTACCGGCGCCGTCCTCAGTGCGCGAGTGAACTTCCACCACGTCCGGCACCAGGGGCATCCGCATGTCGGCCTTGGCGATGATGGCGAGATCCGCACCGCGCGCCACTTTGACCGAACCGTTCTCAAAACCCTCCACCAGAAGCCGCGTTTTCCTCGGCCATAGTTCGGGCGCTAACAGCAGGGTTCGCCGGCTCCAGACACCGAGCGCCTGCGGGGCTTCAACGGCCAGCACCGCCACGGCTGCCACCAGCACTACCGCAACCGCGGTCATGCGGCGCAGAGGGGCCGGGTTGAAGATCGACGCCAGTCTCACGGCCCGCAACGGCTCTTCGGCCGTGCGGCGCGTCCGGTGGAACATTTCGCGGGCATAATCCTCTTCATGCGGCCGATCCGCAAGTTCCACCGCGGTGAGCAGGCTTTCATGAAATTCCGGGTAGCGCCGCTCCAGGAGCATCGCCATGCTGCTGTCGCCGAGCGGCACGAGCAGCCGCCGGAAGATCGCAAACCAGAGCACGGCCAGCGTCCCTGCGGCGACCAAGGCCAGCAGCACGACGCGCGCGGCCGGAGGCGGTTCGAAGAACCAGTCCACGCCCAGGCTTACCCAGAACGCCGCCGCCAACCAGGCCACCGCCGCCGCCGTGCCGTGGAGCCAGACATAGCGGCGAATCCGCCGGCGCAACGCCGAGAGCAGATCGCGGATCTGCGGCGAAAGCTCGGAAGGTTGCTCAACGGTCGTGGTCATGTCGCGTGTTTCTCGTGGTCAATTACGCCAGCTTCGCCAGACGCCGCACCAGCCATTCCACGCATAGTACGCCGGCCACGGCGACCATCCACCAGCGCATCCAGGCCTCTTCCCATTTGGGGTCGGGGCCGGCGGTCAGAATCATCGTTTTGGTGCGGTCCTTGAGTCGGCTGACGAGCGAGTCGGGAGCCCGCGTGTTAAGGGCCAGGGCCAGATCGGGATAGTACTTGCCGCCAGAAGCGTCGGCGATTCGCTCGAGCAGCTTGTCGTTGCGCTCTGGGCTCTGGCGTTCCAGGTCGGGCAACGTTACCTGCACACGTCGTGTGATCCGCTCGTCGCTGTTCGGTACAGGCAGCTCCAGGCGATACACGCCCTCTTCCAGAACCGTGAGCTGCCCGGCGAAGGTACCCGCCCGTGTCGGATCGGCGCGGAGCGAAAGCGTATTCACACTGCCGTCCGGCTCAAACACCTCCAATCCGACCGACGCGGCTTCGAGCGGGGCGAGTTGGGCGTTGGTGAGCTGGGCGCGGATCGGAACGGTGCCTCCCAGCACCTGGCGATCCTGACCGACGAGCAGCACGCCGCGGCTCGATTCTCGCAATAGCCGCCCCTGCGAAACGTGGCGGATGAGGCGCGTGGACAGCCGCTCAAACCAACCGGGATCGATTGCCCGCAACCGCCACAGTTCCGCGCTGCCCATGTAGAACACCCGGCCGGAACCGTAGAAATGCTCGGCAAAGTATACGGGCTGATCGCCGCCGCGCCGCGCGCGCGGATCGGCGAATCTCGCCAGTACCGTCGCGGCCGACTTGGGACCGCGGACCGGGAAATGGCTGTAAACGCCCGGTAACTCGGCCCACGCCCGCTGGTTGTCTTGAACCGTATCGCCCAGCCACAGGTACTCCGCCTCCAGCCCTTCCCGCGTGAACTCCAGCGGCCAGGGATCCTCCGAGGCGTAGCTGCCGCTTTCCAGAACCGACGGCCGTTGTTCAAATTCCACCGGGTACAGGGCGCGGATCTTGCTCATCGAGGGGTCGGCGGTCCAGCCGGTAATCGCCTCTCCGGTGTACACCGGGCCCGCGACCACGATCAACCCGCCCCCTTGTTCGGCAACCCACGTTTCCAGCAGGTCCACCTGCGGTGTGTCGAGCGCCTTCCAGTCGGGGTCGAAGGCGACGATGCAGTCGTACTCGAACATCGCTTCACGAGTGCCGGGGAATTCATCGAGGATCTTGTCCGCCTCCTGGGAAATGCCCGGCGGCGCGCTCTGCAGGAAGATGTCGACCGTCATCGCCGGGTCGCGGTAGAGTTGTGTCCGCAGGAACTGGTAATCGCGCGAAGGGCCGCCGGCGATGATCAACACGCGGTCCTTGCGATCGACCACATCCACGTCGGTCTCGCGGTAGTCGTCAGCCGGGTTCTGATCGGGCCGGCGCGACACAACGCGCAGGCAGAGCGTATGGCGCCCCGTCTCGCGGGGCGTCAACTCGAACTTCACCGGAACCGGTTCGCCGTCGGCGCCGAGGATCACTTCCTGGCTCTCCAGTAGCCTGCCGCTGCCTGCCTCGCCCGGCGTGTCTCCCTTTCGCTGGAGCAACTGAACGGTGGCCGACCGTCCCGCAATCTCGCCGGCCGGGCCTTGCGCCTGAATCAACCCGCTCACGGTGTACGGGTCGCCGGGATAGGCCCGCGGCAGGGCTTCCAGCCGATAGACGCGGATATTGGTCGGCACGCTGCTCGATCCGACTCCCACAGTGAAGACGGGTAGCTTTGCTTCGCGCGCGACCTCGATGGCCGGTTCCACTCCGATACCCGCATTCTGCCCGCCATCGGTGAACACAATCAACCCGGAGATCGGCGCGCCCCGCTCGTCGTACGCCAGTTGCCGCATAGCTTGGCCGAGCCGGGTTTCAAGGCCGCGCGGGACCAGAGCCTGCCGCCAATCATCGATCTCCGAGCGGCCGGCGGCATCGGCTTGCGTCGTTTCAGTCGACTCAGCGATTGCCGCAGGGGCCGCCTTGGCCAACGTGACGATGCGGCTGATGTCGGTATCGAACTTGAGCACCACCACGTCGTGGGTCTTGCGAAGGGCCGGCAGGAGATCGCTCTCGGTCAGGCCGGTGGCGACCTGTTCGGCTCGATTCGCCGTACCGGGCGCGAGCGACGAATCCGCATCGATCAACCCCATGCTCGAACTCGTATCAACCAGCACCAGCACGCGGCTGTTCAGGGCTATTTCGCGCTCGGTCCGCCATTGTGGATCGAGATACAACAGCAGCAATCCGAAGAATGCCACGCTCCGCAGTGCGGTCAGGAACCAGCCCAACCCACGGCCCAGTTCCCGCGCATCGCGACGGTACATCGCGCGGACGAACGCGATCGCGGCAATCGTCGCCAGGACCGGCAGAATCCAGTCGGCGTTTGAATCGATCCGTCCCCATCGGAACGTCGTTCTCATGGCGCCCTCGGCCAGCAGAATCGGCCGTATCATGCGGCGCCTCCTGGCCTCGGCACAGGCCGGCCGGTCGGCGGATGATAGCTTGCCGACCAGGCAAGGATCTGCTCGCCGATGAGCAACAGGATGAGGGCGAAGAGGATCGGCTCCGCAAGGTTGTAGCCGGCGATATCCTGGCGAGTGTGTTGGAACAGCGCCGCCGGATTGTATTCATAGTCAACGCCTTGCAGCCGGCTGGCCAAATCAGGACCACCCACCGTCTTGAGATCGCCCTCCTCCGCATCAACGTTGAAGGCATGGAGCCGAAGCTCTCGTTCACCGTCGTTCCGCACCAACTCCACTTCGTAGATTCCGCTGACAGCCGTGTCGGGAAGCGAGGTTGTCAGAACACCTTGCGCGGTCGGCGTCGCCGTGCCGGGCGTTGCCGCAGTTGCACCTTGGTCCGGCGTCGTGAACCGCACCTGCGGCTCATAGCGCGACGGGTCGAGTTCGACGACCAGTGGGGCGCCCACGGCCTTCGGATCGTCCCCCTTGGGCCGCCGCGCCAAGTGCGACTGCATCTCCAGCATGACGATAACGAAGCTCGGATTGTTGCGCGCCCAGTTGTTCCAGGTTGGGGCCAGCGTTGTCATTACGGCGATCACGCGGCCGTCGCCGTAGGCCCGTTCGACCACCAAAGGGGCCCGGTTGCGCAGCTTTGCGATCACTTCCATGCCGGAATTCTCAGCCGGCTTCCAGTCGCGCGGCACCGCGAAATACCGCGACACAAGGATGCTCGACAGGAAGTCGTTGCGGCCGCCCGCGAACACCCGAAAGATCGGATGCTGCCCCACCTCGACGTCCGGCGCGTTCTGCAGCCGATCGACTGCCAGCGTGGCTTCGCCGCTCACTGGTAAAGGGAAGAAGCCGCGGCCGTCGCGGTAAAACTGCTCGTTGACTACCCGGGCCGATGACCGCGGTCCGAGGAACACGCCCACACCCCCTCCCGCTGACAGGTAACCCTCCAGCGCATCGACGGCCGATTCGTCCAGACGCTCAATGTTGAGCAGGTAGATCGACCGAAACGTCTCGAGCGGATTCAGGCTCAGATAGCGCGGTTTCTCGATCTGCGGGCTGATTCCCGTCTGCACCGGCCCGCCCGGTGCCAGGGCCGCGGCCAGGTAGCGGGCGTCGACCGCCGCGGGATCGCCGTCGACAATCAGCACCGGCACATCGGCCGGCACCTTCATAACCCGGTAGCGGGAGTTGTCCGGTTCGACTGCGTCGGTTTCCAGCCGCACCGCCACGCGGTGTTCGCCGGCGGTGGCAAAATGGACCGGGAACCGCTGCCTCACCGCCTTGCCGGCCGGAATCTCCGCAACTTGAACGGCCGGTTGCGCCAGATCGTCGGCCGAAATGAGCACACTGACATTCCGCGCCGGCGCCGGACCAAAGTTCTGTACGGCGACTTCCATATAGAGTGGAACCCCCGCGGCACGAGTTCCTTCCGCAGGCCGCAGGTCGCTGATCGCCAGGTTCGGCCGGACCGCGTCGACGCAGTTTACCAGGTGCAGCCGCGCGCCCAGTTCGTTGAGCCGGCGGAGCTGGTTCTTGAGGTCCCCCGGACGCGACCACTCGCGGGCGCGGAAATCGGAGACAAGATAGACGATCCGCTTCTCGTCATTCTCGTCTCCCAGCAGTTGCTCGATCGCCTCCAGGGCCGCCGTGGGGCCCACGGAGAGGTGCGAGGACTCCAGCCGCTCGAGCACCTCGCGGAGCCGCGAGCCGAACTGGCTGTCGATCTGCTCCTCGTGCAGGTCGGGCTGCGTGCCGAGCGCCGTGCGGCCGGCCTGCGAGAATCGCAGCAGCGTGAATGTCTGCGGTTCGGCTTGCTGCCCGGCCTCGTGTGCAATCCGCTCGATCACCTGGCGCGCTTCGGCAAACGCGCTGGTGTCGGCCCAACGGTCCGACATTGAGAAGCTGTCATCGAGAAGCACGATGTGATGCGTTTTGTTGCGGCCGAACAGGCTGCCCAACTCGCCGCGGAGCACCGGCTGCGCGACGACAAGCACCACCGCGGCGACGATCGCCATCCGCATCAGCAGGAGCAGAAACTGCTTGAGCAGGATCCACGTGCGGTTTCGTTTCTGGCTGACGAGCAGGAACTCCATCGCCGCCCAGTGGACGCGGCGGTGGCGCATCATGTTGATCAAATGGATCAACACGGGCACCGCCACGATCGGCAGCCCCCAAAGCAGGGCGGGATGGAGAAAGGTCGGCATGGTCAACCAGGTCGGTTGCGGTGGTGCATTCCCAGGCGGTTGCTCAAGAAGGCGGCCAGCGCCGCGTCGAGCGGCTGGCTCGTCCGCAGAAGCGTGTAATCGGTATTGTTGCCGATGCAGCCGCGTCGCACTTCATCGAGATAGCGGTCAAGGGCGGCAAGGTACCCCTCGCGAAGCGCCCGCGGATTGCAGGCCAGCGATCCGGCAAGCTCCAGGTCTTCGAACCGCGTTGGCCCGTTGAAGGGAAAATCCAGCTCGTCGTCGTCGAGGATATGGAACACGATCAAGTCGTGGCCGCGGCTCCGCAGCAGCTTCAGCCCTCGAAACAAGCCCTCTCGCTCGCACAACAGATCCGAAATCAGGATCATCATCCCGCGCCGCGGGTAGGTTTCCGCCGCGTGGCGGAGGATGGGATAGAGATCGGTCTTGTTCCTCGGCCGGCTGGCATCGAGCGTCTGGATGATCGAATCGAGATGGTTTCGCTTCGACCGCTGCGGGGCGGCGGCGCGTGGCGCGTCGTCGAAAGCCATGCAGCCGACCGCATCCTGTTGCCGCAACAGCAGGTACGCCAGGCTCGCCGCTACCGTTGCCGCGTACTCGAACTTGCTCAGATGCCTCGGCCCGTACTGCATGCTCCCCGACACATCGACCAGCAGCACCGCGCGCAGATTGGTCTCCTCCTCGTACTGCTTGACGTACAGCCGGTCCTGCTTCGCCCACACCTTCCAGTCGACGTGGCGGATCTCGTCGCCGAAAGTGTAACCGCGGTGCTGCAGGAACTCGACCGACTGGCCGAAGTACGGGCTGCGGTGCATGCCCGACATGAACCCCTCCACGATGTGACGCGCGCGAAGGTCCAGCCGGGCAATCCGCTTGATCGCCTCAGGATGCAAAAATGGTCTGGAACCGTGTATCACGAGTCAGCTCGTCTTCCTTGGTCGGGGTTGCGGCCAGCAGCCGGTCGATGACCTGATCGGGCGAAATGCCTTCGCTCTCCGCCGTGAAACTCAACAGCACGCGGTGCCGCAGGACCGGTTTGGCCAGCGCCTGGATGTCGTCGAGCGTGACGTGGGTCCGGCCACTTAGCAGCGCCCTGGCCTTGCCCCCGAGCACCAGATACTGAACGGCCCGCGGCCCCGCCCCCCAACTCACCTGCTCCTTGACGAAATCCGGCACCCCCGGTTCCCCCACCCGGGTCTGGCGGACCAGTGCCAGCGCATAGCGGACGATGTGGTCTGACACCGGCACCTGGCGGACAATGTGCTGCAATTCCAGGATCTCTTCCGCGGTGAGCACGGGCGCGATCGCATCGACCTGAACCGCCGTCGTCCGGCGCGCGATCTCAAACTCTTCGTTGAAGCTTGGGTAGCGGACGAAGACCTTGAACATGAACCGGTCCTGCGCCGCTTCCGGCAGAGGATAGGTTCCTTCCTGCTCGATCGGATTCTGCGTCGCCAGCACAAAGAACGGGTCGGCCAACCGGTGCCGCACCCGGCCCACCGTCACCTGCCGCTCTTGCATCGCTTCCAGGAGCGCGGCCTGGGTCTTGGGCGGCGTGCGGTTGATCTCGTCGGCCAGGATCACGTTGGAGAACAGCGGCCCTTCGAGGAACCGGTAATCGCGGTGCCCGGTCGCCCGGTCTTCCTGGATCACCTCCGTCCCGGTGATGTCGGCCGGCATCAGGTCCGGGGTGAACTGGATGCGGCTGAAGGAGAGGTTGAGCGTCCGCGCCAGGGTGCTGATCATCAGCGTCTTGGCCAGGCCGGGCACCCCTTCCAGCAGGCAGTGGCCGCGGCTGAAAAGCGAAATCAACAGTTCATCGATCACCTCCTGCTGGCCGACAATCACCTGCGAAAGCTGCTCGATGATCTTCTGCCGGGCGCCCTGAAGCCGCTCGATGGCCTGGGTGGAGTGGTTCGTTGCTGCGGTGGTCATGCGGTGGTCCTGTTCCGAGCGTTCGGCAGCCGGGCATCCAATGGCTCGGCCGTCGAAGGCTTCCCTCACGGTCAGCGTTGGTAAATCGGCAGCGTGGCCCGATCGAGTTGCAGGATCGTCAGGTTGATCGCGGTCGTGTAGACCGGGCCAATATATCCCTGGCTCCAGGATCCGTCGTTGTTGGCTTCCTTGAGGATGCGATCGAGGATCTTGTCGCGGTAATCCTCCCAGTGATCGCCTCCCTCGCGGTAGCGGACCTGGGCGTAGTAATAGTGGGCGTAGTGCCAGTGGCCAAATCCCTGGTTGGAAATGTTGCCCAGATTCTTCTCACTATACTCCATCATCCGGGGGACATATTCGCTGTCGTACTGGCCGGCGTTGAACAGGCACGCAATTGCCGCGGCGGTGATCGCCGGGCGGCCGCCGCCGCCCTTCGAATTGTACTGCACTCCGCCATCCGGCAGGGTGCAGTCGCGGATGTATTGAATCGCTTTGTCGATTATTTCTTTGGGAACGGGAATGCCGGCATTGCGGCAGCCGCGCAGGCCTTGCACCTGGGTGATGGTCGTCGAGCCCTCGTCGAAGCCCTGGCCGTCCTTCGCGCTGACGTACCCCCATCCGCCGGCCTCGGTCTGGGCTCGGCCGGTGAACTCGACCGCTCGCGTGAGGATGTCGACCAGTTCGGCGCGGCGGTCGGCATCCTCCTCCTCACCCAGCACCTGCGACAGGAACAACATGCTGAACCCGTGGCCGTACGTGTAGCGGTCGTCCTGCAGCGGATCGCCAATGAGTCCGTTGGGCCGGCTATTGGCAGCCAGGTAATTCACGGCCTGGCGGATATTCGGCGCGTAGCGGCCCTGGGTGGTTGTCGAGCCTTCGCACAATAGCGCCATGCCTGCCATAGCGGTCATCGCGGCCGGATACTTGCCGTTGTTGGCCGTCCAGCGCCCGCGCGTCGATTGGCGCTGGGTCAGCCAATCGAGACCGCGACGAACGGCATCCTTCACCTCGCGCTCAGTCGCCGCCGAAACGCCCGCCGGCGACGCGGTGAGCGTCGCCCCGACCAGTGCCGCCAGCAGCAGCCATCTCACGGCCCTGCGTTCTCCCGTGCGACAATCCGCGCGCGGCGCGCCCGCGGCAGACGGTCTCTCGCTCTGTTCAAGCCTCATGCTCACGGTCCGATTGCCGCCTTCTGCAGAGCTTTGAATAACGCCTGCATCGGCGTGGTTCCTTGTTGTCCGCCGCTGCTGCTTCCTCGTCGGCCGGCGGCAACGGGCGGTCGGTGAACGTCAATGTAATCGTGTTCTGATGGCTCTGGATCTCGACGGTCTTGCCTGCCGGATTGCCCGAGACGCGGAACAGTGCCGAAGCGCCGGAGAATTGCTGGTCGCAAACCATTCGCCCGGTCCGCTTGTCGAGTGCCTGGACTCGCGTGGCAGTCTCGATCTGCCCGCCCGGCTTGCGCTCTTGAACCATCCCGGCAAACACGAGCACCGGCAACCGCGCCGGTTGGTCTACGGGCAGGAACTGGTCCTTGATCGTCGCCGGTTTCTCCCACAGGCTCCGACCCGCCCCGTCGAAGGCATACACCCGGCCGCGCGGAATCTGCTCGCTCGTCGTGCCGTGGATTGGGTAGACGCGGCGCTCGACCGCGTTCTCGCCATGGTCCGCCGCAACCACGAGCAGGCATTCCTCCGGCGAGCGAAACACGCGCACGCGCGACAAGCGGGGTTCCGGCTCCAACGGCGCGTCGATGATTGCCCGGCCGTCGTCCAGCCCGACGAGCACAAACCGGCCGCCGGGCTCGAGCACCGCCGCCGTCTGGTGGTCGATCAGGTGTACCTGGGATTCGGGGGCAAACTGCCGCGGCGTCCATAGCCGGGTGCCCTCCCAGGCGTCGAGCATCTCCAGCACGCTCTCGTTGAAGCTCTGCCGCCAGACGAGCACCCGGCGGCCGAATGTGGCCAGGCGTTGCGGAGGCAATGGCCGGTCGCCGAGCTTCTGTCCGTCGGCGGCGCGCAAAACGGTCGCCGTGTTCTCTTCCGGGGGCACGATGAAGATGTACTCATGGTCGCCGAACACGGAGCTCTCGGGACGAACGTCGCGGCGGACCCACAAGGTTTCACCGGTCATCGGATCGATCGCCACGCAATTCCGCATCCGCATAAAACAGAGCGCCCGATCGCTGACCGCCTGGGGCATATTGATCCCCGCGGCTGCGCGCAGCGACGAAAAGCGAGGCATTCCGCCGACGTTCGCCACCAGCACCTGGATTTGCTCTCGGCCCGCCACGCCTACCGTAGCGTCGTCGATGTCCTGCGTCCACAGGACTCGGGGCGGGCTGCCGGGCGAGCAGAGCGCGTCGATGCCCAGCATACGGTCCCCCATCGCCACCAGCAGCAGGTGCCCCTGAACGCCCAGCCGCATCATGCCGCGACTGAAAGCGAACTGGTCCTGCCGCGAAAGCCCGCTCATCGACAATTGCCAGCGCTGGCTCCCCGCTCCGTCGCGGGCCACCAGCATGTCGGGATTGCGGTTCAGTTCGACGATTAAATCGGAAAAAAAGGGCCCGCGGCTTCCCACGTATTCCAGCGCCGACTGCGAGGTCGGCGACGTCGCACGGCTGGCGCCGACTTTCACCTCCACCTCGCCGATGCGCCACGGCGATGGAGCCCCAAGCCGTTGCCGCACCGGATCGTCGGCCGACAGCGAGTCGGCCAGTTCCCGGCCCGTCTTGCCGCCCGTCACGGCCACATCGGCAAATTCCCCTTGCAGCCTCGCATAACACACCGCCGCATCGTCGATCAAGCCGGCGGTGCGGAGCATCTCCGCCAATTCCAGCACCGCGGCCGCTGCCGCGGCTGGGTCGCTCGATTGCTCCCGGCGCCGCAGGATGGCTTCCGCCTCCAGCAGTCGGCCGGTTTGCTTCAACCGGTCCACCAGCTCTCGGCGCGCCGTGTCGGCTGCCGGCTGACCATCGAAGTAGCTGATGAATCGCCGCAACCCCTCCGGGCCGGGTTCGCCGCGGGCCGCCTCCAGACGCTCGCGCGCGGCGCGGTCCACCTGCTCGCGTAGCTCGGGCGAAGCCGTCAATACCATCTCCGCCAGCCGGACCTGAATCCACCGATCGCGGCGTACGGCCAGCGAATCGTCGATCGATTCCAGTGCCGGGTGTGTCCGGTCCAGGTCGATCAGTTTCAGATAGTACTCCAACGCCGATTCCCGCTGGCCCGTCTGCTCCAGACCTGCGGCCATGAGCCGCAGGAACGTGGCCTGTTGCTCCGGATCGCTGATCAGTCTCTCGATGTCGGCCACGTGGCGGCGGTGCGCGGAAAAATCGCGGCGCAAGCCTTGGAAATAGGCGTTGCGCAACAGGTCCTCGGTGCTTGGGTCGGGCGACAACTCCAGGCTTCGGCCGAGCGCGGCGACTCCTTCCTCGAGCTTGCCCTCGTGGCACAAGAGTTCGCCTTGAAGGCTGAGCGCCTCGGCGTCGTCGGCGTTGGCCGTGAGTCGATCACGGACCAGTTCACGCAATGCGTCGAGCTGGTAAAACGCCTCAACCGCGCCTGCCCGTTGGGAGATCATCTTCCCCTTGTAGCAGACCAGGTTGCCGGGCACGGTTCCTTCCCCCGACTTCGATACCCGAACCGAGCGGCCGGTGTTCAGATCGACCGTCATCACCGCGGCGCTCGACAGAGGGACGTAGTAGTGGTCGCCGCTCCAGAAGCCCATGCCGCTGGGAGTGCTCCCGGCGGGGAAGCTTGCCACCTGGCCCGACCAGGCGGCGGCCGGTTCGCCCGTAGCCAGATCGAGCGCCTGCATGTGGCGCTTTCCGACCAGGATCACCTTGCCTTGGTGCACGCACGCCAGGTAGAGCTGGTCCTTGCGCGGGCATTTCCACTGGAGTTGGCCGTCGAGCAGGTTCAGGCAATGCACATATTCCGACTCCAGCGGAGTGACCACTATGCGGCCGTCGGCCACCAGTACGCTCGAATCGCTCCACCGCGACGCCGGATCGGAATCGAATTGCGTGGGCATGCCGAAGAACATCGGGTGCCGCTCGCGCGCCGACATCTGCTCCGACTCGTAGCTGTAACCCCATAGCAGCGACCGCGTCGCCAGTTCGACCGCCACGATCGCACGGTTGGCCGTCGGGCACACCAGCACGCCGTCGGCATAGGAGGGCGCGATGCCCGCCAGGCGACGCAGTGGATCGTCAAGAATATCGCGGTCAGGTACCGCCAACTGCTGCGACCATTGCGGTTTGCCCGTCCGGCCGTCGAGGACCACCAGGCGGATCTCGCCCTTCACTTCCGCCAGCGCGAAGAGCTGATCCATCAATGGCAGCGGGGGCCCGAGAAAGAAAGCGCCCGCCAGGGGTAATCCGAATTCCTGCGCCGAACCTCCCACGTGCCACTTCAACTTGCCCGTGCGGATGTCGTACGCCGCCAGCCGGTTCGCCAGCCCCGGCTCCTCCCCGGGACTCCTCCCCTGGCGGATCGTGAGCATCTGCTGCATCTGCTCCAGGTGCGCGTTGAGCGGCAGGTCCTCGATGCTGAACACGTTCCGGCCGTCGCTGCTTATGCGGCCGTAAGTGGCGTCGCCCCACAAACGGAATCGCAGGCCGTTTTCCAATTGCGGCTCTTGCCGGAAGGGAACATTGGGCGGCGGATTCAGTATCGCCTCGAAGGGGTCGTCAACCGGGATCTCCCATAGGCGCTTCCCAGTGATGAAATCCACCGCCAAGAGCGTGCGCGCGGTCCGCATCAGGACCACGTCGTCGACGATCAACGGGTGTAGCCCCGGCAGCAGGTATCGGTCGGCGTCCTGCTCCGAGTCGTCGATCTCGCGGATTAAGGCTTCAATCGACGGATGCTCGGTGGTGGGGACCTGCCAGCGCATGCTCAAAAGCGGCTCGCTCCCGGAAGTCGAGGCATTGCGGGCCGGATTGCCGCGGAACAATGCCCACTGCTCGGCTTGCGGCGCATCGGTCTTCAGACCCGTGCCGGCGAACTGGGCAAGCAGATCCAGCGGCGACTTGGCGCCGTCGAAGAGCGAGACAGCACGCCCTTCGATGGAGATCGACACCTTCGGATGGCTCTGGCGGAGCACAGCGAGCGCCTCTTCGGCTCGCTCGGGCATGCCCGAGCGGAGCCAGCATGTGGCCATCGCCACGGAGAGCGTGGGCTCAAACTGATTGCCGGTTGGCGATGCCTCCCGCAGTCGCTCCAGCACCAGAGCGCCGGCCAGGGGCCGTCCGTGGTCGATGTGATGCAGTCCGAGGAGGAACGTCGCCTCGTAACCGGCGGCCGTATGGAAGAACCGCCGCGACACTTCGGCCAGACCGTCGGCATCGCCGCCCTCGGCCGCCTGGTCGAGCATCTGCCTCGCCCGCGCGCCGTACTGGATCTCATACAACTCGCGGCCGCGGGCCGGCATCAGGCCCAGCAATTCCTGGGCTTCCGATTTCAGGCTCCGATGCACCGGCCCCGTTTGCTCGGGTTTGAAGAAATCCTCCGGCGTATCGAGGATCGTCCCCAGGCAGCGGACCGCTTCGGCGTAACGCTGCTGATCGAGAAGTTGCCGCGCTTTGGCCAATAACTGCAGCAGCGATCGGTCCGCCTGGCCAAAGACGCTCGGCCCTCCCGCGGGATCTGGCGTCGCACGGTCACCCTCGCTGGACGCAGCAAGGGTCGGTCCCCAGGCCAGCCCGAGAACCACGATGATCGCGGCCGCCAACGCACCGGAGCGACTGGGCATACAACTCCCTTTAGTAATCCGCGCCCCAGACGTGTTGCGTCAGAACCGGGGATGGATCGATTCTGCGACAACCTCAAAGAGCAAGCGGATGAATAATGTTCCGTCTCTTAACTTATAAGGTGGAGGTGCCCAGGAGGAAACCGAACGGTGCCGGACTCCAGTGGTCTTGCTTCCGATCCATCAGGACCTGTATCGCTACACAACTCTCTATATTGGTTGCCGAAGGCCTTGCCGATGTTCGCGCTTCGCCGTCGCGCAACAGACTCGCCTTTCACTCCCCAACCCCGCTAACCAATGCCCCTCCACGGCGTTTCTCGCCGCGAAAGCCCGTGTGCCCACACCTTTTCTCTCCCGCGAAACGCAACGATCGCCGGCCTGAAATACGCTCCCGCCCCCAGCGGCGGGCCACCATCAAAGGGCCCAGGATCTCCCGACTTAAGGCCTTTGCATACAAAATCTTAGGACCCCGCAACCCGCTCGGCAAGAAAGGTCCATCGGGGTGGTCTTTGTCGACGCCACTCGCCAAGCGGCAATTGGCCGCCACCGCACCGGTTCCCAGTCCGTCAGCACCCCGCTAGAGTGAACTCAGGCACATCGGATGAAACACGGTTGTCAACTAGGTTCGCACGAAATTGTTGCTATGGTGGTATGTGAATGCCGCTACAGTACTATCCGCCGAAACAGTCAAAATCCTGCGGAAAATCGGCTACTGTGCGCGGTTGAGTTGGAAAAAATGCTGGAATTCACGAGGAATTACCCACGGCCGTGGCGTTTTTTTCCGATATTTTCAGCGTTTTCGTCCGCCGACGCCTTGTTTTTTTCCCGCCAGGGTATCTAATCAGCGCGTCCAATCGTACGGACGGACAATCGGTTTCCCAATACACCCGGATGGAGGGTAACAGCAGATGGCCAAAGCAGCTCCCAAGAAGGCACCCACCAAGACGCAGGTCTATGCCAGCATCGCCGAGGCAACCGGTCTGGGCAAGAAAGACGTTGCGGCGGTGTTCGAGGCGCTGTCGGAAGAGATCAAGAAGAACATGAGCAGTCGCGGCCCCGGCGTATTCACGATCCCCGGGCTGATGAAAATCGTCCGCTATCGCAAGCCCGCCCAGCCCGCGAAGAAGAACGTCCCCAATCCGTTCAAGCCCGGCGAGGTCCGCGACATTCCGGCCAAGCCCGCCCAGAACAAGATCAAGGTCCGGGCACTGAAGACCCTGAAAGAGTTCGTCTGACCATCAGGCTGCCTCAGCCCGTTGATCTTTATTCAGCTTGCTTGCGGCTCAGCAGGGTGGCCGGCTGAGCCGCAAGCGGTCTATTGAGCTTCACATTGAAGCGGAACCAGGCGCAGCGCTGCCGGAATTCACGGCGTGAACCGTCGCTTGCGTGTTCTCTTTCAACACCAGCACCATTCGTCCATGCGGTGCCGGGTTCCGACGCGCATCACTTATCTGCCGATCTCGGCAAGCATCTCCGCCAGCAGTTCCATCGGAAGTCCCACCACGTTCGTCTCGCTCCCCTCGACCACGTGGACCCAGCCGAGGCGGTCCTGGTATCCAAACGCCCCTGCCTTGCCGTCCCATCCGCCGCTTGAAAGATACTCGCCGATCGCCGCATCGCTGAGCGAATCCATGCGGAGGACCGACTCGGCCACGCGGACCATCGGCTCGCCATCCGGGCGTTTCCAGAGACACAGTCCGGAAAAGACGCGGTGCTCACGCCCACGGAGAGTCTCGAGCATCTGCCGGGCGTGCTCCTCGTCTGTCGGCTTGCCCAGAATCCGCCCCGCGCACTCCACCACGGTGTCGCAGCCGAGCACAACGCCGGAGGAGACCCCCTTCGCCACATCGGCCGCCTTTTGATAGGCCAGGCGGGCTACGAGTTGCGCCGGATTCTCGCCGCTGCAAACGCCGCACTCCGCCGTGTCGGAAGGGGACACGATGTCGAACGTGTAGCCTGCGTCCTCCAGCAGTTGCCGCCGCCGCGGCGAGCGGCTGGCCAGTACCAGTCGGTGGGGCGAAGGTTGCGAATGCATCGGCGGCGGTGAGCGATGGACATGGTGAAGCGCAAAGACAGCCTGCCGGGACCTCGGCTTTCGCGCGGCTGGCCGCCGACCGCCCCCCCGGATACGATGGTGGCATTCTATTGGTTCTCGCTGCCGAAATGAACCGCGGTGGCGCGGTTTCACTCAATGGGTGCGTGCAGGTGCCGCCGCTCGACATTCTTTACGAAGACAATCACCTGCTGGCGGTAGTCAAGCCGGCGGGGCTGGCTACGATGGGTCTGGCCGACGATCAGGCCACGCTTCTCTCCGTGGCCAGGCAGTACATCAAGGTCCGTTACCACAAGCCGGGCAACGTCTACTTGGGGATCGTCAGCCGTCTCGATGCTCCCGTCACCGGCGTGGTGCTGCTCGCCCGGACTTCAAAGGCCGCTCGCCGGCTTACCGAGCAGTTTCGCTCCCGCGAGGTCGAGAAGACCTACTGGGCGGTGGCGGAGGGCCTGGCAATTCCCAGTGGCACGCTCGTCGACTGGCTCGTGCACGACGAACGCCACCGCCGCATGCACGTGGCCGCTCCGGAAACTCCCGGTGCCAAAGAGGCGCGGCTCTCCTACCGGCGGCTCCAGACACTTGCCGGAAGATCGCTATTGGAGGTCCAGCTCGATACCGGCCGCAAGCACCAGATCCGGCTGCAACTGGCCCATCACGGCCACCCGATCGTCGGCGACCGGAAATACGGCAGCCGCGAACCGTTTCCCGCCGGCATCGCGCTGCATGCCCGGCGGCTGGTGATCACCCATCCCGTCAAGGACGAACGCCTCGAGCTGATCGCCCCCTTGCCCGCCTCGTGGAATCGCTTCGGCATCAGCGCCCCGTGAGTGCGAGTCGAGTGCCGGGGCGCACGGCTCTACTCGGCGCGCTCCCCATTTGCCCACAGCGGGTTCGAACCCTTGAACAGTCCACCTCCCGCCATTCCGATCGGCCAAGCGGCGCCGCAGTCCCTGCAAACCCATGCCAGCGAGTAGCAGAGAGTGTTCGAGCCCCCCGTCTGAATCCAGACATTTGATTCCTTCGCCAGCATTCCCGAACAAAGCAAGCATCGCGGTTCATTTGCCGTGGGTGTCATTCGAGTTTCCCTGATTGCTTGAAGTTCGACTCTCGACTGTAGCGTTCGCTCGACTCAAATCCGCTCCACCACGAAGCAACCGAACCGCACGTCCGGCTCCTTGAGCCGCTCGTTCCAGCCGACGGGCACGGCAACAGACTCCGGCCGGCCCATAGGCAGGCTCACCGCTTCTCCGGTGTATTGACCCTCAGCGGCGACGGCGTGATAGTTCAATGCGTGTCGAATGCGATAGCGGTCGCCCGCTTTGAGCCACGCTAAGTCCACCGCGACGGCCGGCTTGCTGGAGAAATTGAGCACTGCCACCAGCCGCCGGTTCTCTGCGATTCCCAGCGCGAGTACCTCGTCGTCGCGCTCGTCCGGCACGCGGTCATGATACGTTCCGTCGCGGTCCTGGCCGTACGTGTTCTGCCACTCGGCGAAGCTCGTCAGCCATGCGTGGCCGTCCCACGCACCGAATCGTGGGTCGCCGTCGCTTCGTTCGTAATAGGTGTTGCCGCGGAACGTGTACTGTGAGGGATGCACGTCGGGTTGCTTCGCAGTGGCAATCGTCAGCGGGGCTCCGGCATGGAGGGAGTACGACAGGTTTGAATTCGCCTCAAGCGACGCATCCTGATTCACGACGTACCACGGTCCGGCGAAGCGATTGCCGGCGATGCGAGTCCCGCTGCCCAGGCCGGTCGTGTAGCCGAAGCTGGCGGTATTCCAGAACACGTTGCCAGATATGTGAGCATCGTTCAGCGTGCCGCTGCCGCCGAACAGGGCGCCGTGCAGGCATACATTCTCCGTGACCCGCAGGTGGTCGAGCCGGGCACGCGAGGACCCGTACGCGTGGATCGAGTAGCCGCTGAAACTCGGCCCGAAGAAGTTGCCGGTGATGAAGCGCTCGTCGGTGCTCTGCACGTAGAGGCCGTGTCCGTGGCCTCGGTCCGGCGCCCGCCAACCGTTGTTGTAGACGATCGAGTTGCGCACGGCCGACTGGGTGGCGTTGGACCACATGCCGATTCCATCGCCGCAGTCGTGGATCACCAGGCCGTCGAGCACGATACCCGGCGCGCCGACGCTGATACCGCCGCCGCGGCGCTCCGGCGGATTGCTGCCGGTGATCTTGATCTCGCGTTCCGGATCGGAGTTGGTGATCTCGAAGTCGCGAAGCACTAGCCAGCCACCCTGCACGATCTCGATCGCCGTGACGTTCTTTGTCGTTTGCCCGGCCAGCGACCCGTCGATCACGGCCCACTCGCCCGGTGCCGAGCGGATCGTGATCGGCCTCTCCGGCGTGCCCTGCAGAATCGGCTTGAAGGTGCCGCGGTAGGTGCCGCCGAGCAGGTAGAGCGTGTCGCCCGGCTTCACCATCGACTTGTACGCCAGACCAGTGGCGAGATTCCACGGCGACTCGCGCGAGCCCTTGCCGTATCTCAACACATTCGGCGAAACGTACCAGTCGGCCCCCAGGCCGCCGAGCGTAAGCGCGACGACCGCGGCAGTGAAGAAGCGTTGCATGGCAGTTCGTTTCCACTCTCGATTCGCCGAACGCGCCCCTCCCCGTTCGGTGATTGTCTTCGCAGTCTCCATGGGGCCGTATCCGGATCGCGGCCGATGGCCGCTGCGTCCCTCGAACCCTTCCTGTCTGCGCATTCCTTCCGCTCAATGGTCACCGTGCGGCGGCCTTTGTCAACCGCCCCCGGCCGGCCAGCAGGGGGTCTCGCCAGGGGCATTCCCCCACCAGAAATCTCCGCAGAGCAAGCCACTGGCCTATTGACAAAGGATAGCATACATGTGTATACTATAAGGCGATGCCGGCGCGCCGTCCGTGGCTCTGCCGTAATCCCGACCGCTTGATGGAAGAGGGAACGCCCAACTTCAACACGTACCTCACAAGACGTACAAAGTTACGATATCTCGCGGAACTGCAAATGACTGCCAGCCTTGAACTTGCTCCCACAGTCGAAAACGCACTTTTTGAGAATGGTCGCGTATTGTTGCGCATCAGGTCCTTCCGCTCCGGTCGCGGTGCGCGGGGGCCGCCCTGCCTTGGCGCGGGTCCACGCCTGGGGGTAAGGTAAGATGGCACAGAGCGAGCCAGTTCTTGTCATCAAGAGGACCCGGTGTGAGATTGGTGAACCGGCCGAGGACCGCCTTTGAACGCACCGCTCTGGCGAGCGGATTGCTCACGCAGGAGCAATTGGATGAGGCCTTGGCGGCCCTCGTTCCGGCGGCCGATCGGGCAACCGGCCCGCTTGAAGTCGCGCCCAGTGAAGAGCAGTTGGTTGAGAAGCTGGTCGAGATGGGCCGGCTCAACCTCTGGCAGGCCAAGCAACTTCGCGACGGCCGCACCCGATTCACGCTCGGCCCCTACCGCATCATCGATTCGCTCGGCCGGGGCGGCATGGGGCAGGTGTTCAAGGGAGAGCACCAGGTCCTCGGCCGCATCGTGGCCATCAAGGTGCTCCCCCGCGAGAAATCCACCGAGGAAGCCATATCCAACTTCCGCCGCGAAATCCGCGCGCAGGCCCGCCTCGATCACCCCAACCTCGTCCGCGCACTCGATGCCGGCGAGGATGCCAGCGTCCATTTTCTGGTGACGGAGTACGTTCCCGGCAGCGACCTGCGGAAGCTGGTCCGCCGCAAGGGGCCGCTCACCATGCAGGCCGCGGCGAGCATCGTTTCGCAAGCCGCCGCGGGGCTCCAGCACGCCCATGCCCGCGGCATCATTCACCGCGACATCAAACCCGGCAACGTGCTCGTCACGCCGGACGGGCACGCCAAGGTCTCCGACCTCGGACTGGCTGGCTGGCTCGAAGGCACCGGCGAGGAAGACCCGCGGCTCGGCAAAATCGTCGGCACCGCCGACTACGTCTCACCCGACCATATCCGCTTCCCCTGGGAGCCGACTCCGGCCTGGGACATCTACTCCCTCGGCTGCACCCTGTATTACGCGGTGACCGGAAAGGTTCCCTTCCCCCGCGGCACAACTGCCGACAAAGTTCGTGCGCACCTCGAACGGCAGCCGATCGACCCTCGCCGCCTCAATCACAAACTCGATGCCGCCTTCGTCGAAGTCATGGCCGAAATGCTTGCCAAGGATCCGGCCGAGCGGATTCCTACGGCCGCCGACGTGATGGCCCGGCTGGCGCCCTGGACCGTCAGTCCCGACGCCATGGCGATCGGACTCCATCCCGTCGAGGCCCCGCGGTCGGTAGGCAGTCCCGATCAGGAAACCCAGGACGACCTGCCTGAAGCGATGGATGATGCTGCGGTTGCGCCGCCCGGTTGGACGGGTAGCCAAACACAGGGCCTCGTGCGCTCGCCGCTGAGCAAGCGCATTCCCCGCCAGCCAGAGCCCAAACTTTCCGAGCCCGAGGAGCCGCCCGACATGTTGGCCCCCCTGGTGTTTCTGGTGCTGCTCCCGGCCGGGTTTGTCGCGACGATGGCCCTCGTGTGGTGGCTCGTGGCAGGGGGGTAGCGTGAGGTCCGCTCGCCGCACCACACGAACCACCGGCCGCGGCCGCGCCTTCACGCGGTCGCTGTGGCGCTGGCTCGTGCAAATCGTTCAGTTCGCCGCCAGGCTCATGCCGCGGCGGCGGCGATCTCGCCCGGCACGCCGCGCGCGTGCGCCCCGCCCGGTCCACCGCCGCACATTCTTGCGTTACCTCCGCTCGCATCCGTTTCGAGCGTCGTATTCGCTCGTGCGCGAACCAGAACACGCCGGACTCGGCGGGCGACCTGCCGCGTCGCGATCGGCACGAAGTCTAGTCGTCGGACCAGGGCTCTGGCTCGTCGTTCTGGTGGCGGCCGTCCTGCTGGCATGGCAGTTCTTGGGCGCCAGTTCGATTCCGCTGGCGACGGGGCTGATCGGGGCCGCGATCGAACTCCGCTGGCGCCGGTCCGCGCACGACAATCCTCCCTGGCGCGGCTTCGTGGGCGGAATCGTGGGCGCCTCGATCGGGGCCGCGGCAGTCTACCTCGTCGGTTCGCTCGCCGCCGTCGGGCACACCGTCCTTCGCGTCCTCCTCCTGGGGATCGTGGCGGCGCTCGCCCTCCGCGCCGCCCGCTGGTTGGGCGCGCTTCGCCAGCGGCGTTGACGTCGCTTATTCACGCAAGCATCGGCCGCACAAGGTCGTAGCCCACCGCAAAGATGGCCGCGTCGATCAGCAGATGGCTGAGCCACGGACCCCAGAGGGAATCGCTGCGGTGGTAGATCCACGCCCACGCGGCCCCGCCGATTGCCACCGCCAGGGAGAAAATCCATGTCGCCGGCGAGAGCCAGCCAAGATAGAAGCCCAGAACCAGGATATGGTGCAGCATGAATCCCAGGCTTGAGACCACGATCGCCACGCCCAGCGAGACTCGCTCGCGCAGGCGGCCGAAGACGAACCATCGCCAGTAGTATTCCTCTAGGAACGAGTGAACGACCGAATAGAACGTTCCCAACGCGGCGTAGCCGAGCACAGTCTGCACGCCGAAGCTGGCCACCTTGCGCCGCACCGCCTCGCCGGCCGGACTCAAGTATCCGATCGGGTTAAGCCACGCGTAATACAGCGCCAATGCCCCCGCGAAAATCGTCACTCCGAAAACGATCCCCTCCACGAGCCCCGCTCGCTGCGGCCGAGTGATCCGAACCCGGTATCGCTCAATGACCAATGCCCAGGCAATGGGAAACACGAATTGTAGCGTCTTGCCGATGCCATACGCCGTCTGCTGCAATCCGGTGGCGCTGTCGGCGAGGGCGACAAAGTAGACCCACGTCACCAGCGTCGGAAACAGCATCGCAAACGCAATCGCGGCCCAAGCGGCACGATGTGAGGTTGTCACGGGGAAACCTGCCGGCGGTGGGGAATGGGTGGTCAGATAGCGCAGCCTGCCAGACTCGCGGCGAGCCGCGCCTTACAAGCATCTGGGCGATGAGACTTGCCTGATATCACGGCCAACTCGATTCAACGTGGCTGCCGTTCCATGGAAGGAAGCGATTCCTCAGCGAAGGCCTTCCAGAGCGGTTCCACAGCCTCCCGCGCAGGCACACCCGCATGCACCCACAGGCCGTAGCGGAGCCGCAATGGCTTTTGGGGCTCGATCACCAGCGGTCCGGACAATGACAGGCAGGCCCCCATCCAACCATCGCCGCGCACGTGGAACGGGGCCGGATGGTTGGGATTGGCCGGGTGATCCATAAGCGTGATTCCTCCGGTTGCGTCCCGCGTGACCGGTCCGCTGTAGTCCACCCATCGCGAAGGCTGCCGGAAGATCTCCGCCTCGCCCAGACGCCCCTCGGAGTCCAGGATTCGCCCGCCGCCGTCGAGCACCCCGATCGTCTTGGCCATCCGCACGCCGATGATTCCGAAACCGGTCTCACCCAGCGTCACCGGCCGGTCGTCGGGCGATCGCAGTTCCAGGTCGATCGCCATCCGCCACTGTCCCGCCTCGAGCGGTTCGACGGCGATGCGGCGGCGCTCAACGAGAACGGTCTTGCCATCGCTCGCGTGCCAGGCATTCACCGCCAGCAGCCACGCCTGCTCGGGGCCATCCTCGTATTGCTCAACCCTCTGGCAGACGATCCTGGCCGGTGTGCGATCCTCCCAGAAGCTGGCTCCGCCGACAGACTGATGCGAGATCCACACCGAATTGTGATGGCTGTGCGAGACCGGGTCGTGTGGATGGCCCATCCGCGTGTACGACACGCCCGCCGGCCCGACCAGAGGGTAAAGGAACGGCCGCTGTAGCGTGGGGGCGAAATGAAACCGGGTGAGTTCTCGTCCCATGTGCACAAACGATGCCTCGTCGTGCGGCAGCGGCAGCACCTGCACATCGGGCACCGGCCTCGCTTCCGGCAGATCGCTTTCGCCGCCCAGTGCCAGCCGAGACGCAAACAATGCAAACGATGCCAGAGTGATTCTGCAATAGCGCTGCATGGCGAAAACCTGCTGTAACGATTGTCAACGATGCTGATCGAACAGCCACTCCGGCAGTCCCGGCTCGCGATACGCCGGCACCCAGGCGTGATGTCCAACCCCCGGATACTCGGTGTACAGAGCACGACCTCCCGCTCCACGGATCGCCGCAACCAGCCGTTGCGACTGGCTCACCGGGACGACATCATCATCCGCGCCATGAAAGAACCACACGGGAATACCCGCAAGCTCCGCGCCGCGCGATTCATCACCGCCGCCGCACACCACGACCGCCGCGGCGAAATCACCGGGCCGCCGCAGGCACCAGTCGACCGCGCCGAAGCCTCCCATCGACAGGCCGGTCGCATAACGCCGCGCCGGGTCGATGCTGAACTCCATCATCAGGCTATCGAGCACCTCCATTGCCAGCCGGAGCGGATCGCTCGGATGCTCCGGTTGCTTCTCGGCGATCGGCGTGCTCCAAGATACTTCGACCCAATACCGTTCCGCCGGGCACTGTGGTGCGACAAAGAAAGCTCCGTGCTTTGTCTGCAACTCGTCGCTAACCAGCATCAGTGCATCCGGGTTGAGCAATTGCGACTCGTTGTCGCTGCCTCTCTCTCCGGCGCCATGGAGAAACACGATGAGGGGATGCTTGCGGGCCGGGTCGTATGCCTCGGGGATAAGCAGGCGGTACGGTAACGACTCGCCGCGGGCGTTGCGATAGATCCGTCTCTCCAATCGCGCCAAATCGACAATGCCACGGTTCATTCGCTACCGCTTTCGTTATTCAGCCAGTTTCCGCGTTTTTGCTGCAACTGAGTACCCTCAGGGAACGCGATGTTGCTCCGGCGGCTGGAGTGTTGCGCGGACTCGCACCGGCAGCGCCGGGCCGCCCTGGCATCCGAAGCGAATCGTATGCTCGCCTGCCGGAAGAACCAGATCCTCTGCTCTGGCGGCCACGGTCTGCGGTTCGACGAGCGGCATCCCGTAATGCTTCGTCGGCTCGCCGGGCCAGAACATCAGGTATTGCCCTTCCTCCAACTGCCCGTCCCAGGCGAATCTCTTGCCGCCAATCTCTACCCAGGGATCGACAAGCTGTCGCTCGTCGAGCCGCCGCAAAGCCTTCACGTCGTCGATGCCGCAGGCTACGCTCGTCTTGCCCGGAAGGCCGTTGTAGTACAGCGTGAGCGATCGCAACTTGGAGTAATCGATCGCATCTTTCTCCGGGCGGACCAGTTGCTGGTAGCGCCACCCGGTGAAATCGTTCTGAACGTAGTAGTCCATCGCTCCCGAGCCATCGCGGAGTTGCAGCTTGAAGGCGCCGCCACGCCCGTCGCCGCGGAGCCAGAAACCGATGCCGCGATGCCACGAGATGTCCAGCGGCGGGTCGAACTGGCGTCCGATAGCCGACCAGCCGCCGTTGTCGGCCAGTCGGCTCTCGGCGGTGTAGACGGCAAACGGCCCCCCGGCTGGTGCACCATCGGCGGAAATCTCCAACCGCTGCGTCACGCCGGGCAGTACAGACCCGCTCTCACCCGGACCGATTGCCTTGATGTCCCTGCGGCTACGGGAATCGCGAGCGTAGGGCGCCAGATCGTCAAAATTTTCCAGCATCAGGGCGTCGGGGCTGCTGTAGGCTGCTCCGGCGCGGAGCCAAGGCCCCCCCACCGCCTGGATCTGCACGCCCACTCGTGCCGGGCCTTGCGAAACGCGCAGCGGCCAGACGGCTTCGTCCGCTTCACTCGAGCTCACTTCGCGCCACGGTTCATAGATCACCCGCTGAAAGACCTCTTGGCCTTCGCCGTCGAGCAAGCGGTATTCACGCCGCCGGTCGAGAAGACCGGCACGTTCCTCCGGAGTCTTGTTTCCGCCCAGTTCGGGATCGATTCGCAGCCTTGCCTGCATCTCGGCGGGCACGCGGCCCGACAGCCGCAGCTTCTCGTAACGCGCGATCAGGTCGAGGATCTCGCCTGTAAACGGATGCTTTGCCGCCGCGTCGGGCGAAACCTGAAACGACATCGACGCACCGTAGCCGATCGTCGCCCCCAGGACATACTCGTACATGTCGGGCGTGGCGCTCGTGTCGTAGCCGTAGTACCAGCCGATGTCCAAGGGCATGCCGCCGGCGGCAAACGATCCAAACCAGGGAGAACGTTCGTCCAGATAACCTTTGAGATCGCCATGGCCGTCGGCCGACGCGCTGCGAGCCAGGATATGCCACGAGTAGTGGCTGAAGCTGCTCGCCTGGATGAGCATGTCCTTGTTGTCGAGCTTGTCGTAGAACGTCTTGTGCAGCTTCGCGTTGTAATACCAGTGGTCGCCCTGCAAACGCTCGGACCCGTCGAAGTAGATCATGTCGATATCGCAGGCATTCGCCACGCGGGCAAAATGGGTGGCTACCTCGTCCAGCAGCGACGTATCCATGTCAAACATGTGATAGCCATAAGATCGCGCCAGGTGCGCAACCGCCTCCCCCTGGCGGTGCGGCGCCGCGTGTGTTCCAAGATGGCCGCGCTGGCAGCGGCGAAAGCCGTACGGCGGAGTCATGGACCGCTCGCCGTAGACAATCAGTTCATCCCCGACCTGCAGCACGGTGCCGTCTCCCGTGTAGCCGCCGTCGTCTTCCGGAAACCCTTCGGGTGCGGCCAGCGTGGGCAGGTAGTCGGCCTTCTCGTCGACATCGGCTGCCAGTGTAAGCTTCGGTCCCTTCACCAGGCGTTGGTCCGGAACCGGCGTAAGGTAGGCATCCGGCGGGTAAATCGACGGGCCGAGGAAATGCAATCCGACGCGAAACCCGGCATCGTGGAAGCGCTCGATGGTCCGCTGCAGGCCCTCCAGTCCGTCGGGGAAATGGTCGCGGTTGATTTCATAGTGGCCCGTGGCACGGCACCAGGAACCCTGGTCGATCAGTATCGTATGGAATCCGCCGCGCCGGGCGATGGCTAGCGCCTCGTCGAACTGGCGCTCGCTGAATCGGGTGAGGAAGAAGTAAGAGCGGTTGATCCAGGGCGAACGTTTGTTCCACTCGCCGCCCGGTTGCGGACTGGGAATGCCCGCCGCCACTTCCATCCGCCGGATGGTCTCCATCGCTTCCGCGGTCGGACAAGCCACGATGCCCAGGGCCGCCGGTTCCACTCCGTGCCGCGCATAGGTCTGCACCTTGAGCGTCGCCAGCGGCGATGCCCAAAGGGGCGACGCCGCCGACTCGAAATCCTCGAGCACCACGACCTGCTCCTGGCCGTCGCGCTCGACGATCGCCTCGACCTGGTCCAGCAGGCAGCACACCGAGGTGCTGGCCGGCAGCCCGTTGTAGTAGAAATTGAGCGTCCGGACCTGTTTGTAGTCCAACGTGTCAAGCGCTGGCGCGGTGAGGGTGACTTGCCGCCAGCCCTCGAAATCGATTGCGAGATAGTCGTCGCGGTAGCCGTCGCTCCCATCGTGGAGTTGGATCTTCAGCGACTGGCCGTGCCCGTCGCCGCGAACCCAGGCGCGAATCGCCTTCAGTCCCGAGAGGTCCAGCGGCTGCGTGAACTGCTTGCCGCGCATGCTCCAGCCTCCGGGCTGCTCGTTGCATTCGGCGGCAAAACGGCCCGCCTTGCTTCCGGCCTTGACATCGTCGCCCACCTGGGTGAACTGATGCCGGCATCCAGCCCGGTCGGCTCGACCGGCCTGCGCCGATTCAGTCATGGCGTGGACGTTGGGCTCGCCCGCCATCAAGGCGAGGAAATGCGACTCCGTCCGGGCAGCATTGAGCGTGCCGTTGCGCTCGGCGCCCGGAGGGAGCGGAAGGGCGAACAGTTGGAATCGAGTGACTGGCTGCGGGCTTGAAAGCCGTTCGAGCCGCAACACCGCCACGCCCGGCTCACAATGCAGGGAGAACTCTGCCACGGCGCCGCCCGCAAATCCAGCCGTGAGACGATTACCGTCCAGAACGACGTTCTCCGGAACATGGATCCCCGCTGCTGTCTCGAGCACCATTGCGGGTGCCGGGGATACCGGCCAGGTCTCGCCGTCTTTCCAGCGAATCCCGGTGACGTTTCCGCCGTGATCGAGCGTTAGCCTCGCGTGTTCCAGATCAAGCGTCATCTCCGCGCCGACCGCCGCAATCGGCAGAAGCGTCAATATCATTGCCAAAGCGATGCGAAGGAGCATGGAACGGCTCATCCTTCCTGGAATAACCAGCAGTCTTCGCCGAGCGGGAACGCCGCCGCACGGCCCGCGGCGCAGCGAGTATAACCCCTGCGTCTGTTCGGCGAAACCGCTCCCCGTCGGACCGCAGAAACCTGCTGCTGTGAGCTATGCTTGTTGGAAGGAGTTACGAATTCATGGGTGACGAAGACCATACTGCGCTCATTGACGTCGTCACCGCCAGCCATCGTTACAGCGGCCGGCTGGTGAGCCGCGGATACCGCGTAGCTGATGTGCTGTGCGACACGCAGACCGACATTGTGCAGATGTTCGACGTCGTGGTGACGTCTGCTGGCGGCTCATCGAGCATTCGCTGCGGTGACCTCCTGCTGACCAAGGAGCAGATCCTGGTCGCCCTTCCGCGGGGCGGCCATGAAGCCCCCGCGCGGCGACTGAACAAGTTCATCCGGCAGGACCAATACCAGGCGATCGTAGTCGTTCCCGGCCATATTCTCTCCGGCTTGCTTCACCTTCCCCCGCGAACCACGAGCGCCACCTTGCTGGCGAAGGACGTTTCGCTGCCGAGCTTCCTGGCAATGACCCAGGTGACGGTTCACGACGGGCCGGGAGGTCTGATGCCTGCCGCGTGCCAGGTGGCGTTGGTGAGGCGGGCGGCGATCTCGGCCGTAGAGCTTGGACCGCCCTTCATACCGTCTCTCACCACAAATCGGGATGACGGAATTGCCATCGTCTCCGGCCGCTGAACAAACGCAGAACTCGTTGATACCATCTCAACACGCATAGATTCGCCCGGACGCCCCACAGCGAATGCTGAACACACCGGCTACTTGAACTCGATCGGCTCCACTGCGCCGCAACCATGCCCGTCATCGTTATCGACATCCTGTTCGCCCTGATCTCCGCCGGATTAGGCGCTGCGGCCACCTGGTGGCTGATCAATGGCCGACGCGGTGCTGCCGAAGATCGCCGGCGCGCGCATGAAGTGCTCGCCCGATTGCACGAGGTCGCTGTTCGAGTGGCGGCCGACGTTGGCGAGCACCATACGCGGGTAGAAGAAATCAACGAGGAGTTGCAGGCGGTCGAGGGGCACGAGGGAGACGTAGTCCTCGGTGCGGTCAGCCGCATCATCGCCGCCAATGAGCACATGCAGAAGCAGCTTGCCACGGCCGACGAACGGCTCCGCGAGCAGGCTCGAGCCATCGAGTCGCACGCCACCGAGGCCCGCACCGATTCGCTGACGCTCCTGCCCAACCGCCGTGCATTCGACGACGAGATGACGCGGCTGTTGCGCGAGTTCCAGCAGAACGGCCGCGACTTCTCCGTCGCCATGGTTGATATCGATCACTTCAAACAAGTGAACGACGATATCGGCCACCAGGCGGGGGATGCCGTGCTCCGCGGCGTGGCCGAGGCCCTGAACCGGAGCGTGGGCGACAAAGGAACTGTCACTCGCTACGGCGGCGAGGAGTTCGCCGTAATCCTGCCCGACCGGTCCCTCGCCGACGCCGAAGCCGAGGCCGAGCGGCTCCGCCTGGCGGTGGCCGACGCCGAGTTCAAGCACGAAAAGGCTTCGGTGAAGGTCACCGTAAGCGTGGGAGTGACGCAGACTATCAGCGGTGACGACTGCACCCGCATCATCGATCGCGCGGACTCGGCGCTCTACGCATCCAAGAACGCCGATCGCAACTGCAGCCACCGGCACAACGGCCGCGCGGTAGAGGCAGTGCGAAGCACACCGGCGGCTCCGCCGGCCCCTCCGGCGCCGACTCCTGCCCCGCCGCCGCCAGGACCACAGGGCGCCGCACTCGCCAGCCTCGCCCAGTTCCGCATCGAACTGAGCCGGCGGCTTGATGGCTGGCGACGAGGCGGCGGGCGGCCGATGGTGGTGCTTGTGAAGATCGACCACCACGATCGCCTGTCGACCGAGTTCGGCACGCAGGCAGCGCGATTTGCCAGCCACGCCACGCAGCGTCTGCTGCAGGCGGCCGTCCGCCCGACCGATCCCATCGCCCATTTTGCCGATGCCACTTTCATCATGATGCTGCCGGGAGTCGGGACGAAAATGGGAATCACGCTCGTCGAGCGCCTGCGTCAGGCGATCGGCCAGTGCGTGGTGCCCCTGAGCGGCCAGCACGTGCGGTTCGCCGTAAGCATCGGCATTGCCGAGGCCGAACGCGGCGAGCCCGTGGAATCGGTCATTGGGCGGACGGAAAACGCGCTCGAAGCGGCGATCCAGCCCGGCGGCAACCGCACCTACGTTCACAACGGCCAGTGGGCCGAAACCGCGGAAGCCGCGATCAAGAAACTCTGCCCGGTTGAGCCCGCCACTGTGTAGGTGGTCGTTGCGGATCGGGAAAAGTCGCCCCGCTTCGCCTTCGCCTATCCGCGGTCGGCCGATTCGCTCGGGCTCGACTCCATCTCCAGTTCCAGCCGCGCGGCAGCCCGGTCACGAAGCACCGCCGACTCGATCTCCAGGCCCCGAAACCAATTCAAGGGCGGCGCAACGAACTCGCCTGGCGCCCCGGCGCCAAACGGCCCCGGCGGCGGCAGCTTCTCCATGGCGGTCGAGATCCAATAGCCCACATCCTCCGGGGTCGCACGATACTCGTATTCGCCCCCCAGCGGGCAAACCAGCCGCGCATCGAGAATCAGCTCCGCCGCTTCCCTGGCATGCTTGCCGGGCACATGAAGCTGTGTCTCAAGCTGGTTGAGAAGCCGCAGGTTCCCGGCTGCTGTCTGATAGGTTCGCGCGTAGCCGAGGCGATTGATCATCGGCGCGGCGCGGCTCTGCGACACGTCTTCAATCCGGCCCCAGAACTGCGCCTCGCGCTGCGTCTCCACGTACTTCAACAGCGGAGGCACTCGCTGGAGAACCTCGGGCTGAAACGAGTACAACACGAACTCGCCATACTGCCGCCGCCACAATCCCAGCCGCCCGCGGGCAAGTCCGCTGGGGTCGGGCGGCGTATTGATCAGGCGATCGGCCAGCGCAAGCGGACCCGGACGGCCAACCCAGCCCATATAACCCACGGCCATTTCGCGCAAGCCGGTGGCGCCAAGAATGAGCCCTGCGATACTCGGGGAGGGCGGCCGCAAATCGGCCAGACCGCCGAATAGCCGCTGTTGCGGGAGGATCGCTTCAAACGCGGCCAGATCCCCCGGCACCGGCGCGAGATGCCGGTTTTCGGGCGGTCCCACGACCTCGGCGAACCGCTCGAACAACCGATTCGACAGCGGCGCAAGTCGCAGATCGACGGCAATCCGCTGCCGTCCGTTCCCGGCTTGGGCGCGCTGAACCGCCAGGCACACCGGCGGCAACCTCCCGAGGCGATCGGTCAGCGATCGCGATAAGCGGCCGTACGCTTCGACTTCCGCACCCGTCGCGCTGCTCGTTTCGACATCGACGGCCGGCTTCAGCGCGCCGCGGTGCCCGCGCAGCGAGTCGTACACCGCCCCTTTGTCGAATACCGCGCGGCTGCCGTCGGCCCGCGCGCCGAAGCCGCCAGGCAGAAAGCCTCCCGCCATCAGTTCCTCGACCGACCCGGCCGGTTTGCCCTCCGCCGCGGCGGCGAGCACGGCGAGTTGGACGATCTCCATATCGGCAAGTGCAGCGTCGCGCCGCGCGGACTCGATCCGATAGCGGGGGCTGGAGAGCTCTCGCAGGAATGCATCGGAGAGATAGACGAAGACCGTGTCTTGGCGATCCAGCGGCAACAGGCTCCGTGCATGGCGGAACTCGTCGGAGCGCCCCAGCGAGCGCGTCGCCTTGCCGGTTTCAAGAAACCGCCGCACGAGCGCCTCGGAGGTGGTGACAAAGTGAAAGCCCTCATCGGCAATGTAGTACGATCGCACACCGCCGTCCGTGCTGGCCAGCAGCGATACCGCGCGGCCATCGATGGTCAGCTTCTGCTCGGCGACGCCGTCGCCGGCCTGCAGTCGTTCGGCCCGCTGCTGTGCGAGATTCGCCGTCAGTAACGTATCGTTGCGGGCCTGGAACAACAGCCCGAAAGCCGTGCCATCGGCGATGCGCAGGTCAGTGGCCACGAAGGCCACGTCTGCGATCACCGCGTCGCCCAGCAGCCTCGAGAGAGGCGATGTGCTCAATACCAGCCGCCGCTCGATGCGGCCGCGGGCGTCGTCGTCCAGGCCGCGCAGGGCGACGAGGTTCTGCACGTCGCCTCCCCACTGCGCCAGCGTATCCTGAAACCAGAGGAAATTGCCAAAGCTGCCGTAGCGAACGTAGAGGCACTCGGCCGGCACGCGCTCGGCGATCGGCTCGATCGACACGTCTTCAGCGATCGGAGGCAACTGCAATGCCTCCGCTGGCGGCGCCTCCGGCAGCGGCCGGTCGGCCGGTTCCGGCGCTTCGGCACGCAGGAATCGCTGCCGCACCAGCGCCAATCGCTGCCGCTCGCTGCCAAAAGGCAGCCCCAATTCCGCGACGAGCCGCTCTTCGAGCGAAGGTTCCGCATCGCCGGCCCGTAGCGGCAACCGCAGGCGGTAGGCGAGCATCGATTGGAGGTAGTTGTCCACAACCAACGGATAGTCTGGTTCCGCTTCGAGCACGCTGGGCCGCCGGGCGTATTCTTCCCACCACTCCTCGAGCAGCTCCCGGTGTCCGCGGGAGTCGCGCCGAGGCGTGAGCGCCAACGGCACCCGGCCCACGCCCTCGATCGCCAGTTCCAGTCGATCGCTGCCGCGAAACAGGAAATAGATCGTCGCTTTCGCGGGGCGGTCGAGCATGTTGCGGAGCAAAGTTCGTACCGGCCGCAACTCGATGGCCGGGTAAAAGACTCGTCCGTTGCGTTCGACGATCCGCAACCCCTCCACCCCAAGCACCGGCGGCAGGATCTCCCGCGGCAATTCCAGTTCGACCCGCCCCACGCCGAACGGTTCGCCCGGCACCGCCGTGGCCTCGAGATCCCGATCGGCCCTCGCTTCTCGGGCGAGGGCCGACAACCACAGCAGTGCGACGGCCGGCAGCAGCCGACTTCGGAACAGGCGGTTGCGCACGGCAACTCCTTTCGGTGATCGCGGGCTACGGCGCCGACGCGCGGACCTGTGTCTGCTTTGTCGGCACCATCTTCTGCGAGGGATACTTCTCCAGGCTGACTTCGACACCGCGAACGCGCAGCGAATGCGCGACGTGGTTGCGGAATTCCGGCGGCGTGCCGTTGAGCGCTCGGTTCAAGGCGGCCAGCGACTTCTCACCCGGGATCCGCTCGAGGACCATCCGCGCGTCCTCGCGAAGCTCTCTGTCGGCCAGCAGGCCGGCGATCGCCTCAACGCAGTCGTCGCCGCCGATCTCCGAGATCATCCAGGCGGCCTCGCGGCGGATTGCCAGCGGCCGGTCAGCGCCCAGCAGCGCTGCCAGTTCGCGGTTGGCCGCCTGCCGAACGGTCGCATCGGCATGCGGTGCACCGGCCGAGCGGACGATCTTCCACATCGCCCGCTTTGCGGCCCGGCCGGTCTCCAGGGCCTGGGCCATCTCTTCCTTCTGGGCGGCCTTGTCTTTCAGCGAATCGACTTTGGCAGCCGAATCGCCCGCCATCTTGGCCAGGGCTTCAAGGGCCTGCGGCCCCACTTCGCCCGCCTGGAGCCAGGCTGCCGTCCGCGTTTCGGGCTGCGCGCTCTGGAGTGCTTCGAGCAACTGTTCCATGGTGTATTTGTCCGGCATCGGTTTTCGTCCTAATCATAGGGTGGTAGAGGTTGAAGGCCAGCGGTGGCTTGGACTGCGCTGCAACTCACAGGTGGTAGGGATACCGCTGCGGGCTGCTCATCAGCCGTTCGGCCTCCTCGTCGCCTACGACGGTCCAATTCTTCTGATCCCACTCCAACGGCCGGCCGAGCAGGTACGACAGGTTGCCGAGGATACACAGATTGGCAACCCCCGCGCCCCACTCGATGTCCATGATGCACTTCTTGCCGGTGCGGATGCCGACAAACCAGTCTTCCATGTGCCCCGGACTCTTGTAGACGTCCTTGGCGCCGGCCGGCGGGGTCCATTGCCGCACCTTCCGCTCGGCCCACGTGCCGCCGTCGCCCCCCCAGTGCATGCACTTGCCCTGCGAGCCATGGTAGATCGCGCCGTAACCGGGCCGGCTGATCTTCGTGATCTCGGCGTTCAACTCCTCCCGCTTGCGCTCTTCGGCCTTGGGGAGCTGATCGTCGGGCATCTGCGTCCACGTCATCGTCCAGTCGGGATCTTTGAACGTGTATTTGACGTTCATCAGCACGGCGCTGTCCCACACGCCCTCGGTGGGCGGCGTGCCGGTCGCTTCGACCTTCACCGGACCGGTGCCGTCGGCTCCCATCCAGTACATCGCGCAGCTCATCACGTGCGCGCCGCGGTCGCGGATCTGGCCGCCCCCCGATTCCAGCATCCAGCGGAACGTGCCGTGCAGATACTTCGCGTTGTACGGCCGCCAGCGCAGCGGCCCGAGCCACAGATCCCAGTCCAGCTCCGCCGGCGGATCGCTGTCGGGCGTGTGGCTGTGGTCCTCGGGGCTCGGATAGTGGAAGCACTCCACGTGACTCACGTCGCCAATCACCCCGTTGGCCAGATAGCGGTGCATCAGGTAGGCCTCCGGCTGCGAGCGGCCCTGGGAGCCGATCTGCGTCGCCACGCCGGCCTTCTTCGCCGCCGCCACCATGGCGCGGCTCTCTTCGATCGTGCAGCAGGCCGGTTTCTCGCAGTAAATATGCTTGCCCGCCTCGCATGAATGCACGAACTGCACACCGTGCCAGTGGTCGGGTGTGCCGATCACCACCGCGTCGATGTCCTTGCGGTCGAGAATATAGCGATAATCGCGATAGGCCTCGGCCTGTGGCCCAACCTGCTTCGCCGCCTGCTCGAGCCGCTTTTCGTCGACGTCGCAGACGGCGATGCTCTGGGTCTCGCCCAGCTCGCGTAGCGGGCCAAGTTCTCCCCACAGGCTTCGTGCACGGCCGCCCATGCCGATATGGCCCACGTTGACGCGCTCGTTGGCCCCTTTCCGCCCTTCCGCCGCGAGCACTCCCTGCGGAACGAGGTACGGAGCAGCCACTGCCGATCCGGCCGCCGTCTTGAGGAACGTGCGGCGACGCACTTGTTGTTCGTGCTGCATCAGACTGCCTTTCCTGATTTGCCAAGAGTCTCTAATGAAGTTCAGCAACGAGGGCGACCAACGACACCCCGCCAGCGGCAGACGTCGCCGCGTCGATCCATCAGGCTAGCAGGCCCGCTCCCCGGCGTCCAGCCGCGCGGCTACCGGGTAGCGGCCGGCGAAAGTATCATCCATTCCATGGATTCGCTCGCCTCGTTCTCGCCATTTCTCCGCGCGGTCGACGCCCATGCGGCGCACCGGATGGCGCTCGCCGAGCGCGCCGAGAGTCTGTTGGCGGAATCGTCACAGTCGCCCGATGCGGAACGGTTTGCGCTGGCCGATCGCCTTGAACGCTGGCGCTACCAGCACTGGGGAGAGCGGATTTGCGCCTGGACGGGCGAAGACGAGCGGCTTGCCGACGCCCTCGACCTGGCCGCCAACCGGTTGCGGGGCGGCCCGGCGCGCCCGCCCCGGCAAAGCCGATCGGCCGTGGCGGCGCGAGATGACGACCCGGCGCACGCAGAGGCGCTCCGCTGGCTCGACCCGGCCACCGATCTCGAACAACTTACCGCTCGCGCGGCGGCGTTGACCGAGCGCCATTTCTCCGTCTCTCGGCCCGCCGGAACGTTGGCCCGCCGGATGCGACTCTACGCGCCCATCTACCTTGCCAGCGACTGCGTGAACGACTGCCCCTATTGTGGATTCGGCCACGGCCTTGAGATCCCCCGCCGCCGGCTGAGCATCGACGAGGTCCGGCACGAGGCCGGCATCCTGCGTGGCCGCGGCATTCGCAACGTCCTCCTTGTGGCGGGCGACTTCCCCGCTCACATCACCACCGGGTATCTCGGGGAAATTGTCGGCGACCTGCGCGATTCGGGAATGACTGTGGCCATCGAGATTGCCCCACAGAGCACGGCTTCCTATCAAGCGCTGGTGGCTGCGGGTGTGTGCGCCCTCACGCTCTACCAGGAGACGTACGACGAAAAGCTCTACGCGACCTATCACCGCCGCGGACCCAAGGCATCGTTCCCCTGGCGCCTGGAAGCTCCCGAGCGGGCTGCCGAGGCCGGCATGCCGCGCCTGGGCCTGGGCATTCTGCTCGGGCTGGCCGACGCAGCCGACGATCTCCGCAGGTTAGTTCGCCACGCTGAGTACCTCCGTCGTCGCTTTCGAGATCGCACGCTGGCCTTCAGCCTGCCCCGAATCCACGACGCGCCGCCCCACTTTCGTATCCCCTTTCCCGTCGCCGATGAGACGTTCATCCGGCTCTGCTGCGTGTTGCGGATTGCCTTCCCCGCGGCCGAACTGGTGCTCTCCACCCGCGAGCCCGCCGAATTGCGGAACCGGCTCGCGTCTATATGCATCACCGAGATGAGCGCCGGCAGTTCGACTGCGCCCGGCGGCTACAGTGAACCGGCGACTCACGGCCAGCAGTTCCCGATCGCCGACCACCGCCCTCCCAGCGAAGTCGCCGGGTGGCTCTGCGAGCACGGCTTTTCAGTCGACGCCGGCGGAGAAGTCCTCCTGCCGCGGGTGGATTGACGGAAGTGCTCCACTCCAAAGACCGGGACCTCACGCTGCCCACACTCTGGCAGCCCATGCGTATGGGTTAGGCAGATCGAGAATCTCGGGTTAACGCGGCCATTCTCCCCAATCCCCTGCCACATAAGGGTTTGGGCGAAACGATCTGCCCGGACGCAATCCAGCGGCATGCGCCATGCTGTTGCCGCGTCAGGGAACTCGCCGGGCATAACCGGGTTTCCACATATGGCTTGCGAGCCGAATGAATCTCCCTTCAAGTGGCAGTAGCAGCTTGTCCTTGTACTCCGTGTGGGGGCATGATAGATTAGCACTGGCCTACCGGGGGATATTTCCTCGCCTGCCTGCGTCGTTTTACGTCCTTACTCTTTCTGTTATCTCTCAAGGGGGACCTGAGTATGTTCCAGTACAGCTCTCCGTCTGTCTCGGGCGATCGATCAGTGTTTCGCCGTCGCGGTTTTACGCTCGTCGAACTTCTGGTGGTCATCGCCATCATTGGTATCTTGATCGCTTTGTTGTTGCCGGCCGTTCAGGCCGCTCGCGAAGCCGCCCGGCGATCGCAGTGCACCAACAATCTCAAGCAGATTGGTTTGGCGATGCACAACTACCACGACACCCACAAGGTGCTCCCGCTCGGCTCCTTCAACCTCCGCGAGGTGTGGCCGTCGAACGGCACAAACTGGCGGGCTTTGATCCTGCCCTTCATGGAGCAGTCCAGCGTCCACGATAGACTCTCGTTTTCGATGTCGTCGAGCTTCATGGCCGGCGGCGCGGCCACCGTCCCGTTGGATGGCAACCTGGTGCTTCAGAGGCTCCTGATCAACGCCTACCGCTGTCCGTCGTGCTCCGAAGACCCATTCGAGAACTTCGGCAGTTCCAACAATTCGGCAGGCGCGCTGGTGGTCAACTACGCGGGCATTTCGGGTGCCGCCCGACCCGTGCCGGGACTCGATCCGAATTTCGGCACGAAGGATTGCGGCCACGGCTGGGGATGCAACAACGGCATGCTGGCGCCCAACGAATCCTTCAAACTCGCCGCCTGCACCGACGGCACTTCGAACACGATGCTCCTCGGCGAGCAGTCGTCGATCCTCCAGCCCAATGCCACCACGGCGCCGCGGACCATTTCCTCAAACTACTACGGCGGCTGGTACGGCGCCCGCCATCCGCGTCCTACCCTGGATGCCAACTGCACCGACCTGTGGCAGACCGGAACGACCTGCATCCGCTACGCGATCAACCTCGAGGTGATCGCTGAACATCGGGGCGGGCATGTACCGCAGCAACACCGTGCTCAATTCGCGTCATCCGGGCGGCGTCAATGTCTGCCTGACCGACGGCAGCGTGCGGTTCGTCGCCGAGACGATCGACTTCGAGAACCTCAAGCGGATGGCCTGCCGCCGCGATGGCATGACGGTCACCATGGACTGAACCACGAGAGTTCCAACCTGCTACCGGGAGATAGCCTGATGATGATCGCTTTCAAGAGGTGTGCGGCGGTGCTTGTCCTGGCGGTTCTGGTCGTCGGATGCGGCGAATCGGGACCACCCACCGGCACGGTCAAGGGCAAGCTCACTGTCAACGGCCAGCCTTACGGCGATGCGGCGGTGGTCTTTCTCGGCAACGAAACGGGGCAGGTCGGCCAGGCCGACCTCCAGCCCGACGGCAGCTTCCAGATGGCCCAGCCGCTGCCGGCCGGCAAGTACACGGTCTTCCTCTCGCCCAAGGTCGTCGATACGGCCGAGCCGACGCCGATCGTCATCGACAAGAACGTGCCCGAGAAGTTCTGGAACGAGGGCACCAGCGGCGTGACCGTCGACGTCGCTGAGGGTGAAAACGACATCCCCATCGACCTCAAGTAGTCAGTCCGCCAAGCGCGGCGGTTCGCCGCGCCACGCTCCTTTCGGCCGCCACCCAAGCAGCACGGCGGCAAACGAGTGCTGAATCGCCCTGCGACGCCGCAGTCAAACCGCTCGGCGTCCGGGGTTTTGCTCATTCTCTTCTCTTCAATCGATCGTCGGGCGCGTTACATCGCTGCCACTCATCTTCGCCCGTTCTTACGTGCCGAGATCTTGCGGAGCCGCGTATCCCCGCAGCGCGGGCGCACGTGCAGTATGCGAACTCGTCGTCCTGAATAACGAACAAGGCTCTCCACGTCGATTGACGCCGGCCGAACAGTACTATCGATCTCCCGGTCCATTGCTGCCGATTCCGGCAGCGCTGCAACGTTCCGTCTGGGAGACTCTGGAGGGCTTCGTAGAATCGCGCGAGCCACTTGGGCCGCGGGCTCGGCGCTGTCTTGCCGCCTATGTAGTTGTCCTTGCCCTGCTGGCCGTTGCCGAGACCATACCAGAATACGGCCTGGCCGTTGTGCGCCGGCATGCCGAGGTCTCGCCGCAGCTCGGCCAGCGCCTCGTCGAGGGGCTGAAATCGCCCCGCCTCAATATCGTTGAGCCCGGCTTGAATTCCCTCCATCGCCTCCGTACGCTCGCGCTGTAGCGCCCGGATCCCCTCCATGAGCAACTCGCGAGTGGAGCGGAAATGGCCGCTGGCAAGCTCGCCTTCGACAAATCTCTGCAGATCTTCTGGAAACATCTCGGGCATCGGTCGGCTCCTCCTCAAGCCCATTCTACGGCGTTCGAGCCACTGCGATCAATCCGCAATCCCGGCCATTCAAAGCCCACGCCTCGTCCAGGGGCTGAAATCGCCCCGCCTCAATATCATTGAGCCCGGCTCTCTCTCCTACTCGAGCGTCGGCCAGACCACTTCGCCGCGGGCTTGCGCCTCGGTGTTCTCGTAAGAACCGTAGAACTCCGAATTGCAGTCGAGCCACAGCGCGATGCGGTGGCGGTCTTCGGCCGAAAGCTGAACGTCGTAATGGCTCGGCTCCAGGTACTTCATCAGTTCCGACGCCCTCGCGCCGAACTTCCCGGCCGTCGTCCGGCTGCCGCCGTGCACGCCCGTATTGATCGAACCGTTGCCCACGTGGAAGTAAAAGCCATACTTCCCGGCCAGATTCGCATACGACCGCGTCCAGCCATGCGCCCCCTCGATCGTGCCGCTTAAATCGATCGCCTTCTTCTCCGCGTGGCAAGCCACGCAATTCCGTTCGAGCACCGGTTGCACGAGGCGGACGAAGTTGAACGGGTTCGAGCCTTCAACATCGGGCGCGATGGCCGACGGCGGCCGCCGCAGGGCTACCGGCAACTCGGCGGGCCGGCTCGGCGGATCGTGCTTGCGCTCGTGGCATCCCTGGCACGTCAATCGCTCGCCGGCGTGCAGGTAGGTCGCCGACCGCATCGATTGCACCGCGGTGCCGTGCTGGTCGATCGCCTGGAAATAGATCGGCTTGCCCGCCGGCGCCTCAAAGTAGACGCTCCCATCCGCTTCCACCGGCACCGTGCCGAGCACGGCGCGGGCGTTGGTCTGATCGGCAACGCCGATTCGCGGCACATTGGGCGGCGCCGTGCTCTTCGGCAGAACCTGGATCACCCGTAGCGCCTCGATCTTCGTATCGGCGGGCCAGGCGAAATCGGCGTCGTAGACGTTCATCACCGCCACGGTCCCCGTGGCCTCTTCGGCACGAATCGGGCTGGGGATCACCGGCGGCACCGGACGCGCCCGGAGCGGGATCGGATCGAGGCACGAGATCTCGGCATCGCGGTAGATCAGCTCGCGGTTGCCGAAGCGGTCGATCCAGTAGATCCCGCGGTTTCGGGCATCGGCGTCGTAGACGCACAGGTAATCGTCTTCGCTCAGCGGCCACGGCGTGCCGTAGATCATATAGTTGGCGATCGGCTTGCCTTCCGCTTCGGGGAACGGCACTTCCGGCGTCAGCCGCGTCAGTTGTCCCGAGGCAAGGTCGTCTTCCACTCGCGGATTGATGAGCACCAGCGATCCGAACGCATGACCGTGGTGTGCCCCGGTGACGGCCACAAACTTGTTCGAGCCGGGCACGGCGCGGATATTCATTTCCATCCACGGCCGGCTCTCGCGGCGCTCGGGATAGTTGCCGTGGAAACTCCGCGGGTCGCGGCCGTCGGGAAAACTCGTCCAGATGTGGTGGGCGATGTTCGTGTCGCGGTCCACATAATCCCACCGCGTGTAGACGAGCATCCCGTCGTTGGCCACGCTCGGCTGCCACTCGTGCGTCTCGTGGAAGCTCAGGCACTCGATGCCGCTCCCGTCAGGCTGCATGGCAAACGTCGTGTACACCGGGCAGTTCCGCCCGCATCGCAGGTAGCCGCCGCGGCGCTCGGAGATGAACGCCACCCGCCCGTCCGGCAGGAAACACGGATCGAAATCGTTCCATGCGCCGTCGGTCAGTTGTTCCAGGCCGCTGCCATCCGATTGGACCTTGAAGATGTGGTAGCTGCACTCCGGGGTCCACTCGTAGCACTCCTTCCCCTGGTACTTCGGCCAGGCGGCCGCCTCGCTGTAGGCAAAGAGCACCGTGCGGCCGTCGAACGACAACTCGGGTGAGAGGAAAGTGCCACCTTCCAGTTTCCGCCCGGCGAGTCGGCCGCCGGCCACCGTGGCGCCTGCCAGCAAGTCGGTCAACCGCGGATTCGGGCCAAACGGATCGGAAAGCACGAACAGTCCCCCTCCGGGCCGGGCGTTGCAGCCATAGAACTGGTCGCACATATGGAATACGCCCACCGAATCGTGCCGCTTGATGAACAGAATCCGGTCGAAATCCAGCAACGGGCTGCAAAAAGCGACCTCGCGTTTCAGCCGCCGGGCCTCCAGGTACAACTCCCGGCGAGTTGCCTCGTCCGACCGCCCGCTCTCCAAGCTGGCCAACTGGACTTCCACCTGCCCGAGCCTCGCCGTCTCTGGGGCCAGTTTCCCGCTCGGCAAACCCAGGCTCAACCGGGCGATGAGTTGTCGGGTCTGCTCGATCACCTCCTGGATGTGCGCCAGCGAAAAGCGGCTATCACCCGGCAAGCCCGCCGCCGGAGGTTTCGCATAGGAGTAACGTCCAATGCTCGTCTGGTCGGCCGGCCGGCCAATCGCGATGTTCTTCGCCGGATCGTCGGCCGCAAATATCTCGACCTCGTCCAGCGCAAACGAACACGGGCCGGGCACACGAAGCCGCACGATCCGCGCGCGGACGTTCTTCCCTCTGAGGTCAACCGCCAGCGGCTTGCCGTCGCCGGCGCCGCCGAAGATCTCGCCCGAATGCCGGTAGACCGTGGTGAACTCGGGGCTCTCAGCGCTCTCGGCGACGAGCACTTCGATCTTCTTCGTCCGCGCCGCCGTGCCGCCATCGGTGCGATTGAAGACGACCACTCTGTCGAGGGTCGCGATCTTTCCCAAGTCTACCTGCCACCACGGATCTGGCTCGGCGCTGGCGGTGTGGAATCCCCAGCCGCCCGTCTTCACGCCGTCGCAGCCCCCGGCGGCATCCTCGGCGGTGTTCGCCGCCGGTGCGTTCTCCGCCATGGCCTTGACTGCCGCCGTGGCGAAACGCCGGTCCGCGTCCAACCAATCGGCTTCCACCAACGCTGCAATTCGTGCTCCAATCTCTGCCGGGTGAGACGCAGCCTGCGGCGGCTCGACCTTTTCGCCGTAAGCCACCCTGTTCTCCCTGGATATCCATCCCCAAGCGGCCAAGAAACCGACAAGCAGCAGCCCATGACAGCAGAACGAGCAACGGGCCGGACTCGGCATGACGCGACCTCCTGGCGAAGCGTGCACGGGTGTGACAGCGCCCTCTGGACACCGCTGAAGAACTACCGGTCGGGGCCTGCGCCACCGACTGTGGCCGATTATAGTCGCTGCCGAGTGGGGGAGCGAGACCATGCCCTGCCCGTTGCCCACCGGGGACCGGTCCGTTTTTCGATCGGCGCGCCCGGTTTGGCACGCAATACGATGGCCGAAAACACGGACCCGTCTCCTTCGGTCACCGCGCATACCCATCGGTCATGGGGAAAACCCTCATGACAGCCTCCATGAATCGCCAGTAGTCTATCAGTCTTTGCGATCAGCAGGTCTTATGATCAGCGGGCGGACAGCTCACCACGGCGGGAACTCGCAGTGATCAGAGCGGCGTTATTTGATGGCAAGCCAGGGGTCAAGACGGTCGAGTTCCACCACATCCCCATCGACCGCGAAGAAGATCTGCGCTGCATTCCTGCCGGCTGCGTGAGCTTTGCCGCAGCCCGTCAGATCTCTCAGGAACTGGCCCGCGGTGCCGTCAGCGGTTTCGTCGCCGGCCATCGCTGGTATCGGCAGAGCGGTGGCACAAGCGCCGACCAGTCCTGAGGACCCGCCATAGCACGCGCCCCCGCCGCAAAGTAGCCCCGCTCCAAAGTAGCCCCGCTCCAAAGTAGGCCCGCTCCAAAGTAGGCCCGCTCCAAAGTAGGCCCGCTCCAAAGTAGGCCCGCTCCAAAGTAGGCCCGCTCCAAAGTAGGCCCGCTCCAAAGTAGGCCCGCTCCAAAGTAGGCCCGCTCCAAAGTAGGCCCGCAGTCCCTTGCGGGCTTCCCCAACCACTCCCTCTCACACCTTCTCCGGCACTCGCTCCGCCAACTCCGCCGGTCTCGGCGGCTCAACGACCCCAGCGACGCGCGGCGCCTTGACGAAGAAACTGGCCGCGGCGGCCAGCACCAGCAGGGCCGATGCCCCGTAGTAGGCAAACGCGAATGTCTGGTACGTGTCGTAGAAGTGGCCCGCCAGGAGCGACAGCATGAAGCCGCCCATTCCCCAGGCAGTGAAAATCAGACCGTAATTGACGCCGAAATTCTTCAGCCCGTAGTAATCCTTGGTGATCGAAGGGAACAGCGCAAGATTGGCGCCGTAGTTGGCTCCGATCAGCGCCGAGATCAGCGCCATCGCCGCCACGTTGGCGACCGGCGATCCGGGCTTGGCCGTCGAGAGCAGAAGCACCAGCGCGGCCTGGAAGATGAAACACCCCAGCATCGTTTGCTGCCGTCCCAGTTTGTCGGAGAGCATGCCCGCGACGATTCGGCCCGCGCCGTTGCCGACCGCCAGTGCCGCGACGAAGACGAACCCCAGGTCGATCTGCACTTGTTCCTTGCTGATCACCGCCAGCTTGGAGATCACCATCAGCCCGGCCCCGGCCCCGCAAGCATACATGAACCACAGCAAATAGAACTGGCCCGTGCGGAGCATTTCACCCGGACCGACGTCGTCGCGCTTCGCCGCCGCGGCGCCGGCCGCCGGCTTGACGCCCCCCGCGACATAGCCTTTCGGCGGCGCAACCAGCAGTTGGGCCAACCCAACCACCACGATGAGAAAGGCAACGCCCAGTGCGAACATCGTCGCTGGCAGGCCGATCGTCCCCGACAGCCACTGTGCCAGCGGGGCAGCGTAAACGGATGCTAATCCAAACCCGGAGACCACGATTCCGGCGATCAGTCCGGTCCGGGCGGCGGGGAACCATTTCACCGCGGGCGGTGTAGCCGACGCATAGCCGAAACCGATTCCCGTGCCAGCCAGCAGGCCGAAGCCAATGATGTATCCGAGCGGCGACGTTGTCAGGCTTGCCAGGATCATGCCGGCTCCCACCAGCACGCCGCCGATCGCCGCCACGAACCGCGGCCCGATCCGGTCCTGCAATCGGCCCGCCGGCACCATCATCAGCGCAAACACGAGGCACGCGACCGAATACGGCCACGACTTGTCGGCCTCCTTCCAGCCCCAATCAGCAGGAATCGCCTTGCTGATCACGCTCCACGTGTAAAGGATGCCCAGTGCCAGATTGATCCCCAGCGCCGCCAGAGTCACCTGCCAACCGCGGTTCACCACCGCCGCGCGGTCCGCTTCCGACTCGTGTGGGCTTTGATAAGGATTGGCATCGCTGGCCGCCGATTTGCCTGCTTTCCGCCCGTCGCCGCTGTCCGCCGTCATAGCGCCCTCCCAGTGAGAATTGGTCGAACGAACGATCGACGCCAGTCTAACGGGCTGGAACACAGCACACCAGAAGCATGTCGCGAAATTCGCGGGCTTTCCGGCCTCTATCGAGGGGGTCAGCTCACGGCTGCTCGACCGCCTCCGGCCGGTACAGGAACGAGTCCCAATACGCCCGGTCCACGGCGTAAACGTCGATCGGGTCTTCCGGCTTCAACTCCTGCGGCAGGAAGCCGAATCGCTGCATCTCGCGGATGTAGTGCTCGTTGGGCCGGAAGCCCCGCATGTCAAAACGCTTTCCGGCCTCAAGACGCCCGTGCGCGTCCTGCAGTGCCGCCAGCATCTGCTGATAGAGCGGATCTCCGCGGTCCCGGAAGACCACTTCCTTGCACAACGCCAGACCGCCTGCCTCTTTCGCCAGTGGCGCGCGGAGCAGAAACGCCTTCTCGGGCCGCTCGATGTTGCTTAGCGGTTCCGGGCGGCTGGCCCACGCCCGCCGGAAGAGCATGTCGTAACGCGTTCCCTGATCGTCCTTCACCTCCTGGCCGTGGCAGCCGCCGCAGCGTTCCTTCATCGCCGCCCACGGCAGAAACGCCGGGTAGTGGCCCGAGGCCAGCGAAGCGTACGTGCCCGGGTAGGTGGCGCTGGAATCGATCCACAACCGCACCAGCTCGCGCTCGTGCTCGGTGAGCCGCGCCTCGTGATGGCTGCCGTCGAGATAATTCATCAGGCGGCTCGCCGCGCTGCCGATTGCATACGGTTCGTAGTCGCTTTTCGGCTGGTTGCGGCCGTCGGAGATCAGCCCCCCGGTCACGAGCGTCCAGTAGGCGATCGTGTACATCGGCGTCTTGTCGCCCGACAGATCGAGCTTGCCGGCATACTCGTCGGAGTTGTGGCACGACACGCAATGCTGGTCGAGGATCGGCTGGATGTCGCGCGCAAAATCAAACACCGCCGGCACGCCGGGAATCGGTTCCACCGGCCGGGGCGAACCGCGCATCGCCACTAGTTCGGCGCTCACGGGATGCGGCGTCTGGTGGCGCTGTTCGTGGCAGCCGACGCACCCCGTCGTCTCACCCGGCTGGAGCACCGCGAACGAGTGCATCCGCTTCACCGGCTTGTTCTCGGCGTCCAGCGCCACGAAGAACAGCGACTGCAGCGCCGGCAGCTCCATGAATGCCGAGCCGTCTTCCTCCACCGGCACCGTGCCGAGGATCTCGGCCAAGGTGAACGAACCGCCGATCGTCAGCGGCTCCATTCCCCCGGAGAAATTGACCGGCTTGGGTAACTGCTTCATCACCAGCAGCTTCTTGACCGAGCCTGGCGCAAGCGCGGCCGTCTTGCGGCCCGCGTAGATGTTCTCGAGCACCAGCCGCGCCGTGGGCCGGCTGGGGTCGATTCGATCGGGGATCAGCCGCTCCCGCTCGCGCGGCGCCAGCGGCCGGGGCTCGTGGCACTGCAACCGCTCGCGCTCCGATTCCGGCAGCCGGTACACCAGCTCGTGCTGTCCCTGGCCGTCCATCACGAAGATCCCTTCCTTCCGGGCGACCAGGAAGCAGTCCTCGCTGATTGGGTACGGATCCTTCCACCAGCAGTCGGCGCTCACGTTGCGGGCCGTCTCCAGCGCGTCCGGCCCCAGGCTCGGATCGACGATCGCCACGTGGCCGAGGTGCTCAGGGATGCCGTGGCCCGGCGAGAACGACGCCACCACCTTCTTCGTCCCGGGAATCGGCTTCGCATCGAGCATCGCGATGCCGCCGTGCAGGTTGCCGTAGTACACCATCTGTCCGGTGCCGTCGGGATTCATCGTCCACAGGTGGTGGTAGTGAACCTGGCTGCGGTCGACGTATTCCCACCGCATGTAGAGCACGCGGCCGTCCGGCAGCACCCACGGCGTGTTGTCGTGGTCGTTGTTGCTCGACAGCATCCGCACGTTCTTTCCGTCGCCGTCGCAGCGGTAGAGCGCGGCCACACGGGTGTACCAGCAGTTGACGAACCGCCGGCATCGCGACGAACAGAAGACGATGCTCCCGTCCGGGCAATAGGTCGGCTCGATGTCGTCGTCGGGCCCGTCGGTCAACTGCTTGAGGCCGCTGCCGTCGATGTTCATCTCGTACAGGTGGAAGACGTGTTCGCCCCCCTTGCGATACGAGAACAGGATCTTCTGGCCGTCATAGTGAAGCTGCGGATCGCGCACGCCCCCCGTCGCATCGTCCAATAGCACCTTGAGCTCGCCGGTCCGCAGGTTGTAGCGGCACAGCCGCCCCCCTTCGCCATAACCCCAGTACACGCCGTCCTCGAACTTGAAGCCCAGGTTCTTCGGGTATTCGGAGTGATCGGCGTAATTGCCGAAAGTCACATACCAGTGGTCCCTGCCGGGTACCCGGACGGCAAACACGATCTCGTCGAGCCCCGCCATCGGCCCATCGAGAAATCGCTGGAGCATCGGGCCCGGCCGGTACGGCTCGTCGGCCGGCAGGCGTTCCGGCCGGAGGATGCCCGCCGAAGCGAGAAACAGAAACACCGAAGCCCAGCGAAAACAGCAGATCGCGGCAGGTCGTCGCATCGTTGCGGCCTCCTCGTTTGCCTCGCGCGTGGTGGGACGGGCTGGCCCCGACTATTCATGAGCTGATCGTAACCCGACGCGCATGCGAACCCGACCCAGGCGGTTCATTCGCCTCCGCGTCGCACGACGGCGCCGCACTGCGTCGCCGCTTCTTTCGCTCATGAATAATCCAGGCCGGTGGGGACAAGCCTTCCCGGCTTGCTCGCCCATTATAGCCACCCCCGCCAGCCGCCGAAAGCTCCACGTACTCCTCACGCTCCGCCGTGAGGTTTCTTCGTGGCCGGTACCTCGCAAGCCTCGCGCAGAGCATGCGGAGTGCGATCGCAGCCCTCCTCGTCTTCACTCCCCCGTGACCGAACCCTGCCTGCCGCGTTGTATCGTCTTTGCCCGCGCTGGACCGCTCTCCCCACCCCCTCCAGAAACCCAGAAAAACTCGCCTGCCTCGGCCGGTTTTCCTGTTGACAAAAAGACATGAACACGGGTATACTATACCGCGACGACGAACCTCCGTCGCGCCATCGCCCGCCCGACACCTCGGGCGCTCGCCCGTTCGTTCTTTCTCAATTCGTGTACGCCTTGAAAAGGAGTCTGATGTCTAGCAGGTGCAAGTCCTGTCCGGCAAGGGTCGTTCCAGCCGGTAGCAACCGTGGGGGCGGTGGAGGTGACAAAGCCGTCTGAGTCTGCGGTGTAGAAGGTCGCTTTTGGCGACTCGGCAACGTGGCAGGCCGAAACGTGAGTGAACGCTGAGCAGGCCTCGAAACGAAAGATGCGGAAGCCGACCGGCCTCGAATTCCGGGAAGGCCGCCGCCGTGGGGGAAGCAGAACGACAAGAGCACCCCACGGTTCCGCCGGGGTAGTGGCGTCGGCATGTCACGAACGGACATCGGATTCAACAAGGGAAGTCTCGCCGGTGGGAGAGATCCCAACTGGACGCCCGCGAGGGACAGGCCGGGCCGGTGGAGATGGCGGAGAGGCTCGTAGTACCGTGGAAGCCGGGTAATACCGGGGGAGGGAAGGGGCCTTAGTTCATGGATAACGCAAGAAGGAGCAAGGGACCGATGACGATTGGCGAAGAGCCTACGAACGTGGAAAAGGTTCAGAAGCTTCGGGAGGCGTTGCACGCGAAAGCGAAGGAGTCGCCCAAGTTCCGCTTTTATTCGCTGTACGACAAGGTTTGCCGCGAAGATGTGCTCTGGGTTGCGTTCTGGCGATGCCGTTTCAATGATGGCGCGCCGGGCGTGGATGAGCAGACGTTTTCGTGGATCTTGGACTACGGAGTCAAGCGGTGGTTGGACGAACTGGCGGACGAACTTCGGACCAAGAAGTATCATCCGCAGGCAGTCCGGCGGGTCTACATCCCCAAGCCGGATGGAAAGCAGCGGCCCCTGGGGATTCCCACGATCAAGGATCGCGTCGTTCAGACCGCGGTGCTTCTGATCCTGGAGTCCATCTTTGAGGTCGATCTGCAACCAGAGCAGTATGCCTACCGGGCGGACCGCAGCGCCCTGGACGCCGTGAAGGAAGTCCATCGCTGGGTTTGCTACGGACATACGCAGGTGGTGGACGCGGACTTGAGCGGGTACTTCGACACGATTCCGCATGCGGAATTGATGCAGTGCCTCGCACGCCGCATCAGCGACAAGGGCCTGTTGCATCTGCTGAAGATGTGGCTGGTGGCACCGGTCGAAGAGACGGATGAGCGGGGGCATACGCAGCGGACGACTCGCGGCAAGGACACGGGACGAGGAACCCCGCAAGGGGCTCCGATTTCACCGCTGCTCAGTAACCTCTACATGCGGAGGTTCGTACTGGGCTGGAAACTCCTGGGACACGAGCAAGCTCTGCGGGCCAAAATCGTCAACTATGCGGACGACTTTGTGATCCTGTGTCGCGGCACGGCGGAGAAAGCCATGACGGTGATGCGGAACATGATGGCGCAGCTGAAATTGACGGTGAACGAGTCCAAAACGCGGCTCTGTCATCTGCCGGCGGAAAGGTTCGACTTTCTGGGGTATACGATTGGTCCCGCGTGGTCTTGGAACCGGCGACGGATGGTGCTTAGCACCCGTCCGTCGAAGAAGGCGGTGAAACGCCTGCAAGCCAAGATCAGCGAGACGACCCATCGGAGCCAACTGCTGCTGGACGAAGCGACGGTGGTCAAGCGGTTAAACCGCATGTTGACGGGCTGGGCCAACTACTTTGGCCAAGGGCCAGTCAGCGCAGCGTACCGCAACATCGACCTGCACGTTCGCCAGCAGCTCCGCCGGTGGCTGGTGGACAAGCACAAGGGGAAGGGACGCGGTATTGATCGATACCCCGACTCGTACCTCTACCGGGAGTTGGGCTTGGTCCAACTAACGGCGGTGCGGACCCGGTATCTCCGTGGGCGAAACGTGTGAACCCATGTCCGAGAGCCGGATGCGGGAAATCCGCCCGTCCGGTTCGATGAGCGGGAAGTGGAAACGGAGCATGGTGTGGCTAGTGAGGCACTGGCAGACGAAAGGGCCAGCAATGGATAGGCTGCACCTAAACCACCGCGCCACTTCTCGACTCTACCATACTCACCACGGCCCGCCTCGCGGCCGGCCCGCGCTCATTCCCTGCCCCGAAAGCACCAGCAAAGCAACCACCTCGATTCTCTCTGCTCCCTTCGAACTCCTAACTTCTAACTCCTCCTCCAGCACCCCTCTACGAACTTCAACACTGAAGCCAAAATGGTGGATTCACTTGCGTCGAGCCGCCTGGACAGAAGACCCTATCACCCTTGGACTTGCCGCCGCGTCTCGCGACGTATCCAAACGAAACACCCTCAAGGGCGTTTCGCTTGGGCGACCTCGGTTCCAGCTTCAGCCGGCACGCGGCGCGCCTTGACATCGAGTGGCCATGCCTTCGCTCACTCCCTGCGCCCGCCGCCAGGCCGCTTGGGGCGAACTTCTCGTGGCCGCTGACGGGGGAGATCGAGCGTCAACTTCAACACGTACCTCACAGTACGTACAAAGTTGCGTCCGCTCCCTCGGTGCGAAAGCCCTGTCTCCCTTGTACTTGCCGCCACGCCTTGCGACGCTCGAAAATCAACAACGCGTTTATTGTTGCGCGTCGATGCAACAATGTACCATCCGCGATCCCGGGCCCATCCTTGCGGCCCCCCTGTATGCTGGCCGCGTCGCCTCGGGTGCTTCCCTTGTGGCCCGCGCCGCCGCCGCATAACATTACCTGTTTGCTATGACTGGTGACCATTACGGGTGGGCCTGTGAATCCTGCCACGCGAGAACGTTTCGACCGGCTGCTGGAAGAGGTCTTGGCCGAGTTGCCCCCAGCCGTGCACGATCTGATTGACCAGGTGCCGCTCCACGTCGAGGATCACCCTTCAGACGAAGTCATGAAGGAGATGGGAATCGAATACCCCGACGAGCTTTGCGGCCTGTACACCGGCCGGCCGCTCACCGACAAGAGCGTCGATGAGACGCACCCCCTGCCCGATTTCGTGACGATCTACCGCCAGGGGATCATTGCCGCCGCCCGCGACCGCACCGGCCGCCTCCGCCTAAGCCGCCTCCGCGAGGAAATCCGCACGACCATCCTGCATGAACTCGCCCACCACCACGGCATCGACGAAGACGAACTCCGCGAACTCGGTTACGATTGACGGTCCCCTTGGCCTCCCGAGAACTGCCCATGGCTCCCCTTCCTCCAGCTTCCGCTGACCGCCGGGTGTTGCGCCTTTCCCCGCAAGACAATGTCGGCGTCGCCACAACCACGCTCGACGCCGGGCAATCCGTCCTGATCGAAGGTCAGGAGATTATATTGCACCAGCCGATCGCCACCGGCCACAAGATCGCCCTGCAACCGATCGCCGCCGGCCAGAAAGTCCTGAAGTACGGCGCGCCCATCGGCTCCGCCACGCGCCCCATCCAGCCCGGCGAACACGTCCACACCCACAACCTCAAGAGCGACTACCTGCCGACCTACACGCTCGAAGAAGGACAATCGTACTTGAACAAGACGGAGGCTTCCGAGTGAAAGCCTTTCTCCGCTGTGACGGTCGCAAGGGAATCCGCAACGTGGTCGTGGTCGCGTACCTCGTCGAGTGCGCCCACCATGTGGCGGCCGAGATCGCCCGGCCGCTTCGCGACCAGGGTGTGCACCTGATCGGCTTTCCGGGTTGTTTTCCCAATGCCTACGCCGACCGGATCATGCACCAACTATGCACCCATCCCAATGTCGGCGCGGTGCTCCTGGTGTCGCTCGGCTGCGAAAGCTTCGACCGCGATCGGCTCGCCAAGTCGGTCGCCTCTTCCGGGCGGCCCGTCGAGGTGCTGGTCATCCAGCAGTCAGGCGGAACGCGGCCGACCATCGACGCCGGGCGGGCCTGGGTCGAGCGCACGCTCGCTGGCCTGGCGCAGACCCCGACCGCCGAGATGGCAGTCGACGAACTCGTCGTCGGCACGATCTGCGGCGGCTCGGACGCCACGAGTGGCCTCACCGCCAACCCGGCCGTTGGCCGGGCGTTCGACCTGATCGTCAATCGCGGCGCCACGGCCATTTTCGAGGAGACTGGCGAGCTGATCGGCTGCGAACAGTTCATGGCCCACCGCGCAGTCACGCCAGAACTGGGCCGCGAAATCATCGCCTCAGTCGAGAAGGCGGCGAAGTACTATGCGGTCCTGGGCCACAGCAGCTTCGCTCCCGGCAATGCTTCGGGCGGCCTGACGACGATCGAGGAGAAGTCCCTCGGCGCGTATTCCAAGAGCGGCGACTCGCCGATCTCCGGCCTGATCAAACCCGGCGACGTGCCCCCTCGCGGCGGACTCTACCTGCTCGACGTCGTCCCCGACGGCCAACCGCGATTCGGCTTCCCCAATATCGTCGACAACGCCGAGATCGTCGAACTGATCGCCTGCGGCTCGCACGTGATCCTGTTCACCACCGGCCGCGGCTCCGTCGTTGGCTCGGCGATCTCGCCCGTGATCAAGGTCTGCGCCAACCCCGATACCTATCGCCGCATGCCGGAAGATATGGACGTCGACGCCGGCCGCATCCTGGAAGGCGCCGCCACGCTCGATGAAGTGGGCGCCGAGATCTTCGATTTCGTGTGGAAAGTAGCCGGCGGCGCGCCAACCGCCTCCGAGCGCCTCGGTCACCAGGAGTTCATCCTCACCTACAAGCACTTCGAACCCATCGGCCCAGCATGCTTGCCGCAAACAGCATGATTGGGCGGTCGCACGTTATTCACCGTTACTCGCCAGAATTGTCTTCTTCTTCCTTCGACGCCTGGTGGCGGCATTGGTCGCAGAGGATCTTCCATTCATAAACACATTTTTCGCTCTCGTAGTCCTTTGCCACGAGAACATTGACTGTGCGCACACGACCGCAATGAAGCGGGCCGCATTTCATCCAAGGGAAACGTATCGCCGGAATACAAATCTCCTTGCGCTCGACCTCCCAGCAGTGGCGAGTCTCCTTCTCGACCTTGGTCTCGGGATAGCAGACCTTCTGCCCGCACACATGGCAACGCGCAGTAGGGGTATTGCCGGCGACAGCTTCGGTTGCTGGCGAAATGGCCAAGGCGGCGGCCAGCAGTGCCAGGGCGATTCTCATTTCACGGCTCCCTTTCCTCAGAAATCCATGCGGAGGCGGGTCCCCAGGGCGGTGAAGTGGCCTGCCGTGTACCCTCCTACGGGTCGGTGATCTTCAATATCGCCATAGACGGCGTTGAACTGCAGATTGGCATATGGATTGAAGTACCAGACCAGGCCGAGCGTCACATTGTTCTCCACTCCGCCTCGAATGTCCTGGTCCGTCAGGTCGAGATACGAATACCGCAGGGCCGCCTGCCATGCTCCCCAGCCGCTTCCCAATCGCCCTGAGCACCGCCGCACGACAAAGAAGTCCTCGAACGGCTCGACGCGGTCGATAGTGCCCGTCTCACGATCGTAGGGTACATGCTCGCCGGTCAGCATGTAGGCGACATAGACGTAGCCGCCGTGAAAGAAGAGGTCGGGCCCGGTGCCCGGGGTCGTCTCGTCGCGCTGCAGCCAGTCTGACATGTACTCTCCGACGACCTGGAACGGACCGACGTTGAGGATCGTTTCCAGTCCCACGATCTCGTAGGCCTCGGCGCCCCGGATGCGGCCGGTGTCCAGCCATCGCTGCTCGGAGCGGAGCTCGGCGCGCGTGCGGAAGCGGGCCTCGTTCTCGTTGGTGTCGGCGGGATCCACGTCGCCGTCCGGATCGGCGAACATGCTCGACACCGCCCAGTGAAAGTACCCCCGGCCGCCGGAGCCCTCATCGTACCAGGGGGTGCTGGCCAGCCGAGTGTTGAAACTCATCTGCAGCGAGTCGCCGATATACTTGCCGGTCGACGCTGTGCTCTCCATGTTGAAGATGCCATACTGCCAGTTGTACACCTGGTCCTCCGAGACACCTTGCGCCGAGACTCCGATCCTCCGCGCATCCTCGTTGAACGCGTCGACCGCCAGCGGCCGTTCGATGAACACGTTGAAGCGACTGCTGTTGAGGTGGTCAAGGCCAAGAGGCCGCTTGTGGTTGCCGATGATCAGCGTTTGGAGGACCGGGAGCTCGGTGAAACCGATATACACGTCCTTGTATTCCGGCTCCGACGGCGTGTTGAAGTCGATCTGAAACCGGTAGATCATGTTCTGCCAGACGTCGCCCTCCAGCTCGAGGCGGATGCGACGGAACAAGAGCCGGTTTTCCGGGTCGATACCGGTAGCCGGGTTCTCGAAGAAGTGGATCCCCTCGCTGTCGTCGGCGAAGGACCAGGTGTCGAAGTGGATGCGGCCCCCAATCTCCATAGTCGGCAGTTCCGGCGGTGCCTCGGCTTCCTCCTCGAACTTCTTCAGGGTTTCCTCCAGTTGGGCGACACGCTTTTCCAGCCCCGACTCCCCTTCCTTATCGCCCTCCTCCGCTTCCTCCGTGCTTTCCGATTCTTCCTCCGAACCTTCCGCCCGATCGGTGGGCGGAGAGTCCGAGTCCTGCCAGGCAACATAGGAAGGCCACGGAGTATACTGCGGATCGACCGGCGGAAGACGCGTCTGCCCGAAGGCGGTTGCCGCGGCGCCAGTCAACACGCACGCGATCAAGGCCATTCGATAGTCACGGGGTTTCATCCTGAACCTCGTGGCAGCAGATCGGTGGAAGTGGAGGACGGGGACCGCTCATCAGACCTATCGGCTGTCCCGTTTGCCCCGGTTATTAGGAAGTTGCCGAGCAAAATGGATCGTCAATCGGCCGTCGGCAGAGTCGTAACAGTCCGCCGTCTTTGCCTAGGCGGTACCCATGATGCCACACACCAACAGCTAATCGCCGACTTGGTATATCGCCAGAAGAACCGGGAACTCGGAGAACGCGCCCGGAATGCGGTGGGAGGTGATGGACCAGTCGACTACGGGGGTGAGCCGGCGCGCACGCGGCCGCACAAGGCGATCAGTTCCTCAGCCAGGCGTTGGATCTCGCTCTCCGGCTGGCCGTCCTTGATCGCCTGCTCCAGCCGGGCTGCAAACGGCGTGATCGGCTGAAATCCGTAGCTCCCGGCGGCCCCCTTCATCTGGTGTGCCACTTGGCGCAGGCCGTCCCAATCGGACGATTCGAGTCGCATCCTCAACTGCTTTACCCGGCCGGGCATCTCCTCAACGAACAGCGGTACGATTCGGCCCAATTCCGGATCGTTCACCAACGTCGAGAAGATCGGTTCCACAGGTATTTCGTTTCCGACCATGCGGGCTGCTCCTTGCGGGGTATGCTTACCGGCGCGCCGAAAAGGGGGGCAAGGCGACGACTCAACCAGTCCCTGACAGTGCCGGGCGATCAACGGACAAGAGGAACGTCGCACAGAGAAAACATAGCTCGCGGGGCTGATCAAAGCCGACGAAAGTGCATCTGGAAGATGGCGTATCCCGTGAAATCGTTATTCGGTGCAGAACCACTGTAATTTGAGGTCTGCTTCGGCAAGTGGCGCAGTTTGTTGAAAATGGTCAAACAGAGCCGCGCTCAATCGCCGAAACAGCTTTACGGAGATAACCCCGCTGGAAGAGAACTGCCCTCCCGAAGGCAATGCGATCGAGTCGCGTGATTCGATTCATTCGATCCAGATGGACGGGGAATCCGCATTAAGTGGCGGATGTAGGCAGGATGGTCAAGAACCGACCCTCGCCCGTCGATACCATCCCCTAGCGTGGATGAGCGACTATTGTCGGTTCGCCGCTGAGGCGAATGCCAATAAACAGCCGCCCGATACAGAACGTGTCCCGTTGGTTCTTCCTAACAAGGAGTGTCCCATGCTGCGTCGTACCCTTCTGGCTGTCGCGATCGTCGCGTCGTTCGCGGTCAGCGTCCAGGCTGGCGGGCTGAGCGGCTGCTGCGAGCCGGCGGCTTGCGTCGCCCCCGCCTGCGAGCCGAGCTGTTGCGAGCCCTGCTGCCGTCCAAGCCTGCTTGATCGGCTGCACGGCCGATTGGCATGCCTGAAGGCGGATCTCTGCCAGCCGGTCTGCTGCGAGCCCGTTTGCGAGCCCGCCTGCGCTCCGGCCGCCTGCGAACCGGCCTGTGCTCCGGCGTGTGCCCCGGCTGTCTGCGAACCGGCCTGCGAACCGGTTTGCGATCCTTGCTGCCGCCCCGGTCTGCTCTCGCGACTGAAGGCTCGCCTGTCGTGCTGCGCTCCGGCCTGCGAGCCGGTGTGCTGCGAGCCGGTGTGCGAGCCGGTGTGCGAGCCCTGCTGCCGCCCCGGTCTGTTCTCGCGGCTGAAGGGCCGTCTGGCTTGCCTGCGGCCGAACACCTGCTACGAGTCCTGCGCTCCGGTCTGCGACACCGGCTGCGCTGATTGCGGCGTCGAGATGGCTGCTCCGGCTGCGGTCGTTGCCCCGGCAGAGGCCCCCGTCGCCCCGGCTGAGGCCCCCGCCGCCCCAGTCCAGGCTGCTCCCTGAAGTTACTCTAGTTCAGTAACGACGACTTGAAACACAACAGGCGGCCCGGTGCTTAGGCATCGAGCCGCCTGTCGTTTTCTTGGTGACAACGAACGATCATTCGGGAAACAGCTTCGTCGAAAGATAGCGTTCGCCCAAGTCGGGCAGAATCACGACCAGCACCTTGCCCTCGTTCTCTTCACGCCGGGCAACCTGAATGGCGGCCCAGGCCGCAGCGCCGCAACTGATGCCGCACATGAAGCCTTCCAGCTTTGCCAGCTGACGGCTGGTCTCCATGGCATCGTCGTCCCTGACCTGTACCGCCTCGTCGACGATACCCAGGTTAAGAACGTCGGGGATAAATCCCGCCCCGATCCCCTGAATGGTATGTTTGCCCGGTTTGAGTTCCTGCCCGGCAAGACGCTGACTGATGACTGGGCTATTGGCTGGCTCAACCGCCACCATATGGACGGAAGGTTTGCGGGCCTTGAGCACCTCGCCCACACCCGTGATGGTGCCCCCCGTGCCCACTCCGCTCACCACGATGTCGACCGTCCCCTCCGTGTCGCGCCAGATCTCCTCGGCCGTCGTCTCGCGGTGAACCTGGGGATTGGCGGGGTTCTTGAACTGCTGCGGCATGAAGTAATGGCGGTTCTGCGACACCAGTTCCTCCGCCCGGCGGACTGCGCCAGGCATCCCCTCACTGGCGGGCGTCAGGACAAGCTCTGCCCCCAGCGCCTTCAGCAACCGCCGCCGCTCCAGGCTCATGCTTTCGGGCATGGTGACCATCAGCCGGTAGCCACGCGCCGCGCAGACATACGCCAAGCCAATGCCCGTATTGCCGCTCGTCGGCTCGATGATCACCGTCTCCTTCGTGATCTTCCCTTCCCGTTCAGCGGCCTCGATCATCGAGCGGGCGATACGGTCCTTCACGCTCCAAAGCGGGTTGCAGTTCTCCAGTTTGCCAAGGACCGTCGCACGGCTGCCCTCGGTGATCCGATGCATGCGGACCAGCGGAGTGTTGCCGATACACTGCGTGATGTTGTCATAAACCCTGCCGGAAGCCATCGTGTCCTCGCGTGGCAAGAAAAGGGAACCGGAAGCACCAGACGCGGCGGAATTGTAAGCAAGTTGGCAAAGATAGTCAACTCGCTGTAGATGAGCTTTGCCCACTACTGCGGAGGGGATTTCTGCCGCGGCGAGGCAGCCAGCTCAGCCCCTTCGGCGGCCCCTGAATCCTCCACGAGCACGCGGAATCCCACGTCGTAGACCTTCTGCCAAGGAAGATAGGCTCGACGCACCGACGAGCCCGCATCAGCCGGTCGATCAGCCCAGGATCCTCCCCGGGCGACCCGCCGCTCCGGCCCCGTCGGGTCATTCCGCCCGTCGTCGCCACGATACGGATACGGCTGGTGCCTGCTCCGGGTCCATTCGCTGACATTTCCGGCCATGTCCTGCAAGCCCCAGGCGTTGGCCTGCGTCTGCCCGACATAATCTACGACGAACCACAGATCGCGATAGCGCTCGTCGTGCAGCGGGAAGTTCATCTCTGGCGGATAAGGGTTTCGCCGCTGCAGCGCGCTGGGACCGTCGTAACCCATCCGGTACCAGCGGAGCGCCTGGTCAGCAAGATTGGCGAACCGGCCGAAGTCGATTTCCATCGATCCGTAGAAGAACTGGCTGTCGCTCCCCGCTCGGGCCGCCCATTCCCATTGTGCCTCGCAGGGGAGCGTCACGTTCAGTCCCGTCTTCCGGCTCATCCACCTGCAGAATCCCATTGCTTCCAACCATGAAATCCGGGCAACCGGTTGGTCCGGGTGGTTGGCGATATGACCCGGCACGACGCGATCCAACGAGTGCATGTCGATGTACCGGGTATCGTGAATTGGATCGAACAGCGCGTACTGGCGGTTTGTGACCTCGGTAACCGCCATCCAGAAGGGTTCGCCGACTCCGACCACCGCGCGGGGGCGCTCGTCCGGCGCGCCTGCGAGACTTCCCATCACGAATTCGCCCGAGGGAATTCGGGCCATGGTCATCGTGACCCCATTACCCAAGTCGATCACTCGCTTTGTCGGCGCTGAATTGGCCTCCTGCAGCGTACGTGCTTCCGATGGCGAAAAAGGAAAACCGGCCGCCTGCAGACCATCGGTCTTGACCACCTCTTCGGCCGGCGGAGCGATGAACTGTACGGGTGCGCGCTGGCGGAATGCCTCCTCCGCAGCCTGATCCTCGGCCTCGGGATCGGTTTCATCGTTGGCGAATATCCTCGCCAGTTCACGGCGGCGTTGCCGCTGATCATTGCCCTGCCAGGCGGGCGGGTTCCAACGACCGTTCTTGGGCACGTTCAAGTCGATCCAGCAATACAGCCGATCGCGGGCCTCACGGTCCAGATCGCACAGCTTTAACCCGTGATGTCCTTTCTCGAGCATCTGGACAAGAGGGCTGGTCGAGGCGTGATACTCCATCGGATTGAGCAGCGCCATGTCGCTCTCGACGCCCGGCCTATGGACATAGGGATGGAGCGTGTCGTAAGCGACTTCCGGATCAGCGAACGACGGCTTGCTCCGCGGGCCCACCTCGGGTGCATCCTCATGGCAACCGAGACAGTATCGCTCGAGTACCGGAAACAGTTGATGCGAGAAGGCAAACGGCCGTGCCGCACCGTACCAGGGCTTGAGCGGCTGGGCGGCGCGGCCGTGTGCCAGGCTACGGCGCAATGGCAGCGATTCACGGCGGTTCTCATGGCATCCCACGCAGGATATGTGTTCTCCCGGCATTCCTACCAGCCAGCTTCGCATCAACTGAATGGCACGCCCCTCCTCATCCAGCGGCTGGATCGAGATGGGCGTGTTCGCGGGGATCTCGAAGTGGGCCGAACCATCAGGTTCAACGATTGCCGTACCGAGCACGCGTTTCATATCCCAACCCGCCTGCGTGCCGACAAGAGGAAACCCGGCTTTGGCGTTGTAGCCGAAATGATAGGAGAACACCCGCAGGCTCTTCACGGTTCCCCGTGGCACTCCCGCCAGACCAGGACCACTGTAGATGTCGGCGATATGCACCGTGGCTGTCCGGTTGCCGGGCACGACGCGATCCGGGATGACCGGCGGCCGAGGGCGCGGCACGAACGGCTGTGGTTCGAAGAGGGCGGCTCCTTCCACTTCCGCAATCAGCGTCGCGTTGTCGAACACATCGACAAGGTAGATCCCCCACAGACTCTGCGGGGTCGGTTTCATCGACACCAGGAAGTACTTGCTGCTCAATGGCCAGGGATGCGTCGAGAGCGCTGGATTCTGCTTCCGGTACACGTGCCCGATGATGGCGTCGCACACGGTCCCGGCCACCGTCTGGCCGCGGCCGGGAATGAGCTGCAAGAAGCCGGTCTCGCTAGCAGGCAGTATATCGGGCGTCACGGCGATCGGTTCGCCTTCCACCCCCCATTCCTTCGACGATGGACGATAGCGGAAGGGGTACCGGCTGGCCAGTCCCGGATCGAGAATTGCCAGTCGTCCGCAGTCGCCGAAATCGTGATGACCGCTGATGATGCCGACCAGCCGCGTCGGGTGGTCGGGAACGGGTTTGGCAAAGCGGAATGCGGTAGGAAACCAGGAATTCGTGCCGTGGATCGCCATCTGGTTGGTACCATCGGGATTCATGCTGAACCGGCGGCGCGAGAAGTAGTGAGGGATGTCGCTGTACTCCCATCGCTGATAAAGCACCCGGCCATCGTTCAGCACCCAGGGATCGTTATCACTGTCCTGGTCAAAGGTCAGTTGACGGAGAGATCGGGTCTTAGGATCGAGCAGATAGAGACTGGCGACCTGGCCGTTGCCGTCCAGGCACGGCAACCCGTAGTAGCCCCCGGTCGAACAGAGCACAACTCGCCCGTCGGGCAGGTAGCACGCGTCAAAGTAGTCAAGGTCGGGATAGTCGGTCGGAGTCAACTGCTCGAGTCTGCTGCCGTCACGACGGATCTGAAAAATCGCCCACCGGCCGCCTTCGTCAATGCCCGAAAAGAGCAGCCGATCGGCGGAGAAATCGAGGCGGACGTCGCGGAGGATTGAATCGCCCGCGGGCTTATGGAGTTGCTCCAACCGCGGATGGCCGCGGAGATCGGACAGCACTGCAATCTCATTGTCCCAGCCGCTGCGAGTCATAGCCGCCTGGTTCAGGTAGTTGGCCGCCACGAAACCGGCGTCTGCCCCCGTCACCTGTCGCGGTCCGCCCCCGGCGAAGTTCCGGCGGACGACCAGCAGCCGATCGAAATCGAGCAGGGGATTGGCCAGGAGCGCGGCACGGATGCCGGCCAGAAGGCTGTCGATCGAGTCCGCATCCACCGATTCGCCAGCCGTGAGCCTCTTGAGCAGTTGGACCCGCTCGCCATCGAACCGAGGCAAGGCCTGCCGGTACTGGGCGGCATCGTAGCGGCCTGGAAACTCCTGCGCCATGTCGTCGATGGCCAATCGCACCGCCTCCAGATCGATCGCTTCGAGCGCAGCGATCAGGGCCTTGGTCCGCTCCTCCTCTGCTTTGCGCCGGGCTCTTTCCTCGCGATCCTTGGCGCTTGGACGGGGCAATCGCCAGCCATCGGGAAATTTCACAGACGATTCAAATCGCAGCGCGCAGATGTGCGGAAACGGTCCCTGACACTCCAACCGAATGGTATGTTGCCCCGGGGCCATTCGGAGCGTGCACTGCTCTTCCCACTGGGCCGACTGCGTGTTCCAGTCGCCAGTCACGCCACGAAATCCTGTGTGCACCTGCTGACCGTCCAGGCTGATATTGACCGGGCGGGCCGCCGCAGCCGCGTACAATGCAAAAAGCCGGTAGTCTGCCGCCACCGGCAGCTCGAGGTCGTATTCCGTCCAGTTCGGCAATTCGCCGCCGTTCCAGATGCACGAATGGCCGCCGGCGTAGGCCTCGCCCGTGAGACTAATGCGGGCATTTCCGGCGTCGAAATCCCGTGCCTCGATCGTGAATGAAGCGTCGGCAGCGCTGGCTGCGGCGGGACATGCCGCCCATGCTCCGATCAGCAACATCGCGCACCAAAGGGGCGTGTACGGACCACTCAGCGCACCCATGAGCGTGCTCTCCAGTGCATGCATTCACGCCGCATCGGGCCGAATCCAGTGAGCGTCATTGACTGCGGGGTGGGGCCTGCTCCGTCTCGAGCACGGCTTTTGCGTGGCGGGCGAGGTGCCCGCGCAAGTCGCTGGTATAACGGGTGAGGATCTGTTTGCCGAGATCGCCGTAGTCGCCGCAGCGATAGAGCGCGCGGGCCAGGAACAATTCGCGAATCGAATCGCGCCGCGGTCCTACCGCTCCCGTCCCTTCGCCGCTCTCGGCGTCGCGCCGGCGGGCTTCTTCGACGGTGTCATGCACGTAGCCCGTCATGCCCGGCCGCATGAGCAGTTCCGCCAGCGGCTTGGCGGCCGACCGTTCGCCCACCATTTCCAACGCCAGCCCCACGGCGCGGTGATGCGAGAACTCGCTCTCGGCGGTGAGCTTGTCGAGTTTCTCGAGCACGACCGGCACGATTCGCGGATCACGGGTGCGGCCCAGCGCGATAACCAACTGATCGAGGCGGCTCAGCGCGGTGCCAAACTGCCCTCCGCTGCGGTAGTTCCAGCCCTTGTCCCAGTCCTCCTGTCGCTCTACCTCGGCGATCAGCGTTTCCACGCCTGTCGCGTCGCCGAGGATCGCCAGTAGCTGGGCGTAGACCAGCTTGTGCTCAGCCGCCGCATTGCGATAGGCCTCGCGCAATAGCGGCAACGATTGGTCGGGGTGCGCGAGGATCACGGCAGCGTCTTTGCCTGCCTTCACCGCCTCCACGGCAGCGGCAATCCGTTCGGCGGGGAGGGGAAGCGAATCCTGGTCGGTGAGCACCGTCTCGGGCAGGTTGCCGATTTCGATCAGGTGCCGCTGAAGTGCCCGCAAATCGATCTGGCGGAGCGACACGTCCGACTCGGCCGCCATTGCCGCCGCGACGCCCGCAGCATAGCCCTGGTTCTGAATGTCGGGTTGCATCCGAGTCATCGGGACGGCGTCGCGGTGCATGCTCATCCCCAGGCCACCCACCAGCAGCCCTTCAAGGCCCTTCGGCAACAGGCAACGGTATGGCACACTCACGCGGAAACCGCGATGATCGGGATGCTCGACCTCCAGGTACGGATCGACCGTGTAGCCGTGGGAGTCAAAGTTGCTCCACGCGACCATGATCGTATCAGGGTAGGTTCGGCCGAGAATCTGGTCGAGCAGGGTCTGCGTGAACTCGCCGACGATCCGGCGCCGCTCGCGCGTGTCGACCAGTTGCCCCTGGTCGAATGCCGTGGGGTACTTGTCCTTCGAATAGACGAACAGATGCCAGAAATCGACCACGTCGGTGTCGTCGGCGATGGTGAAATCGGTGTTGGTGTAGCTTGCGCCCAGCAGACGCGGCGGCAGGCCGGTCCCCTGGACGGCGAATTCCGTCTCATCGGTGTAGTAGCACGCCGCGCCGGCCGCCGCGGCGATGTCGGCGTTGCCGGTCATGTCGATGATCACCTTGCCAAGCACCACTCCGCGGCCCTGCGGGGTGACGACGGCGACGCCTTTCACCACGCCCTCGTCGACCAGGGCCCCGCAGCCCATCGCGTCGCACCAGATGTCGGCGCCCGCCTTGAGCAATTCACTCCGCCACCACTCCTTGCGCTGTTCGATCACCCATCCGCCCGATCCGCCCTCGACCGTGGCGGCAAAGCCGATGCGGTTGCCCCAATAGTACTTGGAGATCGCGCCTTCGGTGCCCACGCCGCCCAGGCCGTGCAGGTACTCGATCACCAGCGTCTTCGCGCCGTGACGCGCGGCGGCGATCCCGGCCGGAGCGCCTCCAGTACCACCTCCGACCACGACCACGTCGTAGTCGCCGAAGATCGGCAGCGATCGGCTCGCCTGCGGTATCGTTGGCAGTTCTTGGGTTGGCCTGACGCCCACGAGGAACTCGCGGACATCTCCGGGTGCGGCCGAGGTGGATGTCGTCGCGCCCACGACTCGGGCTTCGACAGCGCCCCGGCGCTGTGCTGCCTCCGCAGCGGCCGCGGAACCGATTCGGCTGCCCATCTCCATGAAATTCGTGGGCCGCAGGAGTCGCTCCGCCTGCTCACGCGAGATGTCGGCCATGCCGCTAAGGACGTACAGCCCCGCGACTTCAGCGGGCCGGAACGACTCCAGAGGTAGGCTGGCCACGCCGCTCCACTTGCCGATGGATTCACGCGCCGAGTGAACCGGATCTTGCGGCACCTGGAAGAAGATGTCGGCCGTGAATTGCTGTTCTGGATGGTAGGTCATTGTTCGGGCTTGCTGTTCGGCTTTCGCCCACGCATCGGGGGTGTCGGCATCGAGCGGCAATTGCAGCGTGTATTCGATAATCTTGAACGTGCCGCTCGACGTACCCGACTGGTTGGGATGGGGCCCCATGTAGGGCGGTTCGATCGTGCGCGACGACATGCCGTCGCCCGTCAGCGGTTCGCCTCCAATCACGACCCGCTTCAGAGTGTGTGTCCCGCCTGGGAACGGCCGGAATTTCGCTCCGGCCAGGCGGGCTACGGTCCCGCGATCCGTGGCGTCGATAATGACGTCGGCGATCACCGCCTGCCTCCCGGAGCGGTTGGCCATCACGATGCCACACGGCTGGCCCGAGGCATCGCGGAGGATATCGGTGGGATAGCAGCCGTAGAGGAACTCGACCCCCGCGGCAAGAAGTGCTTCATCGAGCGTCTTCTTCACGTGCATCGGCCGTGGCGGCGGAAAGGTGGAAACCACGGCAGGGGCCTCCGGCGCGGGCTTCACGATTTCAATCTCGCCCAGCAGGATGCGTTCCACATCCGGCGCTTTCGCCACCGCCAGCTTAACGTACCGAGTGGTGGTCTTCACCTGCGCAGCGAGCACCACGAATTGATCTTCTTCGCCAGCGCGGCCCGCAACGGTGGCTGCCTCGCTCCAGGACTGGCCGTCGTCACTGATTGAAATGGTGACCGAATCGACTTTGAAATTGCCGCCGGCCGCTCCGCCCGCGCGGTAGAACGGCATGAGCCGGACTTCGGCGATCTCGGTCGGTTTCTCGAGGTCGGCGATGAGAACGACGTCGCCGTCATACTGCACGCTCTCCGTCGAGGCGCTGGACCACTGGCCATCGGTCAGCTTGCTCGGTGGGTTCGAGTCGGCGTGCATCGCGGCGCTGGGCCGGTCAGCGGTGTAGGTGAACGGCACACGATTCGGATCGGGACCGGCCGACCGACGCGCCCGATCGTTGAACACCTTCTCAGCCAAATCGGTGGTCGGCCGTTCGTCCGGTTCCAGCCAGAGCCGCAAAGTGGCGGTCATGTCGTCGCCAAGATAGGGGTGCGGCGCCGCCAGGAACACCTTCGCCCCGGCCTCGGCGGCTGCCACGGCCGCGGCAACACCGCCGGTGCTTCCGCCGACGACCACCACGTCAACGTCATAGGCAACGGGTATCTGACGTGCCGATTCATTAACCGCCGTGGGGGCCGCCGCTGCCGCCGACCGGGCGAGCGCAACGAGAACCACACAGAGCGACAGCCTCAGAACGGGATTGCTCATCACTTTCCTCTCCGGTAGCGGGGTCAGTCATTGGCCCCGAGGTCTTGGGTGTAGGCTTCCAGCAGAAAGCTGTCTTCGCCCGATTCGTGTTTCAACAGCGACTCGCGGAGCGCGTCGAACCGGGTCCGGGTCTCAGTCCACCATCGCGGTGTGCCCTGGTCGGCCTGAGCCCCCTCGGCAAGTTGCCGGGAAAGGGACTGTAGTCTTCCGTGCTGGGCCATCAACCCTTCCGCCCGAGAACTCAGGTGGGGAGAGCGCATCACGGCCTCGGTGAAATAGCCCCCTTCTTCCTCCAGCGCGAAATGCTGAACCAGACGGTCAGCCAGTTCATTCAACTGGGCCGAGATCGTCTCAGGCGCGGATCTATCGCTCAGGGCCTGGCCGATGCGGGCCAGCAATTCCTTGAGGTACTCATGGTCGTCCAGCACCTGCTGGTAGACTTTCGGCTGTGGGACTTGGGCGTCCATGGACAGGTTCCTCCCCGAGGGTGGCAGACCAATTTGCCACTACTATAAACGAAGCAACCGCGGCCGTCACGCGCTTGAGCGTGCCGTGGTGCTGTCGGGGACGGAGCGGTCGTAACCGAGACTACGCGGGAGAAAGGCCCGTGTTGGCGGGGCCCGCAAGCAGCTTTCCGTCGGGGCCAAACCTGGAGCCGTGGCAGGGACAATCCCAGACCCGTTCGGTTGAGTTCCAGGCGACAACGCAGTGGAGGTGCGGGCAGCGGGCCGAAAGCTCGACAAGCTGCCCGTTGTCGTCGCGATAGACGGCCAACTTGTGCAATCCGCGACGCAGGATGGCTCCCTGGCCGGCCGGAATCTCATCGGCCGAGCGGACTTCACCCGGAAGGAGCCACTTGGCGTATTCCTTGGCGACGTCGAGATTCTCCTCGGCGTACATGGTCAGATTGCCGGTCATCTGGCGCGAAGGATCGTAGATCTTTGCCCAGGGATTGTCGCGCCCGTGAATCAAGTCGCTGATGAGCATACCAGCGATGGTGCCGTGAGTCATCCCCATCCCTGAATCGCCGGTGGCGACGTACACGTTCTCATCGTCCATTGGGTTACGGCCGATGAAAGCCAATCCATCCATCGGCTCCATCACCTGCCCCGACCAGCAATACTCGAGGCTCCCCATGGAAGGAAAGCGAAGCCGTGCCCATGCTTCCAGCGCGGCGAATCGCCGGGCGCCATCATCAGCGTGGGCGGTCTTATGGTCTTCTCCGCCCACGATGAGCAAGTCGTAATCGCCCGCCGCGTCGCGTCCGCGTTGCAGCCGGACGTAGTGGTATGCGTCGAGCGTGTCCCAGTAAAGCGCCCTGTCGACCGATCCGACCGGCACTCGAGCCGCAATAACATAGGTGCGGTAGGGAGCCTGCTTGCTGTGAATGACCACCATGTCGTTGATGGGCGTGTTGGTTGCCACCACAACCGCGTTGGCCGTGATCTCCGCGCCGCTGGCAACTTGGACCTTGGCGGGGCGCCCGCCGGCGACGCTCTTGGCTTGCGTTTGGGTGAAGATTTGCCCGCCGTCGCGGACGATGGCCAGCGCGAGTCCTGCCAGGTATTCCAGCGGATGAAACTGCGCCTGGTGGCGAAATCTCAGGCAACGGCCGGTGTCGAAATTCATGAACGGCGCGCGGTCGGCCCACTCCACCTCGACGATCCCAGTGCGGCGGGCCGCATCGTACTCGCGCTCCAGAATATCGCTCTTCTGTTCGGCTGCCAGAAAAAGGTAGCCGTCGACACGCTCGAAACCGCACTCAACCCCTTCGTCTCGAACGACAGCCTCGATACGATCAATGGCCGCCGTATGACTCTCGGCGGCCAATCTCGCGGCTTCCTCGCCAAGCATCTTCTCGAGTTCCGCGTAACGGTCGTCGATAGCGTTCGACAGATGAGCGGTGGTGCGGGCGGTTTCGCCGTCGGCGAGCGCGCCCATTTCGACCACCACGACCTTCTTTCCCGAACCGGCCAGCAGATACGCGGTGGTAAGCCCGGCGATTCCCCCGCCGACCACACAGACGTCGGTCGTGGTGTCGGTGGTCAACTGCGTTGCGGAAGGGAACTCCGCGGTTCCTTCCCAGGCCGATCTGGTAGTTGATGTCGATGAATTCACGGCTGTGGCTCCAAGCGGGAATGCCGAGACGGACGTGGCCATCGCTCCGATGGCGACTGACGGGACCGGTTTGCTGTGCAAGGTGCGTGCCCAATCGCGCCAATGCTTGATCGCGAATCGATTGCCTGCTTAGTAGGAGCCCTCCCGGATTTCCGCGGACGACCTCGTCTCGGCACGCGATCGACAGGCTGTCGCCGGACGCGCGACATGTTGTCTGTAGACCCGCAGGTCCGGCTACCGAGCATGACCTAAACCACTAAACGGGTCGACACCCATGCCGGGCCGAGATCGCAGGCGGCTGATCCCTGTGATTGCAGGTGTCGGCGGCCCTACGAGGCGCTAGCGTTCAATGCAGGCTGAGTGGCGGCGACACCTGACTCGCTTTGCAGCGCGCCCGCGGCGGTCCGGTCGAAGCAGGCGGCACGCTGTTTGCGTTGTGGGAAGCAGGCGGGGCGACCTTGGCTTTTCGTACGCCCCGTTGGGTAACGCTTGCCTCTTCGGGCCCGTTACCTGGTAAGCACCTTCGACTCTGAAAAGGAGCGGGAAAGATGCGACATACGTTTACCGCGTTTGCTTGTGGCGCGATGTTGCTGCTGGCGGGCAGTGTCAATGCCCAGCAGCAATCGCAATCGAGTTCAGCGAGCCAACCGCAGCGTCAGAATCCGTCGGCAACCGCCCAGCAGGCGCCGCATGCCAGCAGCCAAAGCGATAATGCGGCCCAACGGAGCGGGTCGGCGCGTTCCAGCAGCGCCAGCGGTGTTCATAGCGGCAGTTCCGTGCAGAGCCACCAGTCGAGCCAGACGACCGTCCAGAGCCGCCAGTCGCTCCCGCAAGGCGACAGCGGGCTGCCGGGAGGCGTGTATCGGGTCAGCGAACTGATGGGCCTGGATGTCCGCAACGCCAACAATGACGATCTGGGCGAAATCAAGGACGTGGTAATCGACGCCCAAGGCGGCTGCATCCGTTATGTTGCCCTGTCGTCGGGCGGCTTCCTCGGCATCGGCGACAAGCTGTTGGCCGTGCCGTGGCAGACCTTCCGCATCCAGCGGGAGGGGGACCGCGACATGTTCCTCGTGCTGAACGTGGACAAGCAGGTTCTCGAAAGCGCGCCGTCGTTTGACAACGACAACTGGCCAAATTTCGCTGATGCGACGTGGACCCGGCGGATCGACACCCACTACGGCGTCGAGAGCCAGCGAATCGAGCGGCAGGCCATGCGGCCGTTCGACGGCACCCGTAGCGATTCGACCCTCGATGGCCGAAGTTCCACGAGCCCGTCGATCGACGGCGCGCGTGACGCCGATTCCTCGCTGCCGCAGACGAACGAGCGGATGCAGCGCGAGGGGCAGTTGAATCGGGAGCCGGACGACCTCAACCGCAGTCCTTCCACGGACAGCCGGCCCGACAGCACGCCGCAGCCTTCGGACAGGCCGCAGCGTTCCGACGCCAACCGGCCGTCGAGCACTCCGGGCAGCAGCTCGGCAAACCCCTCGGCGACCAATCCGGCCGCCCCCAGCAGCTCTTCAAGCGCGCCGGGGACTAGCAGCTCGTCGGCGGGCAGCAGCTCCAGTGCCGGCTCGAGCAACCCCGCGCCCGCGGCCAGCGGCTCGAGCAGCAGCTCGTCCAGCACGAGCGATTCGAGCTCGCGGTAACTGAACTCGGTTTCGCGCCCGGAACGACGGGCGAATGAACTGACAATTACGCAACGCGTGGCGCGGGAACGGAAAACCGCGCCGCGCGTTGCTTGTCTTCTTGCTCAAATACACTCTGCAGCGGGGCCGAAGCGAAACGCCTTTGAGGGTGTTTACTTTTGTTGCGACGCGGAGCGCGGCTGTAAGGCCAAGGAGGACAAGCGTTTCGAGCCGCACGCTCGGACGCAAGTTCTTCCACCCTTTTGGCTTCAGTGTTGAAGTTCCTAGAGGGGTTCCAGATGTGGTATGCCCTCTAGGGCTTTCCAGCCAGACGGTCGGCGCGCAGGGGGAAACGGTCCCGGCTGCGATTGGGCAGCGGGATGGCTGGGTTTCACGGCAGGCGGGACGCCTGCACGCAAGGGATCGAATTGAGAAAGATCTGTCGGAGCAGCGTTAAGCTCCGTACCGCCGTCGTGGGGCGCGGTCGCATTATAGCAGAGCACTTAGGCCACTCCGGCCGGCAGCGAATCACGGGCGCAACGGAAAGCCGTGGCAGATAGTGGTTTGCAGCTATTTGCCGAAATCCGGCGCGTGTTCAGAATTTGCTGCGCGAATGCGATTGCGAAGACGCCGTTTGCCAATCTTAGAGGGCGAGGTTGGTCCGTTTGCCGTGGGTGGCGATCTCACCTATGAGGCGCGGTGAGACAAGAAACGGGCAATGCCCGCGATGGAGTCGCGGGCATGGATGTTTGAGAACATGGGCTGGAAGCCCGTGCCGGGCTGGAGGTCGAGCGTCAGTAGGCGCGGCGCATGGATTCGGGGCGGACGACCACGGCGGCGGCGCCGATGCCGTTCCAGCGATACGGATACTGGCTGTTATTCGAACCCCAGTGCGGAGCGTAGTCGCCATGGATCGGATCAGGACCGACCTTGGGGCGGGCGTTGGAGAAACCGAACCACTCGCGGGAGGCCATTCTCGCATGCCGCTGGGCGGAGCGAAATTCGGCTTTCTGGCGGACGGCCAGCTTGGGGTCCTGGTAGTTGAGCATGTATTGCTCGTAGAACCACATTTCGGGCGTGGTGGTCACCTGGCCGGGCAACATGCTGGCGGTGCCAAGTTTATCCGCGTCCGGTTTCTGGGCCCAAGCCGCGGCGGTCAAGAGCAGAGCCAACGGTAGCGAGAGCGGCAGCCACTTCATATCTGATCTCCGTCGAACGAGGACTCCCGGGAATCTCTGGATGAACCGGACGCGCTATCCCCTTCGCAGGGCGGCAAACCGGCTGCGCCAGCCTCTCACAGAAGCCCCGGATGGTTGCGCCAGGGTCTGCTCTAACGGATTCGGCAATCACACCCGGTCGGGATTAACCGGATTTGCGGAATATGCGGAGGAAGTGCCGGGCCGTCCTGTTCGACACGGGAGGGCGGGTTCGACTTCAGGCGACCGGACCTTGCGGGCGGAGATGCCGGAGGTAGTCGTGGGGGCTGCCGTCGACCACAAGGATGCAGAGCAAGCCGCGTTCGGCCCACGCTGAAACGGACAACCCGTGAGTCGTGGATTGCGGCGTGGAGGGGGGCAGGGGAGGCAGGCCGGCAGCGCTGGCGCGCACCATGTACAGTCGGGCGTTCCGACCGTCCAGTTGAGTCAGGTCATACACGACGGCATGGCGGCCGAGGAAGCCTTCAAGTTCGCGCCACTTGACGCGCGCCAGTGAAACTCGGCGGACGTGGCCGCTGGGCAGGAATTCTTCCGGCGGCGAGCCTTCGTTCCAGGCGATCGTCCCTTCGCTTTGGAAGTCCGAGCGGGCCGCGTCGAGAATTTGCGACTCGGTCAGCGGGATGGGTCGCTGGAGATAGACAAACGTGCCGACAAGCAGGCAGGCAGCGAGGGAGGCCGCCGCGCGGAAAAGCCAGCGGCGGGATCGCCGCGAGGGAGCCACCGCGGGGGATTGGTCGAGGGGCGCGCGGCGGAGCGGGGCCGTCTCCGTGACATCACTGGGCGAGTCGGCCGCCGCCGACACCGCGCCGGCGATGCCCAGGCGAGCGAGGATACTGGCCTCGAGCCCCTCGGGAACCGGCACGTCGCGAAATGCCTCGGCCACACGACGGTCGAAGCGCTCGACCCGGTCGCGGAACCGCTGCAACTCGGGATCGGCAGCGAGTTGCTCGCGGAGAGAAGCCATTTCGGGTGCGTGGAGGTCGTCGCTGCCGGGCCGGCAGGCCTCGATCGCCTCGCGGAGATGCGGGTCTCGATGGGGCAGTTTGTCCATCGGATGTCAACCTCGCTGGCTGGCGGCGTCGGCTGGCGCGCCGGTTGCGGCGTCTGGCTCCGATAGCCGGGCGCGAAGGTGCTCCTTGGCCCGAGCCAAGCGGCTCATCACTGTCCCGATCGGGATATCAAGCCGCTCGGCGATCTCGCGATAAGGACACTCGTCGAAGTAGAACATGGTCACAACCAGCCGGTAATGGGGCGGCAATTCGTTCAGGGCGGCCTGCAGGGCTTCGCCGTCTATGGCGTCGGCAGTGTCGACCGAGACTCTCTGGGCCTCTGAATGCAAGTCGCCGGCCAGCAACGGCTTCCGTTTATCACATTCGCGAAGGAACTGGTTCCTTGCGATCGTCAACAACCAACTGCGGGCGCTCTCCGCCTGGCGGAGCTGGCCCAATTTCTCCTGGGCCTGCAAAAAAACCTGTTGGGTGAGGTCCTCCGCGTCGGCCGTCGAACCGGTCAACCGGTAGGCGTATCGATAGACCACCTGGTGGTGATCGGCCACCAGATGGATGATATCGAGCGCGGCGCGGTCTTCGGCCATCGCGGCCCCTTCCCGATCGTAAGATGCTGCCCGGAACGTGAATATTCCCTGGTGGACGCCCGATTATCGCAAATCCTGGCGACAGACCCTCCATTAAAGGGGCACGGAACACCAGGAGCTGTCCAGCTCTCCTTTATACTTCTCGCGGAGTGCGGGGTTAATCCCACGCCCGCTTGCGAGGGAGGGATTCCCGCGCTAAGGGCCAGCCTTGGGTTTGGGGACGCGTGCGGGACGGCTTTGGCGGCGGCGTTTGGCGCGGCCCTGGGGGGTGGAATGGTCGAGTTGGACCTCGTCGGTCCGCCGGCCGATCTGGTCGCGCATCCGGGCGATGCGATCGCGGATGGCCGCAGCGCGCTCGAATTCGAGGGCCTCGGCGGCGGCGAGCATCTCGGCTTCCAGTTCGCTGAGGTATTCCTCGGTAATGTATTGCGCGTCGTCGCCGCGGCCAACAGCGGCATTGGATTTCGCGTGGGCGGCGGCTTCCGCCTCGATTCCGGCGCGGATCGCCTTGCGGACCGTTTCGGGCGTGATGCCGTGGACGGTGTTGTATTCCTCCTGGAGCTTGCGCCGGCGGCGTGTTTCTTCGATGGCGCGCTGCATCGAGTCGGTCATCGTGTCGGCATAGAGCACGACCTTGGCGTTGACGTTACGGGCGGAGCGGCCGATAGTCTGAATGAGCGAGGTTTCGCTGCGCAGGAAGCCCTCCTTGTCGGCGTCGAGAATCGCCACCAGCGACACCTCGGGGAGGTCGAGCCCTTCACGAAGGAGGTTGACGCCGACGAGCACATCGAAGTGCCCCTGGCGGAGATCGCGCAGGAGTTCAACTCGTTCGAAGGCGTCGAGTTCGCTGTGCAGCCACTTGCAGCGAACATCCTGTTTGGAGAAATAGGCGGCGAGATCCTCGGCGAGCCGCTTGGTGAGCGTGGTGACGAGCACCCGTTCGCCGATCCCCGCCCGCTGGCGGATCTGGGCGAGGAGGTGCGGCACCTGCCCGCGGGCGGGCACGACCTCGATGACGGGGTCGAGGAGCCCCGTGGGGCGAATCACCTGCTCAACCACCTCACCGCCGGTCCGCTCGAGTTCGTAGGGGCCGGGCGTGGCGGAGACGAACACGACCTGGTTGACGCGCCGTTCCCACTCGTCGAATTTCAGCGGCCGGTTGTCGAGGGCGCTGGGCAGGCGAAAGCCGTGTTCCACCAGCGTCATCTTGCGGTTGTGGTCGCCATGGTACATGCCGCGGATCTGCGGCACGGTGACGTGCGATTCATCGACGAAAAGGAGGAAATCGTCGGGAAAGAAGCTGTAGAGGGTGTCGGGGGGCGAACCGGGCGGACGGCCGGAGAGGGGTCGGCTGTAGTTCTCAATGCCGGGACAATAGCCGCACTCCTGGAGCATTTCGATGTCGAACCGGGTACGGGCGGCCAACCGCTGGGCTTCCAGCAGCTTGCCCTGCTGCTTGAACTGCTCAAGGCGCTCGTCGAGTTCCCTCCGGATCTCGTCGATTGCGCCGGCGATGCGTTCTTCGGGCATGACGAAGTGCTTGGCCGGGTAGATGAACATCTGCTCGTGCCGGGCGATCACCTCGCCGCTGGTGGGATTGATGAACGAGAGTTGTTCGACTTCGTCGCCCCAGAACTCGATGCGGTAGGCGAACTCCTCGTACGATGGAAACACTTCGACGCAGTCGCCGCGGACGCGGAACTTGCCCGACTCGAAGGCAATGTCGTTGCGGTCGTACTGGATATCGACCAGCCGGGCGAGCATCTCGTCGCGGTCGACCATCTGCCCGACGCGGAGCGAGACCATCATCTTGCGGTAGTCCTCGGGCGATCCCAGGCCGTAGATGCTGGAGACGCTGGCGACGATCACCACGTCGCGGCGGCTGACCAGGGCGCTGGTTGCCGCCAGTCGCAGGCGGTCGATCTCCTGATTGATCGAGGCATCCTTTTCGATGTAGATGTCGCGCTGGGGGATGTAGGCTTCGGGCTGGTAGTAGTCGTAGTAGCTGACGAAGTAGTGGACGGCGTTGTGGGGAAAGAACTCCTTGAATTCGCCGTAGAGCTGGGCGGCGAGGGTCTTGTTATGGGAGATCACCATCGTCGGACGCCCGAGGGCGGCAATGACGCTGGCCATGGTAAAGGTCTTGCCTGAACCGGTGACGCCCATCAGCACTTGATGGCGGCGATCTTCATGCAGGCCGCGGATGAGGGCCTCGATGGCCTGCGGCTGATCGCCGGCCGGCTCGAAAGGAGCGACGAGTTGAAACACGCGGGATAACTCCGTGGGACGGTCTGCCGCCGATCTCGCCCGCCAGGAGGATGCCTCCGTGGGGGTGTCTTGCACCGATTTCCGTTAGCGAGGCGGCGGCAATCTGCCGACTAAAGATAAGGGATAAACCGGTCGAGCCTGATTTGCCGTGCGCGCCGCGATCGTGTCGCCGACCCAGCGTCCGGGTGTGTTCGGGCGGCAGGCCGGCGAGGATGCTCTCACTATACGAAATCGGCGGCCGTTTGGCTCACCCCGGGGTGTGTGACCGCAGGGATGTGAGGAGACCGCCTGGTACGGGGCGAGATTGCCGGGCAGGAGGCTCGGCGTAGTGGGGGGCACCCGGTGGCGATGCCGGGGCTAGGAACAGGAACATCGAGGCTTACCGCAATGGCATTTTCCGATCGAGATGAGCGCGGCCGTGCGTCGCAACCCGGCCAGAACAGCAACCGGCGACCTCACCACGCCAAGGGGACTGGGAATCTGAAGCCGCGAAAGCTGGGGCTGGAGGCGCTGGAGGGACGGGACCTGCTGGCGGCGACGATGCCGGTGGAGCCGACCGGGGACGCAGCGACGATGTTGCACGCCGCAGCCACGACTCCGGTGGCGGTGGACGACGAGTACTCGGTGGATCAGCACGTGGACCTGGTGGTGACGTCGCCCGAGGGTGTTCTCATCAACGACATTCCCGTCTCGGCCGCCGTTGGGAGCCTGCTCGTTCCGAGCTACGGGCTGGACAATGACCTGATCATTACCGCCGACACAGCCGGCAAGATGGCTGGCGACTTGCTGGTGCGGTTCCTGGCCGACCGCGAGGGGAACCCGGGACTGTGGGCTGAATACATTCCGGCCGTTGGCAATGAGCCGGGCCAGCTCGATGTGCACCTCCAGACGAGCGATTGGGTGCAGGCGGTGTATAGCTCAACCGGTGGGCCGGGGCGGACGGCGAACAGCCGCTTCACCGTCACAGCCAAGGTCGGAGGGGACGAATTCAACGGCATTCGCGTGGTGGTGGTCGACAACAACGTTGGCGCCGGGAACGAGCGCGTGGAATACGACTACGACTCTCAAAGCCTGCGCTTGTGGATCAACGACGGAACGACGACCGCCAACGTGCTGGAGGCAGCGTTTCTGGCCAATGCCGAAGTGAGCAGCCGGCTGGCGTTCGCCCATGTAGCCGGTTCGGACGGCAACGGACTGGTGACGGCCGCGACACTCACAGGCACGGGCGGATGGACGCAAACGACGCGCGGCGCCGACGGGGGCGCGGTGCTATCGACGGCCAGCCAGGTGGTGGCGACGATCAACGGCTCGCCGAATCTGGCGCAAGACTTCACTGCGACTCTGGCTCCGGGCGAAACGGGCGCAGGGCGCGTCGCGGCGTTTGAAGAAGCGGTGCACGTGGGCCAGGTTCAGCAGAGCAATCTGCTGCAGTTCATCGGGCGATCGGGCGCATCGGATCTCCGTTTTGTGAAGGGCAAGGCGGGCGAATCACTGCGCGTCGATTCGTGGACGAGCCGTCCGGTAGCCGACAATGCGACCGCGACGGTGCAGGGGATCAATGCCAATTCAACGATTCAGATCCGGGCCCTGCGCACGGGCCGGGAATTCGGCGGCGTCGGAATCCAGTTCATCGACAATGCGGGGCAGAACGACGATTATGTTCTGTATGACGCCCGTCAGAAACTGCTGTTGATCAACATCGACGTCACCGGCGGGACCTCAGCCAATGAAGTCCTGGCGCTGATCGCCGCCGACAGCTACGTGAACGACCTGTTTGCGGCGTCGAATGTGGGCGGGAGCGATGGGACGGGTCTGATTCACCCCGACATGCTCGGCGGCGGCAATCCGTGGGCGGTCACCTCAAGCGGCATTGCCCGGGAGGGGGCCGTGTTTGTCCGGTTGGGGACCGACACCACCGGGCAGGTTACCACGACTGCTCAGGAACTGGTGGGCTACTTCAACGACGCGCGGAACGCCCAGTGGCTCCAGGGGCTGGGGATCGGCGTGGGAATTGCGCCGCAGAGCGACGGCTGGGGTGTCATCGACGTCTCGGCTGCGCCGATCGAATTCGAGCCGGGTGGCGCGCCGCTGCTCGGCAATCGCGACGCCGGAATCGCCGGGATGGAGGCAGGACTGGTAACCGGCCCGCTGCACGGCGAGCTCGAGCTGCGAGCTGACGGCTCGTTCGTCTATACGCCCGACTACAACTTCATCGGGATGGACCGGTTCACATATCGTGTGACGGCGGGTCTGGAAACCTCGAACGAGGCCACTGTCACGCTCAACGTGGAGCTGACCGACCTGGTCGATTTCCGCGGCACGCGCAACGGATTGCTCTATGTCCGGTCGCTGGGAACCGTGTCGCCGGCCCTCGGGCGGACGGAACTGGGATTCGGCACCAGCATCGGCAGCCACCGGGCGGTGATCGAGGATCTCTCCCAGCCGTCGGGCGATGTATTTGCCGGGTACATTCACCCGGGCGAGCTGGTGCGGTTTTCATTGCGGACAGAGGGCGAGGGCCGGGTGGCCTATGCGTTTTCGGCAGCGGGAGACATCGTATCGAGGCTCTCGTTCACCGATTACGACTTCAGCCTGGGGATGGGAGGCACCATCGTTCGGCAGGTGGAGCCGGGCGTCTGGCATCTGCGCATCGATCCGGCCGTAGGAGGAACGGACCACGAACCGCTGGAAATCGAGCTGCGAATTGTCGACGCGATAATGCCCACGAACCTGGGGACGGTCGGGCAGACGTCGGTCGCGGGGATCAATCTGACGGGTGGTGAGACCTGGTACGAACTGGAGACGGCGCACGACGGGTTCCTGACGCTGGACACGACGTTCACCGGCAGCGGAGTGGAGACTCGGCTGTACAGCGATCGCGGATACGATCTGGGCGCCGCCACGGCGGTTGCCGGAGGGAGCCGCCTGGATTGGGAAGTGACGGCCGGCGAGAGGTACTATGTCAAGCTGAGCGGGACCGGCACAAACATCGGCCTGCGGGCGACGAACTTGCTCGGTCTGGCCGGCAACGACCTGTCGGCCTTCGGCACCGACGGCAACGATCAGTTCCAGTTCGACGCCGCGGGCCTGCAACCGGTTGTGATCAACGGCGTGCAGTACCAGATTGACGGGTCGACCGTGAGGACAGTGAACTACGCGGGCGGCAGCGGAGTGGACAGTCTCACCCTATGGGGAACCGCCGGTAACGAGGTGGCCGACGTGGCTCTGGACGCGGGCACGTTCACCGGCACGGGGTTGGATGTCGGTTTTTCGGGAGTTGAGAACGTCGTTATCAACGGGCGGGGAGGCGTGGATGTTGGCCGCCTTCTCGACACGAGCGGCGACGACGTGCTGGAGATTCGCCCGGGGCTTGCGCTGCTTTCCGGCAGCGGGTTCGGTTTCCGGCTGGAAGAGTTTGAACGAGTCCTGGTTCTGGGCAGTGGCGAAGGATACGATACGGCGGCGCTGTACGACTCGGCCGGGAATGAGACTTTCTCGGCCTGGCCGGAAGTGGCGATCCTTGAAGGGGGCGTTTTCTACTTCTATGTTGAACGATTCGATCTCGTGCATGCCAACGCGACGGCCGGCGGGCAGGATCTGGCGCGGCTGTACGATTCGGACGGCGACGACACGTTTACCGCCAGCCCGACCTTGGCCAGGATGCAGGGAGACGGCTACCTGAACCGGGCCCGGTCGTTCGATCAGGTCGAAGCATACGCCTATGGGGCGGGCAGCGACACGGCGGTGCTCAGCGACTCGGCCGGCAACGACGTGTTGGTGGCGAACCCGGACCAGGCCGAGTTGTCGGGCAGCGGCTTCAGCAACCGGGCGGTCGGATTTGACGCGGTTTCGGCGGCGGCCCGGAGCGGCGGTTATGATACCGCGGCGCTCAATGACTCGCCGGGGAACGACCTGTTTGTCGCAACTCCCACCGAGACGACGCTCTCGGGGCCCGGCTTCTCGCTCAATACGATCCGCTTCGACGTGGTGAATGCATACGCCAAGGCCGGCGGCAACGACGTGGCGGAGATGTACGATTCAGCGGGCAATGACACGTTCGTCGCGAAACCGATATACAGCCGTTTGCTGGGCGATAGTTTCGTGCTCGGCGCGAAGTTCTTTGACGCGGTGCACGCCTATGCGAACGCCGGCGGGATCGACGCGGCAAGGTTCTATGGTTCGGCGTCGGCCGATAGTTTCGTCGGCCGACCGACCTGGTCGCAGATGTCGGGCAACGGTTATTTCAACCGCGAGAAGTTTTTCGAAGACGTTTCGGTTTACGGCGACGGCCCTGGAGACACGGCATGGCTTTTCGGCAGCGATGGGGATGACTACCTGTATGCTGCGGGGAGGACTGCCCGGCTCTCATACGGCCAGCGGGCGATCCTCGCCGCGAATTTCCCGTCGGTCACCGCGACGGCGCAAGGTGGCACGAATCACCGCACGATCCTTCCCATCGACTATGTGCTGACGATGTACGGCACCTGGATCGACGTGTAGGCCCCGCCGGGGCTGCTTCCAGATGGCCACGAGTCGGCGCAGCGGGCTAATCGGTGCGAAGATAGGGCCGAATTCGCTCGAGGGTTTTCGGCCCGATACCAGGCACGTGGTCGAGTTCGTCGAGTGAGGCGAACGGGCCGTGCGACCCGCGCCATTCGACAATCCTCCGGGCGGTGTTCTCGCCGATTTCGGGCAACTGGGCCAATTCCGGCCATTCGGCCCGATTGACGTCGACGGTGAAGATCGCTTCTCGCGGCGGCTGGCGGTCGATGTCGACCAGCTCGCCCCGTTGTCCCCCGCCGGCGAGCCACCAGATGCCCGTGGCCGCCAGCGCCAGGAGCACGAGGCCGGCTACCGCCGGTTGATCGGCGCGGCGCAGCGGCATCGGCGAAGGGGAGGGCACGGAGCCCGGCGCGAGAGAGGCGGCGGGGTCGGGGTTCGTTCGAGGCTTGTCGAGAGGCAGGGGAGTCATTCCGCCGCACCACGATCGATCGGCGGCGCAGGGACAATTGTCGCGCGCCTTTCGGATTCAGTTGCCGCCCATTATCTTTAAACGTTGACGGAAATGCAAACAGTTCACGGTTGGCGTGGTGGAGGACATCGGTTGAAGGAATTTGAGCAGCTCTGTTGGAGCGAGCAGGTGCGGGCCGACCTGGAGGCGATTTTGCCTCTGGCACTCGGCGAGGATTTTGGCTCGGCGGGTGACCTGACGAGCACGGCGCTGGTGCCGGCGCACGCCCAGGGTGCGGCGGCGGTCGTCGCCCGGCAGCAAGGCATTCTGGCGGGGATGGCGGCGGCGGAAACGGCGATCGCGGCGTTCAATCCCGAACTGCGATTCTCGATAGAGAAGGCCGACGGGCGGGCGATCGAACGAGGCGATCGCGTCGCGCGGATTGCCGGGCCCGCGCGGGCGCTGCTGATGGCCGAGCGGCTGGTGCTCAACCTGATCGGCCGACTGTCGGGGGTGGCCACGCTCACGCGGACATACGTCGACGCGGTGGCCGGTACACGTGCGCGGATTTACGACACGCGGAAGACGACGCCCGGCTGGCGGCGGCTGGAGAAATACGCGGTGCGCTGCGGCGGCGGGCAGAACCACCGCACGGGTCTGTTTGAAGCGGTGTTGATCAAGGACAACCACCTGGCGTTTGGGGCGGGCGCTGCGGGGACCGATCGGTTCACGCCGGCCCAAGCCGTCGCGCAGGCGAGGCGCTATCTTGATGAAAGGTTCGGTCCCGACGCAGGGCGCATGATTGTCGAGGTGGAGGTCGACAGTATTGTTCAACTCGAAGAAGTACTTCCGGCGAGGCCTGACATCGTGTTGTTGGACAACATGGCGCCGGATGAGTTGCGCCGTGCGGTACAGCGGCGCGATGAGCTGGCGCCTGGGGTGGAACTCGAGGCCTCGGGAGGCATCCATCTGGCAACGGTCCGCGCCGTGGCCGAGTCGGGCGTGGACCGCATCAGTTCAGGCGCGCTGACGCACTCTGCTGTCTCGCTCGACTTCGGGTTGGACTGGGAGCAGGGGTAGTCGAGTCGCCGCCTCACCCGCCTCCGATCGACTGCCGATCACCAGTCGCAATGGCAGTCGTTCGGTCCATCAATCAGGGGCAAAGGAAGAGGCGGCTATCCGGAAAATCCCGGGTCTTGTCGCAAATCGGGCCGGTTCTACCATGTAGCCAATGGAGGGCGGCCCTTTTGGGCCGTAACGAACCCCTGTTCACGAGAGGTGTACCGTGAAAAAGCAGATCTTGGCAGCGGGCATGGCGTTGGCGATGGTCGGCGGAGGCGGGGTTACTCGCGGCGACGACAACACCGCGCAAGTCCTGGGTTCCATCTTCTCGGGGATCTCGGGCATGATCGGCGCAGCCAACTCAGGAGGTTACGGCAATTTCGGGTACGGGCAAGGCGGGTACGGGCAGAGATCGGCGCCCTACCGAGTTCAGCCAGGGAGCGGTTGGAACCAGACCAACAGCAGCAACAACTGGAATACATATGGTTGGGGTGGCTATTCCCAACCTACGTATTCACCGGGCTACACTACTTCACCGGGCTACACTACCCAACCTTCCTACTCGCAGGGCCACTCTACGTATTACACACCGTCGTACAATATCGCGACGAATGCGCCGCCCGCGTACCAGCCCTCGTCGTACGCGACGTCTCCGGCGGCGATTGCGCAGATCAAGATTTCTAACCCGGCGAGCAACGGCCTCTCGCTGAAGTATCACCTGGACGGAAAGTTGTGGGAGATTCCTGCCGGGTACGAACAGAAGCTCGGACAGCAGTACGTGATCGAGTTCTCGCGCGGGACGGGATTCGGCAACGCAAAATACCAACTGACCAGCGGCATCTACACGTTCCAGCCCACCGACCGCGGCTGGGAACTGTACCGGCGGCCGATCCAGTAGAGCGATGCGTGGCAGAATTGCGGCACCGATGTCGCCGCGAGGCCTCAGTCGCGAGCAGCGTCGCCCGCGTTGGCCCTGGACCAGATGGTCCGGATTCGTTCCAGCTTCCGCTCAATGGTGCGTCGGACGCAGTTCTGCTTCGTGGCGATTTCGTTCGGGCTGTAGCCCTCCAATGTCAGCAGCGCGACCTGGCGTAGCGTTTCGTCGCCCAACCGATCGAGCAGCACCTCGCAGTTTTCTAAGACCATGGCCACCAGTTCGGGAGAGGGCTGCGGTCCGAGCACTTCGCCAGGCCCGCAGCCGGAATCCCGATCGGCGCGCATCATGACCGAATCGCCCCGAAGCTGGCCGCCCCCTTCCTTCTGGGCATAAAAATGCCGCCGGGCGGCGCACGCCTTGCGCGCGGTAATCGTGACCAGCAGCTTCCACAGATCTTCACGGTCGGAGACTTTGAACCGGCCTGCTTCAATGCCCTTCCAGAAACTGACCATCGCGCTCAGCGCGACGTCCTCTTCGTCGATGGCACGGCGCGAGATGCCTTGCAGTTTCCGCCGAGCGTAGCCCACCAGACGGCGGAAGTACTCTTCCCATAACTTGCCACCCGCTCCCTGACCCTCGCCGGACAAGCTATCCATCCAGCGGCTGAAATCGTCATCTGCCATGGCGATCCCCCACCGAAGACAAGGTGCGACCGGATCCGGGACCGACCGATTATACGCGATTTGACTTCCCCCTCTTATGGCCTAGAGTTGCCGGGCGGAGAGACGGCGCGAGCGGTCGGATCCGCATTTTCATGCTCTTCATGCGGAGCGTGAGAGACATATGAGAGACATATGAAGGGAAGCACGCCGCCAGGAGTTGAGCGAGTGGCTGCCGGTTCACGATCACGAAGCGCGAGCGGATTTACCCTGGTTGAGGCGGTGGTGGCGATTTCGATCACGGCGATCGCCGGGTCGGCGATCCTGCTGGGCGTCACCTCGTCGGTTCGCACCGCCGACGAAGCTCTCAAAAAGACCGTAGCGCTGGGGCTGGCCGAGCAGTTGCTCGATGAGATCTGCCAGGCGCGATTCCGGGACGTCAGCGAGGACGTGAGCACTGAGCCGCGGGTCAACGGGCCGGGAGCCGCCGAGACATCGCGGGCAATGTATGACGACGTAGACGACTACCGAGGGCTTCGTACCATGCCACCCGCCGACGCCTGGGGTGTGGCGCTGGGAACGGAAAGCGACGGCGGGGCGGAGCGGCATCCGAACTTCCGCAGCTCTTCACTCATGGCCAATTGGCGGCAGGAGGTCGACATCTATTCGCTCGATCTTGCCGATCCCACCCGGCGACTGGCGACCAGCGCCTCGAGCCGCAGCCGCGAGGTGATCGTGCGGATTGTCGAAGTGAATCCCGGCGGCACGAGCGAGACGTTGGCGGAGCTGCGACGGGTTGTCACCTGGGTGCGGCCGATGGTGGAGTACTGATGCGCGCCCATATGAAGCATCACCGAGGCGTTGGCGATCGACCGCGCGGAGTGACTCTGCTGGAGTTGCTGATTGCTCTGTCGATCATGGCGGCGGTGGCGGGCACCATGGGCGTGCTTGGCCGTGCCGTGCAGATGGGGTCGGACTATGGCGCCGCGCGCGGACTCCTCGCGCAGCACGCCCGGGTGTGCCTGGAGCGAATATCACGTGCGGCCAACGGCGCGACGGGCAACGAGCGTTTTCCCGGCTATATTGTGGTCGACGAGTGGGCAGACGGGTACCGCTTTACAGACACGCTGGTGGTGTGGCGGCCGATTGGCGCTCCGCAAGAGCCGAAAGGGATGCCGCGGCTCAACGAACTGGTGGTGTTTTGCACCCATCCCGCCGACGGCAAGGAGGGCAAACTGGTTGAGATTCGCGACGATCGTACGGTGGCGCTTGACAGCGATCCGGCCCAGTGGCGGAGCACGATCGCGGGGATCAAGAGCCGCGCGATCCAGTCTACTTCCTCGAGCGACTTGACGGTGCTTTCCGATCGTCTGCGGTCGGCCAGCGCCGGGGGGCGCGCGCGTGGAGCGGTGCGGTTTGAGCGGCGCCTGCGGCCCAGCGACTTGGAATGGAGAGGGAGCGACAACTGGGAGAGCACCGCGGTGAGCGGCGGCTACCTGGCCGAAGCCGCCAACGGCGCCGCTGCCGAACGAGCGGCCTGGGCTGCCCTGTCGTGGGTTCAGGATCTTCGCGGCAACCAGGCGGGGCTGCGGCAGGCACATGTGCGGATCGAGCTGCAGTTGCAGTCGGAAACCGAGGAGGGTCCAGAGGTGATCCCCTTCTTCGGCTCGGCCACGACCAGCATCGTGCTGGCGAGGAGGCAGCCGTGAGTTCCGAGGGTCGACAACGGCAAGGTCTGTTGCGAACGCCCCGCCCGGCGATGCGCTCGTCCCGCGGTCGCCGCGGCGTAGCGGTGCTGGTGGTCTTGCTGCTGATTGCGGTGACGCTGGCCTTGTCGTATGCCATGGTCCGTTCGCAGGGCACGGCGACGCTGCTGGCCGACAATACGCTGCTGGCGGCACAAGCCCGGCAGGCGGCGTTGTCGGGAATGGCGGTGGCCATGATGACCCTGCACAATTCCACCCGGTGGAGCGGCGCCGACACGACTCTGGTGCAGAATCTGAGCGGCAGCGAGCGTTTCGAGGTGAGATTCGAGACGGGAGACGCGTCGCTCGGCGCCGGAAGCGCGGAATACGGCGACTGGCCGTACAGGGTGACCGTGGTGAGCACCGGCTTTGCCCGCGATCCGAGCGATTCGGCGCGAGAGGTGTCGCACCAGGTGCGGAGCACCGTGCGCCTCGTTCCCCGGCAGCTTGCGCCAGAGCCGGCGAACTGGCAGTCGGACGTGTTGAATTACACGCTGTATCAGTGGGCGCCGGGCACCGTATCGATCGACCCGCCGGCGCGCGTTGAGGGACGGGTGCGACTGCAGAGCACGCTGCACCTCGGCTGCAATTACGCCTGGTCGGACACTGTGCGGGCGACGTACTTCACCGATCTGAACGCGATGCGCAGCAAGACGCCTTCGGCAACGGGGTTGAAATGGCTGCAATTGGACTACCGTCCGTTCAGCAACGGCCCGATCTGGCTGCCGTACTCCTGGCAGGAATACGGCCTCGTGCGGCTGCTGGACGATATCTGGAATCCGTTCACGGCCGACATGGACGTCAGCACCGTGAATTCGGAGAGCGTGACGCGGTCGCTGGCATCGACGTACAGCAGTGACCGATACCAGATCTATGCCGGCGGAAGGATCTATTCCGCTGTCGCGCTGGCGTATAGCCACACCGGCGTGAGCTTCCAGCCGGCGCCGGAAAGCAACCCCCTAGGAGTGTTCTATCGCGGCGGCGACATCGAATTGCGCAGCCATGTCACCGTCCGCGGCTCGCTGATGGCCTGGAGCGACTCGAGCGCCGATGTTGTCGTGAGCGGCCGCGACGTCAACCTGCAGTCGTTCGATCTGCCGGGACTGGTGGGAAGCGACGGGCGCGCCGGCAGCGCGGTGCGGCTACCGACCGTGGTGAGCACCGGCGACATCACGATTGGAACCGACAGCCAGGCCTCGGTAGGGGGCTTGCTGGCAGCGGTTGACCGGTTCGAGGTGGTCGGCGACGCGCAGGCGGATACTGAGCTGCTGTTGGAAGGCAAAGTCGTCGCCAGGGAATTCGTGATCCTCAAACGCAGCGAATGGGACAGGACCAGTACGTGGTGGGCAGCCCGCTGGACGGAATACAATGCCCTCTCCTTCTGGCAGCGAAGTGTGACTCCGTTTCCGGTTTGGCTGGCGGCGTATTATGGCCTGGACTACCGCCCACGGCTGGTCATCAAGGAAGACAGCCAACCTGGCCGCTACTTCTGGCCGACAACCAACGGGCCGGTCTATGTTCCGCACGCCGCCGACGATGGGCTGCGATGGGATCTGGTGAGTTGGACCGCAAATCAGGAGTGACCGTTATGAACGGACATGTTCGAACGCTGATCGTTGCCGGTGCGTTGGCCGCCGGGTGTGTGCTAGGTTTGCTTGGAGCCAGTGACGCGGCCCCCCGAGAGGAGAATCAGCAGTTGGCCAATGCCATTGAGCAGCGCATGGAGATGATCAAGGAGCTGCGTGAAATCCACGCCTTGTTGGAGGAGCAGAACGCGCTGGTCAGGGAGCAGAACGCGCTGCTGCGTTCGGGCGAGGTCAAGGTGGTGGTCAGCGGAGAGAAGCGGTAGGCCATGCGGCGCCGAACATCCGGGATCACGCTCATCGAAGTGCTGCTGGTGATCGCGGTGATGGCGATCCTGGCCGGACTCGTGTTGCCCGGCAGCAACCCCAGCCTGCGCGACCAGTTGGTGGCCGCCGGGCGGATTGTGGCGAGCGATCTCGGCTATGCGCGGAGCCTTGCGGTGAGCTACGGGAATCCGTCGCGAGTGACGTTCGAGATGAAAGACAACCGGTACTACATCGAGCGCCTGGGTCCGGGCGGCATCCCGCAATCACTGCCGACCGCCGCGCTGGGCGACGCGGGCGGGTCGAGCACCAGGCTGGTGGTCGATCTGGACAACTTGCCTTGTGTCGGCTCCCCTCCCCGGCTGGCAGCCCTGCGATCCTACGGATCGGCCGTCGCGATGCAGACTCCCAGCGCGCCGGCGGTGCCACTGGAGTTCGGCCGGGTCGGACAGATCACCAGCGGGAAACCGCTGTTCGTCTGGCTTTCGGCAGGCGCGGGATCGGCCGCGCGATATCTCGTGATCTGGGTCGATCCGGTCACCGGCCTGGCCGAAATCGACGCGGAATCCTGTAGCGCCGCATCTCCTGCCGACGAGTCGTACTGGGGAGCGTATCTCGCAGCCAAGGCGGAGGAATACGAGTGGTAGCCTGGTGGAACACTTGCCGCTGCGGGCCTATCGGCGTCGATATCGGGAGCCACTGCGTCAAGCTGCTCCAGTTCAACGCCGATTCGTCGAAGGTGCGCGACGCAGCGCGGTGGGATCTTACGGCCGGTCCCGACACGCCGGTGGAGGAGCGCGACGAGCAAGTGGTCGCCGCGCTGGCGCGAGCGCGCGAAGGCCGGGATTTTCGCGGCCGCAAGGCGGTGTTCTGTCTCGGGGCCGGGCAGTTGTTCGTTCAGAACATCCGCGTGTCGCACGTGCCCGGGCCGGAACTCCAGCGTGTCGTGCAAGCCGAGGCCGCCAGCCGGCTGCCGTTCGCCAGTAGCGAGGCGGAGATTCGCTTCATCGATGTCGCCGACGTCCGCCAGGGCGAGGCGACGCGGCGCGAGGTGGTGCTGCTGGCCTGTCACCGGCCGTTGATCGACCGGCTGCTGGGAATCGCCGAGCGGGCGTCGCTGGAGGTGGCGGCGATCGAGGTGGAACCGGTGGCAGTGCTCCGTTCCTATGTGAAGCAGTTCCGCCGGCAGGAAGACCAGCAACAGCGAATGATGTATGTAAACATCGGCGCCGCCAGCACGGTGGTCGTGATCGCCCAGGGACTGGAGGTGAGATTCGTCAAGTACATCGACGTCGGCGGTCGGCACTTCGACCAGGCGGTGGCGAGGCACCTCAAGATGCGGCTGCCGGAAGCGGCGGCCCTGCGGCGCCACAACGGCGACCGCCGTGCCGATCAGCGGGATCCAGAGATCACGCGAAGCATTGCCGAGTCAGTGCATCCGGTGATGGAGCAGTTGGTCGGCGAAGTATCAATGTGCGTTCGCTATTACAGCGTCACATTCCGCGGCCAACCGCTGGCCCGGGCCATTCTCAGCGGCGGCGAGGCAACCGAGTCGTTGGGCGAATGGCTGCAAAGCAGGCTGGACCTTTCGTTCGAGGTGGGCGATCCGCTGCGAAGCTTTGAAAAACCGACCCTTGCCGGCCGCAACGCACAATGGGATGTCGCCGCCGGGCTGGCCCTGCGCGAGACATCTTGAGTTCAGCCATGCACCCCATCGACTTTCTCCCCGCCGAGTACCGCCAGAGCCATGCACGTCGCCGCGCACAGCCGTGGCAGGTGATCGTAGTGGCTTTGTTCGCCACGTTGATCGGCGGTTCGACGACCGGGCAATGGTATGCCGGCCGTCGTGCGGCGGCCGAGCTGGCCGCGATTGAACCGCTCTATGCACGGGCGCTGGCACAGAACGTTGAACTGCAGAAGGTCCAGGGCGATCTTGACCTGGCCAGGGCCTCGGCCGATCTCTACGCCTATCTGCGCCATCCCTGGCCGAGAACTCGAATGGTCGACGCCTTGCTGGCGCCTCTTCCGGACGGCATCGTTTTCGAGGAACTGGAAATATCGCAGGAGAGGCTCCCCAATGCGGCGATGACGGTCGCTCCCGCCGACCCGCTGGCCTTCGAGAGGGAACTGGCCGTCCTGCCGCCCGCGCGGCGCGACCTCCGCAAGCTCCGTGCGGAGTTCGATACCCGGCAAACCGTAGTGTCGCTTTCCGGATTAACCGACGAGATCTCCACGCTGCATCGGTACCTGGGCAAGCTGGCCGGCGCGGGGCTGTTCTCACACGTTGGCCTGCCGCAGATTGAATCGAGCAACGACAGGGATTCCGACCGCCTGCGTTTCAGCGTGCGAATGATCGTTCGCCCAGGTTACGGCCAGGGGAGTAGCCCGCCATTGGCGGCGGCCGGCGACATTTCGGCCCCTGAAGCTGCCGGCAATCGGCGTGTTGTCGCCGACTCTTCGATCTTTACTCCGGGGGCACGGTGACATGAATAACGCCAGGCATGGCAGTTGGTTGGTGACTCTACCGGTGGGCGGACTCGCCGTGGCCTACTTGTTCTTCTGGTTCTTGCCCCACCAGGAGACGCTCAGGGCAATGTCGCGGGACCTGGAAGGAAAACGCGACTTCGTACTCCAAGCAGGCGGGGCACTTCCCGCTTTTGAGGCCGACAGCCGGGTACTCCGCGAGACGGCCACTTTCGTCGGGACGTGGCAAGCGGCCGCTCCGGAACAGCCGGAACTGAGTGCGCTGTTCGGCCGTATCACCGAGTTGGCCAACCAGTCGGGCCTGACGACCACACGATTTGAGCCGCTGCCGACAATCGACGATGAGACGATCCGCCGCGTTCCGGTGACCTATGGATGTACTGGTTCGCTGGCGCAGATCTTCAGCTTCCTTTACGAACTGGAGAACCTGCCGCAGGCAATCTGGGCAGACGGCCTGAGGATCGAGGCCGCGCGGGAGAATACGGGTGCTCTGGTGTGTGAGATAAGTTTGGTAATCTTTTCCGAAAAAAGCGGATATTCCAATCAGGCAAAGAGTGTCGATCGACCGATATAGGAGGGGACGAGCCGTTGCAGACTGGCTGCGGCTCCGCCCGTACGGATCACCGTGAACCTGAAGAAACTGAGCAGGCAATTGCGTCGCGAAGCGACCGCCGACCCCAAGAAAGCGGCCGTGCTAGGGCTGTTGCTGTTGGTGGCGATGTACTTTTGGGGACCGCTGGCGTCGGGCTGGATTTCGCCAGGCGAGACACCTGACGAGATCGTGCCGGCAGCCGCAACGACGGAACAGGCGGTCGCCGAGCCGAATCCCTCTTCCGAGGGTAGCGTGATCGTAACGGAAACCCATACGTGGCAGCAACTGGAACAGTGGAGAACGGCGGACCCTCTGGCCCGACCGGTAGCCTGGCGGAGCGATCGGCGCGATCCGTTCCGCGGGCCACCAGAGATGGCCGCGGATGCGGAAGACGACGAAGAGACTGAGGTTGAGAAGATGGCAGGGCCGCTCACCGCCGAACTGACGCTGGAGAGCCTAGGGCTGGAGTTGGTGAGCACCATTGTCGGGCGGAGTCGGCGCGTGGCGTTCCTGAAGTGCGATGCTCTGCTCGATGAAGAAGCCGCCGCGGGTCGCGGGGTGTATGATGAAGGGGAAACCGTCACGCTGGCCAAAGACGGCCGGCAGGTGGAGTTGGTTGTGAGCGAGGTCCAGCCACGACAAGTCGTGCTCCGCCGTGGGGCGGAACAGCTTGTACTGGCCATGCCGGATCGACGGCCGGCGAAGTCGTCTGCGAACGATCGGCAGCCGATCGGCGTCGAGTGAGGCCTGTGAGCGTCACGCTCCGTGCCGCGGATTGTCCAAGATGGGTATGAACGAACCGCGGATTGGGTCGCGGTCTTGAAGCGAGGTCACGGAAGACCGGTCATGGGTGCACGGATCGCACTGCTCGGCATGTTCGCCGCGCTTGGAGTGGGCGCCGCTCTGGCGCTCGCCCTGTCGAGCGATCTTGGCCGCTACGCGTTCGTGGACTCAGCAGTGGCGGCGACCGGCGAATCCGCATCCGCCGGAGAGGATCAGGAAGCGGCAACAGCAAAGTCTGAGCTTGCTGAGGTGTCCGCCCCCGTCCGGTTACCTGTGGCCACACCGGGATCTCCGTCGGCTACGCCATGGCCGCTGCCCATTGTCGCGGAGACCTATCCGCTGCGAGCCTATCAGGTCACTCCTCCGTCCACAGTCGACGATGTGGCGGAATCGAGGCTGCTCAGAGCATTCGAGTATCTGGCGGATCGACTCGCGCCGCAGACCGCGGCGAACCCGGATCCGGGGCCGGATGCCGTACCGCCGGCTGCCCTTCCAGCGGCCGACGCCGAGATCGTGCTCCAGCAGCCCGACTTCGGCGCCGGAGCAGTGAAGAGTTCGGTGGAACGGGTGGGCAGTCCTGCCGGAGACGACGAGCTTCTGATCAACATCGTGCCGAACTCGGACATCCGCGAGGTGCTCGATCTGCTCGCCGAACAGGGCGACTTGAACATCCTCGTGAGCAAGGGCGTGCAGGGAACCGTGTCGGCATCACTGCGGGGAGTGGACGTCGATACCGCGATGGACGCCATTCTGAGGTCTGCCGGACTGGTGGCCCGCCGGGAAGGAAAGTTCGTCTACGTCGGCACGCCCCAGGATCTGGATGAGATTGAACAGGCGATCGACGTTCTCGGCACCCGGGTATACAGGCCGAATTATGTGACGGCGGAGGAACTGAAAGCGCTGATCGAGCCGCTGGTGACGAAGGACAAAGGTGTGGTGAGTGTATCCTCTCCGGCCGAAATTGGTATCCAGTCGGATGCCGCCATGGTGGGCGGCAACAATTACGCGGGCACCGACGTGGTGCTGGTGCGCGATTACGAGGCGGTATTGGCCGAGATCGACCAGGTGGTGGATGAGATCGACACCCGGCCTGCCCAAGTAGCCATCGAAGCGACGATCCTGAGCGTGAAGCTGAGCGACGACAACGCCCTGGGCATCGATTTCGAGTTCTTCCGGGGCAACAACAACTTTCGCATCGGACTGGGCACGCCAGCGGAAAGTTTGCCGACGACGTACACCACCGGAGGTCTGCAGCTAGCCTACCTCGACGGGAATATCGGCTCGTTTATCGACGCGCTCGACAAGGTCAACGATACGGATGTCATCGCCACGCCACGGTTGATGGTGCTGAACAAGCACCGAGCCGAGATCCAGATCGGCAAGCAGGAAGGTTACGTCAGCACGACGATCACCGAAACCAGTGCCTCGCAGAGCGTCGAGTTCCTGGACACAGGCACGATTCTGCGACTGCGGCCGTTTATTTCCAGTGACGGTCTGGTCCGGCTCGAGGTCCACCCGGAACTGTCCGACGGCGCGGTGATCGAAAAAGCGGGTTTTACCGTGCCCGAGAAGGATGTGACCCAGGTCACCACCAACGTCATGGTGCGCGACGGCTGCACCGTGATCATCGGCGGTCTGATGCGGGATGAACTGGTGAGCGAAGTGGACCGGATTCCGCTGCTGGGCGGTCTTCCCGTCGTCGGAGCGCTTTTCCGACATACCAAAGAAACGGCCGAGCGGCACGAGATCCTGGTTCTGATCACGCCGCGGATTGTCTACGAGCCCGAGACGTGCCGCGAAGGGACGGGCGAGATTTGCCATTACGGACAGCGCCACGCGGCCATGGCCGACAACATGAGCCTCATCAACCGGCGCAACGTCGCCCGGCGATACTTGCGGCTGGCTCAGAAAGCTTTGGCCAGCGGCAATACGCTCCGCGCCGAACGTTTGGCGCGCACCGCGCTGGCGTTCGATCCAGCGAATCATGAGGCGCTGGAACTGCAGAACGGCTTGTGCGGCGAGTCGGATGGATGCGGTGCGATGGCCGGTGGCGAGGCGGGAATGGCGGTGACTTCGTCGGAAGGACCTGGTATTGAGCCGTGGATGTTCGACGACCTCTCGCGCGATTCCGGGGCGGCGGCGGGGGAGGTCCATCCGCGCGATCCTGGTACTCCCGGTTCACGCAAGGATATTCAACGGCCGAGGAGGCTCCAATGAACCACGTGCGACGCGCATCGCGTCTCGGGCTGCTCGTATTGGTGACGGTGTTGGGCGCCGGCTGCGCCATCCCGTTGCCGCCATCGCCGCGTCAGTTGCTCGTCCGCTGGCAGCAGGGGCCTGCGGACCCGGCGTTGGCGGCTGCCCAAGCGGCGTGGTATCAGGGCGATAGTCCGATGGCGATCGCACGCCTGGAGGCGATTCTGGCGCAGAATCCGAAGCACCTTGAAGCCCGAACCCTGCTGGGCGAAGTGTTGCTCTCGGAAGCCCGCACGCCTGAGGCAATGGGCGTGTTGGAGCCGGCGCTGGCGGCCCGTGCGGGCAACGCCCGGGCGCACTACTTGATGGCCGTGGCGCAAGATGCTTCGGGGCAGCGGAAAGAGGCGCTGGCGCACTATCAACGCGCAAGCCATCTGGAACCGAAAAACGACCTCTACCTGGCCAGCCTTCAGCATGCCGCCGCAGTTGATCGCGAAGGGGCACCAAGCCAAGGGCCCACTCCGCCCGCCGCGCAGCTTGCAGGCCCCGGCGACGCGCGTCCGATCGCTGCGCACGCTGGTGGTTCCTCGGCGGCGCCAACTGACGTTCAGGTCGATCGGTCGCTGCCGGCATTCCTCCAGGACACCCCCGAGACGCACCGTAGCGTCGTGGCCACCGCCCGGCCGCCGCGAAGCACGACGGCCGGGCAGGGCGGGTCAAGCTCTGCTGCGGCGGAGCGCGCTCCTGCCCCGGTCCAGGCCTCGGGCAAGGGCACGGCGCGGGCCGCCGCCACGCCAGCCGCCCCGGCGGCTGAACTCTCGGCCGAGGTGTCGACCGATGCGACGATCCAATTTGTCCCCGGCGTTCTCGACCCGGATGCCGCGGCGGGCGCGCCGTGTGTGCTCATTGCCGAGGCCGGCGCCACGACCGGCGCCGTGCCAGCCGGTTATGCCGCCCCCGCGGCTGACAAGGAAGTCGCCGCAAGCCGGGGCTCCAGTCGCACCGTGCCCGTGGCGGCTCTCGCCGCCGAGACACCTGCGGCGCCCCCGTCCACGAAGGCCTTCGCTGACGCGCCGGTTGCCGGACAACAGGCCGCGAAGCCGGCCGCCGAGGACCTTAGAGCGGTGGTCGATGCCGCCGTCGAGGCGCTGAAGCGAGATCGGCCGGATGAAGCGATTGCACTTATTGAGCCGGTTCTGCCGGAGCATCCGCAGTCGGCGGCGCTTCATCGGACGCTGGGAACGGCCCATTTCCGCCAGGGCGACTATGCGGCCGCGCTCACGGCCTTGGAAAGATCCGTGGAGTTGGACAAAACGCATGCCCTGTCCTACTTTTTAATGGGCTGCACGCTCCAGAAGCTCGGGCAACCCGAAGCGGCGGAAACCCGCTTCCGGCAGGCCCAGGCAATCGATCCGCGCTACGCTTCACCTTAAGAAGCGGCCGGGTCGGCGACGGCTTGCGCTGACTTGTTCACCGAGAGCGGGCACAGCGTGTTTGCGCCATAGCGTCGTGTGCAGCCCACCCGCGCGGGTCGCCTCCGCGCAGGGATGGAGACAGTACCCTCTCGCACGGCGTCAACATGATTCGGTCAAAGAGCAGCTTCCTGCCGAAGCTGGCACTAGGTCTGGCGTTTCTCTGGGCAGCCACGTGGGCCGGCGGGCTGTTGTACGGCGGCGGGCCGGCGATGCGAATCGGCGCTCTTCTGGCCGGACTGGTGGCGGCCTCGGCGGCAGTCGCGGTCGTGCGGTGCTATCACCGCATAGCAATCGGCATGGTCCAGCGGCACTTCGAGGTGCTGTGTCATGTCGATCCGTATCGCCTGCCCGGCGGCTCAGCTCCCGATTTGCCGCCGCTTCCCGAGGGCGGTCCCTGGCTGGCGATTGCCGAACAGGTTCGTCAGTCGCTGCGGGAATACGGCCAACGGCTGTCGGAACTGGAACATGCCCGCGCGGGGCTCGAGATTCGTTCGCGTCGCGCGACGCATCAATGCGAGCGGATCAGGGCCGTGCTTTGCCAGCTCAGCGATCCGATCGTGGCCGTCGACGAGTTCGGCGAGGTGGTGCTGGCCAATCCCGCCGCCGAGAAACTGTTTGACTTCGATGCCGAGCAGGTCGAGCAGCGGGTGCTGGGGCAGATTCTGCAGTGCCAGCGGCTGATCGATCTGGTCATGCATGTCAGCCACTCGAAGGCGGCGATCCGGCGGTCGGACGAGCTGGAGATCCCCGACGGAGAAGGCCGCCCGCAGTGGTACCAGGCCAGCGCGATCAAGCTCACGGCCGGGCATTCGGCGGCCGCGGAGATGACCGACTACGGGACGGCGGCCGTGCTCATAGATATTGGCCAGCAGAAGGCTCTGCAGAAGCGCAACGCCGAGTTTGTCTCGTCGGTGAGCCACGAGATGAAGGCTCCGCTGGCCGGCATCAAAGCCTACGTGGAACTGCTCGTCGACGGCGATGCCGAGGACCACGAGACGCGGGAGGAGTTCTTGAACGTGATCAACGGGCAGGCCGACCGGCTGCAGCGGCTGGTGGACAACATGCTGAACCTGGCCCGGATCGAGGCTGGAGTGGTCAAAGTGAACAAGGAGAGCCGGTCGCTCAACGACCTGTTGGAGGAGTCGCTGCGGGTCATTCAGCCGGCCGCCGAGGCAAAAGACATCGAGCTTGCCACCGAGCTGAGCCCGCTGTACCTGGGCATATTCGCCGATCGCGACATGCTGCTGCAGGCGGCGATCAACCTGCTGTCGAACGCGGTGAAGTATACGGCCGCGGGAGGCCGGGTGGCGCTTCGCAGCCGCGCCGCCGACGAGCGCGTGGTATTCGAGGTGGAAGACACCGGGGTGGGGCTGTCGCCGCAGGACTGCCAGCGCGTCTTCGAGAAGTTCTACCGCGTCGACAAGGATAAGAGCATGGCCTCCGGAACCGGCCTCGGGCTGGCGTTGGCCAAGCACATCGTCGAGGACGTCCACGGTGGAACATTGGCGGTGGAAAGCACGCTGGGGGTGGGAAGCAAGTTCATCGCGAGTCTGCCGAGCGCGGGCAAGATCTTCGGCGAGTCCCCGCGGCCCCCATCAAAGCCTGACGCGAGTTCGCTATGAGCCACAGCATTCTGCTTTGCGATGACGAGATCCACATCCTCCGCGCGGCCGAGTTCAAGCTCAAACGGGCCGGCTATGAAGTGCGGATTGCCGGCAACGGCGAAGAGGGCTGGCAGGCGATCTGTGATCGCAAGCCGGACCTGCTCGTGACCGATTGCCAGATGCCCCGGCTCGACGGTCTAGGCCTGGCACGCCGCATCCGCGATCATGAGGAAACGCGCGGCCTGCCGATTCTGATGCTCACCGGGAAGGGCTTCGAACTGAACCACGAAGAGCTGGCCGATACGCTCGACATCCTTCAGGTGATCGCCAAACCGTTCAGCCCCCGCGAGCTGCTCGAGACGATCGAACAGACTCTGAGCGGCTCCGTGCCGCTGGCGGAGTCGCCATGAACCTGCCCACGGAGATCTTCGGCAGCGTGGTGGTGGTCCACACTCCGCAGGAGCTCGGCCACGATCATGCCGACGAGCTCATCCACTGCGTGGGGCGACTGGAGCGGGATCACGTCGTCATCGACCTCGACAACACGGAAATGTTCGACAGCGCCGGCTTGTCGGCCCTGCTCGACGTGCAGGACAAGCTGCGCGGGATCGGGGGGCAGCTCAGGATTGCCACCACCAACCACACCAACCGCAAGATCCTGGAAATCACGCGGCTCGACCGCTACCTCGACGTGTTCGACAGCGTCATCGACGCCGTGAAAAGCTTCCGCTGATCCGCCTGCCGCCATGACCAGCCTCTCGACAGCCCGACGCCTCGGCGATCTGCTCGTTGCCCGCGGTTATCTTTCCGCCGAGCACCTCGAGTCGGCGCTGGAACGCCAGCGCCACGGGGGGCGAAGTCGGCTATTGGGGGAAATCCTCGTCGACAGCGAGTACTGCACCGAGGACCAGATCGTCGAATGCCTGGCGACTGAATACGGCGTGCCCTACGCCAGGCTCGACGCGCGGATGTTCGATCCCCGCGTAATCGATCTGTTGCCTCGCGAGTACATCGAAAACAACCTCGTGCTCCCGCTGTTCCTGATCCGCGGCGTGCTGACGATCGCGGTCTCGGAACCCTCCAACCTCTTCCTGGTCGATGAAATCGCCAGCCTGACCGGCGACAAGGTGCAGATCGTCGCCGCCACCGCCAAAGACATCCGGCGGATGATCACCTCGTTGCCGAATTCGAAGGTCTTCGTGATCGACGACATCATCGAAGACTCCGAAGCGGCCGACGTGACGTTGATCGAAGATGCGATCGAGGACATCGGTGACGTCGAAGAGATCGCCGGCCAGTCGCCGGTGATCCGGCTGGTGAACTACATCATCTTCAACGCCGTGAAGGACGGAGCCAGCGACATCCACATCGAGGCCGGCGACCGCTGCCTCCGCATCCGCTACCGGGTCGACGGGCGGCTGCACAAGGCGCTGGAAGTCCCCCTCCACCTGCTCGGCGCCGTGACCAGCCGCATCAAGATCATGGCGGGCATGGACATCAGCGAGCGGCGCCTGCCGCAGGACGGCCGCGTGCACGTGCTGCTTGAGGGGCGGAAGATCGACCTCCGCGTGAGCACCTTCCCGGCGGCGCGCGGCGAGAAGACGGTGATCCGCGTGCTCGACACCAAGGGAGTGTCGCTGAACCTGGAGGACCTGGGGTTTGCCGAGGACATCCTCGGCCTGTTCCGGCACAACATCCAGGCCCCCAACGGCATCATCCTCGCCACGGGCCCGACCGGCAGCGGTAAGTCGACCACGCTCTATGCCGCGCTGAATGAGATCAGCTCGATGGAGAACAATGTCTGCACCGTCGAGGATCCAATCGAGTACCACCTGCCGCTGATCAATCAGTTCCAGGTGCAGGAGAAAATCGGGCTGACGTTCTCCAAGGCCCTGCGGACGCTGCTGCGGCAGGACCCCGACGTGATCATGGTCGGCGAGGTCCGCGACGAGGAGACCGCCCGGACGGCGATCCAGGCGGCGCTGACCGGGCATCTCGTACTCAGCACGCTGCATACCAACGACGCCTGCTCGGCGATCACCCGGCTGATTAACATGGGGGTCGAATCGTACCTCATCGGCGCAGCGCTGAACACGGTGATCGCGCAGCGGCTGGTGCGCCGCATCTGCTCGAAGTGCCGCGAGAGCTACGAGCCGCCGCGGACCATCCGCAAAGCACTGGAGCGGATGGGTTACGAGTTCGACGCCTTCTACCGCGGTGTGGGCTGCCGCAGTTGCCGCAACACCGGCTACCGGGGCCGCATCGGCGTTCACGAGCTGTTGGTCATCAACGATGAGATCCGCGACGTGATCGTCACCAACCCCAATTTGGCTGAGCTCCGCCGCATGGCAGCGGCGGCCGGCATGATCGATCTTCGCCGCGACGGCTTCCGCAAGGTCCGCGAGGGCATCACCACCGTCGAGGAAATCCTGCACATCGTCGGCGACATCCGCGACGGCTCCGAGGCCAGGTAGCCGGCAATCCGCATCCAACCTTCCGCCTTCACCACTGCCATGCCTTTCTCCTACCGCGTCCGCGATCCGCTCGGCAAGACCCACCAGGGCACGCTCGACGCGCCCAGCCGCGAGGAGGCCGAGCAACAGCTTCGCCGCGACGGTTTCCAGGTCCTGGACCTCGAGGAGGATGGCGATGCGCCGTTAATGGCACGGCGCATCACGAAGCAGGAAATCATCTACGCGACCGGCCAACTGGCGATCATGGTCGATACCGGCATTACGCTGGCGGCAGCGCTGGCGGGAATGATCGAAGAGGAGCAAAATCCATCGCTCCGCCGTGTGCTCGAGAACCTCAAATCGTCGGTCGAGGCGGGCGAGGACTTCTCGGCGGCGCTGGCGCGGCATCCGAAGCACTTCGACAAGACCTACGTTTCGCTGATCCGGGCGAGCGAAGCCACCGGCTCCATGGGACCGATGCTCGAACGCATCGCGACCTATTTGCGCAAGGAACTTGAGACCCGGAGCCGCATCCGGGCGGCGATGGCGTATCCGGCGGTGATGATGGTGCTGGCCGCCGGCGTGACGGTCTTTCTGCTAACCTACATTCTTCCCAAGTTCATTCCCCTGTTCCAGGCGCGCGGAACGGAACTCCCCGGTCCGACCAGGATCATGATGGGCATCTCCGGGGCGCTGATGGGACACTGGATGCTGTGGACGCTTGGTGCGGCAGCGCTGATCGCGGCGATGGTGATCGCGCGGCGGACCGAGCCGGGCCGCCGGGCATTGGACCTCGTCAAGATCCACCTGCCGATTACCGGTGCGGTGACGCGCAAGGTCACCATCAGCCGCAGCGTCCGCACGCTCGGCACGATGCTCGAAAGCGGCGTGCCGATGCTCGACGCGATTCGCCTCTGCGGCGAGGTTTCGGGCAACTATCACTACGAGAGAGTCTGGGAACAGGTCAGGGAACAGGTCACCGCCGGCAAGCGAATCTGCGAAGTGCTGTCCGGCAATCCGTTGTTTCCGCGCGCCCTGGTGCAGATGATCTCTTCGGGAGAAGAAACCGGCAAGCTCGACAAGGTGTTGAACCGGGTGAGCACCTACTACGACCACGAGGTGGAGACATCGATCAAGACGGCGACCAGCCTGATCGAACCGATCATGATCAGCGTGATGGGCGTGGTGGTGGGGGGGATCGGCTTGGCATTGATGCTGCCGATTTTCAGCTTGAGCCGGCATCCGTAACGCCCGCTGGTGGGCTTTCGTCGGCAGTCAAACCGGGAAGGAGTCCGAGCCGTGTTGAAAGATGTGGTGCTTGCGGGCGGAGTTCGGACGCCTATCGGCCGTTTTATGGGTGCGTTGGCCGAGGTGCCCGCGACCAGGCTGGGCAGCGTGGCGGCACGCTGTGCACTGGAGCGAGCGGCGATCCCCGCCGATCAAGTCGACGAAGTGATCTTCGGGAATGTGCTCAGCGCGGGGCAGGGGCAAAACGTTGCCCGGCAGGTGTCGCTGGGCGCCGGGCTGCCGGCGTCGGTCGGAGCGACGAGCATCAACAAGGTTTGCGGTTCGAGCCTCAAGGCAGTAATGCTCGCGGCCCAGGCCATCCAGTGCGGCGACGCAGAACTGATCCTGGCGGGCGGAACGGAGAACATGTCGGCCGCTCCGTATTTGCTCCCGAAAGCCCGCGCCGGCCACCGCATGGGGCATGGCGAGGTTATCGATTCGATGGTCAAAGACGGCCTGTGGGACGTCTATAACAACCTGCACATGGGAACCTTCGGTGACCGCTGCGCCGCGCGGCACGGCCTGTCGCGGAATGATCAGGATGACTTTGCGGTAGCCAGCTATCAGCGTTCGATTCGCGCTCAGCACGAGGGCCTCTTCCGCGCCGAGATCGTGCCGGTAGAGCTTCCGGGGTGCAAGGGCCTGGAGATCGTGGACCTGGACGAGGAGCCTGGCCGGTTCAATGAGGAGAAGCTTCGCGCGCTCCAACCGGCCTTCGATCCAGAAGGAACGGTGACGGCCGGCAACGCTTCGGGCATCAGCGATGGCGCTGCTTGCGTGTTGGTGCTCTCAGCGGAGATCGCCAGCCGCCTGGGAGTCAGGCCGCAGGCGAAGATCCTGGGCTACGCGAGCGCCTCGCGCGAACCGGAGTGGTTCACGTTATCGCCGATCGACGCCATTAGGCGGTTGCTGACGCAACTCAACATGAGCCCCCAAGACGTCGGACTGTTCGAGATCAACGAGGCGTTTGCGGGCGTAGCTCTGGCCGCCATGCGGGATCTGCAGATCCCGCACGACAAGCTGAATGTCCGTGGCGGAGCCGTCGCGCTTGGGCATCCTATTGGCGCCAGCGGAACACGGGTGCTGGTGACGCTGCTTCATGCAATGCAGCACGAGAGAGCCGCAGTGGGTGTGGCTGCACTTTGTATCGGCGGCGGGGAGGCGGTGGCGATCGCGGTGGAACTGATGTAGAACTCCAGCCGCCCGTCGACACCTCGGGAAGAAAGCATGCCCAAGAGATCTGCGCCGGGTACTGGCACGAGTGCGGCGCGCACCGCGATCCGGAAAGGGATTTCGCGGAAAGAAACGGCAGAGACCGCCAGTCGGCGTCAGGTGCCTGCCATCAGGCGGTTGCGACGGGAGCGACGCTCGGCCCGCAGACGGGCGCGGCGTTTAATCTCGCTGGGCTTCTCGTAATACTCTCGGCGGCGCATCTCCTTCTTAATCCCGCTCCGCTCCACCAGTTTTCGGAAGCGGCGCACCGCCTCTTGGATCGACTCGTTCTCCCTCAACGTCAGTTTGACCACTAACTCCTCCTTCAGGTGACATGATTAGAATGGCACCCAACATGGGTACCTGACCACACTATCGGTAACGGAAACCGTCGCGAGCTATAAATTTATATCGTTGAGCAGGGTTGTGTCCACCCGTCCCGGTGCCCGCGCGGCAATTTTCGCGCTTGGCGTCCGAATCGGCACCGCCGAAGGCAATATCCGCGACCTCGAACGCTGATAGAATAGTTATAACGGGTGGAACTGCAATATGCAACTTGCGAGGTATCTGCCCGATGTTCCTGCCCCAGATTGCCCATCATTCGCAATCTGAAGAAGAAACTGCGATCGAAGGACTGATGCAGACCCGCTCCGCGCGCCGATTCGCATAATAGCTCCCGCACTGGCCGCGCAACCGACCCAACCGCGCGGATCCACCCGACCGGACCGTCGTTCGACGCCGCTCTGGGCCAATGCGGGATTCTCTGCACCCGCGGAAGGCAGCATGGATTCGGTTGCCCAGCAGCAGCTTCAAATGCTTCTCGATCTGGACGCCCGCCACGATGATTTGTTGCGGCGTCTGGATGAACTTGACCGCCGAATCAACGCCGTGCTGGCCGAATACGCCCCGGTCGCGGCGGTGGACGAGGTCCGCCAGCGGGTCGATGAGACGGTTAAGCGAGCGGCCTGACCGTTGGGGCTTGCGATTTGGCCGGACGGACTGACCATTCTGCCGCATCTACCGGGCAGGTGGCTTCTTGCGCGCCTGAATCTCGGCACGACGGTCCAAGTGCCCCGATTTGTTAATCGCCCGGAGCAACCGGAGTCCCAGGAAGAACGCCATCGCGAATCCGAGCACACCGGAGAGCGATACTCCACCTAATGCAGGGGGTACTGCCTGGGCCATAAGCAGTGAGGAGCCGACGATAAGAGCGCTGGCGAGCATGCCCAGCACAAGCCGGTTCACCGACGGCTCCAGTCCGCGATGGTCAAGGTGGACATCGAAGACTCCGTCGCGCATCTGCTCGACAATGTCGACAATTCCCTGCGGCAGTACTTCAGCCATGTGGCTGATGTCGGAGTACAGTCGCTGGAAGCGGCGGAGCCGCCGGGTGGGCGAAAGGCGGCGGAGAATCATCTTCCGCCGGTAGGGTTTCATGATTTCCAGCAGGCTGAAATGCGGGCTCAAGAGCCGTGCGGTCCCCTCCAGGGTGACCAGGGTCTTGATGAGCATCGCCACGCGAGCCGGCAAATGGATGTGGTAGCGGCGGACCATCTCCACCATCTCGCGGAGCGCGCCGCTGAGATCGAGGTCTTCCAGCCGCTGCGCCCCGTAGTGTGAGACGAAGTCGCTCACATCGACAGAAAGCCCCGCCCGGTCGAGGTCCTGGGGGACTGAACCGAGGCGAACAATGATCGACGTCAGGTGCTCGGCGTCGAGACTCGTTACCGCCAGCAACAATTCTTCAACATTATCGTGAAGCCGTTCGTCCATGCGGCCCACCATGCCGTGGTCGAGCAGCCCAAACACGCCGCGGTCCATGACCAGGACATTGCCCGGATGGGGGTCGGCGTGATAGAAGCCGTGGGAGAAGATCATCTCCAGGTAGATACGAGCCCCCCGGCGGGCGATTTCGCCAAGGTCATAGCCGGCGGCTGTCAATGCGGCCGTGTCGGAGAGCTTGATGCCCTCCAGATACTGCATCGTGAGGACTCGGGCGGTGGACAGCTCAGGGTACGGCCGAGGGATGCACAGTGTCGAATCGCCCGCGAAATCCTGGGCGAACTGCTGCATGTGCCGCAATTCGCGGTGGAAATCGAGTTCCCGCTGCGTGGTCCGTTGAAACTCCTCGGCGATCGCTCGCGGCCGGTAGTTCTGGAATTCGGGCAACCGCGATTCTGCCAATTGCGCGAGGCCATTGAGGATGTCGGTGTCGACCGCCACTTTCCGCTGGATGTCGGACCGTTGCACCTTGATGGCCACCAATTCGCCGCTCTTGAGCCGCGCGCGATGCACCTGGCCGATCGACGCCGAGGCCAACGGTACGTCATCGAAATCGTCGAACAGCTCCTCCACCGGCCGGCCCAACTCCTGGAGAATGGTCCGGCGGACGACGTCGGGCGGGTCGGCCTGAACGCCCGTCTGCAGCTGCGTGAGCTCGTCGGCCAGCGACACGCCGATCAGGTCGGGCCGAGTGCTGAGCACTTGGCCGAGCTTGATGAAGGTGGGCCCCAATTCGGCCAGCGCCAAGCGGATTCGCATCTCCCACGGAAGCCGGGCGATCGCGGCCCCGCCAGGACCGCGGAACATGTCCTTGGCGAAATCCGGGCCCAGCCTGCCGACCCAATTCGCCAAGCCGTACTTGCTGAGCACCGAGAAGATCTCGCCCCAGCGGTTGACGTGCCGGTAAATCTGGGGGATGGCGGTGATTCGCATTGATGCGGGCCGATGGGAGACAAGAATGGCTCATCTCTACTTTAGTTGCGGTGATCAGGTTGGGCCAGCGTGCGCCATGGCCGGGGAGGCGAGCCGATAGAGCCCCATTTACTTGACCATTAATTGAGTGTCGCTTCCATTCCCGAGGGGTATTCAGCACGATCGCTGTGGATAATCTGGGATTTCCATTCGAACCGGTGCCGTTGGCACGCGTAGACTACCCTGATGCCCGCGTCGGCAGGCCGTGTACCCGGTGGAACAAAAAACTCATTTTGCTTACTTGCGGGTCTGGCGGTGACCGATATAATTGGCCTACGATTGAAGCGTAAGGGGCGTGCCGCCAGCGACTTCGGCGGCGAAGAAAACGGGCGGGGGCAAATCTTTTCAGCCCGTTGACACCCCTAAGCAAAATGTTAAACTAACCTTTCTCGCCGCCACGACGAGTGGCTGCGAGGAGGGGTGGTCAGGCCGCCGGGCGAACCGTTTCTGGAAGAGAAATCGTTCGCCTGCCGGCTTGGCAGAGGTCGGGCAATGCCCGGCTTGATTTGATCTTTGACAATTTGGTTGTGCGTTAAGTGGCATCTCACTTTGTGCCGCAGGAATCCGTTTGGATTTCTGTGGTGAGCGAGAGCGCTTAGATTTGAACGGAGCGATCGTTACTCCGGCTGGACGGCAGTCCAGCACGGTAGCTGACAAATGGATCGGCCTCCTTCGGGAGCGTTGGATTCATGTGGTCAAGCTACTAAGAGCGTATGGGGGATGTCTTGGCGACAGGAGGCGTTGAAGGGCGTGGAAGTCTGCGAAAAGCCCGGGGAAGCCGACAAACAGGCGTTGATCCCGGGATTCCCGAACTGGCGTATGCTGAATCCATAGGCATGCGTCGCCAACCCGGCGAACTGAAACATCTCAGTAACCGGCGGAAAAGAAAGAAACCTCGATTTCCCCAGTAGCGGCGAGCGAAAAGGAAACAGCCTAAACCGCGAGGGTTTTCCCTTGCGGGGTTGTAGGGCCTTCCCTATGGGAGTCAGAAAGTGAACGACTAGTGGAACCGCACTGAAAAGGTGGGCCACAGAGGGTGACAGTCCCGTACACGAAAGTCATTCACCTCCCGGAAGGTACCTGAGTAGGTCGGGTCACGTGAAACCCCGACTGAATCTACGGGGACCATCCCGTAAGGCTAAATACTCCCTGTCGACCGATAGTGAACCACGTAGGGCGACTGAAAGATGAAAAGAACCCCTGCTAGGGGAGTGAAAGAGAATCTGAAACCATACGCTTACAAGCGGTGGGAGCACTATGACTTCCTTCGGGAAGTAACGTGTGACCGCGTGCCTTTTGCATAATGATCCGGCGAGTTACCGTCACGGGCTTGGTTAAGGCCTTCCGGGCCGAAGCCGCAGGGAAACCGAGTCTGAATAGGGCGACATTGTCCGCGGCGGTAGACGCGAAACTGCGTGAACTACCCATGAGCAGGATGAAGCGCGGGTTATACCGCGTGGAGGTCCGAACCCACTTGGGTTGAAAACCGAGGGGATGACTTGTGGGGAGGAGTGAAAGTCTAATCAAACGCAGAGATAGCTCGTTCTCTCCGAAATAGCTTTAGGGCTAGCCTCGAGACAACTACGCGTGCGGGGGTAGAGATACTGATTTGGCCTGAGGCCCTTTCCGGGGTACTCTGCTGAACCAAACTCCGAATACCGCGGCGACTATCTCGGGAGTCAGTCCCTGGGGGATAAGCTCCAGGGTCAAGAGGGAAACAACCCAGATCATCGGCTAAGGTCCCCAAGTCGGGCTCAGTCACTAAGGAAGTTGGGTTGCGGTGACAACCAGGATGTTGGCTTAGAAGCAGCCACCATTTAAAAAGTGCGTAACAGCTTACTGGTCGAGCAACCCAGCGCCGATAATGAACGGGAGTAAGCCCGGCACCGAAGCCATGGAATGCCCGCAAGGGCATTGGTAGGAGAGCGCTGAAAGACAGACACAGGCCATACCGTAAGGAGTGGTTGCGGGTCTTTCAGGTGCTTATGCCGGAATGAGTAACGATAAAGCAGGTGAGAATCCTGCTCGCCGAAAGCCTAAGGTTTCCTGGGGAAGGGAAATCCGCCCAGGGTTAGCCGGCCCCTTAGTCGAGGCCGAAAGGCGTAGACGATGGATAGCAGGTTAATATTCCTGCGCCGCTGGAGTGGACCGAGTGGAGGGACGGCGTCTGTAGGGTGATCGGACGATAAGAAAGGTCCGTGGACCGTTGGAAGGCTGGGGAAAGGTAAATCCGCCCCGCAAAGCCAACCGGCGGGCCCGAGGGCATTTACGATCCCGAAGTCATTCGAAGGACGTCCAAGAAAAGCTTCTCAGGGTTGAAGCTCTAGCGACCGTACTAAAACTGACACAGGTAGGCGAGACGAGAAGTCTAAGGCGCTCGGGAGAACACTGGTTAAGGAACTCTGCAAAATGGCCCCGTAACTTCGGGATAAGGGGTACCCCTGATGGTTAACGCTGTTGGGGGTCACAGTAAATCGAGAGCTGCGACTGTTTATCAAAAACACAGGACTCTGCTAACTCGCAAGAGGATGTATAGAGTCTGACGCCTGCCCGGTGCCGGTAGGTTAAGGAAGAGGGTTAGCCGTAAGGCGAAGCTCGCGACCGAAGCCCCGGTAAACGGCGGCCGTAACTATGACGGTCCTAAGGTAGCGAAGTTCCTTGTCGGGTAAGTTCCGACCTGCATGAAAGGCGTAACGACAGCTCTACTGTCTCAACCAGTGACCCGGTGAAATTGTAGTCGTGGTGAAGATGCCACGTTCCCGCAGCATGACGGAAAGACCCCGTGAACCTTTACTGCAGGCTGATATTGGGCCGCGGTATGTCTTGTGTAGGATAGGTGGGAGGCTGTGAAGCCGGGACGCAAGTCTCGGTGGAGCCAACCTTGAAATACCACCCTGGGCGTATTGCAGTTCTAACGCTGATTCCCGTGAATCCGGGCAGCGGACAGTTTCAGTTGGGCAGTTTGACTGGGGCGGTCTCCTCCAAAAAAGTAACGGAGGAGTCCAAAGGTACTCTCAGCCTGGTTGGCAATCAGGCGTCGAGCGCAAAGGTAGAAGGGTGCTTGACTGCGAGACCCATCAGTCGAGCAGATGCGAAAGCAGGGCTTAGTGATCCGGTGGTTCCGAATGGAAGGGCCATCGCTCATCAGATAAAAGGTACTCCGGGGATAACAGGCTTATCGCTCCCGAGCGTCCATAGCGGCGGAGCGGTTTGGCACCTCGATGTCGGCTCATCACATCCTGGGGGTGAAGAAGCTCCCAAGGGTTTGGCTGTTCGCCAATGAAAGTGGTACGTGAGCTGGGTTCAGACCGTCGTGAGACAGGTCGGTCCCTATCTGCTGTGGGCGCACGAAACTTGCGGAGGTTCTTCCTTAGTACGAGAGGATTTGGAAGGACGGCCCTCTGGTGTGCCAGTTGTCGCGCTAGCGGCACGGCTGGATAGCTATGGCCGGAAAGGATAAACGCTGAAGGCATATAAGCGTGAAGCCCTCTCCAAGATCAGGTTTCGTAAGAGCGCAAGCTCGAAAGTCCCCTGGAAGACTACCAGGTCGATAGGCCGGATGTGTAAACGCAGTAATGCGTGCAGCTAACCGGTACTAACGGACGAATGCTTGACCACATGTATCGAACGCTCCAACTGCATGTCAGACATGCAGCATGTGCCGCGAGCGCTCTCGATCAAGTGATCTGTCACTTAACCAGCACAACCACGGCGGAACGGCTCTTGACCGGGCCTTCCGCCGCTTCCCGGCGGCCATATTTGGAAGGCCACACCCGTTCCCATACCGAACACGGTAGTTAAGCTTCCAAAGCCGATGGTAGTACTACAAATGCGAGAGTAGGTGCTGCCGGGTTTAATTCAACGAAACCCCCGTGGTCGTCAGGCCGCGGGGGTTTCGGCTTTTCTTGAGCCTCGAAGGTCTCGACGCCGATCGGCCAACTCTAACCGACAACGGCCAGGCAGACGGTGCATCCGATGTTCAATATGCGCTGGGCGGATCTCCTCGATATCGCCATCATCGCCGTTCTTCTGTACGGCCTCTTGCTCTGGCTCCGCGACCGCGCTCCCCGCCCCATGCTGGCGGCCCTATTGGCGATCGCCGCCCTCTATGGACTGGCGCGGGCGCTGAATCTGTATCTCACGCTGTCACTATTCCAGGCCGGAGTGCTGCTGCTGTTCGTGGCGCTCGTGGTGGTATTCCAGCACGACTTGCGGCGGGCCATCGATCAGGGTTTGAGCCCCGGTCGTCCTCGGTCGCGATCGAGGCCGGAGGCCATCCAGGCGGCCATTGTCGCGATCGTGGAGACCGCCGGCTATCTCGGGGAGCGAAAAACGGGCGCACTGATCGTGCTGCGCGGGCGGGAATCGCTGGAGGGAAAGGTCCGCGGCGGCGTGGCGGTCGCCGGCCGGATCAGCTTGCCGCTGCTTTCAAGCATCTTTAACGCCGATACCCCGGGGCACGACGGAGCCGTCATCATCGATGGACTCCGCGTGGAACGTTTGGGCGTCCAACTGCCGCTGTCAGAGAATCTGGGACAATTGGCTGGCAGGGGCACCCGGCACACGGCGGCGTTAGGTTTGTCGGAACGGACCGACGCGCTGGTCATCGTGATTTCCGAAGAGCAAGGAACAACCAGTGTCGCCTCGGCTGGCGGACTGGAGGTGATCGAGTCGCCGCAGGAACTGAAGACGCGGCTTGAGGAGTTCTACCGGCGGCATTTCGCGCCGCGCGGCTCGAATCGCGCGTCGTCACGAGTGCTGCGTAATCCGGGAATCAAGGCCCTCGCCGCCCTTCTAGCGGTACTGCTGTGGTACGGCACCGCGTACCGGACAGAAACCATTCACGCCATCTACGACGTGCCGGTCGAATACCGCAACCTTCCGGAGAACCTGACGCTCGACGAGTCGAGCCCATCGCGGACGCGTGTCACACTGATCGGCTCCGACCGCGATTTTGAGAATCTCAACGCCTCAGAGCTGAGCGTCGCAATTGACCTCCGCGACTCCCGGCAAGGGGCCAGTCACGTGCTGGTCGGCACATCCAATGTCAAAGGCCTCTCCGGCATAACGATCGAGCCGACGACGCTGCGCGTGGTGTTGAACTCGAAACAGCCGGACAGTCCCTAGCGACACTCCGACGGGCTCCAGGTCCTGCCGCTCCGCTGCAGAACCTGTTTTACCCAGCGGATATTCTCGGACAGTTCTGTTCGCGTGCGCTCCAACGAACGGAAGCTGCCGCGGAGCAACAGCCAGGCCGGCACGAGGATGGCGCCTCCCAGAACCAGGCCCAGCACGCCGGACAGGAGGAAGGCCCACCCGCGGTACATGCCGCCAGCCTCGACAAACAAGTAGGCCAAGGCCACCAGCAGGATCGGAAAGCAGGAGAACACGAACGAAGCGCCCACGACCGCCAGGACAATGGGCCGGACCAGCCGCTCGGCCGACTCCTTGAGATCGGTGACAAGCAGCCTGGTCTGGAGTTCCGCCAGACTGGCGATATCTGACGCCAACCCGCTCATGTTGGTCGCCATGGTCCGTGTCGGCTCCGCCCCGTCCCCCTGGACGCCGCTCATCGCCGCTTGATTAACCATCCCAGGAACACTCCCACTGCCAGGGCGGCGCCGAGGCTGGCCGCCGGATTCTGAACGACTTTGGTTTCCAGGTACTTCAACCATTGCTGGGCTTGCGCTTGCGCGGTTCGGCCCAATTCAATCGCCCGCTGCCGGGCCTCTTCAATCTGTTCCGGCGTGAGCGATCCCATTTCCGAGAATCTGTTCTCTGCCATCTCTCTTCTCACTGTTGAGTCACTGCATTGGTAGAAGCCGCGAGCAGGTAATGGTCGCCCCTGCCGAGCGGCACTCAGCGGGGCTTGCGCTGCGGGTGGATTCCTTCGGGCTCAGCGGCCTGATGCCCGAACGACTTGCCCGCTTGCTGACCGACGTAGGCCATGGCCCCCCGCACCAGCGCGCTGGCCAGGAGGGTGAACAGTGGCCCCAGGATACGGCCGCGGGGCCGGCCCTCGGGATCCTCTTTGACGATCAGTTGATTCTTCCGCGCCAGTTTCAGCAGCGTGTCCGCGTCAGGGCTGATCACCTCCAGCCGGGCGGGAACCACAAGATACCCCAGCGCCACCGCGGCCGCCGCGCTGGCCAGTGGGTAGCGACGCACGTAGTAACGCCAGTCGCTCATCACCCGGGCGCTCTCGACAATACCGGTCATGTCTTCGTGGAGCGCGCAGCGGATCTCGGCCATCTGACGCTGGATCTCTTCCGCCTGCTGCTGACTGCTCACGGTATGGCCTCCGAGTGACGATGGAGTCCGAGATCGACTGCGGACTGAAAGCGACGGACGGGCGCGATCCCGGTCGAAAGGCGGGTCCGGTCCCACTCCCGACCAGCTCAATTCTACGTCGCCGTTCGGGAATTTGCAGCGCCGGCGCCAACGGCACCGTCAGCTCCGCAATCGCTTGGAGAGGGGTTCGGGAAGGGCTGAACCGAGCGCATCCAGGACCTGTCGCCCGAGCCGCTCGGTAAGCGTCTCCTGCCGCGGCGCCATCGCGTCGGCCAGCGCGCCGCCGATCGCCAGCCCGAGACCGACGCCCAAACCAAAAGCGATTAAGACGGCTGGAAATGGGTATTCCTCCAGGCTCTCGTTGAAGTGCTGGCGTCCCCAGTCGCTATATTGCCGGAATGTCGTCGCCGTGCCTTCTCTTTCAGTGTCCATGAATGTCTCCTTGCTGGTTTTTCGGTGGAGAGAAGAACTAGCGGGGCCGCATCAGAAGCCCGACGATCGTGCCGACAATGACGCCCGCGCCGAAAGCCGCAATCAATGTCTGCCCCGGCCGCTCTCGGATCGCGTGCTCGGCGCCGGTATAGCCGGTCCGGAAGCCTTCTGAAACGCGGCTGCCCGCTGTCTGCAACGCCGCTCCCGCACGTTCGGCATAGTCGCGGGCCGCTTGCATTGATTTGGTCGTCGTCGAGGCTTCCCGGCTACTGATCTCCTCCAGGTATTGGCTGATGCTGTCCTGCGACGCACCGGTCCTGCGCTGGATCTCCGCCACCAGTTCGTCGGGATTGCTTCGAAGGTACTGGATTTCGGACGGGTCCAACCCGCTCCAGCGCTCACTCAGCGCCTGTGCCACAGCATCCCAATTGGCCTCCAGTGCTTGCTGTTGGATCATGATCGTACTCCTGTGCGTGTTGGTGGCGAAAGGAACGATTGACGATACTCGCTTTCACCCGGCCCGTCTCGAACAAAGGCCGCTGTAAACCGCAAACGATGTGCCATTGGCGTTGACCTTCTTGAGGTTCACCCGACGCAACGCTTGATTGCGCAAATGTCGCCGCTGTCGTGAATGTCTCGATCCCGCGGCCAGCTTGCTCTAGGAAAGAACCCTGTTCGCCCATCAAGAGCATTCCGAGGCTGAAGCGGCAACGGCCGCCGGCACGGCTCGCGGAGCGACACAAATGCCGCCGTGATGTGACAATCCGTCGCTGTTGGTGAGCAGTAGTCGCGATTTTCGGGTGGTTCCGGAATGACACTTGCATGCCTCCTGGCCCCGCGCGCCACGACGCGATTCGCCGCGCCGAAACACAGCACGCAGGGGAAAACTCTATGATCCCGGCACCGGTACTCGACACAGATCTACTCGACCCCAAACAGCGAGCCGCGAGGGCACAGCTGCGGTACGTACAAGACGGCGTGGCGGGGATTCGACGCCGCCGGTCCGGGCAGGGTTTTCGGTACGTCGATGCCGCCGGACGGCCGATCCGTGATCGGCGAATAAAGGCTCGGATTGCCAGTCTCGCCATTCCTCCCGCCTGGACCGATGTTTGGATTGCGGCGCTGGCGAACGCACACATTCAGGCCACCGGCCGCGATGCCCGCAATCGCAAGCAGTATCGGTATCACCCGCGATGGCATGAAATCAGCAACGAAACGAAGTTCCACAAGCTGGTCGTGTTTGGCCTCGCACTGCCGCAGATCCGCAAGCAAGTGGAGAAGGATCTTGCAAGCCGCGTTCTTTCAAAGCGCAAGGTGCTGGCCACGGTGGTCCGTCTCCTCGATGTGACGGGTATTCGCGTTGGCAACGAGGAGTATGCGCGAGCCAACGGCTCCTACGGACTCGTAACGCTCCGCGACAGCCACGTCGAGATCGAGGGCGCGAAGGTGCAGTTCCGATTCCGTGGAAAGTCGGGGAAGTTCCATCAGGTCCAGCTTCGTGATCGCCGTTTGGCGAAAATCGTCCAGCAGTGTCAGGACATACCCGGCCAGGAACTGTTCCAGTACCTGGACGAAGATAAGCAGCAGTACTACCCAATCACGTCGGAGGACGTGAATGCCTATCTGCAGGAGACGACCCGGCAGCCGTTCACCGCCAAGGACTTCCGAACCTGGAACGCGACCCTCCTGGTTGCCGAGTTGGTCCTCCGCCAGGGGCCTTGTGACACCAAGAAGCGGATCAAGGAGGTCATTTCCGACGCTGCCCGGTCGGCGGCCGAAGCGCTGGGCAATACGGTGACGATTTGCAGGAAATACTACATTCATCCCGGCGTCGTGAGCGCCTCGAGCGACGGAACGTTGTTCGCCGTGTGCGGCGCCATCAAGTTCCGGCGGACCCGCTGGCTCAGTAGGAATGAGCAGGCGCTCCTCCAACTCTTAAGGCGACTGGGAGGAAACCAAGGGGCGAAGCCCATATCGCGACGAGTCGCGTAACACCCCCCTGTGGCTGACGCCTCGGACTCAAATACGGTTGCTCCTCGCCAGCCGAATGGGTAAACTGATTTGGGGCGGTAAAGGTAAGACCCGGGGGGGACTGCCATGCCCGCATCAACCGAGCCCAATATCGCGCACGTGGTCGAAACCGCAAGGCGCTATTTCTACGACGACCACAATTACCTGGCGGCAGCCGCCATTCTGAAAAGACTGTTGGCCCTTCAGGCGACGAGTGAGCGTCTGACGCCGGAGGTCTTCCTTATCCTCGGCGAGTCGTACCACCAGTTGGCGACATTCACGCGCGAGGAATTGTTGGACCTTAAGAGCGAGGCCGTCGCCGACGGCGTGGAGAAGGAAGCCGTCGACGCCGCATGGGCGGATCGTGGCGCCTGGCGCGAGCGGGCTGAGGATTTCCTCAAGGAGCACGCTCTCCGCAAGGCGGCGCAATAACGGGTGCTTTGCTCGAAAGGCGACTCCCCTTCGTGCGCTACTTCCGGGGCGGCGTTCCGCTCAACAGTGCGGCCGCGTTCGGTATGTTCGCGTGAATCGCCCCGGCAAGCTTCAGGCCGAGCCGGCCAGACTGGTTGGCAAATGGGGATCTGCCATGCGTGTCGGGGGCAGCGCCGGCGCGGGTGCCGCCTTCCGGAGCATGACGTTGTGGCGCAACGGGACAAATCCGTACTTCTCGTACCACGCCTGCAACTGGAAGCCGTTCAGGCCGCCTTCGCGAACCCGGTTGTAGCAGAGGGCCCGCGTTACGTGGTCCTCGTCGAAAGGCTCGGCATCGAGATACAGGTCGGCCCCGCAGGCATCGGCGGCAGCCGTCAGCTTCCGCAGCAACCGGGTGCCGTGACCTTTGCCGCACTCGTTGGCCCAAACGTATCGCAAGTAGAGTGCGTTCGGCCCCGTTTCGCTGGCCGGTCGGATCTCGAACCAAGCGAAGCCGTCGCGCCAGCGAAAACCGTCGAACGTGATCACGCCGACCTTTGAAAGCTCAGCCTTGAGATCCGAGCGAATATCCACTCTCGCACACTCCTTCAGAGGGGGTGCTCCGACAGCACGGCTCGACCAGGTAGATCAATTGCGCAGGCCTGTTGCCTTCGCGGTCCAGCCAGCAGAGAAGAGCTAAAACGGGTGGAGCACCCGCAGACTAGATCCCGCCCATTCTCGTTCCGGTGGAGGATGGCCGCTACCATCCCATTCTATCTGGGCTACAGTGGAAGACAAGCTGCCGCTCCAATTTGCCAGTTCCACTTCACCCGTTTACAAATGCGAGGTGCCAGGACCGATCGCAACTGCCGCTTGCGATCAGCTTATTCACGTTTCGCTAACGCCTTTCTAACAACCCAGGTGGCTGGCGCAGGTGCTGGCGGCGGATAGGCTTGGTAGGCAGAGTCGCGGTGCGTGGCAGGACTGCGTGGCAGACGACACGAGACAGAGGTTGGCGGTGATCTCCCCGGCGTCAGAGGACTGCGTGATGAGCGACAGCAAACCAACGGTTGCGGTTTCGGCCGCCGCGCGCGTGGGGAAGTGGATCAAGGGACTCAGCCCCGATATGCCGGTAGCGGCGGCCGCGGCTCGAGTGCTCGACGCCCGGCTGAATGCCGTGTGGCACTGGCTTCCGATGGCGGCGACGCGCAGTTCTGAGAACGCGGAGTACGTGCATCAGTTGCGCGTCGCCACCCGGCGAGCGGTCGCCGCGATACGCATTTTTTCGCCGGTGCTGGACGGTGCGGCGGCCGACAAGATGCGTGCTACCCTGCGGCGGATTCGGGAGGCGGCCAGCGAGGCCCGTAACTGGGATGTCCTGTTACAGCGTTTCCAGCGGACCGCCCCCGCCGACAGTCCGTCCACGGCCCGTGTGATCGACCAGATTCGCCGCCGCCGCGAACAGGCGCAGGCTCCGCTGCAGGCGACCTGCGAGGCGGTATCGGCGGCGGACTTTCCAGGCCAGGTCGCGTCGCTCTTGGCCGCAGTTCAGCCTCGATCGTCGCAACGCAGCTTCGGTTCATATGCTCGCCGCTGCTCGCGAACGGCTGCCAAGAAGTTCTTTCGGGCGGCGGTGGCAGACCTTGACCAGGAAGAGAACCTGCATTCTCTCCGCATCCGGGCCAAGAAACTGCGCTACGTGATGGAGGTGGCAGCCACGGCCTTCGAGCCGCAGTTCATCAGGCGACTCTATCCTCGGGTCGAACTGCTGCAGGAAGTGCTCGGCACGATCAACGACCATGCCACTGCCCGCCGCTTGTTCGACGATTGGCGCAAGGAGGCCGAAGATCGTCACCAGCAGGCCTACCTGGAGGGACTGGTTGCGGCCGAAGGGGCCGCTCTGGCCGACCTGCGCCGCGCGATGGGCGTTGTCTGGACCCGGCCCGGCCTGCGGAAGCTGAAACGCCAGTTCCGAGCCTACGCCGGGAAGCCGTGACTGGCGGGACGCCCCCTGCCGGGCAAGTTCTCTCCAATGCCGGGCGGTGGATTGGCGGCAGGATTTGGCCAGAATACCGGCTTTGCCATAGGAAGACCGCCTGGAAGGCGGCAGAACGTCCCGCAAATCTCGTCCCCCCGATTGACGAAGCCCTGGGGCTTCCGATAATGTTATCTCAGTGTCGGGGACCTCTGTGACCCGTTTGCGTGGGGCGTGGCCCTGTGCGCATTTGTGGTTGGAGATCGCCTTGTCCGTGGTTACTTGTCGGGAGCCAGCGAGAGAGAACGGGTCATGACCAACATTTACGTCGGCAATCTCTCCTTCAACGCCACTGAGGAGGATTTGCGAGCGGCCTTCGCCCCTTACGGTGAAGTCTCCTCAGTCAACATCATTTCCGATCGCGAGACGGGGCGCTCGCGAGGGTTCGCCTTTGTGGAGATGCCCGACGCCAATCAGGCACGCGAAGCAATCGCGAAAGTCAATCTGTCGGAGATTGCTGGTCGGAAGGTGACCGTCAACGAAGCCCGCCCGAAGACCGATCGTCCCCGTGGCGGCGGCGGTGGCGGAGGTGGCGGCGGCGGCCGAGGTGGCCGCGGCCGCTGGTAGCGCGGCGCGACGGAGCCGAAACTAGACGCTCTCTCCGGCCAGCCAGCCTGTGCTGAATGCGGCTTGGAAGTTGTAGCCGCCAATCGGCCCGTCGAGGTCGAGCAGTTCGCCTGCTAGGTAGAGCTTTGGCGCCAAGCGGCTTTGCATGGTGCGGGAGTCAATCTCCGCCAACGCTACGCCGCCGGCAGTTACCTCGGCTTTTTCGTAGCCGAGCGTTCCGGTGATCGGAATGGCGGTGCCTTTCATCGCCCGCGCCAACCGCCCTCGGTCCGTTCGGGCCAGTTCCGCTGCCCGGCGATCGCGGGCAATGCCGGCCAGCTCGATGAGTGTATCGGCCAACCGCTGCGGCAGCCATTGCGCCGCAATCTGGGGAATCTGTCGCTTTCCGCAGACGGCGGTCTGCTCGGCCAGAGCCGAATCAAGCTCGACAGGCTCGGTTCCGGGAAGGAAGTCACATACCAACGACAGCCCGTTGGGAGTCGCGTGGCTGCTCACCGCGCGACTGACATCGAGCACCACCGGCCCCGACACGCCGAAATGGGTGAAAAGCAGGGAGCCTCGCCGCTTGGCCAGTACTGCTTTCTTGCGGCTCGCAGCTTCTGCGGCTCCCTCGCGCGGAACGACTCGAACCGTCACGTCCGGCAGCGTGATCCCCTTCAACTCCAGTACCCAGGCGGCATCAGTTCGCAACGGCACGAGCGCCGGCCGTGGCGGCACGATCGTATGTCCCAACGCCGCTGCCCACGCGTATCCATCGCCTACGGTCCCGCAGCCAGGATAGGATTTGCCCCCGGTGGCCAGCACGAGCTTGTCAGTCGTGATCTGTCCGGCCGCCAGCTCGATCCGGAAAGCATCTCGCTGCCGCTCGATCGCCTGCACGGGCTGTTCAAGTGCCAACTGGCAGCCACTTCGCTCCAGCCGCCGTAGAAGCGCCCGCAGGACGTCGAGCGCCTTGTTGCTGGCCGGGAAGATCTTTCCGGTCGATTCCACCTTGGTCGCCACGCCCTCGGCTTCGAACATGTCAACTACTTGCTGAGGACCCAGCACGCTCAGGGCGGAATGAAGAAACCGCCCCTGCTGACCAAACTCGCGAACGATTCCCCGCTCGTCGGTCGCGTGCGTCAGATTGCACCGCGTGCCGCCCGACATGAGAATCTTCACGCCCGCCTTGCGGTTCTTTTCCACCAGCAGCGTCCGGCGTCCGCGCTCGGCCGCGCGAAATGCCGCCACCAGTCCGGCCGGGCCCGCGCCAACGACGACCACCTCCCAATGGCCCAACGGGCCTCCACGCTCAGCAGGCTCACTCACCGTCAATAATCTCCTGCCCCATTGATCGAGTGCCCGATAGGGGCACAACCAAATCAAATAAGGCTGAATTCGAGCAGATGATACTTCCAGCCCTCCAGGTCGACGAACAAGCCGGGATCCAGCATCTCGTCGCCTTGCCGATCGAAGGCCGTGTCGCTGAATGCGTCCCGCAGAAGCCACGGTCGGCCGGCCAATTCCCGCCACGGCAGCCGAACGGCGGCCTGTGAGCGGCGTTCCGAGAGATTGACGACGACCAATCGGCACTCCGATTCGTGACGCCAGCACCAGGCGACGATGTTCGCAAAGCTTGAATTATCGGCCCAGCCGCTCCGCGAACAGAGTTCCCATTGTCCCCGGCGGAACGGCTCTCCGGCAAGGGACTCGAGCAGTTCCTGGTAGAAGGCCTCGATCTGCCCGTCCACCGTCTCCGTCGGCCGGCGCCGCAGGAATACGGGTATGCGGACGGCGCGCCCCTCGAATTGCCCTTCGTGAAGCAAACGAGCGCCGGGCAGCGTCAAGGCGGCGATCGCGACAGCTTCATGCTTGTCGCGCGGAAAAACCGCCGCCGCCCGCGCCTCGTCGTGGTTTTCGACAAACCGCACCAGCCTTGATTGGTACGTCAGGTCAGCCAGCAGGTGCAGCCGAACGCTTTCGGCGCTATCGTACTTCAGGCGGTCGTAAAGTCGCTTGTCGTAGCAGTAATCGAATCCCTGTTGCTGAAGATCCGCCTCCAGGTCCCAGTACGCCTCGGCTATGAACCTGACATCCGGGTGCACGGCCTTCACCGCGGCAATCACTTGCGGCCAGTAGTCCTCGTCTGGCATGTCGCCGGCCTGCCGGCCCCAGGTTCGCGTGAAGATCGAGTTCATCACGAGCATCGCCATGTCGCAGCGCATTGCGTCGCACTGCGAGGCGATCTCGATGGCGGCGCCGATCGCCGCCTCGCGCAGTCCCTTGTGAAAGGCATTCACCTGCACCACGTCCTGCCACGGCGAGAAGCAGGGATCCCTGCCGCACGCCATGACGTGATCGCCCACTCTCAGAAAGGCGCTTTCGTCGCGCTCCAGGTCCTCGACCGTCCCCTCGATGAAGTATTCCGGATGCTCCACGCACCACGGATGATCGGGGGCGACGTGGTTCGGCACATAATCGAGGACCAGCCGCACGTTCCTCCGCGCCAGTTCTCGCCTCGCTCGAGCCAGAGCCTGGGGCCCGCCCAGTCCGTCGTCGGCAATGTACTGACGCACACAATAGGCCGAACCAAGGATGTCGACGTCTTCGAGATCCGGCAGTACCCGTTGAAACTCGGCCATCAGCGCCTCGTTCTGCATGGCTACGGCGCGGCCGGCGGGGCTCCGCTGCCAGACGCCCATCAGCCATACCGCGTCTACGCCCAGTTCGGCGATCGCGTCCCACGACTCGCCGGGAATGGTCCCCAGATCGAGGTCGTCGCCATGCCGCTGGCGCAATTCCTCCAGCCAAACCTGGGCGTTGATCTCGTAAATCAGCGGTTGCGGGGGCCACGCGTTCATGATCGATCGCTCCCGACCCCCAATGCAGAGGCCAAAAAAGGTGTTTGACGGACTTCCGGACGAAAAGTCAGGTGCGCGGCTGGAAGGGCAGGCCTGAGAGCCGCAAATACCGGCGGCATTCCATCATCGGCCGCGCAAATCACCGCTTTCGCCCATCTTATCTCCTGCCGGGCGGCGGGGGAATGGGTTCGGGGCCGCGTGGCGCCTCGCCGCAAGGCTGCCGCAAGAACCGCTCTCGGCCGTCCGCTCCTGAGGCACCGCCCCGACCGGCCGGGGGTGTATCGCGAACCGTCCCCGCGTGTCAAAATCGGTGCGCTTTGCATCAGCCGGGCCCGTGAACCCGGCTGGCAGCCCTTATTGACACAGCATACTAGATGGTATATTGTACTATCCGTGGCCCGCGATGAATGCTCAACAGATTGCGACAAGAGTGAAGGAACTCGAAGCGCTTTGCCGCCAGCAAGGCGTCCCGCTGACAGTGCAGCGCCGCGTGGTGCTCGAAGCGGTTCTCGAACGCGACGACCACCCGACCGCCGACCAGATCGTCGAGATCGCGAAAGATCGCGTCCCCGGGATCTCGCGGACCACCGTATATCGGGTGCTCGACATGCTGGCGGATGCGGGGATGGTCCGGAGACTCCATCACCCCGGACCGGCGGTTCGCTACGACGGCGAGATTCATCGCCATCACCACCTGATCTGCAGGATCTGCCTGCAAGTGATCGACTGGGAGGACGCCCGCCTGAACCGGCTCCGGCCCCCCGACGTGGCTGATTCGGGATTCGAGATCGAGGATTTCTCCGTGCACTTCATGGGGATTTGTGAGAAATGCCGGAAGGCCAGGCGGAAAGCATCACGCCAGCGCTAGCCCCTGGTCAAGCCGTTCAACATAGTCGGGAAAGAATCGCGATCATGTTTTCGTAGGGAGGGCCGTACTCATGAGTCCCTGGATGGTTCGGTATCGGAAGGCGGCAATCTACCCGTCGGTCTGCGGGCTGATTGCCTTGACCGTGCTGTGGTCGCCGGCGGCGACTGGCCAAGAGATCCCGCGCGGGCCGTTCGGCGACGCCACCGCCGAGTTCCAGTTGCAGAGACTTCAGCAACTCGTGCCGCAGGTGGATCTGAGCAAGACGCCGCCGGGTTACGACCCGGTTATCTGGGCGGCGTTCATTCCCCAGGACAATGCGCTGACGCCAGAACGGGTGGAGTTGGGGCGAAAACTGTACTTCGACACGCGGTTGTCCGAAGACAATACTGTCTCCTGCGCCACGTGTCACGACGTCACTCGCGGTTTCACCGATCAGCGCCCCGTGGCCGAGGGGATCGGCGGGCAGTTTGGAAAACGAAACTCGCCCACAGTGCTTAACGCGGCACTGCTGCAAACGATGTTCTGGGACGGCCGTTCACCGAGCCTGGATCACCAGGCCACGCAGCCTATCCTCAACCCGGTCGAGATGGGCATGCCCAACGAAGCCACCGCCATGAAGGCGATCAGCGGCGACCCTGTATACCAGGATGCGTTCAAAAAAGCCTATGGGCGGGAGATGAACTACGAAGACCTGGGCCGGGCACTCGCTGCCTTCCAACGAACGCTCATCTTCATGGATTCACCGTTCCGCAAGTTCCTGGATGGCGATTCGCAGGCCATCTCACCCGATGCGCGCGCCGGCTGGGTGCTGTTCAACGGCAAGGCCCGCTGCATGACCTGCCACCCGATGAACCCGTCCAACCCGCTGGGCACGGACAACCGTTTCCATAACGTGGGCGTGTCGGCCCGGCACCAGGACTTTGAAAGCCTGGCCGTGCAGGCGCTCAAAGCCCTGCGGGAAGACGCCTCGGAGCAGCGACTCGACGAGCTGGCCGTGGGCACCGACTTGAGCGAATTGGGCCGGTTCATGGTGACCCGCAACCGGGCCGACATCGGCTCCTTCCGCACGCCGCTGATCCTGAACATCGGCATCACCGGTCCCTACATGCACGACGGATCGCTGGCCACTCTGTGGGACGTGATGGACCATTACAACAAGGGCGGCGAGGCCAATCCGTTCCTGGACGGGGGCATCGAGCCCTTGGCCCTCACCGAGCAGGAAATCGACCAGTTGGTGGCTTTCCTGTTCACGCTCACCGATGTTCGCTTCGCGGAGGACAACCAGCGTCAATTCGAGATGCAGCGGGCCGCGGCCCAGAAGGAACGCCCCTCGCGCGACGACGCTCTGGCACAACGGCAATCGCTGCCCTTCGAGAAGCGGGTGACGGGCGCCAAGGGCCAGGATCAATGAGTCAGGGTCGGTGCGTTGCGAGCGCGCGACGCATCCGGCGGCGATCCATGGTCTCACCCATCGTTCCTCGCCGGATTTGCGCGTCTGCCACGCCATTACCACACAGGAGCGATTCACGATGGCTACCTACAAAAGCGTGGAAACCAGGTACCTCGAAGAACGGCAGCAGTTCTTCGACGGCTTGCAGAATCTCGACCGCCGCTCCTTCCTGAAGGTGTCGGCGGCCGCCTTGGGAGCGACGGCCGGGCTTGCCCCTCCGCAGTCGTTCACCCCGGTAACCATAGCCCGCGCCGCCGAGGGCTCAGAATCGAAACCAGCATTTCGATTCGCCTATATTTCCGACTCGCACCTCTACGAGCGAAATGTCAACGACCGGTTTGTCCGCGGACTGCTCCGCGCGGTCGACGACGTCAACAGCCTCGATCCGCAGCCCGACTTCGTCTTCTACGGAGGCGACCTGGCCCAGCTTGGCCAGGTTAAGGAACTCGAAATGGGCGCCGAAATCCTCAAGAACCTCAAGGCGCCGCTGCGGATCATGGTCGGAGAGCACGACTGGTACCTCGACATGGGCGAGAAGTGGCAGGAGCTCTTCGGCGAGCCCACCTACTCCTTCGACCACAAGGGGGTCCATTTCGTTGTGCTCAACAGCGTGGTCGAGAAGGACTTCTGGACCGAACGCGGCATGACTCCGATGGAACGCATGAAGACGGTGGCCGGCCTCGACAACGGCGTCCAGAGCCCCTTCACCGTCGGTGAGCAACAGCGGAAATGGCTGGCCGATGATCTGGCAAAGCTGCCCGACGACGCCCAGCTCGTCATCTTCTCCCACTCCCCGCTGTATAAGCTCTACAAGCCGTGGAACTTCTGGACAGACGACGCCGAGGAAGTGCAGGACCTCCTCAAGCGTTTCCAGCGTGTGGTCGTGATCCATGGCCATACCCACCAGTTGCTGACCAACCGCATCGGCAACATCCATTTCCACGGGTTGCTCTCCACGGCCTGGCCCTGGCCGTACGCGCCCGAGGGCATGCCCGAGATGACCATCGAGATGAGCCGCCCCGACCCCTTCAATCCCAACGACGGGTGTGGCGACGGAGAAGTCCACGTCCATCCCGACGGGTTGGTGGACAAGGTCTACGCCCTCTGGAATCGGAACCCGGTCACGGTGAGTCGGACCTATATGATGAGCGCCGGCAAAGAAGACGTTCCACCGCTGCCCAACCGGCCCGCTTATTGACAGCATACAAGGAGTCGAAAACATGAATAGCGCGTCGATCCGATGCTATGCGAGCGCCGTCGTCGCCACGATCTGTCTTCTGCCGGGCTTGGTTTTCCTGGGATGTGCTCAAGAAGCCTCGCCCTCCAAGACCGTTGCCCCGGCGACCGTCGCCAGCCCGCCCGAAACCAACCCCGTTGCGGCCGACGTCCAGCTCGCCGTGGCCGAACAACCGGCTGACGCGGAGCAAGCCACGCTCGCCGCAGCCGAGACCGAAAAGGATGCTGAAGAGACGGTCACCGTCGGTGCCTGCGACGGTGGCGAAGACATTGAAGTCCCCAAGGACCTCACCGGTCAGGCCCTGGCCGACAGCCTTATGGATCAGTGGAAACGCGACCATCCCGAATCCAACTGGGTGGAGCAACAGAAGGAGAGGCACGCCCTCAAGCCTCCGGCAGACAACAGCGATCTCCTCAAAGGCGGCCAGGGCGCCGACCACACGTACGGCAACTACACCGAGCGCGACATTCTCACCTGGGCCCGCGAGACGGAGAAGTTTGTGGCGGAGGGCTCCCGCATCTTCCACGACGCGGACGCGCTGGGCAGCACGTTGGCCGTATCGTGCGACATGTGCCATCCCCACGCGTCCAATACCCATCCGGAGACCTATCCGAAATACCAGGTGCAGTTGGGCCGTGTCGCCCTGTTGCGCGACATGATCAACTGGTGTGTCGAGAATCCGGTTCGCGCCGACAAACTCGACCCCGACGGCCCCGCCATGCGGGCCTTGGAGGCGTACATCCATTCGGAACGTCAAGGGGTTCCGATGAATTTCGGCAAGCACTAGCGCGGGCCGCTATCGCCCGAGTCTGCGGATGCCGCGATGCTGTGCGTCACGAGGTTGTTCTCCGCAGTGCTCGAGCGGTGCCAAATATGGTATCGTGATTCACGGGGGGGGCGTGGGCGTCCGGTGCCCCGCCTCCTCGCTGTATTGACTGGGAAAGGACGCGCCTGCCGGGGACGTCCGCCTGCACCATTGCCGAGAGGAAAGCCATGCACGAGAAAAGTATCGATCTGTTGAACCAGGCCGTTGCCGACGAGCTTGCCGCCGTCCACCAGTACATGTACTTCCACTTCCACTGCGACGACCAGGGGTACGACTTGCTCGCGAGCCTGTTCCGGCAAACGGCGATTGAGGAGATGCTTCACATCGAGCGTCTGGCCGAGCGGATTCTCTTCCTCAAGGGCGAAGTCCACCTCGTCGCGGCCGCCGAGGTCAGCAAGATCCACGAGGTCGAGGAGATGCTCAAGCTGGCCCGGAAGATGGAAGAGGAAAGCGCGCTGGCCTATAACCGCTGGGCGAACGAGTGCGGCGCCAATGCCGACAACGTGTCGAAGAAGCTGTTCGAAGATCTCGTTGCCGACGAGGAGCGGCACTACAACCAGTACGACGACGAACTCGACAACATGGCCAAGTTCGGCGACAAGTACCTTGCCCTCCAGTCGATCGAGCGGAGCAAGAACCGCACCGCGGGCCGCCCCGTCGAATAACGCGCCCCGTGCGCTTGCCGCTCTGTTGAAGGATCACGCCCAACTGAGGAGTTGACCATGGCCCGATACGAGTGCGCCGTCTGTGGATACGTTTACGATGACGCGCAGGAGCCGGTGCCATGGGACGAATTGCCTGGCGATTGGACGTGCCCAACCTGCGGCGGCGCCCCCAACCTCCTCG
>JAXGPP010000013.1:0-258643 GCA_040766885.1 Thermoguttaceae bacterium | reverse complement strand
CACTTCCCTGTCCCCGGCACGCCGAGCAACATGGCTGTGGCTTGCAGGGAATCGCCGCTCGGATACACTGGTATGGGCGGTACGTCGGAGACTCAGAACGCTGTGGCTTGCAGGGAATCGCCGCTCGGATACACTGCAATAACCAGGAGTAAATAGCGGACGGCGGCTGTGGCTTGCAGGGAATCGCCGCTCGGATACACTACAATGCACCGCACGCGATCAGGTCACCGGCTGTGGCTTGCAGGGAATCGCCGCTCGGATACACTCCCTCCCTCGCAAAACACGGTGCGGCAAGAGTTTAGAACCACGCAGCCGCTAGAATAGTAGCAGTTGGGGCGGTGGTTCTTTGGCCTTGGCGGGCTTTTTCCCAACGTAGCTCTCCATCTTACCGAACTGACGGTCGGTCACCGCCAGCACTCGCACGTAACCGTCATTCGGCAGCGATGCCTTGATCCGATGACGGTGCCCCTCGGCAGCCTCCTCGCTCGCGCAGTACCGCGCGTACACCGAGAACTGAAGCATCGAGAAGCCGTCTTCAATGAGCATCTTACGAAACTGCGCGTACCGCTTCCGCGCCTTCTTGGTCGTCACCGGAAGATCGAACATCGCAAACAGCCACATCCCACGATACCCGGAAAACACGTACTCAGCTTTCGGCATGGCTCCGCCCCTGCGGCAAGTCCAGGCGCGTGCCGTGACCCATGAACGCCTCGACCAGTGAACCGGCTGTGGCCGCCGCCAAGTCAAACAATGTTCGCTGCTGCCCGTCAAGCAGGAACCGTCCGGTCAGTGCCGCAACGATCGCTTGCTTTGCCGATGATTCCAAACCATAGGGCGCGTCGTGGGTACTCATGTATTCCACCACCGCCTTGTCCACCGTGGGGCGGTAGGGTTCCATCAGATCGTCAGCCAGGCAGAAGGGGTTGGCGCGATTGTGGTGATGCAGTCCAAGTGACGGGTGAAGACCTGCGCCGCATAGCGCCCGGGCGACAATCGCACGCAGCACCGCATATCCGTAGTTCAATAGCAGGTTCTGGTCCTCGTTATCCGGGTCGCGGCGAAACCGCAGATCGTCGAACAGCCGCGGCCAGTACCGCCGCGCGGCGCGGGCCTCGACGTTGGTCGTATCTCCCGAACGCACCAGCGGCACAAGTGCCGCCAATCCATGATCGGTGCCGTATAAGTTGCGCAGCGTCTCGGCCTGCGCGGCGATCTTGGCGCGCACGATCTGCCGCCAGAGCCGCTTGCGGAGCGGCAAAGAAGCGCTCGCCTGAGCAGCAAATCGTTCGGTCTGGGCGTGGTGTGCGACCAACGGCAGAAACATGCCCACGGGTAGATGCTGCCGGTTGCAGGCGATGAACGCGCCGCCGGCCTCGGCAAGGTCCGCGAGAACCGCCTGTGTATAGCTCACCTGAGGGTGTGAAACCACAACCACCGCCACGTCGGCAAGCGGCAATGTGACCTCCGGCGCTTCGTCGCGCTGGAGCACGAGTTGCCGCGAGCGGACACGCAGCCGGGCGGGGGCGTCGGCCACATCGAGGATGCGGTTAGTCACTGGCAGGAAGCACGTTGCCTAAAGGATCAACGGCGACCTTCCGTGCGCGGGCCTGACACAGCGTGCGCGGGGTTTCCCGCGGACGAGGCTCCTTCAACTTCTTGAACATGCTAATCGGACGCGCATCTGAGTGCAAGCGGAATTCGATATCCCCCTTGGAGATTCCGGTCACCCGATAGAGCCGGCAATCCCCGCCTCTACGTGCCATTTGCACGTACTCGTTGTTTGCGAGCGAAAACAAGAACTGCTTTCCAGGGCCATGGTTTTTTCGGACTACGGGTTCACCGCACCGGATTCGGCGCGCCGCCTCCAGCAATGTGACCGGGTGGTCCTCCCACGATTCAATGCCGTTATGATCAATCGTAGCGACAATCTCAACGTGGTGGTTACTGCCGGGCTTGACATGCCGAGTACGGCCGCTAGAGCCAACGGCCACCGTGGCATCGTTAGTCCGAATGCGTGCTTTATGGATTGGGATAAGCCTCCCGTCAACGGTACGCATATAGGGATGATTGGCTACATCAGAAAATGCCTTATCTGGGTCGCCGCCTAGTTGTATCAGCTTCTCCTGCACCAAGCGACGAATGCGGCAATCGACAATCATTTCAATCTCACGGGCTGACATATCGTCCAGGCGCTTGCGAACGTGGCGATACTCGGCGGTCTTGCCTTTGCTGTCCAAGGTTTTGTGAGGCTCACTATAATTTGTGAGCGCGTGCAGACTCCCTTGGACCCGCCGATCCACACGATAGGATACATTCGTCGCATGGATCAGGCCGCCGACCTGTTCGAGAAAATCCGGCCAAGGCGGATCGATTGCCGCGAGGAGTCTGTGGCCGAGATCTCCGGCGCGTTGGGCCGCAAGGCTCAATTCGCGAACGGTGCTGGGGCCAGCCAGCGCGATTGCCACGGCATCGACCGCATGGTGACGATGATCGATTCGTTCCTTGCCGCGGCCGTCCCCCAGAACGCCATTCAGCCCCCACTCATCGCGAAGCCATGCGGTGACGCCGCCGCTGTTGACTTGAATTCGTAGCCTGTGTTGAGGATCGACCTTTCCGCCAAACAGCAGCCCGACGTACTCCGCCGCCAAACGTGAAATGTAACGCGTGTCGTTCAACTGCCGCTGGGCGAAATCTTCGGGCACTTCCTCAAGGAGGAACTTGCGGAGCTTGGACCGCGCGGCCGGGCCCTGGAATCGCCGGACGCGGCGGATGATCTCGCCCCATCGCTCGCCCGACCCGTAAGCCTCGAAGGGCGTTCGGTTCCGCTTGACATTGCGGTTCTCCTCGTGGTGGCAGAGCGTCTTGTTGCCGAACGAATTGTCGAGCGAACGGCTGAACGGGATGATGTGCTCAATGTCGAATTGAGGGCTGGCTCCCAGAAGTGTCGCGGGCGTGATGGGCCGCCCCGTGTAGGGGCATTCCCAGTTGCATTCGTCGGCCAGGAGCATTTTCAGGATGTCGCCCGGTGTGGGGTCGCTGAAGCCGAGTTCCTTCAGTGCCTCTTTCTGGGCCTTGCGCCGTTTCTCGTTCTCGCGCATTTCCTTGAAGAGCTTTTCTCGCAGCTTCCTGCCGCGTTTCATGTCGCGGGCCAGTTCCACGCGGACCAGCTCTGGCTTGCCGTACTGGCGGACGATGGCGTTGACGACCTTCCGAACCTCGGTGAGCGCGCGCAGCACGACCGGGTTGCGTAGTGATGACACCACGTCGCATACCGGGGGTAGCAACTCATGAGGCTTAGATGCAGCAAACTGCTCGCCGTAAATCCGCTTCCGAACGGTCGCGAATCGCTCGCCCGCTTCCATCCCCGGCAACACTTTTCGCAGAGCTTTGCGCGACAGGGCACAATAGCCCTGTTCGAAGCGCGTGGTGGCAGCCGTCGAAGCCGTGCCCTCGTCAAACCCCCAAGCGGTTACGAGCCGCTGGGCCAGCGCATCTTCCCGCTCGAAGGCCAGGATTTCGTCAACAAGCCGCTCTCTGTCCGACTCGGGCAGAGCAATCCACCGGTCGCCGAGGGCCTTGAACAGCCTAGCAGACGTGGTATTGCCGAGAATCTTCTTCTCGCCCCCTGCTTCGAGGTTGAACTCGTAGCCGCGCTCCGCACCGCGAGGCTTCGTGAGCCCCAACAGCTTGCGAATGGCACTGAAGGTCAGCTCGCCGTTGCTCTCTGCCGCGGCAATCAGCTTTTCACGTTCTTCCGGCGTTGGCGACCGAACCAGGCCGTCGGGCTCGATCACTTCCAGGTCGTTCAACTTCTGAAGGAACCGAAACCGCTGGGCGGGAATTGACGCCCATGGGGCGCGGCGGCAGTTCGGCTCCAGATCACAACGTCCGACGAGCCCTTTCTGTGACTTGAGTGGCCGCTGGAAGAAAAGGGCACGGTCAAGTTCCCTTTTCAGTTCGTTGGTGAGTGCGGGCAGGTGGGGCGACTGTGCCTGCCAGATGAGTTCGAACTCGTGTTCAAACATCGCGCGGCCGGTCCAACGGCCGCGAATCCGCTGCTGTTCGGGGTCCAGCCGGGCGAAGTATTCGCCGAGCGTGCGGGCGCCCACACGGGCCATTTCCTCCGACAACTCGGCAATGCCGGCCTTTACCTTTCCCTCCTCCTCGTCTTCTTTCTGAGCCTTCTTGTTGCTCAGAAAACCTCGTCGCTGCGCCAGATGAATCAGAGCGCGCCCGAGCATGTAGGGGGTGAGTGGGGCGTCTAGAGCGCGAGCCCGCAGTCGGTACGGAAGCAGATGGTGAACCAGGCGATCTTGGCCGCCGTCCATCTCCCCGATCAACTGCTGATCAAGGGCGAGCAATAATTCGTGCCGCTCTTGCGACGTCCGCGCGGGGCCCGCTGGCAGCAGGCAGTGCCGCTGGAGGATGCGGAAGACCTTGGCTTGCCTCCGGGCACGGCGCCAGATTTGGCGACGTTGCTGTCGTGCAAGTCGGCGTTTCGAGTTCGCCGACTCGTCCTTGCCCATTTCGATCTGCTTCTCGCTCCCCACGCCACTATCGAAGCAGCGCACGCCCACACGGCGAACGCCGACAGGATTATTGGCTTCATCAAGGTCGACCACCGCCCAACCGATCGACTGAACACCGATATCCAGGCCCAGAATGAAGGGTCCCGTGTTACCCATCGCCCCCTCCTTCGGCAGTATGTTGACAAACCGATGCGCCCGGTTACACTAATCCTCAGTGTATCCGAGCGGCGATTGCCCATGTCACAGTAAGTGGGCTTTTGCCCGCGCGAGGCCCCGCTTAAGAGATCGCTCTCTGAGCGTCCTCGGCGTCTCCCATGCGAGACGCCTTTTTTATGCGCCCGCCGTCCCGTCAGCAGCCTCCGTAGGGCATTCCTACCGTAACCATCCGCCTCGCGTCCGTCAACCTTTGAGGTCTGGCATCGGTCCCCTACACTCTTTCGCCCTCATCTGAGCGCTGAACCCCCTCCTCAACGGCGCGACTACTAACGCGACCTTTCTTTCGCCCGCCGAACTGCCCGCCATCGGCGAACACCTCGGCCTCCCGCACTTCTCCAGAAGCTCCAAGAATGGCACTCTGACGGGGACGGGGCCGTTTTCGGCGGACCAGGCCCGCTTTGGCCGGTAATCTCTTGGCCGAAAACACGGACCTGTCCCCTTCGGTCGCAGGGCCGCCGCACGCCTCGGCCCGTTCCATTGCCCTTCCGGCCCGATTATGATCGACCGCATTACCCAACAAATTACTGTGAACCCAAGCGCGAGGAGAACCATGATGATGAACCGAAGAAGCTTCGTAAAAGGTAGTCTGGCGGCCGGGGCCGCCATGGGTATGTCGGTGACCGCGGCCGGCCAGGTCCGGGCGGCCGAGCCCAAAGCCGCCGACAAGAACGTCAAGAAGATCGGCGAAGGACTGCGCACGAAGATCGCCGTCGCCCCCCAGTGGTTCCAGGGCAGCCACGTCGAGCAGATCGAACAGATCGCAGCCTACGGCTTCCCCGCCTTCGAAACGCTGGGCTGCGGAAAATGGGAAGACAAGGAAGCCGTCCGCAAGCGGTGCGAGGAACTGGGCATCCTGTGCGGGGCGGTCGGCGGCGGCATGGGAACGATCAACGAGTGGGGACCGAACGACCCCGCCCATCACGAGCGGTTCATCGCCTCGGTCAAGGAAGGCATCGCCAACGCCCAGGCCATCGGCTCCAAGCGCGTGCTGGCCCTCTCCGGCGCGGAACTCAAGGACGTCAGCCGCGAAGAGCAGATGCAGGCCCTCGTCGACGCAGGCAAGAAAGTCGCCCCCTTCCTGGAAGAGGCCGGCATCACGCTCGTCTGGGAAACGCTCAACGTGCTGGTGAACCATCCCGGCTACTTCCTCGTCTACTCGGCCGACGGCTCCGAGCTGGTCAAGCGAACCGGACACCCGAACGTCAAGTTCCTCTACGACATCTACCACCAGCAGATCAGCGAAGGCAACCTGATCAACAACATCAAGAAGTACATCGGCGAGATCGGCCACTTCCACTTCGCCGACAACCCCGGCCGGCATGAACCGGGCACCGGCGAGATCAACTACAAGAACGTCTTCAAGGCGATCTACGAAACGGGCTACCGCGACATCGTCGCCTGCGAGTTCGGCAAACAGAAACCCACCGAAGAGGTCCTCGAAATCCTCGCCGAATGCGACCGCTGGTAGTATCGCACCGCAAGGGGCGCGGGCCGTGGGACGGATTTTCAATCCGTCCCGTTGCTCGGGGCGGGTTCCTCACCCGCCCCGCTTCGTGCACCCGTCGACGGGCAATGCTATATTGTCGGCTTTGGCCGCTGGAATTTCGCGAGAGACGAATATGCTGAACGACGGCGACAAGGGTGTGGTGCTGCAGCGCGACCGCGAGACCTACGGCGTAGCGCCCCACGTGCCGTGTGGCGTGGCGACTCCGGAGATGTTGCGCAAGATCGCCGACGTCGCGGAGAAGTACCGCGTGCCGATGATCAAGATCACCAGCGCCGCCCGGATCGCCCTGCTCGGCGTCCGCGAGGAGGATGTCGACGCCGTCTGGGCCGACCTGGGAATGGAGCCGGGCAGCGTGGTCGGCATCTGCGTCCGCAGCATCAAGGCCTGCCCCGGCACCACCTGGTGCAAGCGCGGGCAGATGGACAGCCTCGGCCTGGGCATGATCTTCGACGAGAAGTACCACGGCATGGAACTGCCCGGCAAGATGAAGATCGGCGTCAGCGGCTGCCCCAACCAGTGCGGCGAGACGAGCTTCAAGGACATCGGTCTGGTGGGCACGCCCAAGGGCTGGCGGGTGTACGTCGGCGGCAACGGCGGCACCAACCCCCGCATCGGCGAGATCCTTGCCCAGCGGATCGACAGCGACCAGGCGGTGGCCCTCGTCGACAAGATCCTCGAATACTACCGCGCTAACGCGAAACCACGCGAGCGCATGGGTCGGATGATCGAGCGCCTCGGCCTCGACCACATGGAAGACGCCCTCGGCTTGGGGAGCGAGACATAATCTCGCCCGTCCTGCCGATACCGGCGGTCAGGGAGCTTTTGCTTCCAGGGCGTGCCGCATCATCGCCTCGAACAAATGCAGGTGGATGTCGAGAATCTGCTCGAAGTCGACGTGGCAGGCCTTCTCATCGGTCACGCCGCGCGGCGACTCGAACGTGAAGGTCGTCGCGCCGCTGGTGTGGTAGATCGCGCTGGTGAGATTCAGCGACGCCGGATTCGGTCCCTCTTCGGCCCGCGGCTCGAACGGCCGAGTGTGGGGCAGCCCGAATTCATCAAGCCGCGCGTAGTAGCGCTCGGCCAGCGTGCGGACCTCGCGCTGGACCTCGAGCGGCACGTAAGCCGGCCGCAGCACATCGGGCGGCTGGGCGTGGCTGTGGAATGAAACGGCCAGATCGGGCGCTTCTTTGCGGGCCACCGCCAGGATCGCCGGGGCCTCGGTGCTCATCGGCGCGAAGAACTCGTCGTGCATCGGGTTTACGCCGCGGTCGTCGAAATAGCAGCCCATGAAGCCGACTTCCGGTCCCGTGTGCGGGTGAAGGCGCTTCGTGTCCGGCCACTTGCCGATCGTGCCGTCGGCCGAAGTGCCCATGCCCCAGAATTCGCTCATCGCGCTGGTCATGCCCATGCTCGTCCGCGGCTCGAACCGGACCAGCCCGTCGGGATTGCCCGTGGGAAGGATCAGGAGCCGGCACCGCCGGCCCAGGCCCTGCAAGGTGGCCTGATCCTTGCCGCGCAGGTCGCGGCCCGTTTCCATCACGTGGATCAGGTTCACCAGCGACACCAGTCCTTCCGTTTCCTGGCCATGGACCGGCCCGACGAAGAAGATCACCGGCTGCCGCCGGCTCGCCTTGTCGCGATAGGCTTTCGGTTCCCGGCCGCCGATGGCGGAGTTGAAGTTGGCCTTGCTCGTGGTGTCTTCCGGCTCGCCGTAGGTGATCAACCACAGCGCCCGGCCGCCGGGACTTTCCGCGATGGTGCTCACGCGGCCGCGCTGGAGCGTCTTCCAGCAGTCGGCCAAGGTGGGGTAGTCGGTAATCCAGAACGCCGGAATGTCTACCCGGGGCATATCCCGTTTTGCCTCTTCGTAGGTCATCTTCTGTCCATAGGTTGCGACGGAGGGAAGACACAGCACCAAGGCAAATAGCAGAGCGATTCGCATCATTTCACCTCCCAAGAATTGACCAGGACGCCCCTCCATGATACTCGGCCCCTTCCGTTCGTGGGGAGAGATGCGAGCGATTTTTGCGGGTCGCACCCCCCGGGCACGCATCGGCATCGGTCTTCGGCGGCTGGAATTCTGTCGACTGGCAGTGACAATATAATGCCGACGCCCCGTGACAGCTTCGGCTACTACCGGTTTACCCGCCTCAGAACGCCTGCCTCACGAAAGGGACCCGCCATGAGATTGGCCGGGCCGCTGTTGGGGATATCGCTTGCGCTGGCGGCTCTTGCCGCCCAAGGCGCGGGCCCGATCGGCTACAACCGCGACATCCGCCCGATCCTGGTCGAAAACTGCTTTGCGTGCCACGGTCCGGACAGCGCATCGCGCAAGGCCGATCTGCGGCTGGACCGGCACGACGACGCGGTGGACTACGGGGCGATTGTACCCGGCGAACCCGACGAGAGCCTGCTCATCGAGCGGGTTTTCGCCGACGACCCCGACTCGGTCATGCCACCCCCCGGTTCGCACAAGAGCCTGACGGCGGAGCAGAAGGAGTTGCTCCGGCAGTGGGTGGAAGCGGGAGCTGAATACGAGCCGCACTGGTCGTTCATCGCGCCGGTCCGCCCGGAGCCGCCCGCGGTAATCGACGAATCGTGGATCCGCAATCCGATCGATCGCTTCGTGCTGGCGAAGCTGGAGGAACTGGGGCTGAAGCCCGCGCCGGAGGCCGACCGCCGGGTGTTGGCCCGCCGGTTGTCGCTGGATCTGATCGGGCTTCCCCCCGACCCGGCCGAGGTGGAGGCCTTTGTCAACGACACGGCGCCCGATGCCTACGAGAACTACGTCGAGCAGCTCATGAGCTCGCCGCGCTGGGGAGAGCATCGCGCCCGCTACTGGCTCGATGCGGCGCGGTATGCCGATACGCACGGACTGCATTTCGACAACTACCGCGAGATGTGGTCGTATCGCGATTGGGTGATCGGGGCCTTCAACGGCAACGTACCCTTCGACCGTTTCACCGTGGAGCAACTGGCCGGCGACCTGCTGCCCAACCCCACGCTCGACCAGTTGGTGGCCAGCGGCTTCAACCGCTGCAACATCACCACCAACGAAGGCGGCACGATACCGGAAGAGAATCTCGTGCTCTACACGCGCGACCGCACCGAGGCGACTTCCCGGGTGTGGCTGGGGCTGACGGCGAATTGCGCGGTGTGCCATGACCACAAGTTCGACCCGCTCACGCAGCGCGAGTTCTACGAGATGGCGGCGTTCTTCAACAACACGACGCAAGGCGCCCTCGACGGCAATATCAAGGACACCCCGCCGATCGTGCCGGTGCCGCCGGTAGAGGACCGGGCGCGCTGGGACGCCCTGGCCAAAGAGATCCCGGAGCTCCAGAAGCAGATCGACGCGCGGCGGCAGTCGGCGCGGCCGGACTTCGACGCGTGGCTGGCTGCGCTGGCGGCTCAGCCGGCGGACCGCTTGCAGTCGCTCGCTCCGGTTTCCAGCGAGGGCCTTGTGTTCCACGCGCCGCTGGATGAAGGCAGCGGTGAGAGCGTCAAGCTGACCGTGGCCGACGAGGCGACGACCGTGGCGATCAAACCGGAGACGGCTTGGGAGGCGGGGCACGTCGGGGCGCATGCGCTCAAATCCTCGGCGGCCGGGTCGGTGGAAATTGCCGCAGCGGGCGATTTCGAGAAGGACCAGGCGTTTTCCGTCGGAGCATGGGTGAAGCTCGCCCAGGACCAGCTCAGCGGAGCGATCGTCGCCCGGATGGACGATCAGAACGGCTATCGCGGTTGGGACCTGTGGATCGAGGGGGGGAGGGTCGGTTCACGCATCATCCACTCGTGGCAGGACGATGCGATCAAAGTCGTCACCAAAGACCCCATCAAGGCCGGCGAATGGACCCACCTGTTTGTGACGTATGACGGATCGGGAAAGGCGGCCGGGGTCAAGGTGTTCGTGAACGGAGCGGCCCGGGAAACGCGGCCGGCGGCCGACAGCCTCAAGGGAACGATTCGCACGGCGGTTCCGCTCACGATCGGCCAGCGTCATACCGGCTCAAAGATCGACCAGATGGCGATTGAGGACTTGCGGATTTACGGCAAGGCCCTGGCACTCGAGGAAATCAGGCAGATTGGTGCCAACACGCGGACGGCGTGGCTCTTGGCCAGACCGGCCGAGCAGCGGTCGGATGCGGAGAAGAGTGAGCTCTTTGAGTGGTGGCTCGCGACAATTGACGAGAGTTCGCTGAAACTCGGCGGCCGACTGGCGGCGCTCGAGAAGGAGCAGTCCGAGATCCGCTCGCGGAGCACGATCGCCCACGTGATGCAGGAGAAATCGGAGCCGCCCAAGGCGCACGTGCTGTTCCGGGGAGAATACGACCAACGGCGCGACGAGGTCGGGGCCGACACGCCCGACGCTCTGCCGCCCATGCCGGCCGATCTGCCGCGCAACCGGCTGGGCTTCGCCCAATGGCTGTTGCGGCCCGAGCACCCGCTCACCGCCCGGGTGACGGTCAACCGCTTCTGGCAGGAACTGTTCGGCACCGGCATCGTGAAGACATCGGAGGACTTCGGCATCAGCGGCGAACTGCCCGCGCATCCCGAACTGCTCGACTGGCTGGCGGTCGAGTTCCGCGAGTCGGGTTGGGACGTGAAGCGGCTGTTTCGGCTCCTGGTCACTTCGAGCACCTACCGCCAGGCGGCCCTGATCACCCCGGAGAAGCTCGAGAAGGATCCGCAGAACGTATTCCTTTCGCGCGGGCCGCGGTTCCGCATGGACGGCGAGATGATCCGCGACTACGCGCTGGCGGCCGGCGGGTTGCTGGTCGACAAGGTCGGCGGCCCGAGCGTGAAGCCATACCAGCCGCCGGGCGTGTGGGAGGCGGTAGCGATGCCGGAAAGCAACACCAAGTCGTACGAGCAGCAGAATGGCGAGGCGCTCTACCGCCGCAGCCTGTACACGTTCTGGAAGCGGGCCGCGCCGCCGGCGTCGATGGAGATCTTCAACGCCCCGTCGCGCGAAGTATGCACCGTGCGGCGCGAGCGGACCAATACGCCGCTTCAGGCCCTGGTGACGCTCAACGACCCGCAGTTCGTCGAGGCGGCCCGGCACCTCGCCGAGATGACGCTCAAAGAGGGTGGCGCGACGAGCGAGGCGCGGATGGATTATATGGCGCGGCGGCTGTTGGCCCGGCCGTTGCGGCCCGAGGAGGCCGAGGTGGCGGCCGTCTCGCTCGAGAAGCTGCTGGACCACTATCGGGCGCATTCCGAAGCTGCGAAGCAGTTGCTCGCGTATGGCGAGTCACCGGCCGACGGGGCGATTGAGGCTGCGGAACTGGCCGGCTGGACGATGTTGGCCAATCAATTGATGAACTTGGATGAAGTATTGAACAAGTGAGGCGCGCCCCTTCGGCGAGAGATCGGGAGAGATCGCATGCATCCGTTCCATGACTGGGTCCGGTTGGAGACGCGGCGACAGTTCTTCAGCCGTGGGGCCAACGCCGTCGGCTGGGCGGCGCTGGCGAGCCTGATGGGCGAGGCGGGGCTCGGCCGCATTGCGGAGGCCGGTACCGAGGGTCAAGGCGGCAAAGGACCGCAGCGGAGTCATTTCGCGCCCAAGGCGGAGCATGTGATCTACCTGCACATGGTCGGGGGTCCGTCGCAGATGGACCTCTTTGACTACAAGCCGAAAATGGCCGAGTGGTTCGACAAGGATCTGCCCGACACAATTCGCATGGGCCAACGGCTGACGACGATGACCTCGGGGCAGGCACGGTTTCCCATCGCGCCGTCGAAGTACCAGTTTGCCCAGCACGGCCAGTGCGGCATGTGGGTGAGCGAACTGTTGCCCTACACGGCGAAGATGGTCGACGAACTGTGCTTCATCCGCAGCATGCACACTGAGGCGATCAATCACGAGCCGGCGATCAGCTACATGCAGACCGGCAACCAGATCACCGGCCGTCCCTGCATTGGCTCATGGGTTTCCTATGGGCTGGGTTCGCTCAATGACAACCTGCCCACGTTCGTGGTGCTCGTCGCCCGGCCGACCAATACCGAGCAGGTCCAGGCGATCTCGGGCCGGCTGTGGTCGGCGGGCTACCTGCCGGGCGAGCATGCCGGCGTGTCGCTGCGATCCGGCGGCGATCCGATCCTGTACATCAACAATCCGCCGGGTGTGACGAGCGAGGTCCGCCGCACGACACTCGACGGGCTCAAAGCGCTCAATGAGATGACGTACAAGACCGTGGGCGATCCGGAGACCCATACGCGGATCGAACAGTATGAACTGGCGTTCCGCATGCAGCACAGCGTGCCGGACCTGGTCGACATGGCGGGCGAATCGGAGGCCACCTACGCGCTCTACGGCGAGGAAGCCCGGAAGCCGGGGAGCTTCGCTCACACGGCCCTCTTGGCGCGGCGGATGATCGAGCGGGGCGTGCGGTTCATCCAGGTGTATCACAACAACTGGGATACCCACGCCAACGTGGCGGGCCGATTGCCCGACCAGTGCCGCGACGTGGACCAGGCCTGCTATGGTCTGATCCAGGACTTGAAGAGCCGCGGGCTCTTGGACAAGACGCTGGTGATCTGGGGGGGCGAGTTCGGGCGGACGATCTATTCGCAGGGGCAACTCAGCCACGAGAACTACGGCCGCGACCACCATCCGAGATGCTACACCATGTGGATGGCGGGCGGCGGAACCAGGCCGGGGACAATCTACGGCGAGACGGACGAGTTCTCTTACAACATCGTCAAGGACCCGGTGCACATCCGCGACTTCCACGCCACGGTGCTGCAACTGTTGGGCTTCGACCACGAGCGGTTCACGTTCCGCTACCAGGGGCTCGACCAGCGGCTAACCGGTGTGGAGCCGGCCCGGGTGGTGAAAGCGCTTCTGGCGTGAAGCCCATCGCGTGGCGCGAGCTGCGGTCCGGCTTTGCAGGACGAGATGGACGGCAGTCCGTCTACAGGAGGGCCGGCTACCCGAGGCCCATCCAGCGTTTGCGCGTGGGGCCGAAGGCGGCGATGGCGTCATCTTCGTCGGCGCTGATCGCCAGGAGCTTGTCGAGCCGCGTGATCTTGAAGATCTCGAGGATGTTGGGGGAGATGCTGCACAGGCGGAGCTTGATCTTATCCTTCTCGCACTGCTTGTGCAGTTTGACGATCTGGCCGATCATGCTCGACGACATGAACTCGACACGTTCGAAGTTCAACAGCAGCTTCTTGTCGGCGGCCGCCTGGATCGTCAATCCGCGGAACTCCTCGCCGATGCCCTGAATCGAGCCTTCATCCACGATCCTGGACTGCTTGAACCTGACGATCACGACATCGTCTTTGTCCTGGATGTCGATGAACTTCATACCGTTGCCCTTTTCAGTGAACGGCCGGCCAACGGCGCGACAGTGCTGGCCATTTGACCGTCGGCGTCCGCTTCGGAAAGGATGCTCGCACTCAATCTGTTGAACTTCGCTCGGAAGCGGAACCATTGCGCCGGGATTTTGCCGGCGGCCGCGAACTGGCCTTCCCCGCTTCTTGCGCGAATGTACACAGGAACCTCTCCCCAATCTAATCACCCGCCGCACAACAGACAAGGCGGGGGCGGGCAAAACGGGCCCGGCTGTGGCGGGGGTGGGCTGACAACGCTCGGCGGGCCCGCGGGAATGTCAGAAACGCATCTTCAGTTCCGTCTTTTCTGTTGTCTCTGGCGATTCTGGGCTGGCCGGGCTGGCCGCGGGCTTTCCCATCGCGGCGGCACCAACTGGCGATTCCAGTTGTCCAAGAGGGCGGTCAGTTCGCCAACCCGGTCTGCGTGATCGGCGGCGATGTCGGTGGTTTCGCTCGGGTCAACTTCGAGGTTGAACAGCATAGCGGGATTGTTGCCGATTTTAACCAATTTATCTCGTCCGGCCCGGACAGCGAAAGCCGCGCCGCCACCCGTTCGCCAGAACAGGATCTTATGGGGGGGTTCGATACTCTCACCGCGGAGAGAAGGGATCAGGTTCACCCCGTCCCATCCGCAGTCGGGGGGGCAGGTTGCGCCGGACACGGCAGCGGCGGTGGGGAGGATATCGAGGCAAGTGACGGGCTGAGCGTAGGTGGTTCCAGCCGGGAGGTGGCCAGTCCAGCGGACCACAAACGGGACGCGGACGCCGCCTTCGAACACCTGCCCTTTCGCGCCGCGGAACGGCTCATTGCTCGAACCGTTTATCCCCACCGGCCCGCCGTTGTCGCTGAGGAAGAAGACCAGTGTCTGCTCGTCGAGCTTGAGCTCCTCGAGCGCCGAGAGGACGAGGCCCACGCCGTCGTCCATCGCGCTGACCATCGCGGCGTACGATCGCCGCTGGGGATCCTCGATCGAGGTCACGCGGTCGAGATACTTCTGGCTGACCTGGAGCGGGGTGTGCGGAGCGTTGTAGGCGAGGTAGAGAAAGAACGGGTGGTCGTGGTGACGGCGGACGAAGGCGGCCGCCTCGCGCGAGAGCACGTCGGTGAGGTATTCGGTCAACTCGACCGGTTCGCCATTGCGGTCCAGCGGAATGAGGTACTCCTTGGTCTCAGTGGTCATATCGGTCTTGAAGTAATCGTGGCCGCCGCCCCGCAGGCCGAAGTATTCGTCGAAACCGCGCTGCATAGGATGAAAATGGGGCGCGGCCCCGAGGTGCCACTTGCCGACTGCCCCAGTGGCGTATCCTGCCGTCTTCAGGACCTGTGCAATCGTGGTCTCCGACAGTGGCAAGCCGGTCTGCTCGTCCGCCGGATCAAACTTGGGGTTGTTTTCGTGGCCGAAGCGCTGCTGATAGCGGCCGGTGACGAGTGCGGCTCGCGTCGGGCTGCAGAACGGGTGGGCCACATATCCGTCGCTGCACCGCACGCCCTGGCGGGCCAGCTTATCGAGATTCGGCGTGGGAATGTCGCGACAGCCGTGAAATCCTACATCGGCGTAGCCCATATCATCGGCCAGGATAACCACGATGTTCGGCCGGCGCTGCTCGCCGGCGCCGTCGGCCGATTCCACCGGCGAAGAGGCCGCCAGCAAGGCCGCAGAAGCGATAACAAGGGTGGCAATCCTGCAGATCAATGATGTGGCCCGGGAGAGGGCCGAGTTGTTGTTGCCGGATGGGGATCGCATCGGGGTGCCTCGATCGGGTTAACAGTTGTTCGGTGACAGGATGTTGATCGGCCGCTCCGTGCGCGGCGGGACCGTGTCTCATTGCTGCGCTGCCGACGTTTGCCGCCAGATCTCGATGCCGCTGAAGTTGGCAGCGCCGCCGCGGGCGGTGATGGTGAGCTTGCCTGCGGTGATCGGTGTATTCCACGGTCCGAGCCGCCGCCACTGGCCCGGTGAGCCGCTCGTGTAACTGCTCGCGACAACCTTACCATTCACGGCAATATCGAAGACCTCCGGGCCAGTCTCTTCCCACACATAGGCGTAGACGGCGTAGTCGCCCTTGGGAATGTCGCGAAATGTCGCCTCGAACTGCCTGCCCCAGCGGAAGGTGCGGATCATGCAGGCCCGTTCGGGGTTGGTCGGCGGGCGGAGCGTGACCTCTGAGTTCTCAGTCGGCTTGCCGTTGCTGGAGAAGCCCGCGGCGGAGTCGGCCTCCCAGCGATTGCCGTCGATCGTGATCGCCGGCCCGTTGAGATTCACGCCGCGGAAGAACTGCCATGTGCCGGCGCCCGTTGGCGGCGGCAGGGTCGTGATCGGTGTGTTATCGTCGAAAACGTCGGTCGCGCCAGCCGGCGGGGGAACCGGCTCACCCGTGACCGACAGGACAACGCGGCGATAGGCCACCAGCGGCGGCGAGCCGTTGTCGGTGACCTCGAGGATCAGGTGAATCGTGCGCCCGGCGGCTTCCGGTGGGATGGCGATGGTGGCCTCTGCCTGGCGGTCCCCCTCAATGGCTGGCGTATCCCAAAAACTTCCCGGTTCGCGGTAGATCCACCAGCGATAGGCGAGCCGGTCGCCGTCGGGATCGCTGGAGCCGGCCGCGCTCAGGCGCAGATTGGTTTGCGGGGCAACCTCTTGCCGCAGCACGTTGCGCGTCCGATCATTGTTGACGACAGCCACTGGCGGATGGTTGGCTTCGTCGAACGGCTTCACGCACCAGTCCATGCGGGCCTGGAACTCGTTCTGGAAATGCTCCCGCCAGCGGTGGATCGTGTAAAGCATGTCCGGCTTGCCCCGCATCCGGTCGTAAGCGGGCAGCCAGTGTTTTCGGTCTCCATCGCGCTGGAAACGGCCGCCCCAATTGCCCCACTCGGGATATTCGGGGTCGCTCAGGCCGTTGGGTACGACATAGAGAAACGATGGGGTATCGCCCTCTTTGACGCCGGCCTTGCCCGATGCCTTGGCAGGATAGCAGGCACCGAGAGGGCCGTGGCCGGTGCGGACGTGCTCTTCCAGCCACTCAGGTGAGACGATCGCCTGGTCTCCTTCACGCCAGATGCCGCGGAACAGGGCATCGGAAAAGATCCAGAATACATCCGGATGGTGCTCTTTGATCCAACCGGCCGTCCGATCCTGGTCGGCGATCGAGTGGACGCGGATCTTCTGCTTCAGTTCGGCGAACTTCCCGGCGGGCCGGGTCTGCTCAAGCTTCCACAGCGCCTGGGCGAGTTCACGGGGGCCGCCCCAGATCGAAAACCACACCGGCCGCGGATCGTCGCGCTCCAACACACGGACGATCCACTCGGAAGCCTCGGAGTCCATGCCGGGTCCGACCGAGTGTGGGTCGCCGTTGTGGCCGTCCTTGACGAGCGCTTTGAGCTGTTCTCGCGAGGGATAGTCGGGCCGGTGCTTCCGCAGGTTGGCGAGCACCTCGCCATAGGCGTCGATTCCCTTGTGGAGCAATTCGGGCCGGGTGTTCTGGTAGTGGCCGTGGCCGAACCCGGTGCAGAGCCCCTCGACATCGAAATCGCACGTGTAGAGGAGGAATCGGACAAGCGACTGTTCGTCGTCGGGGTCGCCGCCGATATCGGTCATTACCACCAGCCGCGGTTTCCCCGCCGCGATGGCAGCCGCTGTGAGCGAAAAGCTGATCGCAATCGCGCAGAAGGCCCGCACGAGCCAACCATGTGGAATGGACATTTCCATCTCTCCCCAGTGTCAGAAGAACCGCCTTGGAGAGCGATTCTGTCGGCGGCCGAGGGAAAGGTCAACAACTCAAGCCCATTTTATTGGGAACGCAGAATGCGTCCCCCGCCGGGCGGGGCTCGCCGTCGAAAGGTCTCCGGCCAGACGGTGGGGATTGCCCCACCGGTGCCGACCGAATACGGTGCTTGTAGAAAGTCAGCGGTTCAGCCTGCCTCATCTACCGCACGCTCCAGACAAAGAGGAGAGAGACCGTGTACGCGGCACCCAGTTTTGGCGGCTTGATGTTGCTTGTACTCCTCGGCTTTGGCGGAGGAATTCCGCTGGGAATTCCTCCGGCCGCGGAAGACCCCATGATGGCCCGGGTGGCGCCGGGTGAATGTCTCTTCTACGCCACATGGGCGGGCACGGCTGAACCGTCTGCCGAGAGCACGAATCACACCGAACGGCTGCTGGCGGAGCCGCAGGTTCGCCGTTTTGCCGACGATCTGCAGGCAGTGATTGAACAATCGCTGCGTCGGGCCGCGCGCGATGCGCCACCCGAGTCCGCCGCATTGTTACGAGACCTTTCAGCCTGGCAGGAGAAGTTGATTCGTCGCGCGGGCGCGGTGTTCGTGACGGGCATCGAGCCCTCCGAGGACCGCCTGGAGGTCCGCGGCGGGCTGGTGCTTCATCTCGGTGACGAGGCCGGCGCTTTTCAGTCGACCGTGTTGAAGCATCAGGAGCGGCTGTTGGCTGGCCGCGCTCAAAAGATGTCTGACGAGGGGCGAACATGGTACGTCGTGCAACCCGATCCGCGGGCTCCGGAGTTTGCCTGGGGAATCGTGGATGAATACCTCGTCGTCGGCATGGGCGAAAGGTCGATGGAAGAGACCGTAGAGCGGATGAAGGCCGCCGCACCGCCCGCATGGCTGACTGCCGCGAGAGAATTGGTTCCGATCGAGCGTCGGGCGGCGTTCAGCCACGTCGACGTCCGACAGGTAAGAGACAGTCTGCTTCCCCTCATTCCCAATCGCACTGCGGAGGAGGTAATCGGACTCGCCGGGCTTCAGAACGTGACCGCCATAGTCTCGGCTACGGGTTTGGATGAAGAGGGTATGGTGAGCAAGACGGTGATTGCCGTGGATGGCGAACCGCAGGGCCTCTTGGGCCTTGCCGGTGACAATGCGCTTACGGAAGATGACCTGGCGCCGATTCCCGCTGAGTCGCCCGTGGCGCTGGCAACCCGGTTCGATGCCCAGCGGGGCTGGGAACTGTTGCTGGCGATATCCGAAGCGATCGACGCACGGGCCCATGGCCGACTGCTGCAATCGCTCGATCGTTTTGAGGCGGAGACGGGCGTGGACATCGAGCGCGGCGTCGTCCGCTCGCTGGGCGACGTGTGGCGGATCTATCTGCCACCTTCCTCGGGCGGAATCATGTTCACCGGCCTGACGCTGGTAGTCGACGTTGAGGACCACGAGCGGATGGCGGAGAGCCTGCAGCAACTGCGAGACCTGATCATTCGCGAGGCCAGAAATGAGGGGCCGCAGGTTCGCCAGTTCCGCTTTGCCGGCGAGGAGGTCAACTATCTGGACGTTCGACAGCCGCAATTCCCGCTGGCGCCGGCCTGGTGCCTGACCGACAAACAGTTGATCGTCGGCCTTTTCCCGCAGGCCGTCAAGGATCATCTCGCCCGGGGCGCGACCGAATCGCTGGCGACTTCTCCGCATATCGCCGAATTGTTGCAGGCGGAGAACGGGCCGATGAAGCTGGCATACGTTGACGCGCGAAAGACCTTTGAAGCGGCCTATCCGCTGGTGCTCATCGGCGCGAAGGCGCTGCTCGGCCAGTTACAACGGGCGGGAATCAATGCCGACGTGTCGATGCTCCCTTCCGCGGCAGCGATCGGACCTCACCTCCAGCCCACGGTGATGTTCGTCCGGCGCAGCGAAGCGGGGATCGAAGTGGTCAATCGGCAGACATTGCCGGGGGGAAGCGTCGGCACTTCGCTGCCGGTGGCCGCCGCTTTGCTCCTGCCGGCCGTGCAATCGGCCCGGGAAGCCGCGCGGCGGGCGCAATCGATGAACAACCTGAAGCAGATGATGCTGGCGATGCACAACTACCATGATACCTACCGGCAATTCCCGCCACAGTTCAATGCGGATGAAAACGGCAAGCCGCTGTTGAGCTGGCGCGTCCACATCCTGCCGTTCGTCGAGCAGGCTCCGCTTTACCAGCAATTTCATCTCGATGAACCGTGGGACAGCGAGCACAACCGCAAGCTCATTGCCCAGATGCCGCCGGTTTATCGGGCGCCAGGGAGCCGGGCCGAGCCAGGGGAGACGAACTACCTCGGCGTCAGCGGCGAAGGTACGCTCCTTGTGGGCAAGGAGAAGGTGAGAATTGCCGAGGTCGTCGATGGCACTTCGAACACGATCATGCTCGTGGAAGCCGGCGACTCACTGGCCGTTCCCTGGACGAAGCCGGACGATTTTGACATCGGTGCCGAGAACCCGATGACGCAACTCATGGGCCTTCGCCAGGGAGGATTCCTGGCGGGTTTCGCCGACGGCTCGGTGCGGTTCATCAGCCAAGGCATCGATCCCCAAGTGCTCAAGGCCCTGTTTACGCGCGGCGGCGGCGAAGTGGTAGGCCAGTTTTGATGGCGGCCGGGAGAGAAGGCTGCTCTCGGTAAAGACCGATGGTGCTGTGGCAAGGCAGACGGATTGAGAATCCGTCCTACAACGCGTTCGGCGTTGCCGAAGAGCGAAGCAGATTTACTCCATTCGCAGCACTTTGGCGCCGGGTTGGCCGCCGCGCTTGAGGTCGATAAGGGCCTGGTTGGCGGCGGAGAGGGGATATTCTGTTACGGCGGGGCGGAAGCCGGCCTGGGCGGCCAGTTCGAGCAACTCGCTCACGTCACGCCGGGTGACGTTGGCCACGCTCTTGATCTCTTTCTCCATCCAGAGGTGCTCGGCATAGCGGAGCCGGAGGAGTTCCTGCTGATCGGCGTCTTCCTTGCGAATGGCGTTGATCACCAGCCGCCCGCCCGGCCGCAGATTTCGCAGGGCTTCAACGACTGGCTTCCAGGCGGGCGTGGTGTCGATGATCGCGTCGAGCGGCTCCGGCGGAGTGTCGGCCGACTGGCCGGTCCAGACGGCGCCAAGCTGCCGAGCGAAGTCGCGTTCCTTCTCGCCGCGGCTGAAGACGTAGACGCGCATGCTGGGCCAGCGGTGGCGGACGAGCTTGAGCACCAGGTGGCCGGAGGCGCCGAAACCGGTCAGGCCCAGGCTTCCCGTGCCGTCGAGGCCGGTGAGGCGGAGCGAGCGGTAGCCGATGGCGCCGGCACAGAGGAGCGGGGCGGCTTCGGTGTCGGCCAGTCGGGCGGGGATGGGGTAGGCGAAGTCGGCGGGCACAGTCATGTATTCGGCGTAGCCGCCATGGGCGTCGCGACCGGTGGCGCGGAAATCGGGGCAGAGGTTCTCGTTGCCGGCGGCGCACTGCGGGCAGCGACCGCAGGCGCTATGGATCCATGCCACGCCCGCTCGGTCTCCCGCACGAAACGAGGAGACGTCGGCTCCAACCCGTTCCACGCGGCCGACGACCTGGTGGCCGGGGATGACGGGCAGTCGCGGCGGTGTCGCTCGGCCTTCGATCTCGTCGAGTTCGGTGTGGCAGACGCCGCACACAGACACCCGGAGGAGGATCTCGCCGGGCTGGGGCTCAGGAATCGGCAGGTCGGCGGCGTCGAGCGGTGGTGAACTCTCGGCCACCGGCCCCATGCGGCCGAGCAGCATCGCTTTCATGGTCGGCTCGCGGAGAAATATGAGAATGGCAGGGCTTGTCGGCCGTACCCATTCTATCTTCGCCGGGCGATGTAGCCAGCCGAGCAAAGCGGCGGATGCGCCGGGCGCATCACTGAGCCGACCGCGAGGTCTTCACACCGAGACGATTCGTTCGCGAACCGCGTAGAGAGTCAGTTCTGCCACCGTGTGGATCCCGAGGACTCTCATGATGTTCGATTTGTGGAACTCGGCGGTCCGCGCGGAGATTTTAAGGACCGCGGCCACTTCTTTGGCCGAGCGGCCTTCGGCGAACAACTGGAGCACCTCGCGCTGGCGGGCGGTCAGTTCGCCGGGCGGGTTGCGGGGAGGGGCCGTTTCGTCGCACCAGGTGTGCATCAGCTCCCGGGCGATCAGCGGGCTGATGTAGTTATTGCCCTCGAGAGCCGCGTGGATCGCTGCGATCAGTTCCGACGCGGCCGAGTGCTTGAGCACGTAACCCGAGGCCCCCAAGTCAAAGGCCCGTGCCGCGTAGGCGATCTCCTGGTGGGCCGTGAGGAACACGACCTTTGCCGACAGGCCGCTCTTCTTCAATTGCATCACGGCATCGATGCCGTTGAGCAGCGGCATGTTGACGTCGACCACAAGCACGTCCGGTTCGAGTTCCCTGGCCCGGGCGATGAGGGCCCGGCCGTCGGCGACGATGCCGACCAGTTCGAAATGCTGGCCAAGCAGGCTTTCCAGACCTTCGGCGAACATGCGATGGTCGTCGGCCAGAAGCACCCGTGCTCGTTTCACAACGTTTCTCCCGATGCCAATGGGGCCCAGACTTCAATCAGTGTACCGCGCCCGGGCGCAGTGCGAATCGACAGGTCGCCTCCGATGAGCCGCGCGCGCTCTTCCATGCTGTCGAGGCCGATCCCGGCCTTGCGGCGGACGTGCGCCGAATCGAATCCCGCGCCCTCGTCCTCGATCGACAGCAGGGCGCCCTGCTCGGTGACCGCCAGCGACAGGCTGGCCTCGGCGACGCCGGCGTGGCGGGCGATATTCCTCAGCCCTTCCTGCGCGATGCGGTAGAGGGCCAGCGCCGTCTCCTTGGATAGCTTCTCGGCACTGCCCGTGGCCGAGAATTCGACCGCGATCCCCTCGCGCCGGCCGAGGCCGTCGCATTCTGACCGCAGGGCTTCCACCAGCCCCAGGTCGTCGAGAATCGCCGGGTGCAACTGCCGCGAGAGGGCGTGAATGTCGCTGGAAAGGTTGATCAATTGTTGCTCGATCGCCTGCAGTCGCTGCGAGGCGCCGGGGACGATGTCGGGCTCCCGGCTCAACCGGCCCACCTCGACCGCAACCGCGGCGATGCGCTGGGTGAGATCGTCGTGCATCTCGCGGGCTAGCCGACGGCACTCGGCCTCACGGGCGGTGAGCAGTTTGCCGGCCAGCGTGCGGAGGGTTTTCTCCGATTGCCTGCGCCGGGTGATGTCGGAGACGATGTGGACGATACCCGTCAGCATCCCCTGTCGATCGAAGAGCGGATCGGCCGAGACGCGGAACCAGCGGTTTCGCCGCTCGTCGAAGTATTCGGTCTCCTCGTGCCGGCGGGACTCGATCGCGGCGGCGAAAGGGCAGGCCTCCGGCGGCCTGCGTGTGCCGTGCATCAGCGCATAGCAGTGGGCGCCGAGGATCTTCTCGCGGGGAAGCTGGAAGAACGACTCGACGGCGGCATTCATCCGCACGATCCGCAGGCGCTGGTCGAGGATCATGACCAGGTCATGGATGGCGTCGAAAGTCGCCTGCCATTCTGAAGCGGCATCGCTCAAGCTTTCCTCCGTCGGTAGTTGAGAGCTCATTTCGTACTGGATCACAAGCGGTCAGGCCCGGTTACAAGAAGCATCGCTCGCGCCCGGTAGCGGCGAAACTCGGTTACAAAAAACCTCGTGTACTGGGAGCGGCGAAACTCGGTTACAAAAAGCCTCGCTCGCGCCCGGTAGCGGCGAGGCTGTTATCCCTGGAGGGGTCACAGGCTGCTCCGTATCTCCAGGCGCGTAGGACGATTCTCCGGGCGGAATGAATTCGCGGAGCGAATTTGGATGATGGAGATGAATTACGCACGCCGACTTGCAAGAGCCGGTTTCCGAATCGCGACTGGCCCGCTCGCGGGCAGACCGCTCGACGCGCGGAGTGCGACGCCGGCGCGAGACGCGATCTGGAAGCGTTTGCAGCAAACGTTCGGCAAAGGCGGCCATCACAGGGACGCCGACCCACACGATCCCCCCAGCGTGCGGCAATGCGACTGTCTGGTATCGGCGTCCCCGTGTCACGCGAATGTCCGGCCGCCAGAGGCTTGGGCGACCGGAGGTTTCGAACTCCCGGTTCTTGGCCTTCTATTAATGCGAATCGCGCGCCAATCGCTGGAGGGTTTCGGCAGATAAGTCGTAACATATTGAAGTAATGCAGGTTATGTCGATCGTTCTGGCGGGTCGACGCGCAACGGGCGGGGGAGGATGCCGTACCAGAATCACGCTTGTGTAGCGAACTGCTGCAGCATTGCACATACGACGCGAGCCAGAGCGGGACCGTGAGTCACGGGTGAGATGGGCTACCGTTTCACACTCGAAACGAGGCCCGCAGCGAGAGGACGGCGCTGCGCTTTTGGAGGCTCAAAGTAAGCGTTCCACGAACTACATGCCGATCTTGAGGCCGCGGGGCGGGGGCGCGACATCCGCTGTGCCAGGGCGGGAGGCCGGGGGCCGTGGGTCAGGCGGCTTCGCCGACGATCCGGGTGCGGCGGTTGATTTCCAGAAACGCCTCGGGATGCTCCGATAGCCAGCGATCGGGCAGCAGGGCGTTGAGTTCGGCCACGAGGGCCGGATCGAGCTGCGAGTCGGCGCGCAGCCGTTCGATGAGCGGACGAGGATGGTCCTTGAGGATGCGGAGGTAGTCGAGCGGGCTGTCCAGCCGTTCCAGACGCGGACGGGCGCCGCCTGGCAGTTCGACTTGACCGCAGGCGTCCCGCAGCACCGGCAGCAGGGATTCATGCTGGCGGATCTTCGGCAGACGGCGGTAGATGTCTTCCAGGTAGAAGTACGGGTGTACCCGATTGGCCTTCGCCGAGCAGACGAGCGAATACAAGATGGCTCCCGTCCGCCCGCCGCCGTCGCTTCCGAAGAAGAGCCAGTTGTTCCTGCCCACGGCGATGGGACGCAGCGCCCGCTCGCTGCGGGTGTTGTCGATCAACAGCCAGCCGTGGTCGCAGTAACGGACGAAGGCGTCCCACTGGTTCAATGCGTACCCGACCGCCGTGGCAATCTCGGTCTTGGGAACCACCACGGGCGCCATGTTGTCGAGCCATGCCTTGAACTCGTCGAGGATCGGCATCGCCCGCTCCTGTCGCAGCGCGCGTCTCTCATCATCCGAAACGCCCGCCAGCTCCCGCTCCAGCATGTAGAGCTGCCGGAACGAGACCAGCGCACGGTGAGCCTCCAGCGCCGCCGAGTGACGGGCCTTGTAGAAGTAGCGTCGCATGTGGGCCCCGCAGGCCACTTCGAAGACGGTTCCTCCGCGATAGAGTTGATCGAAGACCGAGGCGGCATCGGCCTGCAGATAACCGGCATACCCGTCAAGGAAGCGCCGCGGCGCCTCGCCGTCGCCGCTGCGGGTGTACTCGTAGACGAGATAGGGGCAGACCTCCCGCTGCCCACAGTAGACCCAGACGGTTCCCTTTTGAGCCTGCCCCGACCCCGGCTCCAGGACCCGGACGCCGGTGGCGTCCGTGCTGAGCAGCTTTCCTCCCAGCACGCGGCTGGCCATCCAACTGTAGAGGATCACGGCCGTCACGGCCGTCTGCCCCAGCCAGCCAACCTGCGTGCTGCGGGGGAGCCACCAGCCATGGCGAAGGCTGATCTCTTCATAGCGGTAGGTGGGCAGGTGGTCGCCCTTATTGGAGGTCGTCAGGTGGGCCAGCAGGCTGGCGTCGGCCGCCCCTTTTTCGATCATCTGCGGCGGCTTGTCGGCCACCACCACGTGCTCGTGGCAGCACTGGCAGAAGCCCTTTTCATGGACGTGCTGGATGCCGTAGATCTTGGCCGGCCGGTGGGCCCATTGCAGCAGACCGTCCACCAACACGATCACCAGCGGAGCGCCGCACTTGGGGCACACCTTCTGCTCGTCGGTCAGCTTGTGGAACAGCTTTTCGCGAGCCGCCTCGGCGTCGAGAATCCGCCGCCCCTTTCCGCCCCGTCTCTTCCTTCTCTTTTTGGCGGACGAATCGTCGTCCTCCTCCTCGCCGGGCGATTCAAGCGGTTCGGCGACCTCGCCCGGTTCGTCGAACAGGAGTTGCTGGTCCGGATCCGTGTAGCGTTCCCGCTTCGGGGCATAACGCTGGCGGATCAACGCCTCCATGGCCGCTTCCAACTGGGCAATCCGGCGGTCCCGCTCCTGGAGCGTCCGAGCAAGACTTTGGAGCATCTCATGACACGACGCCACATCGCCGGGGAGCGAAAGAGCGGTGGTGTCTTGACTGGCCGGCATGCTGGCTTCCTGCGAGCGCCCGTTTCCGTTGGCTGGGGGCAAGATAAACCATCGCGGCCGATCGCGCTACCCCTGTTCGGACCTTTCTTGGAGATTTTCTCAAACGACTCCGCTACGGCCGCAGCAGCGTTTGAACTTCCGCCCGCTGCCGCAGGGACAGGGATCGTTACGCCCCCGGCGAGCTTCGGCCGGCGATATGCCGAGCGGCGCTGGGGAAACGTACTTCACGACCGGGGCCGGAGGTGGTGCCGGCATGCTGCGCCGGCCGATCACCTTGATCTGTTCATAACGCTCCCGGAAGATTTCGAACCGCTCGCCGCAGTGCTCACGCCAGGCCCGGGCGACCGACGCCGCGCCACGCCAGCCCTCCTCGCAGAGCGTGATCTCCTTGAATCGCCCGTCGAGAGCGAACGCCGCCCGGAAGCGTTGCCAGAGGTCGATCTTGTTCTGCGGCGACTCGATCCGCTCCCAGAACCCGAGGTGGACCAGCTGGCAATCGCAGGCCGGGTTCGGGCAGTAGTGATCCTCGATCAGATAGTCGTGCCCCTCGTGGGCGAAGAACAACCCGAACCGGCACGCGCATGCCTCCCGATCCTCGGCCGCGTCGATCACTTCCGCGTAAGCGATCAACTCGCCCCGCCTCGACGGATCGATCGTGTAATGGCTCAACCGCCGCCGAGCGGTGCGTTGTTCCCCACGCCGGTCGGCCATCTCCCCGAAGCGCTCGGCAGGAAAGCCAACCAGGAATTCGCGGACCAACGCCTCGATCTCCGCCGGACGTTCCGGCCGGCGACGCTCGCGTCCGCTGCACAGATTGACCTGGATCTCAAAGGTGAGCGGTTCCTCCAGCGCCTGCCCCCCAAGATCCACCTCGGTGAACGTCAGCCAGGCGTCGGTACAATCGCATTCCAGATCCAGGCAGTGCCGTTCACACACGGCAAACGGTTGCTGGCGGGAAGAGAACCAGACCAGGCTTCCCAACTGCATCGGGCGTCTCCTGAAGGGCTGTCAAGGGCAGTGCTTCAGGCTACCCCAGGGCCGCCAGCCGAAACAGCCCCGCTTGACACACCCCTCAGGCGGACACCGCTGGCCGTTCGTAACGCAGCCGACGCCGGCGGCCCTGGAGTTCGATCCCGTCAAGCAGCATCGAAAGCTCGCTGCCGCGGATCTCGATCGCCGGCGACTGCGGATCCTGCGGCACGGGCAGTTCGAAGGTGCCGCGGGCCAGCCGCTTGTAGAAAAGGGCGTAGCCGTCGCCGTCCCAGAAGAGCAGCTTCACCCGATCGCGGCGGCGATTGCGGAACAGGAACAAATGGCCCGAGAGCGGATCCTGTTCCAGGGTTTCTTGTACCAGGGCCGACAGGCCGTCGAAGCCCCGCCGCATATCGACCGGATCGAGGGCCACGAAGATCTTGACCTGCCGAGGAACATGGAACATGAGCCCCCTCAAGCGATTTCATGCACCAGGTGCAGGACCCGCCGGACGTTCTCCGTCCCCGCATCGTCGTGGACCCGAAGCACCAGTCCGCTCGGCGAAACCACCTCCACGGCAGCCGCCCCCTTGGCTTCCAGCAGCCGCACCGGAACCAGACGTGGCGAATCCTCTGCGTGGTTCTTCTCGAGTGGAGGGTGGCGTTCGGCTGCCGGCGCACCCTGCCGCAGCTTCCGCCGCCAGGCGAAGAAGCTGGCCTGGCTGACCCCTTCCCGCGCGCAGAACTCCCGGATCGGCAGACCGCTCTCCCCCTGCAACTGAATCACCATCCGCCAGAACGCCCGCTTCTCCTCGCTGCTCCGCCGCGCCACGCTCGATCTCCTCGAAAGCCATCCGGATTCACCATTCACCCCCAATCTACCGTGGCATGCAAGATGCTATTGGACGTACGCTTACGGCTCAAATCCGGTACTTTTGCGAGTAGAGAAATCGAGCGAGCGGACTCAAACTAGACCATCGAATAGCTCGGTTACGAGTCGCCACGCGGGCGCCGTCCGAGCGGCGAGCAGATTGATCTCTTACCAGCGATTGTTCTTCACCGAGGGTGCTATCATGTTTCGAAAGCTCATAGGTTTGGCGGCAATCTTGTTCCTGCTGCAAGGCGGAGTGGTGCAAGCAGAGATGATCGATTTGATAACGAAAGGGAGTTCCACTTGGATCGATGACGCGCTCTTCTGGGTGCCGGAAATAGCTGGTGGTTCGGGAACGGGCAATTGGATGCCGTTCGTCCGGATTCAGAATGATGACACCGAGAGAGGCTATAACACGGACGGGAAAAAAGTCCAGTTTGATGAAAAGACAGGGAGTTGGACGCACGCGCTGCTCCTCGAAGACGTTCCCGTGATAACCTACCGTGGTGTCGACTACCTGCAGTTCTGTTTGGATATCAACGAGTCGAGTCCGAATGTCTCGCTGGAAGAACTTCAGCTCTTCGCTAGCAATTCGGCAATTGTCTACGACCCCCTAACTCTGACCGGCTACGATGAAGACAAGCGTCAGCTAAATGGGCAATCCGCGGTGTATGATCTCGACGCAAACTCAGATTACTCGATCAAGTTGAACTATGATCTCTTTCCGGGTAGCGGATATGAAGACTTTGTGGCAATAATTCCAACCAGTGTCTTTGCCGGATATAATCCAGCCACCACTTACGTGAACCTGTTCTCTCGGTTTGGCGTTACAGACACCGCCTGGGAGTCCGACGACGGCTTCGAAGAATGGGCGGTGAAGGATGTCACGTTACAGCCGCCACCCAACGTTGAGCCGCGTCCAAACCCCGTTCCCGAACCCGGTTCGATGGTCCTACTGCTGGGCTTGCTGTTGACGGGTGGCGGGATCGGCGCGCTCAGACGCCGGCGCTAGGGCAATTATTGCGGGGGTGATAGACTGCCGGCCGGCCCGTTGCTTGCGCCTCAGAACGGGTCGGCCGGCTGCTTTTCTTGGTCCGCGACGGGCGTTCGATAGCACCCGGAGCGCGCGGGGCGGGGTGGCGTCAGGCTCGCCAGGGGCGCGGGCGGTCGCTGGCCTTGCGGACGCTCTCGATAGCCAGTTTCACGTCGGCTTCGACCTGGAAGTCGAACATGCCGGCGATCACGAAGTCGGCGCCGCCCCGGTAGGCGAAGGGGAAGGCAAACCGCGGCGGGATCGCGCCGGCGGCCATCACCTTGAACGCTACCCACGGCTTCTCGACCGTCTCCATGAAGGCGGCCGTCTCCTCCGGGTTGTTGCACCACATGGCATCGTTGTTGGCATTGTGGTCGGAGGCGTTGCCGCGCATCCAGTCGTATTCCTGGCGGTTATCCTTGGGCGTCGCCGACCAGTAGCGGTCCATGTGGAAGGTCTTGACGTAGAAATCGGCGTTGACCTTCTGCTCCTCGCAGGCCTTGGGCATGTTGAGCGAGTGCCCACCGACGCCGGCCGGGACCCCCTGGGCCTTGATCAACTCGACCATCTGGGCGACGACATCCATCTTGCCGCCGTTCATCATGTGCGAGTCGGTCACGCCGCCGTGCGAGTAGATGAGCGTCGCGCCCAGGTCGATCTGCTGCTTGATCTCTTCCTGCATCGCCGCCCGGTCCTCGCGAAGCGGGACGCAAACCATGGTCTGGATCTTGTTGGTTCGCGATTGGTTGTACTTGGTCACCACCGGCCAGCACTTGGGATCGAGTTGAATCGTGTTCACGCCGCATTCCATCGCCAGGTCGAGGGTCTCGAAGACCTTGGCTTCGGTGTTGTACGACTTGAACAGCTCGGAGGCGTACATCAGGTCGCGGCTGTGGGCCCAGCCGCCGATCAGGTTGCCGCCGATCAAGAGCCGGCTCATCGAGACGTTGCCGATCTTGCCGCACGTCAGGCTGCCCGGGGCGATATCGGTCTTCGGTTTCTGCTCGGTGGCCCCTTCGTCGATCGCCGCCCGCAGCGTCTTCTCCTCTACGCTTGTGTAGGCCGCGCCAACCGCCGCCGCGCCAACGATGCCCCGAGCCAGGAAACACCGACGATCTGTTTTCTCCGCCATCGCTGGTCACCTTTCGGTTGAGAGTCGCAGTGAATTACTTCCAATGGGTGGTGTGTATTCGGGATAGGTCCCGAGTACCTGCGGGAAGCCACGCCTTAGCTTCGTGCCAAAATGCAAAAATGTCAACCGTGGGTTACATATATCACACTTACCGATGAGAGGGGGGAGCAAATGCGGCGGAGGAGGTCACAAGTGATTTTCAGACGCTTATCGGGCGCGGGTGCCGCGCTGCTTGCGGACCTGCCAGTCTTCGTGGGGTGGGCGTCCGAGAGGCTCCGTGGTCGATTCGCCCCGGGTCCAGCGGCGCAGCACCTCGAGCCGCAGAACGCCCTTCTCGAAGTACAGTGGGTCGAGCCCGGCGACGTGCTCCCGGTAAGCCGCCTTGGCCCGCTCCCGCCAGCCCGGCTGGGGGCGAAGAAAGTTGAGGCGGATCATTGCCTCGGCCAACCGGTCGGCAATGAACTGATGGCCGGCGATTGACGGATGGACGTGGTCGATAAGCCAATAGTCGCCGGGTAATCCGTCGGGGCAAAGCTGCTCGTAGGCGAGGCGAACGTCGACCAGCGGCGTCCGGGTCTGGCGGGCAATATCGAGGATCGCTTCATTCATCGGCTCGAGTATCCGCAGTGGGCAGATATCGAGTTCCTTGGCGGCCCGATACTCGCGGCGGGCCTCGTCGAGGCGGCCCCCGGCGTCGTAGGCCTTGGCCAGCAGGAACCGCAATCCGGCATGCTGGTCGTCGATGGTCACCGCCTGCTCGAGGATCGTGATGGCCTGGTTGGGATCTTCGTCGTCGATCGCCACCGCACGGGCGACCAGTGAATCCCAACGGGCGAGTTCCTCGCGGCGGAGACCGTCGCGGTGCTCGGACTTGAAGGGCGGGCAGTCGCGAAGGTTCGAGACCGGGTTCATGAGGATCAAAGGCACTTTGGCTTGGGCGGCCATGTGCAGCATGCGGCGGACGTTGTATTCAAAGTGCGCGATCACATTCTCGCGCCACTTCTCGTCGCGATGGTAGGCGTCGATGCCGTTCTGATACTCCAAAATGGCGTCGGTTTCGTCTTCCAGGACGGGCCGTTCGGCGGGCGAAGCGCGATTGTTGCCGCGGAGTCGGACGTAGCCTTCGTGCAGGAGCGTATAGGTCCGCGAGCGGAGCACTACGCCGGCCGGCCAGGCAAGCACCGCCGGCAGCCGCTTGATGTGGCCGTAGGTGCGGTCTTCAAGGAACTCGTTCTGCCCTGTATAGAGCACGATCAGGTCGGGCTGGTAGTGGAGCACCTCTTCGAGGATCGGCACGAGACGATAGCTGGCATAGGAGATGCCGCCGCAGTTGATCGCTTCCCAGCGGCGGCTCGGGTCGGCCTCGGCCAGCGCGCTCTCGAGAAACGTACTCATCGACGTCTCGGTGGAGAACGGGCTTCCCTGAACGGTCGAGCCGCCGAGGAAGAATATGCGGAACTCGTGCGGGCCCTTCTGCGCCGCGAACGACTCGGGCCGAAAGTAGGCGAGCCGCGACGGGGCGATCTCGTAGCGCGCCGTCGGCGGTGGGGATGAAGAGCGGATGGACCGCGCGGAAGCCGATGAACGGATCGTCGCGATACGTCGGCTTGCCGAGATCCAAGATCGCAAGCACGCCTTCCAGAAGCAGCAAGGGCGACAAGCCGACGACCACCGCGGCCAGCCGGAACACCAGCCCGCGGAGCCGTCTCCGACGGGGCGCGGACTGCCCGGCGGGTTCGATCGGCCGTTCGGGCGTGTCGGTCGAATTGGCCACGGGAATCATAACGGGTAGATGAACGGCGGAGCCGCGGTGTGGAGAATCACCAGCAGTCCGATGAGGAGGATGGCGACGATGATCGGCGCAAGCCACCACTTCTTGTTGGTCCGCAGGAAGGCGAGGAACTCGCGGACGATGCCCGGCTCGGGCCGCGAGGCGAGTCTCTCAAGCTGGTGCTTGGGGTCTTGCGGTTGGGACATGAGGATCCCGCAACGAAGCAGGGTTCGGATTCGAACAGGAGTTCGCAAAGACGTTCAGTACTGCCTGAAGTACTGCTCCAGTTCATCTCGATCCGCCAGCGGCGTCCAGTACGAGTCGGCCTGGCGGTTGATGCGGCGGCGGAGCGGATCGTGGCCCGCCAGACGCATCAGGCAGCCGATGGGCGTGACTACTATATAGTACACGGCGGCCAGGAGGAGGTACGAGAGGACGACGGCAACGGGATAAGCCAAGTAACTCGCGCCGACGTACAGCGGCCGCAGCCGCGCGGGGGCCTGCCAGCCGAGGACCGCCGTGACCGCGCCCGCCGTAGCCAGGGCGGCGCTGGCGATCGGCCGCCCGTGCGAAAGAGCGAACCACGCGCCAGCCCACAGCGCGGCCGACCAGGCGTATGCCGAGAGCCGAAGCTGGCGGGTGGTCGGGTGGCGGTTGAGCGGGATGAGTGTCATCGGGGCAATCTCAGTCGGGTTGCAGCTTCGAGGGCGGATCGGTCGCGGCGGAGAAGTCCTTTTCGACAACGAACCGCTCCATCACCAGCACGTCGAGTCCGGTCGTGCGGAAACAGCGCCAGGCGTCATCCGGCGTGCAGACGATCGGCTCGTCGCGGACATTGAAGCTCGTATTCACCAGCACCGGGCAACCGGTCCGCCGTGCGAATGCGTCGAGCAAGTGATAGAGCAACGGTTGCCGCTCTGGGTCGACCGTCTGGATCCGCGCGGAGCAGTCGACATGGGTCACGGCGGGGATCGTCGAGCGGATGACCTTGAGCTTCTCTAACCCGGTGGCCGGCAGAGTGACGGGCAGGCGTTGGGCCTCGGCCGTGGGCGCGACGAGGAGCATGTAGGGACTTTCTTTGGCCGGAGCGAGCGCGAAGAACTCGGCGGCGCGGTCGCGCAACACGGCCGGCGCGAAGGGGCGGAACGATTCGCGGTATTTTACCTGCCGGTTGATCCGCTGTTGCATTGAAGGATCGCGGGGATCGCCCAGGATGCTCCGCGAGCCGAGCGCCCGCGGGCCGAACTCCATACGCCCCTGGAACCAGCCCACGGTCCTTCCCGCGGCGAGAAGCTGGGCCACGTGATCGCAGAGCGACTGTTCGTCGGCGAAGTGGCGGTAGGGGGCAACGGATGCGTCAAGCACGCGGCGGATGTCGTCTTCGCGGTAGCTCGGGCCGAGGAGCGAACCATGTTGGCTGCCGCACGGGATGGGCTCGCGGGGGCGGCCGAGCAACTGGTGCCAGACGAGCCAGGCCGCGCCGAGCGCCCCGCCGGCATCACCCGATGCGGGCTGGATCCAGACGTTCTCGAACGGTCCTTCGCGGACAATACGGCCATTTCCCACGGCATTGAGAGCCACGCCGCCCGCCAGGCAGAGGTTCTTCGAACCGGTCAAGCGGTGTGCGTGCCGGGCGGCGCGGAGCATGGCCTCTTCGGTGACCTGCTGGATTGAGGCGGCGAGGTCCATTTCGCGCTCGGTGATCGGTGACTCAGGCTGCCGCGGCGGACCGCCGAACAGCCGCTGGAATTTGCGCGAGGTCATCTGCAGCCCGTGGCAGTAGTCGAAGTATGAAAGATCCAGCCGCAACGATCCGTCGGCCTTGAGGTCGACGACTTCTTCGAGGATCAGGTCCGTGTAGCGCGGTTGGCCGTAGGGGGCGAGCCCCATGAGCTTGTATTCGCCCGAATTGACGCGGAAGCCGCAGAACTGGGTGAAGGCCGAATAGAGCAAGCCGAGCGAGTGGGGGAACCGCTGCTCGTGGGTGAGCGTCAGACGGTTGCCGCGGCCGTAGCCAAGCGTGGCGGTGGACCATTCGCCGACGCCGTCAAGCGTGAGGACCGCCGCCTCGTAGAACGGCGACGGAAAGAACGCGCTGGCCGCATGGGCCTCGTGATGTCCGGTGAAGATGCAACGTTTCCGATACCCGCCGCCGAGCGCCCGGCGGATCTCGCCGGGTATGAAAAGTCTCTCATTGAGCCAGGAAGGGAGCACGTGGCAGAACGAGCGGAGTCCGCGCGGCGCGAAAGCGAGATACGTCTCCAGGAGCCGCTCGAATTTCAGGAGCGGCTTCTCGTAGAATGCCACGTAGTCCAGTTCGCCCGCGGCGAGGGCCGCTTCACGGAGGCAATAGTCAATCGCCCGGACCGGCAGGGCGGCATCATGTTTTCGGCGTGAGAACCGCTCCTCCTGTGCCGCCGCCGCAACCCGGCCATCGACCATCAGCGCGGCCGCCGAGTCGTGATAGAAGGCCGAAATGCCGAGGATGGCGGTCATGGCGGTCTGTGGCGCGCGACGAGCAAGTATCTCTGTCGAGAATAGGTGATTTCGCCTTCTGAAGCACGCCCGAACATCGAGATTCGCTGAGCTACCCCCTGCTGGAGGAATAGAATGACGGAAGCCCGACCGGAAGACCATATGTTTCTGCACGCCGAGTACAAAGACGGTTTCACGGACATTCTGCTCACCTGGCAACTTGCAGCACAGGACGGAATGGCTCACGCCCGGGCAAGATGGCTCGCGCGGAGTACTGGTTGCGATTCCGAAGGCCGCTTTCCGTTCGACGAACGGAGGATCGCTGAGTGTCTTTCGGTTCTCGAACCGCTCGAGGAGGAGTATTCGGGCGGAGTCGACGACGCCTCATCGTGTGAGTTGCGGATCGCGGCGGAAGGTCGGCGAATTCGCCGGTACATCGACGGCGGCGACGAAATGCGGCAGCGGTTTGAGACGGTCTACGGTGTCGGTGAGGCGCAAACGACGTTCTCCGCCGGCGACGCACGCGACGTCAGGACGTTCTTTTCGGTGTGGGAACCGATCGAACGCGACGTGTTGAGCTGCCTGAACATTCCGGGTCGCCAGCCGATGGGAATGGTCCGTGCGGGACGCGGAACGCGCGTGTTGTCTAGTGGATTCGAGATCCCCGCCGACATCTGGATCGACTACGAAGACGAGGTATTTCCAATCGTCTTGGCCGAGGGTACGGGCGAGAGTCGTCTGGTCTGCAGGGTCAAACCGCAAGAGCTTTTCGAGCAGAAGTGGGCGAGCCTCATCGAGATGTGCCGCGGCCAGTGGCTTCTGGACGAGATTCAGCGGCTCGCCGATGCCGGGCAGGAGATCACACCGCGACGTTTGGAGCTAGCGCGCCGCGAACTGCGGCAGTCGCGGCCAGCCGGCTGACTGCGACTGAGCCACCCGATTACCCGTTGACCACTTCGCCCCCGGTGCGAAGAATTGGCCGCCGAGGCTGGGCACACCAGAGGAGGAGACAACCATGGGCACGCACTCATGGCGGGTGGCGGCGGTGCTCTTACTGCTTGGCTTCGGCTTGCTCAGCGGTACATGGGCCGACGACGCGTGGCTTGACGGCGACCAGAACGCGATCTGGGGGCGGCCACCGGGCTTCTACAAGGAGGGCGGACACTGGTACGCCATCGTCCACGCCAGGCCAGCAGTGACCCGGGCAAGGCTGGCGGGCGATTTCACGAACTGGGCTACCGACGCCGTCGAGCTTTTCAGGACGCCCGACAAGAAGTTCTGGTGGTTCAAGGGGACGGACGGGAGCTTCACCCGGCCGCCGAAAAGCGGCGACAAGTACAAGTTCATCTTTAACGAGGGCGTGGGGCAGGACCTGTGGTACCAGGATCCGGCGGCCCGCCGGGTGGAGAACTCAGGACTCGGCGCGAACTCGATCGTCACCATCAGCGACGAGTATGACTGGCAGGATGATGCCTGGTCGCGGCCGGAATGGAATCGGCATATCATCTATCAGCTCCATCCATTGCGGTTCACCTCGCGAAACCTGCAGGGAGGCAGCCCTGTCGCACCGCTGGCCCAGGTGACCGAGGAACTCGACGGCGACGGCACCCGGGACTACTTGAACGACCTCGGCGTTACGGCGATCCAGCTTCTGCCGGTGAGCGAGTTTCCGACCGATACGAGCTGGGGATACAACCCGGCGTTCTTCTATGGGGTAGAGTCGCACTACGGCACGCCTGACGACCTCAAGCGGCTGGTCGATACGGCGCATCAGAACGGCATCGCCGTGCTGCTCGACGTGGTCTACAACCACGGCAGCGGCAGTGACAATATCCTGTGGACGATCGCCCAAGGCGGGGACCACAACAACGGGACGTATTACGACGGCGACACTGAGTGGGGGCCGCTGGTGAACTTCGACAACGATGTGGCCCGGCATTTCTTCGTCCAGAACATCGCCTACCTGGCCCGTGAGTACCACATCGACGGCTTCCGTTTTGATGTCACGAAGGTGATCCACGATGATTCAAGCCCGCACATCAAGATCCGCGGAAACGGCGGCGGCTGGAAATTCTTGAGGGAAGTCCGTGAGAAAGCCAAGGCGGTCGACCCGGGAATCGTGCTGATCGCCGAAGAGCTTCCCAACGACTGGTACATGAGCCAGCGGGACGTCGGCAGTGCCTGGGCCGGTGATACGAACGGGCCGTTCGATTCCCAGTGGACCGATCCGTTCCACGACCACTTCAAGGCGGTGCTCAAGGGCGACCACCTCGATGGATTGAAGAGCGTCTTCACCACTTTCGGCGACGATTGGCAGGACGGGCTGATCTATACCGAGTCGCACGACGAGGTAGGCAATGTCGACGACCGGATTGCGCGCTCGGCCCGGCAGGGGAAGGGCTGGGAGATGTCGCAACTCGCTGCCACCGGGACGGTGCTGGGCCGCGGCATCCCGATGATCTTCATGGGACAGGAAGGGGGCGAGTCGATGCAGTTTGGCCAGGACGACGAGAAACTCAAGGAGTACAATCCGGGCACCGGCCATACCTGGTGGGACGACCGGTTGGACCTCAGCAGCTACGAGACCGACTCGGGCCGGAAGAAAGTCCGGCAGTGGTACCGCCGGATGTTCGAGATCCGCCGCGGCGATCCGCCGGGGTTCGCCTGGTCTGACATCGCGATCACCCACATCCACGATGGCAACGGCGTCGCCGCTTTCACCCGAGGCCAGGGCAAGTACCTGGTGGTCCTCAACTTCAAGGGCAATAGCTGGCCGCACTACGACGTGGGAGTCGCGGGACGTTACCGCGAGCTGGCCAACACAAGTTGGCCCGATTTCAACCTGGGCGCGTATCCAAAGCAGACTCGCCAAGGCGACCAGCCGCACGACATCTCGGATGTGCCAGTCCCGGCGTTCGGTGCGGTTGTGCTACGGCGCGAGAACTGATTGTGCGATCCCCGTATTTCTGCTTTCGCGGGGCATGAAGCGTCGGCCACAATGTTGCGGGAAGCGCTTGACGGGCGTCGGCGGGGGGTCGACAATGACCGCCGCTAGCGCCGCGATGCGCGGCGCGACCGTCACCCAATTCCGCTGCAAAGGACCCGCCATGTCGACCCACGCCTCCCGTCGTGATTTTCTCAAAGCTTCAGCCGCTGCCGGCGCGGTATTGGCCGGTGGATTGAGCCTCGCGCGGGGCGCCCACGCGGCAGGGAGCGATGAGCTCAAGGTGGCGCTCATCGGTTGCGGCGGGCGCGGCAAGGGGGCCGCCAAGGACTGCATGAACGCCGACGAGGCGGTCCGGATTGTGGCCGTGGCGGACGCCTTTGAATCGAGCGCGAAGTCCGCCGCCGAAATGTTCCAGGTCCCCGCCGACCGCGTTTTCGTCGGACTGGACGCCTACCAGAAGGCGATCGACAGCGGAGTGGACATGATCGTTACCGCCACGCCGCCCGGTTTCCGGCCGATGGTTTACGCCGCGGCGATCAAGGCCGGCAAGCACGTGTTCATGGAGAAGCCGTGCTGCGTCGACGCGCCGGGCTTCAACAGCCTGATGGAGACCAACAAGCTGGCCGACGAGAAGGGGCTCAAGGTGGGCGTCGGCTTCCAGCGCCGGCACTCGCCGAACTACATGGAGACGGTCAAGCGGATTCACGAGGGGGCGATCGGCGACCTGACGCTCCTGCGCGCCTATTGGAACGGCGGCGGCATCTGGAACCGGCCGCGCAAGGAAGGCATGACCGAGATGGAATACCAGGTGAACAACTGGTACCACTTCTGCTGGCTCTCGGGCGACAACATCTGCGAGCAGCACATTCATAACCTCGACGTCTGCAACTGGGTCAAGAACGACCACCCGGTGGAAGCCAACGGCATGGGCGGCTGCGAACTGCGTTACCGGGGCGACAACCGCGGGACGGGCCAGATCTTCGACCACCACTTCGTCGAGTTCACTTACGCCGACGGCACGAAGATGTACAGCCAGTGCCGGCATCAGGCCAACACGTGGGGTAATGTGAGCGAGGCGGTGCACGGCACGAAGGGGACCTCGAACTGTGCGGGGAACATTGAAGGCGAGAACGCCTGGAAGTTCAGGGGGCAGGAAGCCGGCCCCGGCAAGTTTGCCAACAGCATGGTGCAGGAGCACTACGACCTGATCCAGGCGATTCGCTCGGGCACGAAGTACAACGAAGGCTGGCACGGCGCCACGAGCAGCATGACGGCCGTGCTGGGCCGCCTGGCGACCTATTCCGGGCAGGTGATCAAGTGGGACGACGCGATCGCCAAGGGGACGAGCGAGTTTCCGGCCAAGCTCGCCTGGGACGCCCCGGCCCCGGTGAAGCCCGACGAGAACGGCGACTACCCGATCCCGATGCCCGGCGTGTACAAGGCGTATTGAGCCTCGCAGGACGGATTTGAAATCCGTCTTACGCGAAGGACTAAGGGCTGTTCAGGCTGCGGGACGGGTGTGAAATCCGTCCCGCAGTTCTTTTCAGCAGGTGGGCTGGGCCTGGACTGGCGACTCAGCGGCTCCTCAACTCAAAGGCGAACTGGTTTGGCCCGCCCGCAACGACCTCTACCGTGAGACCCGAGACGTCGGGGGTGCTGTACTGGGCGGGCAGGAGGTGCTTGTCGCCTTCCTGCTTCGAGATACCGACCCGATACGTGCCCGGTACGGCGCCGTCGTCTTTCACGAACGTGGACAGGGCCGCTCGGCCGCGGGCATCGGTGACGCCTGCCGCAACCCGTCGCTGGTTTGCGGGGCTCAAGAGCACCTGGGCGCCCTCGACCGGTTGGCCATCGAGCGTAACGGTGACGTTCACTGGTACCGTCTGAGGCCGCTGGGCGGCGGCCTGGCCGGCCTGACGCCGACGCGGCAGGAGAACGAACTTCACGCAAACCGGGGCGCCGACCTCAACCGACTGGCCGGTGGGTTCGAGCGATCCGTCCTCCTGGTTGATCCGAAACACGGTGACGTTGTCGCTGTCCTGGTTGGCGGCCAGAAGCCAGCGGCCGGTGGGATCGATGGCGAAGTTCCGCGGCGTCTTGCCCCCGGTCGGCGTATGGCCGGCCGGCGTGAGCTTGCCGCTCGCCGGGTCGATGGTGAACAGGGCGATGCTGTCGTGCCCGCGGTTCGAGCCGTAGAGGAACTTGCCCGACGGGTGGACCTGGACTTCGGCCGTGGTGCTCTTGCCGTCGAAGCCCTCAGGCAGCGTCGAAACGCTCTGGAGCGTTTCGAGCGCGCCGCGCTGGGCGTCGTAGGTAAACGCGGTGACCGTGCTGTCGAGTTCGTTGATCGCGTAGGCATAGCGGCCGCTGGGGTGGAAGGCGAAGTGCCGCGGCCCGGCGCCCGGGGCGGTGGCGGCCCACGGGGGATCGTTGGCCGAGAGCTTGCCCGTGTCGGCGTCGAAGCGGTAGGCCATGATCTTGTCGAGCCCCAGGTCGAGCGCGAACACGAAATGATTGGTCGGATCGGCGTGGATCGAGTGCGCGTGCGGCCCCTGCTGGCGCTGCGGGTTGACGCTCGAACCCTCGTGCTGGATCGCCGAGACCGCCTCACCTAGCTTGCCATCGTCGAAGATCGGCAGCGAGGCGATGCTTCCGCCGCCGTAGTTGGCCACCAGTGCGTATCGCGCGCTGCGGTCGAGGTTTACATGACATGGGCCGGTGCCTTGTGACGACTGCTGATTGAGAAGCGTCAAGGCGCCGGTCGCCGGATCGAGCCGCAACGCGCTCACTGCGCCGGTCTTCTTCCCGGCGAAATCGCCCATCTCGCCCACGGCATAGACCAGCGGCCGGGTCGGATGAATTGCCAGGAACGACGGGTTGGTCAGTTCTGCCGCCAGTTCCACCGCTTCGATCCTGCCCGTCGAGAGATCGAAACGGAACGAGTAGATGCCCTTGCTCAAACCTCGCGTATACGTGCCGAAGTAGCCGAGCAGTGAGCGCGGCCCCGGACGGCGTTCGGCTTGGGGTTCGGCGGCCGCGGTGGCTTCGGAAACAGGTTTTCGTCTGGGCATGGGGGCACCGATCTCTTGCCGCCAGGCGGCAAGCCTGTCGTGTAGTTGTTTGGCGATTTCCGGCTTCTCGGCGATCAGGTCGTGCTTCTCTCCCAAGTCGTTCTTGAGATCATAGAGTTCCAGATGGCCGTCCTCGAAGAGCTCCAGCAGCTTGTACTCTCTGGCGCGGATCGCACCGGCGGGCGTCGTCCGCCACGAATCCTTCCCGGCGCCAAGATAACCGGGGAAGTGCCAGTAGAGGGCGTCGCGATCCAGCTTTGCCTTGCCGCCGCTGGTCAGGCAGGCCACATAGCTCGTGCCGTCCAGGGGATAGTCTGGTTGGGCTTTGGTTCCGCCAAGTTCCAGGAGTGTGGGATAGAGGTCGACGCTGTTGATCGGCTCGTCGCAAACCGTTCCCGCTTCGATCTTGCCCGGCCAGCGGAAGATATACGGAACGCGAACGCCTCCTTCGTAGAGCATTCCCTTGCCGCCGCGCAGAGGCGCGTTGTCGGTGATCCCGCCCGCGCCGGTAACGCCGGCCGCCTCATAGCCGCCGACGCCGCCGTTGTCGCTCGTGAAGACGACCAGCGTGTTCTCGGCGAGCTTCAGTTCGTCGAGCTTTGCCAGCACGCGGCCCACGCTCTCGTCAAGGCTGGCGATCATCGCCGCATAGACGGGACTCTTGTGGCCGCCCACGCCCGGCTTGTCCTGGAAGCGGGCGATCAGGTCCTTCTTTGCCTCATGGGGCGAATGGACGGCGAAATGGTGCAGGCAGAGGAAGAAGGGCTCCCGCTGGTGCTTGTCGATAAACTCGACCGCGTGGTCGGTGAGGAAGTCGGCCAGATAGACGTCCGGATCGACGTCGACTTTGGGCTGCGTGTTGAAGTTGAAGTGCTTGCCCATGCTGACGATCGCTTCGTCGAAGCCCTGGCGGCTGGGATGAAACTCGTTGTTGCCGAGATGCCACTTGCCGAACAGGCCGGTCGCATAGCCGGCCTTCTTGAGGGCCTCGGCCACGGTGACCTTCTCCAGCGGGAGCGATACGACGTTTGGCACCGGCGCCAGCGGGCGGCGCGTGGTGTCGAAGCGGTCGATGCCGCCCACCGTGTAGATGCCGGTCCGCGGACCGTACTGGCCGCTCATCAGGCACGCGCGTGTCGGCTGGCAGTTCGGACCGCAGGTATAGCCGCTCGTGAACCGCATCCCTTCCGCCGCCATGCGGTCGATCCGGGGCGTCTCGTAGTACTTGCTGCCGTAGCAACCGAGGTCGGTCCAGCCGAGGTCGTCGGCGAGGATGAAGACGATGTTGGGTAAATTGCCGGCAGGCGTATCGGCGGCGGCCGCCCGAGCGGCCGGCAGCAATAGGGCGATCGCGAAGCATAGTACAACGATGCGGCGCATGGCAGTGGCTCCCTGGTCTCGATTCGTTCCCCGCGGCGGACGGAGAATCAGTATCAGCCGCCGGCGGTCGCCGGTCAACTGTGCCGCGGTTTGGTGCGATTGCCAAGCAAACGCGCCGAGAGCGTTGCCGGCGAGCGTCACAGCTTGGGCAATAACGCCAGCACTGAGGGGCTGGGGCGGGCCAGGACGTGGGCGGCGATGAGCTTGCCGAGCCCCTCGACCTTCTGGCGGCCGGCTTCGACGGCGGCGGTGACGGCGGCCAAGTCGCCGCGGATCACGATGGCGATGTAGCCGCCTCCCAGCTTCTCCTTGCCGACGACCTCGACGTTGCCCGCCTTGCAGGCGGTGTCGATGGCTTCGAAGACCGCCGTGAAGCCTTGCGTCTCGATGAATCCCAGGGCGATGGAACCGTTTGACATGGAAGAGTCCTTGTCGCGGGGAGCCGCTTCAACCACCTGAAACTCGGGGAAGAAGACGACATCCTGTTCGATGAGTGGATTGTATTGACGCGGCGACTGGATGGCTTGCCAGGCGCGAGGGTCGGTATGGGGAATGAGCTGCGAAATGGGCCGTCCGCCCAGTCGCTCGGCGATCGCCTGCCCGGCGGCCAGCGCCGCCTCGACCGCTTCGACGTTGCCGGCGATCTTGGTCGCCACGCCGTAGAAGTCGTTCAGTTCGCACTCGACGACGCGGATCCGAGCGGCCTTCTCCATGGCGTCGACGGCCGCCAGAGTGGGCGTCAACCCGGTCGTCTCGAGCAGCCCGAGGGCCTCGTTCACAGCACACCCCGCTGGCGAAGCTCATGGATCACACCGGCGGCGATTTGCGCGACGCGGTCCTGCTCGACCACGCCGGTCCGCGGCGGGCAGCCTTCGGCGGGCGCGTCGACGTAGCCGAAGTCGGCCAGGATGCACTGGAGCGTCCGCCCCAGAGCCGCGCGATCGATCCGCTGATCAGCGGAGAGCGGCTGGCGGCTCACGCCCATATCGAAGCCGCGAAGCTCTGCGCCGGCGCGGAACCCTTCGGGGAAATCGGCCGAGTAGAGCATCGCGTCGAACAGTTCCAGGAGCCGGTACTGCAGGCCCATTGCCTCAGCGATCCGGCCGGCGCGGGTCAACTCGAACAGTTGCCGGGTAAGCTCGGGCACGACGCCGCTGGTGGCGTTGGTGCCGCCGTCGCAGCCCAGCACGAGCATCGGCACGAGCACGTTGTCCCAGCCGGTCAGAAATGAGAAGTCGGGGCGCACCGGCCGCACCGCGCGGATCATCCGCATCATGAACGGCAGGTCGCCCGACGAGTCCTTGATCGCCACGATCCGCTCGAACTCCGCCAGCCGCCGGATCGTCGGCACGTCGATCGGGCTGGCGAAAAGCGGGATGTTGTAGAGCGTCACATCGATCGGGCTGTGCTGGGCGATTTCGCGGAAGTAGGCGTAGACCGATTCGGGACCGAGCTTGTAGTAGAACGGCGAGACGATGGCCACCGCCCGCGCGCCGTATTCGTAATAGGTCTCGCACGCCGCGATCGTCTCACGCACATTGGCCTCGGCGGCGCCGGCCAGCACGGGCAGGCGACCAGCGGCCTGCTCGCAAACGATGCGTATGATCTCGCGCCGCTCGTCGGGCGTGAAACGGACGAACTCGCCCGTCGAGCCGTTGGGATAGAGGCCGTGCACTCCCTTGGCGATCAGCCAGTCGACGTAACGCCGCAACTCCCCTTCGTTGATCCTCCCCTGGGAATCGAGAGGAACCATGTGCGGGGTGAAAATGCCTTCGATCTTCGTCTTTTCGTTCATCGATCGCTGCGTTCCTCTCGCCGGCAATAGCGGCTGATGACCTCATCCCTGCGCGATGCTCTGGCTTGAGATGTTCTTACAGGCAGGAATCGGCAAACAGAGCCTGTTCGCTAAATCTTGCCACGGGTTCCATCGCGGTCGCCGGTTCGCAAGGCGCCGCTTGGGCCGAATGTATCGGCTGCAAGGGCTGCCCCGATGATAATTCCCCGCCGCGCCCTTCCGCTATGGGACGATTTCCAGAAAGCCCAGCGACATGGGAACGTGGAAGTCGGGCGCGGTGGTTTTCGGGTCGACCCAACTGATCCACTCCTGGATCGGCGGCGGCCCGCCGCCGGTCCGGCCCAGGTTGTGGATGCTTGCGCGCGTCGGGGCGGTCGCTCCCGACCGGTCGTGGCTGAATTCGGCCCGAAACAGTCCCCAGCGGATCTTCGTTCCGGCGGCCAACGGCGGAAAACCGAGTTTTTGCATCTCGCTCCAGGGAATCCGGCCTTCGACCACGTACCCGTCGGCCAATGGCGAGGCGGCGGTCTGGAGCCCGTCGAGATTCCAGTCCGGATTCTGGCGGCGGTAGAAGGCCATCTGGTAATCGAAAGTGCGGCCGCGAGAGTCAACCTCAAAGCAGTAGTAGTCGCTCATCCGGTCATCGAGCACCAGGTAGATCTCCGCCCGGTCCTCGAGCACGGCGTCGAGTTCGTTCTCCAGCTTTTCGAGCGCCACGATGTCTTCATCATGGACGCGAAACGTGAAATAGAGGGCGTCGCGCTGGGCGATTGCACGGAACTCGGTGGCGGGAGTGGGCGACTGCTTCCAGGGAAAGGCAAACTCTCGCAAAACGGCCGCCTTCTGCCACGCCGGTTCGTCAGCCATTCCGTCGATGGAGATCTGGGCGTCGGGAAGGAGTCGTGCGGCATACGTCTTGTCGCTCAGTCGCCAGGGTAAGAAGTCGTTCTCTTCCAGCCGCACTCGGAGCGGGCCCTGCATCGTTGTCACCCAGAGTTGGCCGGGTACGTGCTCGTAGACATAGGGATACGACAGCCGGTGCTGCGATTCCTGGTGACCCGGCTGCAAGGGATCATGGGCGATCACCACCGGCGGGCTCCATGTCTTTCCTTCGTCTTCGGAGAATGCCATCGAAAGCTGCTCGCGCCGGCCGATCCGTTTCACTGGATCGATGTAGCGGTTCCAGAAGAGCGCGATTCGGCCGCTTTGCAGCCGGCGGAGCATGCCCGGCGAACCGCTGGCCTCAATCGACGAAGGCCCGATATCGCTCCAGGTGAGCCCGCCGTCGGCGGAGTACGCCTGCCAGAATCGGCCCCGCGGCGTCCGCAAGAGCATCCACAGCCGTCCGTCCTTCAGCTCGACGAGCGTCCCTTCCAGCCCGCCGCCGTGATCGCCGTAGCCACCTTCGGCGCCCAGGTCGATGATGTTGCTGGCTTTCCACGTCCGTCCTTCGTCATCCGAGACATGCACCACGGTCACATGGCGGCCGGGATCGGCCACGGCTTTCTGGCTCGCCAGTACGATCCGGCCGCTGCGAAGCTCGATCATCTGCCTGAGCGCGCCACAGTACCCGTCCTGCACCAGTATCGGGTCTTCCCACGTCTGGCCGCCGTCGAGGCTGCGGGTGACATACACCGGCAGCCGGCAGCCGGGCTGCGGCCCGCCCTGGGCCTGGTCCCACTGGAAGGCCATTTCTTTCTGGTTGAGGAAGGCCAGCAGGATCGCGCCGCTTTGGGTGTAAAGGAGGGCCCGTTCCGGCCGGCATTGGTACTTGCCCGGCTTGCGGAACAGGGGGTGTCGCGTCCAGCTCTTGCCATCATCGCGGCTCAAATGGACCTGGCTGGCATCGGCCGCCAGCACGCCGTCTGGCAGGTGGGCGAAGGGCCCCAAGAGGTCGGTCGAGAGGGCTTGAACTTGGGGATGGAGAAGAAGTGTCTTGCCGCCCTGTGCCGACTGAACCAGCGGCGTTTCGGCGGCAAGGCAGGCCGCCAGCAGAATGGCCGTCATCGCGTATCCGTTCCCTGTTGGAAGTTCGTGGTTCCGGATGGCATACCTGCCAAGTATGCTAGCCATGGACGAGAGGCGCAACAATGGCCCGCTGGCCGAATGTTGGGGTCTGCATTAAAAGCGAACACTTGGGCGCTGACGGCGTGAATTCCGGCTGCGCTCGAGCTTCGCTCCCAGTGCAAAGGTCAATAATAGACGGCGAGCGGCGGCATCGACCGGCTGTCGTGGGACTCTAGGCCGATGCCCTCCGCTCGCCTGCTCACACGGTGACTCGAGGGATTCTCAACGCGCGGCTTGATCCGCGGTGGGAGGTCGAAGCGGAATTCGATGCAAAGGTGGCAGGTAGGGTTGAGGCGTGGCCGCCCGGTGGTGGCTGGGTCGGGCGGTTTACGGTGGGGACGGCCGAGTGGCATCGGGACCGCGCCGCGGTCTGTCTGCCGTCCCCGGTCGTAAGCAGCATTTGTATAATCCCGCAGGCCACAAAAAGCAATACGGCCTGCGCTTTGTGGCAGCGGAACAACGGGCCAGGGATGCGCCCGGTGGTCGAGGATTGCGGAAGACGGTAGGAGGACTGAGTTGAGTCGGCAAGGTTTTTTGGATCTGCACAGCCACTTGCTGCCCGAGGTGGACGACGGTTGCCAGGCTTTGGAAGAGTCGATTGCCTGCATCGCCGAGCTTCGAGAACGCGGCTTCGTCGGCACCGTCTGCACGCCGCATGTCTGGATCGAACAGTTTCCCTGGAACGTGCCGGCCACGATCGATCGCCGCGTGGCGGAGCTTCGCGAGCAGTTGCGGCGCGAGGGAATCGAGTATCGCCTGTTCAGCGGAGCGGAAGTCCGCATCGGCGAAGGGACTATCGACTTCTTCCGTCGCTCCGGCGTTCCTTCGCTGGGCAGAGGCCGGGCGGTTCTCGTCGACTATTGGGGCCGCGGCTGGCCCGAATGCGGCCGTGAAGTGATCGGATTCCTGTTGGACCAGGACTATCAACCCATCCTCGCCCATCCCGAACGGATGGACTTGAGCGACGATGAATGGCGGCCGTTTCTCGACTGGATCGCCGCGACGGGCGTGCTTCTGCAAGGCAACCTGAAATGCCTTGCCGGCCATGAGAGTCGCCGGGCGCGCGACCGGTCGTTCGAACTACTCGACGACAATCGCTACCACCTGCTGGCCAGCGACATGCACGGCGACTGGGACCTCGACTTGCGGCTCGAGGGGATCGACGTTGTCGCCCGACGGTTGGGGCCCGCGGCCGTCAAGCGATTGCTGGAAGACCATCCGCGCGAAGTACTGATGGCGGCAGAGCAAGTGGGCTGACGGGCCCAGGCTCGAGGGCTTGCTGGGGCAAGTGGCGACCGCGCCAACAGACCAATAGGCTCTGGCGTGCGGTCAGGGGACCAGGAGGATCGCTCCGGCAATCCAGCCGGCTTCAACCCCGGCGGCCTTCGGATCCCACGGGACAAGCTGCGTGCGGTACGGCACGCAACTGCCCGGGCGATACTCACCCAACGTGTAGATACCTTCGTTGGGCGGGTTGGTCGCGACGAGGTACGGCAGCGCCGGGAGCGTCATGTAGAATCGCGCACCCGAAACGAGCGGCTGAATCGGACGCAAATGCCATGGCGTATAGCCGTAGCGTTCGAGATTGACGTCTTCAAAGTAGAGCGGTTGATGGCAGATGGCGGGCGCGTGCCAATGGTAGGCCAGTCGGCGCCAGTCCCGCCCTCCATTCGGCCTCTGCGAAGAGTCGCCCGCAGCGAGCATCTCCGGCAGTTCTCCGGCCGGAGGACGCGTTTGGGTCGTCACGTCGCCGATGCGCTTGTTGAGCGTTGCCTGATAAGCCTCCGGCGTGGGGATTTGCTCGGTCTGAGGCGCTACTGCGTCGGATGGTCCGGCAACCGACAGCGGCGCGGGCTGTCTGGCGGGATCGGGAGCAAGCGGTTCGATGTTCAATAGCGAACCATCACCCTCGCGGGCGGGAGGCGGCGGCAAGGTCATTTGCCGCGCGGATGGCTCGGGGTAAGACACGGGTGGCTCGGCTGACGTCGGCCTCGCCATGCAGCAGATGGCTGCCACCACCGACACCATCGCCAGGCACTGAGAAAGACGGCGGATTGCCCGCCGGCGCAGATCGTGGTCGCCCTGATGGTCTGCCAGTGCAGCGGCGTGACGAGGTCCGTTCATCGTGAACGCTCGGTCGGCAGTGAGTCGTTTTGGTACGTCTATTCCCTCTTTACTCTCTGTGTCGGCCGGATGCGTCTGTCGCAGTGAGATCGCTTGTAGGCGTCGGTACGACTGGCACAGATTGCCCGATCGAGGAGGTGGCAGAATCTGCTCTGGCGGCATCCCTCCGAAGGAGCTATGTCCATCTCAGAGGTATTGATTATCCCCTGCGATGCAAACATAATAGTTTGGAAGTTTTGAGCCGGCTCAGCGGGGACTTCGAGCCTTCGCTTGGAGAATGACGCGACGCGCGGGATTCGTGGGGCACGGTTCCATCGTGCCGTGGAGCACGTTTCTTACGTGCTGAGGGGCCAAGCCGGAAAAGGTGACCGATTGGCACGTTGGAAACGCGCCACGGATACGTGCCCCATGTCGCGAATCTTCCTGCGAACGTGATTCCATGCGGCTGAGAAAGAGGCTTTTTGGTGCGTTGGCAACCCTTTGCCGACCGCGAAAGACCGGCCGCCGTCCGCGGTACGACGAGCACCTCTACGTTCCCCTGGTGGTGTGGCCGCTCGAAGAACGGTGCGTGCTTGACGGCGCGCCGCCTGGCATTGCCGACGTGCTGATCTCGGCAGGGATTTGGGCGGGCGATAGCACGCCCGACACATTCCAGGTCTCCCGCAACGGTCCGCTGGCCCGCGTCGTGGTCAACGGCACGACGGTGCACGACTTCGCGTTGACCGATACCGATCGGCTGGTCATTCAGGGGTCCAACGATCGCGACACGGTGCTGGTCGATTTCTCGGCGGGCAATCCCCTGTCTGCCGCAGGAATGCTTGTTGAGGGCGGCGCGGGGGGCGAAGTCGATTCGCTGGTCGTCGGCGGCGCTCCGGTCGCCAATCCGATCACCACACTCGCGCATCGTTTCTCGGGCGTCGGCACCGGCTCTATCGACGTTCTGTTCAGCACCGGACCTGCCGCCGGGATCTCCTATGCCGGCATCGAGGAGATCACCGACCCGGCGTTTGCCGGACAACTGGTTTTCGACCTCGCCGGCGGCGGCCAGTCGCTGACGATCTCTGACGATCTTGTGGCGGGCGACGGCGTCTCGTCGGCAACGGTATCCGATGGCACGGCCATCTCCTTCGATAGTACGTCGTTAGCCCTGACGATCGCCTCGGCGGATGCCTTGGCCAATACCGTGCAGATTGGCGGCTTCGACTCGCAGACCGGCGGCGCGGTGTTGGTGACGGGAGACAGCCTCGACGAGGTCGTGGTCAGCCGCTTCGAACTCCTGCCGCAAAGCACGCTCTCGATCGAGGCGGGCCAGATAGATCTGACGGGCCCGGTTTCCAGTTCGGGCGGCATCATCGATCTCGATGCGGGCCCCGGCGGCGCAGTCGGTGTTTCCGGAACAGTCGACGTCGCACAAGTCACACCCGTACCGGGACAGGGAACGATCACGCTCAACGGCGGCACGATTCTCGTCTCCGGCGGCATGAAGGCCGATGCGCTCACCGCGACCGCCGTCACCACGATCACGTCCAGCGGCGCCGTCGATGTCAGCGGCGCGGCATCCTGGGCGGCGGGGGTCGTCGAACTCGACAGCGGCGCGGCGACGAGCCAGTACGGCAGCCTGGCCGTAATGGCGGTGAGCGACGCCACGCTTAGGGGCATTTCGGTCGCAGGGCTCGCCGATATAGCCTCGGGTGGATCGGTGTTGTTGGGCGATTTCCAGGCGGCAGCACTCAGTGCGACGGGAAATGGCCTGATCGCCGATGATGGCGACGTTGTTATTTCGGGCCTGGCGACGTTTGATGCCGGCAGTGGAGATATCCGCCTCGGCAGCAGCAGCGAAACGACCCATTTCGGCAGCCTGAACTTCCGCGGCGCCGCCGTGACCATCCGTGAGGACTCGTCGACGAGGATCGTTGGAACGAACTCGGCCCAGACGCTTGCCCTGAATTCCACGGGCGGCATCATGTTGGCGTCGGGCACCCGGCTCACGGTGAATGCCGATGGGCGTCTGGCCGCGGCGACATCGCTTCGCAACGAGAGCGGCGCCGTACTGGATATCGGCGGCGGGGCCGACTTGACCGCGGCCACGATCGATCTGGGCAACCAGGCAGGCGACCGCGTCGATTTCGGCACGCTCACGGTGCATTCGCCGGGGAATGTGTCGATCGCCGAAGACTCGGCAACACGGTTGGTGGGCACGAGCACCGCAGGCAACCTGACGCTGGTCTCCGAGGCGGGAATGACCCTTGCCGCCGGATCGCGGCTGACGGTGAGCGGTAATGCTGCGCTCTCCGCCGTCGCGGCACTAACGAATGAATCAGCGGCGACGCTCGATATCGCCGGCCGGGGGGATTTCACGGCCGCCATGATCGACCTGGGCAACCAGGCAGGCGACCGCGTCGATTTCGGCACGCTCACGGTGCATTCGTCGGGGAGTGTGTCGATCACCGAAGACTCGGCAACACGGTTGGTGGGCACCAGCACCGCAGGCAACCTGACGCTCGTCTCTGCGGCGGGAATGACCCTTGTCGCCGGATCTCGGCTGACGGTGAGTGGCGACGCCGCACTCTCAGCGGCCGCGACGCTGACAAATGAATCAGCGGCGACGCTGGATATCGCCGGCCGGGCTGACCTCACCGCGGCCACGATCGACCTTGGCAACCAGCCAGGCGACCGCGTCGATTTCGGCACGCTCACGGTGCATTCGTCGGGGAGCGTGTCGATCGCCGAAGACTCGGCAACGCGGCTGGTGGGCACCAGCACCGCAGGCAACCTGACGCTTGTCTCCGCGGCCGGAATGACCCTTGCCGCCGGATCGCGCCTGACGGTGAGCGGCGACGCTGTGCTCTCAGCCGTCGCGGCATTAACGAATGAGTCAGCGGCAACGTTGGACATCGGTGGCCGGGCTGACCTCACGGCAGCCACGATCGACCTAGGCCGCCAGGCAGGCGACATGATGCATCTCGTCGGGCCTTTGACGGTTCACGCGACGGGCCTGGCGGCGATCACCGCAGACGGGGCCTTGTTGCTGGCCGGGGCCAGTACCGCCGGTGCTGCCGTCCTGGAGTCGGCCCAGCAAATTGCCATCGACGCCGGCGCCGCGTTGACGGTCGCTGGCGATGCCAGCGTGACGGCGCTCGATAGCCTGACGGCTAACGCCGATTCCGCCTTTATGGTGGGCGGCACCGTTACCCTCTCGGCAGCGGCAATCGATTTGGGCAACCAGGCTGGAGACCAGGTCGATTTCGGCGCGATCACGTTTCGATCGAGTGGCCTGGCGTCGATCGCTGAGGATTCGGCCACTCGGCTGGTCGGCGCCAGCATGGCCGGCACGCTCGTGATGAGTTCCGCCGGAGAGTGGCTGCTCGACACGGGTGCGGAACTCACGGTGAGCAGCGCCGGGGCGATCACGGCGACCGGTTCGATCGCCAATCAAGCCCAGTCAACGCTCGCAGTTGACGGACATCTGAGCCTGGTCGCCGCGGCGATCGATCTGGGCAACTACGGTGATGATCGCGTGGAACTCGGCACGCTCACGTTTCAATCCTCCGGGTTTGCGGCGGTGGCCACCGATTCTTCGCTACGGCTGGTCGGCGCCAGTTCGGCGCCGAATGCCAGCTTGGAGTCTGCCGCCGATCTCGTGATGGGAAGCGGCGCCGAATTGGCGGTCAGCGACGCGCTCCTGCTTTCCGCGCAGGGCCGGTTATCCAACGAGGCGGGCGTGGTGCTCACCGTAGGCAACGACGCAAGTCTGGTCGCCGCGGTGATAGACCTCGGAACTCGTCCGGGCGATATGGTCAACTTCGGCTCTGTCGCGCTGGGCGGCGGCGACGTTCATCTCGAAGAAGACTCGGCAACGCTGCTTGTGGCCGCCGACGTCAGTTCGATCCGCCTGCGTTCGGCGGACGCCATCGTTACCGGACCCGGTGCGATTCTGTCGGAGGGACTGCTCGACTTCGCCGCAGCGGGCGACATCGTTGTGCCCGATTCACCGGTCCTTGGGGCGCTGGCCGAGGTTCAGGCCGGCCGAATCGTCCTCAATGCGGGCGGTTTGATTACGCTGGCCGACGGCGCCATACTGCAAAGCGCGACCGGCCGAGTGACGAACGCTCCGCCGGTGGTGATCGGCGGTCCGCTGGATCCCGACGATGTGATCATACCCGGCGATCCGACCCAGGACGTATTGGCGCTCATCGGCGCGGTGCCGGCGCCGGGCCAGAACCAGGAACGGGGAGCGAACTTCATCGTCACCGCCACGTGGGATGACGGCATCCACACGCAGATCTCGGGGATCAATGCCGGCAGCGTGCTCGACTATCAGATCGGGCCCAGCGGCGAGTTCGATTCGCCGCCGCATCCGGGCGAGGGCGTGGGCCAGGCTCGGTTCACCGTCAGCCGCTTCTACTCGATCATCTATCTTGCCACACGGACGACGGACAAGGTGCGAGTGGATGTCGAGGTGGCCAACGACCCCAACATCGTGCTGGACGACAGCCGCCCCGAAGATCTCAATCGCGTGCAATTCTCATTTGAAACAAAGCTTGCCAGCCGCGAGTTTCCGCGGCCGGTGGTGATACCGCGGTCCGATCCGCCGCTGCTGCGCCGGCCGGAGACGCACATTCGGCTGTCGTTTGGTTCTGAGAAGAGGATTTCTGAAGGAGGCGAGTGGACCAGCGAACCATTGCCGCAACAAGCTGAAGTGCAGGAGCAGGTGACGCGGCTGTTCATCGCCGAGACGATGGGAGAGGCCGCGGCGGACTGGCTCCAGACCGCTGCGGACAGTTGGATTGAGCTGCCGGCCGACTATCTGCAGGATCTCGATGCGCTGTTTGAGTTGATACGCCAACGCAACCTGCCTGACGGACGTTATCGACTGGTGATTGTCGATCCTCCCTATCCGCCGCGCGTGGTGCTCGAGTTCGAGAAAGCCGGCGAGTGGATCGGCGAACCGGTGCGGGAGCCCGGTCGCGGATCACATCCGCTGGAAGCCGGCCCGTCGACCGGTGAACCGGACCAAAGCGCGCCGACAACCGGCGATCCTCCGGAGGAGGCTGCCCCATCCGATGGCAGCGATGCGGACGCCAGCGGCGACCGGCCGTCTGCAACGGTGGGCGATGGCACGCCCGCGGCGCGTGCCGCGGTGCCGGGCGCGGCGTGGTCGTTCTCCAAGACGGCGCGGTTGGCACGCCGAATACGAGGCACGGCATAGTTTGATCCGGAGCGGTTGCGCCGGCGTTTGATGATCGAGGGCATGAAGGAGCTTCACATCATGTTCGCCTGTCCGATCTGCAAGGCGCCGCTTACCGCCGAGGATGCCCGGCTGGAAACATGCACCGTTTGCGGCAGCCCATTGCCGCGCGAGACCGTGCAGGGGCCTGTCGCGCCCGCGGCGTCGCCCGCCGTGACGATCGGTGTGACGATCGACTCGACGCCACCGGCCAGCCCGACTGCGCCTGCGCCGGATCAGGGGACGGCAACCAGGACGACCGGGTTCGAACCGGCCGACGACGGCACAGAGCGCGGGGTGGATGACGCGATCACGTTCATCTGGGGAAGCGCCCTGGAAAGCCGGCCGTCCCCCGCGGCGACGCTCCGCGCCGACGCGAGCATGATCCAGCGCGAGGTTCATGTGACGGTCAATCCGCGCACATTGCAGCGGCCCGATGAGGTCGAGGGCCGGCAAGCCGACTACGAGCTGCTGTCTCCATTGGGCGAAGGGGGCATGGGCATCGTGTTCGCCGCGCGGCAGACGTCGATCGACCGCACGGTGGCGATCAAGATGCTCAAGGCGCCGGTCACGCAGAGCGACATCCATCGCGGCCGCTTCCTCTCGGAAGCCATCGTCACCGGCGACCTCGAACACCCCAACATCGTGCCGATCTACGATCTCGGCGCCGACGCCGCCGGCGTGCCGTTCTACGTGATGAAGTGCATCCAGGGGACGCCGTGGAACAAGGTTCTCCGCCAGAAGACGTTCCTGGAGAATATCGAGATCCTGATGAAGGTGGCCGACGCGGTGGCTTTCGCCCACTCGCGCGGCGTGCTGCACCGCGACCTGAAGCCCGAGAACATTATGCTCGGCGGGTTCGGCGAAGTGCTGCTCATGGACTGGGGCCTGGCGCTGCCGGTCGAGTCGTCGCGTGCCGGGCTGGCGCCGGCGGGTACGCCGGCCTACATGGCGCCGGAGATGGCGGGCGGGCCGTTCGAGCAGATCGGTTTCGCCAGCGACGTCTATCTCCTCGGAGCCATTCTCTATGAAATCCTGACCGGCAACCCGCCGCACACCGGGCGCACCGCGGGTGAATGCCTGATGGTGGCGGCGCGGAATGAAATCCGTCCCACCGAGAAGACCGGTGAACTGATCGACGTCGCTCGGCGGGCCATGGCCACGTCGCCCGGCGATCGCTACGAGAGCGTCGCTGCGCTGCAGACGGCCATTCGCGAATACCTCTCGCACTCCGAGAGCATCGCCCTGGCAGACCGCGCCGCCCAGACTCTTGCCGAGGCCCGCAGCACCGACCGCTACCAGACCTATGCGCAATCGCTGTTTGCCTTCCAGGAGGCGGTCGCCCTGTGGGCTGGCAACAGCAAGGCCGCTCAGGGGGCAATCGACGCCAGCCTGGACTATGCGGCGAGCGCTTACCGCAAAGGGGATTACGATCTGGCGGCCTCGCTGCTGGAAGCAAGCGACCCGCGCCACGCGGAGCTTCTGAAGCAGGTCGATACGGCGCGGAGCGAACGGGAGCAGCGCCAGCGACGTCTTGTCGCCGCCAAACGGATTGGCGCGGCGCTGGCCGTGAGCCTTTTCCTGGTCATCACCGCCGCCTTCTTCTGGATTCGCACCGAACGTGACCGGGCGATCGCCGCCGAAGGCGTCGCGCAAGACCAGCGCCGACAGGCCGACGAGCGCCGCCGCGAAGCGGTCGACGCCCGCGAGGCGGAGAGGCAACAGCGCCAGCGGGCCGAAGGGCTGCAAGTCGAGGCCGAGCAGCAACGCGACCAGGCGGTCCAGGCCCGCGACGCCGCCCGGCGGGCGCAGAGCAAGGAGGAATACACGGCGTACCTGGCCCGCATCGGCCTGGCGGCCGCGAAGGTGGACGAGGATGCCTTCACCACCGCGCTGGCGGTGCTCGGCGATTGCCCGCCCGGCCTCCGCCACTGGGAGTGGCGGCGATTGGTCTATCTCTCGACCCAGGCGGCGCAATCGTATCCGGCCGACAACGAAATCGAGGCCGTCGCGGCCACGCCCGACGGCCGGTTGCTGGCGACTGCGGGGTGGGGGCCGAACGTGCTGGTGATCAACCGCGAACACTCCAGCCAACGGCGCACCCTGTCGACCGCCGGGGAGTATGTCTTTTCCCTGGCATTCTCACCCGATGGCCGCTATCTGGCGGCGGGGACGAATCACCCCGGCGACTACCTGACGATCTGGGATCTGGAGGCGACGGCGGCCGACGGCCGTCAACCCGTCCAACTCGCGATCAACCGGGCGGAGGGGCATACCGACGCCGTCTTGAGCGCGTCGTACACTGCCGATGGCCGCTGGCTATTGACGACCTCCTACGACCGCACCGCGCGGCTCTGGGACTTGCGCGAACCGGGCCGGGTGCGGCTGGCACGGCAGCTTGGGCCGCACGGCGACTGGGTTCGTTCGGCGGCCATGGGGACGATTGCCGATGGCCGCGCGACGATCATCACCGCCAGCCAGGACGGCTACGCCCGCGTCTGGTCGGTCGCGGTCGAAGGAGAAGATTCGGCAGCCGAAGTTCCGCCGCTGCGGTTTCGCGGCCATTCGGGCCCGGTGGAAGCGGTGGCCGTTTCGCCCGATGGCCTCCTGGTGGCTTCCGCTGGTTACGACCGGCGGATTCTGCTGTGGAAGACAGCCGACGTGCGACCATTCGATATGGCGGTCTTGGGCGGTAAGGGTGAAAACCAGCCACCCGTGTTCGAAGCCCTGGAAGGGCACTCGGCCGCGGTTACGGCGCTGAAGTTCTCGGCCGACGGCACGCGCCTGCTGAGCGCCGGCCAGGACAACACGGTGCGGATCTGGGATGTGGCCGCGCGACGGTTTCTGGTTACGCTTCGCGGACACGGCGGGCCGGTTCGTTCGTGCGCGTTTCTCGGCCCCGACAGCCGATACGCCATCTCGGGCGGTCTCGACAAGCAGATGAAACTGTGGGACGTAGACAAGTATCGCGAGTACCGGGTGATCGGCGGCCGAGTGGTGGACGGGCACCGGCACCAGATCCTCGCCGCCGATCTATCGTCCGATGGCCGCCTCATCATCACCGCCAGCCGCGACCGCACCGCGCGGTTGTGGGACGTCGCCACTGGGCAGGCTGCGGGCCGGCTTGAAGAGGGGCACGCCATTCCACCGTCGAGCGCCCTATTCTTTGCCGATGGCAAGAAGCTGGCCACGGCGAGCCTCGGCGGCAATGTTCGCATCTGGGACGTCGCCACCGGCGCGCAGACCCTCTCGATCAGCGCCCCGGGCGCGCGTGCCGCGATGGCGGTCTCGCGCGATGGCCGGGCCGTTCTGACCGGCGGCGGCGAAGGAACGGTCATGGCGACTCTCTGGGACGCGCAGTCCGGCCAGCCGATCCGGCAATTCGTCGGCCAGCCAGCCAACGTCACCGCAGTGGCCTTCTCGCCCGACGACCAAATGCTGTTCTGCGGCGACTCCGTCGGCCGCTGCTGGCTGTTCCGCGCCGGCGACGGCCAGTTGCTCTGGAAGGCCCGCCGGCACTCGCGCGAAATCTCATCGGCGGCCTTCATGCCCGACGGCCGGACGATCCTCACGGCCAGCCTCGACAATAGTGTCGGCCGCTGGGACGCGGCGACCGGCGAAGAGCAGTCTTCGCTGTTGCTCAAGCATCCCGACGCAGTCACTTCGTTGGCCGTTTCGCCCGACGGCCGCCACGCGCTGACGGCCTGCGCCGACCGGGTCGCGCGCTGGTGGAACCTCGCCGACGGGCGGACCGAATGGCAATTGCCGGCTGCGCGGCAGCCGATCGTCGCCGTATCGCTGCTGGGGGCAACCGCTCGGGCGATCGTGGCCACCGCCGACGGCAAGGTCCGCTTGTGGGATCTTGCCGGCCGCCGCGAATTGCCGCTGGCCGGACCCGGCGGCGCGAGCGCCAGCAGTCACACGCTGCTCTGGACGGCGGCGGCCTCGCCCTCCGGGGAGCACTTCCTGGTAGTCGACGGCGAGGGAGCATTCCTGTACCGCGCCGATAGCGGCGAGGAGGTGATGCGGTTCTCCGATCCGCGCACCGTCGCCTCGGCCCGCTTCTCGCCCGATGGCCGCCGCGCGGTGGCCGCAAGCTGGGACGGTTCCGCGCGGATCTGGGATCTGGAAACGAAGACGGTCATCCGCAAGCTTCACGGCGGCCACGCCGGTTTCGTCAACGACGCGATCTACTCGCCCGACGGCAGCACCATATTCACCGCCGGCGACGACGGCCTGGTGCGCGCCTGGAACGCCGCCGACGGCCATTTGTTGCCGAGGGTCTTTCGCGGTCACTCGGCGGCCGTGAAACGCTTCGACCTCTCACCCGATGGCCAACGGCTCCTCACCGCCTCCACCGACGGAACCGCGCGGATCTGGGACACCAAGACGGGCGCCGAGATCCACTGCCTGACCGCCCATCAAGGCGCCGTACTGGCCGCCGCCTTCTCGCCCGACGGCCGATTTGCCATCACCGGCAGTGAAGACACCACCGCGCGGCTGTGGGACGCCGCTACGGGTGAGCCGCTGCGACCCGAGGCACTGCCCGATGCCCGGCGCGCCGGTTGGTTCCAGTCGGGTGAAGAACCGCAACCCCCTATTGTCCTCAAAGGGCACACGGCCAGCGTCGCCGCCGTGGCCTTCTCTCTCGACGGCCGGCGGGCGATCACCGGCAGCGACGATGGCACGGCGAGAGTTTGGGATCTCGTCACCGGCAAGGAGACGCTCACCCTCCGCGGGCACCGCGAAGGAGTGACCTACGTGGCCTTCTCGCGCGATGGGTCCAAAATCCTTTCCGCCGGTCGCGACGGCACGGTGATCGAATACGACTCGGTGGACCCGCTGGGTGCTGAGAGCGGCCCCACGCTTGTCACGGCCGCCCCCTGAGACTCGCAGCCCTTGGACAGATGTGTCCAGGCCGGCGAAGTCCCACTCCGTCGACTGCCCCGAGGCGGCAGGTCAAGCCCCTGGACCTTCACGGCAGTCGCTCTACCATTAAAGTCAGGTTTGACTGCCAAAAATACCGGCAATGCGATCCCTCCTCTACCGGGAGGCGGTTGAATAGCCAACAGAGGCACGGCGTCCGGCTATACCGGCTGGCGCAACGCTCCCCGAACACTGTGGCGCATCCGACTGCCACCAGAGATCAACTCCGTGCAGACTTCGGCGATACCCCACCACCAGCACGACCCTCGAGCAGTACCGCTGCCGTCGTTCCATCTGACGATGCGCACCGAGATCGTCTTCGCGGCGGGGGCCGTCGATCAACTGGGGACGCTGGCCCGGCAGTGCGGTGTCCGCCGCGTGTTGCTGGTGACCGATCCGGGCATTGTGCGGGCCGGTCATGCCGAGCGGGCAGAGTCCTCGCTGGCGGCCGCAGGGCTGGTCGTGGCCCGATTCAACGACGTGATCGAGAACCCGACCACGGTTGTGGTCGAGGCGTGTCTGGCGGTGGCCCGGAACCATCGCCCCGATCTCCTGATCGGTCTTGGCGGTGGAAGCAGCATCGACACCGCCAAGGGGTGCAACTTCCTCTTGGGTGGCGGGCGGATGGAAGACTATTGGGGCAATGGCAAGGCCCGCGGTCCCATGCTACCCCTCATCGCCGTGCCGACCACGGCTGGCACGGGGAGCGAGTGCCAGTCTTTCGCCCTTATCTCGCAGGAAGACACGCACGTGAAGATGGCCTGCGGCGACCCCCAGGCCGCGCCGCGGATCGCCCTGCTCGATCCCGAACTCACGCTGACCCAACCGGCATCCGTCGCGGCCGCCAGCGGTGTCGACGCCCTGGCGCACGCCGTGGAATCGGCGGTGACCAGCAAGCGCAATCCGATCTCGCAGATGTTCTCGCGCGAGGCGTTTCGCCGCGCGATCGAGGCGCTGCCGCGAGTGCTAGCCGATCCGGGCGATCTAGAGGCGCGCGGCGACATGCTGCTCGCCGCGGCGCTGGCGGGTCTGGCGATCGAGAACAGCATGCTGGGCGCGGCGCACTCGGCGGCCAATCCGCTCACGGCGCACTACTCGATGGCCCACGGGCAGGCGGTCGGAATGATGCTCCCCGCGGTAGTCCGCCTCAACGCGGAGGAAACGCGCGCGCGAGAGACCTATCACGAACTGGCAGTCGAAGCCGGGCTGATCACGCGCGGCGGCGATCCGCATCAAGGAGCGATCGCCCTGGCGGCCCGAATCGAGGAAATCCTCTCTTTGGCCGGCTTGGCGCGCTCGCTCGGCGAACTGGGGATCGGACAGTTGCCGCTCGATGCGCTGGCCCATGAGGCCGCCGGACAATGGACCGCCCGGTTCAATCCGCGGCCGGTCGCCGCCGAGGATTTCGCCCGCTTGTACCAGTCGGTTTCCGGGCAGCCGGCCTGAACGGGAATTCCATCATGGCGACATCCGAAGAACTCCTGGCACACCAGAAGCAGCCCACGACGGCAGGCAACTACTTCGTGGCCAACTACCCGCCGTTTTCGTTCTGGAAGCCGGAGCGGCGCGGCGAGGCGCTCGCGGCACTCGACGAACCGCCCCTGCCGGCGACGCCGCTGGGCATCTACGTCCACCTGCCGTTCTGCCGCAAGCGGTGTCATTTCTGTTACTTCCGCGTTTATACGGGCGCCGAGGCGAAACGCGACCGGGTGAGCTCGTACATCGAGGCCGTGCTGCGGGAGCTGGAACTCTACGCCGCCAAGCCGCTCATCACCGGACGCCAGCCGCGCTACGTCTATTTCGGCGGCGGCACGCCGTCGTTTCTCTCTCCCGAGCAGCTTCGCGAACTCGTGGGTGGCATGCGGCGGGTCCTGCCGTGGGACCAGGTCGAGGAGATCACCTTCGAGTGCGAGCCGGGCACGCTCGACGAACGCAAGCTCGACGTGCTTCGCGAGCTGGGTATTACGCGGTTGAGCTTGGGCATTGAGAACTTCGACGACCACGTGCTCAAGAGCAACGGGCGGGCGCACCTCTCCCGCGAGATCCACCGCTCGTACGACTACGCCCGGCGGATCGGCTTCCCGCAGATCAACATCGACCTGATCGCCGGAATGCTCAACGAGACCGATGAGAACTGGCAAGCCTGCGTTCAGAAGGCGATCGATCTGGCCCCCGATTGCGTGACCATCTATCAGATGGAAATTCCCTTCAACACCACGATCTATCGCGAGATGCACGAGCGGGGCGAGATCGTGGCCCCGGTGGCCGATTGGCCGACAAAGCGGGCCTGGACGGCCTATGCGTTCGAGCAGCTCGAACGTGCCGGCTACACGGTCACCAGCGCCTATACGGCGGTTCGCGACCCGCAGCAGTACCGCTTTCTCTACCGTGATTATCTGTGGACCGGCGCCGACATGGTTTCGCTCGGCGTGTCGTCGTTCGGCCACTTTCGCGGGGTGCACTACCAGAACGAGAAGGATTTCGGTCCCTATGTCGATCGCGTCGGCCGCGGCGAGCTGCCGATCCACCGCGCGCTGGCGATGAGCGCGGAAGAGAAGCTCATTCGCCAGGTCATCCTGCAGCTCAAGCTGGGCCGGCTCGACCGCGACTACTTCCGCGGCAAGTTCGGCGTCGATGTCTGTGAGCGATTCGCCGAGCCGCTCGAAGAGCTCCGCCGCGGCGGGCACGTGAGGCTCGTGCCCGCAGGAGTCGCCGTCGAGCGCGATAGCCTGTTTCGAATCGACGAGCTGCTGCATGCGTTCTTTCTCCCCCAGCATCAGAACGTCCGCTATACCTGAACCGGCGAGGAGAGGCAGCGTGTCGCAGGCGATCAGAACGTGCTCGAAAGTCGCATCACTGGTGGGCGAACTCTGCCGCGCCGTGCCCGGCGACCCGCTGGCGGCCGTCGAGGTTGTCGATCCGGCCTCCGTGCCCCAGCCCTATCGCCGGCTGCTCGTCCACGACAGCGACATGACCTCGACGCTGGAGGACTACTACGGCGAGCCAATCATGCTCAAGGTGCTCAACCGCGTGGCGACGCCGCGCTGGCTGGCGCGCCGCAGCGTGCTCGAACTCGCCGAGAGCGGGACTCCGGTCGAGTACGGCCTGATTCGCATCGATCTGGCGTTGCTCGACGAGCCGATCCGCCGCCAGGTGCTCGATGGAGAATTGCCGCTCGGCGGCCTGCTCAACACCCATGGCGTGGTCTATCGCAGTTGTCCGGGCGGCTTTCTGCGGGTCGAAGCCAGCGGCACGATGCTCCGCGAGTTCCACCTCGATCGCCCGGCGTGGCTCTACGGTCGCTGCAACTGCCTCTCCGATCCGCTCGGCAAGCCGATCGCCGAAGTTATCGAGATCCTGCCGCCTCAGGGAAATGGTGAATGATGAAAGCCGAACGCAGAATTGAAGATTTCGACGCAGTGATCATCGGCGGCGGGCCGGCGGGATCGACAGCCGCCGCAGTGCTCGCCGGCCACGGACACCGGGTGCTCGTGCTGGAGAAAGAAAAGTTCCCGCGCTACCACATTGGCGAGTCGCTCCTGCCGTTCTGCTATTTCCCGCTCGAGCGGATCGGCGCGCTGGAGCGTATGAAGAAATCACACTTCCCCAAGAAGTACGCCGTGCAGTTCGTCTCCACCGACGGCAGGGCGTCGCAGCCGTTCTACTTCTTCCAGCATCTGAAGCACGAGGCCTCGTGCACCTGGCAGGTGCTGCGGAGCGAGTTCGACCAGATGCTGCTGGAAAACGCCCGGCGCCACGGGGCTGAAGTCCGCGAGCAGACCGAAGTCGTTGACATCCTCCGCGACGGCGGCCGCGTGGCAGGCGTCGCCGCCGTCGGCCCCGATGGCGGAAGATTCGAAATTCGCGCCCCTGTAACGATCGATGCCAGCGGGCGGGCGGCGGTGACCGGCAAGCAGAACGCCTGGCGGAAGTCCGATCCGCAGTTGAACAAGGTGGCCATCTGGACCTATTTCCGCGGCGCCAAACGCGATCCGGGTATCGACGAGGGAAACACCACGGTTGCCTACGTACCCGACAAGGGCTGGTTCTGGTACATCCCGCTGCCCGACGACGTGGTCAGCGTCGGCGTGGTCGCCGAGCGCGACTACCTGTTCGACGAGAGCCACGACCTGCCCGCGATCTTCTGCCGCGAGGTCGGCCGCAACGCCTGGATCACCGAGCACCTCGCGCCGGGCCAGCAGTTCGGCGAGTATTTCATTACCAAGGAGTTCTCCTATCGCTGCCAGCACTGTGCCGAGGACGGCCTGGTGCTCGTGGGCGACGCGTTCGCGTTCCTGGATCCGGTGTTTTCTTCCGGCGTGTACCTGGCGCTGCGCAGCGGCGAACTGGCCGGCGATATCGTCCACCACGCGCTCGAACAAGGAAGCGTCGCCGCCGATGCCTTCACGGCGTACGGCGAGCGGATGTGCTTCGAGATCGAAGCGATGCGGCGGCTGGTATACGCGTTTTACGACCAGGGTTTCAGCTTCGGGCGGCTCATCAAAGACTACCCGGACCTGCGCGGCGACCTGACCGACTGCCTGATCGGCAACCTGAACAAGGATTTCACCGCCCTGTTCAGCGCCGTGGCCGAGCAAGCTGCCGTGCCGCCGCCGCTAGCCCACGGCCGCCCGCTGGTTCGCGAGAAAGCGGCGGTGGCGACGTAGCCGCTCCCGGCCGGACAACCGCAGCGTCATTTTATCCTGCATCCTTCAGCATCGATCATTATCAACTCTCCCGTGTTCGAGTTCCGCTGGAAATACCGCGTTGCCTTCTCCGAGACCGACATGGCGGGGATCGTGCATTTTTCGAATTACTTCCGCTACATGGAGATGGCCGAGCATGCTTTCCTGCGCTCGCTGGGATTGACCGTTCACGCCAACGGCGACGACGGCGCCGCATCGTGGCCCCGCGTTCATGCCGAGTGCACGTACACCGCGCCGCTGACGTTTGAAGATGAGTTGGAGGTGCATCTGCTGGTCCGTGAGAAGGCGCGAAAGACGATTACCTACGACTTCCGCTTGTTGAAAGACAGTGAGACGCTCGTCGCCACCGGATCGCTCACAGTGATCTGCGTGTCGATCGATCCGGCGACAAAGAAGATGACCGCCATGCCCATCCCGCGACTGGTTGACGAATTGATTGAGCCGGCGCCGGCGGAACTGCTGGCCGCTGCCGATTTGCCGTCCTGACGACCCTGATGCTCCGCCGTCCGGAGCCGAACAAATTCTCCCCATGACCCCTTCGAACCGCTCGCCCATGAACTGGATCGCGTTTGCCTTGATGACCGTGGTGGCCTGGGGCCTGTATGGCGTCTTCTTGCACACTGGCCAGACGCTGATGGGCGACCCGGCCGACGGCCGCTACAAAGCGTTCTTGTTCGTCGGCATCGCCTACTTTCTCACCGCCGTGCTGGCGCCGCTGGCGGTGCTCTGGCTTCGCGGCGCGAGTTGGAGCTTCACGCCGCTGGGGATGAGCTGGTCGCTTCTGGCGGGAATCGTCGGGGCGATCGGTGCATTCTGCGTGCTGCTGGCGTTTGGCGCCGGCGGCAAGCCGGCCGTGGTGATGGCGATCATCTTTGGCGGTGCGCCGATCGTCAACGCGATCGTCGCCATCTCGATGCATCCGCCGGAAGGTGGCTGGTTGAGCTTGCGGTGGCAGTTTTGGGCCGGCATCGCCCTGGCCGCCCTGGGCGGCGTCCTGGTGACGCTCTGCAAGCCGGGGCCGGCGAAAGCCGCCTCGGTGCCGGCGCCGCATAGCGTTTCGTCGAGCATGCCGTCGATGCCGGAGCAGTCATGGCAACGCTGAGCGCAAAGCACTCTCCGCCGCGCGAGGCGATTCGCGCCCGGCAGCTTGCGTCGCTCCGGCGACTGTTGGCGGAGATTGCGCCGACGAATCGCTTCTATGGCCCCATGCTTCGCGAGGCCCGGCTCGACGGGCACGTGGCCGATCTCGACGAGTTCACCACCCGGTTGCCGTTTACCACCAAGGCGGCAATCGTCGACGACCAGCACCGCCATCCGCCCTACGGCACCAATCTCACCTATCCGCTGGAGCGATACTCGCGTTTCAATCAGACGAGCGCCACCAGCGGGGCGCCGCTCCGCTGGCTCGACACGCGCGAGAGCTGGCAATGGATGCTCGACAACTGGAAGCAGGTCTTCCACGCCGCAGGCGTCGACGCCCGCGACTGCGTCTACTTCGCCTTCTCCTTCGGGCCCTTCCTGGGCTTCTGGACGGCGATGGAAGCAGCGGCCCAGCTTGATTGCCTGTGCATACCCGGCGGCGGGCTGTCGAGCGCCGCGCGGCTCGAGGCGATGCGGGCCAACCGCGCCACCATCCTCTGTTGCACGCCCACCTACGCCCAGCGACTGGCCGAAGTGGCCGCCGAAGAACGCATCGATCTGTCCGAGTTCCACGTCCGCAAGATTGTCGTGGCCGGTGAGCCGGGCGGAAGCGTTCCCGCGGTCCGCGAAGCGATCGAGCAACGCTGGACCACCGCCGAGGTCTTCGACCACCACGGCATGACCGAAGTCGGGCCGGTGAGCTACCAGTGTCCCGAAGAACCCGGCACGCTGATGGTGATCGAAAGTTCCTACCTCGCCGAAATCATCGATCCCGCCACCGGCAGGGCGGTCGAGCCCGGCCAGGCGGGCGAACTCGTGCTCACCACGCTGGGCCGCGCCGGATCGCCCCTTTTGCGTTACCGCACCGGCGACTTGGTTCGTGAAAACCTGGCGATCGCCGATCGCTACGGACGGTACGAATTGGCGCTGGCCGGCGGAATTCTCGGCCGGGCCGACGACATGATCGTGGTGCGGGGGGTTAACATCTACCCCGGCGCCGTCGAAGAGGTGATCCGCTCTTGTGCAGGCGTGGCGGAGTACCGCTGCGAGATCTGTCGGCGACGGGCAATGACTGAGATGCTCATCCGCCTGGAACCAACGCCCGCCGCCGATGGCCCCGCGCTGGCCCATGAGCTCGAGCGGCGCGTTCAGTCGCGCTTCAGCCTCCGCGCCCAAGTGAACCTTTGTCCGCCCGGTTCGTTGCCGCGGTTCGAGATGAAAGCCCGGCGGTGGGTCTTGACCAGTGAAGACTCCCCCTAGAATTCGGCAATGTCAGTAATCGAGTTACCAAAGCAGCCGCGGCGTCCCCCCGTATTCAGAACACGTGGCTGTGTCGTCCCGCCGCATGCAAAACGGACAGCTCCGTTTCGGTCGCAGCCGTGAACGCTTACCAAGAGAGTCCGCTGGAAAAGCCTGCCATGAGAATGTCTGTGATCGCGCGAGGTGTAAAGCGTTTGTTCCTGTGGTGCTCCGTGGTCTGGCTCTCGATCGCGTCGCACGCGGCTGCCGGCGATTGGCCGGCGTGGCGCGGGCCGGCGCAGACGGGTGTCTCCTACGAGAAGAACCTGCCGGCGTCGGCGAAAGATGTCCGGTGGCGCGTCCCGGTTCCTTGCCGCAGCACGCCGGCCATCGTCGACGGCCGCGTCTTTCTCATCAACCTGGCCGGCGAAGGAGTGATGGAGCAGGAACGCGTCATGGCCCTCGATCTGGCCACGGGCAAGACGCTCTGGGAGCATCGCTTCGGCGTGTTCCACACCGACATTCCCAACTCGCGCGTCGGTTGGGCCAGCGTGGCGGCCGATCCGGAAACCGGCTACGTGTACGCCCACGGCGTGCAGGGCCTCTTCTTCTGCTTCGATCGTGACGGCAACATCATCTGGCAGAAATCGCTCACCGAAGAGTATGGTCGCATCAGCGGCTACGGCGGACGCATCCACACACCGGTGATCGATGAGAACCGCGTGATCATCTCGTTCCTCAATTCGAGCTTCGGCGAACACGCCAAGGGAGGCCATCGCTACCTGGCGTTCGACAAGCGGACCGGCGAGCCGTTGTGGTGGTCGGAACCCGGCGGGCAACCCACCGACACGACCTACTCGGTGCCGGTGGTCGCGGTGATCGACGCAGAGCGGCTGCTGATCGCTGGAAACGCCGACGGCGCTGTCTACGCCCTCAAAGCCCGCACGGGTGAGAAGGTGTGGAGCTTCCGCCTGAGTCAGTCGGGAATTAACGCCACGCCGGTAGTCGACGGGCATCGCATCTATATCTCCCACAGCGAAGAGAACCTCGACACCACGATCATGGGCCGGGTGGTCGCCATCGATGGTCGCGGCCAGGGCGACATCACCGCCACGAACGAAATCTGGCGGCAGGACGGCGTCGAAGGGGGTTATGCCTCGCCGCTGATCCACGACGGCCGGCTGTACGTGGTCACCAATGCGGGCATCCTCCACGCTTTCGACGCCAATGACGGCAAGCCGCTCTGGGAACTGGCCATCGGCCGCGTCGGCCGCGGCTCGCCTGTGTGGGCCGACGGCAAGATCTACGCCACGGCCGTGAACGGCGTGTTCAGCATCCTCGAAGATGCGGGCGGCCAGGCCAAACTGCTCGATCAGATGACGTTTGGCTCGGAGAGCAATGTGAGCATCGAGCTGTTCGGCTCGCCCGCCGTGGCCGATGGCCGCGTGGTCTTTTCTACCACGACCGAAACCGTGTGCCTGGGCAGGAAGGATATTGAGCCGGCATCGGCCGAAGTCCCTGCGATGCCCGCCGAACAGCCCGTCGCGCCGAACGCGCAGCCCACGCTCGTGCAGGTCCGTCCTTGTGAGATCCTGGTGAAGCCGGGCGAAACGGCCCGCTTCCGCGCTGTCGCTTTCGATGCTCAGGGGCACGAACTCGGGCCGGTTGAGGCCCAGTGGTCGTGCGACCCGTCCGATGGCTCGATCGATAGCCAGGGCCAGTACCAGGCTCCGTCGCCCGGCGGCGGAACGGGAACCGTAACCGCCAGCGTCGGCGATCTTCGTGGCACGGCCCGCGTCCGCTTCGTTCCCGAACTGCCGATCGCCGAAGACTTCGAATCGGTCGCCGATGCCCAGGCGCTCGACTGGTGGATCGGCGTTTCCAAGGCCAAGTTCGCCCTCGAGTCGGTCGACGGCTCGAAGGCGCTCAAGAAAACGGCCGATGCCCGTGGTCCCATGTTCAACCGCGTCCAGGTCTACATGACTCCGCCGCTTGAGCCCGGCTATACGGTCCAGGCCGATGTCCGCGGCGAGCAGAAGGGACGCCAGCGCGGCGACGTGGGGCTGGTCAACGCCCGCTATCGGCTCGAGATGTTCGGCCGCACCAAGCGGCTGCGAATTGTCTCCTGGGTGCCCGGCCCGCGCTTCGAAACGAAACTCGACGGCTTCACCTGGGATCCCGACCGCTGGTACACGATCAAGTTCCGCGTCGACGTCGAGGATGGCAAGGGGCTCGTGCGGTGCAAGGTCTGGCCGCGCGGCGAGGCCGAACCCGAGCAGTGGACGCTCGAAGGGACTGATCCGCAACCCAATCTGGAAGGCTCCGCCGGGCTCTATGCCTATTCGATGGCCCCGCTCTATTTCGACAATGTCCGCGTCTATCGAGATCAATAGTTGCATTGAATGAGAACCGCTATGAGATTGAAGCCTGGTTTGCCTTCCGCCGCGATCATTCTGGCCGGTGTGCTGCCTCTCTCGGCGGCAGACTGGACCATGTGGGGTGGTAATCCGACACGGAACCTGGTCAACACGGCCGAGAAGAACATTCCATCCCAGTGGAACATCGAGACCGGCGAAAACGTGAAGTGGATCGCGCAGCTCGGCTCGCAGAGCTACGGCAATCCGGTCGTCGCCCGGGGCAAGGTGCTCGTCGGCACCAACAACCAGGCCGCCCGCCAGCCCGAGATCAAGGGCGACAAGGGTGTGATCATGTGCTTCGACGAGAAAGACGGCGCGTTCCTCTGGCAGATCGTCCACAACAAGCTCGAATCGGGCCGCGTGAACGACTGGCCGCAACAGGGCATCTGCTCGTCGCCCGCCGTCGATGGCGACCGCTTCTACTACGTGAGCAACCGCTGCGAACTCATCTGCGCCGACCTGGAAGGCTTCCTCGATGGTGAAAATGACGGGCCGTTTCAGGAAGAAGAATCGACCGGGAAGACCGCCGGCGACATCGTCTGGAAGCTCGACATGATGGGCGAACTGGGCGTCTTCCCACACAACCTCGCCACCTGCTCGCCGCTGTTCGACGACGAACTCGTCTACGTGGTGACCGGCAACGGCGTCGACGAAGGGCACATCGTCCTTCCCACGCCCGACGCCCCCAGCTTCATCGCCGTCGACAAGAAGACGGGTGAAGTGGTCTGGGAACGTGCCGATCCGGGCGAGCACATCCTTCACGGCCAATGGTCCAACCCCGCGATGGCCGAGATCGGCGGCGTGCGACAGGTGGTATTCCCCGGCGGCAACGGTCTCGTCTACGGACTGGAGGCCGAAACGGGCGAGCCGCTGTGGTCGTTTGACTGCAATCCATCCGGCACCGTCTGGAAGCTGGGCGGCTTCGGCACGAAGAACAACATCATCGCCACTCCGGTGATCCATGGCGACCGCGTCTATGTCTCGGTGGGCCAGGATCCCGAGCACGGCGAAGGACCGGGGCACCTGTGGGCGATCGACGCCACCAAGCGCGGCGAGATCAGCCAGCAGGACGCCGTCTGGCACAACAACAAGGTGAACCGTGCGATGAGCACGGTGGCCGTCGCCGACGGCGTGCTCTATCACTGCGACCTGAGCGGATTCTTTCGCGCCCTTGATCCGGACACCGGCAACCTTCTCTGGGAGCACGACCTGCTGAGCGCCGTGTGGGGCTCCCCCTATGTGGTCGACGGCAAAGTCTATATCGGCGATGAAGACGGCGATCTGGCCGTATTCCAGGCCGGGCGGGAAAAGAAACTGCTATTCGAAACCAACATGGCCAACTCGGTCTATTCCACGCCCATCGCCGCCAACGGCGTGCTCTATATCGCCAGCCGCGACAAGTTGTACGCCATCGAGCAAGGCGCCAAGAGCGACCCGAACAAGGTGAACTGAAACGCGAATGAATCTCCAGAACTGAGGCGGGGACTGGTCCATTTTTCGGCGGGTAAGTCCGATTTGGCGCGCAATGCAATGGCCGAAAACATGGACCTGTCCCCTTCGGTCGCACAAGCAACGTGAACTGAAGCGAGAATGAACCTCCAGACACCAACCACGATTGACCCGCCGCACGAAACGGCTTCGCTCATCGATTGCGTGGCCGACGCGCGGCAGCGGCTCGACGCCTGGACCCGTGAGGTCGTCCAGTGGCATTTCGACCCCGAGACCGGCTGCCCGTTCTGGCTCGACTACGCCGCGCGGCTCGACTGGGACCCGCGCGACGAGATCCGCGGCTTCGGCGACCTCCAGCGGTTCGGCCCCTTCGAGGACGAGTGGCTCCGCGGCGGCCCCGTCCGCCGCTGGGTCCCCAAGGGCTACGCCGACCGGCCCGTGTATGTCTTCGAAACCGGCGGCAGCACGGGCGTGCCGAAAACGCGGATCAACATCGACGACTTCCGCATCGACTACTCGATGTTCAGCGAAACGCTCGATCCCGCGGCGTTTCCTATCGGCTCGAATTGGCTCATGCTCGGGCCCTCGGGGCCGCGCCGGTTGCGGCTGGCGGTCGAGCACCTGGCCCAGGTCCGCGGTGGGATCTCGTTCTGCGTCGACCTCGATCCCCGCTGGGTGATCCAACTCATCAAGCGCGGCCAGATCGACATGGTCGAGCAGTACAAGGAACACGTGATCCAGCAGGCGCTCACCATCTTGCGCGCCGGTCACGACATCCAGTGCATGTTCACCACGCCCAAGCTGCTCGAAGCCCTGTGCGAGAAGATCTCGCTCCGCCAGGCCGGCATCCGCGGCGTCTTCTGCGGCGGCACGGAGATGACGCGGCAGTTCCACCGCTTCGCCCGCGAGGAACTGCTCGAAGGGGCCGAGTTCGCGCCGACCTACGGCAACACGCTCATGGGCCTGGCCTGCCACAAGCCTTTCGACCCGGCCGACGATTACATGGTCATCTACCATGCTCCCGAGCCGCGAGCCGTGCTCCAGGTGGTCGACCCCGACGAGCCGAGTCGGCTGGTGGACTACGGCCAGCGCGGCCGTGTGAAGCTCACCACGCTCACCAAGGAGTTTTTCGTACCCGGCTTCCTCGAACGCGACGAGGCGATTCGCACGCCGCCGGTCCCCAAGTATCCCTGGGACGGCGTGGGCGATGTCCGCCCCTTCCGCAAGCTCGAAGTGAACGTCGTCGAAGGCGTCTACTAACCCCCTCATTCTACATTCAGTATTCACTATTCAGCCTTCACTATTCCCGTCTTCCATGCTATCCGTCCCCGTCCTCCGCTCCGGCCGGCCGTACTACAGCAAGGACACGGTCCTGCTCCACGACTACGCCACGCGCCGGCCCGTGGCCGAGGTGAGCCAGGCCAATCCGGGCCTGATCAGCCGCGACTTGCTCGCCGACGACTGGTCGCCGCTGCAGAACGCGACCGTTGCCGAGTTGCTCGAGCGACTTCGCCAGGCCGCCCGGCATTTCATGGAAGACGATCTGCCGGTGGGCGAGGTCGTGCAGTCGCCCGAGGAGTTCGTCGCCGCGCAGTCGGCCACCACCGGCCTGCCGTACGCCCTCTGCCGCCAGAACATGAAGAAGATCGAGGCGGCGATGCGGAATATGGCCGCGATCCTCGACGGCCTGACCGGCGCGCTCGACCTCCAGACGCTCGACCGCGGCTACGGCCGCCGCGACGGCCATGCGGTGAGCTACGCACCCAAAGCGCGGCGGTTCGGCGCCGTGTTGCCGGCCAATTCGCCGGGTGTGCATGCCCTCTGGGTCCCGGCCCTCGCGCTCAAGATGCCGCTGGCCCTGAAGCCGGGACAGCGCGAGCCGTGGACGCCGCTCCGCATTCTCGAAGCGTTCCGCCGCGCCGGCGTGCCCGAGAGGGCGCTCGGGTTCTATCCTTCCGGCCACGATGGCGCGGGAGTGATCCTCCGCCGCTGCGGCGCGGCAATGATCTTCGGCTCCGGCGCGACGGTTCGCCCCTGGCTGGCCAATCCCCGGGTGGAGATCCACGGCCCCGGCTACAGCAAGATCCTCCTCGGACCCGACAAAGCCCGCCGTTGGCAGGAGTACCTCGACCTCATGGTCACCTCGGTGGCGGCCAACGGCGGCCGGTCGTGCATCAATGCTTCGAGCATCCGCACAACCGCTTGCAGCCGCGAACTGGCCGAAGGCCTGGCCGAGCGGCTGGCGGCGATCGTGCCGCTCAAGCGCGACGATCCCGAAGCCCTGCTCTCCGCGTTCCCCGATCCGGCCATTGCTCGCGGGATCGACGCGGCGATCCAGCGCGGCCTGGCACAGGGAGGCGCGGAAGACGTGGCGGCGAAGTTCCGCGGCGGCCACCGGCTGGTCGAATTCGAAGGAGCGACATACCTCCTGCCTACGGTGATCCACTGCGACGAGCCCGATCACCCCTTGGCCAACCAGGAATACCTGTTTCCGTTTGTGAGCGTGGTGGAGAATCGCCCGAGCGAGATCATCGACTCGCTCGGCCCGAGCCTCGTGGTCACGGCGATCACCGAAGAGGCTCGCATCGAGCAGGATCTCTTGTCCCGTTCCGACATCGGCCGGTTGAACCTGGGTCCGGTGCCGACGACGGTGATCCAGTGGGACCAGCCGCACGAGGGCAACATCTTCGAGCGGCTCTACCAGCAGCGAGCCTTCCAGCGCGAGCCATTCCTGGCCGCCGCGAGGTAACCAAGCGATGAAGAAAAGCCATCTGTTGTGGATCCTGTTCGTACTGCTGCTGGTCCTGCATCACGACTGGTGGTTCTGGTCCAATCCGACCCTTGTGCTGGGCTTTCTTCCCATCGGCCTCGCCTGGCACATGCTGATCTCGATCTCCGCCGCCGCCCTCTGGGGCTGGGCCGCCTGGTACGCCTGGCCCGAAGAGTTCGAGGAAGATCCCGCGTAGACGCGCTGGGTACCGCTGGCGCAGCCAGTGTTCTTCTCGTGCGTTTCTTGCCGTCGGGAAGCCTGAAAAATCGGCCGGGTGGCATGCTCTCACGGAGCGAAGCGACGTGTGAGCATGTGCCCCAGACGCTGCGCCATGCCTGCACCCGGCCGCGCGAGAAGGCACTTTATCCTGCCGCGAGCATTCGTAGACGCGACGTCCTATCGCGTTGCTGCTCCGCAGGACCGAATTTGCACTCCGACCGCTCTTCACGCTCTACCGCACAGTCGGCATCAGCAGCAGGAAAACGACCAGGAATAGAGATGCGACGATCAGCACCGTCACCCACCGCAACAGACGGTTCGATCCGGAACATTAGCCGTCGCCGTCACCAGCAGCCCGAGCGATGGCATCCACAACCACACCGATAGGCACACCGCCGCCGCGGTGATCCACGCCAGCAACTCGGCGAGCGTGAACTGAAACGGCGTATTGCAGCGGCGGTCCCTAACGCTCATTGTAGCCCGGCTACGAGCAGAAGTAGCGGGGCGAGCCCAAACCAGCCCCACCGTTTATTCCTTTCAGCGCACCAGCAATAGCAGGAAGAACCACACGAGCAGCATCGCGCCCAGGAACATGGCGAACGGACTGATCCGCACGCGATCGCTGGCCGCGAAGACCAGCACCCAGAACATCGCCGTCACGACCGTCAGCCGCGATTCAGGGGTCCAGAACCAGAGCGACAGGCACACCGCTGCCGCGGTGATCCATGCCAGCAACCTGGCGAGCGTGAATTGAAACGGCGGTTTGTGAACGCGGCCCATGGCGCTCATTCTACCGCGTCCGCTCCCGCTGTCGTACCGCCGCCCTGACTCCAGCAGGGTCGTTCACGACCCTTCTCCGCCCCAGCGGTCTTCGGCCCGTGCTTCAGCACGGGTACCTTTGCCGCCGGGCCCCGATCCTCTCCCCATCTTCCGCTTCCGGCCGCGACGCGGCCGAAAGCGTGCCCCCCCAGCCCGCCGCCCCCGATTTTCTTCTCTTCCTGGCCATTTTGCCCCTTGACATGGAGACATATACTATAGTATACTATGTGCCGCGAGACGCTCAGTCGCGCCCCGGGTGGCCGTGTCCATTGGCCGCTTGGTCGCCCTGGCTCGCCGGCGCTCGTAATCGATGTTTGGCAATTTGAACATGCTTTTTCGGCGCAATCCGTCTCCGTCCGGCACGCTCCCCCTGCGCGCGTATCGCTGCACGGCGGTGCGCTTGTTCAACGGCGCGCGGCGAGGACTCCGACCCTGCTGACCTATCGACCGCAGAGTCCCTCCTCGCCGCGCGAACAGCAGCCAGATCCGGCCACCCCTCTGGGAACTTCAACACTCGACCCAAAAGACGTAGAAGACTTATGTCCGCAACCCGGGTGCGAAACCCCTTTGCCGCCTGTACTTAGAACGATGCTCCGCGACGTATCCAAACGAAACACCCTCAAAGGCGTTTCGCTTCGATGAGAACGAAACATCGCGTTGATTGTTGCGCATCGCTCGCCGGTCTCCGCGAGTTTCCTCTCCTAGCCACTGCCGCCAACAAGCCGGTCTCGCACTCGCTTGGACGCTTGCTTCGGCTTGCCTCCGGCGGGGAGATGAAGGTCCGTGGTGCACACGCCGATTTGGCGCAACTTGCCGTGAATTCACCGGTTACGGCCCGAATCCGGTCGTTTTCGCCCTGCCAATTGGGCACTTTTCGGCTATAATGGCGGCCTGTCGCGTCGAGCGACAGCGACCGGTATTGCTTGGAGGTCAACATAGGGCGGCGGCGCGGCCGGCCAGCGTGCCGCGGCGTCAACCCGGGCAATGCACTCGAAGCGTTCAAAGAGGGTGAGTGGGGCGTGACGATCACGAAGGCACTCCTGTTCATCCCTGCAATCGAGGTAAGAGACACTTCCCATGGACTGGATCAAGAGCATCATCGATGTTTTCCTCCACCTCGACAAGCATCTCGACGTGGTGATCCGCGACTACGGGTTGTGGACCTACCCGCTATTGTTCACGATTGTCTTCTGCGAAACCGGACTGGTGATCACGCCCTTTCTGCCCGGTGATTCGTTGCTCTTCGCCGCCGGCACGTTCGCCGCCATCGGCTCCCTCAACGTCCACGCCCTGTTTGTCCTGCTCGTAGTGGCGGCGATCCTCGGCGACACGGTGAACTACTGGATCGGCGCGTACATCGGGCCACGGGCGTTCTCCGGGCAGTACCGGTTCTTGAGAGTAGAGTATCTCGAGCGCACGCGCCGCTTCTACGAGAAGCACGGCGGCAAGACGATCATCCTCGCCCGGTTCATCCCCATCATCCGCACCTTCGCCCCGTTCGTGGCCGGGATCGGCGCGATGAACTACAGCAAGTTCATCGCCTACAATGTGATCGGCGGCATCGCCTGGGTGGCGATCTTCCTCTACCTGGGCTACTTCTTCGGCCAGACCGAGATCGTGAAAAAGAACTTCAGCGTTGCCATCCTGGTGATCATTTTTCTCTCGGTGCTGCCGATCGTCTTCGAGTACTGGCGCGCCCGCCGCGAAACGCCGGAACCGGAACCGCAGGGGCAGGCATAGCGTACTCCTCTCGCTCCGCGAGAGGTTTCGGCACGGCTGCCGGCGCGAGTGCGTCAAGGCGTGAAGGCCCGTTTGACGTCGCCCCATAACTGCGGCGAGATATCGTGCGCATGGTCCGCCACGGCTTGCCGCAGGCGCCTGCGATTCCGCCGGGCTATTCCTCGTACAGCCGGATCTCGAACACGCGTGCGGAACGATGCCCGTTGGTCGCCAGCACCGTGAGCCGGAGCTTCGTGGTGGTCACCGTTGGGAAACGATGGACACGGCGACGCTGGAAATTACCCGTCTCGCGAGACACCTCGACCCACTGGCTGCCGTCCCAGCAGGAAAGCGCGTAGTCGCGGACACACTCCGGCACAATCGGCACCGTGTGGAACGGGGCGTTCATATCGGTGTCGAAGGTGAGATAGGCCGCATTGACTCTCGTCGGCGATGGGAAGCTCATCTCGATCCACTGCGGCATCGGTTGCGCGGGATCGGACGCCCAAAGATTCGGCGTCTTGCCGACGATCCGCGACATGCCGTTGACGACGTTCTCCGGCCCGTAATCGGCAGCGTAGATCATTGGCGGTCGCGTATAGAAGGCGTGATACTGTCCCTGGACGACTTGCCATGGGCGGACGTCGCCGCCGCCATAGGCGCGGCACGAGTCCAAAGGAGCCCGTTCGGAGAGGTGCCAGATCACCCCTTGCGTCTTCGGCAGCCAGATCGAGACGAAAGGCTTTGTGGGACGGCAGTCGACTGCGAATTCGACCGCCGATTCCTTGCCGGGAGGCACGGTGGCCTTGGCCACCGCCAGATCGTTAGTCGACGAGAAGTCGCCGGCGCTTTCCGCCTCGCGGACGTGGAGCGTCACTTCCACCGGCTCCTTGCGATCGGATCGCAGCAGCACGCCGATCGTCTCGAGCTTCTCGGTAAGGCCGCGGGGAAACATCACGGCACGCGACATCGCCAGCTCATGGCCGTCGACCTTGCGGACCTGCTCGCGACCGAATTCATCGCCGCTGGCGGTGCTGGAGGCGGTAATCGCAACGCCGCGGGCCAGATCGCGGGGATCGTCATTCTTGATGCCGGGAATGTACTGGTCGTCTCTGAGGAGCGTCTGCTGGAGATTGCCGATCCGCTGCTGGCCAAGCTCGCGCGGCGTCAGTCCCTCGCGCACGCACATGGCGGCCGCCGTGCCGGTGGCCTGTCCGAGTGCCGAGAGGGTCCCCTGCACGCGGACCGTTCCCAGGGCGATGTGCGTCACGCTGATGCAGCGTCCGGCCATCATCAGGTTGTCGACATTGGCCGAGTACAGGCAGCGATACGGGATGCTGTAGATGGGCGTGTGGTCGTTGCAGTGGAACGGACCCTCCGGGCCGGAGTAGATGCCCTCAGCATGATGCACGTCCATGGGCCAGCCGCCATAGGAGATGCGGTCCGGAAACATGGTGGCGGCGAGCACTTCGTCCTGGGTGAGCATGTGATCGCCGACCAGCCGCCGGCCCTCGCGCTTGCCCTCGGTAAAGGGCACGAAGCTCAGGCGGTAGTCCTCTGCCTGGCGGCGATCCGGCCAGCGGTTCTTGAGGAAGTCCCAGTAGCCGAAGCTGATGCGGATCAGTTCGTCGCGGGATTTTTCGGCCTGCCAGAGCGTATCGATCGTTCCTTCGCGCTCCAGCCACCAGTTGCCGCCGATGCCATCGATCCTGCGCCCGAACAGTTCGGGCGGAGGAAGCTTCGCCGCCCAGGCAGGCGGAGAATACGGTGTCGATCGGCCTGCATTCTCGGCGCGATACGACAGGCACAACTCGCCCATGAGGCAGCCGCTCATGTTGATCTTGTCGGCCTGCTCAGGGGCATGGCTCTCGCCAAACTCCGCGCGGGATTCGCGACCGTGGCGGAACTTCGCGCCGGCAAAGTAGCCGAGCCAGCCATCGCCGGTCGCGTCGACGAACAACCTGCCCTGGTAACGGGTGACGACACCGGTAAGTGTGTCGACGGCCAGCACCGCGCCGATTCGGCCGGCGTCGATCATCTTGGCTTCATAGACCCGCTGGTTCGGGAAGACACTGAGGTTCTCTTCCTCTTCCGCCAGCAATTGAAACGGCTCGCTCATCTTCGGGTAGCCATAGCGGGCCTTGATCCGGCCGGCTTCCTCGATGATGCCCGACTCGCGGGCGTTGGCATGCTGGCTCGCCGCCCCATTGATCGGCACGCCAAGCTCGATGCTGGCGTTGCCTCCCAACACCGGCCGATCGTTGATCAGTGCGGTCTTGGCGCCCGTCCGCGCGGCCGCCAGAGCCGCACACGATCCGGCCGCGCCGCCGCCGACAACGATCACGTCGAACTCGCCGGCCGGGACAGGCTCAAGCGGCAACCCCGTATGCCGGCTTCGTTCGTGACGCAGCTCTTCCGGTTGGTTGGGTGGCGTGTAGCCCAAATCGGTCGTGAGCACGAGTGCATCGCAACGGGCGTAGTAACCGGTCAGGTCGTGCAGGACCAGTCGCGTGCGTCCGGCCGGCAGGTGGAACTGGCCGCCGTCCTGCCAGACCCATTCTTCCGTATCCGCTTTGCCGAAAATGGCTTCCGACCGCTGCCCGCCCACCGACACCTGGAATTGTCCTGGTGCGGCAGCGAGATACCAGTTCTTCGCGCGGACCCAGAGACGGTACGTGCCGGGCTCGGGCATAGTGAATTCGGTGCTCGCGTCGGCCACCGGACTGCCCAGGTCGGGAGCGATCAGGTAGGCCGAGCCGACGAATTGAACGAACTGCGTGTCGATCTTCCAGCCGCCGTAGTCGGCGAAGTCCTCGGCGTCGATCCACAAGAAGCCATCCTGGAGCATCTTGAACTCGCGTGCCGCCTTCTTGAGCACCGGAAATTGGACGCCGATCTTGCGCACCGCGACGGAAAGGTCCTTCTGCGATGCCAGGCACACCAGGCCGCGCTGGCGGCTGGCCTCGATCTCGGCCGGCGCCAAAGCACGGCTGTAGATCCGCACCTCGTCGATCACCCCGGGGATGCGGCTCTGGCCATTGTTGCTGCCGATGCAACAGTTGCTGTGTTCCGTGCCGATCTGCTCGGGCTGCGGTCGTTCCGACGACTTCACCTCGACACCATCGACGAAGAGTCGTGTCTGCCGGCCATCATAGGTGGCGGCCAGATGGTACCACTGATCGTCCTGCCAATCGGCCTTGTGCGCGGCAAGCGTGACGGGACTGCCGGCCAGCCATAGCACGAAGCCCAGGCGACCCCCGGCGAAGCGAAGCGAATAGCATCCGTCCTTGCGTATCACAGTTGCGAATTCCGCCACCGGCAAGGAGTGTGGCTTGACCCACGCTTCGAGCGTGATCGCGCCGGCGGGGGCAAGGCTCGTGCTCCCCACGGCCGAGACGTGGCCGTAACGGGAGTCCAGTTCCAGACCGCTGCCGCAGACGCCTTTCGTCAGGCTGCCCGCAGTGGCGGAAAGATGGTTCTCAGAGCCCGATTGATCCACGATCAGCCGGCCGCGATCCTCATCGAAGCTCCAGGCCGCGACCAGGTCGCTCGAGGCAGCCCGCTCCGCCGCGCGCATGGGGGCGATCAGGGCAAGTCCGCAGAGAATCATTGCCACGCCAAGCAGTCGCGAAGTCTTCACGTTATTAGATCCGTGTATCAGTGGTAGTGCGCGAAGTAATACGCTCGACCGGAATTGCGGTCAAATGCCGCATAGACGCCGCGGTCTTCCTTTGACCAGGAGCATCCTCTGCCGAGTATAGCCGCACACGGCGACGGATCGCCATACCAGGGCCAGTGCCGTCGGCCTCGCACTCCGCGGCGTCGATTGAAGAGAAGAAAACACAGAAGCGGCAAAACACTGCTCGGCGCTAGCGCCGATGGAGAATCTCTGCGGAGCGTGACCAGCAGGTGAAGAAGCTAGTTCGACTCGTCGTCGCCCGGTGGTTCGGCGAGCCGGAAGGGACGGTTGGCCTTGTAGCCCTCGAGGATCTCGCGTTCGGCAGGCTGCTGTTCTTCGGCGACCGCGGCGATGACCTTCTCCTGCCAGCCGATGGCCTTCTCGAATTCACCGTTCTCGGCCAAGGCCGCTGCCAGGGCCTTCAGCGCGCCGGGATCCTTATACTCCGAGAGCTTGCAGGCCGCCTCGGCCGCCTCGATGGCTTGCTTGCCGTTGCGGAGCTTGGCATCGTCGCCGGCCGCCAATAACCAGGCCTTGTTCTGATGGGCCAGTGCATACTCGGGGGCCAGGCGAATCGCCTCATCGTAGTCGGCCAGGGCGCCGGTGCAGTCGCCCAGCTTCTGGCGGTTGAATCCGCGATTGTTGTAGGCCGGCGCGAGTCTCGGCTGAAGCTCGATGGCGGCGGAAAAATCATCGACCGCCTTCCGGTGTTCGCCTTGCTGGAAGCGGATGAAGCCACGTCCCATCCAGGCGTCGACGAACTTGGGCTCCAGTTCGATCGCCTTGCTGTAATCGGCAACGGCCTTGTCGGGTTGGCCGCTGAGCTTCCAGGCCACCGCCCGTTGCTGACAAATGCTCGCGTTCTTCGGTTGGATGTCCAAAGCGCCGCTGTAGTCCTTCACCGCCAGATCGTACTTCTGCTGCGTCAGGTAGACCGCCGCGCGATTGATATACGGTGCGACGTCCTTCTCGCCTTTCTTGATCGCCGTCGTGTAGTCGGCGATCGCCTTGTCATAGTTCCCCAGTGCCGCATGAAACAGTCCGCGGCTGGTGTAGGCGTTGGGCGTGCGGAATCCGGTTTCAATCGCCTTGTCGTAGTCGGCCAGCGCCTTCTCCTCATCGCCCCGCGCCCACCATGCCGCCGCCCGAAGCGTGTACAGCCTTCCCTCGTCCGGCTTCTCCTTGATCAGCTCGTCGTAGACCTCCACCGACTCGGCGAGCCGGGCGGTGTTCTCCTTCGCCACCAAGCCCCGCTTGCCGCTGAAAGTCGCGACCAGATAGGCGTCCTTGCGGTCCTCGATCACGGTGAGCAGATCGCCTTTTTCGATCTCGTCGATCACCCTGTCTTCCAAAGCGAATCGCATCGGCATCCGGGCAACGACCGGTTCCGACAAATCCTGGGCGGCCGGATCGGGAGCCGGCTCGGCCGAAATCACCTCTAAAGAGGGGAAAGAAGTCATCGAAAGAAACACGAAGAATGCGGCCCACCGCTGTCGGCAGCTCATCATAGACCAAGTCCTCAAGGCCAGGATTCGTGCAATTTGCTTGCCCATATTCCCAATAGTCCCCAAAGGAGGGAAAAAGAAACCTTGCGAAATACTCAACATTTCCATGATACCTAGACTGCGTATATTGCCAAACCGGGAATTTCGAATAGAATCGGCCTCGTCGTCACAGGTTTGTAGGGCCGCTGCAAGGGTGCGGTTTCGGAGCTGGGTTGCTGACCTCGTTCGGTTCGGGCCACCCGATAGTCCCTGGAAACGGTGCTCAAGAGAAGCTGGGGCGGTCCGCGAAGGCTGTGTTCCCGTCGATTCGTCAGGCAACTGTGGTTCAGGAGTACAAAGATGAGACGAGTCGTGATGGCCGGACTGGCCGGACTGGCCGGACTATTAGTGCTGCTCGCAGCGGCACAAGTTGAAGCAGGGCGGTGCCGCCTGCTATGCGGCGGCTGTACTGATCCATGTTTGAGTTCGAGGTGTGGGGGCTGCGTTACGGGAGCCGATGCGTGCTCGCTTCGTTGTGAAGCGATCGACACCGGGCCGTTGCCGGCGCTCAAGATTGTCATGGTACCGGAGTACATGACCGAGAAGCGGTCGATCTGCTGCACCGAGTACAAAGAGGAGCAGCGGACGCGGCCGGTCACCGTGTACAAATCGGTGCCCGTGACGGAAGAACGCGTGTGCATCGAGACGGTCTACGTGCCGACGACGGAAACGAAGACCATCGAGTACACCGTCCCGATCCCGATCCAGGAGGAGAAGACGCGGGAGTACAAGACCACGGTTCCCGTGTGGACGGAACAGGAGGAGCAGTACACCGTCCAGGTTCCGGTGCTGGTCGAAGTGCCGGAGACCTACATGGTGAAGGTCCCGGTGGTGGAAGAAGTTCCCTGCACGTACACCGTGATGGTTCCCACGCCGGAGAAGCGCGTGGTCATGCGGAACCAGGTCAACGTCGTGCCGGTGCCCAAGACGCGGACAATCACTCACTGCGTGCCGGTCGTGAAGACGGTGCTGGTCGACAAGGATTACGGCCACTGGGAGAGTCGAGTGGTTGATGCCGGCTGCGGCGGCTATGCCGAATGTGCTCCGACTGCATGTGCTCCGGCGGCGTGCGCTCCCGCCGCTTGCGCGCCGGCGGCGAAAGCTGCCTGCCGCAAGGTGTGGGTGCCGAACATCGTCAAGGAGGAAGTGACGGTGGTCGAGGAGCAGTACCAGACGCAGCAGATCCAGTACCTGGCCTACGAGCAATGCGTGGAGCAGGTTCCCTACGAGTGTCTGTCGGTCTGCTACCGGCCTGAGACTCGGACCGGCACAAAGAAGGTGGTCAAGTACGTGGATCAGCCCTGCACGCGGACACGCGTGAATGTCCAGTACAAGGACGAGGTCCGCACTCGGACGAAGAAGATGCTCACCTTCGCCGAGGAAGTCCGCAAGGAGACGTATCCGGTCATCCGTTATCAGCCGGAGAAGCGCACGAAGGAAGTCTCCTACACGGTGAACGTCCCGCAGCAGCAGGAAAAGAAATACACCGTGACGCGCTACGACTGCGTCCCCGAGACGAAGCTCGAAACGTACACGGTTCGGGTGCCGGTACCGGTCGTCAAGGAAGTGGAGTGCCAGTTCTGCCGCATGGTTCCCAAGGTGGTCAGCGTTACGGTCAATCCGTGCGCCCCTTGCGCGCCCTGCCCGAAGTGCGCCGCTGCTACGCCCTCGGCGTGCGGGTGCGCTCAGTAGACGTCCGGTGCTCCGACTGAGCGCCTGACAGCGTGCGAGTGCCCTCGACCGCTCCCGCCCGTCGGAAGGGAGCGATCGCGGTCTCGAAGATAATCTAGCCTCCCCGCCCATGGCGGCCGATATGAAGACGGGGTGGAGCCCTTTTGGTGCTCCACCCCTCTGTCGTATGGCGGCGGACTTGATCTGACATGACCTCAATCGGGGGGAGGCTGAAACCGTGAGAAACCAGTTTGTAGCAAGGGCGTGGGCGCTGGCCGCACTGATTGGGATGACTTTGTGGTCCGTTGTGGCAGCCGCACAGGCGCCGACGCCAGCCGGCGACGAGGCGGTCGCTCAGGCCGTGCCTGTCGCCGAAGCTCAGCCGTCGGTGGCCGGACCGGTCGTGGAAACGATGCGACAGGGTAGTTCGTCCGCCGCGCCGCTGGTGGCAACCTTGCAGCTTAACGTGGGAGACACTCAACTCCGCGGCATGCTGCTGAGCGCCACGCAGATCACGGTGAAGACGTCGTTCGGTGAAGTGGACGTACCGCTGTCGGAGGTGGCCGGCATCAAGTTGGCCTCCAACACGACCCCCACCACCACGGTCGTGCTGCACAACGGCGATTCGATCACCGGCGGCTGTGCCCTGGATCGCATCCAGTTGCAAACGGAATGGGGCCGTGCCGACGTCGAAGGGACGGCGATCAATTCGATCGTTTTCGCCGAAGGGTTGACCTGGGTCCTGGACAACAGCCGGGGCGGCGGACGGTGGGAGCTGATGTCGAGGCCAGCCAACCCGTACAAGCAGGGCGACACGATCGTCGTCACACGCGACACTCAACTAAAATATGGCGAGAACGTCGTCGGGGCGGTGCGCAAGAACGAAGTATTGACAGTGCAGAACGTCGAGGGGGCCTACGTGCTGGTGCGGACGCGGAACAACAGTACTGGTTGGCTCGACACCGCCAGCGCGCAGCCCTATCAGCAGCCGCAGCAATAACGCCTGCGACCGGATTTGCCGGGCCCGCCGACGAGTCTGGCACGCGCCACGCCGGGCCCGCCGGCGTGGTCAGGCAGTCCTGCCGCATCCGTGGCCAAACGTGCAACGCCTTCAAGACGTTGCACGTTTGCGTTTTCGCGCCGTGGGAGAGTTCGGCGGCGAGTCCGGTTGCTCGACCCTTACTCTTGGAAGACTCGCACCCGAGAGATACGATGACGGGTGAGAGGGGACGGCTTCGGGTTGAGCGCGAGCGGCCGCGATGGGCCTCGACATTCTGGACATCCAGTTCCGCGTCGAGAAGGCGTTCGGCGTCGAGTTGACGCACGATGATTTCTTCGAAGTGATGCGCGACCGCGACATCCTGGTCGGAGACCTCTACAACCTGTTGCTCAAGAAGCTGCTCCTGCACGACGTCGCTCGCTACGACATTCGTTTGACGTACCTCAAGGTGCTTTGGATGTGCCGGCCTCTGCGGAATTGCTTCCCGGCCCGGATGGCCACGGTCAAGGACCTCTGCCGTACGGTTCTGGCGACGAATTACGAGGAGATGTGGGGCGCAAGCGAGATTCCCTTTGACGACCGCTGCATTGAGGTATGGCGGCAATTGACGGGCATTCTTGTCGACGCGCTTGGCGTCGAAGCCGACGCGATTACCTTCCGCAGCCGGCTCTTTCAGGATCTGGGGGCGGCGTGATCGTCCGACTCGAGCGCGGTCGACGGCGGCATCAGGAACCGTATAATTCCGGGTTTTGCCGCTGGCCTGTCACCCCTCGTCCGTTCCATGTCACAAAAGCCGATCGAGGCAAGCTGGTACGACTACCCGGCGTATTACGATATTGCTTTCCGCTCGGAGACGCGGCCGGAGGCCGATTTTCTCGAGGCGGCTTGCCGCAAGTATTGCCGGTTCGCGGCGCGGCGGCTGGTGGAGCCGGCGTGCGGCACGGGGCGGCTGGTGGTGGAGATGGCCCGCCGCGGCTATCGTGTGACCGGCTTCGATCTGAGCGAGCCGGCGATTGAGTTTCTCAAGCGGCAGCTTGTGCGGCGGAAGCTCAAAGCCCAGGTGTTCCGGGCCGACATGACGGACTTCCACCTGCCGCGGCCCGTCGACGCCGCGTTCTGCACGTTCAACACCTTCCGCCACCTGCTGAGCGAGACCGCAGCGCGGCGGCATCTCGAAGCGGTGGCGGCCAACGTGCGGCCGGGTGGGATCTACATCCTCGGCCTGCACCTCCTGCCCCCCGACGCCGATGAAGAATGCACCGAGCGATGGACCGAGCAGCACGGTAAAACGCAGGTCACCGTCACCCTCCGCGTGGTTGGATGCGACCGGCGTCGCCGCGTCGAGCGATTGCGCATCAGCACGCTGGTGCGCAACGGGCGGGGAGAGTTGCGGCTCCGCGATGAGTTTCCTCTCCGGCTCTATACCGCGATGCAGTTTCGCCGCCTGCTCGCGTCGGTGCCGGCCTGGGAACTGGCCGATGTCTACGATTTCAACTACGACATCGATGAGCCCTTGCGGCTCGATGACGAGATTGCCGATACGGTGTTCATTCTCAGGAGAAGGTGAGGACGCAGGGGCAATGGCGATGATCGAACTCGAACTTGCTCCGGATTTGCGTGCGGCCGCCCCGCGGATGGCGGTGGGAGTGGTGACGGCGGCGGTGACAGTCAGTCCGCACGATGAAGAGCTGTGGCGAGAGATCGAAGCCGTTGTCGAGGAGACGGCCCGGCGCACGATGGATGACGTCCGGGCGGAGCCGGAGATTAAGGCGCTCCGCGACACCTACCGGGCGCTGGGGCAAGACCCGACGCGCTACCGCGGTTCGTCGGAGGCGCTGTTCCGCCGCATCGTGCAGGGCAAGGGGCTCTACCGGGTGAACACGGTGGTCGACATCAACAACCTGATCTCGCTGGAATCACGGCTTTCGGCGGGGACGGTCGACGCCGATCGGCTCGTGCCGCCGGTGGTGTTTCGCGTCGGCCGGCAAGGCGAGTCCTACGCGGGAATCGGCCGCGGGGAAATCAACCTTGCGGGTTTGCCACTTCTGGCGGATAATCTCGGCCCATTCGGCAGCACGACCAGCGATTCCGAGCGAAGCATGGTGCGGCTGGAAACGCGGCGAATTATGCTGTTGGCAATCTCCTTCCGCGGCAGCGACGTGCCGCGGGCCGCTATGGCGCGGGCAGTCGGCCTGCTGGAGAAGTACGCCGCGGCGAAGGACGTCGAAACGGCGATGGTCCAGTAGAGACTGCCGGTTGAGGGAGAGCGGTTTACCGACGCAATGAAGACAGTGCTGTTTCTCTGTACGGGCAATTACTACCGCAGCCGGTTTGCGGAACTCGTGTTCAACCGCCTTGCCGAAGCCGACGGCCTGGCGTGGCGGGCCGAATCGCGGGGGATGTGGCTCGGGTATCCGGGCAACGTCGGACCGATTTCGCCGCACGCAATCCGCGGCCTGGAAGCAAGGGGCCTTCACCTTCCAGAGCCGACGCGGTTTCCGATGCTTGTCACGACCGCCGATCTCGAGCGGGCGGATCTCGTCGTCGCGGTCAAGGAGTCGGAACACCGGCCGATGATCGCCGCGACCTTCGCGGATTGGGTCGACCGCATAGAATACTGGCACATCGACGACCTCGACTGCGCCGGTCCGGACGAGGCCCTCCTCGCTTTGGAGCAGGAAGTTCGCCGGCTGGCCGTCCGACTGGCCCTCCCGAGCATCCACCGTCCAGCGCCGGAAAGCGAAGTTCATGAAGCAGCACGGACCGTGGCGGATCCTCTCGTCGCGAGAAGTCTACCGCGACCCCTGGATCGAAGTGCGTAAGGACGACGTCCTCCGTCCCGACGGCCGGCCAGGCACGCACTGCGTCGTGCGGATGAAGCCCGGCGTCTCGGTGGTCGCCATGGACGGCGAGGGCTTCGTCTACCTGACGGAAGAATTCCATTACGCCATCGGCCGCGAGGGCATCGAAGCGGTCAGCGGCGGCGGCGAACCGGGTGAAGACCCGCGCCTGACCGCCGAGCGGGAACTGGAAGAGGAACTGGGCATCCGCGCCGGCCGCTGGACGGCGATGGGCACCATCGATCCTTTCACCACGATCATTCACTCTCCCACGGCCCTCTTTCTGGCCGAGGAACTGGCCTTTGGCGCGACGTCGCACGAGGGGACGGAGCGGATCAAGAGCGTGAAGGTCCGGCTCGAGGAGGCGGTCTCCTGGGTTTTCGACGGCACGATCACCCACGCTCCCACGGCCGTGCTGCTGTTGCGGACGCTGCTCCGCTGCCAGGGCCAACTACCTGGCGGGCATGGTGCCCAGGAGGGCCGCCACCCGGTACAATAGCCGCGGCTTCGCAACGCATGCCTCAGGACCAGCCGGAGATTATGGGATGCTGACCTATCGTCACTTGGGGGTGTGGAAAGAGGGCGACATCACGGTCGTTCGATTCGGCGACCACCGGATTCTCGACGAGGTGGCGATCGACAAGATCGGCGAGGAACTCTATGCCGTCGCCAGCCAGGAGAAGTGCCAGAAACTGCTGCTGGACTTTGCCGGGGTTGAGCGGCTGTCGACGCTCATGCTGGGCAAGCTGCTGATGCTCAACCGCAAGATGCAGTCGAAGGGCGGGCAACTCAAGTTGTGCGACCTCGATCCGCAGGTCCGCGACGTGCTCGCTTCGACGCGGCTCGATCAGATCCTCGACATTTGCGAGAACGAGGCCGACGCGCGGAGATCCTTCGCAACGTGAAGCGTGCCCGTGCAACTTCGCCTACTCGACGAACCGGACGTCACCTCGGCTGAAGATGCCGCGATCCGCGCCGGTCTATGCCGCTGCTTCCCGCCCGACGTCGAGATCTTCTCCCAGACACGGTCCTGGCACGGCAGCCAGCCGGCGTTTTCGCTGGTGACCGAGGAGGGACGGGAGATCGTGGCGCATGCGGGCATCGTCGCCCGTGAGATCCGAGTGGGCGGGAAACCGGTCCGCGTGGCCGGCGTGCAGAACGTCTACGTGCTACCCGAATACCGCGGGCAAGGCCTGTTTCGCCAGTTGATGGCGGCGACGATGGACGAGGCGCGGCGGCGGGGGCTCGAATTCGGACTGCTGTTCTGTACGCCGGATATCGGCGCGAAATACTCGCGCCTCGACTGGCACAGGCTCGACGAGAGGGCCGTAACCCGGATCGACGAGCAGGGCCTGCCCTGCCCGCTGCCGGAGAAGAACGAGACGATGTATCTTCCGCTGGCGGGTCGCCCCTTTCCACCGGGCGACATCCATCTCATGGGCAACGATTGGTGATGGCCACAATAAAGCGGCTCGCGGTGTTTGGTCTGGCGATTACGTGGCTCGCCGTCGCGGGTTGCGTGGAGGAGTCGCCGCGCCCGCCGGTGGAGATGACAGCGGCAACATTGGAAGCGGCCGAGACCGCCTGGGAGTCGGATGACGAGCACGTGCCCAGGGAGACGCTCGCGCGCCTGGCCGAGAACCGGCGGCTCCAGACGATCATCCTCCGCAACGCGCGGCTTGGCGACGAGGATCTTGCCCTGATCAGCGGCGCCGCCTCGCTCAAGGAACTGGTGCTGCCGGCCTCGCGGATCGGCGACCGCGGGCTCCGCCACCTCGCTTCGCTTGTGCGGCTGGAGCGGCTCGATTTCGATGGGGTGGAGGTGACGGGCGAGGGACTCAAGGCCCTTGCCGGGCTCGAGCAGTTGCGGATCCTCAATCTGCACCAGACGCGGATCGACGCCGCGGGGCTGCGGCAACTGGCCGCCTTGCGGAAACTGGAGATGTTCCGCGCCGGCGGGCCGGGCATCACGGACCAAGGTGTCGAGGTGCTCCGACAGTTGCCATCGCTTCGGTTTGTGCATCTCATGGACGCCCCGTTGACCGACGCCGGACTGCAGCACTTTCACGAAATGACGCAGCTCGAATCGTTGTATCTCGATCGAGTGGCGGTCACCGACGCCGGGCTGGCCGCACTGCACAAAGCCTTGCCGCAGTTGCACATTCACCTCGACCAGACCCATCCTCCGGGCCTCGAGCACGATCACCGCCACGATGCCCCACCCGGCCGCGGTGACACGCCCGACTGATGGGGGCTCACACCGTGCCAATCGGCCGCCGGCGCCGGACTTCCGCTGCCGGGCCCGCCGCGGCCATAGAATGGTCGGCGGCCGAAAGCACCCCCATTTGTTGCCTCGCGTCGTGCGGGCATGGCACTCCCTCCCATCCTGGTCGCGGCACACAGGCTCTAAAGAACAGGCGCACTTCATGGGCGGATACCCAGGCAGAAGGACTCAAATACTCGGTGTGATGCTGGCGCTCGCCGGCGTACTGGCCGTCGGCGGCTGGCTGGCGGCGGAACCACAGGAGGCTCCGCCCGAGCTCTCGGGGGCAGCAAAGGAGTTCCTTGCCGGACTCACCCCCGAGCAACAGGCGCGGGCCGCCATGCCCTTCGACACGCCCCGCCGCGTGCAATGGCACTACGTGCCGCTCGAAGACCGGAAGGGCTTACCGATCAGCCAGATGAACGAAGCGCAGAAGGACGCGGCCCATCGGCTGCTCCGCGCCGTGCTCAGCCAGACCGGCTACGAGAAGACCACGACGATCATGGAACTGGAGAAGATCCTCCACGACCTGGAGAAAGGGCGACCGGCGTGGTTCCGCGACCCGGCTCGTTACTTCTTCGCGATCTTCGGTCAGCCGGGCGGCGATGCGCCGTGGCAGGTGAGCGTTGAGGGGCACCACGTGTCGCTCAACTTCGTCGTGGAGCACGGTCGGATCGTGAGCCACACACCTTCCTTTCTTGGCGCCAACCCCGCCGAGATCAAGGCCGACTACGGCGTCGGACCCAAACGCGGCACCCGGGTGCTTGCGCGTGAGGAAGAACAGGGATTTAAGCTCGTCGGCACGTTGAGCGCCGAGCAGTTGTCGAAGGTGGTCATTGCCGAGAAAGCGCCGCGCGACATCCGCGCCGGCGCCGAGCCGCAACCACCGCGGGCTGAAGAGGCTGGCCTGGCCTATTCGGCAATGAACTCGCGGCAGCAGGAATTGCTCTTGAAGCTCATCGAAGTGTACACGGGCAACATGACGCCGGCGGTCGCCGCGGCCGAACAGCGCGAGATCCGCGAGGCGGGGGTCGAGCACATCCACTTCGCCTGGGCCGGCGCCAGGGAGCCGGGCATCGGGCACTACTATCGCGTCGAAGGACCGACGTTCGTGATCGAACTCTGCAACACGCAGCCCGATTCGGCCGGCAACCCGGCCAATCACGTCCACACGGTCTACCGCAGTCTCAAAGGCGACTTCGCCGTCGCCGCGGCGGAGTGAGACCGCCGGTGATCGTCTCCGTCCCGACCAGCCTCCGGATTTGCCGTGGAGGCTGGTCGTACTCCCGCCGTCAGGCGGCCGCGCGGGCCGACTTCTCCAGCAGGCTCGGATAGGCGAAACCGTAGATCGTGGTCGCCACGAAGCCGATCAGCGGCAGGATGAAGCAAATCGCCATGCTGTGGTACTGGTCCGCCAGATAACCCATCAGCGGCGGGGCGATGGCGCCGCCGACGATCGACATGATCTGGAATGAAGCCGCCAGCTTGGTCTGCGCGCCGAGATCACGAAGGCTCATGGCGAAAATGAAGGGGAACATGATCGACATGAACAGCCAGCAGAAAGGCAGCACCATCCACGAGAAGTGCTCGATGTCGGCCATCACCACAGCGATGATCAGAGTGTTGGCGATGCCGTACAGGGCCAGCAGCACATGAGGCTTGACGACCTTGGTGATCGCCGCACCGCTGAAGCGGCCTGCCGCGTAGAGGATCATGGCGATGGTCACCACGTACGCCGCGGTGGCTTCCCAACTCGCCGCCCTCGTCACCTCGCGATACCAGTCGAAAAGCGGGGCGACTCTCGTGGCGCCCGACGAGTCGGCGGTAATTGCGTTCTCCAGAATGTAGTTCACCGCAAATGCGTTGACACCCACCTGCGCGGCAATATAGAGGAACTGCGTGACGATGCCGCAGGTGAAGTGCGGTTGGCGAATGAGCGGAACGTGCCGGACTCCGGCCGCGTCGGCGCCGGAAGCGGTCTCCTGCTCGTCGATCCGCGGCAACTTGATGAATGAGAAGACGGCGAATACCAGCAGGACCACGCAGCCGAGGACGACGTAGGGAATGAGCAGCGACTGGAAGTTGACCGGCTCCCCCGCCTCGACGCGCCGGCCGAAGATCAGCGCGCCTCCTACCGTGGGGGCGATGATATACGCCACCGAGTTGAAGGCCTGGGCCACCGAGAGACGCGCCGCGGCCCCTTCCGGCGGCCCGAGCACGGTCACGTAGGGGTTGGCGGCTGTCTCCACGCACGCCAGGCCGCTCGACAGAACGAACAGGGCGAACAGAAATGCCCCGAACGTCTGCCAGTACAGGCCGGCCGGAATGAACAGGAACGCGCCGATGGCCACCACCAGCAGGCCCAGCAGAATCCCGCGCTGGTAGCCAATGCGGCGAATCAACAATGCCGAGGGGAGCGCCAGCAGAAAGTAGGCCCCGAATACCGAAGTCTGTATGAAGCCCGACTGGGCCTTGCTCACGTGCAGCGTGTTCTGGAAATGCTTGTTCAGCACGTCCAGCATCGCATGGCAGAATCCCCAGATGAAAAACAGCGAGGAGACCATGATCAGGGCGAGAAACAGCGTCTGCGCGCTGTTTGACCCCGCGGCGGTTGCCTGATCGGTGCGGTTCGAGGCGGAGGAGGACGGTGCTTCGCTCATCGTGCGCTTCGCATTCCTGGTTTGAGGCGTGGCTGTCTCGGGCTGCCCTTTTGTCACCCGGTCGAGTACCCCGTTTGAACGGCCAATTCGGCGCCGGGCAGCGGTGGTCAGGGCTCCATTATACGTGCCGCTGCGGCCGCGCATATGGCGCGAGCCTGCCGCGATGGTGGTGTAGCCTTTCCGGCAGCGCGAGGCCTCCACCACAAGTGCCAGGACCTCTACCTTCCTCCGCCGGCGCATGCGCACGCGCACGCGCACCCGGCACAGGCACAAGCGCAACCGCCGCCCCCGCCTCCGCCGCCTCCCTGGCGCGAGGCCTCGGAGAGCGCCTGGAAGACGTCGGCGGTGATGCGGTCGGCGCCGCTCAAGTCGATGAAACCGCCGCCCGGCCGGTCCACGGCCAGCGATCCGGGTGCCAGCGCCGTCGCCATGCGTCCCATGGTGTTTTCAGTCCATCCGGCAAACGACGCGGCCACGTCGCCGAAGCTTGTTCCGCCCGCAGGGGCCGAACCGGTTGGGCCCGATGGAACCACGGGACCCGAACCGCCGAATGAGCCACGGGTCCAGGTGGGCCGGTAGGGCCCCCGGTCGAACACGGTCGGCCAGTCGTCGTCGATCAGGATCCACTCGAAGTCGCGGTCGATCTGCTTTTCGCGCTGGCTGATCTCGCCGACGCAGCGGGCTTCTTCCGCCGCGCGGCGGACGATCGAGCGGTAGTAGTCCTGGGTGTCGGACAGGTCGAATCCCCGCAGCCGTTCGGCGGCGTGAAGGAGCAGGTGCTTCATCGGGCCCGCGAAATCGATTTCGTGCACGGGCTGCTGCGAAGCACCCAGGATGCGATAGATGAAGGGCTGCTCGTAGCGGTGGATCACCACGCCCGCCTTGGCGGCGGCCTTGCGGAGGAACTTCGTCCGCTCCTTGTCGCTGGTCAACACGCGGTCGTCGCGTATCGTGAAGCGGTCGTCGACCGACACCACCAGCGGATCGGCCTGGATCTGGTGGAGCACTCCCTTCTTGAGCAGGCCGAAAATCACCAGCCCCAGGATTCGGCCGGGCGACAATTGAAGGATCACTGCGGCCTCCGGAGCGGTGAGTCCCCGCTTGATGCCGCCTCCTTCCACCTGGGCAATTGGCGGCATGTAGTCGAGTCGCCGCTTGCGGAGGAACCACTCGTTGAGCACCAGCAGGCCGACCACCAGCGGCATGGCGAGCAGGTGCACGCCAGGGCGGACCATGAACAATAGTGTCAGCAGAGCGGCGGCAACCACGAACACCGAGAGCCCGGTCCCGCCGGTGAAACGGAAAAACGTGATGCCGAACAACACCACGAAGGCAAGCCCGAAGAACATCCGCACGCCCGGCGACTCTTCAAACCATTTGACGAGTAACCCGATGGCGCTCATCTTCACCACGCGGTTCATCACGCGCTTGGGAAACGAGACGCCCACTTTGTGCGGCCCCGTCAGCCGAGTCGCCGGCCACTGCCAGGCGACCGTCGTGCCGTCGCCGAAGAGGGCCTTCTGGTTGAACTCCACGCCCTGGTGCAGCACCTCGTCAGGCTGGATGTCGGCCGGCAAGTGCACCGCCAGGTCGATCTGCGTCGTGCCGACGACGAACTGCTCGCCGAACCACGTGGGCGTGATCTGAAGCGAGGCGTAGTCGTCGCGGGTCGTGTCCTGCCAGACCATGTCGGGCACCACGAACTCCGTGTGCAGTGTGCCGCTTGCACCGGGCGCGATGGTCTTGCCCGCCAGGTGCACCTCATAGCCGGGATGGACGTACTCCGACGGACGGATATCGGTCAGCGCTACGCCGTCGATCGAGGCGGTGGCGGAACGCAGTTGGTAATTCGCCTGCGGCGCGCCGATGTCAACTACGTCGATTGCCTGGCCGAACTCGCTGTTTCGAAACGTGATGTCGTACTCGATCCGCACCGAGGCATCTGCCTGGACCCAGACCTGCATCTTCAGATTGGGAACGCTGAACGTATAGTTCTGCGCCCCGACGGGTGAAGCGGCGAACAAGAAAAGGGCCAGAGCCAGGATGATCGCAGCCGGCCAGGTACCCTTAAGCAGGTTGCCGATTGCGCGAAACGGACCATGGGCGGGAATGACGTCGCCATCGGCCTGCACCCGCACTGCATGCTGCCCGGAACACCGCGGCCCGCGCTGGACCTGTTCGGCCAGGCTGCGGACCGGGTTGAACACCAGCGGCGGGTACCAGAGGTAGCGAACATCGGACCGACCGGCGGAATCCTCCACCACATCGGCCGCCTGGAGCAGTTGCTCCTTGGAAAGAACCTCGGCCGGTCCGCCGTTCTCCGCCGTGAGCGCGAAGAAAGCGATATTTCGCACGTCCATATCGCTCAATGCATCCAGCGTGTCTTCCAGCGTCACGAGCGTCGACGCGGTCAGCGCCACCTCGGCCACCGGGCAGACCTCGTTGCGCCGAACGTCCTGGAGCGTTTTTACGGCATGCCGATGGTCGCCCGGCCCGGCCAGGGCGTCGTGCACCACCTCATCCGGCGCGAGATAGAGCACGTTGACGTGATCGATGCCCGCTTGAGCCAGGTCGGCGACGAGCGTGCCCCCGGCCAGGTCGCTTCCCCGACCGCGGATGCCGGCGATCATCCCCAGATCCTCGGCCCGCTCCACGCCGCGCAACAGCGCCGCGCGATCCGGTTTCGCCCCGGTGATCAGCGTAACGTGTGGAAAGCCTGCCTCCCATAACCGGTCGAGCATCGGCGCCAGCGTATCGGGCGCCGCGAGACAAAGGTCGGCCGAGAAGGGTTTGGCGGCCGGACGCGACTGCGACGAAAACTCCGGGTCGCGGAGATTCACGATCGGATAGCTGTCGCCCGGGGCGTCGAGCGTCGCGATGAGTCGGCGGACGCGCTCGACGTCTTCCCGTGCCTGTTCGGTCGTCGCGCCGCGGAAGGCCGTGAGCAGGCGATCGATGATAACGCTGTCGGCCTCGCCGTCCAGGAGACCCTTTGCAATGATTGCACCCGAGGGCCTCAACAGCGCGACCGCGGCCGCATTGGCCACCATCAGCCCCGAACCGTCGCTGTCGATCCGCAGGTGATGCCGCGTGACCTCCCCTTCCACTTCGTGGCGGTAGTGCCACATTCCCGGCGTGATGCCGGCGCGCGATAGCGGATCGGCCGGTGGCGGGCTGACAGGCCCTAGCAGTCGCTTGAGATCCACGGTTGCTCCCCCTTTCAACGTCGCCTGTTGATCACACTCGCCTTTTGCCCCGCGAGTGTCCCTCCCATCCGCACCTCGCTTCGCCTGCTGCCAGCGCAGTCGTGAATCCTTCGACCGTCGCGGTTTGCGGCGACCGATCCCGCTCCAGCGGGCAACCGCCTCCGCAAATGCCGAGATCGGCACAGTTCCAGCATCGCTGCGGCAGTCCGGCCCCGCGCGGATCCGTCCCGCGGTCGCGGAAGCGATGGAACAACTCGCTGTGCCAGATCCGTTCCCATGGGTCGCGAAGGATATTGCCCGCCGAGACATAGTACGACTGGCACGGCAGCACGTCGCCACTGGGTTCGATGCAAATCGAGTACTCGGCCGCATTGCAGCGCCGCGGGCCAACCTCCAGTTCTTCCGGCGAGAGCCTGCACCACGCGGTAGGTGTATACCACAGAAAACGCATTCCCAGTTCGGCCGCCCGATCGCGAAGCCGCACCACCAGCGGGCCAAGCTCGTCTTCCGAGAGCGCTTCGTCTTCCGTGCATCCGTCGCCCGAGTAGATCATGCCGTTGGCGGCCAGCGTGCATAGTCCGAGGCTGTGCAGAAAGTCAACCAGTTCTTCCGCCCCGTCGGCATTGCGGCGCGTGAGCGTCGTGTTGGTGAGCGTGTGCAGCCCGGCGGCCAGCGCGGCACGGATTCCGGCCACGGTCTCATCGAAGCTGCGGCACCCCGTCATGGAGTTGTGCACGTCGGCATGGGCTGAGAGGAGCGTGATCTGCACGTGACTCAGGCCCGCCCGCAGCAATCGCCCGGTGAAGGACGCGTCAGCCAGGCGGCGGCCGTTGGTGTTCATGCCCGAGACCAGCCCCAGCCGATCGGCCTCGGCGATGAGCCCCGACAAGTCGCCGAAGAGCGTCGGCTCGCCGCCGGTGAAGATCACATAGGGAATGCCGATGTCGGCCAGCCGGGCAAGAACCTCGCGCCACCGCGCCCCGTCGAGCGAAGGCATCTCGCGCCGGCCGCGCTCGTTGTAGCAGTGCCGGCAGGCGTTGTTGCACCCGTAGCTCAACGCCAGGTCGGCCTTGTAGGGCGCGTGCGCGGGCGTGCTGAACAGGTCGGCCCGCCGCTTGCCCGGTAAGTGGCAGGTGGCGCACGCATCGGTCGTCGTGCGAAGATGTTCGACCAGGGCGTAGATCTCGGCGACTTCGCGCTCCAGATCAGAGCCGGGAACCGCAGTGAACCAGCGGCGGATCACCGCCCGGGCGGCCCGCGGTGCGATCCCTTCCAAGGCCAGTCGGGCAATTGCCGTCGCGGCCCGGTTGAGGTGGATCGCGTCGCTCACATCGACCAGCAGCAGGCCGCTTCCGTCTTCGTGGATCCGCAAGTGCAAGCGCCGCCGGCCGCCGGGAGGCGCCACGCGGTATTCATAGAGACCCGCGGGAGTCGGCCTGTAGCGCATGGAGGTGACCAGCCCGGCCACGTCGTTGCGGAGCCCGGTCCACGCCCGCCGGGCCCAGCGTGCCGCCGCGGCGCGCCCTACCATTTCGGCGCCTCTTCGATCTGGTACACGGCGCCGCAGTATTCGCAGTGGACCATCACGGCGCCCGCTTCGACGCTGATCGACTTGCGGCTCAGCGTGCCGCCGCAGGAACGGCATGTCAGGCTCTCCAGGTGCACGTCGCCCGAAAGATCGATCTTCTGCACGATCGTCGTTTCGGCCGCCTTGACCTGTTGCCGGGCGATCCACGCCAGTGCCCCGCCGGCCGCCAACAACAGCGCGCCGACGACAATCCTTGCCCATACCCCCTGGTTGCCAAGGATGAAGAGAAGTCCCAATCCCGCAAGGACCGCGGCGAGCAGATAGGCGACGAGCTTCAAGGCATGATCCTCCTTGCCGAGGGCGTATGCGCTCTTCGCCAGACTATCACAGCGGCCTGCTGCCCGCCAGGGTGGCCGCATCAGCCTGAGGCGGGGTGCCATGTCTCACCGCTTCAAGCCGTGAACATGCTCCGGCGAACCGCTCAGGACGACTGGTGGCGGCGTGTGCCGCACCGGGTCTCAAGGGAGCTTGCCAGCGAGGCGGTGAAAGAGGTCGGCTACGGTCGGCAGCGGGTCACTCCACTCGAAGAACGGAAACGTCTGACGCCGGGCGATGCTGGCGAGCCATTGGCTGGCCGTGATCTCGCCGCGGCGGCGAAGAGTCCGGAAGGCCTTCAAGTCCTCGATCGGATACCACAGCCTGAGACCGCTGCGAAAATCGGTGAGCGGCGGTTGGGGCAGGCCGACGATGCGGTTGTAGACGAACCGCGCCAGGTCAAACCCCGCACTCGTGACAAGGCAGTTGGCGGCGGTGAAACGCGCGTTGCACTCGATGAGCTTGAGTTGGCCGTCGCGCGGATCGAGCTTGAACTCGACATTGGCCAGCCCGCGCAGGCTGACGTGGCGGAACAGCTTGAGCGCCTGCTGGCGGATGCCGGGCACCTGGTCGGTCACATGGTAGCAGGCCGCCCCCATCCCCGGCGGATAACGGCGGATGATCCGCTTGGTGAAGTCGAACAGCGGATCGCCGTATTCATCGAGATAGGTGTAATAGCTCGCCAGCCGGTCGTCGCCGCCGGGGATCTTCTCCATGAGTACGACATCGATCCCCGCGTCGCCCACGCGACCGAGCGCGCCGTGAAGGTCCTGGTAGCTCTCGGCGGTGAGGAATTTGCGGCCGAAACGGGCCTCGAAGAGGTGCGAAAGCTGCGGCTTGACGATGAGCGGGAAGACCAGCTCGTCGCGGATCGCTTCCACCTCGCGGAGGCTGCCGGCCAGCCAGAACCGCGGCGTCGGCACGCCGGCTGCCGCCGCCGCTCGGTAGGTGCTCAGCTTGTTGAGCATCGCCAACTGGGCCTGCGGATTCGAGTCGTCCAGCAGGAATCGCCTGGCCAGCGCCGGCCGGTTCCGGGCAATAATCTCCAGGGCGGCGTCGGAGGCGGCCAGGAGTACGGCCCCCACGAGCCGATCCGACTGCGGGCCGAGCAGGTATTCAGTCCACACCTCGGCATAGTTCGGCCCGGCGGGGAGGCGGATCCAGCGGGCAAAACGGCTGTAGCGGACGTGTTCGCCGGGCAGGTTGATCGCGTACACTGGAGCACCGTATCGCCCCAGGCTGCGGGCCACTGAGAGGGCGTTCGCTCCACCTCCGAGGATGATTACCGGCGGCCGATCACGGCGGTCGTTCTTGCGCCGCGGCAAGCGATGCAGGGCGATCGACGGCTCTTCGCCGCACCGCGGGTCGCACGCCAGGCCGCTCGAGCTCCGTCGTTCGGCGAGCGGGTCATCGGCGGGAATCGGAAGTGTCAGCTCAACTGGCCTTATCATTCAACCGTTTCCACAAGGAACCGCAACGGGCAGGTCCCACCGGGTCGCCGCACGGTCTTCGAGCAGCGCCCGCAACACGTAGTGCGCCACGTCGAAGCGGCCTCCCTGTTTCATATAGTGGTAATAGAAGCCGGGTGTCGTGTTGACCTCCAGCACGGCGCCCCCCGTCTCTTCGAGCGGTCGGCTGGGATCGGCAGTGACCACATCGACTCCGGCAAGCCGGGCGCCCACGGCGCGGGCAGCCTCGGCACCCGCTGCCACGACCTCGTCGCAGAGCTGGTCAGTCGCCGCTTCGTTGTCGGCGGATGCGTTGTCGTTGATCACCGTTTTCACGATCACTCGCGAACCGGCCCGCGGCACGGTCCGCAGGGTGATCCCCTGGCCGGCGAGCGTCCGCCGCATGTCGGCATCGAAGGTGATCAGCGTCTGGGCGGCGGCGTACCCGGCAGCTAGCCGCGCGGCGTTGGCGCGGCGGACCAGCGCGCGGATGTTGGAGCGGCCATCACCGACCACGTTCGGCGGACCGCGCCGCACCGCGTCGAGCAGGACGCCATCGAGGTAGAGCATCCGGTAGTTATCGCCGGCGACTTGTTCCTCGATGATCAATTCGGAGCCGAAGGCCGCCGCCGTGGCCGCCGCTCGGGTGAGTTGCCAGCGCGTGGCGACGCCGGTGGTCACTCCGTGGCCCGCGCCGGTGTCGCTGGCCGGCTTGACCACGCAAGATCGCCCCCATTGTTGCAGGAAGGCAACCGCGGGGCGGATGTCGTCGAGCGTGAACTCGGCGTGCCGCGGTACTGGCAGGCTGTGCCGCGCGAGCAGCTTCGCCACTGCCGGCTTGTTGCCCGCCAGGAGGAGCGTCACCGGATCATCGAGCGGCGTGTAGTTGCGGCACACGCGGATCGTCCGGCCGCCGGAGCTGATTTCGAGCAGGCCGTCGGCCAGGCTTTCGATCCGGCCCCCCAGCCGACTGGCTGCTTCGCGCCATAAGGAGTCATAGAACTCCGACCGCTGGCGGTCCATGCGGCGGGCGGCGCTCCGGCGGCGGATCGCCATCCGGGCGCGCTCGGCGAGCGCCAGCATCTCGAGCGATCGGCGGGTGAGGGCGAGATTCATCAGCGACCCGTCATGGCAACGTCAGCCTGGGTGGCGGACGCTGCCGCCGTGGCAACATCCAGCGGAAGAGACTCTGGCCCGGCCGCTCTGGCGCCAATCAGCGGGCAGCCGTGATGCTCCAGCAGTTTGTCGACCCACGCATTGGAGAACTCGCCGCGCTGCACCGCCGCCAGGTACGATGCGTTGGTCGCCTGGTGGCTCTTCAGCCGCAACAGCAGTTCCTGGGCGATGTCTTGGGGAATGATCACAATTCCCGCATGGTCGGCCACGAGCACGTCGCCCGGGTTGACCACCGTGCCGCCGCAGCAGATCGGATAGTTGATCTCACCGGGACCGCGGTGGAGCGGTCCGATCGCGGTCGTGCCGCGGGCGAAGATGGGAAAATCGAGCGGCAGGATGTCGGGCAGGTCGCGGACGAGGCCGTCGACGACAAAGCCGGCGATCCGCCGGTGCTTTGCCTTCGTGCTGATGAGGTCGCCGAGCACGGCGTTCATCGTCGAGGCCCGCGCGTCGACCACGACAATATCGCCCGGGCGGGCGACGTCGAGCGCCTTGTGCACCATGAGGTTGTCGCCCGGAAAAACCTTTACCGTGCACACCGGGCCGCACAGCCGGTGATGATCGCCCGTGAGGCAGCGAATTCCCGGATCGACGGCATACATGCGGTTGAGCAGATCGGAAATGTCGGGCGTGTGGAACGCCAGGAACTCCTGCATGAGCCGCGTGTCGAGCCGCGGGAAATCGAGCCGCACGCGGAAACCCGGGCCCGGATGCAGTTCGGCGGATCGCGGTGTATTAGCCATTTCGGTGTCTCCCTCGAATGTCAAATGTCTCGGTCAGTGGTGGCAATGGGTGGTTGAGATGACGGGCTGCCCGGCAGCATGGGGTGCAAGCGGCTCGGACCCGCCGATAAACTCGATGACCGCTTCAAGACCTTGGCAGGCTGGCAGCGACTCCGCCCGCTGTTCGAGATCGCTCCGACCGAGTTCGGTATAGAGCCGGCGGCACTCGGCAATCAGGCCGGGTCGCAGGCCCAGCGCCTCGGTCATCGTTTCCAGTTCTTCCATCTCCGCACCGCGGCGCCGTGCGTGGCGCGGAACGGTCGGCAGCAGCCGATCCATCATTTCGATCACGGCCGGATAGTGCCGCCGCGTCTCGTCGAGAAACTCCGGCAATAATTCCGACTGCCGCGCGACCAGGGCCATTTCGACGAACAAGGCGACAAGGCCCTTCGACATCCCGGCCAGGAGCATCTTCTGGAGCGAGGCCAGGCCGAGACGATGTCCCAGGCAGCGAATGCGGATCAGCCCCTTCCAGTCTTCCGCCAGCTTGCCGGCCGCCGGCCCGCTGAGATAGAGCGTGCCGTGTGCGGCGATGCGGCTGGCAAGGCCGTGAATCGAGGCGTCGACCAGCGCCGCCCCCGCCCGCTCAATGTGGCGCTCGACGGCCCCGAGCGTCGACGGCGAAATGGAGTTCGCATCGACATACATCGGGGCACGGCCGAACTCGATGGCGAGATCGGCAAACCGCTCGGCCACTTCGACGGCGGCCTGGGGTGGAACAAGCGATACGACCGTGTCGGCCGCGGCCACCACGTCGCTGAGAGAGTCCAGCACCGCGAGACCGGCCTCGCCGCATGCGCGGGCCGTTCGCTCGCTGCGCCCTTCGAGCGTAGTGACGACAGGAAATCCGCCCGATTGGAGCAGCCTTCCGAAGGCGGCGCCCATGTCGCCCGGAAATACAATGCCGATGGTCGGCCGCCGGCCGGTCCGATCCGTCTTGCTCATAGCACCTCCATGACGTGTTGCGGCGCGACGTGCTGGCCGGTGTCCTCCAAGCTGAGTGAGGTATCGGCCAGCGACGGCGGCAACTGCCGCGGCCGCTTGCGGCGGTAGATCTCTTCAATCAGTTCCTGGTAATGGCGCACCATGCAATCGAGCGACCATCGGCCGGTAACCAGGCGGCGTCCGTTGCGCCCCATCGACTGGGCCAGGGCCGGCTGACGGAACAACCCGACGATCCGCTGCGCCATCTTCGCCTGGTCGCCCGGATCGACGAGAAATCCAATGCCATGCTGTACCGTCTCGGGGACCGAGCCGACACGGGTTGCCACGACCGGCACGCCTGCCGAGAGGGCCTCGAGGATCGAGACCGGGTTGGCCTCGATATGCGAGCTGAGCACGAACGCATCGAACAGGGCCAGCAACTCCGGCACATCAGACCGCCAGCCCAGGAAGTGCACCGCCGGCCGAATGCCCAGTTTGCTCGCCTGGTTCTCCAGCGCGCCGCGGAGTGGGCCGTCGCCGATGACGATGAACTGCGCCGCCGGGATCTCCCGGCGCACGAGTGCCGCCGCGTCGAGGAACAGGCCGATGTTCTTCTCTTCGCTGAGCCGCGCCACCACGCCGGCCACCGGCCCGGGTGGAATGCCAAGCTGCCGGCGGAGTTCCATATCGGGCGGGCGCGGTGAGTAGACCTCCGTATCGACGCCATTGGGAATGACCCGCACGCGGTGCGGCGGAAATCTTTCCTCCTCGATGAGGTAGCGACCATGGGCCGCGGCCACGCCCACGAAAGCGTCGGTCACTGGCGTCAGCAGCCGGTTCAGCCGTCCGATGCGATCGGGCCAGCCGGTCGAATGGATCGCGCAGATCACCACCGGCACCCGGGCGGCGACGGCGGCGAGGCGGCCCCAGAACATCTTGTCGCCGGCGCCCACAGAGATGACTGCATCGACGCCGCGCTGGCGGAACAGCCGCCGCAACCGCAGCACGACGCGCCAGTCGTACTTGTGATCAATGAGCCGCTCGAAGACGGGGATCTCCTCCGCCAGCACATCGCCGAGCGGGCCGCGTCCTTTGAGGCAGCACAGTTCGGGGGCAAACCGCGTCCGGTCCATTCGCCGGATCAGGTTGAGCATCAAGGTCTCCGCGCCTCCGATCACGGCCGACGTGTGGAGGAACATCACCTTGAGCGGTTGGTGTGCCGGTCGAGCCGGCGCGGTGCGACTAAACATCGATCGACCCGGCGGCGGAGTTCCACCGGCTCCAATGGCTACGAATTCGCCCCCAGTAGTCTGCCAGTACGGCGGCGAGCTGCTCTTTCTCGCGGCGGTCACAGATCCATTCGCCCCGCGCGGCCAGCCCGGCCACCGCCATGAGCGACCCCAGGGCGAACCAGGGGCCGAGCCACAGCACGGCCGGAAGCGCGGAAACAAACCATGTTCCCGCGTTAATCGGCATGCCGCGAAGGCTCACAAAAGCGTAGGTCACTAGCAGCATCACCAGCGTGGCTGCGCAGGTGGCTACCACGGCTCCCTGCCAGCCGAGGCGCGGAAGGAGCACAGAATTGATGCACAAATTGACGGCGATTCCCAGCGCAAAGCCCACGCTGACCAGCCAGACCCGCTCGTCGCACCACAAGTAGGTCTTGGCGATGAGGAACATGCCGAACCAGACCGAAAACGTCAGCGTCAGGGGGAGCACGCCCAGTCCGGCGTCAAACTTGCCGGCGAACGCCCAGCCGAACAACAGCGGAGCGGCCAGCATGACCAGCGCCGCGGCCGCGGTGAGCGAGAGCCCGGTCACCTTGAGAAACGAATTGATTCGAGCGGACACCGCCTCGCGGCGTCCCGCCTCCCACTCATGGCTCATGAAGGGCACGAGCATGCCGCTGATGAGGGCGGCCAGCGTGATCAGTAGCAGCGGCACGACCCGGGCGCTGTGATACTGCCCGACCGCCGCCAGCGCCTCGGCCGGGCTCATGCCCGAGTAGTGAATAATCATGTAGCGGTCGGCCATGGTGAACAGGTTGCCCAGCCAGTTGCTCACCCAGACCGAGGCCACGAACGGCAGCAGCTTGGCCCAGAACACGGTCTGCGGCAACGGTTTGGCGACGGCGGGCATGTGCCGCCAGGTTTGCGCCAGCCAGTACAGGGGCAACAGGCTGCACAGCGCGCAGGCGACGCCGAAGGCCAGCAGGATGCTGTCGGCGCGATCGCTCCAGGTCCGCACCAGGGCCACCCCGAGCACGGCGAACAACAGGCTCTGCACGAATTGCAGTCCCGAAGCCACCCGGTACATCCTCAATCCGCTGAACACCTCGCCTAGGCTGTTGTAGACGATCAGAGCGGGCAGGGTGAAAATCATGATCCCCATGAGCCCGGGGGCGGCGTGCCCGTAGAGCATGTACGAGAACCACGACCGGCCGGCGACCAGCAGCGCCACCGCCGCGGCGGTGAGCAGGCCGATGGCCACGAACGTTCGCCAGAGAAACGTGCGCAGTTGATCCCGCTGGCGGTAGTGCTCGACATAACGGCCGAAGCATGCCGGCAGACTGAGCACGGCAATCGGCGCCGCCAGCTCCAGGAAGGCATAGGTCAGATCCCACTGGCCGAGTTGCTCCGGCTCGATCCAGCGGCAAAACAGGATGCTTCGGCCAAAGCCCACCGCCCGCTGCAGGACCGACATCCCCAGCAGAATGACCACGCTCTGGGCGAGAGTATCGGCGCGGAGCGTGAAGCGTGCGGGTGGCTCGCGAATCGCGACCGAAGCGGACATTCTCGTCTCCCCAGGGCCTGGTCTGGCGACCAAGCGGTAATTGTTTCAATGCTCCCGCGGCCGGGCTATCGACGACCCAACGACGCTTCTCGACGATCTACAGGCAACTCCCCGATGGTACGCTCGCTGCGACCGGCACTATTGCGTCGGCCGGCGGGGATGGAACGGGGTGGAAACGTCGCACGCGCAACTCGCGCGGATCGGCCATGACACGGTTCTTGATGCGAATGGCCGGACCATCCACCCCCCGCCGCTGCAGATGGAAGGCATCGTCGCCCGGCAGGTTGTATCCCCCATAGGCAGAGCACATGGCTGCATACCCGGCCGCGCGGCCTAGGGAGAAGGCCGCGTCTGATAGGTTCTCCTGCCGGCCGAAGGGGAAAGCGAAATAGCGAATCGGCTGTCCCACGGCTGCTTCCAGGTCCTCGCGGGCGGTGATCAACTCGTCGAGGAGCGTGTCGCGGTCGGTAATCCGCCCCAGGTCGGCATGGGTTCGCGTGTGGGCGCCGATCTCGATCCCCTGCCGGCTCAATTCGGCAAGCTTCTCGACCGAATTGGGCGGCAGCCGATTCCCCATTTCCAGATCGTGCGGGAAGAACGTGCCTTCAAGCACCGGGCCTGTGCTCACGAAGTAGGTGCAGGGAACTCGCTCCTCAACGAGCAGGGGCAAGGCCACCCGGCAGTTGTCGGCGTAGCCGTCGTCGAACGTGATGCTGACCGCCAGCCGGTCGTTATGCCGCTCGCGGATCCGCCGCTGCACTTCTTCCAGCGAGACCAGTTCGACGTGATCTTTCAACCAGTGGATCGCGTCCACAAACTCGCCGGTCGGGGTAGTCCAATCGTTCGCGCCATCGTCGGCCACGCGATGAAATACGAGGATCGCCAGCGGAGCGCGGCCCGAAGCTGCCTCGCGACCGAGATACCATTGCCGGCCCGGGTAGGTGGTCGCGTAGTACAGCTTGAGGGCAAGCCGCCGCCAGAGAGGTGTGGGGTCGGCGTTCATACGAATCCTCGCAGCATCTCGGCACAAACCAGTTGCGGGAAATACCAGGCGTCGTGCGCGTAACGGCGGGCCAGCCGCCGCGGCTCCGAGGCCATGCGATGAAACCATTCCAGGCCAGCGCGCTGCATCCACCGCGGCGCGCGCGGCTTATGCCCGGCCAGGAAGTCGATCGCCGCTCCGACGCACAGCGCCACCTTGGCGTCGATCTGGCGGTGGTGCGCGTGGACCCACAGTTCTTGTTTTGGCGCTCCCACGCCGACCACAAGCACATCGGGCTGCGCGGCCGACAGCCGGCCCAGAATGGCGGTGTTCTCGGCCTCGTCGTGCTCGAAGCCCAGCGGGGGGCTGTATGTGCCCACCACGCGGACCCCCGGCCACCGCGCATGGATGTTTTCGGCGGCGCGATCGGCCACTCCAGACGCGGCCCCCAGCAGATAGACGCTCAGTTCGCGCTGCCCAAAGCGATCGAAAAGGGCTGGCACCAGGTCGCTCCCGGTCACCCGGCAAGGCACGCCGCGGCGAAGCAAGCGCCCGGCCAGCACGATCGGCATCCCGTCGGCCAGCACGAGACTCGCATCGCGATAGGCGAGCCGCAGCCCGTCGTGCCGCTGATACATAACCGTATGGTGGACGTTGGGTGTCACCACGTAGCGGCAGGTTCGCTCCGGCGAGCCGATCCACGTCTCCAGCCGATCGACGGCCTGACCCATGGTGAGGGCATCGAGTTGATAACCGAACAGCGTCACGCGTGGAGTCATGTTCCGAGCACCTCGCGATAGACCTCGGCCACCCCGGCGGCCATGCTGGCATCGGAGAATCGTTCGGCCTGCTTGCGGTGCGCCGCGCGGCGGAGGCGGCCGACGTCGACCTTCCCGCCGATCATGCGGCTCAACACGCCTGCCAGGTCCTGCGGATCGCCGGGCCGGGTCAGCAGGCCGTCCTCGCCATCGGCAACCAGGTCGGTCACGCCGTCGACCCGCGTTCCCACCACCGGAGTGCCCGCAGCCATGGCCTCGAGGATCGACATCGGCATCGCCTCGCTGAGCACGCTGGGGAGCACGAAGATGTCCATCTGCCGCAGTTGTTCGGTTACGTCCTGGCGGAAGCCGACCCACTCGACCGCGTCGGCAATCCCCAATGCTTGGGCGCGCGACTTGATTTCGCGCTCGTACTCCTCGGAATCGAACTGGCCTACCGCGCGCAGGCGTACGGCAATGCCGCGCGCCTTGAGCAGCGCCATGGCCTCCAGGAGCACTTCGATCCCCTTCCGCGGCCGCAGCCAGGCCAGCGCTCCCAGCGTCCAGGTGGAGTGAAAACGATTCCATGGGCCCAGCGGCCCCTGAACCGGTACGCCATTGGGCACCAGCCAGATGCGATGCTGCGCGTAGCCGTTGGCGTGCAGGTAGCGGAACAGGCTCCCCGAGACCGCCACCAGTCCCGCGGCACGCCACAAGCTCAGCCGCTCGACCAGTGCCGTGGTCCGGGTAAGCCACCGCCGACCCACCTCGACGGCGGTCTGGCTGTGGACGTGATGAACCAGGGGCACTCGGGCCAGGGTGGCCGCAGTCGCCGCGACCAGCGCCGAGCGCGGTGTGTGCGAGTGGATCAGGGCGTACCCTTCATCGCGAACCAGCCTCGCCAGACGCAGCGCTGGCCGCAGGTCGGCACGGCCTCCCATCGGCAGTTCGACAAGCGGCGCGTGCTGGGCCTGTCGCATGGCGGCGAAACGGCCGGGTTTCACGCACGCGAAGCCCACCTCGAACCCTTGCTCCGGCAATCCAATCGCCAAGTGGTCCTGCACCCGTTCCGCCCCGGCATAGTGCTCGCCGTTGATCACGTGGAGCACGCGCACCAGCGAACCCCGCCGAGCCCGCATCGTCTCGCGGGCGGCGACGGACTGAAGGTCCAGTTCAGATGCGGGTAGAGACATGGGAGTGGCGCGGTTGTGCTGGTCGTGCCGTTTGTGCCGCTTCCGGCCGGCACAACGGCCGGGCAGCATCAGAACAACTATAGGTCGTGCCACGGTCTTAGGTGCGATCACCTCGGGGGCAGTCTTCGAGGTCGGTGTGCAGGGGATTCTTGTTCTAATACGCCCCCCGGCGGCTGAGGATGGCCCAAGGCGTCTTCCACAATAGCGCCAGATCGGTGAGCAGCCCCTGGTGCTCCACGTACCAGGCATCCATTCGCATCCATTCGTCGAAGCCGATCTCGCTGCGGCCGCTTACCTGCCAGAGGCAAGTCAGCCCCGGTTTCACCGCCAGGCGGACTATCTGCCAGGGCTCGTATTGGGCGACTTCTTCCGCCAATGGCGGCCGCGGCCCGACCAGCGACATCTGACCCAGCAGTACATTGAAGAGCTGCGGAAGCTCGTCGATGCTGGTCGATCGCAGAACACGTCCCACCCGCGTAATCCGCGGATCGGTCCGGTTCTTGAAGATCGGGCCTTGATGCTCATTTTCGACCAGATCGCGGATCTGTTCGGCATGCATGACCATGGTGCGAAATTTGTACACCCTGAACGGACGGCCGAGGTGGCCAATTCGCTCCTGGACAAAGATCGGACGCCCCTTCGTGGTGACCATAAGCACCAGGTACGTCGCGGCGAGCACCGGCGCCAGCACGACGATCAGCGCGGCGGCGCCGATGACGTCCAGCAATCGCTTGGCGGCCCCGTAGAATCGCGAACGATTGCCGGCCGGTGGAATGGCCCAAGCCGCGCGGCGCGGCGTCTGCCACTCAAGACGCCGCCATCCCGGCAGGCGAAGCGGAGATGGTATGGCCGTCCCCTCGCCGCTGGGGAGGGTGGTCGCCCGAGCGCCGGCAGGAACCGCTGCGTTGCGTTGCCGGCGACCTCGACGCGCGGGTTCGGAGATCGGAACAATCACTGAGATTTCTCCTGGGGGAACGGGCCATGCGGCCTCGATGGGTCGTGCAATACTCTCCCGGTGTCGGAATCGGCCGAGAGCGCCGGCGCACCCTCTCGCGTCGTGCGCGGACTCGCGATCGGCCTAGCGCGATCGCGGCGATGCCAGGCTTGCCGCTTGGGTCGCGCTGCGGGCGCGGCGCCGCGGCCGTGCCGCCGGCTGCTCGACCGCAACGGCGCCGGCGAAAAGACGCTCGGGGAGATCGCTCGGACGCGGCGTGGGGACGGTGAGCAGGACGACGCCCACCCCCGCCGCCAATCCGCCGGCGAGGCCCAGAAGCAGTATGCTGGCGCGGCTGGGACCCAGCGGCCGCGTGCCGCCGTCGGGATCATCGAGCGGACTCAATTGCTCACTGGTCGCCGCGGCGACCTGAGTCGCGCGAACCTGGGCCAGGTTTCGCTGTGCCTCTTCCAGCAGCGTTCGCCGATGATCGACTTCCTGGGCCACGTTGGAATAGGTTGCCCGCACACTGGTGAGGCGGTCGAGGCGGGTTCGCAGTTCGGCCACCTGGTTGTCCAGCGTCTGCCGCCGGCCCTCGGCCAGCTTCGCGCCAGCGACGACTCCTTCCCTGGCGGCTTCGACTTCTTTGAAGATGTCTTGCCGGATCGACTCCTCCTCATTCCGCGCGGCAATCAGCAGCGGATGAGACTCGGTGAACTTGCTTGCCAACCCGGCGGTCCGCAACTGCGCCTGGTTCAGGCCTTCGCTCAGCCGGGCCAGGGCAGGATGCGCGTCGAGCAGTTCCCGCGGTGCGGATAGCAACCGCAACGGATCCTCCTTGGCGGCCGCGAGCAGTTCGAGCATCGTGGCCGATTGGCTCTCGGCCCCCCGCACCTGTCGGAGTTCGTCGGCCGAGTTGGTCAGCGTTCGATACAGGTCGCTCTCGCCGGTCGGCGACTGGTGGAGCATCCGCAGGGCGATGAGGTCGGGCCCCACCTGCTGCTCGAGGGCCGCCAACCGCTCGGTGGCCTCGCCAAGCTGGCTTTCGGCCAGCGCCACGGTCTTCTCCAGTTCGGCGAGCGTGCTCCGCGCCACGTTGGCTCTCAGCCGCCCCAAAGCCTGCTGCAACTCGTCGTATACGCCGGCCACCAGGAGCAACGCCCGCTGCCGATCGCGGTCCTTCACCTTGAGATAGAAGACCTCCGTCTTGCCGAATTCGGCCCCCTTGGGTGGCGTGATCGACACAGCATCACGGAACTCGGCAATATCAATCTCCGACGGCCAAGGGGAGGAGGTCGCCGGCATTGCATCAGCGGGCGGACCCACCCGGGTGAGGACCGACCTGAGCAGCGAGCGGCTCGATGCCACCTCCAGCAGCGTCTCCTGAGTGGTTTTCATCTCGTCGTCGAGACGGAATTTGCCAGGTGCTTCCACTCGCCCGGAGGCGTCGTTCCGGATCAGGATCGCCTGGGAAGCTTCCCAGGTTCTGGGCGCAAACGCCGCGTACGCGGCCGCCAGAAAGGCTATGCCTGCGGCAGTCAGCAGCAGTCGCCGGCGGTGATGCCACAGCGTGAGCAGCCAATCGCCGAGAGGTGGGTCGAGTCGTGAGGACGGGGGCATGCGTCTGTCTCTCCATAGAGAGGAATGGCGCAGTGCGGCCGAATCTGCCCGACTCTCCGGTGCACGCCTCCGGCCGCCCGCAGCTTGTGCATGCTTTCGATGGCGCCCCAGCCGGCTACCGAAGGTCTCTTGGGACTATCACGACGATGGCGCGCCGCCGGACGGGACTGTTCAGGCGATTACCCCCACCAAAAATTTCCGCCAGACAACCGGACACTTCCGCCGGTCGTAGGCCGACAGCCTGCCATGCGGCGAAAGCGAGCGTCATTCCGCCGGTCGCGAGGTCAGGCGGTTCTGCTGGGAGAATTGCTCCCGAGGCAACTCGACGAGTTCCCAGCGGATTCCCTTCCCCAGACCATCGGCCGAGAGGCGGATCAGTCGCCGCCGCTGGTTCCGGTTGAGTGAGAGGATGGCGTCGTGAAGCCGCCGGGAAGGGTGAACGTGCCCCTTGACCGGCAGCGGATCGTCGATCCGCGGCGGCCATCGCTCTTCCTCGAACGTGGAGAGGATGATCTCCTGGTTGGGAGCCGGCACCTTGAAGGCCTTGACCAGTTCACCCCCCAGCCGCAACTCCCGGCGTTGGGAATCCCACCGTGGAACGCCGGATCGAAGCGGCTCGCTTCGCATCTCGGGCAGCGCCGGACACGGCAGCGGCACCAGCGGACCGGGTGCCGCCGTCGCTGCCGGGTTGACGGCCGCTTGCCTCGCAAGGCGAAGCCCTTCTCTGGTGAGCACAAAGCAGGTTGCGCTGGAGAAGGTAAGCTTTGAACCGCGCGTGAAACGCCGCCGGTCGTCGTGGCAGGATGTGATCTCCTGGGCATGCTCGACCAACCCGCGGGCGAGCAACCACCGGCAATCGTTGTTCGACAGGCCCAGTTGCGTCAGGTTGGGATACTCAACTGAGAAATCCCAGGGATCCATCTGCAGATCGTGGGCGTAATTGAACGACTCCAGCAGCATCACCAGCGCGGTGCGCAACCGGCTGGGAATCCAGTGCGGCAGGGCGGCCGGAGGCGCGTCGGCCAACACCGCAGGGCAGGCTTCGCCACCCTCATCATTCCGATCTCTGCTTGACATGACTCCACCGACGGCGGGCACAACCACGCTGGCTGACGACGGCCGCCGAGAGCAGTCGTCCGTGGATTCAGGCCACACGGCACCCTATTCAGGCTAGTTGCGTACCCCGAAAGGATCAAGGAATTATCCGGAGGGGGCCAGTCCCGGCCAGAACGCGTCACAATCACCTGACAAACCCGATCCAAGGGAGATACAATCACACTTTGCGCCCCGGCATTCCTCCTGCCCTCCATGACCGACCCCGACGGCGGCCGTACTCCGCCCTCCGAAAGCCGTTTCTGCCAACCGGACCGTAACGAGTCCGCCCTCGGCGGGCCGAGGGCGCCGCTGGCCTCGCGTCCGTACGCGGTTTGGCAAAGCCCCAACTATCGGCTGTACGCGATCAGTTGGTTCCTGATCGTCTTCGGTAAAGCCGTCGAAACGGTAGCCGTCGGCATCCACATCTACGATCGCACCCGGGATCCGATGGCCTTGGGCTGGCTCGGACTGGTGCAGGCCCTGCCGATCATCGTGCTGGCCATGGCCGGGGGACAGATCGCCGACCGCTTCGATCGTCGCCGGGTGCTGATGGTGATGCTTGCGGTCACTTCCAGCGTGGCGGCGGGGCTGGCCGTGGTGTCGGCCACCGGAGCCCCGGTGCAGTGGATGTACATGCTCCTCGGGGTCGGTGCAATCGGCCAGGCTTTGGGTGGTCCGGCCCGCGCCGCGTTCTTGCCCCAACTCGTGTCGGCCGAATCGTTCAGCCACGCAATCACCTGGAACAGCAGCGTCTTTCAGACGGCCACCATGATCGGCCCGGCAGTGGGTGGGCTGATCGTTGGAGCGACTCAAAGCGCCACCACCGCCTTCCTATTGATCATCGCCTGCCGGTTGCTGTCGCTGGCCGCAATTTCCGCCATCCGACCGCCGCCCGTCGAGCGTCCAGCAGAGCCCGTCACCCTGGAAACGTTCCTCGCCGGGATCCGTTTCGTCTGGCGCACCAGGCTCATCCTGGCGACAATCGCCCTGGACCTGTTTGCAGTGCTCCTGGGAGGAGCAACCTATCTGTTGCCGATTTATGCTCAGGAGATCCTCAAAGTGGGGCCCAGCGGGCTCGGCTTCCTCCGCTCCGCAGAAGCCGTGGGCGCGGTCTCCATGGCGATGCTGTTGGCCCATCTGCCGCCCTTGCAGAGGGCCGGGCGAACGATGCTCCTGGCCGTGGCCGGTTTCGGCGTGGCGACCATCTTCTACGGCTTGTCGACATCGTTCTGGCTGTCGCTGGCGATGATGTTCCTGATCGGCGCGCTGGACAACATCAGCGTCGTGGTCCGGCACACGCTCGTTCAGATGCTCACGCCCGACGCCATGCGGGGCCGCGTGTCGGCAGTGAACAATATCTTCATTGTCGCCTCGAACGATATCGGCGGCCTGGAATCGGGCCTGACCGCCCGACTCATGGGACCGGTGGCCTCGGTCGTGGCCGGCGGCATAGGCGCCATTGCCGTCGTGATCTCCGCCGCCCGGATCTGGCCCGAAATCCTCACCATCGGCTCGCTGGCCGACGTCCGCCCCCTCGATTCCAGCGCCGCGCCGGCCGCATCAGCCGCTTCCGGCGCCGACAGTTCGGGCGATGAAGAAAGCGTCTCGTGCGAAACAGCGTGATGATCTTGAGGATTGATCTTGAGGTCGACTGTCCAAGGCGCGAGATCAAGCTGCTGAAATCGCTCCGCTGACGTGCGACAGGCGCTCCTGGTCCAACTGCCGATTCCGCCGCCCGGCCCGCAGCCGGTCGAAGGAAACGTGCCGCTGGCCGCGGCGTACCTGAAGCTCCTCGCGCGGCGGCGCGGGCTCGAGCGGCGTTTCGCCATCGAGATCCTCCCGCCGTCGGTCGTCAACTCGCTGGGCGACCGCGGGCTGGTCGAGGCGATCCTCCAGCGCGAGCCCTGGCTAGTCGGTTTCACCTGCTACGTGTGGAACATCGAGCGGACGCTCTGGGTGGCCGACCGGCTTAAACAGCGCCGGCCCGACCTGCGGATCGTCGTCGGCGGTCCCGAAATCACCGCCGACAACCGCTGGGTGCTCCAGCGGCCGAGTCTCGACTACGCGGTGATCGGCGAAGGGGAGCAGACGTTCGCCGAACTGCTCGCCGCGCTTGCCGATGCTCCGTCTCCGCCGGCGCCGATCGACGGCCTGATGGTCCTTCCCAGCGGTTCGGTTCCGCGTTTCCGCGCGCCCATGAAGCGCCTCGATGAGATCTCCTCGCCCTACCTCGAGGGCATTCTCGACGCCCGAGAAGAGAAACGGCTGCTCCTGGAAACGGTTCGCGGTTGCCGCTTCCAGTGCAAGTTCTGCTACTACCCGAAAAGTTACGACTCGCTCTATTATCTCTCTTCGCACGAGATCGAGGCTCAGCTTCGCCACGCCGCCGAGTACGAGGTCGACGAGGTCGTCCTGCTCGATCCCACGCTCAATCAACGCCGCGATTTCCCCGACTTTCTGCGACTCCTGGCGCGGCATAACCCCGGCCGCCGTTTCACCTACTCGGCCGAACTGCGGGCCGAAGGAATCACCGCGGAGACGGGGCGATTGCTCGGCGAAGCGAACTTCAGCGAGGTGGAAGTCGGCCTGCAATCGGTCGATCCCCGCGCACAGGAACGCATGGGCCGCAAGGTGAATCTCCGCGCCTTCGAACGCGGTGTCCGGGCGATGCTCGACGCTGGCATTCGCGTGCGGACCGATCTCATCCTCGGCCTTCCCGGCGATACGGCCGACTCGATCCGCCGCGGCATCGACTACCTCACCGCGACCCGGCTATTCACCGATATCCAGGTGTTTCAGCTTGCGATCCTGCCGGGTACGGCCTTCCGATACGAGGCCGAGTCGCTCGGTCTGAAATACCAGTCGCGGCCGCCGTACTATGTCCTCAAGACCCCCGAGCTGACCTGGGAACAGCTTTATGAACTCATGGACGAGGCCCAGGACGCCTTTGGCATCGAGTTCGACCCGTTCCCGCCCCCTTCGCTCCAGTCGCCGTCGAACGACAGCCTGATCCGCACGATCACTCTCGACCTCGACGCTCCGCCGCCCGCCTGGCCGCCCGCCGAACGCTGGGCCCAGGTGCTGACGCTTGAACTCCGCGCCGCCGACCTCGACGCCCGCCGCGACGCGGCCGCCGCCGCGATCCGCACGGTGGTCGGCGAAAACCCGCACACGACGCTCGATGTGCGGCTCAAACCGTCCGCACGCCACCAGATTGCATTGGAAACGCTCGAAACGCTTCGCGCCGCATGCTTCGACTCGACCAGCTATCTCGATCTCTATTACAGTCTTCACCCCAACCGCCTGCTCGCCGCCAAGCGGCTCATGCTCTTCCTGCCGGCGGCGGTCCGCGGCGAGCTTGGGCCGGAATGGATTGGCCGCGCCGGCGATTTCGCCACGCTCGTCTGGCAGGGTGAACTGCCTTCAGGAATGGAGCTGCTGGCCCACGAACACGCCGTCGCCCACGGCTAGCGGCCTCGCGACAGCCGCTCGACGAGCACCCCGGCCGTCGCGCCCCAGACGAGATGCGAGGCGATCAATAGCACTTTGCGCCGTGCCGGGTATTGGGTGGCCGGTCGAAGCAGACCGAGGGCCGGCAGCAGTCCGGCATAGTTGGCGGCATAGACCGCCACTCCAAACACCGTGCCTGCCAGCACCGGATGGAGCGGAATGCGCGACTTCGTCAGGCCGTAAAGTCCTCCCATGGCCGCTCCAAACGCGAAGTGGGCCACGGCTGTCGCCCCCACGCGCTCGGCTTCGTCGAGATGGCGGGCAACCCCCGCTTTCTCAGCCGTCCGAACCGTGACCATTCGTGGCGGCAGCGGCTCCCGCCGCGGCAGGGCCCGGTTCACCGCCTCCATAACCACCGTCATCGGCAGCGTCGCCGCCAGCCCGGCAGCACTGCCGGCAACCAGCAACTCGGCCGAATCCGAACTTGTGGCGTGCATGGCAACCCCTTTTCACAGAAGCACTGGATCAGACCATCTCTGCCGATCCGCACGCAATTCGGGTGCCAAAACGCCCGCTCGCTTTCGCGACAAATTGCCGCGGCGGGAGCATTCGCTCGGAGGCTACGCGCCGTCCGGAGCGCGGATCTTCGCCAAGACTTTGACCGGACCGGATACGCCCGCTCGAACGACTGCCCGGTCGTTGCCCGGCAGCGACTTGCTCGGCGGATCGACACCCAGAACGTCGCCGTCCTGGATCTTCAGGTGATAGGCGGTCGGTTCGAGGTTCTTGAACTCAAACCGCCCGGCCGGATCAGTGGTCGTCGTGATCGGAACGCCGTACTCAACGTCGCGGTAATCTGCTAGCCATGCGGTGATCTTCGTATCCGCCAGCGGCCGTTCCGTCCCGGCGTCGAGTAACACCCCCGAAAGATGCTCGCCAGGCTTGGCGTGAATCACCAGCGGTTCCGCCGGATTGTCGATCTCGATGTGCCGGCCGCGCAGGGTCTCCGTGTGCCGTAGCGTGAGCGTGTACTCACCGGGCAGATCCGGATCGATCCGCTCGAAGGTGAATCGGCCCTCAGCGTCGGTCTTCACGTCAGCATTGCCATAGCTCGAACTGTGCGGCGAAGTGTAGCCGAACGCCAGCGCCGCCCCCGTCACCGGCCGCCCGTCCGGACCGAGAACCTGCCCTCGCAATGTCACGCCCTCGACCAGTCTCAGCTCGACTTCCCGGAGCGGCTGCTCCGGACCCAACTCAAAGATCTCGCTGAGCGATCGGGCTTCGCTCGTGGCCGCTTTGGCCAGCACGCGATAGCGGCCGGCCAGTGGAATCGGCGAGAGCATGAATCGGCCGTCGTTCCGCTCGATCGCCACCGAATCCATCGGTGAAAACTCCAGCTCCGGCGGCTTGTCGACCGTCACCAGGTGCACCCGTCCCCCTTGTACAGGCGAGCCGTCGCTCTCGACGACGCGGCCGTAGATCGCGCCGGCCGGCAGCATGGGTATCTCTACCCGGAGCGGCTCCTCTCCCGGCGGCACATCGATTCCCGACCGGTTCTTGACCCAGTAACCCAACAGCTTGCTGCCATCGTAGAACACCCTGCTTCCCACAAGCATCTCGGCGCGAACCTCGGGCCCCTCCGGTTCCACAGTCATATCCTGGAAGCCACTCAGTCCCGTCCCGTCCATCGAATAACCGATCCGGAGCTTGCCTCGAGGTGCAAAACCGCCATCGGGGATGTCGAACGCGAATACAACCGGTCGCTTGGGGCGGTTGTCGAGGGCAACTTCCTCCTTGGGAGGCTCGGTGAGATCGATCGCCAGATCATCGATCGATTGCTCGACGTTAAGCCTGATCGCTCGCCCCGGCGGGTTCAACTCAACGTAACCCGTAAAGAGATCCGTGATCTCGAAATGTCCGACGCCGTCGCGGATATCGACTGGGGTGCGCAGAATTGTGTCGTAGCCGAAGTTATCGAGGAGCTTGATCGGATTCCGATAGTTGATATATGGCTTCTTGGCCTGGTAGTCCTGCGGCAGCTCATCGAGCTTTCCGATCAGGCGGCCACGGATCCGCAAGGGCGGGCCCAGGGAGACACTCAGTCCGTCGCGGCCGGCCGTCACGTCGCCGACGAGCTTCACGCCGTGCCCTTCCGTCTCGGCATAGACGACGTAGCGGCAGTCGTCGCGCAGCGTATCGAGACGGAATCGTCCCTCGCCATCACTCGCCGCCAAGAGCGGCTTTCGCGACCAGCTGCGCGGATCGTGATTCACGTCGGCATGACCCTTCCGCTGCGCGAGGAAAAGCTTCGCCCCGGCGATCGGCTGGCCGTCTGTTTCACTCACCACCACGCCCGTAGTCGGCCGGGCAGCCTTCAGTTGCCAGGTAACCGTGCCGTCCGCCTCGAGTTTCCACTCTCGCTGCTCAAACTGGTAGCCGCTGGCACGCGCGTCGATGTGGAGCGGCCATTCGGAGCACCTCTCGAGCGTTGCCACGCCCTGCTCGTCGGCTTGCAGTGGCTCCTCCCCTTGCGGATGCGGATACCCCGACCAGCCTCCTTCGAACGGCAGCCGGTACATCAGGCTTTCCAGCTTGGCGCCGGGAAGGGACATGCCCGTATCGTCCACAAAACGGATCCTGGTCGAGAAACCGCGGCCGACGACCAGATCGACATCCGTAATCCGCTCGCCGGGCTTCGCCTGAAACGGGCCGGCCATCACAATCGCATAACCCGGCGAGTGGACGTGCAGATACACGGTCCCCACGTCCAGCTCTTTCGTAAACTGACCCGTCTCGTCCAACTCCAGCGACAGGCTGCCGCTGTAGCCCCGCTGCATCAGCGATCCACCCACGAAGCTCTTGGGCGGCAGCGGCGAACCGTCGGCCATGCGAACCAGCCCCGAAATGGTGAAAGTGCCCTCAGGCTGGCTGGCGGCCTGCGACCGCTCGCCGTAAGCCTCCTCAATGGCCGCTACCCGCTCCATCCGCTCGGCCGGAGAAAGAACCTCGGCCGCCAGTGCAACCGCCGCGGTCGTTCCCTGCCACAAGCCCGCCAGAACCAGCGGGCCAAGGATCACCAAACCCGCCAGACCCGACCAGGAGATCGGCACCTCCGGCTGATAGCCGGGCAGCAGCACGCGGCGGACGCGGTCCAGAACCGGCTTCTGACCGCCACTCCCCGCCCACGCCATCGCCGGCGCGGTGCTCGGGGGCATTCGCTCCAGCAGATCGGCCAGCGTCCGGGTGTAGCCGATCGGCTCGCCGGTGATCGCCACGGCCACGGCGTCGCAGCAGGCTTCCCGTTCGGCACGGATCTGCCGGCCCATCCACCACACGGCCGGATTGAAGAACACGAGCGATTCCACCACCATCTGCAGCAGGTTCAACAGGTAGTCGTGCCGGCGAACATGCGCCAGTTCATGGGCGAGAATCGCTCGCACCGAGTCCGGCGAGAGCCCGGTCAAGAGCGACATCGGCAGCACGAGTGTCGGCCAGAAGACGCCCAGCACCGCCGGACTGTGACAGAACTCGTTGGCTACAGCCCGGATGCGGCGCCCGATCCGCAATTGCCCGCGAAGCTGCTCGACGGCGGCCAGGATGCGGTCGTCCACAATGGGCGCGCCGCGACCCAGGCGCTGCGCGGCGACGACCGACAGGATCGTCCGCAACAGCATGATCGCCACGCCGGCAAGCCACGCGGCCGCGGCCCACGGAACCCAGGACTGATACGCAGTCGCCGCCACCTCGGCCGGCGCCGCCTTGGCGTCGCTCACCGGCAAAATGGGGTGCATCGCCGGCGCTGGTTCATGGGCCTCCGCCGACACGGGCGTGCCGCTGCCGGAGAGCGGTCGTCCCACGCCATCGGCCGTGTTCAGAACCGCCCAGGTCACCAACCCGGCCAGCAGCACGCCCAACTGGCCTCCCGCGGCCAGCGCGTATCGCGCGTTGTGCCGCCCCGCGGCGATCCGACCCAGCGCGAAATGAACGAGCAGGGCCAGAAGGGCGCCCTGCCACAGTGTATGGAGCAGAGCAAAAACCAGGTTCTGCCACACGGGTCCGCTGAGTATCGTAGGGCCTGTCATGGAGACTCTCCTTCGGAATCGCTCTTGCGTGCGGCCTGTTCGATCAGTTGCTGAATCTGCGCGAGTTCATCGGCGTCGGGCCGGCTGCTATCGAGCAGATACTGGACGGCCTGTGCCGGGCTACCGCCAAACACGTTCCGCAGCATCTCGCGGAGCATCGGCCGCAACACCTGCTGCCGCTCGACGAGCGGGTGATACACGTGCGATTGCCCCTGCCGCTTGTGGCTCACCAGCTTCTTCTTCTCCATCACCTGGAGCACGGAGAGGATCGTCGTATACGCCCGCTGCTTGCCGTCGGGCATCGCGTCGAGAATGTCGCGGACCGACAGCGGTCCCTGCTCCCAGAGCACCGAGAGCACCTGGAGTTCCAGTTCCGATGGACGCGGCTGTTTCATCATGAAGCTCCTTACTATGAACATAGTATCTACTAGGTCCATAGTAGAGTCAAGGGCCGAATTCCCGATTCTTTCGAATACGCCGGCGACTCAGACCGGATAGCCTTCGGGCGAGATCTCGGCCCGGCGACGCAAGTCCAGGCTGCGCCAGCAGTACCAGCTTGCCACACTGGCGTACGGCTGCCACAGCCGGCCGACCGCTTCGCACGCCCGGCGGTCCGGCAATTCCTCCAGTCCGTGCATGTGACGGATCGCCGCCCGCACTCCCAGATCGGCGTGGGGAAAGACGTCGAGGCGTCCCAGCGAAAAGATGAGGAACATTTGCGCGGTCCAGACACCGATCCCCTTCACGGCGATCAACTCGGCGATGATCTCGTCGTTCCCCTTGCGGCCGATCTGCGATAGCCGAAGCTGGCCGTTGAGCGACTTGTCCGTCAGGTCGCGAATATAACTGAGCTTCTGGGGCGAGATGCCCGCCGACCGCAATTGCTCGTCACTCAAGCGCCCCAGTGCCTCCGGGCTCGGTTTACCGGGCGCGGTGAGCTGCTCAAGCCGGGTGCGGATCGAACGGGCCGCCGCGGTCGAGATCTGCTGCGAGATGATCGAACGGACCAGCATGTAGAACCGGTCCCGCTCCAGACGCAGTCCGTACGGCCCCACGGCGGCAATCACCGCCCCCAGCCGTGGATCGCTCGCCGTCAGATGCGCGATCGCCCGCTCGATTTCCCCTTTCCTGCACGACATGGTGCGGCATTCTACGCTCCGCATCCCGCCGCGGTAAGCATCGTCCGGTAGTCGCTTTACCGCGGCAAACCCGCCTATCTATAATCGCCACAGTCTCGCGAACTACGAAGTGAGGAGGTGCCACGATGATCTCGGCCGCAAGCTTGTTTCTGGCAGGTGGACTGTTGGCCGCGTCGAGCCTCGACAACGGCGATTTCCAGCGCGGGCTCGAGGCGTGGAACACCAGCCACTCCTGGTACGCCCAGCCCAAGGACGCCGGGCTGAGCGAAATCACCATTGCCGAGGGCGAGGGGCGATCCGGCACGAAGGCCCTCAAGATCACCGGGCGCGACAATCGCGGCCTGGCGATGCAGGTCGCCCCGGCTTACGCGGGCCGCTACCGCGTCGCCGGGTGGATCAAGTGCGAGAACCTCGATCGCGGCAAGGCGGGCATCCTCGTCGAGTGGATGGCTCGTGAAAACAAGTACATCCGCGGCGATTGGGCGGGCGACGTTTCCGGCACGCGCGACTGGCAGCGGATCGAAGCGGTCCTCGAAGCCCCCGCCAATGCGCGGTCGGTGCATTTCGACCTGATCACCACCGAGGCCAACCGCGGAACCGCCTGGTTCGACGAAATCGAGTTCGAGCGGCTGCCGTCCGACTTGCCGCCGCCCGTCGCTCCTGCGCTCACTGCCATTACGCCCGCCGGGCGCGAATCGTGCCTGGAAGTGAAATGGTCCCCCGACGATCTCGCCGCCGGTACCGTGCGGCTCATCCTCTACGCCCAGCCCGATTCGATCGATCCGGCTAAGGCGCTGCCGCGCCAAGTGGTCGATCCAGACGAAGGAACCTGCCTGATCTGGTCGCTTGAGAACGGCCGCGAGTACCACGTGGCCGGCGTGGCGATCAATGCCGACGGCAAGGCGTCGCCGCTCGGTGCGGCGGTCCGCGCGAAGGTCGAAGACCGCCAGCCGCCCCGGCCCGGCTGGATCGAAGCCCGGCAGCTCAGCCAGGGGCGCGCGATCCGCGCCGGCTGGTCGCCGCACGTGCTCGACAGCGACGCCAAAACGGTCCACTTCTGCATCCCCGGTGCCGATGCCGATGCGGCGGTCGAACTGGCAGCGGCCAGCGTGGTCGAAGTCCGCGGCGTGCCCCGTCCGCTCTACAGCACGGCGCCCTGGCTTGTACGCGATTTCCAGCCCGATGGCTTCACGCGGCTGGGCGTGTGGTGCGAAGACGCGGCGGGCAACCGGAGCGAGATCGCCTGGACCGACATCGAGCTGCCGGTCGTCGATTCCACCGTGCGCAGCCAACTGTGGACCGTGCCGCCGACCGAGCAGGTTCGGCAAGACGCCGCCCCGCCCGCCGAGCCGAAGCGGGCTTTCGCACTCGTCGCCATGCGCGGCCAGGCGAAGGGATTCCAGGTGGTCGTGCGGCCCGAGGAGGAGCTTCGCCGCGCACGGATCGAGTTCGAACCGCTGCGCCAAGAGAATGGCGCCGCCCGCATCGATCCGCGGTGGCTCGCCTGGCACTTCGTCGATTACGTGAAGATCGACAAAAATTCGCGGGCGACTCCGGCCGAAGAGCTCGTCTGGCCCGCCCCCGCCGAATACCCGGAGGAACTGAGCGATGACCTCGTGCGCGACCTGCCCGCCGGCAAGACGCAGCCGATCTACATCCGCGCAACCGCGCCCGGCGATGCCGCGCCGGGCATCTATCGCGGCCGGGCGTGGCTGACCAGTGCGGGCGCGCGGCAGCCGTTCGACATCACGCTCCGCGTATCGGCGGTCGATCTGTCGATGCCGGCCCGCCTGCCGTTTGTTTACTGGTTCTCCTGGACTGAACCGTGCAAGCGGTTCGAGGTCGAGCAGTTTTCCGCCGACGGCTGGCGCGTGCTCGCGCGGCTGGGCGAACTGATGCGCGTGCACCGGCAGAACGTCGTGGTCGTGCCGTGGAGTCTCGTGCGGAGCTGGCGGACCGCCGACGGCGGCCTGCGTCATGATTTCAACGATTTCGACCGCTTCATCAAGACCTTCCAGGATGAAGGCGTCGACCGCCTCTTCTGCCTGAGCCACATCGGCTCGCGGACCACCGGCGACTGGCTCTGCCCGACGATGTCGTCGCACCGCCACACCGTGACGGCGCTGGCCAGCGGCGAGGGCGAGAGGATCGACGCCGTCGAACTGCTGCCCGAGCTCCAGCGGCACATCGAGGAGCTGGGGCTGCTCGAGCGGTTCTCCGTGCACGTGGCCGATGAGCCGATCCGCGAGAACGTCGAGAGCTATCGCGAGCTGTCACGCCGCGTGAAGGAGGCCGCGCCGCGGCTGCGGCGGATCGATGCGATCCACATCCCGGGCCTCGACGGGTCGCTCGAAATCTGGGTGCCGCAGCTCAACTACCTCAACCAGTGGCTGGCCGAGTTCAAGAAGGCACAGCAGGAGGGCAACGAGTTGTGGTTCTACGTCGCCTGGGTGCCTCAGGGAAAATACCCTAACCGCATGATCGACAGCCACGCGATCAAGCCCCGCGTGCTGCACTGGCTGAACGCGTTCTACGACACGTCCGGCTACCTGCATTGGGCGCTCAATCACTGGCAGATTTCTCTCTCCAGCCTGGGGTCGCCGGGCGACCAGTACATCTGCTGGCCCAGCCGCCGCTACATCGCCGATAGCTCCCTCCGCTACGAGGCCGAGCGCGAGGGGCTGGAAGACTGGGAGCTGTTCACCATCTATCGCCAGAAGCTCGAGGCGAGCGGCCTGTCGCACGACGAAGCGCAGCAGAAGCTCCAGGCGATCCTCGCCGAAGCGGTGCGCGGCTGCGAAGACTACACCCGGTCGTGGTACGATCTGGAAGCGACGCGCGGCCGCGTGCTCGCCGAACTGGAACCGAAGCAGTGAACCGTCAAAGGGAAGCGAACGACGAAATGCATAAGCACGAATACTGGACAGCGACGATCGGTTTCCTCGCGGCGGCAACGCTGCTCGCGCAGGCGGCGGCCCGAGCCAATGCCGCTGAACCGGTAAGCACCGAGGAACTGGCAACTGTCGCCTTTCGCTCCGCGAAAGCAGCGTCCTACGAAGGAACGAAAGGCGGCACCACGGAAGTTGTTCTCCCACCGATCCTAAGCGTGGGCGACGGGCGCCTGCGGATCGCGGTCGATTCGGCGCGGGGGTCGCTGGACGGCATCGTCGACCTCGCCGCCGATCACGATCATGCGGCCCCCGCCGACCCGCTTGACCTCTGGACAATGCGCCTTCGCGCCGCCAGCGAGACAGTCAACCTCGCGCCGGCCGACGCCCAGTCATTCCGCGCCGCACCGATCGAAGGACGGCCCGATGCGCTGCGGCTGGAGTGGAGCGATTTCAGTCGCCCCGGGCTCTCTGGCCTGGCGGTGGTGGTCACCGTCGAGCTTGGCCAGAAGCCGCGCGGGAGCCAGTGGTCGATCGCGGTCGAAGGTCTTGCCGACGCGACCCTCGACGAAGTCCGCTTCCCGCGCATTCCCGCCATCGCCGAGCAACAGCGCGAGTTCCTCGCCGTGCCCGTGTGGATGGGGCGGCTCATGGGCGATCCCCGCAAACTGCTCGCCGGAAGCGGAAAAGGCAGCCGCATGGAGTGGCACTATCCGGGTATCCTGGCGATGCAGTGCGTCACGTACTACGGCGCGAAGTCGGCGCTCTATATTGCCTGCGACGACACGGCCGCCTTCCGCAAGAGCTTTGCCTTCTGGGGCGACGGCACCGGGCGAGTGAACTTCGAGATGGTCCACCTTCCCGAGCAGGGTAGCGCCGTCGCCGGCCGCTGGCAGATGCCCTATCGGGCGATCGTTGATGCGTTTGAGGGCGATTGGATCACGGCCGCCGAACAATACCGAGCCTGGGCGATCGAGCAGCCTTGGGCGGCCGCCAGCCGCCGGAAACGCGGCCAGACCCCCGAGTGGGTCGATAAGACCGCGCTCTGGGTCTGGAACCGCGGGCGTTCCCCCGGCGTGCTCGAACCGGCGGCCCGCTTGCAGGACGAACTGGGCCTGCCGGTCTCCGTCTTCTGGCACTGGTGGCACGGCTGCTCGTACGACACGGGTTTCCCCGAATACCTCCCGCCCCGCGAAGGTGCCGATCCGTTCCGTGCGGCGGTGGCCCGGGCGAGCGGCAAGGGCCTGCACACGCTGGTCTATATGAACCAGCGGCTGTGGGGCACCACCACCGCGAGTTGGGCGGCCGAGGGGGCCGAGCGCTACGCGGTGAAAGGGGCCGACGGCAAGATACACCCGGAGATCTACAACACGTTTACCAAGGCGCCCTGCGCGCCGATGTGCATGGGCACCTCCTTCTGGCGCGACAAGTACGCGGGAATCGCCGCGGAGGCGTTCGCCGATCTGGGCGTCGACGGAATCTACATGGACCAGGCCTGCGCTACCCTGGCGTGCTACGATCCCACCCACGACCATCCGATCGGCGGCGGCAAGTACTGGATGGAAGGTTTCCAGTCGCTGGCTGCCGATCTGCGCAGTCGGACCTCCGGACCGCGCGAGATCGCGCTGGCCGGTGAAGGCGTGGGAGAACCCTGGCTGCCGCATCTTGATCTCATGCTCAGCCTCGAGGTGAGCATCGAACGCTACCAGGCACTGTCCGCCGGAACGGAATCCATCCCGTTCTTCCACGCCGTCTATCATCCGTACACGATCCAGTTCGGCAACTACTCGTCGCTCACCATCCCGCCGTACGATGATCTCTGGCCGCCCGAGTCGGCGCCGCCCGAACCCCTGAAGCTGCTCGATCGCCAGCACTCGCCGCAGTTCTATCTCGACCAGGCACGGGCCTTTGTCTGGGGACAGCAGCCGACATTGGCCAACTTCGTACCGGAACTGCTTGAGGAGCGAAAGGAGGAGGTCGACTACGCGCTCGAACTCGCCCGGGTGCGCCACCGCGCGCTGAAGTACCTCCTCGACGGCACGTTCTTCCGCGCGCCGTCCATCAACGTTCCCACAGTGTCGATCACGCCCTTGCGGCTGTCGATCTATGCCCGGCCCCCGTCCGGCCCGGTCGAGCCGCGATCCTATCCGGCCGTCCTCTCCGCCGCCTGGAAGGCGGAAGACGGCAATATAGCGGTCGCGCTGGCGAGCATCGCCGACGACCCGGTTGACGTCTCATTCACGCTCGACCGCGCCTACTACCGCCTCCCCGAGCGCGGCGTGATCCGCCGGATCGACCAGAGCGGCGTGCAGACAATCGGCTCGTTCGACGCCGCCGCCTCCACAGCGCAGCTAACCCTCCCCGCCCGCCGCTCCTGCCTCGTGGAGTTCGCCCCCCGCTAAACGTTCATAGTCCCGATGTTCATAGTCCCGCCTTCAGCAGCCTCATGGAAGGCGGCCATCGTTAGCCGCCCGGAAACGATTACCGAATACCAGCTTGATGATACAACGAGGGCGACCAACGGGAACCTGTCTTGAGGAGGAACGGGCCTGCAGGTGTTGCGCTATCACCCCCGACTACCAATCGACATAAGACGCAGCGAGGTGACGCAAGTGTCCGATTCACACGTCCACGAGGTCATCGGCCCGAACGTCGCGGTGCCGACCGCTTTGGCTGCTGCCGCCATCGCACGGACCGCCCACGCCGCCGGCAGCGACATCCTCCGCGTCGGCCTCATTGGCTGCGGCGGGCGCGGCACCGGGGCCGCCGTCAACGCGATGAACGCCGATCCCCAGGCGAAACTCGTCGCCATGGCCGACGCCTTCTCCTGGCGGATCGATGCCAGCCTGGAACAACTCAAACGGCTCAAGCCCGCGCAGGTTGAAGTGAACGACGACGCGCGGTTCGCCGGCCTGGAGGCTTACAGGCATCTCCTGGCCAGTCCCGTCGACGTCGTGCTGATCACCGTCCCCTCGCACTTCACGCCGATCTATCTTCAGGCCGCGGTCGAAGCCGGCAAGCACGTGTTCTGCGAAAAGACGCATGCCGTCGACGCCCCCGGGGTGCACAGCGTGCTCCGCTCCGCGGAGATCGCCCGCGCGAAAGGGCTCTCGATCGTCTCCGGCCTGGCGTGGCGCTACGACACACCCGTGCAGGAGACGATGAATCGCGTCCACGATGGCGCGATCGGCGAGATCCGTGCCATCCAGGAGGTCTGCAATACGGGACACCTTCGCAGCCTGCCGCGCCGCGAGGGGATGACCGAGATGGAGTACCAGATCTACAACTGGTACGACTTCAACTGGCTCTCGGCCGACCTGCCCGGCTTGAACCTCGTGCACAATCTCGACAAGGCCGCCTGGGCTCTTCACGATGAGCCGCCGCTTCGGGCCTGGGGCCATGGTGGGCGGCAGGTCCGCACCGGCCCGACTTACGGCGATTGCTGGGATCACCACGCCACGGTCTACGAATATGCCAATGGCGTGCAGATGTTTGCCTACTGCCGGCAGATCAACGGCACCGTGACCGACATCTCCGACCGCTTCTTCGGCACCAAGGGACGCTGCGATCTCTTGCGCGGCGTGATCGAGGGCGAGACGAACTGGCGCTACGAAGGGCCCTCCTGCGACCGTTTCGACGCCGAGCACGCGGCCCTCTTCGCATCGATCCGCTCCGGGCAGCCGATCAACAACGGCCTCTACATGGCCCGCAGCAGCCTCCTGGCGCTCATGTCCACCTGGTGCTCGCACACCGGGCAGGAGATCACCTGGGAGCAGGCACTCGCCTCGAAGAAGCAGGTCAACCCCGATCGCTACGCGCTCGATGCCGACCCGCCCACGCTGCCCGGCCCCGACGGCAACTACCCGATCGCCGTGCCGGGCATGACGAGCTATTAGTGTGGTGCGACGCTCAATAACCCATGCCGTGCTTCTGTGCCTCGGCCGCCAGTTCTTCCAGCGCCTTAATACGATCCTGATCGACCTTCTGCTTGTAGGCAATCAGATCGTCGAAACGAATCCGCCGATGCGTGCCGACCTTGCGAAACGGAATCTGGCCTTCCTCAACGAGCCGGATCAGGAACGGACGCGAGACGTTCAACAAGTCCGCCGCTTGTTGCGTCGTCAGTTCCGCATGGACCGGCATCAGCGTCACCGCGTTGCCCTGCGCCATTTGAGTGAGGATGTCCGTGAGCAACCGGAAAGCGGGAACCGGAATGGCGACGGACCGCTCAACCTCATCCACGAAATAGAATCAATATTCGCAATATCCGAAAAAGGCGTCTTGCCCGGGCAGCGGTCCATGGCCGCAGTGGCGATTGCGCCAATAGCTCAATCAAGGCCGAAGTGGTGCGGTTTTACTCTTGACAAGTGTTCGGAACATATGTATACTATTGCCCGCACAGCGCGATGACATTAGCCATGAGGCACGGAATGAACCCCCTTCGCTCCCGGGCGTGAAGGTTGCACAATTCGATGATTCACTCTTGCCCCTCTACGGACTTCAACACTCGACCCAAAAGACGTAGAAAACTTACGTTCACGCCCCAGGTGCGAAACCGCTCGCAGGGTTCCACTTGCGCCCGCGCGTTGCGACGTAACGAAACGAAACACCCCGTGGGGCGTTTCGCTTCAGCAGCTCGGCGCCCTCTTCTTCCCCTCCGGATAGCGACCTTCCTTCCATAGGCCTCATTGCCGACCCCACCCACCATGAAACGCAACACCGCCTCAATCACGCTCGCTCTGCTCTCTGCTTTCTCCTGCCCAGCCGGGCCGCTTCCGGCGGCTGAGGGGCAACCGAACCAGAGACTTCAGGTCGTCGTCCCCGACGACTTCCCGCGATTCATCGTCGCCGGGCACGAGCGCGAAATGGCCCTCCTCCGAGAACTGTTCTGGCTCCACTATCAGCCCGGCGGACCGCTGATCCCGCTCTGGGACGAATGGATGCCGATGAGCACGCTCTGGCCGGCCCGCGACGGCGAATCACTCCCCTCGATGCGCGAGCGCTGGGCCGCGGCGCTGGCTGGCCGCGGCATGAACGACGACGGCTACATCCACACCCATCAGCACGACGGCACGGCGCACGCCCAGGGCTGGCCGTTTCCGCTCTGGACCCAGGCCGGCGGTATCGGCTGGCACTTCGCTTCCACTGGTGTGCCCGGTTACGAAGGCCCCCACACCGCGCCCGGCGGTTGGAAGCTCGAACGCGCTAGCGGCGGATCGCTCAACGACAAAGGCTGGCCGGTGGAACTCACGGCCGCCGGCGCAACCGCCCAGCCCCCCGCGTTCTCGATCGAAGCCCGCATCGCCCCCTGGCTACGGCTCAACTGGTGGGCCGAAGGACTCGACACGGCCAATTGCCACGTCGAGTGGACCACCAGCGAAAAGCCTGAGTTTGACCCCGATCGTCGCATCTCGTTCCCAGCCGCCGGGGGCATGGATCTGGCCAAGGTCGAAACGCGGACCATGATCGAGCTCTACCGCCACCGCGAGTGGAAAGGGACGATCACCGGCCTGCGGATCGGCTTCGGCAACGCCGGCCCCGCGCGACTGGTCATCAAGTCGTTCCACACGGCAAGCGACAGCCGCCACAACATCAACAACCCCAACTTCATCCGCGGCTGCCGCGATTACTTCGACTGGTCCGGTGACACGGCTTTCCTCCGCGGCCAGATCGCCCGGATCCGCAAGGCAATGCAGTTCATGATGAATGAATTCGACACGCGCAACCGCAAATGCGTCTACACAACCTGGCCCGGACACGAGGGGCGAAGCGGCGTGCGTTACGTCGACGGCCAGAAAACGATCGTTCGCGGCGAAGGAGTGGGCAGCAACTACTGGGACCTGCTCCCCTTCGGCGGCGAAGACGCCCTGGCCACAATCTACTACTACGACGCCTTGGGGGATCTTGCCGACTTGGAGGAAAGCATCGCCGGCCATCCCGAGTGGAATGTCTCCGCCACGGCGGCCTTCGATCCGGCCGATCTCCGCGCCCATGCCGAGGAAGTCCGCGACTATGGCCGACGGCGATTCTGGAACGAAGCGACCGGCCGCTTCGGCACCGTCGATCTCGATGGCGTCATGCACGACTACGGCTTCACGTTTCTCAACAACGAAGCGGTCTACTACGGCTTCGCCACGCCGGAGCAGGCCCGCTCGATCCACGATTGGCTGAGCGGCCGGCGGATGGTGGCCGGCGATACGTCGACCGGCGCCGACATCTACCGCTGGCGCTTCGGCCCCCGGTCGACCACGCGGCGGAACCTCGACTATTATTTCTGGGCCTGGAGCAATCCGGAGTCGATCCCCTGGGGCTACCAGGTGCAGGACGGCGGGGGCGTGCTCGGCTTCTCCTACCACGACCTTATGGCCCGGCTCCAGACGGCCGGCCCCGACGACGCCTGGCAGCGCCTCAGCGAGATCACCAGTTGGTTCGACGAAGTCCAGGCCGCCGGCGGCTACCGCCGCTACTACGAAGACCCGTCGCACGGAACGCTCCAAGGGGGCAACGTGCCGGGTGGCCTGGGCATGGACCGCGAATTCTTCGAGTCGGTCCTCGTCCCCCAGGTGATGCTCTATGGCTTCCTCGGTTTCCAGCCCGGGGCCGATCGCGTTACCGTCGATCCGCTGTTGCCGTCAAGCTGGAAAGAGCTGACCATCACCCGCATCCACTGGCAGGACCACGTGCTCGACATCCGCGTCGCGGCCGATACACTCGAGATCACCGATCGCACTTCGGCCGGTAAACCGGTAGCGGTCGACAACCCTTCGGGTCGGAAGCTGAACGTCGTGATACAGCAACCGCAATAGCAGGTACATTATGGCCATTCATCTGCTTGTTCCGATTCTTGCCCTGGCCATTGCCGCGCCCGGTGGCGAGGAGCAGCCTTACGGCAAGGGTATGACCGACGCCAACAAGGAGCGGCTGGTGCTCGAAGACGGTGAAGACACGGCCGACTGGTACAACGGCTCGTCCGACGAGACGAAGCTCTCGGCCGACGACCGGCACGCGAAGGAGGGCTCGCGCGCGGTGCTGTTTGCCAACGTCGTCGATCATACCAAGGGCGAGACGAACTATCCGATCGGCTGGCCCCGGGTCGGCAAGGATCTCGGCAAGCACCAACTCACCGACTGGTCGGCCTACGATTTCTTCGAGTGCTGGATCTATTGCGACACGAGTCGCGAGCGGCTGCCCGCCTCGCCGCTCGGCGTGGGCTTCTATCACAGCGGGCCCAAGCGATCAACCAGCTTTCGGCTGCCGGAAGTGACGAAGGGCCAATGGTTCCATGTACAGATACCCGTAGCGAAGATCGAGCTGTCCGCCGACGTTCAGCGCGTCCAGTTCAACATCAGCGAGTCGGACTACAAGCACGGCGACCGCGTCGATTTCTACATCGACGACGTAGTCCTCACCCGGTTCGTCGATCCGGCGATCAACGAGTTCGCTCCCGAGCGGCGACTCGTCTACTCGAGCGAGCGGCAGCTTCGCGCCGCTTATTCTCTGGTAGGCTACAAGGGCCTGGAGGCAGTCACCGTTGAGCTGACGATTCTTGGCCCCGATGGAACGGCTCTTGCCCCTGCAACCGGTTCTCCGTCGCGGCAGGGCGAGATCACCGCACGCATCGAGCGTCCTCTCGCGACCGGCAACTGCCTCGCCCGCCTGAGCCTACGCGACGGCGAAGGCAAGCTCATCGATCGCCGCGACGCCGGGTTTCGCGTGATCGCCGGACCAGGCCTATAATGGAGGAGGAAAGGATACGCGATATGATCCGTATGACGCTCGAAATACCCGACGAGGTCCTGGCCGCTCTTCGCACTGATCCCGAAGGGTTTGCTCGGGAGTTGCGGTTAGCTGCCGCCGTGAAGTGGTACGAGGTGCGACGAGTCAGCCAAGAGCGGGCCGCCAGGATCGCAGGGCTGTCGCGGACAGAGTTTCTCACCGCATTAGGGCAGTTCGGTGTCTCGCCATTCCAATCGACGGCCGACGAGGCACTGGAGGAAGCGAGCCGTGAGTGATACGGGTCTCTACCTGGACAACGACTTGATCCGCGCCGCTCTCAAAGGTGTCGGTGAGGAGTGGGAGTAGAGCTGATGACATCATTCAGTCTGAGTCCGAGGTTCTCTGTGTTTGCCCGTTGCCTCCCAATTGCCTTCACCCTTCTCTCGGCCGCCTCCGCTGTCCAGTCCGAGACCTGGCTCTTCGACATGGGAACCGCGGAGTCTGAACTGCGGCCGGGATTCCGCCGGGTGACTGCCGAATCGCTCTACTCGGCTGAAACCGGTTACGGCTGGGAAAGCGTTGAAGGGCTCAAAGAGCACTATCAGCACTACAGCCGGCAGTGGCAGTTCAACGAGAGCCGCGGCCAGAAGCAACCGCCCCCGATCTACACCAACGAGATCACCTGCGACGCGATCTTCAGCACCCGGCCGGCCCGCTTCCTGATTGATGTCGAACTGGGGCAGTACGTGGTCTACGCCCTGGCCGGCCGCAGTGCCGGCTCGCCGCGCGAGTACCACTGGTTCGACATCTCGGCCGGCGGCGCCCGGGCGACGATCAAGATCCCCGGCCCGTACCGCTTCGAGAATCGCACACCGCCGGTCGCTGTTGAAGGAAAGCAGCTTGCCATCGAACTCGAGCCCACCACCGACTGGCTGCTGGCGGCGCTGGCCGTCTTTCCGGCCGCCGACGCGCCCACGATCCGCGCGGAAGTGCTCGACGTGTTGGAGCGCGAGATCTACTTTCTGCCTCCCGATGTCGCCGCCGAGTGGAAGGAGACGGTCCACGACGATCCCCGCCAGCCGCCCGAATCCAGCCAGCGCGATCTGGAGCGTGGTTACGCCCTCTTCGCCCGGCACTGGAGCGAACCGATCTATCCCAACACCGTGCCGCGGTCCGAAGAACTTGATCCGCAACTGGCCGCGTTCGCCTCGTGGGACGAATACGAACCGCTCACGTTCACGGTCCGTGCGCTCAACGACCTCTGCGGCGTCAAGGTTACCGCCGGGCCGCTCCGGCAGGGCGATGCGGTCATCGAGGCCCACGACATCGACGTCCGCTACGTCCGCTACATGCATGTGCGGCCGAATTACTCGCTCTTCAACTCCTACCACATCGCCCCCGACGTGCTCGAACGCCGCGATGCGGTTGATGTCCCGGCCGGCGCAAACCAGACGTTTTGGATGACGGTTCACGTACCGCCCGAGACTCCGCCTGGCGTGTATGAGGGAAAGCTCTCCTTCAGTGCGGAAGGCCGGACCGCCGCCGACGTGCCGCTGCGGTTGCGCGTGCTGCCGATCCGCCTGGAGACCAATCCCGACCACATCTACGGCATGTACTATCACGACCCGCTCAGCTCGGTCGCCGACGGCAACACACCCGAGGCCAACGCTTACTTCCAACGCAAAGCGGATCTGGAACGGCAGGATATGGTTGCCCACGGGATGAACTGCCACATCTCGAGCCTGAGCGGACTGAAGCGGGACGACGATGGGCAGTGGACCGTTGACGGCGCCGAGACCGAGCGGCGGATTGCGCTGGACCGCAAGTATGGCCTGGCCGACCGGCCGCTGGTGGTGAGCTTCCCCGTCGGCTGGCAGTACGAGAAGCTCGTCGATCCGCGCGGCTTGGGAAGCCACTTGCGGCTGGTTCGCCCTGATGTGCCGCGGGCCTTCTTCGATGAAGTGACGCGGATGGTCGAAGCGATCGAACGCGAGCGCAAAGCGCGCGGCTGGCCCGAGTTCCTCTACTATCCCATCGACGAGCCGAGCACCGCCGAGGACTCTGTCCGTTTCATGGTCGGCGTGCTCAGGGCGATCAAACGGGTGCCCGGCGTCAGGACCTACGTCACGGCTGATCCGAGCCACGAGCAATTCGAGCCGATGTGGCCCTACGTCGATGTCTGGTGCTGCCAGCCGTTCGTCTTCGACCACGACCGCATCCGCAGCCTGAGCCGCGAGAAGCAGATCGAGTTCTGGTGCTACCCGAACCACATCGCCGGCGAGAACGACCACACGCCGGTCCGCGGCGCGCGGATGACCTGGGGCTTCGGCTTCTGGCGGTCGGGGTTCAAGGCCCTCATCCCCTGGATCTACCAGGCCAACATGGGCGACCCGTGGAACTACCTCGACAGCACGGCGATGGACTTCATGAATCGCTCGACGCCCGAAGGCGAGCCGATACCGGTCGCGCTTTGGGAGGCGTATCGCGAGGGGATCGACGACGGCCGCTACCTCTACACGCTCCAGCAGCTATCGGCGAAGGCCCGTGCGCGCGGCGGCAAGCTCGCCGAACTGGCCGACGCCGCCGATCGGGAGATCCAGTTCATCTGGAACTCGATCGACGTGCAGGAGAAGTACAAGGACGATGGCCTCTGGGCCGGCGCCGACTTCGACGCTTTCCGCTGGCTCTTGGCCGAGAAGATCCTTGAGCTCCAGAAGGCGATCGACCAGTAGCGCAAGCGGAACCCGGAGCCGGCTCCCCGCTTCTGCCCGCCTGCCGCGTCGCGAATGTCACTTGTGCGAGCCGCAGCATTTCTTGTACTTCTTTCCGCTGCCGCAGGGGCAGGGATCGTTGCGGCCGACCGTGCGGACCCGCGACAGGGCGGGGACAGGCTCCCGTTCGGGCGTTGGCCGGAACTCTGGCAGGTGCGGTCGCGGGGGAGAGACCGGCGGCGGGGGTGCCTGGACGACGGGCTCTTCCCCGAAAGCGTACCACCCCGACAAGAACTCGATCGTGTCTTGGATTCCCGTGGACCGGCAGCGGGCAAGTTCCTTGCGAATCCACGCCTCGCCTTCGGCGATACTCTGCTCGACGTTCTTCAGGTTCACAATGAGCGGATCGGCCACGCCGCGGTCATACGCTTCCCGGATCTCGCTCAGCGCTTCGATCGGGGAAAAAGAGACCATCACACTGATAATCCCGCTGACGACTATCTCGGCCTCCTCGTCAATCGTCTGGCGCAACAGCTGCCGCAGGCGTTCGACCGCCTCGCCGCGCTCGAGGCGGCCGTCGCGCACCAAGAGGACATAGGTTTCCGCCGCTTGCCAGCGCACGTATTCGTTGAGCGCCGCATCGCCGACCAGGGTGTCGATCAACTCCGGGCGTTCGCCGGCGAACTGCGCAACGATGGCCGAGAGATTGTGGACCGCATCACCGAACAGTTCAAACGGCAATTCGCCGGGCAATGTGAATGCTTCGAGCATCACGGGGAATGCCTCCTCCGCCCGGAACTCGCTCAGCAGGAAGATGGCGAAGAAGTGGGCGTTGCCTTTCGGCGCGTTTCCAGCGCGAGCCGCGGCGGTGGCCGACTTGAGAACCTCGATGAGCCTGGGAATCATCAGCTCGCGGTGCTCGCGGGCCTCCTGAATCGCCTCCACCGGCAGGCGCCTCTTGCCGGCATCGAGTTCGGCGACAATCCGATCCAGCTCCGCGTCGATGGCCCGCGCGGAGAGCGAGTCGATAATCTCCTGCAGCCGACCGATGTCGGCTTCACTGATCTGCTGGTAGTCTTCGTCGGTCTCCAGCGGATACCGCTGGAGCACCTGATTCACCTCGACCAGATCAGCCTCGAAGGGCTCTCGCACGTTGATCTGGAGCCTGCTCAGTTCAAGCTCCGCGTAGGCTTCGAGGGCACGCAAGACCCGTTGCCAGTTCGGCAGCGACGGGTCGCCAACCAGCGCTGCGGCGCGCTGGGCTCGGTGGATCAGATCAGACACGATTGTTCCTCATGCGATCGAGAGGCGACTCCTCCGATGCCTTCTCGGAGACAATGCTACCGCCAATCCGGCCGGCTGCAATGGCCTTCAGAGGGGAGGGTGTGGTTCTTTACTCCGCCGCTAATCGCCCCCCATAGAGGAGATTGCCGCGATTGGCGGCAATCTCGTCGCGAGGAAGCTGATCGAGGTACTTCCCGTATGGTTCTTCACCGTACGCGGCCACGGCCGGAATGACGATCGCCACCAGGCCCGAGCGGTTGAACTTGAGTTCCGGGTAGGGCCATCGCTTCTGCGGGTCGGCATAGGGAGCGACGAAGTCGAGCGCCTTGCGGAGGCTGCGGCCGTCGGCCGTTCCGTAGTGCCAGAGGTCGACCCCTACCCGCTCGCCAAGTGCTGCGAGCACGAACCAGCCGCGGAGGTTGAACAGGCTGTAGCCGAAGGATTTCGTCCGGGCGAGTTCCAGTGGTTGGCGGCCGACGGGCTCGATCTGCTCAGCGAGGCGGCGGCGAGCCGCTTCGATCGTTTGCCGGGCGAGATCCTCCCGGCCGACGAACACTGCCAGCGCCGCCACCTGGGCGTCGTACCAGGTGCCGTGGTTGTTGCGGGCCGCAGCCTCCCGCCGGCCGATCTCGCTCGTGCGAAGCCAATCCAGATAGGCCGCGCACCAGACAACCATCGCCGCCTGATCGTCGGCGGTCCAGGCGGGCGAGGTGCGCAACAGTCGGACGGCATCGAGCACGCCGGGCAGGCATTGGGTCTCGATAATCCCCTCCGCTCGCCCGGTGGTCCGCCCCGGAATGCCCTGTCCGAAATTCAGATGCGGGTTCATCCGCGTGGCCGGGTCGAGAAGCCACACCCGGAGGAGTCTCGCGGCGTGCTCGGCGGCCGCTTCGTCGCCGCTGAGGTGGTAGTGCAAGGCGAGCGTCTCCACCGCGGAGGCCATTCGGCTTAGGGGCCCGCGGTCCGTGCCGACCTCGCTCTCCGGGTTGACCTCGCCGTCGCGGCGGATGTAGGGCAGTCCGTCGGGCTTCGCCGGATCAGGCCACCAGTATGGCCCCAAGCTCAGATAATCGTGCTTGTCGCCGCTGGGCGGCACGCGGGTCTTGTCGAGCACGGAGAACGGCCCTGCCCGCAACGCCTCGGCCGTTTCCTGCTTGAGCCGTGCAACGGCCGGACGAAGGGCCTCATCGCCCGCCTCGATGCGGGCCTTCGTCCGCGCAAGCCGCTCCAGATCGATCACGAAATCGGCCGGCAGATCGGCGGCTGAGGCGGAACACGCCAGGAAGAAGCCTGCGAGGGCCTGCAGAACAAAGAGTGCCGTGGTGCGGAAGCGGTCTGTCATGACGAGATCGTCTGTGATCTAGCGGTGTTTGCGATGCAAGGTGTCACGGCTGCATTTTGCCCGGGGAAGTGCCTGCACGCAAGACGATCGATCGCTATGCAAACCAGTCGAATACCCAGCAGGCCGTGTGGTTATCGAAAGCCTTGTGCTATGACGGGAGTCCCAGAGATTCCCGGTTTGCCAGCTCACCTGCGAATCCGCAATCCGACGTGGATCGGTCGTTGACAGGCCGCCGCCACATCGCTAGGACTGATGGCGGCGTGCGATTTGGCGAGCGTCAAGTGATCGGCCGCAACATCAGGGAGTCGATCTTATGAGCCCGACAGGTGACTTGTTCGACTCGGTTTCTTGCGTGCAATCGGTGGCACGCTCTTTCTGGCAGGGCGTTGCCCTGGCGCGCATGCGTCTCGCGCTAGGCATCGGAGTGCTTCTTGCTGGCGTGCTAACCGGGCGAACTATGGCCGCCGATCAGGCAGACGCCGGCGCCAGCGTGCAACAGAGTCCATCTCGAGGTGGGTCACTGGTCGCGGAAATCCCGGAGATCGCGACAATCGAATTCCTCGGCCTGATCCTCGCGACCGACAAGGAAGCAGGCTGGTGGGCTCCAGACGGTTCGCCCATCAAGGTGCCGCAAGTAGAAGATGCGGAAGTTGGCGATTCCGGTACGGTCGCCGCGTTTCGCGTTCGGCCCACCGCCCTGCATCTGGAGCTGAACTTTCTGCGAGGCTCGCGCGCGTTCCGCAAACGGATTTCTGCGGGTGAGGAGACCTGGAGAGCCAAGAACGAGGAGATCATCCTCGCTGCGATCGACCACCCCGAGGAACAGCATTTCGGCAATATCCAGCTTGGTATTACTGTGCCAGGTACGCGGTTGGCGCCGGGTGGGTGAGTACGGAGTGGAGGCATTCGTGCTCGAACGGGTACGGAGTGGCAACCATCGAGGATTTCCGGGGGGAGCATGCTGTGGTCGTTGAGCCGTGGGCGCGGCTTGAGGGGGTCTTCCGCATCGGATCCCGTCCCGCACCGTTTCAAACCGTTGGATTGGAGTTCAGTCTGGCGCGAGACCGTCTTTCGGACTGGAACCATGAGATCGTGTGCCGTTACCGCGTGCAAACCGATGCCGACGGTCACTTCGAGTTCCCCAACGTTCCTGGAACCAGAGGGAGGATAACCGGGTCGCGTCCCGCCAAGTACAGGCAGAATGGCCAAGCCCCGTCGCTGAGCACGACTGTATTTCCTGAGCCAGGAGCAGCAACTGGAATAGAGCTGGGAGGCCGAGGTCGGCCGGTCAAAGGCAAAGCGGTTCTCCCCAGTTGGTTTACGGCGCCGTTCGACTGGACTAGGCATCGTGCGTCTCTTCACCATATCGAGATGGAAACAGGCGGTACTCAGATGGGTGAGGAATGGGGATATGAGTTCGAAATCAAGCCGGACGGGTCATTTCACATCGACGACGTCGTTGATGGTTCCTATGTGTTGACGGTCACGTGGTACAGTGCCGCCGAGAGCGGTGCGCGCGCGTCGGTGCTTGGCATTGGCGGACTCAGCCACAGGTTTACCATGCCAGGCGACAAGTTGGAGTCAGACGACGAGGGCCTGGACTTGGGCGAATTAGAGGTTCAGATCACAACCGTGCCCCAAGATGACTCCGTCGACACTGAATGATCGCCCGTGAGTCTCCGCTGACCGCACGATGAGAGTCACGCGCTCTCAGCCGACACATCGTCCCACACCAGGCCGAGCTTGTGGGCGGCGTAGCCGATCTCGCGGAGGTAGTCGCCGTAGACCATCACCCAGTGCGAATCGCGGGCCTCGCGGATCAGTCGCCGCCAGTTACCGGCGATCTCCACGTCCTGCTGGCTGCGGCAGATGGCGAAGCACGGGTTGTCGGTCACGGTGCCCCGGAGGCCGACCCAGCGGCCGGTGCTGTACTCCGGGCTGATCGCACAAACTTCCTGGCCGATCGGCATCTCGATCTTCGGCGCGGCGCCGAAATCCGACTCATAATGTGTCATGATCCGCGCCGGTTCGTAGTCGTGGCCATTCATCCGCCGGGGCGCGGTGCAGTGGGCGCAGGTAACCGTCGCCTTGTGGGGGAAGGTCGAATTGTGCAAGAAGACCGGCTTGTCGGCGATGTAGTGCAGCAGGATGCCCGCGGGGATGATTACGAAGTCCGACTCGCAGAAGGCGACGTAGCCCTCGTCGTTGAGCCAGCTCAACGGCATGCAGGCGGTGGTATCGGAAACATTGAGGATCGTACCCATGCAGGCGTTGATCGTGATCGCCGGGGCCTGGTGCTCGCGGAGCCATTGGCGAAAGACGAGGTAGAGGGCGAACGCCCGGTGGGCGAATTCCTTGCGAGTCTCGAGCTTCGTATTGGGTATTGCCAGATAACGGTCCGTCCACGCGGCGAGCTGCGTCTGGAGCTTCGCGTCGGCCTGGATCGTCTTGAGCCGCGCCGCGAGGTCTTCGTACGTCACTTCGGCAATGTCGAGCCGATAACGCTCGCGGGCCACGCGGGGCGCCTCGGCGTCCCACTTGCCCCCCGCGCCGCCCAGGGCCACGATCCGCTGGCCGACGAAGTTCTTCAGTCCATAGAGCGCCCGCAGCCGCCACAGCACTTCGTCGTAATCGTCGACGACCAGACCGTCGAGCGTCGCGCCGCCGTGGTTGTCGGCGCTGTTCTGCTGCCAGAGTTCCGGTGAGGGCGTCTTCAGATGCCGCACGCCAAGGCACTCGTAGCCGTAATACGTGGGGCCGGAGCGGTGCCGCACGAAGATGACCGTGTCGCGCTGCGGATCGGCGGCCGCCGAGAGGCTGAAGAGCCTGGCGTTCGAGGCAGCGTAGAGCAGGACAACATCGAAATCGCCCTCCTGCATGGCGGCCGCCTGCTCGGGCGTGGTGACTTTTGCCGCGGGGAGAATTTCCAACGGAAAATCGGCCTTCGCGCGAAGGGCATCGAGTTCCCCCGCGATCCGCTGCATCTCCTCGGCGGCGGCCGGTTCGTTGATGATCTCGCTCCACGACCGCCAGCTTGTCCGCTCGCGGGGCTCCATCACAGCATGGGCAAGGACCGGCTGCACGCGGAGCGGGCGGCCCGTGATCACCGGCGATTTATCGGGATCCCACTCCTCGGCAACAAGGCTTTCATCGGCCCAGACCGACGAAGCCGCCAAAGCGCCCCCGGCCAGTGCTACACCCGTCAGTCCGGCGAATTCACGGCGATTCATGCAATGGTCGCACATTAAAGTGTTCTCCCGCAGACGGGACGCCTGCACCACAAGACTGAAGATCCTTCGCCGCGCTAAAGGCGACGGTCTACTTCGCCTCCTTGATCCACACGATCGATCGCCCGCCGCGATTGTTTCGGACGTAGTTGGGGATGGCCAGAAGCGGCTTGCCGTCGGCGAACTGGCCGCGGATGATCGTCACCCCACCGAGGAGATCGCCCTGCCACTCGGCCGTAAGCGGCGCATCGGGGGCCAGCGAGCCCTCGATGTTCTGGTCGACGCTCTCAATGTTGTAGACCAGCGGACCGTAGCGGAGCGCCACGCGGCCGCGGTCGGCCACGATCCGCTCGTCGGCCCGGACGCGCTGGACGCGGAGCGGCAGTTCCAACTGGATCTTGTCGCTCGGCTTCCAGTGGCGCGTGATGATGGCGTAGCCTTCCTGGATTTCCGGAGTCACATTCTCGCCGTTCACTGCGAGCGACTCGATGCCGTCGGCCTCGGGCGTGCCGCGGTAGAGGTTGCTCACGTCGCGGTTCGGCACCCGGAGACGTACGGTGAACGTCTTCGCCTCGGCCGGGTTGACGACGATCTCGACGCCGCCTTTCCACGGATAGTCGGTTCGCTGGACGATTTCGACGTCCGTGCCAGCGACGGAACCGACCTGCACCGTGCTGCCGATGTAGAGGTTCACGAAGAGGCTGTCGGTCGTCTTGGCATACATCCAGGTCGGCAACATCAAGAGTGTCCGCGGGGTATTGCCCACGCAGCAGGGGCAGCCGTGCCAGCCGTAGCGGGCGTGGTCCTGGTCCAACGGATTGGTGTAGGTGAAGTTCTCACCCGGCAGATCGACGGAGCCGAGGATCGCGTTGTAGAGCGTCTCCTCGATCAAGTCGGCGTAGCTAGCGGCGTGCCAGGCGAGGTTCATCCTGTGCTGGAAAAAGAGTTCGCCGCACGACGAGCACGATTCGCAGTAAGCGTTGTTCGGCAATGAGAAGTCATTGCCGAACCCTTCCGACGTCTCGCCGCTGCCGATGCCGCCGGTGACGTAATACTTGGCGTGGATGATGTTGTCCCAGATCGACTTCACCGCGCTCTGGTACTCGGGATCGCCCGTCTCCATGGCGATGTCGGCCATCGCCGAATAGTTGTAGGCGGCGCGGACCGCGTGGCCGAGGGCCTCGTACTGCTGGACGACGGGCAGGTGGCTCTGGTCGTAGCTTTCGCCACCGCGGCGGCTGTCGAGGAGGAACTTCGCCAGCGCAATGTACTTGTCGCCCTGGCCTTGGCCTTCGACTTCGTTCACCATGCGGCCGAATCGCACCAGCGCCTGCTCCAGCGCCTGGTGACCGTCGTACCAGGTCTTCTTCGGCGCTGGGCCAATGTTCGCGTCCCAGCAGTCGGCCAGCTTCCTGGCCGCGTCGTACATCCGCCGGTCGCGGCCCTGGGTGAGCCAGTAATGGGCCACCGCGGCGTCAATGAAATAACCCGCTACGTAGCCTTCATGGTCGCCGACGTACGTCCATCGCGGCGGCTGGCGATCCTGCTCCCGCTCGCGCTGGTTTCCAAGCGTAAACCGGGTCTGGAAGTATCCGTCAGTCTCCTGGGCGGCCAGCAGGATCGGGATCCACTCGCCCAGTTTCGCGCGGATCGTCTTCTGAGCCTCGACGATTTCCGCATCTCCCTGCGGGTCAACCAGAAGTGCCAGGCACATCGACTCGATCGTGTTGAGCGTGTAGGCATTGGCCCACGGCGCGCCGACGTGCGGCTTCCAGGGCCGGCCGGCCAGCTTGTTGGCGGCCTGGATGAAGTTGTCGATTCCCCCTTCCTTCAACTCGGGCTTCGAGAGCTCCGCGATGCAGTGTGGAATCCAGTGGACGATCTGGCCTTTGATCCGCGGCGACCAGAAGGGACCGTCGATCTTGTAGGCATGCGTGGGCACCGGATCGAGCCGCTTCCTCGGCGCGGCCTCTTCAACTCGAACGGCGAGCGAGTCCGCCCCGCTTCGATCGCCGTTGGTCACGGTGAGTGTCAGCTCATACGTCCCCGCGGCGGAGAACTCCGCGGTGGTGGCAAGCGCGTGGGGATCGGCGAAGGTGACCGCGCCGGGCCCCGAACCTTTGCTCCAGGTAATCGATTCGTTCGGGCCGCGGATCTCGCCGCTCAGATAGGTTTTGGCTGGAAGGACCAAGACGCGATCGGGCCCGGCCGCGACGCGGGGCGCGAACTTGGGCGAGTTGCCCGAGTCGTACACCTTCCATTCGATGATCCCCGTGGAGAATTGCTCGTTGCCGTCGATCTCCAGGCGCAGCTTCGCGGTCGTGATCTCGTCGAACGTGGTCGTGTTGTAGCGTCCGCCGGCCACGCCCAGGCCCGACGCCCCCTTCACGGCCACATACTCCTTCCCGTCCCAGTACAACAGGCGCGACGCCAGGGGCAACCGCACGCCGCGGTTGTCGTCCCACCAATAGACGTCGATCTTTGCCGTGCTGATCGGCTCTTCCCAGGCCAGTTCGACCCACTGTGTGCCGCGCCGCGGCCAGTTGCCGTAGGCCCCGTGGCGGTGATCGTTCACACCTTCAGGCTCGAAGCCGTCGTTGATTGCCTCAATGGTCTCGTGGCCCGAGACGTACGAGGTGGCCGGGGTGGCGAAGAGCGCCAGGTTGGCTCCGCGGTCGGCCGGTTCTGCGGCGTTGGCCGCAGTTCCAAGCAGGCAGCCCAATGCCATTCCGCACAGGCATCGTGTGGTCAGTCTGTCCATTTTCGTCCTGCTGTTCTTTGGGTATGGTCCGCGTGTCATTCGACCCTGGTACGGCCGCCCCCCTCCCTCGCCCCCATTGTAGTGACGCCGAATGTGGTGTCAAAAAGCGCCGGACGGAGGTAGGATGATGAGACGTCGAACCGGCATCGCTCTGTCAAGCGGGGTTCTGTGTATGCGGAGACTCACCAACATGCGTCCCACCCATTTGAATGTCGGCGATTTCATCCGTTCGAGCAGCTTTGCCGCGCGAGTGCTGGCGGCCTTGCTTGTGGTGGCTTCATCCGGCTTCGCTCTTGAAAACGACGTCGTAATCTCCGCCTACCAGGGCGTTTGCCGGGAAGGGGATTTTGCGGACAACCTGGCGACGGCGCGTGAGGTGGTCAAAGAGGCACGCCAGCGCGGAAGCCACTTCGCCGTGTTGCCGGAGTGCTTTCTTTCGGGTTATGAAAGCCGCGAAGCCGTCGAGCGCGGCGCTCGGAGCCTTGACGACCCCGACCTGCAGAAGTTCATTGCCGAATCGGCGGCCCACGACACGGTGGTGCTGGTGGGCCTGGCGCGCAAGGCGGGCGATCGCCTCTACAACACCGAATTGGTGATTCACCGGGGCAAGCTGCTGGGGTTCTACGACAAGGTCATGCTCACCGGCGGCGACCGGCGCGTGCTCGGCTTCGCACCGGGCGAGTCGGTGCCGGTCTTCCAGGCGCACGGAGCGCGGTTTGCCACGATCATCTGCCACGACAGCTCGTTTCCCCACGTGGCCCTGGCCGCGCGGCTGCAAGGGGCGGAGATCCTATTCTCGCCGCATAACAACGAGATCGGCGTCGCCGCCGTTGACGATCACCGCCGCTGGGTGCGCAACTGTCACGTGGGCCTGGCGTGTCAACTCAAGATGGTTGTCATACGGTCGAACAACGTGAAGACCGATCGGCCCGAAAGAGTCGGCTATGGCGACAGCTTCATCCTCAGCCCGCAGGGCACGCCGCTGGCCGAAGCGAGGCTCTTCAAGACCGAACTCATCACCGCCACGGTCACGCCAGCCATGTTCAAGTCTCCCTGGGTGTGGGCCGATGCCAGTGAAGTTCCCGCGTGGCTCCGCAACCAACTCGGCGGGTTGCTCACCGAGTTCCGCCGCCCGGCAAGCGATGCCGAACTCCGCGAGTGGCTCGAGAACATGGTCGTGTTTCACCGCTTCACGCCGCGCGAGGTCAGCAGCGCCACGGGCATGACCCTCGACGAAATTGCTGCCGCGCTCGACAAGTTCGAACTGGCCGGCAAGACGGCGCCGCGCCGCCAGCCGGGCGATCCCTTACGGGTGCTGCCGTATCCCGGCGGGCGCCATCCGCGGATCGGCTTCTTTGAAGGTGCGGTGATGCCGCAGCGCGAGACGAAGGTGAGCGTGTTCACGCCGTGGGACGACCAAGGCTACGTAGTCGTCGACGTGCCGGAAGCCATCTTCTCCAACCTCGGCCTGACCTACCTCGCCCACACCCACATCCCGACGCTGTGGGACCAGCAGGGAATCACCCTGCCGCGGCTGGAATGGAATCGCCTTGCCGACGGCACGCTGCAGTACGAGCGCACGCTCCCCAACGACATCGCCTTTGGCGCAACGGTCCAGCCCGCCCCCGGCGAGGTGCGGATGGAGCTCTGGCTCCGCAATGGCACCCAGGAGACGTTGACCGGGCTCCGCGTGCAGAACTGCGTGATGCTCGGCTACGCGCCCGGTTTCGCCGCGCAGACGAACGAGAACAAGGTCTTTCAGCCCCCCTATGCCGCAGTCCGTTCCGACGACGGCCGCCGCTGGATCATCACGGCCTGGGAGCCAGTCCAACGGTGCTGGGGCAACGAGAAGTGCCCCTGCCTGCACTCCGACCCGCAGTTCCCCGACTGCCCACCCGGCGAAACCAGGCGTCTCAGGGGCTGGCTCTCGTTCTGCGAAGGCGACAATGTCAACGGCGAGTTCGCCCGCATCGACGCCACCGGCTGGCGCAAATGAAGCAGTTCGCCGCGGTCCGAAGCAAACGCCATCACGCCGCCCCCCATAAGAGGCTAAGAACAGGCCGCTAGCTGAGAGCACGGCGGCTGGATAATATGAGAAGATGTTCAGACGAATACCCGATGGGGCCTTCGTCTGGATGCGATTGCGGTGCCTACGGAGCAGAGAAGATGTCATCTGACGGTCTGGCGGCGTTACGAATCGACCGAACGCGGCCACGGCGGCGAGTGCCGCCGTGGGTGTGGGTGGTGGGGGTCGCCATTGTGTCCGCGGCCGTCTTGGCCCCTCGGCTGATGGGGGGGCTCAGTGTCGTCGAGGTGGGCGTGTCGCCGGCGGTCCGGATCTCCGCGACCGGCAAGGTGGTCGATGGTAGTCCCGAACTGACCGCCGCCGGGTATGTGGTAGCCGACCGGCAATCGGTGCTCGCCACCAAGTTCACCGGACGGCTGGCGAAGCTCAACGTCGCCGAGGCCGACCCGGTCAAGCTCGGCGACGTGGTCGCCGAGATCGATCACGAAGAGCTCGACGCCTCCATCGACCGGGCAAAGGCCGCGGTCGCCGAAGCGGTGGCCGAAGTCGAACGTTACGCCAAACTCGCCGCGCAGGCCCAAGCCGGGATGGCCGCGGCGGAGGCGGCCCTCAAGACGATCGACGCCGAGAACAAGCAATACGAGATCCTCAAGGATGACGCGAAGCGCCGCTTCCAATTGGCCGAACGTCTTGTCGCCCGCAACGCTGCCGCGGCCTCTGAAGTGGACGACCGGCGGACGGAGATGCTCGCCGCGGAAGCGAAGATCGCCTGGACCCGGCAGCGGGCCTTCGAGGCCGAGCAGCAAGTGGTCGTCGCCGAGTCGCAGGCGGCTGCCGCCCAGGCGGCCGTCGAGTCGGCCAAGGCCCGGCAGAAATCGGCCGAGGCCAACGTCGCGGTCCTCGAGAGCCAGCGAGGCGAGTGCTTCATCCTGGCGCCATTTGACGGCGTAGTGACCGAGAAAGCAGCCGAAGTCGGTGAGATCGTCGCCCCGATCAGCATCGGCGGGTCGATGGCCCGCGGCTCGATCGTGACTATCGCCGACCTGGCCTCGCTCCAGGCCGAAGTGGATGTGGCCGAATCGCAGCTCCAGCGGGTCAAACCTGGCGACAAAGCCAGGATCAAAGTCGACGCCATCCCCAACCGCGAGTTCGAAGGCCGCGTTCGCCGTATCCTGCCCCGCGCCGATCGCAGCAAGGCCACCGTCAAGGTGCGCGTCGATTTCCTCGACCGTGACGATCAGGCCGTCCTGCCGGAGATGGGCGTACGCGTCCGATTTCTGGACCAGAAAGCGCCTGCCGGCGCGATCGCCGTCCCTAAGACCGCGGTGCATTCGGGCGCGAACGGCAGCTACGTTTGGGTGGTCAGCAACGACCAGGCCCACCGGCAAACCGTCGACGTTGGCGCCAACTCGGGCGAACGGATCGAGATCACCCGTGGCCTCGCTGCCGGCGATAAAGTCGTGGTCCGCGGCGCCCAGCGGCTCACCGGAGATGCGGTCCCCGTGCAGGTCGTGGAGTGATGCCAGCGTGAGGCCGCCGCCGATCATCGAACTGCGCCATGTCAGCAAGATCTATCACAAGGGGTCTGCCGACATCCACCCCTTGGACGATCTCTGCCTGCGTATCGACCGTGGCGATTTCGTCGCCCTGATGGGGCCCTCCGGCTCCGGCAAGACCACGCTCTTGAACCTCCTCGGCGGGCTCGATACGCCGACCGCGGGAGAGGTGATTGTCTGCGACCAGGATCTGGCGAAACTCAGCTCGCGCGAGCTGGCCCGCTGGCGCTCGGACCACGTGGCCTACGTCTTCCAGGCCTACAACCTGCTCCCTGTGCTCACCGCTTACCAGAACGTCGAGTTGCCGCTCACGCTGCTGCCGCTCAGCCGCCGCGAGCGCCGCGAGCATGTCACGAAGGCGCTGGAGATTGTCGGCCTGGCCGATCGCATGCACCACCGGCCCGACGAGCTCTCGGGCGGACAGGAGCAGCGCGTGGCGATCGCCCGGGCGCTGGCCTCCGATCCCGAGATGCTGCTGGCCGACGAACCGACTGGCGACCTGGACGCGCATTCGGCCCAGGAGATCATGTCGCTGTTGATCGCCCTGAACCGCGACTTCGGCAAGACGATCATCCTCGTTACCCACGATCCTAAAGTCGCCGCCATGGCCCGCCGCCAATTGCACCTGGAAAAGGGCGTGCTCGCGCGCGATGTCGATCTCCGTGACGAAGCCTCAAACGGCGCGGATCCAATACTAAACGCTGAATAGTGACGGGGGAAGACAGATGACCGAGCGACCCAGGCGGCTGGGCGACGACCTGGCCGAGCGACTGATCGAGTTTGCGGCGCGGATCGGCAAGGTTGTCGACGCAGTTCCCAACACGCGGCTCGGCCGGCATGTTGCCAGGCAACTCGTCCGCTGTGGCACGGCCGCTGCCCCCAACTACGCTGAAGCCCGCGGCGCGGAGAGCAAGCGGGATTTCGTCCACAAGCTCGGCATCTGTCTCAAGGAGCTCCGTGAATCCCAGTGCTGGCTCGAGTTGATCATCCGCGCCGACCTCTTGCCGCCGCCCCGCCTGGCTCCCCTGCTCGACGAAAGCGACGAGCTGATTGCCATCTTTGTCAAGTCCATCACCACCGCCAAAGCCCGCAAGCCCTAACCCCATTCTTCCTTCACTATTCACTATTCAGCATTCAGCATTCTAACCTCCCTCCCCCGTGCGTCTCCTCCTCCTCAACCTCCTGCGCAAGCCGCTTCGCACCGCACTGACGGTGTTTGGCGTGGGGGTGGCGCTGTTCCTGTTCTGTTTTCTCGAGACGGTGCTCACGTCGTTCAATGCCGGCGTGAACATGTCCGATGCCTCGCGGCTGGTCGTGCAGCACAAGGAATCGATCATGTTCGAGCTCCCCATGTCGTACCGCTCGCTGATCGAGCAGACTGAGGGCGTGACCGGCATCACGACCGCCTCGTGGTTTGGCGGCTTGTCGCAGGAGCCCGGCCCCGGCGGCGAGAAACGCGAGGAGTTCTTCGCCCAGTTCGCCACCAACATCGAGAACTACCTTAAGCTCTACCCGGAAATGGAAGTGCCGCCGGACCAGTTCCAGGAACTGATGAGCGACCAGATGGGGTGCCTGCTGGGGACGAAGATCGCCGAGCGGCTGGGCAAGAAGGTCGGCGACCGGCTGGTGCTGCGGAGCACGATCTGGACCGACAAGTCCGGCTCGACGCTGTGGGAATTCAACGTCCGGGCGATTTACACTTCCGATTCGCCGACGTTCGACCAGACGATGATGCTCTTTCACCACAAGCGTTTCGACGAAGCCCGCGAGTTCGGTCAGGGTTCGGTGGGGCTGTATTTGATCAGCATCGCCAACCCGGAACGCTCGGCCGAGATCTCGGCGGTCATCGACCGGCGATTCGAGAATAGCCCTTATGAGACGCGGACCGTCACCGAGAAGGCGTTCAACCTGCAGTTCATCGGCATGCTGGGCAACTTCCAGCTCCTGCTGCGTTCGATCGGCAGCGCCGTGGTGATGACGATGCTCCTGGTCTCGGCCAACACGATGATGATGAGCGCCCGCGAACGGACGCGCGAAATGGGCATTCTCAAGTCGATCGGCTTCACCGACGGCCATGTCTTCCTGCTGCTGGTGGGCGAGGCGCTGACGATCTCGCTCCTGGGGGCGCTGGCTGGCGTCGGCCTGGCCTGGCTGCTGGCCAACGTGCTGCACTTCAACCCCAAGCCCGACTTCTTCCCCGTGTTCTACCTGGCCAACGAGTCGATCCTGGCCGCGGTGGGCCTGGCCGCGCTCACCGGCCTCGTGAGCGGTCTGGTGCCGGCGACGGCCGGGATGCGGCTCAAGGCCACCGAGGCCCTGCGCAGGATATGACGATGGCGATCCCCTTCACCTACAGCATGCGCAGCGTCGCCGTCCGCAAGGGCTCGTCGGCGATGGCCGTGGGAGGCATCGCGCTGGTGGTGCTGGTGTTCGTCACGCTCCTGTCGCTGGCCGCCGGCTTCCGCCGCGTCGTCGAGACTTCGGGCAATCCCCAGAACGTGATCGTGGTCCGCAAGGGAGCCGACGCCGAGTTGCAGAGCCAGGTGCTGCGCGAGACGGGTCGGATCATCAGCGAACTGCCCATCGTGGCCGAGGCCAACGGCCGGAGACTGGCGGTGCTGGAGAGCGTCGTTCTCGTCGCCCGGCCCAAGCAGGGAGGCGGCGAAACAAACGTCACCGTCCGCGGCGCGCCCTCCCACGCCCGGGAGGTGCACACCGACGTCCGTCTGACCGAAGGCCGCTGGTACACGCCCGGTTCGAGCGAGGCGGTAATCGGCGCCGGCCTGGCGCGCCGGCTGCGCGATATCGGCCTCGGCGGGACTTTGACGGTGGGGCGTAGCTCGTGGGCCATCGTCGGCGCGTTCGAGGCGGGCGGCAGTTCGCTCGAGTCGGAGCTCTGGATGGACGGAGACCTGTTCCAGAGCGAGTTCCGCCGCGACAACGTCTACCAGTCGGTGCTGTTCCGCGCCGCGGGCAACGCCAACGACGCCGTCAAAGAACTCAACCGGCTGATCGACAGCGATCCCCGCCTCCGCTCGGTGCAGGTGATGACCGAAACCGACTACTACAAGAAACAGGCCAAGCTGATGGCCGACGTGATCACCATCCTGGGCGGGATCCTCACCGGCATCATGTCCGTCGGCGCGATCGTCGGCGCAACGAACACGATGTATGCCGCGGTCAGCCAACGCAAGCGCGAGATCGGCTGCCTATTGTCGATGGGTTTCACTCCCGAATCGGTGTGGCTGGCATTCATGATCGAATCGCTCTTGCTGGCCGCCATCGGCGCGGCGATCGGCTGCGCGGTCTCCATGTCGCTCGACGGCATGAAGACCGGCATGACGAACTGGGCCACCTTCTCCGAGACGGCGTTCGAGTTCCGCGTCACGCCCGGAATCCTCCTCACCGCCACGCTGATCTCCCTGGCGATGGGCTTCGTCGGCGGCATGCTCCCCGCGATCCGCGCCGCCCGGATGAAAGTCGTCGACGCCCTCCGCCGGGCATGACACGCGCGCAGCCAATAGGACCGCGGCACAAGCGGCCGGAGTCCCGCTTTCGGGCCCGCCGGCCCGCCTATTGCCGGCGGACGCGAAGGGCGATGTCGTCGTCAAACGGCGGCGACTCCACGGCCAGGGGACCGCCGGAGTGCGAGAGCTCTTCAGACTTGTCTACCGCGCCGGTCTTCGTGTTGACCCACTCGGCACGATACGTGCCGCCGGGAAGATCGAGCGCCAGCTTGGCGCGAATGCCTTGCCGCTTCACCGCGGCGACGTCCTTGGGCTTGTTCGTTAGCGGCACGTGCAGATACACGGCCGCCGTACGCCCCGGCTCCACCAGCGCCAGGGCCGTGAGATCCTTGGGCGGGTCGCGAAGAATGGCCGGGTCGGGCCGCATCCGCACGAAGTCAAGCTCGGAGAAAAACCGCTTCAGAATGCCCAACTGCTTGCGCAGCGCGGGGCTGCCGCCCCCCGGCGACTTGTAGTCCAAAAAGTCGCCCGCCGGGTGCGGCGGGGTGAAGGAGTAGTCGAGATTGCTGTACAGCGCCCCGCCGGCCATCAGGAAATCCCAGCCCTCGGTCCGGTAGAGCAGGTCGTCCTTGCCGCGGAAACCCGTCTCGTTCTCGCCAATCACCTTGTTGAGATGCGCGTTCATCGCCACCACGTCCGGCGGAACGCAGTAGTGGAAGTTGAAGATGGAGACCGCTGGGTGCGGATCCTCGACCTTGGCGCGGCCGTTGGCGATGTTCAACGAGATCAGGTGCTTGTGCGGAAAATCCTTCTCGGCCTCGACAATCGTATCGACGATCTTCCGCTGCCACTCCATCGTGACGTTGTTGAAATACGGCTCGTTGCACACCTCGTAGTACAGGTTGTCGAACTCCCGCAGTTCGGCCACGATCTTGCGCGTGAACGCCAGTTGCACCTCGGTCAGATCGTCGTGCTGGAGCGTGAACACCTCCTTGAGCCCGCATCGGCCGACGCCGTTGACGTTGCTCGCGGCGTTCATCGGGCACGCCCTCCACAACTCGTCGTTGTACATCGTGCAGAAGAGGTTCATCTCCACCACGACTCCCCGCTTCCGCGCCTCGGCCATGTAATCGCGGAGCCGCTGGAAATACGCTTCATCCCACCGGGTGAGGTCGAACTTGTTGCCGCCGTCGAAGTAGCCCGGCTTGTCGCTGCGGGCCCACGGGCAGGTGTAACGCAGCGGCTTGGGAGCCAGCGTGTTGTCGGTGATGCCGAACGAAGCAGGGATCTCGCGGTACGTGCCCGTGAAAGTCCGCGTGTGGTTGAGCCCGTCGGCGGCCAGCGCCGCGAAGTAGCGGACGTAGTCGAAATCCAGGTTGAGCACCGCCCCGTAGTGCTCACCCGACCCGACGATCACGGTCGGTTTGCCCTTCCAGATGAAGTAGTGCGGGTTCTCCGGATGCAATGCGAGCGGCTTCTCCGCCTCGGCCGCCACCAGCGGCCCGGCCACGCTGCAAAGCGCCGCGGCCAAGAGCACCACGGCTCCTGTCCACCTTGCCACCGTTCGATTCCCGCCTGCCGCAAGATTTGCCGCCGCCATGATTCACCTGCTCAATCGCGTCCCATGATCCGGAAAACGAAGCCAGCCGCCGGCCCAGGATAACCGAGAACGCAAGCGTTCACAACTCGGCCGGTGACTGGTCCGTCTTTCGGCGTATCTCACGTATTTGACTGGCACACCTTTGGCCGAAAAGCACGCACCCGTCCCCTTCGGCCGCACCGAACGGATGCCTCGCCACAGGTCGCAGCGCCGCCGTGCGTGGCACGCGACCGACGGGCGGACTACCATGGACAGATCTCAATGTCCTGGCAAGAGGATTCGATCGGATGAAATGCCTTCCCGTTCTGACAATCTGTGCCTGCCTCGCGGCTGGCGAGTCCGTGGCACTCGAACTCCAGTCGCCCGGCGGTGCGATCTCGCTTGCCTTCAGCCTCACTGCGGCGGGCGAACCACAGTACAGCGTGGCATATCTCGGCCAGCCGGTCCTGGCCGAATCAAAGTTGGGGTTGGAACTCGCAGGCCAGCCCGCGCTTGCGCAGGGCTTCACCGTCGTCCGTGCGACGCCAAGCACGCACGACGAAACCTGGCAGCCGGTCTACGGCGAGCGGAACTCGATCCGCGACCGCTACCGCCAGTTGATCGTCGAGCTGCTCGACGGCTCGACCCCGCCGCGGCGGATGCTCCTCACCTTCCGGGTGTACGACGAAGGCGCGGCGTTCTGCTACACGCTGCCCGAACAGCCGGCGCTGGCCGAAGTCGAGATCGCGCGGGAGCTGAGCGAGTTCCGCTTCCTGGGCGACCATCCGGCCTGGGCCGTGTACAGCGCGCAAGGGCGATACGAGCAGGTTCCGCTCAGCCGCATCAAGCCCGGCTGTGAGCGCCCGCTCACCGTGGCCGTCGGCGAGCGAGTCTTCATGGCTGTGGGCGAGGCCCGGCTGGTCGACTACGCGCGAATGAAACTCGCGCCGCTGCCAGCGACGCCTCAATCGCTGGTGAGCCAGTTGAGCAGCCCAGTCCGCGCGCGGCTGCCGCTGGTTACGCCCTGGCGGATGATCATGATCGCCGAAAGCCCCGGCAAGCTGCTCGAAAACAACGACCTGATCCTCAACCTGAACGACCCCTGCGCGCTCGACGACACGTCGTGGATCAAGCCGGGCAAGGTGATTCGCGAGGTGACGCTGACCACCACCGGCGGCAAGGCGTGCGTCGATTTCGCCCGCCGGCGCAATCTCCAGTACGTCGAATTCGACGCCGGATGGTACGGCCACGAGTACTCCGACGACTCGGACGCCCGCGCGGTAAACGTCGATCCGAAGCGGTCGCCGGGGCCGCTCGACCTGGAGGAGGTGATCCGCTACGCCAGCGAGCGCGGTATCGGCATCATCCTCTACGTAAACCGCCGCGCGTTGGAACGGCAGCTCGACGAAATCCTGCCGCTTTACCGGCAGTGGGGCGTCAAAGGGGTGAAGTACGGATTCGTCAACGTGGGCTCGCAGGAGTGGACCAGTTGGCTCCACGCGGCGGTCCGCCAGGCGGCCGCCCACCAGCTCATGGTCGACATCCACGACGAGTATCGGCCCACCGGCTACTCGCGAACCTATCCAAACCTGATGACCCAGGAAGGGATTGCCGGCGACGAGACCAGCCCGACCAACGACCAGACACTCACGATCCTCTTCACCCGGATGCTCGCCGGCGCGGCCGATAACACGATCTGCTATTACGACGACCGTGTGCAGCGCAACGCGAGCCACGCCTATCAATTGGCTAAGGCCGTCTGCTTCTACAGCCCCTGGCAGTTTCTCTACTGGTACGACCGCCCGGCGGCCGCGCCTTCCGACAAAGGGGGCGCGGGAAACTCACGTCACCTGATCGACGATGAGCCCGAACTGGAGTTCTTCGATCGCGTCCCCACGGTGTGGGACGACACCAGGGTGCTCCAGGGGCGGATCGGCGAGTATGCCGTCATCGCGCGCCGCAGCGGCGACGAGTGGTTCGTCGGCGCGATGAACGCCAATCAACCGCGGACGCTGGAGATACCGCTCGGCTTTCTTGACGCCGGTCGAGAGTACGCCGCCAGCATCTACAGCGATGATCCGGCCGCGCCGACGCGGACCCATGTGCGGATCGACCGCCTCGAAGTCGACTCGGCCACCGTCCTCCAGGCCGACCTCACCGCACAAGGCGGCCAGGCGATCCACCTGGTGCCCGTGAAGCACCAATGACCAACGTCGAGGAAATCCCAAGTACCAAATCCCAATGACCAGCAGAGAGGTTGGCAGCACCGACGTTGGTCATTGGTACTTCTCTACCGGCTTGGCGTCGGCGAGCAGTTCTCTGGGGTTGGCGATGCCGACGCCGGGGCCGCTCGGTACGATCAGGCTGCCGTCGCGGATAGAGAGGGCCGGGTCGAACCAGTCGCGGTACTTGTCGATCTCCAGCTTGTATTCCTGGTAGCGGCCGATGTCGGCCGTGCAGGAGGCGAAGTGGAGCATGTATACGAAACCGAAGCCGCCCGAAATATGCACCGTGGTCGGCATCTTCATCCGGGCGGCCATGTTGGCCACCCGGCGCGAGCGGATCATTCCCCCATAGTACTGCAGGTCGGGCTGCACAATGTCCAGGCCGCGGTGGGCAATCGCCCAGCGAAAGCGGTACTCGCTCGACTCCTGCTCGCCGCCGGCCACGGGTATGGTGAGCGCATCGGCCACGCGCTTCGTGTCGCCGAAGTGGTCGAACGGGCACGGCTCTTCGAAATACACGGCGTTAATCTCTTCCAGCAGCCGTCCGATCTCGATCGCCTTGGGCGGATCGTAGGAACTGTTGGCATCGCCGTGGATCGCGATCCGGTCGCCGAGCGTTTTTCTCGCCAGCGGGATCAGCGTCTCGGTGCGGCCGGGGAGCGAGTCGGCATTGCGGCTCATGCGGCCGCCGAGGCGGAATTTCACCGCGCGGGCGCCCGACTCCGCGAGCAGTCTCTCGAGGTGCTCGACCTCCTCTTGCGGCGTCGTGTCGCGGCGACTGCTGGCGATGTAGAACGGCACTTCGCGGCGGACCACGCCCCCCAACAATTCGCCCATCGGCTTGCCGGCGATCCGGCCCAGCATGTCCAACAGGGCAAACTCCACCCAGGCCACCGGGCACCACAGCGCCAGTCCCTGCAGCTTGTAGTTGCTCTGGTGGCGATACACTTCCCAGAGATGTGTTTCCAGCTCGCGGGCGTCCTTGCCGATGAAGTACGGAATCACCAACCGCTGGAGGATCGGGTGGAGGTAATCGCGCTCGTTGGTCACCGCGATGCCCTCGGCTCCCTCTTTCGATTGCACGTGCACGAGGTAATCGCTTCCCCGGCGAAGCAACCGGATCGACTCGATCACGACCGGTTCGGAAAACAACTCCCGTTTGAAGACCGGCTGCGCGGCAACCGCCTCCAGTTCTTCCATGCCCGGCCGACCCTCGGCCTCAGCCGTGGCGGCCAGGCGGGGCAGGCCCGCAGCGGCCGCCGCCCCGGCGGCCAGCGAGACAAACGAGCGGCGGCTCATCGACATGCTGCTCTCCCTGAAATGCAGACGCGGTTCTCGGACTGATCGACGCGATTCTACCGGCAGGCACAACTCCGAGGCGACCCGGCCAACGGTGTCATGCCGCGAAATCTTGACCCCGCGACGGCATAATCGTATAATGGCATGAGATTTAATGATTCTCGTGAAACTCGACCGGAAATCGACTTCCGGCGATCGCCCTTTGCCTTTGATTTCGCCCCGGCTGCGCTGGAGCCTGACTCATCCCAGCACGGGATCAACGCATGCTCTCGAAGACTGCTGTTCACGCACTCTCCGCCGTCGCGGCGCTCGCCGAACTACCCGAAGGAGAGTATGCCGGGGCGGCCGATATCGCCGGCCGCATCGGCGCGCCGCGGAATTATCTCGGCAAGCTTCTCAAGACGCTGGCCGACGAGGGGTTGCTCGAGTCGCAGAAGGGCAAAGGCGGCGGCTTCCGTTTGGCACGGGAAGCGAGCGGAATCTCCGTGTTCGACGTCGTTGAACCGATCGACCACGTCAGCCGCTGGAGCGGTTGCTTCATGGGCCACATTCGCTGCTCCGACGGCAGTCCCTGCGCCGTGCACGTCCGCTGGGGCCGGGTGCGCGACGAGTATCTCCAGTTCCTCCGCGAAACCTCCGTCGCCGACCTCGGCCAGAAACCCCTCCCCGCACTGACCCCCTCTTAACCCGAGCAACCGAGTTCATGGACGGTCGGGATCGCCGAATCCTTCGTCGGTCGGTAAGACTGGCTCGCCGTTCATGTTCCGCAACACGACCTTGAACTGGTCGGCCAGGAAGAGCGGCTTCGCTGCCTCCTTCGACGCCGCATCGAGGCGCTGCTTCATGGCTTCAACCCTGTCGGGATGGGCGGCGGCGAGATTCTCTTCCTCCGCAGGGTCCTTCGAGAGGTCATAGAGCTCCGCCGAACTCGGCAGCGTGGTGCGCCAGATGAGTTTCCAGTCGCCTTGCCGCATCGCCGCGCGGAACGGCTCGATATTGTAGAAGAACTCGGTCCGCGGCGACGATCCCCCTCGGGCGATCACATTCCAGACATTCAGCCCGTCGAGCGGTTTACATTTCTGGGTCGAGGCACCTGCCAGCGCAGCGAAGGTTGGATAGAGATCGGCGGCATGGATCAAGCCGCCCACTTCCTGCGGCCTGATCCGTCCCGGCCAGTTGGCCAGCGCACAGACACGTGTTCCTCCCTCGAAAAGCGAGGCTTTGCCATCGCGATAGGGGCCATTGTCGCAGGGGATTCTTACCTTCGACATGTCCGCCATCACCCCGGCGAACAGTGCGTTCTTCGTGCCGCCGTTGTCGCTATGAAAGAGAATCAATGTGTTGCTGCGCATGCCCTTCTTCTCGAGCGCGGCGACCACGCGTCCGATCTGGTCATCGAGACAGGTCACCATCCCCGCATAGATCCGCCGCGTCGGGTCGGCGATGTCCTTGTACCGGGCGGTGTACTCTTCCGGCGCCTGGTAGGGCGTGTGGGGCGCGTTGAAGGCAAGGTAAAGGTACAGCGGCGTTGCGGGATCGTGGTTCCCGATGAGCCGCACCGCGTCGTTGCCGAAGAGTTCGGTGGTGTAGCCCTTCTCTCGCACCGGTTCGTTGTCGCGGTACCAGTCGAGGACCCCGTGTTCCTCGTGCGTGAAGTAGTCGAGTTCGCCGATCATGGCTCCATACTGGTAGTCGAACCCTCGCTGGCGGGGCCAGTATTTCCTGTCGGTGTGGCCGAGGTGCCATTTGCCGATGATCGCCGTCTTGTAGCCGGCCTCTTTCAGGCATTGCGGCATCAGCCACTCGCTCGTGTCGAGCCCATAGGAGGAGACCGAGGGGATGACGGCGGTCTGCAGGCCATAGCGGTACGGATAGCGGCCCGTCATCAGTACTGCCCGCGTCGGGGTGCACATTGGCTGCACGTAGAATTGCGTGAGCTTCGCCCCGCCGGCTGCAAGACTGTCGAGGTGCGGTGTCTTGATGTCGGTGCACCCGTTGAAGCCCACATCCTTCCAGCCCAGATCGTCGGCCACGATGTGGACGATGTGTGGTCTCTCCGCCGCGCGCCCGCTCGGCAAAGGCATGGTTGCCGCCATCAGGACTGAAGTAAGAACAGCCTTCATTGGTGATCTTCTGCTTTTCTCAGGGGTGCGGGACTGATCTTGCCAAACGGCCTGCATCTCGTGGCCTGCGGTGAGGACTCGTCACTTGAAACCGGCTCGGCCGCCCGCTCCGCGGGATGCCCTGCTCAGGTCGTTTAAGTATAGGTCGCGGGGGTGATAGCCGGCCAGACGCAGTATGGCTCATGGCCACGTAGACCGGTTGGAAAGGCCCACCCGTGGGTCACCAGGGCGGCAGAAGTCACCTCATCAACTCAATTGAGTCGCACGCCATGGCCACGGCGATGCTCATGGTGGGGGCAGTCAGCGTGCCGACAACGGCAAGACGTGACGCTGTACGGCTTTCCGATTGCCGGGCGACGTCAGGGCCATGCGGTCCCTGACGGCTCGCGATTGACCGCAGGCGAAGTCCCGAATACTCTTTTCGAGCTTTGGCAGTCCCCCCGCGGTTCCACAGGTACGAGCGCTTCGAGATGCCTACGTCATTCAATTCCCTCCTCTCGACCTTCGTGGTCGCGGTAAGCATTTGTGCGGTCCAGTGCGTCCCGGTGAAGGGCGCGCTCGTCTACGGCACGTCAGTCAGCTACCTTACCGGTCAGGATCCGTATGCCGTCCAGAGCATTGGGGCGGCCGGCGACGTTTTCGGCACTACCACGGCATCGCTCGACTATTCCGGTTCCGGCCCCTTCGGCGGCACCTTCGACTATTCGGGTGCCGCCGAGGCGGCTGAACTGGCTCTGAAGACGCGCGCGGCCGTTAGCCTGACCAATTACTCGGTTGGCTCCTATTACCTGGTCGTCACTCCTGGGTTTGACTATCTGCCGGTCAGTGGGGCGGCCCGCTCCAGTGTGACCGATCAGATTACCATCAGTGGGCCGGATGCCGCCTACAGTGTCGACTTCGTATACCGATTGACAGGGACAGCGGCCCGCGGTCAAGGAAACTTCGAGTCCTACTTCCGTCCGCTGGTCGCGGCGTCGGCTTCTTTCTATTCGGTGGCAACAGGAACCAGCGTCGGTTCCGCTGGAACGGCACTGTACCCGGCGACCGGGCTGTACGATTCGATCGTTACGCTGACTGCACAGAATGTTCCGGCGAACGCCTTGCTGAATCTGTCACAGTTCCTGCAGGTGCTGCTCTACTCGGCCGACAGCATGTACTCCACCGACATCGACCCTTACCAGGACGGCGACTGGGATCCCTCGCATATCACCTTCCAGACTACCCTGGTCGACAATACTTCTTCCTATTCTGTGAACTTCAGCGCCGATTTCAGCCACACGCTCGAACTTCAGAGCGTGACGCTTCGCCACCTCGATGGCAGCCTTGCGGCAGAGGCGTCATTGCGGTCCGAGAACGGAGTCCTCTACCCGGGCCAGATGAGCCCCGTTCCCGAACCCGCAACCTGGGCGATCTTCGGCGCCGGACTGGCCCTCTTGCCGGTCATGCATCGCATGCGACAGCGCAGCAAGAGGAAATGAGTTCGAGAAAGGTGCACAGGCGCGCTTATTCGGGAAATCACGGCCGGGTGGCACTGGCCTCGCCAGTGTTCTTCCCATACGGTTCTTGCAGCCAGGAAGTGGCACCTACGCTTCCGCGAGGGCCGAAACCCCACCGGCCCCGCCACTGCTCTTTGTCGTTCCTTGCCCCAATCAGGTGCGTTCCTGCTATTGCACCGGGCAACTCCACCATGCTGCGTACCGGCAACTCCGTGAATCGCAGAAATAATCGTTGCTGAAGTCGGCCGTCGTGCCGATCGTCGCCGAGAGCACCGTCCGGTTCCCCGCCTCGTCGAACTGCTGGTCGAGCGGCAGTTGTTGGGGTCAACACCTGTTGTTGGGGTCAACCTCGTGTTGGGCCGGGTGGCCCCGGGTGAGCAATCACCGGGGGCCACCCGGCCCATCTGCCATCTGACGGTCCGACCCCATCTGCCATCTGACGGTCACGGGTCGTCAGCAGAATTCTGCAAGGTGCCGGGCCGCGAGAATGAAGCCTTGGTCCCGACTCACGGCGCTGTCTTCGTGTTCAATGCTCAAAACGCCCTTGTAACCGGCCATTCGCAGGTGATTGATGTACTCACCCCAGTGGATGGCACCGGAGCCAGGAATCACATAACGCCACCAGCCGCGACCGTAGATCCCCACGTGCGCCCGTGTTTCCGCATCAATCAGCGTGTCCTTGGCATGGGTGTGGAAGATGCGTTTGCCGAAGAGCCGGATCGGCAGCAGGTGATTGCATTCCTGGTGGACCAGGTGGGAAGGGTCGTAGTTGAGGCCGAAGTTGTCGTCCTTGATCGTCTCAAGCAGGCATTCGAACGTGTCAATGCCTTGCAGGCAGGTCTCAAACCAGTTCTCAATCGCGATCTTGATCCCCTTGTCCTTGGCGTAAGCGATGATCGGGGAATACACCTTGGGAACGATTTGCTTGATCTGGTTGATCTTCGTCATGTTCGGGAGGGGCATCCCGGTCTGCATGCAAAGGGTGGGCACACCCAACAAAACGGCCGTGTCCACCATCTTCCGGGCGTGATTTTGGAACGTCTCGGCACCGCCCGGACGGCAGGCGTCGCCGAAGCTAGCCAATCCGCTAATTTCCAGCTTGCGTGCCGCAAGCATCTGTTTGACCGAGTCGGCCTTGGCCGTATCGAACGTCACGGGGTCAATATGCTTGCTGCCGGGGTCAGCCACCACTTCGAGACAGGAGATCCCGGCCTTCCGAGCGAAGTCGAGCACATTTTCCAGCGGCTCGTCTCCAAACGGGGCCGTCAACATGCCGATGCGAAGACCTTTCGCCTTCGCCAGTGGATCCGCCGAGGCGGGTTCGCTCTGACCGGCAGCCGCGGCCAGGTTCCCTGCTTCGTTAAGCATCAAGATTCCAAGGGCGCTGGTTGCCGAGCCTAGAAATCCCCGTCGCGTGATGTTGTGCATGATCTTGATCTCGTGGTCGAGTGTACGTTTTTCCCTCTGCGGTGCGTTGCGCATCGCGTGCGTCGTGTTTGTTGATTGCAGTTTTGCCCTGGCTGGCTGAGCAGCAAGCGTGTTATTCCGCTCGGCCGTTGGTAAATACTGCTGATACGAATCATAATCCCCGGCGGTTGACGGCTGCAAGAACCGCGAGTCGTCGAATGATCCGATGTGGTAAGTTCTGCCGCCCGTACCGGTCATAGCCATACCGGGTGACGCCCCCCGTCCCCGCCCCGTAGTAGCCGTCGTCGATCGTCTCCGTGCGGTGCAGGTTGTCGTACCGCCACGTCGTCACCACGTCCCGCGGAGCGGTCTCCGTCTCCACATCCCCCATCGCCGTGTACGTATACCGCCACACCGGCGCGATTCCCGCCCCCGCCCCGTCCGGGTCGGGCAACGTCTTGGTGAGCACCCGGCGGAGGTTGTCGTACGTGAACACCGTCTCCCGGAAGCCGTCGGCCGGATTGGTCAAAGGTCCCGAAGGCCGCGACCGCTGTCTTGTGGAATACATTTCCCGCAGACAGCGCATTGATGGCATTCCAAGGGTTCTCCTTGACCTCATCTACCGCCGCGCGCACCCGCTGTATGGTTGAAGTTGCCTCGAGGTGGGTGTTCAAGCGTCACTGCCCACGATCCACGACGCATCCCGGTAAGACTTTCTTTATCGACTTCAACTCGTGATCCGAAAGCATGTCTTCCGACACTGCGAGCTCGTATAGAAGCGAACAGTCGCGCAATTGCACCAGTCCATCCAAAGTGATCGTCGTATTGCGAATGCTTAAGAATCGAATTGGCAGCATAGCCACCGTTTTCATGCTGTGATCACTGATCGTCGTTCCATCGAGAATGAGCGTGTGTAGTCGCGGACATGTCTTTACAATCTTCTCGAGAGAGCTGTCGTTAACGTCCACCCCTGTCAGATTAAGTTGACAGACCTGTTCATTAAGATTCTTCGCTATATCACCCTCCAATTCGGCGTTCGTTAGGTCTAATGCAACCTCACACGCTGCTCCTAGATCGGAAGATAGACATTTTTGCCAAAGCACCTTCATTCGCGCCAAATCCGCGTCCGTCAATGAGGCGTTCCTTAGGTACAGCAGTAAGCCTCCGTCGACCAAATCCTCTGACAGGTACCCACCTTTAGCGGAACACGCGTCCATCAACTGTGCAACGGCGTGCTCTGAACTTCGGCGTCTTGCTTGCCAAGTCGCATAGACTGCACATACTAGCGCAAGCAGCGTCGTGACATACAGCAACGTCCTGATCGTAAATCGAAGAGAGATCATCTCTACCTGCACCTGCGCACCCGCCATCGTATGCCCGCGGTTCACTGTGTCTGGAGATTCACTGCCTTCGCATTCCATACGAATCTCCCACTCGCATCAATTTGAAAATGGCCGTCGCGGAAGAGAGTATACGCAATTGCAGCCTGCGGCCCTTGGATACCGAACGTCCCTTCGTACTGACAACGTCCTTGAACATTGCCAGTAGCGCCCGGATTGTTTCGGTTCATCGACACGAGAAGAGCGACCAGAGGCGCGATCCCATTTCCGAAGAAGTCCGCGACACTTGTGGGGTTCTTCGTCCGTGCCTCAGAGTCGAGCGCGTCTGGATTCTTAACGCCACCAGCCCACGTTTTGAACTCATCCGACATGGGCGGAACGACTATCGTCTTCCCGCCCCCCACATTTAGCGTGCCACCTCCAGATGCCGCAAGTGCGATTTCCGCAAGCTGCTTATCGAGTACAGCGCCTTTACGCAGGATCAGAAGTCCCCTGTTTATATTAGGCTCGCTCAAACGAGCGCCTCCACGGAGCCTTGACGTCCATTCATAGTAACCGGCATTTCTGTAACCGCTACGAACCGAACCGTCCTCCCAGCACCAGTCGGCGCGCTGAGCGTTGTAGTACTGAAGGATGGCAGTCGTCAACTGCCCCGGTCCTGTCGATGAGCCCAAATCATGGTAATCAGCCCATCCGAAGTTGATCATTTCAGGGATGATGGTGCCAAACAGCAACGCCTCGGGAAGCGAATAGATGTCGGCAGCAGCGCCCACATGAAACTTGTACGCCTCCTGGATTCTCGACACAAACGAACTCGCTCGCTTCGGCTCTTCCCTTAGCCATCGTTGAAATGGTGCGTTGCCAGTATTGTTGCCTGCATCAGGATTCAAAAGGCCGCCACGCGGATCATACGACGCGTACTCGCTCCACTCTGGTAAGGGCAGCTCAACGAGGCCATTCGGATCTATCGAATTGATTGGTGAGTTCCCCACGTACCGGTACAGGTTCGCGTCCCCGCCCTCGAAGCCGATCGGGTCCTGGCTCAGCCACCGCCCGGTCTTCGCGTCATACCAGCGGTTCAGGTTCCACTGCAGCCCCGTCTCCGTGTCGAGGTACCGCCCGGTGAACTTGATCGAGGAGCGCGCGCCGCCGGCCGTCTCGGAGAGCACGTTGCCATACGTGTCGTACACGATGTGGTTCCGCACCGTGCTCGTGTTGTTCACCAACTCGCGGACGGTGCCGAGATTATCGGTGAGCGTCCAAAGCAACTCCCCGCCCACCTGCTCGTCGGCCAGGATCTCATCCACCGCCGCCCCCCACAGGTAACGATTTTGCACCGCCCCGTTCGGATCCACCCATTCCGGGGACACGAACCGATTATAGTCGGCTGTGTAGTTTCGATGGACGTCCTGATTTCCCCGGACGGAGCCTGCGACCGACCGTTCGCTCCAACTTCTCGAGAAACGCCGCGCTGCCCAAGGGGTAACCGGTACGTGCGTGCTCGCGCAAATCGTGCAGCTCGTCCTCCGGGACTGCACTGTTCAACAAGCCGCGCCAGTTGGCAACCATCTCCAGCAGCGGAGCGACGGAACTCCGCAAAGGGGTCGGAACTCGGCAAAGGGGTCGGAAGTCGTTTCGAACACGAGGTTCGAGCCCGTGTGACCCGGCCCCTGAAACGTCTCTGCACCGCCCCGGTCGGATCCATCACCAGCACCATCTGGTCGCCGTCGTAAACGAAGTACCGCTGGTCCGTCGTCGTTGGCAGTCCCTCCGTTCGTAATCGCGCCTTGAGGCGGCCCACACTCCGCTCCCGACTTCCGCTCTATGATGTCGCTGATCTCCCACCTGTCAAGGCATAATCACTTCCGTGGTTTCCTCTCTTGATCAACGGAGCCTTTTCTGACCGACTGCTGAAGGCTGACTGCTGAAGGCTGAAGGCTGAAGGACTTCTCCAATCTCCCCTCGCCAAAAATCTCTCCGCTCCCCCCAAGATTTCCTCTAGCGATCTAGGCCACGCGTCATGTATATATGCGTACACTGACGTAAATCGGTCGCCCGACGCCTCCGCGCCGGCCTCCGCAAAAGCCCCTCGCCGGGCCTCGCGCTCAATCCGCGCGCCCGCGCGATCGGCCCACCATTCGCCCCTACACGAAAGCTTCAACTCCATGCACCGTCCACCAATCTCCATCGCTCGCGCCGAGCCCCGCTCCGGCCGCAACTCCCCTCCCCGCAACCCTTTACAGTCTCTGTCAAGCGAACACCCCTCTAGGAACTTCAACACTCAAGCCAAAGGTGGTAGAAAGCTTACGTCCGCGACCCAGGTGGGAAAGCCCTTCGTCCCAACCACTTACCGCGACACCCTTGCGCCAAGTCAACCGAAACACCCCTCAAGGGCGTTTCGCTTCGATGCAACAATGTTCCATTCGGCGATGCAACTCGCGGCGCCCATCCGCGCAGCCCCCGGGTGGCTCGCACGGTCCGCCAACTTCAACACGTACCTCACAGTACGTACGCAGTTGCGCTCGCCCGCGCGGTGCAAAACCCCTGCCTCCCTTGCACTTGCCGCCACGCCCCACGACGCACGAATCGCAGCAACGCGTTTATTGTTGCGCATCAACGGGGGGTGTGGCCAACCGGCAAACCGTTCCTCCCCCCTTCGCAGCCAGTCCCGTCAGACTCATCGGTCGGCCTGCAAACCATCCACCGCCGCAGCCGCCCCCCGGTGGCGCCCCGCACCGCCGCGGGCCCGACCGCCGCTTGCTGCTGGACTTCGCCCCCCGCGTGTGCTGTAATGGCAGCCGTTCCGCCAGACCCGCCTCCCCACCTACCGCATCTCCATCTCCAGCAAAGGAGCACTCCATGTCGCGCCAGAGTCGTCGTACGTTCCTGAAAACCGCCGCGGCCGGGTTCGGCGCGGGGATCGTCATCGCCGGCACCAAGGCCTCCGGGAAGGTCCTCGGCGCCAACGACACCATCCGCGTCGCCGTCTGCGGCATCAACGGCCGCGGCCAGAGCCACATGGGCGAACTGGCCGCCATGAAGGGAGTCCAGGTCACCTATCTCGTCGATCCCGACAGCTCCCTCTTCGAGAGCCGCTCCAAGCGGATCCAGACCGCCGGCGGAAACACGCCCAAATGCGTCCAGGACTACCGCCAGATGCTCGACGACGCCAACGTCGACGCCGTCACCATCGCCACCACCAACCACTGGCACGCCCCGCTCACCGTGTTCGCCTGCCAGGCGGGCAAAGACGTGTACGTCGAGAAACCGGCCAGCCACAACGTCTTTGAAGGGCGCAAGGCCGTCGAGGCCGCCCGCAAGTACGGCCGCATCGTCCAGCACGGCACGCAGAGCCGGTCGTCGGGCGGCTGGGCCCGCGACACCGCCGCCGCCCGCAGCGGCAAATACGGCAAGCTGCTCGTGGCCAAGGGCTACTGCTGCAAGCCCCGCTGGAGCATCGGCTTCGAGCCGGTCAAGGAGCCGCCCCAAACCCTCGACTTCAACCTCTGGCTCGGACCGGCTCCCGAGCAGCCCTTCCACGCCAACCTCGTCCACTACGACTGGCACTGGTTCTGGGACTTCGGCAACGGCGACATGGGCAACCAGGGTGTCCACCAGATGGACATCGCCCGCTGGGGCATCCCCGGCGCCGATGGCAGTAGCGCCACCTTCCCCAAGAGCGTGCTCAGCATGGGTACGCGTATCGTCGAGGCCGAGGGCAAGAAGGACCCGTTCGTCTCTGCCAGGGACCAGGGCGAGACTCCCAACATGGAGCTCTGCGTCTACGACTTCGGTGACGTGCTCCTGGTCTTCGAGACCCGCGGACTGGTGGTCAAGAACAAGAACTTCCCCAACCAGGTCGACAACGAGTTCTACACCACCGAAGGCGTGATCCGCGGCGGCAAGTTCTACGCCAAGGGCTCCTCCGAAGGCGCGCCGATCGAAATGACCGACTACCGCAAGCCCAAGGGATCCCACTTCGAAAACTTCATCGAGTGCATCCGCAGCCGCAAGGCGGAAGACCTCAACGCCGAGATCCTCGAAGGGCACTACTCCGCCGCCCTTTGCCACCTCGGCAACATCGCCTATCGCCTCGGCGACGGCAACACGGCCACCGTCGACAAGATCCGCGAAGCCTTCGGCGATAATGACCAGGTCCAGGCGAGCATCTCGGCCATCGACCACAACATCAAGGGCGTCTTCCCCGACGTCAAGGAAGTCGAATACCAGCTCGGCCCCCGGGTAGCCTTCGATCCCCAGGCCGAAAAATTCGTCGATAACGAGGCCGCCAATAAACTGCTCACCAGAGCCTACCGCGAGCCGTTTGTCGTCCCCGCCGAGGTCTGACACCCCCCGGCTGGCAATCCCTCACCGGGTGGCCCGAGTCGGCGCGTACCCCGCGCCGACCCTGGCCTCCCGGCCCATTTTTCCTTGCCCGATCCGCCCGATGCTGCAATACTGGCGGGACGCTTCAAAAAACCCATTTAATCCTTACCCGCCCATTCCGGGTTTTTCTCCGATCGTTCGGCAGCCGAAATACGTATCATCCAGAAGCGACGGGATTCACGCCTCTGGCCGCCGGCTTCCCCCCTTCCCTCACCAGCCCAAGTTGCGGATTGATGCCCGGACTCACCATCGCCCAGATTATCGTCCTGTCGCTTGTCGCCACCATCGCAATTGAGCTGGTGACCATTTTCTTCCGCTTCGTCCTCGATCTGCAGGCCAGCCGCGACACCCTCAAGACCGTCGGCCGCATGACGCGGGGCATTCGCGTCCATCACTGCTACTGGGGCGCCGCCGTCGTCATAGTGGCCGCCGCCGGCCTGGTCGCCCAAGTCTCCGTCCTCGGGCAATGGATGCTCGTCCTCGGCGTTGGCTTGGTACTGAGCGACCTCATTCACCATTTCCTCGTGCTCCAGTGGACCGTCGGCCATCATGAATTCCACCTCGTCTATCCAGCCCGCGCCATCGGTGCCCCCCTGGCCGATGAAGTGGCCGTCTCCGACACCACGCCCTGGATGACGGAACCCTTGGCCGTCGAAATGGCTGGGCCAGATGCCGAGATGGAGCCCGTGCCGACGGGTGGCTTCGCCAAGCGCCTGCGCCACAAGTGGTCCCGTCGCCGTGCGGTGCGCCTCCGCCTCTCCCGCGACGCCCGCTCCAGCGCAGTCGCCATCCTCGAGCCCGCCCCGAAAACCCGTCGCCGCCGCCTCCTCTCCCGCTGGCGCCGCGACCGGCTCGCAAAACAGAAGTAGCCCTTCCGCCCCTCAGCGGCGGTGGGCCAACTGGTCGTCCGGCAGATCGAGGCGGTGGCGAAGCGTCGCCACGTGCTGCTGCAAGCGCTCCAACTCCCGGCCGAAATGCTCCACCCGGCCGCATTCCCCTTCCAGCCGGGCAAAAATCCCGGCAGCCGGGCGGGGATTCTTCCAGCCTTCCGAGAGCGACCCAATTTCCTGCCCCAGCCCGCGCCGCAGCCGCGTGGTGAAGACCCACAACAGCACCACGCACCACAACAGGAACCAGAACGCCGAGAGCAGGTAGAACTCGACCCCAAACACCTCCACCGGCTGAGCCGCCAGCCACGAGTCGTAGAAGAAGTTCTTTGCCGGCCGGAGCAGAATGACCACCAGCATCGCAGTCAGCAGAATGTCGTAGCGCCAACGGGTGAACCAGCCGGTGTGCCGCCGCGCCACTCGGTCCAATAAGAGTTCGAGTTCCCCCGCCACATCCGTAGCGAAGTCTCTCCCCGCCTCAACCGCCTCGGCCGTCACCACCTCCACGGCTGCATGGTTGCGATCCAAACCGGCTTCGGTGGCGTACCCCGTCAGCACCAGCGACGCCGCATGCAAACCAGCCTGGTCCCAGGTGCCCGCCAGCGCCCGGTCGGCGCTGGCGTCGGCCTGCCGCTCGCTCTTCTTGCGGTGCAGTGTCCTCCCCGCTTCCAACGCGCCCCACAGCGCAAGCTGGGCCGGCGTCCGCACTCGCATCAGCAGCGCGCCCGACACCACGCCCCCCACGCTGCCGAACGCCCGCAGCACCAGCGCGAACGGGCTGAAGCCCCAGTGCGCGGCCACCTTGTTCACCAGCCGCCCTTCCCATTGCCGCCGGCCCGCAAGCAGTTCGCTCCGCGTCTGCTCCGCCAGGCGCGCCGCCAGACTGCTCCGCTGCTCGTCGACCGCCGTCTCGAGTTGCCTCACCGCCGGCAGCCCCTCGTCGAACCGGCTCTTGCATGCCGCCAGCGTATCGGCCACAAGGTCGAGGAAATTCGCGCGGCGAATCCTTGCCGGCGCCGTCCCGGCCAGTTGCCGCGTAAGCAGATCGACCAGCTTGGCAAACTCGCCCCGCGGTCCCACTCCCGCCTGAGCGTCGTTCAGTGCAGCCAGAGAATCGACCAGGAAGATATGCCCGACCGTGTACTGTTCCTGGAGAATCCGCCGCCAGTCTTCGCGGATATCCTGGTCCTCGTCGGCATGCGTCTGCACAAACACCAGCCGCGCCCCCGGCGCCGCGCCGGCCAGTTCCTCGGCCACGCGAGCGCTGCGATACTTCTGCTGGGTTGTCGCCACCAGCAATACATCGCAATGCGGCAGGATCTGCCGCAGCCGGGCCAAGTTGCTCCGCGGCGCATCGGCCTGCTCGCTCGTGTCGGGGTCGGGACAGTCGATGATCACCATGTCGCCCAGGGCCGGCAGATCCCGCTGCACTAACTCGACCAGTTGCGGATCGATGCCCAGCATCTTCGGCGTGATGCCGGGCCGGCAGATCATCACCGGCAGCAGGGTCGTCGGCCGGGCGCGGTCGGTCCGGGTCGCGTGGGCGCCGACCAGTGCGTTTACCAGGGCGCTCTTTCCGGTCCCCGTTCCGCCCAGCGTGGCCACTACCAGCGGAGCTTCCAGGCGGACGCGCATCGAGCGGCCCCGCTCCAGGAGCCGGCGGACCAGCGCGCGGCAGGTGCGGGCCGGCTGCCACTCGGGTGCATCGGCCACCCAGCGTTCGAGCGAATCGCTGAGCGAGTCCAGCTCGGCCAGCAGTTCGAGATGGGCCATTTCGGAGCGTGGCATATCTCTAGTCTAACACGTATTAGGGGTTCGGAACACGGGGAGTGTTCCCCAGATGGCGGCCACGGTAGGATTGCCGGGTGCTACCCTCCCCGCCCGGAATCGGCTATGCTACCCGGCTGGTATGGCCGGTCGGCCCCGGCGGCGCTGTGATCCGCACCGCGGGGAAGACGAATGGGCTTTTAAGGAGACAACCATGTTCGATGGCTTGCCGATGCTGCTCGCCCAGGAAGAAGTGACCAACAACAACGCCATGCTGCTGATCATTTTCGGCGTGGTCGTGCTGGGCTTCTTCGTGGCAGTGGTGGGGATTGTCGCCGCGGTATACGGGAGCATCTGGTTCCAGGCGTACATGTCGAATGCCCGAGTGAGCATCATGAGCCTGATCGGCATGAGCTTCCGGCAGGTGGATGCGCGAACCATCGTGCAAGGAAAGATCATGGCCATGCAGGCCGGCCTGGGCACCGAGCGCGAGACGGGGATCAGCACGAGACGTCTCGAGGCCCACTATCTCGCCGGCGGCAACGTGAACCACGTAATTCGGGCGATCATCGCCGCCCATCGCGCCGACCTGAACCTCGACTTCGATCAGGCGGCGGCCATCGATCTGGCCGGCCGCGATGTGCTCGACGCCGTGCAGACCAGCGTCCATCCCAAGGTCATCGACTGTCCCGATCCCGCCAAAGCCCAGAAAAACACCCTCTCCGCCATCGCCAAGAATGGCGTCGAACTGCGCGTTCGCGCTCGGGTGACGGTCCGTACCAACCTCGAACGGCTGATCGGCGGAGCCACCGAAGACACGATTATTGCCCGTGTCGGCGAAGGCATCATCACGGCCATCGGTTCCGCCGAAACCCATCTCGACGTGCTGGAAAACCCCGACAGCATCTCGAAGGCCGTGCTCGCACGCGGCCTCGACGCGCAGACCGCCTTCCAGATCGTTTCCATCGACATCGCCGATATCGACGTCGGCCAGAACATCGGCGCGCGGCTGCAGGCCGATCAGGCCGAGGCCGACACTCGCGTGGCCCGCGCCCGGGCCGAGGAACGCCGTGCGCTGGCCGCCGCTCGCGAGCAGGAAATGCGGGCCCAGGTCGCCTTGAACCGTGCCCAAGTGGTGCTCGCCGAGGCCGAGGTTCCCCTGGCGATGGCAGCCGCGTTCCGCGAAGGGAATCTTGGCACTCCCCACGGCGGCAATGGCGCGCCGTAATCGCGAGCGCCCCGGCCGCTTTGGCTCGTGGCCCGATGTATCCATGACCGCCTCCAAAGCCAGGTTCCGCTATCGTGTTACGCTGGCGGTGTTCATCACCGCGCTGGTGGCGAGCGGCCTCACCGCCATTCCGGTCGAGCGCGAGGTGGCCGTGCTGGCGAGTTGGCTCCGCATTCCGCCCGATGCAGACCCCGCACAGTTGAGCGGTGTGCGCTATTGGATCGCGCACGTACGCGAGGGACTCGAGCAGTCGTACGCCCGATACCCGTTCCTGGCCTACGGCAACGACTGGCTGGCCTTCGGCCATCTGGTGATCGCCCTGTTCTTCTTCCGGCCTCTCGTCAGACCCGGCGAGGACCGCTGGGTTCTCGTGGTCGGCATGATCGCCTGCGTGGCCGTCGTTCCCTGGGCATTCGTCTTCGGTGCGCTGCGCGGGATTCCACTCATGTGGCGGCTAATCGACTGTTCGTTCGGCGTGCTGGGCATCCTGCCACTGGTCTACTGCTATCGCCTGAGTCCCATCATCGCGAGCGAGCCGGCCCGATGATCATGCGAATTGTCACGATCACGCTGCTTGCATTGACAGTCACACGTCAGGCCGTCGGTCAGCAGGAGGCAGGTCTTTCCCCGAAGCCCCGCCTCGTCGTGCTCACCGATATCGGCGGCGATCCGGACGATCAGCAGTCGATGATCCGGCTGATGACGTACGCCAATGAATTCCAGATTGAAGGGCTCACTGCCAGCGCATCAGGAACGCCGGGTGAGCTGAAGCAAGACATTGTCAAGCCGGAACTCATTCGCGAAATCGTCGATGCGTACGGGCAGGTTCATCACAACCTGTCTCTCCACGCACCCGGCTACCCGACGCACGAGTACCTGGTCGAACGGATCAGATCAGGCAACCCTCGCCGCGGCATCAAGAACGTGGGCGACGGGCACGACACGCAGGGCTCACAGTGGATCATCGAGGCAGTTGATCGGCCGGACCCGCGGCCGGTGAATGTGACGATTTGGGGCGGATCGACTGAGCTGGCGCAGGCCTTGTGGCGGGTGCGGCATGAACGGTCGGCGGAAGACTTGCGGCGATTCCTCGGCAAGCTCCGCGTTTACGCTATCGGCCACCAGGACGACACCGGACCGTGGATAATCGACAACTTCCCCGGACTGTTCTACGTGCTCGGCATGGCGCCGGAGGGACGCGATCAACGCGAGGCGGTCTACCGGGGGATGTATCTGGGAGGCGACGAGTCGCTCACGTCGCTGGAATGGCTTGACACCCATGTACGGCACGATCACGGGCCGCTCGGCGCTCTGTATCCTCCAAAGACGTGGACCGCGCCCAATGCCCACAGCGCGCTTAAGGAAGGCGATACGCCTTCGTGGTTTTACTTTCTGCCCAACGGCTTGTCTGATCCGGAGCATCCCGAATGGGGTGGCTGGGGAGGCCGGTTCCGGCGGGAAGTCGCCGGATTATATCGAGACGCGGCAGACCGAGTTGGCGACACCCTCCACGCGCGGGTCGGCGTTTCGCGATGGCGGCCGGCGTTTCAGAACGAGTTTCAGGCCCGGATGGACTGGTGCGTCAAGCCATACCATGAAGCGAATCACCCGCCTCAGCCCGTCTGCAATGGTGATTCGAGCCGCAAAGTCCAGTCCATCACTGCGCCGGCCGGGGGGGCCGTGCGGCTTAGCGCCGTTGGTTCACGGGACCCCGACGGCGACCAGCTCTTGTGCCGATGGTGGGTCTACTCCGAAGCCGGCACGTACCGCGATAGCGTTTCCGCTGCGGTCGAAGGGCCGCTGGAAGCGAAACTCACCGTCCCCCCTAGCGCGGCGGGCACCGAGATCCACGTGATCTTGGAACTGACCGATGATGGCTCGCCCCCGCTGGCCGCCTACCGCCGCGTGGTGATCAGCGCGCCTTGAATCGCGCCGGACGGTGTCTATCTACGGAAGCCCCGTCCCGCAGCGTCCAAAGAACCGGCGGTGTCGGGCGAACTACTACCGGGCCACCCGCAGGGGCACGTGTGAAATCATGCAGCCGGCCATCGAGTTGGAACAGGTAAGCAAGCGGTTTGGCAGCCATCTGGCGGTGGATGGGCTGGAACTGTGCGTGCCGGAAGGGGCGATCTATGGCTTTATCGGCCCCAATGGTTCGGGCAAGACTACCACGCTGAGAATGATCCTGCGGATCCTCTACCCCGACAGCGGCCGCATCTGCGTGCTTGGACGCGATGAGGGCGAGTCGGCCGACGATCGGGTGGGCTATCTGCCCGAAGAGCGTGGTCTGTATCGCAAGATGCGGCTCCGCGACGTGCTGACCTACTTTGCCCGGCTCAAGGGTTTTCGCCATCCCCGGGCCGAGGTCGATTCCTGGCTGGAGCGGTTCGACCTGACCCATTGGGCCAGCCAACGCGTCGAGGCGCTTTCCAAGGGAATGGCCCAGAAGGCGCAGTTCATCGCCGCGGTAGTTGCCAGGCCAAAGCTGCTGATCCTCGACGAGCCGTTCAGCGGATTGGATCCGGTCAATTCCGAGGTTCTCAAGGACGCGGTGCTCGACCTGCATCGCCAGGGGACGACGGTGATCTTCTCGACGCACGACATGGATATCGCCGAGCGAATGTGCGACACGATCCTGATGATCTTCCGCGGCCGCAAGGTCCTCGACGGGACGCTGGAATCGATCCAGGCAGAGTATGGCCAGGATACTATACGTGTCCGCACCGACGGTTCCGACGGCGCGTTTGCCGCGCTGCCGGGTGTAGTCAGAGTGAACCACTACGGGCGCTATACGGAACTGCGATTCGACCCGCAGACCGACCCGCAGAATGTGCTCCAGGAACTCGTTCGGCGGACTCGGGTTGAGCACTTCGAGCTTACCCGGCCGTCGCTCCACGACATTTTCGTGCGCATTGCCGGGCCGGAATCGCAAGCACCCCCGGAGGCCGGCCATGACTGAGACGTCGCCGCACGACCGGCTTCCGCCCGCGACCTCGCCGGGTCGGCTGGGAAAGGCGGGCAAGGTATTCATCATTGCCGTCCGTGAATACCGGGCGATTGTGGCCACGAAGGCGTTTCTCCTTGCCTTGACGATCATGCCCATTCTGATGTTCGGCGGGATCTTTCTGCAGCGGTCGCTGGATCGCCGCGTCGGTCCGGCCGAGAAACGAATCGTGATCTTCGACGGCACGGGCGTGCTGTTCGAGCAGCTTGCCGCTGCCGCCCAGAACCGCAATCAGCACGAGATCATCGATCAAGCCAGCGGCCAGCAGCGCCAGCCGCGATATGTTCTTGAGAAAGGCAGCAGCCCGGAGCCTGGCGAGGAAGAGCGACTGGAACTTTCGGAACGGATCAGGCAGGGCAGGCTACATGCCTTCGTCGAGATTCCTGCCGGCGTGCTCACGGTACCCGACGGTGCTCCGGCCGCGCGCGTCGCCTACTATGCCGAGAATGCGGCGATCGCCGAGGAGAAGAACTGGATTGCCGGCCGGTTGAGCGATCTTGTCCGGCGGCGGCGCCTCGAAGCGATGGGGGTCGATCCCCAGGTGGTGGACCGTGCCGGTACGCCGGTCATCATCGAGCCGCTCGGGCTCGTCAGCCGTTCGAACACGGGGGGCATCACCAAGGCGGCACAATCGAGTCTGGAGACGAGCATCTTCCTCCCGTTCGGCGCGATGATGCTGATGTTCATGGTGATCTTCCTGGCCGCCCAGCCGATGCTCGAGAGCGTGCTGGAAGAGAAGAGCCAGCGGATCGCCGAGGTGCTGCTCGGTTCGGCCAACGCGTTTGAGCTGATGATCGGCAAACTGCTGGGTGGGGTGGCCGGGTCGCTTACCGTGGTGGCTGTCTACGGTTGCGGCGCTTATGGCCTGGCAGCTTACCACGGGGTGACCGACCTCGTGCCGCTGGGGCTTCTGCCATGGTTTCTGGTTTACCAGGTGATGGCGGTCCTCTTGTTCGGCTCGGTGTTCATGGCCGTCGGCGCGGCCGTGAACCAGCTCAAGGAAGCCCAGAGCATGCTCCTGCCGGTGTGGCTGGTGATGATGTTTCCGCTGTTTATCTGGTTCCCGGTACTCCGCGAGCCGAACGGGAGCTTCGCCACCTGGGCCTCGCTCATTCCGCCCGGCACGCCCATGATGATGGTCCTGCGGATGTCGGCCAGTGCCTCGATACCGGTCTGGCAACCGGTCCTGGGAATCGTCACCACACTGGCCGCTACCATTCTGTGCGTGTTCGTCGCCAGCCGCATCTTCCGCATTGGTATCCTTGCGCAGGGAAAGCTCCCGAAGCCCAGCGAATTGGCCCGCTGGGCGATCTACGGATAGCATGCGGACCGAACGGGTTCGTCCAAGCGGTCTGGCGCGACCGTTGATGCCCGAAGGCGCAGCATCCGGTATGCGTCAACCGGAAGTGTCCGCCCAAATAGCGGGTACCGCTTGATTGCCGTCAGCCTCCAACTGAGCCGCTGCCATGGCGATTGTCTGGTTGACTGAGAATCGCGCCTGACCCAACCCACCGTGGGGGTAATTGGAGCCGGCGACCGTCAGGCGACAATTGTCATCGCAGATTTCACACGACTGTTTTCAATATCTGGAGGATGCGTGCCGTGAAGCGAGTGCTCTTTGTGGGACTGTTGGCCGTCGGTTTGTCGGGTTGTGAACCTGCCTACGAGGAATCGGTCGAGGAGGAAGAGGTCGCCGTCTCGGCGCCCGGTTCGGCGATGGACAGCGGCGACGCCGAAGCTCCTTCGATCCAGGCGCACCCGGAGAGTGCTGCCGCCGATGCGCCCGGTGAGGCGATGACGGAAGGCGCTGCCGCATCGCCGCCGGCGAGCAGCGAGGTCGCCCAACAGGCCGAGGGCGGCCCGACGGGGTCCATTCCGCTGGGGAGCGGTTTGGAGTTTGCGCCGCCGGAAGGGTGGTCCAGACAGCAGCCCCGCAGTTCGATGGTCGAGACCGAATTCGCCATTGAAGCCGTTGAGGGTGACAAGGATCGTGGTCGGGCGACGGTGATGTCGGCCCAGGGGACGATGGACGCCAACATCGAGCGCTGGCAGGACCAGTTCTCCGAGCGGCCGGAACCCAAGGTCGAGAAGATCGAGGCCGCCGGGAAGGAGATCACCGTGGTCGATCTTGCCGGCACATACAAAGACCAGCCGGGCCCGTTTGCGCCGGCCGTCGAACGGCCCGGTTACCGGATGCTGGCTGCCATCATTCCCACCGACGATCGCGGCAACTACTTCATCAAGTTCTACGGCCCCGAGAAGACCGTGGCCGCCAACGAGCAGGCGTTCCGGGAGTTGATCGCCAGCATCAAATCGCGGCAGTAAGCGGGCCGGAGACCGCGAACGGCATCGACCGCGAAGTAGAATCCGCCCGTTCCGCCGGGCAGGAGATGAGTCCAGAGCGGGTGTGCGAACCAGGTTGGGAAGAACGAGGCCCATGGTCGAACCGGGAGCTGAAACAAAGCCGCTTCAGGAGTGGCTCTCGCAGGCTGACACGGTGGAGGTCGTCCGCGAGTTGCAGCACCTTGAGCCCATCGAGCGCGCCGCCGCGTTCCGACTCTTGTCGAAAGAGGCGGCGCGCGAAGTCTTCGAGCAGCTTGAGCCGGTCTACCAGGAGGAGCTGGTCCAGTCATTGCGCGAAGACCAGGTCCGCGAGCTCGTCGAATCGATGGAGCCCGACGACCGTGCCCGCCTGTTCGGGGAGATGCCCGCTGCCGTCGTCCAGCGAGTCCTCGCCGGTCTGAGCCAGCACGAACAGGACATGACCGGCCTGTTGCTCGGCTACCCGGCGGAGTCGGCCGGGCGGATCATGAATCCCGAGTTTCTCGCGCTGCGGGCGGGCATGAGCGTCCAGGAAGCATTGGCGGCGGTCCGCCGGCGAGGACCGGACGTGGCCACGGTCTATGCGATCCCGGTGACGGATGAGCACGGACGGCTGATCGGAATGCTGGAACTGGAAGACCTCGTTTTTGCCGAGCCGGACGAGCGAATTGACCAGGTGATGGACGACGAGCCGCACCGGGTCCACACGAAGCAGGACCAGGAGGAAGTGGCGAGACTTTTGCAGGCCGCCGACCTGCTGGCCGTGCCGGTGGTGGATTCCGAGGAGCGGCTGGTGGGGCTGGTGACCGTCGACGACGCCATGGATGTGCTGGCGAACGAGGAGGGAGAAGACCTGGCTCGCGCCGGCGCGTCAGAACCGCTGGGGAGACCCTACCTTTCTGTGTCCATCTTTCAGGTGGCGCACAGCCGCGTCGTGTGGTTGATGCTGCTTGCGATTGCCGCGACACTGACGGTCAACGTACTCAGCGCGTTCGAGGGGATGCTTGACCAGATTGTGAGCCTGTCGCTCTTCATTCCGCTGTTGATCGGGGTCGGGGGCAACTGCGGCGCCCAGTCGGCCACCACAGTGATCCGGGCGATGGCGATCGACGAGCTGCGCGGCCGGGATTTCCTGCGTGTCATTTATCGCGAGGCCCGCGTGGGGCTTCTCTTGGGACTTACGGTTGCCGCCATCGGCCTGGCGCCGGTCTGGCTACTATTCGGAAGATCTCTCGCTGCGGTGGTAGGGCTCACGCTCATCGCCGTCTGCACGCTGGCTTCGGTTGTCGGGGCGACGATGCCCCTGGTGGCCGAGCGGATCCACATCGATCCCGCCGTGGTCAGTGCGCCTGCCGTCACCACGGTGGTCGATGCCGCCGGCCTGCTGGTCTATTTCGCGATAGCTCGGGCTATTCTTGCGGTCTATTGATCGTCGGGTGGACTCTTGACCGGGTCTGCCCCTTCTTGCCAGGACGGGGACAGGGAGAGATTCAGGTGCCGCGGATGACAGCCGAAGGACGCGCCGCTTGGGAGGATCGGCTGGCCGGCCCCATGTTTGCGCTGGCGATGCTCTTTCTGGTGCTGCTGGCTGCCGCGATTCATCGCGGGCGGAACACCGAGACATTGGAGCCCTCGGCCGGCTCGTGGCTGATCTTGGGGAGCATGGCATTGCTCTGGCCTTTATTCCTGCTGGAGGCGACGGGCCGCATGCTGTTGGCCCCGCCGGAACGCCGCACGTGGAAGGTGGTTTCCTTCCTGCTGGCGACCGGCCTGTTTCCACCGTTGCGCATGACCGGCCGGAGCGTCGTGCGGCCGAACCACGTGTGGCTGCCGTGGTTGGATTGGCAGGAGGTCAACTTCGAACTGGAGAAGCGGATCGAGCATGCCTTCAGCGGCCCGATGTTCTTCATGGCTTTTATGATCCTGCCCGTGCTGGTAGTGGAGTACTACTGGTCGGACGCGATCGAAAGCGTGCCGGCGCTGGGGGTCTTCCTGAATGTCAGCGTCGCGGTCATCTGGATGGCGTTCACGACGGAATTCATCCTTCGCATCTCGGTGGCCGAAGGGAAGCTGGCGTATGCCGTCTCTCACTGGGTGGATCTGGCCGTCGTGCTATTGCCGATGGTGAGCTTCCTTCCTTTTCTCCGCCTGCTCCGCGCGACGCGCCTCGTGCGGCTGGACACGCTCGCACGCTTCGGCAAGTATTACCGCCTCTATGGCGTGGCCGGCAAGGGCTGGCGTGGGTTGGTGGTGATTCAGTTGATCCGCCACATGTTCAGCCGTTCCCCCGAAGCTCAGATTGCCTGGCTGCAAAGCCAACTGGAGAGCAAAGAAGAAGAGATGCGCCAACTGGAGCGGGAACGCGACTACTACCGCCGCCGGATCGCGTCCCTGAAGGGGCGGAGTGAGGGATAACGGCACCGCGCGCCGAATCCTGTCTGGGAGTCGCAGAAGAACGGTCGCGATTACTCTTGGGTCTGCGCGGTGCGGTGCGATTGCAGTCGAACAGAGAGACGTTCGATCACGGGTGCGTTCTCAGGCTGGCCAGCGATGTTCTGATTCTCCTGGGGGTCGGTCTGGTGGTCGTAGAGTTCGCGGCCGACGAGCTTGCCGGACTTGTCGCGCCACTCGACGTAGCGGTAGCGGTCGGTCCGCATCGCGGTTCCCTGGCGGCCGCCCTTGGGATATTCGCTGAAGGCGGGCTTGTCCCACGACGCCTGCGGGTCGTTTAAGAGCGGCACGAGGCTTCGCCCTTCCAGACCTTCCGGCAACGGCAGTCCCGCCAGATCGGCGAGCGTGGGATAGATGTCGACGAACTCGACCGTGGCGGCGGTCGACCGGCCCGAGGCTTTCATGCCGGGCGCGGCAATGATGAGCGGCGCATTGGTGGCGCCTTCGTAGTTGTTGTGCTTGCCGCCCCACCAGTTGTGCTCGCCCATGTAGTAGCCGTGATCGCCCCAGAAGACGACAACCGTGTTGTCGCGGAGACCGAGTCGGTCGAGCTCGTCGAGCACACGGCCGGCGCAGGCATCGACATAGCTGATGGCAGCGAGATAGCCGTGCAGGCAGCGGACGCCGAACTCGTCGGTGATCACGCGGTCCTGGGGGACGTTGCCGTACCAGTAGAAATCGGCGCCGGTCGTGGCGGCGTAGTCGGGGGCGTCCTTGGGCGGGTAGCGGTTGTCGGGCAAGCGGATGTCGGCCGGATCGTAGAGGTCGAAGTATTTCTTGGGCGCAACCCAGGGGACGTGCGGATTGACAAACCCGACGGCAAGGAAGAAAGGCTGCTCGGGCTTTCGGGCCAGCTCGCGGAGGATGCGGATCGCCTGGCGGGCCGTGTCGCCGTCGGTCAGGTCATCGTCGCCGCAGTCGGGCGACTCGAAGGCCGGGCCGGCGTAGAACGGCTTCTGAGGTCCCTGGTCCGGATCCTCGAGCCCCCGGGCGCGGAGCTCGGCCGCGGCTTGGCGAACCTTCTCCGTGCCTTCCGGTCCGTAACGAGGCTGCTTGGAGACCCACGACGGGACGCTCCACGAAGCGGGATCGTCGATGCCCACGTGATAGATCTTGCCCAGGCTTTGCGCGTGCCAGCCCTCGTTCTTAAAGAGCTGCGGCAGGGTGATGATGCCGGGCATGGTGCTGCGCAGCGGCGGGCCGATCTGGTAGATCTTTGTCGTCCAGGGATGCCGCCCGGAAAGGAGCGAAATCCGCGAGGGGGAGCAGAGCGCCTGCTGGCAATACGCCCGGCGGAAGAGCATGCCGCGGCTGGCGAGGCGGTCGAGGTTCGGAGACTGGGCAATTGGATCGCCGTAGCAGCCAAGCTGCGGCCGCATGTCGTCGGAGGCGAGGAAGAGGACATTGGGCCGCTGCGGCGGGTTGTCGGCGGCGCGGGTCGCGGCCGAGGGGATCGGGAGCGTCGCGGCGACGAGGGCCGCGAGAGCGTAGCGTGCCGTTCTGAGCATGGGATGCCTCGCTTTCACGAAGTGAATGACAGCAGTCGGCCGAGCAGTCGAGTCGCGGAGCAAGCGGCTCCCATTGTAATCGGCGGCTGCGGCACGTGAAAAGCGGCGACTGCGAGGCCTGTCCAAGGCTCGGCTGTGGACGTACCCAACCCCGGCTTTCGCGTCGCCGCGCGTGACGAAAGCATGCCGACCGACCAGCACTTGACTGGATCGCCGTGGCTCGGCGATGATCGATCGCTGGACCATGCGACACGATGAGCGCGGAAGGCGGCAGCAGGCGACTCCATATGGACGATTGCGATTCGTTTGAGTTGAGCAAGCCGATCGGCGGGGATGCGTGGCCTTTGGATCCCGGCGTCGTGCAGCTCAACCACGGCTCGTTCGGGGCCTGTCCCGAGGAGGTTCTCGAGCGGCAAAGCGAGCTGCGGCGGCAGATGGAGGCCCAACCGGTACGATTCCTCGTGCGCCAACTGCCGGCGCTGCTCGACGAATCGCGACGGGCGCTGGCTGGCCTCATTGGCGCCGAGCCGGAAAATTTGGTGTTTGTGACCAACGCGACCGCCGGGGTAAACGCGGTGCTGCGGTCGCTGCGCTTCGAGTCGGGCGACGAGTTGCTGGTGACGAACCACGGCTACAATGCCTGCACGAACGTCGCTCGGTTCGTGGCCGAGCGGAGCGGTGCAAGCGTCGTGGTCGCCGAGGTGCCGACGCCCGTGGCGTCGCACGGGGTGATCGTCGAGGCCGTGCTGGCCCGCGTTACCGCGCGCACCCGACTGGCGCTCGTGGACCACATCACGAGCCCCACGGCGATCGTCATGCCGATCAAGGAACTGGTTGGAAGGTTGGCGGAGCGGGGAGTGGATACGCTGATCGACGGCGCCCATGCTCCCGGCATGATCCCACTGGAACTGAAGCGGCTTGGCGCGGCGTACTACGCGGGGAATTGTCACAAGTGGCTCTGCGCTCCCAAAGGGGCCGGGTTCCTGTACGTTCGGCCGGAGCGGCAGGAGGGATTGCAGCCGCCGGTGATCAGCCATGGCTACAATCAGCCGCGCGCCGGATACAGCCGCTTCCAGGATGCCTTCGACTGGCAAGGCACCAACGATCCGACGGCATGGGTGTGCGTGGGAGAAGCGATCCGTTTTCTGGACCGGCTGATGCCCGGCGGAATCGAAGCGTTGATGAGTCGCAACCATGCACTGGCAGTAGCGGCGAGCCGTGTCAAGAGGGCGCGGTTGCCGGTTCAACCGGTTTGTCCCGACGAGATGCTCGGCTCGATGGCCGCCCTGGCGCTGCCCGACTCGCTTGCGGCGACGCTGCCTGTGGATGCCGCTTCACCCACGCCGGTTCCCCGCCTTGGCAGCCAACTGCTGGAGAAGTTCGGTATCGAAGTGCCGGTTTACTACTGGCCGGCGGCTCCACGGTCGCTGGTGCGGGTCTCCGCGCAGGCGTACAACCACCTTGAGCAGTACACGCGGCTGGCGGGGGCACTGGAGACGTTGCTTGCCGCGAACGGGTAGCCGCCGGGCGCCTTGCCCGTGCGCTTCAAGGTCCCTTTCCTGCAACCGTGAGATGAGAGCGCCAGCCCGCTCTCTGCATGGCGTCAGCTTCTCACGTTCACGCCTTGCCCGCGAAGGTAGTCTTCCCACGACTTCACTGTGGCGCGGTCGGGAGGCTTCACCGATTCCGGTAGCTGCGACGTCATGCCGAGGCGGCCGAGCTTGGCCCGCCACAGATCGTAGTAGGGCAATAGCTCGACGCCTTCCAGTTTGGGCAGGCTGCGGGCCAGCGTCGCGATGGCGTCGAGGTGCTGGCGGCGGGCGTTGTGCCCGGGAATCATCGGACAGCGCAAGAGGATCTTCGCCCCGGCATCGTGCAGTCGGCGGAGGTTGGCGAGGATCTGGGAATTGAAGAAGCCAGTGAATTTCGCGTGCAGTGCGGAATCGGTCTCCTTGCAGTCGTAGAGCCAGAGGTCCACCAGCGGATACAACCGCTCGATGACTTCCCAGTCGGCCTGCCCCGAGGTCTCGACGCAGCAGTGCAGGCCCCGGGAGTGGGCGAAATAGAGGAGCGTCTCGGCGAAGTCGGGTTGGTAGAGCGGATCGCCGCCGGAAAGCGTCATTCCGCCGCCCGACTCGCGGTAGTACAGCTCGTCGCGGAGGACGACGTCCATTACCTCGTCAGCGGTCATTTCGCGGCCGACCATCTCCAGCGCCTTCGGGTCGCAGACGGTGGCGCACTTGCCGCAGTCCGTGCAGCGCTGGCGATCGAGGACCGCCTTGCCGTCGATACCGCGGGCGAGTGCCTTTTCGGGGCAGGCCCCGATGCATGCGCCACAGGCGATGCACCGCTCGGGCATGTAGGAAAGCTGCGGCTTGGGGCTGATGCTCTCCGGGTTGCCGCACCACAGGCAGCGCAGCGGGCAGCCTTTGAAGAACACCGTTGTGCGGATCCCCGGTCCGTCGTGGATCGAGAACCGCTGGATGTCGAACACAATCCCTGAGGCCATGATTGCTTCCTACCTGTGTTCCATCCGGGCGATGATGTCCTCCTGCATGTCGGGCGTGAGGCGCACGAAGAACTCGCTGAAGCCGGCGACGCGGACGACGAGATCGCGGTACTGATCGGGGTTCTTCTGAGCGGCGCGGAGGGTGTCGCTGTTGACGACGTTGATCTGCAATTCCTGGCCGCCGCGAGAGAAGTAGACATTGAGCATCGCGCGGAGCTTCTCGCGCTGGAGCTTGTCGGCGATCATGCCGGAATGGAAGCGGATATTGACCTGGTAGCCGCATTGCCAACTGCCCGCCGAGTTCAGCGCCGAGACCGAGTTGAGCAAGGCCGTGGGGCCGCTCTGCTCACAACCGGCCGAGGCCGCCACCGAGCTGCCCAGGGGCGTGCCGGCCAGGCGGCCGTCGGGTGTGGCGGGCGTGCTCGAGCCGCTTCGCACGGCGCTACTGCGAACGACGTGCGAGTTGCCGAACGGGCTGCCGTCGCGGGGATCGCGGCAGATTTCCTTGACGGGCTCGTCGCGCAAACGTTCGACGAGGCGGATGACGTCTTCCAGCCGCGGATCGTCGTTGCCATGCTTCGGTGCAGCGAGCAGTCTGGCGCAAAGCCGCTCCTGTCCGGCGAAGTTCTCGCGGCACGCCGCTGCCACTTCTTCCAGCGTGGCCTGTTTGTTCTCGTAAACGACATGGCGGACGGCCGCCAGGCAATCGACCGCGTTGGAGAATGCGATGCCGCCGCAGGAGAGAAAGTTGTACTTGGTGCCCTCGGCCATGTCGCGGGCCCGCTCGACGCAGCCGTCGAAGAAGCACGAGGCGAGCGGCGTCTTGCCCCAGCGGATCTGGGCCTCGACCTCCTTGATGTTTGCGGCGTAGCTCTTTTCGACACCCTTGCGGATGTACGCCCCCACGGCGGCGGCGAACTGTTCGAAGCTGGTCAGTTCCGCCACGGGCGGCGCCACGTCGCGCCAACCCCACTGGTTCTTGTAGCCTTTGCCGCTGGTCAGCACCGCTTCGATCGCCTGGAGGTAGCCGCAATGCGCGGCCGGGTTGTAGTACCACTGGCCCGGGACGGCCAGCTCATTGCAGCCAACAGGGATGAAGTTGAAAGCATCGTCGCGATCGATTCCCAGGCCGATCAAAGCCTCGGCAATGGCCATGTTGTTCCAGAACATGGGGAAACACGTGCTCCGCTCCAGCCGCGACAGGCAGAAGTCGAAGAACGACTGGTCGATCCCCCGGTGCCAGCGGACCCAGAGCAACGGTTCGGGCAGGGCGAGGCTGGTGTGTCCCTCGACGAAGAGCCAGCTCAGCCGATTCGTAAGATCCTTGCCATCCGGCGTGCACCCGGAGACGCACAAGCCCTGAGTGAGATGGTGCTCGGAGCCCCAGAAGCTGTTGTCGTACTGCTTGAGGACGAAGTTCTCGACCAGCCGCAGTGTCTCCGCATCGTCGATGCGACCGGCTTTGACGTCGGCCTCGTAGTACGGATAAAGCAATTGGTCGATGTGGTCGGGGGTGCAGGAGTAACCGTGCCCCTCGATGTGGATCGCCTGGTGGGCGAACCAGAGAAGCTGCATCGCTTCGCGGAAGGTCTCCGGCGGAGCTGTGGCGACCTTGGCAGCAATGCGAGACATCTCGCGGAGTTCACTGGCCCGGTCGGCCCGATTCAACTGTTCGGCCTCGGCGGCGAGGAAGTCGGCGTAGCGGGCGATCCATTCGGAAAGGCCCGCAAGCGAGATCTCGGCCGCATCGAGAAACGCCCGCTTGTCGGCGTCGATTTCATCGCGCCGGCGGTCGCGGACCGCAGCCAACAGGTGTCCCAGGCCGTCTCGCAGCAGAGCGCCGTAACTGGGACTCAGATGGCCTTGGTTGGAGATGAACTTGTAGCCCAGGTCGCGCGGGACGTCGTCCGCTTTCTCATAGGGTTTCTGGCCGAGGATCTCGGTGCGGTACAGGCCCCACATGTTGCGATTCTTCCAGTACTCGCGGATCTCCGCGGGGACCTGTCCCTGAAGGTATCCCCGGCGATCGGGCCGCTCGCTGGTATAGATGTTGTTTTCGCCGATCCCCAGTTCGACCATCACGGGCATTGCGCCGGGCAGCTCGCTGATCGACCCGGCGATCCGGTCGTGGTCGCGGATGTAGAGCGGAACAGTGCGGAAGTATTCCCGCAGCGCCGTCGCCTTGCGGACGATCCACGGTTTGCCTTCCGTCTCCTGGAACACCCGTGTGAAAACCTCGGCGCGGTGCAGGGCCACGCGCAATGGCGAATCGACGATGTCGCGCCGCAGGGCAACCATGCCGGGGTTAGGAATGGACGGGCTTGCCGCCAGAGCCGACTCAGGGTTCCATCGTCCCACGGCCGCCGCGCCGACGGCCGTACCCGCCGCTGCGAGAAAGTGCCGCCGGGTCAGAGCGTTTCGGTGCCGCATTGCTTTTCTCCGAGGAAGGTCCGTGGTTCGGACAGTTCTCATTCACTGGGGGACGCAGTCGGCGTCGCGTCGCGAATCGCCCGCGCGGTGGCCTCCAGGCGGCGCACCACGTCGGCATGATGGCTGGCGAGGTTGGTTGCCTCGCCCAAGTCGGATTTCAAGTCGTACAACTGTGGCGGCGAGGTCAGGTGCAGCTTCCATTGGCCGACGCGAACGGCCTCCAATCGCCGCTCGTTCAGGCCATATAGCAGGTGGAGTGTTTCGCGCGACGTTCTCGCATCGGGTTCGCCCAACAACACGGCAGAGAAATCGCTGCCATCAAGTTCCGTCGGGGGCGCGGCGCCGGTCAGGCGGGCGATGGTGGGCAGCACGTCGAGCGCGGTGAGGAAATCGTCACACACCCGGCCGGCAGGTATTCTTCCCGGCCACCACGCGACGAGCGGCACGCGGACGCCCCCTTCGTACACCGTGTGCTTGGTACCGCGGAGCGGGCCGGCGGAACCGGGCGTGTTGCGCTCGGGACCATTGTCGCTGGTAAACAGGACAAGCGTCGTCTCCGCCAGCCCCAGGGAGCGAATTCGGTCGACGATTTGCCCGGTGCTCCAGTCGAGTTCCTCGACCGCATCGCCGTAGAGCCCGCGCTCTGAGCGGCCTTTGAATCGAGCCGAGGCATCGAAGGGGATATGCGGCATGGCGTGGCCGAGATAGAGGAAGAACGGCCGGCCGCGGTGCGATTCGATGAATCGAAGGGCCTCCTCAGTGTAGAGCGAGGTCATTTCCGCCGGGACGGCCGGGCGGCGAACCACGGCCTCGTCGCGCAGCACGGGCATGCCCCCTTCGGATTCGAAATGCACGGTCTCGAACCTGTCGAGGTTGTGGAGCACGCCGAAGTAGCTGTCGAATCCCTGGTCGAGCGGACGCATCCCGCTTCGGAAGCCGAGGTGCCATTTGCCGATGCAACCGGTCGCATAGCCCTGCGCCTTGACCACATCGGCCAGCGTCTGCGCCTCTTGCGGAAGCCCGCCGGCGGCGTCGGGACGCAACACGCCGACAGCCAGACCGAACCGCGCAGGATAGCGACCGGTCATCAGCGCCACGCGCGAGGGCGTGCAAAGCGGCGCAATCATGGCGAAATCGGTGAAACGGGTTCCCTCGCTCGCCATCCGGTCGAGATTCGGCGTGCGGATGTCTTGGGCGCCATAGCAACCCAAGTCGCCGCAACCGAGATCATCGGCGAGAATCACGATGATGTTCGGCTTCGCTGGCTCCGCGGAGACGACAGCTATGCCCCACAAGATGATGCCGCAGGCGTAAAGCAGGCAGCAATTCAACATGGGCTAATCGCCAAACATCGATGGTTGGCCTTCCTGCAGTTCCAACCGAATATGCTTGAAGTCCATAACGGCCGAGCCAGGTTTGGAAATCGTTTCGATGCTGAGTTCTACCGGTCCCTTGGGCAGATTCATGCTGCCCATCTTGAGCGTGGCCCAATGGCGATTCTGGTACTTCTCGTGCCCTTCCCGGTCGCGATGGGGAAGCGGAATCGGCTCGACCGGCGCGGCGGGGACCGCGGCCTCCAGGAAACAGTCGCCGGCACGGATTCGGATCTTCGCGCCGGTATCCTCCGCCGGGCAGGCGTAGGCAATTTCCAGGGTGTAGCTGCCGGATTGAACCATATCGAGGTCGAACCACAATCGGGCATTCGCGTCGGTCCAGCCGGTGAGCCAGTCATTCGCGTACCCCGGACCGGAGTGGAATCGCAGGGGAGCGGTGAAGTACGCTTGCGGCGCGTGGATCTCCACGGGATTCTCTTCGGCGTAGCCGACCGGGATCGGAAACCGCCGCAGTCCATCGCGGGAGATGTCGGCGAACCACGCGTCGTACAGCGCGCTGAGTTCGGCCACCTTCTCGGGTTGCTGCCGCGCGAGATCGTTCTTCTCGCCTGGATCGTTCGCCATGTCGTAGAGCTGCCAGCGAGTGGCGCTGGCATCGTTATTGACGGCACCGGAACCGCCGCTTCGTCCCCGAATGTCGCATACCAGCCGATACCGATCGGTGCGGACCGCGCCGGGGAACTTGTTCGTTTCGTCGATGGGGTTGTGCGTGAAGAGCACCCGCTCGGGCCACTGAGACTCTTCGCCCTCCAGCAGCGGTAGCAAGCTGATCCCGTCGATCGGCGGTCCCGGCGGCGCGGGCACGCCGCAGAGGTCGAGCAGCGTGGGGTAAAGATCGATGTGCGAGACGATGGGCTTTACCACGTGCGCGGTCCATCGCGCCGCTGGCCAGCGGACAAATAGCGGCACCCGGGTGCCCCCTTCATGGACGCTTGTCTTTCCGCCCCTCATTCCGGCATTGTAGATCTTTACTCCGGCCGTCCCGCCGTTGTCGGTGAGGAAAACGACAATCGTGTTCTCAGCAAGCTCGAGCCGATCGAGATGGGCCAGCAGGCGGCCGATATTGTCGTCGAGATTCTCGCACATGCCCCAGAACGCCGCCACCGCGTCGTCGAACCCCTGGGCCTTGAACCGATCGAAGTACTTGTCGGGCACCTGAAAGGGCGAGTGCGGCGCGTTATAGGCGAGATAGCAGAAGAACGGCCGCGCGCCGCCTTTCGCGATCCACTCCATCGCCTCATCGGTGAGCACGTCGCTGATGTAGCCCTGCGTCTTCTCCGCCTGCGTTCCGCGCAGGAGCGTGGCATCGAAATAGTTGTTCCAGTGGCCGTTGTGGAAACCGAAGAACTCGTCAAAACCCTGGCCGGGCGGCGTATAGGGATACTGTTCGCCGTTGTGCCACTTTCCCATCAATGCCGTGCGGTAGCCGCTGGCTCGCAAGGCCTCGGCGATCGTCACCTCGTTCGGCCGCATCGCCTCGCGATTGTGCGTTACGCCGTGCACGCCGGTGCGCAAAGGCCAGCGCCCCGTGAGCAGCGCCGCGCGCGTGGGAGCGCAGAACGAGTTGACGTAGAAGCGGTCGAAACGCACCGACGACTCACCCAGCCGATCCAGATGCGGAGTCCGCACGTGCGGATTGCCGTGAATCGAGAAATCGCCGTAGCCCTGATCGTCGGTGATGATCAGGAGGACGTTAGGCCGGGCGGGGGGTTCGGCCGCGCCGGCGATCGCACCTGCAATCACCAGCGCAGCGAGCAACGACGGAACGATTCCCCTGGTCATGGTCATTCGATCGCCTTGACGCGGATATCCTTGTACTCGGCCCACATCGGCTTGCCTGCGTGGAGTTGCAGCGCCAGCACGCCCTCGCTCAAGGCCGACTGCGGATCCTCATCGGTGAAATCGAGGATCAACCGGCCGTTGAGATAGTGCTGGATGCGGTTCCCCTTCGCGATGATCACCACGTCGTTCCAGTCGTCGAGCTTGAACAGCTTCTCGAACTCTTCCTGGCTGATCAGCGTGTCAGTGACTTGCTTCTTGCCGTCGGCGCCCCATGTGGCCTGTTCACCCACAAGACAGATGCGGCCGCGCTTGCCCCCTTCGTCATAAATGAAGCCCGACACGCTGGGAAGCTTCACTTCGTTGCGGATCTCATGCTGGTAGCCACGCACCACCCACTGGTTGCGCACCTTGCCGTCGGTGATGTGTTTCGAGCGATACTGGATGCCGGAGTTGTTCGTGGCATTGCAGCGGAAGGAAAGCCGCAACTCGAAATCCTTGAGCGTGCCGCCCTTCCAGATGATAAACGTGTTGCCGTTGGCGGGATTCTCGACGGTTGTCTCGCCGCGAAGCGCGCCATCCTTCACCGACCACAGACGCGGATCGCCGTCCCACCCGGCCAGATCCGTTCCATTGAAGATCTGCGTCATATCGCCGGATTCGGCGGGAGCGTGTTTCGGCTCCGCGGCCACCGCGGCGCCAGTGGTGAGGATTGCCAGAGCAGCCAGTGTCAGACAACGAAACATGATTCTCTCTCCAGTGCAAGTGACGACAGGTAACGACGATTATGATCTACCCGCACTCCATCGCCAACCCGGCACATTGTCCCGACCCTCCCACCGCATCCACCGGCCAGACGCGAGCTATGTGGGGGAATGCGAGCGATGCGACGGGCGGTTTTCCGACTCCGCCGGTCACTCTCGGCCGATATAACTGGATGAAGGAGACTTCCAGGAGTCGGCAAGGAGGGATCGAGGGCGCCCGAGTTTGCTGGCTGCGCAGAAAGGACGCTTTCCCATGCCGAACCAGACGATCAGGTGGGTCCAGGCCCTCGGCGTCGCCGGTCTCGTACTCGTATCCCAGCAGTTGATGGCACAGGGCCCGGTCCTTATTTCCCCCTCGGAAGTAGCGGGCCCGCCGTCTTCCGAGGCACTCGCGCCGCCCGCCAACGGGCCGCTTCCGGTCATTCCCGGAATGCCCGGCGGCCCATACCTGCCGGCCCCGGCAGGCGAACCCGGTACCGCTTACGAAACTATGCCGCCGGCGGCCGGAAGTGTCTCAATGCCGCACTCCGTCACGACCGGCCACGGCGCGATGACCCAGTCGCGCGGCTGGTCGCAGGCAGACGGCACCTACACGTACACCCATCAGCAGACCTGGGCGAATCCCGACGGCAGCCTGCTACGCCAACATGAAAGAAGCGTGACGGGGACAGATCCCTACAACTACGAGCGCGAGCGGACGATCACCCTCCGCGACGGCCGCACGATTAACCATACGCAGACCCGCACTTGGGACGGCACAACCGGAACGATGGAGCGAACCTTCTCGGGGCCGAACGGGCAGACTCGCAGCATGGAGCGTGCCTGGTCGCCCGGAGAGTTTTTTGAGACTGAAAACGCGCCGATGCCCGTAGCCGACATGCCGCCGCCACCCGAGTTCTCGCCGACCGCCACGCCGGAAGTGCCCTCAGGCGCCATCGACCACGACGGCAAGGCCAAGAAACCGAGTTGGCTTTCGAAGTGGAACCCGTTCGCCAAATGGGGCAAGTCTTCGGAGCCGCGCTCTTCGCGCTCCGGCTTCACCGTCGGTTCGTCGCAACGCGGCAACTCGCTTTCTCCACCTCCTGGGTTGGCGAAGAAACAGGCCGGCGTGCCGTCGGGTGGCCGCCATCTCGGACAGCAAGCCTCGGGCAAGACCAGCGGCCACGGACCGCCCGGCGCGCGATGAGGCGTGCGTCGAACTGGCATTCTGCCTCCTCAATGGCGACGATCGGCCATGCAATCGAGATGGATGGGCGCTATGGCCCGAGTAGCGGTGCGCGCTTCGACATGCGCCGGTGCTGTGGGCTGGATGCTGATGATCGCTTCTTTGGCAACGGCGCAGGATAGCGGACCGGCGTACGGCGATCCTGTTTATGGAGAGCCGCCCGACTTCGCCGCGTGGAACGCCGCGCCGCCTCGGTCGGTTCCGCCAGGTCCTGAGGGAGAACGCGTTGGCCTGACGGACGAGGCCTCTTCCGTGTTCGCGGGCCGACTGCAGATCGAGAGCGGCTACTCGTTCGTCTACGACAGCGACGGCCCGTTCTCGGGCACTCAGCATTACTTCCCCGATCTGCTGCTGCGCTATGGCCTGACCGATCGGCTGGAAATTCGCTTCGGCTGGCCGGGCTGGCAGTGGACGAGCATCGAAGGCCCCGCGCTCGACGCGTCCGATAGTGAGACCCTGGATCCCAACTTCGGCATCATGTACGACCTGCGGCCGCAGGACGGCATCATGCCGCAGACCGCCGTGCTGGTCGCGATTCCGGTTGCGTTCGACGGAAATCCGTTCGCCGTTGCCGGCTGGCAACCGCTGAGCGAGTTGCTATACCTGTGGCAACTCTCCGAACGCACCGCGATCGTCGGAAGCACGGGTTTCGGCCTGTTCTCTCATGGCCACGACGATTACCTCCAACTGCAGCAGTCGCTCGGCTGCGATTGGGCGGCTACCGACCGGGTAAGCACGTTCGTGGAATGGGAGACATTCATCGATTGCGGCTCAGCCGATGACGGCGCGCAGCATCTGCTGGGAGGAGGCTGCACGTACCTCCTGAACGACCAGTTCGATATCGGCTGGCGAACCGGATTGGGTCTCAACGAGCGCGCCCCCGACTTCCTCACCGGCATCCGGTTCACGTTGAGGCTTTGATCGGCAGCCAGCGCCGCCGGGGAGCGATTGACTGCGCTGGCCGCCTCGCTCCTGGCGGCCACACGCGTGGCCGCACACGCCCGGAGATACCGCTGTGCGACTGCCCATGTCCTGTTCTGCCGCGATCGTTGCCGTCTGCCTGGCGGCTGCCTCCCCCGCCGCCGAGTTCTACGTGGCTGTCGACGGCAACGACGCCTGGTCGGGCCGGCTGCGAACACCGAACGCTGCCCGGACCGACGGCCCGTGGCAGTCGCTCGGCGGGGCGCGCGATGGGCTCCGCCGGACCCGTTCGGCCGGCGAGTCGCTCGGCCCGGTGACAGTCACTGTCGGCGGCGGCACGTATCGGCTCGACGCGCCATTCGTCCTCGAACCCGTCGACTCCGGGATCGCTGAAGCGCCGGTGGTCTTCGCCGCGGCCCAGGGCGAGCGTCCCGTCGTGAGCGGTGGCCGCCTCATCACCGGCTTCAAACAGAACGGCCCGCTCTGGGAAGTCGTCATTTCCGATGTGCAGTCCGGGCAGTGGTACTTCCACCAGTTGTTCGTGGGCGGTCAGCGGCGCACGCCGGCACGCTCGCCCAATTCGGGTTACCACCGCATCGCGGCCTTGCTGCCGGGCGAGAAGAACCAGCGCACCGTGGCCTCGGCCCGCGACAAGTTCGTGTTCGCGCCCGGCGACTTGAAGCCGTGGGAGCGGTTGTCAGATGTGCGGCTGGTACTGCTGCACTCCTGGGAGACGTCGATCCATCCACTCAAGGCGGTCGATGCGGCGTCGAATACAGTCCAACTCGCGGCGCCGCTTGAGGAGTGGTGGAGCATTGGTCATTGGGAGAAAGCGCAGCGCTTCTACGTGGAGAACGCAGGCGAACTGCTCGACGAGCCGGGCGAGTGGTACCTGAACCGCCAGACGGGCCTGTTGAGCTATTGGCCGCTGCCGGGCGAGAAGCTGGAGAGCACCGAGGTCGTCGCGCCACGACTGGGAGAACTCGTCCGGCTAGCCGGCAATGCTGACGAGGGCCGCTTCGTCGAGCACGTGCGGATCGAAGGCCTCGTCTTCCACCATGCCGACTGGGAACTCGCGCCGCAAGGCAACAGCAGCACGCAAGCGGCCGTCGAGGTTCCTGCCGCGGTGATGGCCGACGGCGCGCGGCACTGCACGATCGCGGGTTGCGAGATTGCCCACGTGGGGACCTACGGCCTGTGGCTCCGCCGCGGCTGCCAGGACTGCCTCGTCGGGAGGAACCGACTCACAGACCTGGGCGCCGGCGGCATTCGCGTGGGAGAGGCGCAGATGGCCGCAACCGACGAGGCCGAGTCGTGCCGCAACGTGATCGACAACAACCACATCTTCGACGGCGGGCACGTCTACGCGGCCGGGGTCGGCATCTGGGTGGCCCAGAGCAGCCACAATCGGATCTCCCACAACGACATCCACGACCTCAAGTACTCGGGCCTGAGCATCGGTTGGAACTGGAACGATGCACCCAACCGCACGCACCATAACGTGATCGAGCTGAACCATGTTCACGACATCGTCCAGGGCGTGCTGAGCGACGCCGGGCTGATCTACTGCCTGGGCGTGTCGCCGGGCAGCGTGATCCGCAACAACGTGTTCCACGACATCTGGCCATACAGCGACCCGCCCTTCGGCTGGGGCATCTACCTCGACGCGACCTGCGGCGGCTACCTTGTCGAAAACAACCTCGTCTATAACACGCTTTCCGGCGGGCTGATGTTCAACAACGGCGGCCACGAGCACACGATCCGCAACAACATCTTCGCCCTCTCCGCACGGCATGCGCTGTGGCCATACTCCGAGCGGCGACCGAGCACATTCCGCCGCAACATCGTCTACCTGACGCAAGGCGAACTGCTCATCCCCCACGGCGAGCGATCGCTCAACGAGCGACTCGCCGCCGGCGAGTCGCTGGGCGACTGGGACGAGAACCTCTACTGGCACACCGCAGGATCCGATCGGCTCCGTTTCTATCGCCGCAATTTCTTGGAGTGGCAGTCGCTCGGTCTCGACCGCCATTCGCGGCTGGCCGACCCACAATTCGTCGATGCCGCCCAGCACGATTTCCGCCTGCGCGAGACGTCGCCGGCACGGGAGCTGGGCTTTCGGCCACTGGACATCAGCACGGCAGGCCTGTACGGCGACCCGGCCTGGGTGGCCGAGTCGCGGCATGCCGACTGTGAGCGGCGGCCGCTGCCCCCGCCTCCTCCGCCTCCCGCGCCGCTCAACTTGAGCGACGGGTTTGAGGCAATCCCCGCCGGCACCCGTCCTGCAAAGGCCATTGTGAGCGGTGAAGAGGAGGGGGCGGCGATCGTAGTTAGTTCGCGTCGGGCGGCGGCAGGGAAGCAGAGCCTGGAGATCACCGACTCGCAACGTCTGAAACCTTCCTGGCAGCCCCACTTCTACTACGAGCCACACATCACCGAAGGTATGGTCCGGCAGGCGTTCGACGTCTGGATCGGTCCCAAGGCGGAGTTCTTGACCGAGTGGCGCGACACGGCCGATTACCCCGGCAACGTCGGGCCGAGCATTCGCTTCGACGGCCGGGGCCAGGTGGCCGTGGGAGGGAAGGTTCTCGCCACCGTGCCGGTCGAGCAATGGGTTGCCGTGGAGATCGTGGCGGCGGTTGGCAGGAACGTTCCTCGCTCATTCACGCTTACGATCACGCCGCCGGGCGGCCCGCCGCAGGTCTTTACCGATCTGCCGATCGGCGGTGAACGATTCCGCGAGCTCCACTGGCTCGGCTTCAGCAGCACGGCTGCCGCCGATACGGTGTTCTATCTCGATAACCTGAGCATTGGAAAACTCGAAAGGCGCGAGTAGCCTGGTACGACGCAAGGCGTCGTGCAATGGCGATGACGGAGCGGCGCTCCACGCTACTTGAAAAACGCCGCTTCCAGCTCCGCGATTGCCGCGTCGCTCATGGCGCGCGTGGGGCCGACGAAACGGCCGTTGATCAGCGTCTCGGCGGTCGATTCGAGCACTTCCAGGCGGTCGAAGGCGTCGAGCACATCGCTGCCGCAGACAAGCACGCCGTCGTTGTCGAGGATCGCCGCGGGGCGCTGGGGTGAAAGACGCTCGGCCACCGCGGGCGCGTCGGTGAACTGCACGCCCCAGGGCAGCCGCTCGACGTCGCGGAGCAGGAGGTAGCTCTCGGGAATCGTCCGGGCGTCGAGCTGCGCCGCCGTCACGCTGAAGGCGGTGGAATTGACTGGATAGGCGTTGGCGATCGCGCCCACGTCCGCGCGGCGATCATAGATCGCCTGATGCAGCCGCGCGGCCCGGCTGGGCAGTCTGCCCGCCTCCCACTGCCCTTCGCGGACGAGCACGATGTCCTGCGGACGGACCGTGTGCCGGTCGAGCTCGTAGGGGGTGATCAGGAACGAGCCGCCGTCGAGCCGGGCCGAGAAGCTTCCTTCGGTGCTGATCATCAGCCGGTTACGATAGCCGCGGTGCAGGAACGCGCAGAGCTGCCGCCGCAGCTCTTTCTCGTGGCTATTGGCTGGCGGCGGCTCGAACTCGTCAAGTCGGGCCGGCGCAATGGGGGCGAGCGCAAGTTGCCCGGCGGTGAGGTAGCGAACCTCGCCGAGCATCGAAGCTTTGATGATCGTCTTGGCGGTGAACTCGAGCGTCTCGAACCGTTCAAAGGCCCGCTGCAGCGTCGTGCCCCCCACGACCACTCCGTGATTCTCGAGCACCACGCAGTCGGCCTCGCGGAACGCCTCGACGATCCGCTCGGCCAGGGCGTTGCTTCCCGGCAAAGCATAAGGGGCGAAAGTAACTCGGCCACAAACGTGATGCGCCTGGTGCAAGAGCCGGGTGTCGGGCACCGTGCCGCTGATGCTGAACGCCACCAGGGCCACACTGTGCGCATGGACGATTCCACCCAGGTCGGGTCGCGCTGCGTAGATCGCGCGGTGGAAGGGGAACTCGGACGACGGGCGGTGCCGGCCCTCCACCTGCCCGTCGGCGCCGACGCGAACGATGTCGTCGCGAGTCAGGCTCCCCTTGTCCACGCGCGCGGGCGTGATCCAGATGTCTCCTTCGGGCTCGCGGATCGACAGGTTGCCCCCGGAGGTGGTCGTCATGCGGTAGCGGTAGATCCGCTCCATGGTCTGCATGATCTCGTCACGCGGGTGGATGAGCGGTCGGGCGGTGTCGGACATGGGCTTTCTCCAGCGGAAGGGCGGCGGGCCAAGACACATCTTCACCGACCGGCGCGCCGCGGGCAACGCCCGCTCGACTTCGGCGACCGCTTCATTGACACCGGGTCTGCCGAGGTTTAAGAAAGAGGCCGGATCAGGGCTTGCGATCGCAGCAGTCCGAGCTTGTGCGGGCCTGCCACATTCCTTACCGGGAGGAGCCAGTCGATGTGCAATCAACATCATGCGACGTCGTGTTCTGGCTGCGGCCACGGATTGAACCGGCGAGGCTTCTTGCGCGGCTGCGGTGCCGCGGTCGTCTCCGGTGGCCTGCTGGCCGCAGCAGGTCGGCCTGCCGCCGCTGAGCCGGCCCGCAAGGCCCGGGTGGGCCTGGTCTTTCTCTCCAACAGCAGCGGACGGGAGATGTGGCCCTACCCGGATTTCGACACCACCGCGCGCGAGAATGAGATCATGGCGATCCTCCGCGAAGGGTGTCCGGCGGTGGAGTTCGTTCCGGTGGTGGTGCCCGGGCCGGCCGATCTTCAGAAAGCCGTGGCGATAAAAGACCAGGTGGACGGCTATCTCGTCTACACGACCACGCTCGACTGGAGCCTGACCGGGCCAGTGGTGGAAATTGGCAAGCTCGGCAAGCCGACGCTGGTGGCCGACGAGTACCTCGGTGGCTCGGGCGTTTTCCTCATCGGCTTGAGCATGCTGCGGCGCCAGGGGATCCCGGCAGCCGCCGTGTCGTCGACCCGGCCGGCGGATCTCGTGGCGGTTGCCCGGCACTTCGCCGACGTGACAAGCCCCGGCGCCACGCCCGCCTCGTTCGCCGCACAGTGCGAAGCAACTTATCGCCGCACGTTTGCCCAGCCGGGTTCAATGGACTGCCTCGCCGACGCGCCTACCGTCAATCCGATCGGGGAATGTGTCAAGCGGCTTAAGGAGTCACGTTTCCTGGTGGTCGGCGCGGGTGAGGCCGGAACGGAACGCGAGTTCCTGGGCGCGAAGGCGGTGTACGTCGGGTTCGAAGAATTCCGTGCGCTCTACGACCAGGTCGATCGCGATCAGGCGGCCGAACAGGGTCACCGCTGGTCGAGCAAGGCCCAGGAAGTCCGCGAGCCGACCGAGGAGTGGATCGCCAAGGCGGGCGCGGTCTACCTGGCGATGCTGGAGCTGATGAAGAAGCACGGCACCGACAGCATCACGATGAACTGCCTGGGGGGCTTCGGCAGCGGCCAGTTGCCGGCCTATCCGTGCCTCGGTTTCATGCAGCTTCTCGACGACGGCGGCCAGGGGGTCTGCGAAGCGATGCCCGACGACTCGGTGAGCACGCTCATGTGCCGTATTCTCACCGGGCGTGCTGGATACGTATCGGACCCGGCGCTCGACACGTCGAAGAACCAGATCGTTTATGCCCATTGCATGGCGCTCACCCGGCCCTTTGGCCCGCAGGGTCCGGCCAATCCGTTCCGCATCCGCACGCTCCACAACCGCGATCCGCGGGGCTGCTGCGCCCAGTCATTCCTGCCCGAAGGCTACATGACGACGTCGTTCCGCACCAATGCCGCGCAGAAGAAGATGGTCCTTCACCAGGCCAAGGCGGTGGGGAATCTGGATGCCGACCGCGGTTGCCGCACGCAGCTCCTGGGCGAGGTCCGCGGCGACATCGGCAAGCTGTTCAACGAGTGGGACCGCTTCGGCTGGCACCGCGTCACCCTCTACGGCGACCTCCAGGAACCGCTGGCCGAGTTCGGCAAGGCGCTGGGGCTGGAGATCATCTACGAAGCGTGATGATGTGCATATTTCCCTCAAGTTCAGAGAACTTTGAAGAGAGCAGTTGATGATGAACCAAGTACGGATCGGGATCGCGGTAGGGTTGGCGGGCTGGCTACTGACCTGCCAGGCGACATGGGCCGAGACGGGCACGAATCTGAATCCGGGCACTCCCTGGCCGGCGACCGACGCGCTGGGTCGCGCGCTGCCGAGTCCCGAGGAGGTCGGGCCGCCCCGCGACGATCGCTGTGTGGCGATCTTCTATTTCCTCTGGCACAACAATCCTCGCGGCAAGAAGCCCTACGGCGAGGGCCCCTACGACGTGGCGAAGATCCTCGCCCAGGATCCCGACGCCCTACAGAAACCCGACTCGCCGCTGTGGGGGCCGGTCGGCATGTATCACTACTGGGGCGAGCCGCTCTACGGCTACTACCAGGCCACCGATCCCTGGGTGCTGCGGCGGCATGCCCATCTGCTGGCCGATGCGGGTGTCGACACGCTGATCTTCGACACCACCAACGCGGTGACCTACCCTGAGGTCTACCGCAAGCTCTGCGAAGTCTTCACGCAAATCCGCGCCGAGGGCGACCGCACGCCGCAGATCGCCTTCATGGTCAACACCAAGGCCGGCCAGACTACCCAGCGGATCTACGAAGACCTCTACAAACCGGGCCTCTACCGCGAATTGTGGTTCCAGTGGCAGGGCAAGCCGCTGATGATCTGCGATCCCCAGGAGGCGTCGGAGGAGCTGAAGCAGTTCTTCACGCTCCGCCGCGCCCACTGGCCGTTCGAGATGATCAACACGCCCTACGCCTGGCACTGGGAGGCCACCTATCCGCAGCCGTACGGGTTCACCGACGACCCCCAGCGGCCCGAGCAGGTGAATGTGTCCGTGGCGCAAAATCTGCGAGTGAGCGATGGCCGGGTGACGAATATGAGCGACGGCAACGCCCGTGGCCGCAGCTTCCACCAGGGCCGCATCGATCGCGCGGCCGGCGCGGTGAACTGGGGCCGCAACTTCCAGGAGCAGTGGCAGCGGGCATTCGACCTCACGCCCCCGGTGGTCATGGTCACCGGCTGGAACGAGTGGATCGCCGGGCGCTGGTCGCGTCCCGGGCAGCCGATCGTGTTCGTCGACCAGTACGACCAGGAGCACAGCCGCGACATCGAACCGATGAAGGGCGGGCACGGCGACAATTACTACTGGCAGCTGGTGGCCAACGTCCGCCGCTACAAAGGCACTCCGGCGATTGAAGCGGCTTCCGGTCCGGTCTCGATCGCTATTGAAGATGACTTCTCTCGCTGGGCCGATGTCCGGCCCGAGTACCGCGACCACCAGGGCGAGACGCTTCCGCGGGATTATGCCGGCGCCGGCGGCACGCATTACACGAGCCCGCCCGGCGGCAACGACCTGGTGGCAATGAAAGTCGCTCGCGACCGGGAGAACGTCTACTTCTACGCTTCCACCCGGGAGCCGACCGCTTCGCCTCGCGACGCGAATGCCATGTGGCTGTTGATCGATGCCGACCAGAACCGGGCAACCGGCTGGGAAGGCTACGACTTCATCGCCGGGCGCGCCGTTGAAACCGACGGGAGCATTTCACTCGAGAAGAACACGGGCGGCTGGCAATGGGAGAAGGTCGCCCCGCTGACCGGCCGCGCGGCCGGGCGCGAACTGCACCTGGCGATCCCGCGGGCGGTTCTCGGCCTGCCTGCCGGCTCCACAGCCGTTGCGGTCGATTTCAAGTGGATCGACGGCGCGCAGCAACCGGGCGACATCATGGACGTCTACGTCAGCGGCGACGCCGCGCCGGAAGGCCGGCTCGCCTGGCGTTATCAGGCAGAATAGACCATCCGCATTCCCTTAAGAGGATACTTGCCATGAACCGCTGGATTGCGTTCTGCGCGACATCGTTGCTTGCATGTTCGATGAGCCTGGCGGCTTCGCCCGACAGCGGAGCCGGCCGCATTCGGCCCTGGGGCGAGAACCCGCGCTACTGGCAGTACAAGGGCCAGCCGGTATTGCTGCTGGGGGGCAGCAAGGATGACAACCTGTTCCAGATTCCCGAGCTTCGCGAGCATCTCGACGAGATGCGGGCCGCCGGCGGCAACTACATCCGCAACACGATGAGCGACCGGCAGGACAAGGGCTTCGAAGCCTACCCGTTCAAGAAGCAGGCCGACGGGAAGTACAACCTGGACGAGTGGAACGAGGAGTACTGGCGGCGATTCGAGAATATGCTGCGGTGGACGGCCGAGCGCGACATCATCGTGCAGATCGAGGTCTGGGACCGCTTCGATTACGCGCGCGACAACTGGGAGCCCCACCCCTACAACCCCAAGAACAACGTCAACTATACCTACCAGCAGTCGGGCTTCGTGGAGCATTATCCCGACCACCCTGGTGCGAACCGGCAACCGTTCTTCTTCACCACGCCGAAGCAGCGCAACAATACCACGGTGCTCAAGTACCAGCAGCGGTTCGTCGACAAGATGCTCTCGTACTCGCTCAAGCACGACCATGTGCTCTACTGCATGGACAACGAGACCTCGGGTGAAGAGGCTTGGGGGGCCTACTGGGCCGAGTACATCCGCCAGCGGGCGACCGAAGCAGACAAGCAAGTCTGTCTGACCGAGATGTGGGACGCTTGGGACCTGAAGGCCGATGAGCACCGGCGGACGTTCGACCACCCGGAGCGTTACGATTTTTGCGACGTTTCGCAGAACAACCAGAAGAAGGGGCAGGAGCATTGGGACAACTTCCAGTGGGTCCGATCGCGGATCGCGGCCAAGCCTCGCCCGCTCAACACGGTGAAGACCTACGGCGCCGACGGCGGCCGCTTTGGCAACAACCGCGACGGACTGGAGCGGTTCTTCCGCCACGTGATCGGCGGCGCGGCCGGGGCCAGGTTCCACCGCCCCGATTCCGGCCTGGGGCTTTCGGAACCGTCGATCGCAGCCCTCAAGGCGGCCCGCAAGCTCGAGTCGGTCATCAAGCTCTGGGAGGTGGAAGCGGCCAACGAACTGCTCAGCGACCGCACCGAGAACGAGGCCTACGTGGCCGCCCGGGCCGGCGCGGCCTATGCTCTCTACTTCACCGACGGGGGTTCCGTCGGTCTCGACCTCCGCGCCGCAGCGGGCAAGTACGATGTCCGCTGGATCGACATCGCGACGGGTGAATGGGGAAAGCGCGAGACGCTTGAAGGGGGACGCGTGGTGACGGTCCGCGCCCCGGCCAAAGGCCATTGGCTGGCCGCGGTGCTGAAACAGGACTGAACAATCCTGAACAATGGTGCTGTTCGTGGTGCTGTTCGTGGTGTTGTTCGGTGCGGGCCGAATCGAGCCGGCGGCGCGGATGGTACTTTGTTGCATCGAAGCGAAACGCCCTTGAAGAGACCGCTGAAGAAGTCGGAGAGATGCTGGGCGATACATGCTGGCATTGCCAGCAGGAGCGATGGGGGGAGGCGGAGGAGCACTCGTGGGGGCGGGTTGACCGGGAGGCAAGAATGTTGTGATGGGCGAGATGGCCGCAGACAGGACTGATCAGTCTTCGCATCATTCATCGTGAGGTGGCCGTGGAGAGACGGCCATGCTCGCCGCTGAACCGCAGTACGTTCCGCTGACGGAACAGGACCGCGAGATTTTTGAGGTCCTGGTTCCGAAAGATCATTATCTGCGCCGCGCCGCGCAAGGGATCGACTTCGAGCGCTTTCGGCCGCTGCTGGCGTCGTACTACAGCCCCGACCAGGGGCGTCCGGCCACCGAACCGGTCTTGCTGTTGAAGCTGGAGTTCCTCCAGTATCACGATCGCCTCTCGGACCGGCAGGTGGTGGACCAGGCGCAGGTGAACGTCGCCTATCGGGAGTTCCTCGAACTGAGCCTGACCAGCGAGCTCCCCGACCCCAGCCTGCTGCCCCGCTTCCGCGGGCGGCTGGGTGCCGAGGGGCATCGCCGGGTGTTCGATGATCTGATTGCTCAGGCCCGCGAACAGGGGCTGGTCAAGGACCGCTTGCGATTGAAGGACGCCACGCACGTGATTGCCAATGTCGCCGTTCCGGCCACGCTGCGACTGGTGGCCCAGATGCGCGAGCGACTGCTGGAGGCCGTTGAGCCGTACGATCCGGAGCGGGCGGAAGGGGAACGGGTGCGTGCCGAAATGATCCGCGCCAGCGAAGGGGGCGCCACCCCGGAGCAGCGACTGGAGATGCGCGTGACCCATCTGGGCGAGATCGTCGCCTGGGTCGACATGCTGGTCCAGGAGCGTCGTGCCGGCATGGCGGTGGACGAGCCGCAGTGGGGGCGGCTGGAGGAGGCCTTGGATCTGGCACACCAGATCCTCGCCGACCGCGAGCACCCCGACGCCGGCGACGCGATCGCAAGCCTGCAGGACAGTGACGCACGCTTCGGATACCATCACGGCAGCTACTTTGGTTTTCAGTTGGACATCCTCGAGGACGATGATAGCGAACTGATCACTTCGCTCAATACGCTGCCGGCCAACGGCGACGAGGCGGCGGATGCGGCGGAACTGGTCCGGCAGGAGGAGGAGGCCCACCACAACGACGTCGAAGCCCTCTCGGCCGACGCCATCTTGCACCAAGGGTCGAAGCTGCGGGAACTGACGGATCCGGAGGGGCTGAACCTGGAGGTCTTCGTGCCGCCGGTGGAACGTGCCCCGACGGGCTACTTCCCGCCGGAAGATTTCCGCCTCGACCGCGCCGGTGAGACGTTGACCTGCCCGCGCGGGGCAACCACCACCAGCCGTCGCCGCACCAGCCGCGAGTCGGGCTGGGTGTTTCAGTTCAACCGTCGCGATTGCGAGATCTGCCCGCTGTTGACACTGTGCATGCCCAAGCTGCCCAAGCACAAAGGCCGCTCGGTGCACAAGGGGGAATACGTGGCGGAGTACGCGGCCGTCCGGGCGAAAGCCAAAACGGCCCGCTACGCCGAGGTGCGCAAGAAGCATCCGAAAGTGGAACGGAAACTGGCGGAACTGGTCCGCTACCATGGCGCCCGCCGGGCGCGGTTTCGCGGCCGGGGCAAAGTCCTCCTCCAGCACTTGATGACCGGTCTGGTGGTCAACGCGCGACGCTTCGTACAGTTGCTCCGCGCGCCCACCGCATGCTCAGCGGGCACATGAGGCCCATGGAAAGGTAAAACAGACTCTTCAGGTCAGGTCGACGGGTCTGCGGGCGGTTGAGGTGGTATCGCCGAGGCGGCCCGGGAGGGAAGGTTCGCGGGAGACGCAGCCACCTCCGCCTGCTTCACGCGGAGGGCCGCCTTGGCCACGCTGAAGGCGTTGTAGCACATCGTGGCCACGCAAAAGGCGAACAACGCGGCTTTGGGGTACCCCAGCGTTTGCACTTCGCAGGCGAGGTCCACGGTCAGTTCTTGGAACGCGGTCTCGATCAACCAGCGGTTCCCGTATCCGTCAGCGATCAGCAGCGCACTGACCGCTGCGGGCAGATTGGTCAGCAGGTACAGCGTCGTCTCGCCGTCACGCGTCGCTTGGTACAACTCGATCGTGATCCGTCGCACGATCAGTTCTTGGCCCTTTTCGTTCCTGAGCCACACGCGTTGCTCGAACACCCGCCCCGTCGCGCACGTGCCCTTGTAGACCGGTTCTTCCAAGGATTCCCAGTGCAGACTCTGGGCATGTTGCCGGACCAGGAAATACGCGTCTCTGGTGGCGATGCCGAACAAAAACGAGGTGGTGCAGAAGTTGCGATCCTCGATCCACAAGTCGCCCGGCTCGACCGTTTCCAGGACTTGACCCAGCAGCGCCCGTTCCTGAGTGTAGGCATCCTCGCAGGGAAACACGTCGGTGATCAACTTCAAGGCCGGCTCGAGCACCGCCAACAGCAGACCAGGCAGAGCCGCTCCTCCGTGACGGCGCAACGGCCGGAGGCGGTGATCCGTGCCGCCCAAGTGATTGCCATCGAGGATCTTGGTATGGTACCCGGCAAACAATGGCGGCAGTCTGCCGCCCAGGGCCTCGATGACCAGTTCCGTTTCCCGCGCCGTACGACAGACCATTTCCCGCGAAACCGTCGGCTCGACGCCTTCCAGTGTGTTGTAGACGCACTTGGCACTGACACCCAGTTCGTCGGCCTCGGCGCGGTGCGCCGCATAGACCGAGGGCCGAATCCACATGACGACCTGACTCATCAGGCGAACGACCGAGGAGAAAGCCAATCGCCGCGTGTATTGGGACCGCGCGGCATCCTCGAAGATCGCGTTCAAACGCTTGGCCGACAGGATATTCTCCAGCACGCCGCGGATCATGACGGTTCCCGGGGCGGCTTTGACAAACAGGTCAAGTGTTTCGTCGAGCATAGTCGTAGACTCACCCATAGCAGGGATGGAGACTTCCCTGCTCAAGTCCACAACAAAACCGCACCGGCGACAACTGCCCAAGAAACCACCCGGCATCCGTAATTTCAACTGATTGCAGAAACCAAGTGCTAGCTTCAAACCACTGGAGTGAGAAGTGAGAAGTTAGAAGTTGGAAGTTGGAAGTTGGAAGTTAGAGGGGGAGCAGAGGAGAGGATCGCCATGGCTGTTTGTCAGGTGCCTTCAAGGCAGGGAAGGAGCGCAGGGGCGGGAGAGTGGCGAGTGTGACGAAGTGAGAAAGAGCGAACACCGGGTAGGCGCGAGTTATCGGGTGGCTGCCCGCGCCGGTGGACGGAGGTCCGTCGCAACCGGGCTATAGTATACCAGAGTTCATGTATTCTTGTCAACCGTAAAAGCGGCCGGAGTCGGCGAGTTTCTCGGGGTTTCTGGAGGGGGTGGGGAGTGCGGTCAAGCGCGGCCAGAGACGATACAACTCGGCAGGCGGGGCTCGCCGCGTGGGGAAATGAAGACGAGGAGGGCCGCGATGGTACTTCTCACGCTCCGCGTGAGGCTCGCGCGGGACCGGCTACGAAGAAACCTCACGGCGGAGGATCGGCCTCACGGCGGAGCGTGAGGAGTACAGCGTGAGGAGTACGCTGCTGGCAGCGCGGGGCTGATTATGGCAGCTTGTTCGGTCCCGAGTTCCGTCTACGCGCCCTGCTGAAACAGGGGGGCGAGTGCGGGCCTGTCTGGCGGTTGGGCCGGCGGTGCGATGTCGCCGCGGATGCGGACGTGCGGAAGGGCGAACCGGAGTTCTTCCAACGCGCGGGGGCTCAACTTCGTGCCGCGGAGGGAGGTGGACTCAAGATGCCCCATCGTCTTGATCGCTGGGATGCCCGCGTCCGTGATGTGCGTCCCGTCGAGGTTCAGAATACGGAGCGATTTCATCGGAGCGAGGACTTCCAGGGCGCCGTCGCCCACCGTGGCGCCTGCCAGGTCGAGTTTCTTGAGCGGGCAGGCGGCGAGCGGGCGAAGGCCCTTCGCCGTGATTTGCGTGTTGCGGGCCCAGAGGTTCTCCAGTCGCGGTATCCGCCCGACGCAAGCCATTGCATCGTCATTCAGGCGGGTATCTGAGATCGCGAGTTCCTTGAGCGGCGAGCGGGCCAGATATCCGCCCTCGGCGGCACGGCAGAAGCCGGCGCCGGAGACTTGCGTGCCGTTGAGCGTGAGGGTCTTGAGCGCGGGGAGCGCGAGCAGTCCGGCCAAGCCGTCGTCGGTCAAACGGGTTTGCTGCAGGTCGACGCGGTCAAGCTGGCGCAACTTGACGAGCGCCGGGACCGCCTCGTCGCCCAGAGCGGTGCGGTTGAGGCCGAGGAACTGGAGCTTGAGGTTTTCGAGGCTCGCGAGGCCCTGGGCGGTGATGTGCGTTCCATCGAGCCACAGTTGCGTGAGCTGGGGGACCTTGGCCAGGGAGGCGAGTGCGGGGTCGCCGATCGAGGTGTCGTCGAGCGCGAGCCACTGGAGGGAACTTGTGTCGGCCAGGCGGGCGATGCCGGCGTCGGTGACGCGCGTCCCATCCAAGAGGAGGCTGAACAACTGGTCTTCGCCGCGGAGGCAGTCGATCGCCTCGTCGCCGACATCGGTGTCTTCCAGACCGACATTGACGAGTTGGGCGCGTTCGGCCAGCCAGCGGAGACCGGCCGCGGTCACGCGGGTGCGGCCGAGGTAGACGTGCTGGAGATCCTGCACGCCCTTGAGGCCGGTGAGGCCCGCATCGGTGACGGCGGTGCCGGTGAGCACCAGTTTCTCGACGCGGTCGAGCGGCGGCAGCAGGGCGAGCTTGGCGTCGTCGATCCCGGTGTCGGTGAGGTCGATGGTGACGAGCCTGTCGAAGTCGGCGAGGAACTCCAACTCGTGCCCGTGGATCTTCGCGCCGCGGAAGTCAACCGAGTGGAAGCCGTCGGTGGTGATGGCGACGCGCGAGATGGTCTCGACTTCGCGGGCGAAGTTGTCCATCGCGGTGGCCAGATCATCGGTCGACACGGCGTCGTAATTGCGAGACCGCGGCTTGGGGAGTTGCTCGCGGTTCTGGAGGCGAAGGTAGGTAACATCGGCATTCATTCCGAAGGCGATCAGGTCAACGACGCGCTGAGCCTCGTCACGAATTGGCTTGGGCAGCGGAGAGGGAAGGTTGTGAGCCACACGGTAGTATAAGTCGTCCCACGCGAGAAGTGGCTCGCCGGCGTCCGCTCGCATTAGGCGTTTGAGACGCTCCCGCGTCGGCGCATCAGCCAAGACGCGGCCGTTGATGATGCGGTTCAGCACCAGAGCGATCGCCGCTTCAGGCAGGCCCATTTCTTCCAAGGCTGCGGTGCATTGCTCGTGTCCGAGTAGTGCGTAGCGCAGCAGCAACGGCACTGCTTCATAGCGGCGGTGTTCCGCCAAACAGGCGGCCGAGGATCGGGCGAGCCAGGCGCTCGGACGCTGCCTGAGCAGGTCCGAAAGACGTCTTGCGGCTTCCGAATCGCAGGCTGCTGTGAGCTTTTCGACCTCGGCACGGAGATCTTCCGGCGGCGCCGGTTGGGGCCACGGTCCTTCCATTACTGCCATGGGGGCCGACGCTTCGCGATCGGCCGCGAATAACTGGACGAAGGCCGTCAACACGATCAAGAGGAACACCGAGGCGCGAGCGCGGCACGCCAACGGGTGAACGCAGCGCCGGCTCCACAGGCGCAGGCATTGGTGAATGCGGCTGCCCGGCCGGCAGTGGCCGAGAGCCAGGTGCGGTTGCCGGCCACGTCGATACGCTGGGGATTCGAGACGGGTGACACTGGGAGAGCTGTCGTCAAAATTCCAACCCATTGTGCGCGTCACTCCAACAGTCCTGGCTCGGATGCATAATCCAGCCACGTCCTTTTTCAAATCCCAGGGCCTGCGTCCCGTCTGTTTCAGCGTCCCGCTTCAAGGCCGGTCGCTACTCATGCCACCCCGAGATCAGAAACCAACCGTCCTCATTGCGAAAGACTCCGTGCAGATGTCCGCCATCCGGTAGCCGACCATCGAAGAGGACATCCGAGTCCGCGAACCCTCTCGAGCGCGAGTCCACGATCCCGACCTTCTTCGCGTCATCAACCATAGGGTCCGCGACTTCTGTTGTCCAACCTGAAGACACCTCGAGCTGCAAAACCGTACACAGCCGGTCAATGCCTGCCCTGGTCGTATACCCGGCGACGTCGAAGTGTGTGGTCCCGTGCGGGTGCCGGGCGATGGCGTAGCGGACCGAACCGGTTGTCGGCAGTGCGCTGAGCCGAGGATACATGCCTGGGATTTGGGCAAGCGAGTCGGCAACCCCAGTGGCGCGGTGACCGAAGATCGATCCGCGAAATACGAAAGTTAGGATCGCCACCAGCCCAAGAGCAAGTAGGTATCCTTGGGTGATTTGTCTGCGAGATAGCATGTTGTGACCAAAGTTTACGAGCCTGGCAGATTGATCATTTCTATCTGATTGCTGCGTGAATCCAGCCAATGAATTTGCACGCCGACGCCCACACTTGCCAGCATATCATAGATCAAATCTCACCGTGGGGTCTTCGGAGAGCCACTGGGCGATGTCGGGGTCGTACCAGCGGTGGAGGTGGTTCTGGTCGCCGGTGATTTCATCGAGGAAGCGGCCGGTGTAGGCGAAGAGGTGCTCCACGGCGGCGTTGGTCTGGCTCTTGAGGTCGCCGAAGGAATCGTAGGTGCGGTGGTTCACGAGGGCCGTGTTGCCGGTCGCGGCGTCGTACTGGCAGGTGGTCACGTACTGATTGGGATCGGTTTCGGTGAGGGCGTTGCCCAAAGCGTGGCAGAAGCCGCGATGGCCGGGAGATCCGGCATGAATGCCCCGCGCCCCGCCGCCTGACATGTGGCAGGCGAGAGGATGAATATGGGGCGAATGTGCGGCGGCGTCAAGAGGGAGGAGGAAAGATTTCTACCAAGTGAATCGCCCGCGGGAGAAAGTCAGCCCGGATTATTCACGAGCGGGGGAAACGAAGGCGTTTGCGGGCCGCACTTGTATTCCTCGCGCTCCGCGTGAGGCTCGCGGGGAAAAGGTTACGAAGAGACCTCACGGCGGAGCGTGAGGAGTACGTTGCCGTTGAGCGTTTTGGGGAGATAGAATACCCCTGTCCGAGTAAGAGGGCTGGTAGTCGTCACGCTCCGCCGTGACGTTGGTGCAGCCAGAGCGTTGGATCGGCCTCACGGCGGAGCGTGAGGAGTACGGGGGGAACAAGATGAAGGGCGGCAACGATACGGCCGGGCGGATCTGGACGCCGGAGTGTTACGACCCGCTGGGGGAGCGCACGGTCTTCTGGCGAAAACTGCCCCACTGGTCGCAGGCGGGCACGCTCTGCTTCATCAGCTGGCGCACGTGGGACTCGATGCCTGCGGCCGTGGTGCGCTGCTGGTTGGCGGAGCGCGACGAGTGGCTGCGGCGCCGGGGGATCGACGTTTCCCGCGCGGACTGGGAGGCGAAGGTCTGTGATTGGCCGGTGCCAGAGCAGCGGGCTTTCCGCGACTTTTGTTTCGCGCCGCTGGAGCGAGCACCTGGACGCATTGCACGGCACGTGTTTGCTGCGCCGGCCGGAACTGGCTCTGCACGTCTACGACAGCCTGCGCCACGCCGACGGGGACCGCTATCACCTGACAGACTTCGTGGTCATGCCGAACCATGTCCACCTTGTGGCCGTTTTCGCCACGGACGAGGTGATGCTCCAGCAGTGCGAGTCGTGGAAGCATTTCACGGCACGGAAGATCAACCGGGCCGTCGCCCGCTTCGGGCGATTTTGGGAGCAGGACGCCTTCGGTCACCTGGTTCGCTCCCCGGAAGAATGCGAACGCTTGCGGCGCTACATCGCCGACAACCCGGCGGCTGCGGGACTCTCGCCCGGCGAGTACCTGTACTACACCGAGGATCGGCGCGGGTGTACTCGTCACGCTCCGTCGTGAAGTTGTTTCGGCCAAAGCGGAGGATCGACCTCACGGCGGAGCGTGAGGAGTACGAGGGAGCGTGAGGAGTACGAGGAGTCACCGACATCAACGGCGAAGGTCGGTTGGTGCAGGCGTGGCGAGGCGGGCTTCGAGTTCGGCGCGGCCGGCGAGGAATTCGGGTTCGATGGCAATCGCCCAAACCGGCAGGGCGAGAGGCTCGCCGGGCGGAATTTTGACGAGGTCCTTTTGCGTGCAGACGATCGCTTCGGCGGGCAAGCCGGCAGCCCAATCGGCCGCTGCTCGCAACTCGGCCATGGTGTAGCGATGGTGATCGGGGAACTCGCGGAAGCCGGCCAGGCGGAAGCCGCAGCGCTGGAGCGTGTGGCGGAATCCGGCCGGATTGCCGATGCCGCAGAAGGCGGCGACCGCTTTGCCCTCGATTTCGACGAGGTCTGTGCGGCGGCCGTCGGGCGAGATGAGCGAGCGGGGAGAATAGGCCACTTCGGCCCACAGCGACCGGGGCGACCAGCGCCGGACCTCGCGGAGAATGTCGGCGCGTGCTGCGGCGGGCAACAGATCGGCCCGCGACAGGATCACGACGTCGGCGCGGCGGAGGGCGTCTACGGGTTCGCGAAGGGTGCCGCGCGGGAAGACGTGTCCGAAGCCGAACGGTTCGGTGGCGTCGAGGAGAACGATATCCAGATCGCGGTGTAACCGGCGGTGCTGGAAGGCATCGTCGAGAACAACGATCTGTGCGCCCGCGGCGACCGCTTCCCGCGCGGCGGCGACACGGTCGGCGTTGCGATACTGGGGGACGCCGGGGAGTTTCCGGGCCAACTCCCGGGCCTCGTCGTTCTCGCCCCCGGCGGCGCCGCCATAGCCGCGGCTGACAATCGCCGGGCGGAGGCCGCGGTCGACGGCCCATTGGGCCAGCCATGCGACCAGGGGCGTCTTGCCAGTTCCGCCCAAGGTGAGGTTTCCAACGCTGACGACCGGGACTTCCACCCGGTGGATCGGAGCACGGCCGCGATCGTACCGCCGATTCCGCCAGCGGACGGCCCAGGTGTAGGGAGTCTCGGCGGCCCGCAATCCGGCACGGAGCAACCGGGCGGCGGCGTCTTGCCGTCGGCCGCTGACCAGGTCTCGAAATGCCGAGGGACGGAACATGGGACGTGGTTTCGCGGGGCGAAAGGTGACTATCAAACGTGCTTTCGCAGAGCGAATGGAGACAGTGGGAGGCTTTCGCGGAGCAATAGAAGACAGTGGGGGCAACTTGTTCGCTTACAATGGCTCGCGGGAAAGGGGAAATTGTAGAAAGTCGGGCCCGGGACGGATAGACTTCTGAGGCGACGTGCAAGTGCAATGCCGGATCTCGCGGTGGCGGACTGCAAGAACCGGCAGAGGATGCACGGGCAAGCCCGTGGCACGGGGTGGCTTGCACCCGCGGGAACCGGGATGCCGCTGCTGAGAGCAAGAAACGGCTGACAAGAGCACGGGCAAGCCTGATGTGGCACCAAGAGCAACCGACGCGGAGCGTCGGGCTACTTTCACGAGCTGGCAGGTCGTGCCACGGTGAGTGGAGGGCATTGGGATCTTTTTGGATTGGGTGGCTATGGGACTTTGGAAGATCAGCGGCGGGACGGTTTACGACCCGGTGAATGGCATCAACGGCGAGGTTCGCGATCTGTGGATCGAGGACGGCCGGATCGCGGCGCCGCCAGCCGACCCGGAAATTCGCCCGGAGCGGACGCTCGATGCTTCGGGCCTGGTCGTGATGCCCGGCGGCGTCGACATGCACTGCCATATCGCGGGGCCGAAAGTGAACATGGCCCGCAAGATGCGTCCCGAGGAAAAGCGCCGGCATGCGCCCGTGATGCGGACCGCGCGGACGTTCAGCGGCACGATGGGTAGCGTTCCGAGCACGTTTGCCACCGGTTACCGCTACGCCGGGCTCGGCTACACCTGCGCGTTTGACGCCGCCGTGCCGCCCCTGGGGGCACGCCACGCCCACGAGGAGCTTGCCGACACGCCCTGCATCGACAAGGGCTTCTACATTCTCATGGGCAACAACCATTACGTGCTGCAGGCGGTCAAGGACGGCGACCGCGAACGGCTGAGGAATTTCATGGCGTGGCTGCTGTCGTCGGCCAAGGCCTACGGCGCCAAGTGCGTCAACCCCGGCGGCGTGGAGGTGTGGAAGCAGCGGCAAGCAGGGAATGTCCACGATCTCGATGAGAAAGTGGACCACTTCGAAGTCACGCCGCGCGAGATCATCACCGGCCTGGCCCAGGCGGCCGACGAACTCGAGTTGCCCCACGCCCTGCATATCCACTGCAATAATCTCGGGCTGCCGGGCAACTGGCAGACGACGCTGGAGACGATGAAGACGCTGGAGGGGCGCCGCGGTCACATGGCCCACATCCAGTTTCACAGTTATGGCGGCGGCGAGGGGGACGAGAACACGTTCAACTCGAAGACCCAGCCACTGGTGGACTACGTCAACGAGCACGAGAACATCACCATCGACGTGGGGCAGGTGCTGTTCGGCGAGACGACCAGTATGACGGGCGACGGTCCGCTGGGCTACTACTTGCAGCAGATCTACGGCACGAAGTGGTTTTCGGGCGACGTGGAGATGGAGTCGGGCTGCGGCATCGTGCCGATCGAGTACAAGAACAAGAGCCTGATCCACGCCATCCAATGGGCGATCGGCCTGGAATGGTTCCTGCTGGCGAAGGACCCGTGGCGGACGGTGCTTACGACGGACCATCCCAACGGCGGCTCATTCCTGGCCTACCCGGAGATCGTCCGCTTCCTCATGGACCGCGGTTTCCGCGAGGAGATGCTCAGGACGGTGCACCCGAAAGTTCGCCAGCGGACGCTGCTGCCGGAACTGGATCGGGAATACACGCTGTACGAGATCGCGATTATCACGCGGGCGGCACCGGCGCGAATCCTGGGGCTGGCCGACAAAGGGCATCTTGGCCCCGGGGCCGACGCCGACATCACCCTTTACTCGCCCAACGCCAACCAGCAGGTGATGTTCGAGTTACCGCGCTACGTGATCAAGTCGGGGCAGGTGATCGTCGATGGCGGCGAGATCCGCGATCCGCTCGACGGGCGCACGCTGTACATCAAGCCCGGCCACGATCCGGCGGCCGAGCCGCACATCGCCGCGTGGTTCGAGGACACCTACTCGATCAAGTTCCGCAATTACCCGGTTGATGAGAGCTATCTGGCCGGGCATTGAGGCCGGCGGCGGCCCAATGAGTGCGCCCGCGGGGGACGGGTCCGTGTTTTCGGTCAGCGGTCTGCCCGCCCAATGAGTTTGGTACGCCGAAAAACGGACCAGTCCCCGGGCAGGGCAATGGGTCAGTCTTCGCTGTGCTCGACGAAGGGCCAGTAGGTCTTGAAGTCGAAGTCGGGGCTGTTGTCGCCGTCGTGGCAACTCATGCACTGGTGTTTTTCCGACTCTTCTTTGGTGATGACCATCGCCTTGCGAAGCTGCTCGCGGATGGCCTCGGGGGTGGCGTGCTCTTCGGCTTTGACGTGTTTCTCACCCGGCCCGTGGCAGCTCTCGCAACCGACGTCGATCAGGTGAGGCGTCTCGGCTTCGCTAAGGAAACCGCTTTCGTAGGGGAAGTAGCTCGTCGGATGCCAGCCGACGACGTGGCAACTGATGCACTCGGGATCGTAATTCCGCGGCGGATCGAGGTTCACGAGCGTCGGCCAGGCCTTGGCGTGCCCGGATTTCTTCCACACCTTGTACGAGGGCTCGTGGCACGACTCGCACGACTTGGAGCCGACGAACGACCCCTTGGTGAGTTTCTCCGAATGGGGGCTGGGATGGATGCCGAGGCCCTCCAGGCCGGTTTCGCGAAGCAGGTCCTGGTAATTCGCCATCAATAGTTGCATGTCGGGCGAACTGGCAAACCGCGAGTCGAGCGGCACCCGCTGGTACTCGAAGCGGCGCGATGGCTCTTCGAACAAGCCGAGCACCACCGCATACATGCCTTTCTCACCAGTCTCGATGAGCAGGGTCTTCTTGCCGATTTGAGTCGGCGCGAGGGGCGGTTCGGGCGGCCCGCCGGCCGTGACGATGAGGTCGAAATCGGGGAACTTCTGCGCCAGTGCGGTCGACTCCTCGACCGTCGCGTGGGCGAGAAGTACGAGAACATCGGCCTTGGCCTTCAGTTGCGGAACGATCTCGGCCAGCGCGGCCTCGGCGTCCTCGAATTCAATCTCCTGGTTGTTGACGTCGCTGCGCCACTTGGCCCCGACGACGGCCGTCACACCGACCTTGACGCCGCCGGCTTCGTAGACCTCCGATTTCGCGGTCATGTCGGCCGCAAAACCGAACAGCGCAGCGTTGGCCGAGAGGAAGAGGGCCGGTTGGTCGGGCAACGGGGCCGCATCGGCGGCCACCTCAGCGGCCGGCAATCGCAGGTCGTTTGCTCCCAGCGCGATGGCGTTATAGCCCATCGTGCGCATCGCCTCGACCGTGGTGTGGAACTTCATCACCGTCTGCCGGCCGTAACCTTTGATCTGGCCCCCCGCGTCGAGACCGATCAAGGGCCAGCCATATTGCTCGCGAAGTTGCCGGAACATCGTGTGCCGCCGGGTAAGTCCGCCCTTCATTCGATTGAGCCCGGCGCAGCCACAGGGTTCCAGATAGCCATCCTGGCGACCCGTCAACACGAGTGCCAGGGCGGGTTTGGTCTTCGGCCATTTGTCGAAGATCGGGCCGTTTTCCTTGATCGGATCGAAGGGTGCGTCTTTCTTGCTCGGCCGCTTTGCCGGCAAGGCCGGGGCGGTCGACGACGCTTCGCGGCGCAACGGGTTTGACGCGACCTGTGCCGCCGGCGCAGCTTCGGCTTCCGGCGAGACGCCTTGAATCGCCTGCGCGTCGCTGGGCGGGTCGCCCGCCGGGTCCATCAGGTCCGTCGCGATTGCCTCCGAGGGCGAGGCCGAAGCATTTGCCGCCGGGGGTTCAAGCGAAGGCCCTGGAGCGGCGGCGGTGTCGGCAATGGGCGCGGCGGCGGCTGGCGCGTCGGCGGCGATCGGCGTGGCGGCGTCCCCGATCGGCGCGGCATCCGGCAGGTCTGGTGCGGGCAACAACTCGGGGACCAGCGGCGTCGCGGCGGCGCCGTCGCCTGCCAACGGCGTCGCTTGCGGTTCAACCAGTTCTCCGGGTGGCTCCGGCGGAGCTTGCGATGGTGCAACCTCGGCGAGTTCGCCGCCCGATTCATCCGGCACGGCAGGCCGAGCGCCGTCGGCGGCCCGATCGTCGGCCGATGGGCTACATCCGGCGATGCAGAGCCCCCATATCAGGCACAGGCAGAGGAGTGATATCCGATGCAGTCGACGACCGCGCGATGGTAGAGACATGTTGACATCCGATTTCCAGAAGGTCCGTCTTCAAAGCTGCCGCGTCGCTGCGGGAGCATCAGCCCTCTACGGCGAATCGCACGAGGATTCGCACTTGGTGTACGTTGGGGTGGTTCGTCTCCAATTCGATCGTTCCCACTTTCCCTTGCTCGGAACCGAGGTGATTGGCCGGGCGAGCACCCGGAGGAATCACGATCTTCAGCGGGGTATGGCTGACGCCTTCTTTCGCCGATGTTGTCGGACCGACTTCCACTTTCAGGATGTCTGGAAAGACCTCCACCGGCTTGAAGTTGATACCTTCCTCGCCAGCCCCTCGCACCACCAGGAGCACCGTTCGCTCGGCTCCAGCCTTGCTGTCGACCCGTCCGATGGTGAGCAGCCCCTCTTTTTCATCCCAGCCGCGGGCGACAACGGTGATGTCGCTAGCGATGGTCCCCCGCACGGGGATCTCCATCGTCGCCGCATCCTTCTGGTTGGTGTGGATTACGATTGTCTGCCGAAACGCCCCAGAGGGCAATCCTGGTTTTACTGTCACGCGAAGATTGAAGCCGACGAGCGCATCCTGCTCCATTTTCTTGACCTGCTCGGCAGGCATGGGCTCCACGGCGATGTCGTATAGCTCGGCGAATTGCGGTTCGGCCACCTCCACCTGGGTGATTTCCAAGGTATCTGGGGGGGGCAGGAAACCATAGACTTTGAGCGATGCGGCGTGTGGCTCGTAGCCGCTGATGCGGCTGAAGACCAGTTCCGGGGCGGAAGTCTGCACGGCGCGAACGATCCGTCCCTTGACCGTGAGCGTGACCATCGATCGGTTCGGGTCGTTGGTGGTGATGGTCGCCGTCTGCCGATAGCCGCCAGCCCCCCCTTTTGACTTCCATTCCACAGCGACCGTGGTCGACTCGTCGGGTAGGAGGGTGTCTTTCTTGAGGTCGCTCAGTGTGCAACTGCAACTTGTATCGCCGGCTTGCAGCGTGAGCGGGGCGTCACCCGTGTTGGTCAGTTTGAACTCGTGCCGGCCGGTGGCCGAGGCGTCCATCACGCCGAAGTCGAAAACGGGCTGGTCAACCACGACGCTCGGCATCGGTCCATCGCGACGGGCCTGCGGCGTCGGCGCCTTCCAGCCTTCAGGGCTGCCGCTCCACGGAAACCGCTCCACTCGGGCAATGGCAATGCCTACACCCAATGCCAGTCCTACGACCGACGCGCTCAGTATCAGGATCCAGGTCTTCATGATTCGTACAACAATGTTGGCAGTAACGCGGATTGGATATCCTGCCCAGTTTGCGGCACTTGCCTGCCAGGATGTGGCGGACTAAGTTCTGTGTCAGGCAGCGATGGCCGGCCCCGTTGTCAAGCTTCGCCCGGCGAAGGCGCCGGATTTGTCAAGTATAACAGCCCCGAAACGCGGGTCTTCGGGACTTTGCGGCGTGCCGGGAGCATTAGCCACAAGTCGTTGCAAAACAATTACTTAGGTCTCAAGAAGCAGCACCAATTGAGGACAAGGTTTCGTCGGGTTTCCCAAGCAGCACCCGCGGACAGGGCAGCCGGGGGCGAACGCTCAACCGCGTCGTGCCCGGCATCGTCGACACCTTCACTTCCATCTTAGTGTCTCTTGCCGACCGATCAACGAACGGGCAGGAATGGACATCCGTGAAGCATCTGTAGCAGATCAGAGGATCAAGCCATGACGCGATTCATTGGGAGTTTCATGCTCATCGCCGGCGCCCTGGCGGGACGGCTGGCCTTCGCGGCAGAAGGTGTTGAGAAGGAGGACCGGTCATTCATCATGCGTCCGATCGGACAGATCCAGAGCGCGGAGGGCCGTACGTTGATCGTGCTGGACAAGGCCTACCAGCCAGGGCTGCTCGGCCTGGACGGATTCTCTCACGTTCAGGTGTTCTGGTGGTTCGATCGGAACGACACGCCCGAGAAGCGGGCGATCCTCCAGGTGCATCCTCGGGGCGATTCGAAGAACCCGCTCACCGGCGTCTTTGCCACCCGGTCGCCGTTGCGGCCGAACCTGATTGCCCTGAGCCTATGCAAGATCGTGGCGGTAAAGGAAAACGTCGTCGAGATCGAGAAGATCGACGCCTTCGAAGGCACGCCGGTGCTTGACCTGAAACCCTACGCGCCCGGCCAGGATTCGGCGGTGGGAGTCAAAGTGCCGGATTGGGCAGTGCCGAAATAGTCGAACCGTCGAGATCGATTCGAGTATCGCCGCCTTCCGCCGGGCCGAGTAGTCGCACCAATTGCCGTTCGAGTTCGTCGCCCTGAGCGCGAACCGAAACAACGTTGCCTTGCCGGTCCACGAGAAACGCTGCGGGAATCCTCGTGATGCCGTAGCGAACCGCCGACGGGTGCCAATTGGCGTCCTGCCCGTCGTACAAGGTTGCCCAAGGCAGCGAGTTCTGCTCCAGGAACTGTTCGAGCGTCCCCCGGTCCTGGCCGAGGCCGATTCCCACCACGTCGAAGCCGCGCTGGCGGTACCGCTCATGAAGTGCCTTCGCGTGCGCCATATCGGCGCGCGAGGCCTCGCTCGCCATGCTCCAGAATCCCACGAGCACGACCTTGCCCCGATAGCGAGTCCAGTCCAGGGGGCTGCCGTCGATCGTGTCTCCTTCGATCTCGATCGGTTTGCCCGGCAGTTCCAGTCGGCGGATCGCTCCTTCATAATTCTTCGAAGATGGCAGCCACGAACGATCGGCCGTTTCGGCCACGACGCTCGCCAGGGTCCGGAACAGGGCCGCGGCCAGATCCAGCCGCCCATTGAACTCAAGTCGCTCGGCGAGCGAGGCCATGGCATTTAACTCCTGATCGGTCAGCCCTCGCCCAGCGCTCGACACGACTTCATCGCGGTAGCGGTCGAAGAAGTCATGGAACTCGGCGTTCTCGACCGCCTCGCCGGCTTTCAGCCGCTGACTCAGCCACGCTACGTGGAACTGGCGCGACACGGCCATGTGCTCCACGGTCCCTTCCTTCTCTAATCGCTCATTCACGACGCCGATCGCCTCGCGTGCAAACCGGCTGCCCCGCTCCATGCCGTCGGCGGCAACAATGGCCTCCAGGGCCTGTCCAAACCAGCCCGGTAGAAACGCGGCCGGTTCAGGGCTCCTGGCCAACCGATCCAATTGCCGCTCGAGTCCGCTGCGGAAAGCACGCTCGGCGTCGTCGAAGCGGCGGTTCTCCAGGTACAGGCGGAATTCGGCAAGCTCCTGCGCGACGAGCCGCTGATCGATGACCGCATAGAAGTGAGCGACTTTCTCCCGGTCCACCCCTCCGCCGCTGGCGGCAAGCGCGCGGAGCACCTCCACGAAGCGCTGGTCCCAATCCGCGCTGCGAGGCCTGAGCGACCTGGTGAACACCGGGCCGGACAACACGGTGACGACGTTGCCACTGTACTTGTAATCGGCCGAAAGCAGCCGCTCAACAAGCGGGGCAATCGCCTCGCGCGATCCGATATCCAGCAGCGCCAATGCTGCCGCGCGGTAAAGCCGCGCGTCGTCCAGATAGGGGGCGACGACCGGGATGGCTTCGTTTCCGCCGCTCCGCCCGAGAGCCCGGATGATCGATTCGGCCTGCTGGTGCTCGGAAACCTGCCGCAGCTCTTCAGCCAACTGCTCGCAGATGCCCGGCTCTCCCAGCTTGAGCAGGGCCTCGCGGATCGCGAGCCGCTCAGGGGGCTGGCGGCTCGGTGCGGCAAGCGCCGTGCGGAGTGGCTCGACCGCGCGCCGGTCGCCGAGCTTTCCCAGGGTGCGGAAGACATCGCCAGGGATCTTGGGATTGTACTCGATCAGCGTGAGTAGCGGCTCGACGGCCCGCGCGTCGCCCAACTCACCGAGCGCCCTGGCGATGATCCCGAGCGTGTGTTCGCTTGGGCCCGAACGGAGACCGGCCAGCAGCGCCGGAAGCGCCCGCTCACGCTCAAGGTGGATCAGTGCGGCGACCTCGTTCTCGCGCGGATAGCCGGCCTTCAGCCTGGCCAGCGCCGCGTCGGCGGCCGTCACCGCGCCGATTTGCTGCAACGCGTCGAGCGCCGCCATGGCCACGCTGCGATTCGGATGCGACTCGAGCCGCCTGAGCCCCTCCGCGGCGGCCTCGGCCTTGAGCTTCCCCAGGCTGCGGCAGGCGGCCATCGCCACGTTCGCCTCACCTTCCAGCATCTTGACCAGCGGCGGCACCACCGCGGCCGATTTCTGGTTCGCAGCGGCCACGACCGCCGTGTATCGCGTATCCGGATCGTCCACGGCCGCGATGATCGCTTCGGCCGCTCGAGCATCGTCGGCCGGACCGAGCGACGTTATTGCGGCGATACGCACCGTCTTGTCGACATCGGCGGCAGTCCGAGCCACCGCCTCGACCACGCTCGTGTCGCCGATATACTTGCCCAGCCCGCGGGCCGCCGCGGCGCGGATCTCCGGGTCGGCATCGGCAAGCAAGGTCTTGAGCTTCTCGACGTGCCCCGGCCCTCGGGCGAGCACTTCGATCACCGCCGCCGCTTCAGATGCGGCGGGCGGCCCGCTCCCATCGGCATACGGCATGTTCTGAAGGCCCCGCGGAAGATTCGCCCAGACGGGCGCCATGCCGCCCGCACCCCGCGTTCTTAGCGCGAATAATCCAAGCCAATTCCTCGCCGGCTGGTCGACCACCAGATCCGAGGTCGTGCAGAGAATTACAGCCGCCTGCCCCGATTTCGCCAGCGCATCGATCGTTTCCAGCAGCTTGCCAAGATTGAGGGCGTTCACCCGTCCGCCGATCTCGATGACCGGTACGGAAGGCTCGAGTGCCGACGGGCGGACCGTGTCGCCCATCGCCTGCAGTTCAAGCTGCCTGAGATCGATCTCGATCGCCTGGCCGTCAACTTCGCCTGAGAGCTTCCAGTCGAGCGACGCGACTTCCTCCAATCTTTCGAAGGCCGGGGCGGCGAATGCCATCCATCCGGACACCTTCTCACCCGGCGGCAGCGAACCCGCGGTGAGGTACGACAGGTGAGTGACATCGGTCGCGCTGCGGAATGGATGGTTGCCCGCGACCGCTCGCCGTCCCGCTATGTTCTCTGCGTGCCTGACGGCCATCCGCGAACTGATCTCTCTCATCGGCTTGCCGTCGACCAGCAGCGAGAACTCTGCGGCGTCGTACGGCACCGCGCGCCGTCCGCCATTCCTCAGGGTAAGCTCGAAAAAGATCGATCCCGGATAACCCGTAAACGTCTGCGTCCAGTTCACCGTCGCCGACACAGTCTGCGGCACGGGTGGAGCGGGAGTGTCGTCGTCGATCCCTTCGGCAACGGTACGCACCTGGCTGCCGAGGATCCAGCCCGTTCGCGGGCCGGAATCCGTAGTGACCGAAACCGCCACCCAAGGACCTTCCCGCTCGAGCACCTCGAATCGCGCTCCTTGCCCCACCGTGGAAATCACTTCGCCCGCCACCTTGACCTTGGCCGTCTGGGCGACCACTTCAATCTGTTCCACCGGTTGGGCGCGCGACGACCCGCACAAGATCGCCGCCGCGACCAGCGTGATGATGATTTGCCGAATGCCCATGGTCCTGCTCCCACAATACCTTCATGGTTCAACTTGAAACGGGATGTTCGCTGTCGCCGCGTTGCCCTGCCCGTCGAGCACGGTGACGAACGCCCGGTAAGGGCCGGGTTTGTCGGGTGCGATCAGTTCCAGCGTCGGCCCGGCGGCGGCGCCGAGTGCTTCCGCCACCGCCGCCGGTTTCTGTTCGCCTCGGCCGCCGTAACCGTACTTCGTCGGCTCGGGCAGGATCTCCCAGGCGAAATCCAGGGAGTCGCCGTCGGGATCCGCGATCTCCACGGTTGCCTTGTGCCGGCTGCCGGGTATGAATGCCTCAAGCTCGCGGGCCGCTCGGCCGTCGATGGAAATCGCCTGGATCGCCGGCGCCCGGTTACTCGGCCACTCGCCGGTCCACAGGTACTGCATTGCGCTGACCGCTTCCAGCCGTTCGCCCGTGGCGAGGAACATGCCGTACCAGGTGTGCGTCTGCTCCTGTTTCTGCCCCCACATGAAGACATACGAACCGAGACAACATGAGCGGTCGGCCAGCATCGTGCCGCGATAGCGCTCGATGTACCGCTCGGCCTTCTCGGTGCTCGTTTCCTCGATCGGCAGCCGCCACTTGTTCCGCGGGACCTGCCAGTGGCCCGATGGCCCCCACTCGGTGACGACGTACGGCCGGTCCCAGCCCTGGTCGCGCAACTGCTGGGGCACCGTTTCGATCCCCTTGTAGTAGTTGATGCCCAGGAGGTCGAGATGCGGGCATCGCTCGCGGATCAACCGCGCGTCGCCGTCCTTGAGCGATCCGTCGCCGATCGTCGTCATCGTCGGATGATTCGGATCGATCCGATGGATCATCTCGGCGATGTCGTCGACCGCGTCCCACACCCGCTTGTTCGTGTAACCGACCGACAACTCGTTCCCCACGCCCCACATCAACAGCGCCGGATGGTCCTTGAGCGACTCGACGACTTGCTTCATTTCGTCGAACTGCTGGCGGACGGCCCGCTCGTCGCCGTAATCGAAGCCGTGCACCGATTCCATCTTGAGCGGCAGACCGACCGTGACGGTGAGGCCAAGTTTCTCGGCAGCGTCGAGAATCTTCGCCACATTCCGGCCGCCGCAGCGGACCGAGTTGCCGCCGCACTCGGCCACGGTGCGGAGCGGGATCCGGCCGCCGGGGTCTTCCCAGTACACCGCACCCTCGATGTAGTACGGCTCACCGCTGCGAAGCAGTTGGAAGCCGCCGGCCTCGCGCACGATCTCCACCTTCGCCGGCCCGGCGGCGTGAAGATCAGCGTGACCGCACAGGAACAGAGGCGCGAGCACTACAACAAGGATCGCGGCGCGCATGGGTGGTGACTCCGGGAGAATCGTGCCTGCTGCCGACGAGTATAGACGAGCGGCCATACCGCGGCTACCGTGCGCTCGGTGCCAATCGCCCGGTCCATAATCTTCAATAGCCGTCCCTTGCCACCACGAGCCGTCGAAGGAGTCTCCGCGATCACAGACGAATGCACCGTTCCGCCTCAGCAGCCTACGCGTTCGCGGCACGTCCGTGTAAATCTGCCACTAGCTGTCCTTCCCAGAGACAAGTCGCCGCTGCGTGCGGCTCGCGAGATGACTTCCAATCGCTATCAGGGCGAACGCGGGGATCACGATTGGCGTCCAGCCAGGCTGGATCAGTTGCAGGTGCGTCAGCCCTGCCATCGTGACCACCCCGGAACCAAACCCTGCTGCCACACCGCAGAGATAAACTCGGGTAGGGCGAACACCATGCCAACGTGCTTCCAATGAACCGGAATCTGAATCCATAGAAAGTCCTTCACTCGGTGTCCGCTTACTGCCACTCAGCCAGCTAATACCTTGCGACCCGGTGGACTTCGCAGCGCCGGTCAACCAGGGCAATGTGCATCGGTCAGCGTTCCGCTCGATCCTCTCCTGCCTGCCCAAATAGTTTCTCCAACTGCCGATCGAGTTCGTCGCCAAGAGCCCGGACCGAGACGACTTTGCCTTCTCGATCCACAAGAATTCCCGTGGGATAGCTCATAACGCCGTAGCGGCGGGCCATCGGCTGCGGTCGCGTATCGAATGTCTCATAGAGCGTGACCCAGGGGATCTGCTCCTGTTGAATAAACTCCTCGAGCTTCTTCCGATCGGGGTCGGCGGTGATGGCCACGATTTCGAACCCGCGATCGTGATACTCGCGGTAGGCGTCGATCATGCGCGGCAGCTCGTCGCGGCAGGGCGGGTGCCAGGTGAAAAAGAACTCGACGAGTACGACTTTGCCCCGATAGTCGTTCAAGTCCAGCGGCGTCCCGTCAAGCCTGGTCCCCTCGATCGCGATCTCGTTGCCGGGCAGTTCCAGCCGGCGAACCGCTCCGCTAAATACCTCGGCCCACAGGCGGCTCGGCGCAGCCGTGCCTTCCGCCGCCAAATCGGCCAGCGTGCGGTAGATCTCGGCCGCCAGGGCAAGGCGCCCCTGGTCCTCCAACGCGCGCGCCGGCGCGGCGACCTGCATCAGGTTTCCTTCGGTCGGGCCGTATTCGGCTTCGCGCGCGAGTTGGGCCTTGAGGTCCTCGACGAGTCCGCGGATCTCCTCGTCGCTGATCTCTAACCCGGAACTGATGCGGCGCGCCGCCACCTGCGTCCGCACCTGTCGTCGCAGGGCGGCCAGTTCCTTCGGCCTGTCTGCGCCCAGGCGGGCCTCGAGGGTGGCGAAGGCGGCCTGCATGAGCTTGTCGGCCCGATTCGCCTCGCCGGACGAGTACCACAGGACAATCGCCTCGATCAGCCAGTTGCCCGTGAGCGACTGCCATTCGGAACGCCCGGCAAACCGGTCGAGTTGCCGTTCCAGAGCGGCTTTGAGCTGCTCCTCGGCAAGGTCGAAGCGGCGGTTCTCCAGAGAGAACCGCAACTTGTCGAGCTGGCGTTCGGTCAGTCGGCGATCGATCGATGCCTGCTCGTTCGCAATGGCTTTTCGGACCGCCTCGTTCTCGCTTGCGGAGGCTTCGCGGAGCAACTCCTCCAGCCGCCGGTCGCGGGATTCGTCGGGTTCGCTTTCACCAGGCGCGGCCAGGTACATGAGCCCGAACAACTGCCTGGCGAGCTCGCCGCCGTAGCGGTATTCGGCTTTGCGAAGCCGTTCGGCCAGCGGCGCCATCGCTTCCGGCGATCCGACGTCCAACAGCGCCAATGCGGCGGCACTGTGAAGCTGCGGATCATCAAGGTACGGCTCGATCGCGGCGACCGATTCGTTTCGGCCCGCCTTGCCCAGGGCTTCGATGATCTGTCTCTTCTGGTGAGGCTCGGCCGCGCGCTCGAGCCGCTCGATCAACTGTTCAAGAATGCCGGCCACGCCGAGACGGATCAGGGCCAGTTGAACCGTGAATCTCTGCGAACGCGGCAGCGCCTGCTCGAGCGGTTCCACGGCCCGAGGGTCTCCCAGTTCACCCAACGCGCGGTAGACCTCCTCAGGCACATCATGGTTGTAGCGCATGAAGTCGAGCAGTGGTTCCACTGCCGCCTGGTCTCCGAGTTTACCGAGCGCCCCGGCGATGGGAGCGATCGACCGTGCGGATCGGCCCGACTTCAGGGCAGCCACAAGCGCCGGCACGGCGCGCGGGTCGCGAGAGCGCACCAGGGCGTTGAGTTCATCCTGCTGATAAAAGTCACTCACCGCCACCTTGGCCAGTGCGGCATCGACCGGCGTCAATTCGCCAATGAGTTTCAGGGCATCGATGGCCGCCTGGGCCACTTGGGCGTCAGGATGGGCCTGAAGTGCTTTGAGGGGTTCGATGGCCGCCGCCGCCTTCTGCTGTCCCAGGCTACGACACGCCGCGGCCACAATCCGCGGGTCGGCATCGTCCAGCATCTTGATGAGCGCCGACACAACCGCTTCCGATTTCTGACTGGCGGCCGCGGCGACCGCCGCGTATCGAGTCTTCGGATCGTCCATTGCAGCGATAATCGCCTCTCGGGCGCGGGGATCGGCGACCGCCGCAAGAGATGCCAGGGCGGCGCTCTGGACCGACCGGTCGGGGTCGGAAGCCGCCTCAAGAAGCGCGCCCACCACGCCCTCGACCTCCGTATGCGCCCCCAGTGCCCGAGCAGCCGCGCTACGAGTCTCTTCCGCAGGGTTCGTCAGGTGTGCCACGAGCCTCGGGACGTTGCTTCGCCGCCAGGCCAGAGCTTCGATCGCTGCCTGATTCTCAGACGGAAGCGACGCCATCGTTTCGCCATAAGCCGCCCGCTGATCCTGACGCGGCAAAACAGCCCAGGTCGGCTTCATGATCAACGACCGGTGGATGCGATCCACAAGCACGCGGGCTGCCACGGCGTCCACAATCTGGTCGGGTGTGGTTCGCAGCAGCACCGGCGTCTTCCCCTCCCGCGTGACGGAATCGATCACCTCCAGCACCTCGGCGACGTTAAGCCCGTTCAAGCGGCCGGCGATCTCGACGACCGGCACCGAGTCATCGAGCGTTGCCGGGCGGACCTTGACTTCCAGCGCGTCTCGCTCGTACTCGCTCAGATCGAGCTTGAGGGCGTGGTCGCCCACCTTGCCCGAAAGCTCCCAGCTCGCCCCGACGAACTCGCCGGGCGAACCGGGAATGGGCACCTCGAACGCTAACCAGCCGGAGACCTTCCCGCCCGGCGGCAATGCGCCGGCGGCAAGCTGGGACTTCTTTTCCGCGTCCATCCGGCGCGGAACACTCCACTCACCGGCCGTCAACTCCGGGCGGAGTCCGCTCCACACCGGCCCCATCGGTGCCGGCACGTATCGGTAACCCCACGGCACAGACTGTATCGGCATCAGCACTCCTGGCCCGGACGACGCCGCGCGTTCCATGGCGACCATCGTCGCGGGCTTTCCATCCGCCAGCACGGTGAACTTCGCTCCATCGTAGGACAACTCGCGCGATCCGCCGTTGGTGAGCGTCAGTTCAAACAGAATCAAGTGCCGGTAACTTTCCCACAACTGGGTGTGGTTCACCGCCATCGCGGCGATCACCGGCGCCGGCGGGGCGGGCAAGTCTTCGCCAACTCCCTGTGCGACGGTTCGCACCTGATTGCCAAGGATCCAGCCCGTCCGCGGCCCGGCGTCGGTCGTCACCAGGACCGCCACCCAGGGGCCTTCGCGTTTCAGAACCTCAAACCGTTCGCCCTGCGCCACAGTGGTGATTACCTCCTCAGCAGCTTTCACCTTGGCCGAATCGGCAACCACTTCCACCTCTTCGGCCCCGGCACCGTTCCACAAATTCAGCAACACGACCAATGCAACTACAATCCGCTGGACGTTCATGGCATTGCCTCCAAGAAAAGAATCGCGGTCCCTGTTCCCGCCGTGCTCGCGCGGCAGCACTCATGTCAAGCACGTATTCCTCACGTTCCGGTGTGAGGCAGATCAGCACACCCCTATTCCGGCACGAAGCCGGATCCACCCATCTATCACTCGACTGTCTCTCGCCCGTACACGCGGCCGAGCATCGCCAGACTTCAACCGGCAGCCCGCCGGCTCCTGTCCTATTGCCACTCAGCCAACTTATCCCTCGCGGCGCGGTGCACGTCGCTGTCGGCGGGCGAACGCGTCGTGATCTCAGCCATCAGTTCCCGTGCCCGCTCGGGCCGATCCTCGTGGAGCATCGTCGCCCGCTCGTAGGCGTCATGGCACCACTGCAATTCGCGACAGGTGCGGGCCGCGGCGACGATCGCGGGGTCGGCCTTCATCTCGTCCAGCCGGCTGCGGGCCAACAGCGCCGAACGGGCAGGAACGAGCCGCGCCGCCTCGGTATAGAACCAATAGGCGCAGCACAATTCGTCGTCGCGCTCACGCGCCTGACCGGCATCCCAGAACTTCCGCGCCTCTGCCTCGTTGAGCACGGCGGCGTATTCCGGCTTGCGGCGCTGTGCGGCAACGTGCTTCTTGAGTTCGGTTCCCACGGCCGACACCGTCCCGTATTGGTCGATGAGTTTTTCGTAATCCTCAAACATCGGCTGGAGCATCGTCGCCGCGTTGGTCGCGCCGTCGACCAGGTCCGATGGCGAAATCGCCTCCGCCGCTTCTTTCAGCCGGGCGTCGATCGTGCTGGAACGATTCCGGGCCTCCTCGCGAATCCGGTTGAGGCGGTGCTTCGCCGCCAACGAGGCCGGCGTGGCGGGTCTCGCCATCGCTACCCGTGCGTAAAGAGTAGCGGCGGCACGGATATTGCCCTCGCCATAGAAACGGTCGGCCAAGTTCAGCCGGGCGGCGTCGCTGGCGGCTTCACGGAGTTGGCGCTGCCAAGTCGAGGCCTGCCGCTGAGCCGCCACCATCGCCGCCGGGCTGCTCGAGCCGTAGTAGAGCGACGGGACGCGAAGGCTGCCCGAACGGGATCCGCCTGCCACAGGCGGACAGGTGCGGACGCCTCAGCCCGCCTCCAGGCGGTCGGGCAATCCGAACACCGTGGCCAGCAGGACCAGCCCGGCGAGGAGACTCAGGCCGCGATTCCACTCTCTCCACCGCACTGTCGGTGCTCCCACTTGGCTTGGAACCTCCGCGCCGACGTTCGCTGCCACTATTGGGCCAGCAATGCGTTCCGCCGTCAATCGCCCCGGATGGAGGGGCTGCTTCGGGACGATCCCCACGGGACGCTCACGGCTTCACCGCCCAGGCGATACGATTCAGGAAGGTCACCACCAGATCGGAGCGGTTGAGCAGATAGTCTTCGCTTGCGGGGTCGACCAGGCGAGCAAGCTGTACTCGTGCCGACGCACTGAGGTGCGGCTTCACGCGCCGACGAAGACCGTCGAGCATAGTAGCAAGAAAGTGCCGTTCATCGGCAGTGAGCGGTGGTTGCTGAGTAGTGGCCCAAACCTGAACCGTCGGACGTGAAACCCCCAGTTCCTGAAACAGAGTACAGAGCCAGCGCCCGATGTAGTACCGCGTCGGCGCATCGGTCTGCGCTGCGTAGGCCTTCCATTCAGCGGCGTGGATCTCCAGTTCCAATTCCACCGGCCAGGGGAGCAACAGATCGTGCAAGCTGTCGTTCTCGAGCACCGCGATGACGCCGCCGGGGCGAACTACCCGAACGATCTCGCGCAGCGAATCGATCGTCTTCGGCAGGCTGTAGAGGCTCTGGGCGCACCACGCCAGATCGACCGCGCCATCAGCCAGCGGCAGACGGTCGGCGCTGGTCCGGCACATGCGGATAGCCCGCGCGTGCCCCGAACGGTCCGCAGCCCGCCCGGCAAGGTCGAGGCATTCCGGGTCGATGTCGGCGGCGACCACCAGCCCTTGATGTCCCACCCGCCCGGCGAGCCAAGCCGAGTAAACGCCGTCGCCACACGCCACGTCGATCACTCGGCCACCGCGCTTTAGTGGAAGCTGGTTGATCATCTCCTGGAGCGGGCCCGCGAGTGCCCGATGATAGGCCGCCAACATCGACAGGTACGACGACGGATCGTCGTGGTCGGTCTCGGCAACGCAGGCGTCTTCCGCCTTCAACTGGCAGACCACGCCTTCGGCGCTCACGTCGTCACAAACTGGCTCGCCTTGCGATTTCATGGCAGTTGCTTCCTGAAGGAGCCACCCGCTACAGCAAACGGGATGCCAAGGCGCGGAGATCGCGCCCGCTACTCGGAAGTCAGGCTCACACACCGAAATCCGATCGTTGAACAGCGGTCGAGCCCGCCGTCCAACAGAATGAACTTCGCATGCGAATCGACCGGTTGCGGGCCGCCCGGAAAGTACCAGATCGAACCTTCCGCCTGGTGCCGGCATCCGCCGCGGAGGAGCACGAACCGCGTGTGGCCATCGTCCCGCTCGCTCTCCGTCCACTCGAACACCCGCTCATGAGCTATGGCACCCTGATGCGTCTCGGCGGCGTGTTGCCACTCCCATTCCGTCGGCAACCGCTTTCTGGCCCACGCCGCGTAGGCCCGGGCGTCGGCCAGATCGACATACACTACGGGTTCATCGCGGATCGCCGCCGGGCAGGTTGTGCCGGCCCAGTGATGGAGGAACTTGTCGCGACATGCAGGAGAGTAGCCGGTTGCTTTCATGAATGCCTCGAACTCGCCGTTCGTCACGGGCCGCGGGTCAATCGAGTAGGCCGGCAAGGTCACCTCAACGCGATGCTCGATCGCACGGTCGTGCGGAGTGCCGGTGAGGAACTCCGGCCATCGATCCTCGGCAGTGGCCGGATCGGGGTAGCAGCCGCACTCCCGCCGCATGTGCCGCACCTTGAACTGCCTGGCCACCGGCGCGCAACGCAACATGTCGGCGGCAGACGCCGGAACGGCCGCTGGAAGCTGCGGCGGCGATTGGGGTTCGACGACCGAGGCTGCCGCCGTGTGCGGATCATCGTCGGCAACCGGAACCGGCCGCTCGGCCTCGCGCTGCTGATGTTGCAGAAGTTGCCGGAAGGCGTCGTCCTGCCGATCCGCCGACACGGCGGCCACCGCGCCAAAGCGCTCAAGTTCGAGCTTCACGCGCGCCTTGCCGCCGACGGATTCCGGTTCGAGGCGACGGCCGTTCCAGAGGTCGAAAAACAACTGGCCGCGCGGATCGATTTCGAGCACAACGTCGTTCACCTTGCGTTCGGTGAGATTCACGACTGTCCAGAGACGGGCGTCAGGCGACTCCCAGCATGAGGCGTACACGCTCTCCACTTGCGCCGGATAGTAAGGCAACCATCGCCCGTCGATGAACAGATCGGCGTAGTGCCGCAGCACGGGCGTCATCCGCCGCAGCGAAGCACGGTCGGCGGCGTTCCACGGATTCCACGAGCCGAAGACGTTCTCCCAGACCAGGATCCCGCTGCCGTTGAGCCACGCCGCAGCCAGTTCTGCCTGGTGCGAACGGTCCCAACGACGGATCTGGTGTTGCATGTGCCTCGGCTCCAGCCACTTCAGATGCAGCACGCCCACCTCGGGCCACGCTTGAAACCACTGGGCCCAGGAACCGCTGCAGATCTGCATTTCGGCGACCGCCGGATGGAGTTCCGGCTCAAACGCCACGCCCGGCCGCGCCGCATCCACCGCCTGCCGCAACCCATCGGGGGCGGCGACCATCGTGTCGAGGAAGATGCCATCCGCTTCAAGTGCCGATACCAGGTTGGCCAGCGCAAGTTCATCCGCAACTTCTTCGCGTCGCGTGCCCGTGTCCCAAGGATTGTAGGGAATGAAGACCTTAATGCCCCGCGCGTGGAAACGTCGCGATACATCGCGGACGCCGGCCAATCCGCCGGGCATGTCGCGAAAGAAGTCAAACTGGTTCCGCTCGTCGGCGCCGATCCGAGGATAGGCCTGCCACAGCACCACGCTGTCATAGCCGCCGAACTCTCGCGCCGCGTAGTCGCAGAGACCCTCCACATCGTACTCCCGCCGCTCGGGATTCCAGAACGACCGGTCGTAGACGAAGAGAAAACCGCAGACGAAGTTCCGGGTCATCCACTCGAGGTCTTCGCGGCCATAGATCGCGTCGTCGAAGGGCTTGCCCGTTTCGCTCAGGCGAGCCCGAACGGCCTGGCGGTACTCGCCCATGAGCGCCAGCCACTGCTCCCATGATTGACCCGGCCCTGGCGCGCCCAGGAAATGGGCATTGCGGCGCAGTCCGGGGAACTCTCGCGGCGACTCCGGCTCCTGGGCCGAGGCGGCGCCGACGATCACCATGCAGGCCAGGGACACAATGGCTTTCACCCGCATCACGAGGTTCCCCCTCCTATCCACCCAGACACCGAATCACATTCACAAAGGGACTATTCTATGGAGCTCCCGATTGACGGTGCAACGAGGGGGAACATAGTTGGTCCAGTCCCATGACTGGGCCCGGGTCGCTGGGGCGAGGCGCGTCTGATAGAATCGGCGGTCGGTCCGGCCGCCACGCGCTGTGAGACAGTGAATACCGTCTTCCGGTCAGCAAGAAACGACGGCGCGGTCAGGCGGCTCACAGTGACATGAAGGAGATCTAGCCGGTGACGACATTCAACAGGTTTCTGCTTATCGTGCTCATCAGCCTGACGGCCCTCCCCGCTCGTTCCCAAGCCCAGGATTCATCTATTCCAACGCCTCTTGTCTACGAAGCGGAGGATTACTCCGCGCCGGCCGACGCCTGGCAGGTGAACAAGACCAGCGCCGACCGATGGAACCTCTGGAGCACGGATCAGGATGCCGAGAAGAAGTGGTCCGGAGGAGTCGTCCTCCAGTCGCCTATCGTGAAGCAGGACCGCGCTACGCCCGAAGAAGGCGCACCGCCGCTCCACACCCGGATCACCGGCATCCCGCGAGGCCGCTACGAGGTCGAACTCAAACTGGGCCGTGCCCTGGCCGTATCGCGCGATGGCAAGAATTGGCAGCGCAAGGACTCGAGTGACCGCTCGCTGGGCGTGGTCGAGATCACCGACGGCACCTTCGAACTATGGGTCGACGACCGCTTCGCCGACGCGGTCAATCCCGGTTCGGCCTACTACGACTACGTCCAGTTCGCGCCCGTTCCGCCGTATGTCGAGAAGCCGCTGGTGCAAGGTTTCGCCAGCAGCCGGGTGCGCGAGTCGCTCGGACGCGGACTGGTCGCCGTGCGGCAAGACGACGGCAAAGTCTACGTCGGCTGGCGTCTGCTCCAGACCGATCCGGCCGCTGTGGCGTTCAGCATCTATCGCTCGGTGGATGACAAACCGGCCGAACGACTCAATCCCGAGCCGATCGAGGCGACCACCGATTTCGTCGACCGTTCCGCGCCGACCACCGGTTCGCTGCGCTACCAGGTCCGCGCGATCCGCGAGGGCGCGGAGGAATCGGCCCCGCCCGAACCGGCCGGCGTCGCCGTCGAGCCCCAGCCCTGGATCTCGCTTAAACTCGACCCGGACGAGACTGTGCAGAAGGTCGGCATTGGCGACCTCGACGGCGACGGGCGTTACGATTATGTGCTCAAGACGCCCCAGGATAGCATCGACCCGGCTGCTTCCTACTGGACTCCCAGCCCCGACACCTACAAGCTCGACGCACGCACGCAGGATGGCCGCCGTCTGTGGCTTAAGGATCTCGGCTGGGCGATCGAGCGCGGCATCTGGTACTCTCCTGCGATCGTCTTCGACCTTGACGGCGACGGCCGCGCCGAGGTGGCGGTGAAGACGGGCGAAGGCGATCCTCGCGGCCCGGAGGGCCGCGTCGAGACCGGTCCGGAATGGGTTTCCATTCTCGACGGCGCTACGGGCGAGGAACTGGCCCGCGACGACTGGCCGTCGCGCCAGATACCCGGCGAACGGTACAACTACAACTACTCGAGCCGGAATCAGATCTGCGTCGCCTATCTCGATGGAAAGACCCCTTGCCTGGTGGTGAACCGCGGCACCTATACCACGATTCGGCTCGTCGCCTATCAGTTCCACCAGCGCAAGCTCAAGAAGCTGTGGAGTTGGGACAGCCGCGAGGAGGCCGGGCGGGGGCGCTACAACAGCCAGGGAGCACATATCATGCGCGCGGCCGACATCGACGGCGACGGCCGCGACGAGGTGATCATCGGCTCGGCCGTGGTCGACGACAACGGCAATGGCCTCTGGACCACCGGTTTCGGGCATCCCGACTATTGCTTCGTGGGCGACATCAATCCCGCGAACCCGGGCTTGGAGATTTTCTACGGCATCGAGCCCCGCCGCAAGGATAGCGCCTTGTGCCTGGTGAAGGCCGCCACCGGCGAGGTCCTGTGGGCCTTGCAGGAGCCGACGAACCATGTCGGCACCAATGGCATGTGCGCCGACATCGACGCGCGTTATCCGGGTGCGGAGTGCCACGCGGCCGACATTGACGGCCAGCGAAAGTACGCCCAATCGTGGCTGTTCAGCGCCGCCGGAGAGCTGATCTCCAGGGAGCGGCAGAGCAGCATGTCGTGGCCCGTCTATTGGGACGCCGACCGGCAGCGCGAGCTCATCCGCGGCAACCGAATCGACGACTTCCAGGGCGCGACTCATCCGCCGAAGCTTGCCGGCAAGGTGGTGGCGATCGCCGACGTGGTGGGCGATTGGCGCGAGGAGATTATCACCAGCGAGCCGGGTGAATTGCGAATCTACACCACCACTATTCCCGCACAGGACCGCCGCGCCTGCCTGATGCAGGATCCGATCTACCGCATCGACGTCGCCGTGAACTTCATGGGCTACTACGCCGTTCCTATGCTCAGCTACGACATGGCTTCCCAATCCGCCGAGTGACTCGACACGCGCATGCCGCTGCCGCTTCGCGCGCAGCGAGCCGTTGTCGGCTGCCAGCAGCGAGGAATATCATGCCAAAGTCTGCCCGCACAATGCAGCGTCTTTTGCCAGTCTTGGCCCTGGCGGTAATACTTCTGGTTGGCGCCACATTGGCCGCGGCCGAAATGGAATCTCGCACGCTCGTTGATTCCGGCCCGCTGGCGGCGGCCGATGCGGTGTGGGAGATGGGGCCGCAAGCGGGCAAGACGCTCGTCGTTCAGGGCGATGTCGAGACAGGCATCAAGCTGACGGGCGACGAGCGCGAGGCATCGCTCGCTCGGGGCGGCGACGGAATTGTGGCCGAGTTTCGCGGTGGATCGCTTGCGGCTGACGATGGGCCCCGGGTGATCGGCAAAGACCTGACTATCGTGGTTCGGGCGTCGCACGCTGACGCCGCCCGGACTGGCGACCTCATTACCTGGGGCGACAAGACGGGCAAGTCGGCGGTGCGGATGAGCTTCACGGTTCGCGATTCCAAGCCGTGGCTTACCGCACAGTGGGCTACCGACGCGCGGCCGGGCCCGCTTGAACTGGCTGCGCCGCTGGCCAACATCAATCCCACGGCGTGGCACGATATCGCGATGCGGTACTGCGGCGCTCGCCTGGAACTGTTCGTCGATGGGGTGCTTGCCGATGAGGAATGGCCACTCGGCTCGCCGCTGGCCGATGGACCGATCGCCATGGGCAGCGGTGCGCCGGACACGGCCTTCCACGGCCGCATCGACCTTGTAGCGCTGTGGAATCGTTCGCTCGGCGACGATGAGCTGATAGCACGATGTGGCGGGCAGGCCGGACTCGCCCAGCGCGAACTGGCCCTGCTCGGGCCGGAACTGCCGCTGGGTCAGTACTGGCGACCGCGCGGGCATAATGTCCACGCGGGGGACTGCATGCCCTTTTTCCATGACGGCCGGTTCCACCTCTTCTATCTCTTCGACCGCCGGCATCACCGCAGCAAGTGGGGACTGGGCGCGCACCAGTGGGCGCACGCGTCGACGACCGACCTGCGGCAATGGGAGCATCATCCGCTGGCGGTGGCCATCACCGATCCGATCGAGGGCTCGATCTGCACCGGATCGACCTTCTTCCACGAAGGGACGTACTACGCTTTCTATGCGATCCGCATGTCCGATGGCTCGGCCGCGCAACTGTGTGCGGCGACCAGTCGCGACGGCATCCATTTCACCAAACAGCCGCCGCTGGCGACACTCAAGGCCCCCTACGTGTCCGGCCCCGGGCGCGACCCAGTGGTCTTCCGCAATCCGAAGACCGGGCTGTTTCACATGCTGGTGACTACGGAACTGGCCGAGCCGCCCCTGCCCCGGCGCGGCGGCTGTCTGGCGCAACTGGTCTCCAGCGACCTGAGCACCTGGGAACAGCGCGAGCCGTTCATCGTGCCCGGCTACCCGGGACAGCCTGAGTGCCCCGACTACTTCTTCTGGAACGGCTGGTATTACCTGGTGTTCAGCAACAATGGCGTGGCCCGCTATCGCATGTCGCGAGAGCCCTTGGGGCCGTGGCATCGCCCCAAGGTGGACGTGTTTGACGGACCGCAAGCTTCGGTGATGAAGACGGCTGCCTTCAGCGGCGGACGGCGACTCGGCGCGGCCTTTCTGGGCGACGGCGGGTACGGCGGCGACGTCGTGTTCCGCGAGATCCTTCAGCACCGCGACGGCACGCTGGGCACACGCTGGCCGGCAGAGTTGGAGCCCGAAGCGACTGAACCCGTGGCGCTGGAATTCAACGGACTCACCGACGGAGTGGCCGGCGATCGGCAGTCAGTGAAGCTCAGCGCTGCCGGCGGACTGGCTGTTGCCAGAGTGGCCGGTGCAGCGGACGAATACATTCTGCACGCCCGCGTTCGACTGGCGACCGGCACCGGCAACTTCGGCCTGCGATGGACGGATGACACGAGCGCGGGCCAGGAGCTTCGCTTCGAGCCCGCGCGCGAAAAGGCGGGGTTCCGCGGTGCGGACGCCAGCAGCGTGGACGAAGCGGAGCACAGTTCGATTTACGGCGTGGCAGGGCTCGACCAGCCTTTCGAGTTCGAACTGGTCGTGAAACGCAATCTCGTCGATCTTTGCGTCGATGGCCGCCGGACGCTAGTTGCCCGCCTGGCGGTTGATGGCCCGAAGCTCGCGTTCTTTGCCCACAATGCCGACGTGACGTACGAGCAGATTCAGCTTCGGCCGCTCGTACCATAGCAGGAGCAGTCCTGGCGTTTCCTGGCAATGCGGCAACCCGGTTGCTATGATGCAGCCGTGCGAGTTGTCCCGCCTGACGCGTTGTCTTCGTCGCTGAGGTCCGCTTCCATGAGAATTCTTGTACAAACGATCATTGCGGCGGCCCTCGTGATGGTGAGCTCACGGTCGTTGCCAGCGACGACATTGGCGATCGACGGCAAGCCGCAGGTGACGATCGTGCTGGCCGAAGATGCGATTGCCGCCGAAGTCACCGCGGCGGAAGAGTTGGCGACATATCTGGCCAAGATCACGGGTGGTACGTTTACCGTCATCGACGAGACGGCAGCGAGATCGGGACCGTGCCTGTACGTCGGGCCGACCGAGTTCGCACGCAAGCATGGACTGGATTGTGCCGCATGGGGCCCGGAACGCTGGGCCCTGCGGAGCGTGGAGCCAGACCTGATGCTGGTGGGCGGGCGTCCCCGCGGCACGCTGTATGCCGTCTATCATTTCCTCGAGGATGAACTGGGCGTGCACTGGTGGAATGCCTATGAAGAGCACGTGCCCAAGCGGCCGACGCTCGAGGTGGCTTCGCTGGATCGCGAGGGTGAACCGCGTTTCCGCTACCGCGACATCTATCTCCTCTACGCCCGCGACGGTGGCCGCTTCGGCGTGCGAAACCGGCTCAATGGCCAGGGGTTCGGCGCGATCGACGCGGCGCTGGGTGGTGGAGTCTACTACGGCCCGCCCAATGGCGTGCATACATTCTATTTCTACATCCCGCCGAAAGAGTATTTCGATAAGCACCCTGAGTGGTTTTCGCTCGTTGGAGGCAAACGGACGGCGGACCAGACGCAGCTTTGCCTGACCAATCCGGGCCTGCGGGCCGCGGTGGTGGAGAAGCTGAAGGGCTATATCGAACAGGCACGGATCGATGCCGAGCGGGCCGGGCGAGTGCCGCCCGTCGATTTCGATATCTCCCAAAACGACTGGGGCGGCATGTGCCAGTGCGACGACTGCCAGGCAATTGTCCGGCGCGAAGGCTCGGAGTCGGGTCCGCTCGTCGATTTTCTCAACTTCGTGGCCGATGCCGTCCGTGATGCGCACCCGGACATCCGCATTAATACGTTGGCCTACCAGATGACCGAGGATCCACCCAAGTCGCTACGGCCACGCGACAACGTCTTGCCTCGCCTTTGCGATACGAATGCCAATCTGCTCCACCCGATCACCCACGAGGCGAATCGCAAGTTCGCCGAACGGCTGGCCACCTGGGGCCAGGTGGCGAAGCAGTTGCGGATCTGGGACTACGCCGTCACCTACACGCCGCATCCGGGTTTGCCGTTGCCGACGGTGCACACGTACGCGCCGGACTATCGCTATTTTGCCGAACACAACGTCGAAGGCGTGTTCACCGAGCATGAGCACGCCATCCTGGCCGACATGCGCGATCTGAAGATCTGGATGATGATCAAGCTCCTGGAAGATCCCTATCGCGACGACGCGGCCCTCCTCGCCGCGTTCACCGACGGCTTCTACGGCGCGGCCGGAACTGCCATTCGCCGCCACTTGGCCGAGCTGCAGGCGGCGGCCGAAGCAGCCAATGCCAACGTGAACTGGTTCCCCGCGATCTCGCAGTACACGTACCTTACCTGCGACTTCCTTGCCCGGGGGCAGGCGATCTTCGACGAGGCGGAGGCGGCGGTCGGCAGCGACGCGGCGATTCTGGCCCGCGTGCGGCACGCGCGACTTCCCGTGGATCGCGCTTGCCTCGTCCTGTGGCCGAAGCTGATGCGCCAATGGATGGCCGGCGGCGGGCAACCGGAACTCATTCCCCTGGACCGCGGCGCGATCGCGGCCCGCTCCCGCGAGACCTGGCAGAGGGAAATCGAGCGGCGGTTCCCCGCCTCCGAGCATGCGTCGCAACGAGCCGAACTTGAAGCGGAGCTGACGCCGCTTCTGGCCCGGCCAGCCGTGGTGCTGCTGCCCGAGCAGTTCCGTGGCCTGCCCGCCAAGGATGTGTTCGATTTCACGGCCGAGCAGGCGTCGAACTGGCAGGACCGGGCCCGATGCGTGCCGGATCCTGAGGCGGAAACGGGCATTACCGACCGACTGGAACTGGCCGACGACGAGTTGGAGAAATACAAGCTGCCGATGAGTTGGGGAGCATATTCCCCGAAAGACAAGCGGGGACTCGTTTCGGCCTCGATCCGGCCGGAGCAAGTACCGGGGCCGGGCTACCACTGGTACAAGCTCCCGGCGATCTCCGTGCCCCGTTCGACGTATGTCTATTTCTTCTGGAGCTGGATCGTACAGTTTCCGATCGAGTCGGTTGCCGACTGGTCGCAGCCGGATGACCGTTTCGAAGTCTGGGCCCGCATCAAGTTCGAGGGCCCCGCTTTTCCGCACGGCAAGCCCGAGGCGAAGAACGCGATCTGCGTGGAACGCGTGATCGTGGTGCGTGGCTCCGATTGACTGACTATCTCAACAGCAAAGGAACACAAGATGATGCCGCAAGAACCTTTCGATCGCCGCCGTTTCCTCGAAGCCGCCGCGGCAACCACCGGTGGGATGCTGATCGCCGACGCGGTCGCGCGGAGCGCCGAGCAAACCGCCGCGCCGGCTGAATGCCCTTCGACGGATCACTTCTGGTACCGACTGCTGCCGCCGGGTGTGTACATCGACTCGCAGCGCGACAACTGGGCGTTCGGCTATTCGGGCGACAGCGTGCTCTTGTCGGAAGACAATGGCCACACCTGGGCCTATAAGGCCGCATTTCCCGACGCCGAGCGGATCACGTTCAGCCATATCCTCAAGAACGGCAACGTCATCTTCACCACCGGCGCGAAGCTCTTCCTCAGCACCGACAAGCTGAAGAGCTTCAAGGAGATCATCGTCAAGAACCGCGACGGCTCCGATTACATCCCTCATACGCCGAAGAATCCCGCCGCCCCCGGCTGGTATTTCCACACCCTCTCGGGCGTCGTGTCGTGGGACATCGACGGCCGCGAGATGATGGTCTGGGGCAATTACTGTAACGTGCTGGGCGGCGCCACGCCGGTGAATATCTATTACTCCACCGATGGCGGCGAGACGGTGAAGATCGCCTACAGCTTCGGCCAGAATCCCGATTTTCGCGATGACGGTTCCGAAGGTGGAGGCAAGACCGGCGCGCTCTTGGGCCACCTGGACAACCCGGTGATCTGCCGGCACGTTCACACCGTGGCCTACAACCCGGCCGAGAAGGCGTTCTACGCCTGCACCGGCGATCTCGACCGCGGGTCGGGGCACGAGTGCCACTGGATGCGGGGCACCTACGACGCCGCGGCCGATGCGTGGGACTGGAAGGTTCTTGTGTCGACCAATGCCAACACGCGATACAAGTCGGGCGGCATCAACTTCGTCGACGGACAGGTGTACTGGATCAGCGATGCCAACGGCCCGCTGCCTTACGACCGGGGCATATTCCGCTGCGATCCGGCCGACCTGGCGAATCCGGAAAAGCACACCCTGCTGTTCAACCCGGAGGTGGAGTCGGGAAACATGATCATCCAGGACGGCGTGATCCTGGCCTCGCACTGCGCGCCGGCCACGCCGCTCAATACGGGCTTCATCGTTTCCAACGACCTGGGGAAGACCTGGGCGCAATACGATCTCAAGGAATTCGGCAATCGCTCGCCCACACGGTTCCACGAGAAGAACAGCGAGGGCTGGTTCCGCGTCGATCTTCGTTCCGGGTGGATCCAGCGGGCCGAAGTGTTGTACATCAAACCCAAGCCGGCGAAATCATGAAACCCGTTTGCCATGCAAAGTACCTCGCGGCGGCCGTCGCGATCTTGTCGGCTGCGCTCGCCGCTGCGCAGGCGGACGACGGGCTGCAACCGCTTGCCTTCGCCTACCGCTCGTTCTGGCCCGAGTTCGAGGCGATGCGGCAATTCAAGGATGCGGGCGTCGATACGGTCTGCATCTTCGCCGCCAATACCGACAACTCGCTCGGTCAGCCGTACTCCAAGTACCCGCCTGTCTGGCGATGGTTCGGCAAATACGACTTCGCATCGCTTGAGAAGCAGTATGACGACGTCCTGGCGGTGAACCCGGACGCGCAGTTCATCTGCATGATCGACCTCAACACGCCGATCTGGCTCCAGCGGCAGTTGTCGCTCGGCGGACACAGCGCCGAATGCGAGAGTTTCACGATGCTGAGCGGCGCCTGTGCGAATCCGGCGTGGCGCAAGGCGACGGGCGAGTACCTGGAGGCGGTCGTCAGGCACATGGAAGGGCGGTACGGCGACCGCGTCAAGGCCTACCTGCTGGCCTGCGGCCAGACCGACGAGTGGATGGACTACAGCCGCGGGGTTGCCGGGCGAGCGAAGACGCGGGCCTGGAAGGAGTGGTTGAAATCGCATGGCAAGGCGGAGATTCCCGTTCCCGCGCTGGAGCGACTCGACCGCGCCAGCTTCGAGAACCTGATCCGCGATCCGGCCGCCGAGCAGGACGTGATCGACTACGCGCAGTTCACCGGCGACACGATCGCCGATACGGTCCTCGAATTCGCCGCGAAAACTCGCGCGATCATCCCGAAACAGCGGCAGATCGGGATGTTCTTCGGCTACATTCTCGAGTTGACCGGGACGCGGATGGTCTGGGCGGGACACCTGGAGTACGAGCGGCTGTACGCTTCGCCGGACATCGATTTCTTCATCAGTCCGGGTACTTACGGCGATCGTCCGATGGGTGGCGGCAGCGGCTTCATGGTGCCCAACGGCACGCGGGTGCTCAACGGCAAGGGGTTCCTGCACGAGATCGACCACCGCACGCCGACCTACAACGTCAAGCTCGACGAATTCGTATCGATCGGCTGGATGGTGCCCTGGAAGGATCAGGCCGAGACCGACGCGGGACTGAAGCGCGAGTTCGCCCTGGCAATCGTCAATCGAGCTTCGCTGTGGTGCTTCGATATGTGGGGCGGCGTATTCAAGACCCCCGAGACGATGAAGATCGTCGAGCGGAGCAAGCAGCTATGGGATCAATACACGGCCGCGCCGCTCAAGGGCCGCGCCCAGGTGGCGATGGTCGTCGATCCGCACAGCGCGAAGTACATCAACGACCTTCATCCGACGATCGGACAGATCTACCAGGGGACGCGGAACAAGCTGAACCGTCTCGGCGCGCCGTTCGAAGTCTTTTCGTTCAACGATCTGGCGCGCGCCGACCTGTCGCCCTACCGGCTGTTGGTCTTCCCCGGCTTATTCGTCGTCACGCCGGAGAAGCTGCAAATCCTCCGGGAGCACGTCTTCAGCGACGACCGGACGGTGCTATTTGCCTATGCACCCGGCATCTGCGACGGAAAAGACCTCGACCCTGCTCGGGTGAAAGAGTTGACCGGAACGGCGTTCAAGACAGCCGGCGTGAGCCGCGTGGAACGCGACGGCTGGAGAGCCGTCTACGTCCCGTCGTACGATGAGATCAACTCGCAGATGCTCCGCCAGTTGGCGGTCGACGCGGGGGTGGCGATTTACTGCCAGGACGCGGTACCCGTCTACGCCAACGAGCGGCTCGTGGCGATCCACGTGGCCCAAGGGGGCGAGAAGACCATCTCGCTGCCGGCCGATTTCCGCCAGGTGCGAGAACTGTACACCGGGCAGACGATCGCCGTGGCCGAAAGACGTTTCTCCTACCCCTTCAAGACACCCGATACTGCCCTCTTTGAATTGATTCCTTAGAGCCCGATATACCACATGGGATCGCCTGTTCGGAGGCTTACGATGCACCACGCCAGATCAACCATCTATGTCTTTCTTGCCTTTGCGACCGTGGCGTTCTTCTTCGCCGCATCCGGTGGCCAGTCGGCCGGCGCACCGCCAGAGCCTTATGTGAAGTTGTGGAGCAATCCGGCGGTCAACGAGCGCATCGAGCAGAATATCGAGAAATACCGCAAGGGGGATGCAACGCTCACGGTGGTCGACGCGGCCGGCAAGCCGGTGGACGCCGCCGAGGTCGAGCTGAAGCAGACGGGCCACGAGTTTCTTTTCGGCTGCAACGCCTTTGTGCTCGGACAGCTCGAGCCGGCCGAACTGGAGGAGCGGTACGAGGAGTCGTTCGCCAGCATATTCAACTTTGCCACCGTGCCCTTCTACTGGGCTGGCACCGAGCCGACTCAGGGTGAACTGCGATACGAGGAGCCGGCCCGCGACATCTGGCGGCGCCCGCCGCCGGCGCGATTCCTGCCGTGGGCGGAAAAGTACGGGATCACGCTCAAGGGACATCCGCTCCTGTGGCATGCCCACAATCCGCCCTGGCTGCCCAAGGACGCCGAGGAGCTCCGCGAACTGTATCGCAAGCGGTTCCGCGAGATTGCCGAACGGTTCGGCGGCAAGATCGGCATCTGGGACGTGGTCAACGAGTCGCTGGTGTGCCCGAAGACCTATCCGCTGTTTACACCCGACCGCGACTATGTCCGATGGGCTTTCCAGGAAGTCGCGCCGCTGTTTCCCAACAGCACGACGCTGATGATCAATGAGGTGACCAGCTACAACTTCGCGCCGGCATCGAACCAGTACTTTGAGCAGATCACGTCACTGCGGGCCGCCGGCGCGAAGATCCGGGGCATCGGCTTCCAGTGGCACTACTTCCGCCGCGAGGCGCTCGACAAGTATCTAGCCAGCCCGAACAGCGATCCCGGCAAGCTGCTGGACGTCTACGAGCGGTTCGGCGCGTTCGATCTGCCGCTCTACGTGACTGAGATCACCATTCCCTCGGCCGGTGAAGGAGGCAGAGAGCTTCAGGCCGAAGTCGTCCGCGACCATTACCGCCTCTGGTTCAGTGCCCCGAACATGGCCGGCATCACCTGGTGGAATCTTGGCGACGGCACCGCGGTTCAGGGCGAGAACGAGGCGGAAGGCGGCCTGATGGATGGCGAATTGAAACCGAAGCCTGCCTACCTCGCCCTCGATCGGCTAATCAACCATGACTGGAGGACCAGCTTGGCGGCACAGACCGACCAGCAGGGCATCGTCAGTTTCCGCGGCTTCTATGGCCGGTACACGGTAAAGGTCACCTCCGGAGGCCAGACCAGGGAATTCTCAATCGAATTGAAGAAGGGCGACCCGAACACTCACACTCTGGCCATGAAGCCCTGACGTTCCCATCGTCAGTTGTTGGACAAAGGGGCCGAAGCAGGAGAATCGCCGATGAACCGCCTGTTGCCCGGTGTGGTCGGGCTGGCAGTGTTTCTGCCCGTCCTCTGCGCGGTTCGCGGGGCCGAACCGTCCGTCGAAACGGCGAGTGCCGAGGTCTCCCTCGTGCCCTTCTCCCATCTGGACCTGTTCTGGGGCGGAACGCGCGAGGAATGCCTGGCCCGTGGCAACGCGATCGTTGCCAAGGCGATCCGGATAGCCCGCCAATCGCCCCAGTTTCGCTTCCTGCTGGAAGATAACGTGTTCGTGGCAAATTACCTCGATTCGCACCGCGGCATGGAGGACGTGGAGCATCTCAAGCAGTTGGTCCGCTCAGGGCAGATCGAGATTGCGCCGAAATGGGCTGCTATCTACCAGGACCTGCCCGACGGCGAGGCGCAGGTGCGAAACCTGGCTATCGGCAAGCGCTTCGCCCGCGAGGTGTTCGGCGTCGACCCGCTGGTGGCTCACCTTGGCGATCTCCCCGGCTATACGCCACAATTCCCGCAGGTTCTCGAGCAGTCTGGCGTGCCGTTCATGGTCATGACGCGAATGGGGCCGTCTGACAAGTCGCTCTTCCATTGGAAATCACCTGGTGGCTCACGGGTGCTGGTCTGGAGCTCGCTGAAGAGCTACGCCTGGGGCACGTTCCTCCATTCCCAGCGGTTGAGCGACGAGCAGAAGCAGGAGCGATTCCGCAAGGACTTGGCCGACGTTCAAGCGACTACCGACGGTCCGATACTCATGCACTTCGGCTCCGACCTCTGGGCCCCGCCCGACAACCTGGTCGAGATCGTCGACCGCTTTAACAGGCTATCGCCGGCGCGGTTGGTCTTTGCCACGCCGCTGGAGTACTTTCGCCGCGCCGAGAAACACCGCGGCATCCCCGAAATCAGCGGCGAGATCCCCTCTTCATGGCCCAACCTGATTTCCTCGCTGCCCCACATCTGGCCACCGATCACGCCGGCCACGAACACGCTCCTTTCGGCCGAGAAATTCGCCGCTATCAACTACGCGCTCGGCTACGCCAACTATCCGGATGGCGAGTTCGAGACACTCTGGAGATCATTGCTGGAATCGCTCGATCACAATCAGGACGGACAGGGCGGTCTGGTGGGCGATCACGGCAAGATCGAGGGGCGGCAAGTGGCCGCGCTTCGCAGCGGACAAATCCTCCGCGATATGCTCCGCAACCTGGCGGAACGCGTCGAAGTTCCGTTCACCGGCAGCTTCCCCATCGTCGTCTTCAATCCACTGAACTGGGACCGCGATGATCTCGTCCGCACCCACGTGACGTTGTTTGGCGAAGCAAATCCCGCCCACATTGCCGCCTTCAAGAAGGGCGTGCGACTGCTCGACGACCGCGGACAGGCAGTCCCTTTCCATGTCGAGCAGTACAGCGAGAACATTTCCCGCGCGCTGGAACTAGCCTTCGTCGCGCAAGGCGTTCCGTCGCTGGGTTATCGCACATATTACCTGGTCGCCGCCGAGCAATCGGATGATTTTCCGCCTGCCGCGACCGTTGCGCTCGACTCCGATCGCGATCGCCAGGAGCCGCGGCGTCCGCTGGCGAGCGACAGGCTGGAGAATGCATACTACCGCCTGTCGATCGATCGCGCCACCGGCCGCGTCTCACTATTCGACAAGGAGCTGAATCAAGAGGTTTGCCGCGACATGGAGGTGGCTGCCCTGGAGGAACGTGGCGGCAACTACATCGGCATTGAGCCCCCCAGCGGCCGCACGATCTATGGCACGGTCGAGAGCATCGCCGTCGAGGAGAAGAACCCGGTGCGGGCGGTAGTGCGCCTCGAACTGCGCGTTGCCGGCATCGCCGTCACGCAGCGGCTGGCGCTTTACCAGGGGCTCAGACGCCTGGACATCGAGAACACCGTCGATTGGCAATCGCCGCGGTTCCTGCGCGTGCGACAGGTGTTTCCCGGAAAAGTGGCCGACTCGGCAATCCACTACGGCGTGCCGTTTGGCGCCAATGCGTCGGACAACATCCTTCCCGGCTCAGGCACGCACCTTGGCGACGAGATCACCAACGAATCGTGGCGCCAGTCGCGGCTCGTTCAAGGCTGGCTGCACGCGAGCGACGCCGCCCGGGGGCTGACCATCGCTTCCGACCACTCCCAATTCCGGCTGGAGGATTCCGCCATCTGCGCCGAGATGATCCGGGGTACGCGATTCACTTCGGTGAAGGTCGTACGCGGCGAGGAAGTCGGCTCGATGCACTATCCACCGCCGGGCATCTATGTCTTCCGCTACTCACTCTCCTCGTCGGCGGGCGATTGGAAGTCCGCCAAGGCCTGGCGTGCCGGCATGGGGCTGAACAATCCGCTGCTGCCGGTGTACGTGGCCGACACGGTATCGCCAAAGTCGTTGCCCACCTCGAAATCGTTCTGCACGTTCAAGCAGGATCACGTTGTGCTGAGCGCTTTGAAGAAGGCCGATCTCGGCCCGTCGCTGGTGCTCCGCGTCTATGAAATGGAAGGCGTCCCGCTGGACACGCCGGTTGAATTCTGCGGCCGCACGTGTACTTTCGCCGAGGTCAACTTGCTGGAGGAGGATCTCGCGCCGACACCGCAACAGACGCTCCACGGCGGCCCTTACTCCATCAAGACGATCCGTTTCGAGCATCCCCAGGAGTCTGCCCAAACGGGAGACCGAACACGATGAAACGCTGGACTGTCCGCTCTGCCGTCCTCCCGATTATTGCCGCAGTGATCGTCGGGGTCTCAGGCGGCTCATCGTCCGCCGATGACACGGGCGGACTGAAATGGTCGATCGAATTGCCGGCCGGGCGGTTGACCGTCAGCCCACCGTCGGGCGATTCACCTTGGAAAGGAGCGACGCTGGCACAAATAACCTGGTGGGACGATTCCGGCGCCGAGCATTCCGGGGCCCTTGATACGGCAAGCGGTTGGACAATCGAGCAAGAGCCGCTTGCTCAAGGGCATCGGCTCAACTGCCGGCAGGCCGAATTGGGTTTCGGAATCCAGATGGACTTCACCGCGGCGGACGGCGTGCTTTCGGTGACGATCCCTGCGGCCGGCATCATCGAAGGCGCCGCGCGGTTGAAGAGCTTGCGGCTGCTCCCCCGTTTCGCCGCCGCCAAAGAAGGCGACGAGGGGTACCTGGTTATCGCCCAGCAGTCGGGCGCGCTGTGCCGTTTCCGCGACAAGAAGGCCGCCGAGCACTGGCTCTCGGTTTACCAGAGCATCTGCCAGTGTCCGATGCCGCTGTTCGGCATCGTCCGAGGCGGCAGCGGCGTGGCGGCGATCGTCACGAGCGGCCAGTACGACGCCCGGTTCTGCGTAAGCACCAATTGGGGAAAGGAACGGCAGTACGCGATCGATCCGGGCTTCACGCTCCGCACGTTCCCCAAAGAATCGCGACTGGCCGATGACTTGGCCGTGGAATATCACTTCCTGGGCGGCCCGGCGGCCGATTGGCTGGCTGTGGGGAAGTGCTACCGGAAGTACAATTTCGAACGCCGCGGCATCCGGCCGCTTCGCCAGCGCGCCGCCGACTCGCCCGAACTGGCCTACACGGCGCAGGCCCTCCAGGTGCGGGTTCGCCTGGGAGTCAAGCCGGTCCCTTACAAGATCGCCGAGCAGACAGCCGACACGGAACCGCCGATGCGGGTGTTCTGCGATTTTCGCCGGTTGCGGGATATTCTCGACGAGTGCCACCGCCAGGGGATCGGCCGGGCCGAGTTCTGCCTGGTGGGCTGGAACCGCGGGGGCCACGACGGCCGCTACCCGCAGATCTTCCCCGTCGAGCCGGCATTGGGCGGCGAGGAGGAGCTTCGCGCCACGATCGCTCATGCGCAGTCGCTCGGTTACCAGATCGTCGCCCATGACTGCTACTACGGGGCATATCGCATCTCCGAGGACTGGAGCGAAGCTTACCTCCGCAAAGAGTTCGACGGTGGGCCGCAGAAGGGCGGAGTCTGGGGTGGAGGGCAAAGCTACAACATTTGCCTTGATCGGGCCGACGAACTGTTCGCCCAACGCGACATGCCGCGGATCCGCGCGCTCGGATTCCGCGGCGCGCATTATTCCGACGTGCTCTCGATCATCGGTCCCCGACCCTGCTACGATCCAGAGCATCCGCAGACCCGCCAGCGGGACGCCGAGGCGGCCAATCGCATTCTGGCCCGCGCCGGGAAGACATTCGGGGCTGTGCAGTCGGAAGGTTCGCTGGATTTCACCGCGCCGGTGCTCGACCGCCTGCTGTACATCGATTGCGACAAGTGGGCTCCCCTGGCAAAACGGCCGTACGTTGACGCCTGCGTTCCGCTCTACGAGACCGTCTATCATGGCGTGCTGCTCTACAACCTCTCGACCGAAACGGTGAATGCCCTGCCCGGCGACCCGGGTTACCTGCGAAACATCGAGTACGGCGGCACGCCGCTGGCCTACTTCTACGGGCATTTCCTCCTCGATGAGAGCAAGAACTGGCTCGGGCAGCGCGACTATCGCTACGACGATGCGGAGAGCCTGAAGCTGGCCGTCGCTGGTTTGCGCCGCGTGTACGACGACCTGGATCGCCTCAAACATCTGCAGTTCGAGTTCCTTGAAGGCCACCGTTCGCTTGCCGACAACGTGTTTGAAACGTCCTACGGCAACGGCCAGCGGATTGTGGTGAACTATCGCGAAGAGCCCTACGTGCTCGCTTCCGGCCAGACCGTGGCGCCGCGAGACTACCTGCTGTTGCAGCCTTGATTCGGGAGTAGAGCTAATGAAATACGGAATGATGCTGTCGTGCTGCCTGTTGGCCATGGTTCCGCTTGCTGCTGCGGCTGAAGATACGATTGGCCGCGAGATCGCGCCCTGGCAGCCGGGCATGCTCGACATCCACCAGATTAGCACCGGCCGCGGAAACTCGGCGGTTTACATCCTTCCCGACGGTACGACGCTGCTGGTCGATGCGGGCGAACTGTCGCAGAAGTCGCCCAAGCACACCCCCGACCGGCCGGACGGCACGCGCCGGGCCGGGGAGTGGATCGCCCGCTACATCCGCCACGCTCTCCGCCACGATCCCGAGCCAAGGATTGACTACGCGCTGCTGACGCACTTTCACGGCGATCACATGGGCGACCCGTCCAACAGTTCTCCCCTCTCGCCGTCCGGCGCCTACAAGCTCTCCGGATTGACCGAGGTTGGCGAGAACCTCCGGATCGGGAAACTGCTCGATCGCGGCTGGCCCGATTACAACTATCCGACGCCTCTGGAAGGCGGCACCATGGAGAATTATCGCGCCTTCCTGAAATGGCAAGCCGAGAACAACGAGCTGAAGGTGGAGCGTTTTCAACCCGGCCGCAATGACCAGGTCGTCCTGCTTCGCGACGCCGGAAAGTATCCTGATTTCGAGTTCCGCAACCTGGGCGCCAACGGCGAGATCTGGACAGGAGTCGGCACAACCGTGCGGAGTCATTTCCCTGCCCTGGATACGGTTCCACGCGCCGATTGGCCGCACGAGAACATGTGCAGCACGTCGTTCCGCTTAAGTTACGGAAAGTTCGACTATTTCAACGGCGGCGACATTCCGGGCGTTCCTCCCGAGGGCTACCCGTCGTGGCACGACGTGGAAACGCCGGTTGCCCAGGCCGTCGGGCCGGTCGAAGCGGCCATTCTCGACCATCATGGCTACGTCGACTCGCAGAACGCTCTGCTGGTGGCTGCGCTGCGCCCCCGGGTGTGGACGATTTCAGTGTGGGACTCCGGCCATCCCACCATCCGCGTGTGGCAGCGGTTGCAGTCGTCGCGAATCTACACCGGGCCGCGCGATGTATTCGCCACCGACCTCCACCCAGCCACTCGGCAGGTCATCGGCGGAATCGAGAAAATGGCCAGCGATCGAGGACATATCGTCATAAGGGTCTCTCCCGGTGGTGACGAATTCCGTGTTCTGACCGTCGACGATTCGTCGGAAAGCCACCACGTGACGAAGGTCTTCGGCCCGTACCCGTCGCGTTAGGCACGCAGACGCCACTCGCATCCGATTCTCGAAAGGAGTTCCCGTGAAACCCGCCAGAGTCGAGCGGCTGCCTCAGAGGAACCGGATCGATCGCCGCGAGTTTCTGGGAGTCTGCGCCGCCGGTGCGGCCGCCACCGCGCTGGCGCGATCGTCCACGGGCACCGCCACCGCGGCGGATGCCGCGGTTGGCCCCACTGCCCCGCTGGCCATGTGGGCCTTGACCGGCACGCTTCAATCAGGCGATGTCGACCGTCAACTCGACGCCTTTGCCGAAGCCGGTTGGGGCGCGGTGCTGTATCCCCGCTGGGGACTGGAGATCGAGTATCTGAGCGATGCCTGGTTCGAACGGATCCGCTATATCGTCCAACAGGCCGCAGCCCGCCGGATAGAGATCTGGTTGTACGACGAATTCTGCTGGCCCAGCGGGCACGCCAAGGGCTTGGTCACTAAGGGACGCGAGGACCTGGCAGCTCAACTCCTCTATGTTGAGCGCGATGGAAGCAGCCGCATCGAGCAGGCGCCGGAAAGCGCGAACCTGTTGATGCCGGAAGCCACCGAGCGATTCCTGACCGTCACCCACGAGCGTTACGCCGCTGCGGTCGGGGAATACTTCGGCAGCACGGTCCGGGCGATCTTCACCGACGAACCATCGCTCTCGTTGCAGCATCAGCCGCGAACACCAGGCGACCGCTCGTGGCGGCTCATGTGGTCCGACGGGCTCGAAAAAGCCTTGGGCGGCGATTTCCGCCAGCGACTGGCCGCTGCCGGCACGAATGCGGCCGACTCTCCGATCTGGAGCGAGTACTGGGCCGGTTTCGCCCGGCTCTATCACGACGCGTGGATCCAGCCGATCGCCCGCTGGTGCGAAGCCCACTGGATCGCTATGTCGGGCCATCTCCTGGGCGAGAACAGCTTCAGTTCGCACGTGGCCAACTACGGCAGCCTGCGGCGGCAACTCGCCGAGTTCCACATTCCGGGCATCGACGAGATCAACACGCGATTCGAAGTGAACACGTGCGAGGCGATGACGCTGGCAGCGATCGCCGAATACCCGGGGCGCGAGCGCATGGCCGAGGTATTCGCCCTCGGGCCATGCTACATGAAGATGGAGACGATGCGCAGAATGGTCGACCTCTGCTCGGCCTGCGGAGTGGACCGCTACGTGATGGCCATCTGCCCGTATGACCTCCGCGGGAATTTCTTCAATCGGCGATACCTCGGCGTACAGGGATTCCAGCAGCCGTGGTTCCATGACTACGCACGGCCCTGGGCCGACTACCTGGCCGAGGCGGCCCAGCGCGCCCGGAAGGCCCAGCCGCTGGGCGTCCCCTGGCCGAGCGACGAGGAGTTGTGGGCCGCGGCCGGGCCGGCTCCGGGGCAGTCGGAACGATTGAAAGAACTCACAAACAACTTCGTGGCGGCGGCCCGCGAAGCCATCCGCAATCGCGTGTCTCAGCTTGAGTCGCCTCCCGCCGCTGTCGGGGCGGTCACCCGTGAGAAACTGGAGGCAGTCTGGAACTTCGAACCGGCCGGGCTCAACTCACTGCGGCTGGACGGACCGGTGCTTTCCATCGCCGATCTGCCCGCGGAACTGGAACTCTCGGTCCAGTCGCAACTCGTCCGCGGCCTGCGGATCAACGGTGCGGCGGTCGATCCGGCGGCGGCGCCGATCGATTCGCGGTTCGACCTGAGTTATCGCCGCATTCCGGTCGCCGGAATGCTTCGCACGGGCGAGAACACCATCGAACTCGAGACCGACGAGCCCAAGCCGTTGCCGTTCCTGCCGACAGTCATCCTGTGGGGACGGTTTGCCGTCGACCCGCAGGGCCGTATCGTCAGGCCACCCAAGACGGTCGCCCTGGGCGATTGGCGGAAGCAGGGGTATCCGTCGCTATCGGGCATCGGCCGCTATCGTGCCACGATGGAGTGGGGCACCGTCCCGAAATCGCTCGGCGTGGAATCGGGCGGACTTCCCGCTCGGGTGCTGGTGAACGGTCGTGAGTGTGGCCGGCGGCCATGGGCCCCGTTCGAATACGACCTGCGCGATGCGGGCCGGCGCGGCGCTAACGAGATCGTCGTCGAAATCTCGAGCACGCTGGGCCACTTGTTTGTGCCGGCCGAAGCGCCGGCCGTGGGGCTGATGGACATCTGGGTGTCTGGCTGAACACAATTCGTGGAAAATTGCCTGTTCGCGAGGTTGCCATGCTTTTGAAGTTTCCGTGTTCGTGTCTTGTTTGGACAGCAACGATCCTCCTCGGCGGCGCTGCATGTCTCGGCGGCGAAGCGGCGAAAGTTGACCCAGCGTCGTTCCCGGCGAGGAAATCGCCGGACTGGCTGACGCGCGGGGTCATCTACCAGATACCGTTGCGGGCGTTCACGCCCGAAGGGACGCTCCGCGCCGCAGCGGAGCGGTTGCCGGCTATCGCCGAATTGGGAGCGACGGTGGTCTACCTCTGCCCGATCGCCCTGTCGGATGACGACCCCCGCCCGGAATTCTGGAGCACCCGGCAGAAGGCTTCCGGCACGAACAACCCCCGCAACCCGTACCGGATCAAGGACTACGGGAAGGTCGATCCCGAATACGGCACCGAGGACGATCTCCGCGAGTTCGTCGCCGCTGCCCACAAGCTCGATCTGCGGGTACTTCTGGACCTGGTCTACTTCCACTGTGGCCCGACTTCCGTGCTCATGGAGCATGCGGATTTCATCCAGCGCGACGCGGACGGGAAGGCGGTCACCGGCAGTTGGAACTTTCCGCGGCTGAACTTTGAAAGCAAAGGGCTCCGCGAGTATCTGTGGGTCGACATGGAGTACTGGGTGAAGGAGTTCCAGGTCGACGGATACCGCTGCGACGTCGCCGATTCGGTTCCGCTGGACTTCTGGCTGGAAGGCCGCCGGCGGATCGACCGTATCCGGCCCGACCTGGTGATGCTCTCCGAGGGGCAGCGCGCCGGCGATCAGGTCGAAGCGTTCGACATCAGCTATGGATTCTCCTGGTATGACGCAACCGCCGCCGTGCTTACGAAGAGCCAGCCGGCGTCGGCGCTTCAGAAGCTGTGGGAGAGGCAGAGGGCTGAACGTCCGCGTGGAGCGCGGTTCATCCGCTACACCGACAATCACGATATCGCCAACGACATGAACCGACCCGACGTCCGCTTTGGCGAGCAGGCCGCCCGGGCGATGTCGGTGGTGAACTTTACGATCGACGGGGTGCCGTTCATCTACAACGGCCAGGAGATCGGCGACACGAGCCGGCACAGCATCTACGCGCGGTGGCCCGTCCGCTGGGAGGCTGCCTGCCTGCCCAAGCCGGCGGCCACGCTTGAGTTCTACCGGCAGCTCTGCCAGCTTCGCCGCAACCGGCCGTCGCTGCAGTCGGGCGAGGTCGTTTGGGTCGCTCACGATCGGCCAGACGCAGTGATCGCGTTCCTGCGGCGTGCCGGCGATGAAGAAATACTCTCCGTGGTCAACCTGTCGAACCGCTCGGTTAACGTGAACCTCGATCTGGCGGCCGAGGGGGCAGTGTACCGCCCGTTGCTGACCAGCGGCGCGAAGCCCGGTGCGGCGGACGGCAAGTTCGCGCTTGTGCTGGAGGGTTTTGGGTACCTGGTCGGCCAGAAGTGAAGCACCCGTTCCATGAAAGGGAAGAGATGAGATCATTTTTCTTCGCAGTGACGATGCTTGGCGCGGCCGCGATGGCGATCGGGGCGGAGCAGAGCGAGGACCAGAAGGCTCAGTGGCAGAAGGAGGCCGCCTTTCCGCTGGTCGACCTGTCGGGTGAGACCTCGCGGCAGGTGGTCGTTGCCGAGGGGACTCCGGAGGTCTATCAAGGTCACCCGACTACGGTGCTGATGCCCGACGGCAAGACGATCTTCGCCGTCTGGTGCATCAACCATGGCGGCAAGGCGGGCCCGATGGCCCGCAGCGACGATGGCGGCCAGACCTGGACGCGGCTGGACGACCGAATGCCGCCGGGCTTCTCGAAACACGAGAACTGCCCGAGCATCTACCGGCTGGTCGATCCCGAGGGGAAGGAGCGACTGTGGGTCTTTTCAGCCTGGATCGGCCGCTTTGGCACGCCGATGCCGAGCATCATGAGCGAGGATGGCGGCCAGAGCTGGAAGGAGATGCCGCCGCTAGGTCCGGCCTTCCGGTGCGTGATGACCTTCAGCAGCATAGTCCGGCTCAAGGACGGCTCCTATCTCGGCATGTACCACCGCGGGCCGGAGGGAGCCGACCGCTCGCCGCTGGAAGTGTTGCAGACGGTCACCCGGGACGGCGGGCTCACCTGGTCCGCGCCACGGGTGGTCGCCAGGGTCGAAGGGAAGGATCCCTGCGAGCCGTTCGTGTTCCGTTCGCCGGATGGCAGTGAATTGTGTTGCCTGATGCGGGAGAACAAGCACAAGGGCGACAGTTTGATGATGTTCAGCCGCGATGAAGGAAAGACCTGGAGCACGCCGGTCGACACGCCGTGGGGTCTGACGGGCGACCGCCACATGGGCGCATACGCCGACGACGGGCGGCTGGTGATCGCGTTCCGCGATCAGGCGCAGCAGTCGCCTACGCGCGGGCACTTCGTGGCCTGGGTGGGCACTTACGACGACATCCGCCAGGGGAAGCCGGGCCAGTACCGCATCAAGCTCCTGCACAGCTATGCCGGCGGCGACTGCGGTTATCCGGGTGTCGAGCGGCTGAGCGACGGCACGATCGTCGCCACCACTTACATCAAGTATTGGAACGATGCGCGAAAACATTCCGTTGTTTCTACACGTTTCCGTCTCGACGAAACCGATGCGCGGATCAGTGCGGCCCGAAGCGAGCCCCGCTGAGCTTCCGCCCTGAAAAGGAGCGACTCTCATGAAGCGGCGAGAATTCCTGGCGACGGGTCTGGGAGCGGTCGTGGCGGGCGCTGCCGCTGATGGGCTGCTCGTCGCGGCAGATGAGGGCCAACCGGCGCTGGCCGGCAAGGCGACCGCGATTCCCATGCATCCCCGCGATACGAAGCTCTGCGTCAAACCCGTCATGGCTAACCTCGTCCACTCGGCTGCATGGCAGGGGCCATGCCGGTGGACTTCGACGACGCCCGAACAGGAGCGGACCAATAACGACCGGCGATTTGCCGACTGGTGCCAGCAGCTCAAGACCAAAGGACTCGGCCGGCCCGGGGATGTGGAACTGCTCGAACCGGCTCACGTGACGTTCTCTGAGAACTGGGTGCTCACACCCGATCAGATCGCCAAGCTCGAACCCGATGCCGCGAGGACCGATGCCTTCTTCATCATCCCCTCGGGCAACGAGCGTTCGTCGTACGAGATCGGCAACATGTTCGGCCGGCCGGTGGTGCTCGACGGCCTTTCTTGCCGCAATGTGGGCATCGCATCGTACATCCTCGCTAAAGGAAACGAGGTGTGTGTTGCCGGCGCGGACGTGGATCTGGCCGGGCAGCTTGCGCTTCTGCGGGCGCGGAAAGTCTTTCGCCAGACGAGAATTCTCTATCCGACCAACGGAGTCCCTCCCTTCTCCATCGGCAATCCGTGGGATTTCGAGGACCTGGAGAAGCGGCTCGGCGTGGTTGTGAAGAAGATCACTTACCGCGAGCTTTCTGCTGAGATGGAACGGATGCTGGGCGATCAGGCCGAGGGCCGGCAGGCCGAGCACGACGCCGAGGAACTTCTTGCCAAGGCGAACAAGTCGTTTATCGACAAGAACCTCGTCGTCCGCAGCATGATCTTCGACCGCTGCCTCCGCAGCCTGATGGCCCGCCACGGATGCAATGCGTTTACCATCGACTGCTTCGAGTTCTGCCCCAGCCTGCTGCCCCAGAAATGGCTCGTCGTGCCTTGCCTGCAGCATGCGCTGTTCGGCAACGAGGGGATCGCGTCGTCGTGCGAGGGGGATTTCGGCATCCTGCTCGCGATGCGGCTCCTGATGAGCGTTTCGAACAAATCGTGCCACCAGGGTAATGCCGATCCGCGGCCCGGCGGCACGTTCCGCATCAACCATAGTGCTCCGAGCATGAAGATGAACGGGTTGGACCAGCCCGACCTGCCCTATCAGTTGGGGCGGTTCGTGGAGCAGGGCTGGGGGACCAAGGTGGTCGTCGACTTCATGAAGAACGAGGAGAAGACGGTCACCGTCGCCCGGATCGATCCCACCGCCAAGAAGCTCCTCGTGCTCAAGGGGACGCTGGTGGGCGCGAGCGGGTGGGGCGAGGATCTGCTCGGCTGCTCGGTGGAGGCGGTGATCAAGCCGCCGGAGGGACGGTGTGACGAGTTCCTGCGGAGGCGCATGATCTACGGCAACCACCTCCCCTGGGTCTTCGGCGACTACGCCAGAGAGCTCAAGATGCTCGGCGAGATGGTTGGTTTGAGCGTTGAGGTAATCGCGTGAAGTTGACATGCTCGTGAGGTGGCATGCTTTCGCGCTCGGCTTCGCCGAGCGCGTAAGCATGCTGCTCTGGGGATCGACAGAACATGCCTGCGGCCTGCTGCGCCGGCCGAAGGCATGCCACCCATCAGCGATCCAGTCATGGCTGGGAAGTACAAACGCTGTAAGCGTTACAACGATCCCGGACATTGCCACGGGCTTACCTTCACGTGCTTTCAGCGCCAGCCGCTGCTCTCTCGCGATCGTTCCCGGCAGTGGTTAGTTGATTCCATCGCTCGCGCGACGAAGGTGCATGACTGCGGCGTGTTGGCTTATGTGATTATGCCGGAACACGTCCACCTGCTGCTCTTACCTCGGCGAAGAGCCTACCATATCAGCAGGATTCTATCGGCGATCAAACTGCCGGTCGCTCGGCGTGCTGTTGAATACATCCGCCGCGAGGCACCGTGGTTCCTGCTCCGGATGGCCGACATTCAGCCGAACGGAGAGATACACTACCGCTTCTGGCAGCGGGGCGGCGGGTACGATCGAAACCTCACCGAGCCCAAAGCGATCTGGGCCCAGATCGAGTACCTCCACGCGAATCCGGTGCGCCGCGGCCTGGGCGTGCGTTCGGAGCAATGGCCATGGTCCAGCGCAGCCGACTACGCGGGGCTCGGCGCGGGACCGATTCCCATTGACCGCGAGTGCCTGCCACGCGACGATTGTGGCTGAACACGTCGGGTGCTGCTCTACTGAGTGGCATGCTTTCGTTCGCGGTTCCGCGGCGGACGTAAGCGTGCTGTCTTATGGGCCGCCCGAACATGCCTACGCCCTGCTTCGCAGGTCGAAGGCATGCCACCCAACGCTGGAGCGATCAGACACGACACCAAGGGTGCCATGCTTTCGTCCACGGCGCAGCCGCGGACGTAAGCATGCTCGCCCTACAAAGCTCCGACATGCCTACGCCCTGCTGCGCAGGGCGAAGGCATGCCACCTAATGTGAAGTCATGCCACCTTCCAGGAGGCTTTAAGATGAACATCTTTCACCACAGACGCAAGTTGACCACGGTCACGATGTTGGGTTGCGTGGCAGTCCTTCTACCGTTTGCCTCAGCCCAGCCGGACGAGACGCTGCCGGGTACGCAGCCGATTGCATGGGAGGAAGTGGACCTCTCAGCCCGGATGATGGACGGGGCGCATTCGTTTGTCGAACGGCAGATCGCCGAGTCGATCGGCAAACGGGGCCGGCACTGGCGGCGCGACTTCAGCTCTCCGCAGGCGTATAGCCAGTCGGTCGAGCCGAACCGGCGGCACCTTCGGGAGATCATCGGCGCGGTCGACGAGCGGTTGCCCGCGACGCTCGAACAGTTTGGCGACGATGCCAATCCGCCGCTGGTGGCGGAAACGGACGACTATTCTGTCTACCAGGTCCGCTGGCCTGTGCTCGAGGGTGTGCTTGGCGAAGGGCTGTGGGTGCGGCCGAAGGGGGCGACGGCGGCACACGTCGTCGTTCTGCCCGACGCGGACCAGACGCCGGAGGAACTGCTGGGGCTCGCCGGCGAGGTGGCGAAGGGAGGAGACTGGGCGCGGCGGCTGGCGGAGAACGGGTTCGAGGTGCTCGTTCCGACGTTGGTCAATCGCCAGCGGCTGGCGACCGAGGATCGGCAGCTTCGCACGAGCGACCAGACGCACCGCGAGTGGATCTACCGCCAGGCGTTCCACATGGGGCGGCACGTGATCGGCTACGAGGTGCAGAAAGTCCTGGCGGCCGTGGACTGCTTCGCCGGTCGCGGCGCGCCGGGCGGCAAGATCGGCGTGGCGGGTTACGGCGAGGGGGGACTGGTGGCGTTCTATGCGGCGGCCGTCGATCCGCGGATCTCGGCGGCAATGGTGAGCGGCTATCTCGGTCCGCGACAGACGGTCTGGTCGGAACCGATCTACCGCAACGTCTGGAGCCTGCTCGGCGAGTTCGGCGATGCGGAGATCGCGTCGCTGGTGTTGCCGCGGCCGCTTATCGTCGAGTACAGCGCGTGCCCGGCGGTGACGGATCAGAAGGGGGAGATCAAGACGCCGGCGCTTGAGGAAGTGAAGACCGAGTTGGGTCGGCTGCCGGGGGAGATGAAATCGTGGGGCGGCGTGCACCTGGTCCATGGCGAGGGGGACGCCACGGTCGGGCCGGGCTCGGCCGAAGCAGTTGAGCAGTTCGCGGCGGCGCTCGGCGCTCGGCCGCTCGAGCCGCTTTCCGAAGTCCGCCCGGTGGAGGGGCGGCAGGCGTTCGATCCGGCGGCGCGGCATGCTCGCGCGGTGCGGCAATTGGAGGAGCACGTGCAGCGGCTGGTGGAACGATCGGCGCACGAGCGCGAGCGATCCTTTCTCTACGCGGTGATGCCGGAACTGGCCGACTGGAGATGGACCACCGAGAAGCGGCGGCCGATCCACGACGCAGCAAAGTTCATCGAAGGGGCCAAGGCGTTCCGCGAGAAGTTCCGCGTCGAGGCGATGGGGACGTTCGACGAGCCGCTCATGGCGTCCAATCCGCGTTCGCGCAAGATCCTCGAGACGGAGAAGTGGACGGCGTACGACGTGGTGCTGGACGTCTACCCTGAGCTGTTTGCCTGGGGGGTGCTGGTGATTCCCAAGGATATTCCGCCGGGCGAGCGGCGGCCGGTGGTGGTGTGCCAGCACGGGCGGAACGGCGTGCCACGCGACACGATCGATCGCGAGAGCACGGCGTACAACCATTTCGCTGCCCGGCTGGCCGAGCGGGGCTTCGTCACGTTTGCGCCGCACAATCTCTATCGCGGCGAGGACCGCTACCGCTGGCTCGACCGGAAGGCGAATACGGTCAAGGCCACGCTGTTCTCGTTCATCATCGCCCAGCACGACCAGATCCTCCGCTGGCTGGCCGAGCAGCCGTTCGTGGATGGCGAGCGGATCGCCTTCTATGGTCTGAGCTACGGGGGGGAGACGGCGGTTCGCGTGCCGCCGGTGCTGGAGGGGTATTGCCTCTCGATCTGCTCGGGCGACTTCAACCAGTGGACGCGGAAGGTGGCGAGCACCCGGGAGCCGTTCAGCTTCATGCGGACGATCGAGTGGGAGATGCCGTACTGGAACCTGGGTCAGACGTTTGATTACGCGGAGATGGCCTACCTGATGATTCCGCGGCCATTCATGGTCGAGCGGGGGCATCTCGATGGGGTCGGCCGCGACCAGTGGGTGGCGCACGAGTATGCGAAGGTCCGCTGGCTCTACGCCCAGCTTGGTCTTGAGGACCGGACGGAGATCGAGTTCTTCCAGGGGGGGCACAGCATCAACGGGGAGGGGACGTTCGAGTTTCTGGAGAAGCACCTGCGAAGCGCGAAGTAAGACACCCCCCGTTGATGCGCAACAGTAAACGCAGTGTTTCGTTTGCTGCGTCGCGAGGGATGGCGGCAAGTGCAAGGGGCGAAGGGGTTTTCGCGCCGAGCGGGTTGGCGTAACCTCATACGCACTGTGAGGTACGTGTTGAAGTTGGCGCACGATCCGCGCTATTCGGGGGGCTCGGCGGATGGAACATTGTTGCATCGAAGCGAAACGCCCTTGAGGGTGTTTCGTTTGGATACGTCGCTGGCCGCGGCCGCAAGTGTAAGGCATATAGGGTTTTCAGTCCAGAAGGCTTGACGCAAGTGAATCCACCCTTTTGGCTTCAGTGTTGAAGCTCCCAGAGGGGTGCATGTGTTAGGGGTGAGAAGTAAGGAGTTGGAAGTGAGAAGCGAGGAGTTAGAAGCAGGCCTTTGTACTAGCATCGATTCATGACGTATTGGTGCGGCTTTGCGCCAGCACACGGGCCGTCGAGACATGGCTTCGGCGTCGTTTGTCCATTTTGGGTGGGGGCCGCTTGGGACCGCGTTGATGCTTGCGATAGCGGGCAAGATCCACCTGTCGCGCCAGGCGGATCAGTGCACGGGCCATACGGGCGGGCGTCAAGCGTGCGTACTTACGCCGCCAGTATTCGTCGGGCAGGGCGATATCCAGGCCGCGATGCGTGTGGGCCACTTCGTCGCAGAGATAGTAGAAGGAAAGCTGCGTCTGCGCCGTTTCGTGGCCATGCACCGCCCGCAGTGCCGCCAGGACCACGCTCAGCAGGTTGTAGCAGACCAAGGCCATCGAGAAGGCGAACAGCGCGGCACGCGGGTAGCCCAGCGTCTCGATCTCTCCCTCCAGGTTCTGCGCCAGCTCGCAAAAGGCGGTTTCGATGGTCCAGCGCCGGCGATACAAATCGGCCACGCGCTCGGCCGATACTTTCCGCGGGAGGTTGGTCAGCAGATGGATCTCGGTGTCTCCGTCCCGGGTGGGTTGATGGAGTACGACCGTCACGCGGCGGATCTTGATGGCGCGGCCTTCCTTGTCGAAAATCCGCATGCTCTGCTCGTAGACCACTCCGGTTTCCGTCTCGCCGACGCGATTGCGTCGGCCGATCAGTTCATAGCGCAATGCCTGGGCGTGCTGACGGATAAGGAAGTAACCCCGCTGTGCTTGGATGCCGAACAGGAAGTCCGTCGTGCAGAAATTCCGGTCGCCGATCCACAGGTCGCGCGGCGCCACGGTCTCCAGCACCTGCGGCAACAGACTGCGTTCCTGCGCGTGCCCGTCCTCGCAAGGGATCACGTCGATCGCCAGCTTCAAGCGCGGATCCAGGACCACCACGCAATGCCCCGGCAGCGGGGCCGCGTTGAGCTTCCGCAATGCTCCCAGCCGGCGCTGCGTGCGACGCAAGTGGTTGCCATCGAGGATCTTCACGCGGTAACCGGGCACCAACTCCGGCAGCGTGCCTCCACTGTTGGTAATGATCGCTTCCATGCGCGCGGCCGTCTCGGCCACCAGCTGCCGAGAGACGTTACTCTCCATCCGCTGCAGCTTGTCGTAGACGGCCTTGACCGTCACGCCGACTGCCTTGGCCTTAGCCTGATACGCCGCATGCACCGAGGGATGGATCTTGCAGGCCACCAGCCCCATCATCTCGGCCACGGTCGAGAACATGAGCTGCCGATTGGCCTGCCGCTCGGCGGCTTCCTCGAACAATCCGTCGAGACGCTCGGCCGAAAGCACGTTCTCCATGGCCGCACGCACCATCACGCACACCGGCGCTTTCTGCTCGAAACGATCAATCACTTCCTGAAGAATCATTGGAATGCCTCCTGGAGAAATCGCGGTTCTTCTCCAAGTATAGGCACCGGTCATCGACGCAACTCATTGCCGCAAGCCGCCTTGGTAACCGGCTCCGCATGCTAGTACAAAGGCCTGGAGTTAGAAGTTAGAAGTTAGAAGAGAGAAACGATGGGGTTGCTCCTGTGGGGCCCGTTTTCGCGGAGCGGCCGAGTGGTGCGCGCAGGGAATGGGCGCGGACCAGCCGGCAGGGCGGGCAGTGGTGAGAGTTTCGAATTGTGAAAGAGCGAACACGCGCGGCACCCGGCATTCGGGTGGCGCCGTGCTGGCGAACGGAGGCCCGTCGCCGCCGTATAGTATACACGTGTTCCGTACCCCTTGTCAAGAAGCCATTGGGCGAGTTTCTTGAAGATTCTGGAGGGGGTGATTGAGGGCAAGCAGGCGCCGCGGGCAGGTCGCTGTTTGCAGGATCCTGAGGTGCGGTTTCGCGGCGACTTGCGATCAAGTGATGCGCGGTCAACTCGTGGAGAACGTGAGCCCCCCGGGGAGGCAGGGAGAAGGCCGCGGGGTAAACTCGGATACAAGAAGTGGTTCTATCGCTCATGCAAATGGAACTTGTCGAAGGCGATCTGCTGGACCAGGATGTGGACGTGATCGTCAACGCCTGGAACCGGAACATCATCCCGTGGTGGCTGCTGCTGCCGCAGGGGGTATCGGGAGCGATCAAGCGGCGTGGCGGCACCGGCCCATTCAAGGAACTTCGGAAGCAGGGCCCGATTCCGCTCGGCGGGGCCGTGCTGACCTCGGCCGGGCGACTGCCGTTCAAGGGGATCATTCACGTCGCCGGGATCAACATGTTCTGGCGGGCGTCCGAGCGGTCGATCCGTGATTCGGTCAGGAATGCCGTAACTCTCGCCGCCGAGAAGGGATTCCAGTCCATTGCTTTCCCGTTGATCGGGACCGGTTCGGGCGGATACAGGCGGGAGCGGGCCAGGGAGATGATGGAGGAAGAACTGGGTAAGCTCGACTTGCCGCTCAGGGTAACCATAGTGCTGTTTCGGGCGGGTGGCGGGATTTCGCTCGGACGCAGCCGATGACGGCGCATGCTGAGCGGGATGAAGACGGGACACGCCTATGTCCTGCCAGACAGGCAGAGCGAGCCGACCAGCGGCGGAGTGGGTGGGTTTTCGACAGCGATTGCAGGCGCGCGGTGCGAAGGCTAATAGCCATCTGCGGATCGGAAGCCATAGATCAGGGAGGTTTCCGCAATGCGCTTCTGTACTGGCGGACTCCTGCCTCCGTGACTCGGCTGTTGCCGAGAGTCAATGCTCCGAGACGCGGCAGCCGGGTGAGACGCTGTAGCGCGGCGTCGGTGACCTGCGTGCTTCCAAGATTGAGCGACCGGAGATCGGCGAAACCGGTGAGATGCTCCAGTCGCGGTCGGTAATCGCGGTGCGGTGCAGGTGGAGAACTCTCAGTTCGGTGCAGTGGGCGATGTGTTCCAGGCCGGAGTCGGTGACTTGCGACGAACCGAGGTACCGTCTCAGGCGTGACTGATCAATCATTTCCATCGTGCCTCGCAGCAATATCCATGACACAAGCAGGCCAGGGGCACGCGGCGCAGAAAAGTGGTCCCGGCAGACGGCAGCCGCCCGCGCGTGCGTCGTGTTCCGGTCCGGCGGAGCCATGTCAGGCCGCAGGTGCTTGCATTCGCCACCGCGGAGCCCGGGCGTGAGCACCCCTTTTCCTGGAGACCACCGACTGACACTCCATCCAGCCGGAGTCGCCTTGGCGTCGGCGGGGCTGACGGCGTAGAATGGCGAGCGCGGCCCTGAGAGGCTGGCCCGAGTTGAGGGGCGTGACAATGAGCAATGGAAGACGAGTGTCTTGTATCACCGCCTGCGTTGCCGCCGTTACACTTGGCGGGTGCACGACGGATTCTCCGCACGCGGAAGCCGAGCCTTCGCACGTACAGGTCATTGGCCATCCCGCTTTGGGAGTGCGTACCCAACATGGCGCTCCATCCTGCTGTCCGGGCCGAAGGCATGCCATGGTCTTGGATGGTGGGCAGAGCATGCGTCTTCCGGTGGAAGCATGCGAGTTCCGGGAAATGCCTGCTGAATTGGCAATTGCGTTACCTACGTGGTTTCAAGAAAGCCTTGTCGTAACGATGGTGCTCAAGACGAGACTTGTTACGAGAATGCTGATCAGATAAGCTGCGAAACACATTCCGACATCGCTCCGCCCGCACGCTCATAACCGTTTTGACCATGTGCCTGTCTCCGGTTAGACTATTGAAATAGGCACTGAGGCGTTGTTCCTGCACTTCAAGAATAGGGGCGTGGTAATTACCACTGTGTAACAGTGTCAGGGAGGGAGCAATCTCAACAGCGACATTCTCCGATTCTTCGCCCAGTGCTGCGCTGGGCCGGCGGAAAGTCCATCCTAACGCCCTCTCTTATAGGACTGCTCCCTCCTTCATATGCTAGGTACTTCGAGCCTATGGTCGGCAGTGGAGCTTTGTTCTTCGCGGCGCGGCCTTCAGATGCGACACTTGCAGATGCCAATGCCGACTTGATCAACTTCTATTCAGTGCTTGCACACCGCACGGGGCAGCTGTTGAGCCGTCTTTCGAAACTCAAAGCCGACCGCAATTTGTACTACGCGCTGCGGGATTCACGCCCACGAAGCGCTTTGGCACGAGCCGTTCGGTTCGCGTATCTTAATCGGCTGTGCTGGAACGGAGTCTACCGAGTGAACAGGGATGGGCACTTCAATGTTCCGATCGGCAGTCGGCTTCCAAATCGCCTGTGGGACGAAGATCAATTACGTACCGCTGCAAGCGCACTTCGAACCGCAACTCTGGTCTGCGATGATTTTTCAGTTACTCTTCGGGATTGTCGGGTCGGTGATTTTGTTTACCTGGACCCGCCGTACCCAAAGCGATCCACTGGTCTCGGCTTCAATCGGTATACCCCCGAAAGGTTCTGCTTGGTGGATCATCACCGGCTCGCGAACGAGGCGGCTGTGCTCGATAGGCGTGGTGTGTATGTAATGGTCTCGACGGGCGCGTCACGACGGTTTCAGTCACTATTCCCACGGTCTTTTCGTCCGCGAAGCGTACGGACACTCTCCCTCATATCGTGCAATGGCAAATCTCGCGGCCCCGTCCGAGAGACTATTCTCATCAACTACTGACGAGGATGCACAAGTGGCTACATCAAGTGTTCGGCCTGCTCGCGTCACGCGACTTCCGACTGCGAACATAGAGCCAAATCCACACAATCCTAGGAGGCTCTTCGACGAAGGACCAATGTCGATTCTTCGAGAGTCTATTGAGAAGCTCGGGATCCTTGTGCCGCTAGACGTCTACCCGAAAGACCCTCGCCGCACGAAATTGACTTCGGACACCTTCGTGCTACTTGACGGCGAGCGGAGGTGGCGATGCGCGAAAGCCCTTGGCTTGGATACCGTTCCGGTGATCATCGTTGCACAGCCGGACACCGCTCAGAACATCCTGACAATGTTTCATATCCACAATGTGCGGGAGGGCTGGCAATTGATGCCTACCGCGCTAAAACTCGAAACACTCATGGATATGTTGGGCGAAGAAAATGAGCGCAAACTAGCCGAATTGACGAAGCTGACCATATCCACCATAAGACGCTGCAAGAGCCTCTTGACGTACTCGGAGAAACATCAAGGTATGATGCTCGCGCCGCCCTCCGAGAGATACAAAGCTGACTTCTTTGTCGACCTTAACCGATTTCGGCTTCCGGCGAGGAAGGACCGACTGGAACCGTGGATCAAGCGGCGCGATGTTCGATGCGTGGATATCATGATCAAGAAGTATGATGATGGCGTCATCAGAGCAGTAACGGAGTTTCGAGAACTCGCTTCCCTTTACCGCGGAGCACAACGCACAAATCAGGTGGAATTGTTTGAGCGAGAACTCGACGAACTTCTTGAGAACCCCGAAGCCCGCATCAGTGACATGAATGTTCCGGGGGCGTCGTTTGAAAAGGAGATTAAGGAAGTCGGGCGGTCATACCGGCGACTCCAGAGCCAACTTCGTGCACTAGACCTTGAGGTTCTTGCCACAGACCCATCTCTGATACGAGGATTGAAGCAGCTGGCGCGGCTGATCGAAAAGAAGCTTGAAGAGGCAATGCTTACGGGGCCACGAGATGCCTAGACTTTCTACCGAAGAGAGGTTTCACGATGCGATTGAGTACGCCGTTAACGAGTACGGGGATCATGGAGATCTGCGCCGAGCCAGAGTGATTAGATGGCTGGAGCAGTTCTCCTATCGTGCTCGTCCTCTGGCGGCTAAGGTGCTGCAGTCTCTGGACTACTACGCAGCGAGCAATGTCCACGCAATGGCACAACAACTCGTGCGTATCATACATAATGATTTTGCGAGAATTCCCAAGCAACGAATTGTCTTCGTACCAATCGGCGCGGCGGGTTCCGGAGCTCAGCAAGTCGCAAGGCATCTTCGCATGGTTCAGGCGGTGCCCAATGGATCTGTGATTGACTTGTTGACGCTGCATCGAAAGAGCCCTGATGACGTTGACGTAATTGTCGCCTTCGACGATTTTAGCGGGACAGGAGAGACTATTAAGGGTTGGTGGGACACGAACGAGTCAATTATCCGTCCGAAGAATGCTACAGTCGTTATCGCATTACTGGTTCTCAATCACACAGCAAGGCCTACCCTGGAGGAGATAACTGATCGAATAATATCTGTGAACGAACTTCTGGCGGATGCCAACGTGTTCCATGAGCAATGTGAAAAACTCACGGCACGCGAGAAGAACTCCTTGCTACAGCTCTGTCGGCGCACGAGGTGTTCTAAGGACTATCTAAGAGGGCGGGGCGACTGTGGGCTGCTTGTAGTGTTTAAGCACGGTTGCCCGAACAATAGTATCCCGATCCTCTGGCATACACGAACGGGTACGTTCGAGGCATTGTTTCAACGAAGGAACGCTTGATGGGGCTGGTGTGAAGGCCGGAATGCAGGTCGGTGGAGCATTATGAGCAGTGTCATCGAGCGTCCCTTCGCTCATCGACTAGCTGGAGGAGGGTACTGCCTCGGAGACGGGACGTGCGATGCGCGGGAGCAACTCGTCTCCCGGCCGCAGAGAGCTACGTGCTGGGCGTTGCGTTCGGCACGATGGGACTTGATAACGGACATCACGCGGTGTGGGGCTGTGGCCGGGGGGGATCAGTCCGGCACCAAGCGAAGGCTCTCCGTGTGAAGTTCGTGGCGCTAAGAGCGGGGAACGAGCCATTCAATACTTGGAAGGATCATCTGCCAGTATGTCTTGCCGCTTCCCTGCTGTGGTTCCTCGCATCGGCCTCGCCTGCGGCCGAGGGGCGGCCGAATGTCGTGTTTCTGCTG
>JAXGPP010000012.1:0-306721 GCA_040766885.1 Thermoguttaceae bacterium | reverse complement strand
GCCGGCTGCCGGCCCCATCAGCCACTTTGCCGCCTGGCGGTGGCCTACCCGGCTGATGTGCAAGGGCTGCGCCAGATCGAGGGCGCAAGTGCTCATGGCGGCCAGGACGATCGCCCCTTGAATCCACGCGGGCGAACGGACCCAGGCTCCGCTTCGGCCAGCCAGGCCGCAAGTGCGCCAGAGCAGTTCGCCCATGCCGACCGCGCCCGCTCCGGCCGCGCCCATGCCGAGCACTGCCAGAGGCAGCAGGTGGCGAGCCGACAGATAGCCCCAAGTGGCGGCCAAGTACAACACACTGCTGCAGTACAGGAACAAGAACAAGCGGCAGAACCGGTCGACGGGCCGGTGGTGCGTGCCGCGGACCCGCCACAGGCCGAACAATGCCTGGAGCCCGACGATCCCAAACAGATCAGCCAGTTCACTGCCAAAAAGCTTAACCGCCGCCAGCGGGCCGTGCCGGCGGAGGCTGATTGAGCGCTCCTTGACATCGAATGACAGCGACTCGCCGCCAATCGCTTGGAGCCGGCCGATTTCAACCGGTTCGGGTGCCTCGGCGATCTCGGCCGAGCCACGCCCCAGAAGTCGGTGAAGGGCGGGCCTCGGGGTCAGCGAGCCGACCGTCACCAGATAGGGCAGGACCGCGAGCGCCACTCCCAATGCGAAGCCTGCCAAGCCCACCGACGCAGGCGTTCGATTGCCGCGCCAACCGGCAACCGCCAAGGCGACGACGAAGCTGCCGGCGAGAACCACCGACTCGCTCCGGGTAAGAGTGCCCAAGCCGACCGCAATTCCGGCAGTGAGGGCGACGGTCGCCAGCCGCGCATTCCGGCCGCGAGCCGACGTCGCATTGGCGTCTGATGGCGCCTCGCCGGCTTCGCGAACGCGCTCCCAGAATTCGACCATGGCCCACAGGGCGAGGCTGAAGAACAAGAGGTGCAGCCCGTCGCTGATGCCATCGGCTCCGAGACGGGCAACCTCCGGCAGGACGCAGAACAGGAGTCCGCCGACCAGCGCGGGTCGATCGCCGAACAACCGCCTGCCGATCAGGTACACGGGGACCACTGCCAGCACGAGCGGCACCGCGGCAGCCCATTGCGCCGCGGATGCCCAGCCAGCCGCCGGTCTGCCGGCAAGCTGATGCACTGCGGAGAGCCAGACGGAGAACAGGGGCTGTTCCGGATCGGAGCGAAGGGCCGACACCAGGCCCTGCTCCTCAATCAGTCGGGCACGCTGGGCAAAGCGTACCGCATCCAGGGCTGAGACGGCTGCCCGGCTTGCCACCCCCCACTGAACGAGGAGCGAAACCAAGATCAATCCGGCAATGGACCAGATGCAGCGTGTGCCCGGAGGCATATCGGCGAGGCTCTCGGCAATGATCGGCGGTGCGCACTGGCAGCCCTGACACAGAAAGGGCGCATGGTTGCGGAGAGTATTCCGGGCGAGCCGACGGGTCAATGCAGTTTCTTTGAAGACCACAAACTGGCATGGCGCCGCACAGCGGCATCTGACGCGGAAATAATTCCCCTTGCGCAAATTGGCCAACCCCGCTATGATGGGCCGCCGAGATGCAGGAGGCGTCTCGAAACATGCAGCAGTTCCGACGCAGCGGCCAACGCGATGACCGGCGCCGCCGGGTGTTGAACGAATCGCTCCTGACGCCGGCCGAGGAGGCCGGCCCGGCGCGACGACGGAGGCGGTCTGCGCGGTACGTGCGACTGCATAAGTCGCTTCATTACGGCGACGCCACTTTCCTCGACGAGCAGCCCCGGCTCACGGATTTCGTGCCGATCTCGCTGGTGGCCTATGGAGTGCTGCTGATCCTCGGGCTGGCAATAATCGCCGGGCTTGAGGCCCTGTACTACTGGATGCCGCAATGGGCCGCCACAACGACCGACGGCCGGATCGAGTCCTTCGACCTGGACGGCGAAGGGAGCCTGGCAGTCTGGTTCTCGTCGATGGTCCTGTTCACGACCGCCGTAGCCTCGGTGGTAGTGCTCTATGTTCGGCAGTACCGCACCGACGACTACCAAGGGCGTTACCGCATCTGGTTGTGGGCGGCGCTGTGCTGGCTGGTGATGAGCCTCGACGAGACGGCCAGTCTGCACGAGGGATTCAAAGAGTTGATGGCGCTTGCCACCGGGACGCGGATCGTGGGAGACGGGTCACTGTGGTGGGTGATTCCGTATTTCTTTGCCTTGGGCGCCATCGGCACCCGGCTGTTGGTCGATGTGCGCGAGTGCCGGCTTTCGGCCGGCATGATGATTTCGGCGGCTGCCTGCTATGGACTGGCAGTGCTGGCTCAGCTTGGCTGGATCCTCCCTGAAACCGGAGCCCGAGGGGTGATGGTCGAGGAGGGGGCGGAGATGACGGGGAGTTGGCTCTTGCTGCTTGCGGTACTACTCTACGCGCGGCACGTCGTCCTCGACGCCGAAGGGTACCTGGCAGAGCGAAGCGAAGCGACGGCCGAACCCGACCCGGCCAGGCTCGAAGCCGAGTCGGAAGCCAAGGCCGAAGCCCCCGCGGCGGACGACGCGGAAACCCGTTCGATCAAGATCCATCCCCCACACGGCGTGCCTCGCCCGCTCCGCGCCAAGCCTGTTGAAGAACGGCCCCGCAAGCCGGTCGAATCGCCATCGCCGGTTGCCCGAACCCCCGAGCGGCCGATCCCGTCGGAGGAAGAGGGCGAGGAAGGAGACGACGATGACGAATCGAGTTCGACGGAGGGGATCGACCCGACGTTAAGCCGGGCGGAGCGGAGAGCCATGCGCAAGCGTCTGAAGCGCCAGCAACGCCAGCAGAAGCGTCTTGCGGGTTAGCCGGTCCTCCGGCCGCCGCGCTGGCCCGGGGCCCCCCGATTCTGTATCCTTTACGGTTTTAACCTGCGGATCTTCCGCCCAATTGTCTCCGCGGAACCGCACCTCACCCGGGGTCGGGCACATCTTCGACGTGCCACAGACCCTGCACAGCAATCCCGGATATGCCAGGATGGTTCGCACCCGTTTCGCCCCCAGTCCGACCGGTTACCTGCACATCGGCGGCGTTCGCACGGCACTGTTCTGCTGGCTGTTCGCCCGCAAGCACGGCGGGCAGTTCATCCTGCGGATCGACGACACCGATGTGAAGCGGAACGTCGACGAGGCGCTTGCGCCGATCCTCGCCGGGCTTCGCTGGCTGGGGATCGACTGGGACGAGGGCCCGGAGGTCGGCGGCCCGCACGCCCCCTATTATCAGTCGGAGCGCCAGGCGAAGTACCAGGCGGCGGTCGACGAACTCATTGCGCGCGGATTTGCCTATTACGATTACGCCACGACCGAGGAGATCCAGGCCGAGCGCGAACGGGCGATGGCCGAGAAGCGCGACTTCCGCTACAGCCGCCGCTGGATGGCGGAGACAGCCGACGAACGACGCCGGTTCGAGGCCGAAGGGCGGCAGGCCGTGGTGCGGCTCAAGATGCCGCAAGGGGGCAAGCTCGTGCTCGACGACCAGGTCCGCGGCCGGGTGGAGTTTGACTGGGGCAAAGAGCAGGACCACGTCGTCCAGCGGGCCGACGGCACGTGCCTCTATCACCTGGCCAACGTGGTCGACGATCGCGACTTTGAGATTACCCACGTGATCCGCGCCGAGGAGCACCTGTCGAACACGCCGCGCCAGGTGTTCATCATCCAGTCGCTCGGCTACCCGATGCCGGTCTATGCGCACCTGCCGTTTGTGGCCGAACCGGGGAGCCGCACCAAGCTCAGCAAGCGGAAGCTCGACAAGTATCTCAAGAACCGCGAGTTTGCCGAACGGGTGGAGCACGGTCGCAAGATTGCCGCGGCGCTGGGTGTAACGACCGATCTGGACACGTTCAACCCGGTGATCACCGATTTCTACCAGCAGGTCGGCTATCTGCCGGAGGCGATCGTGAATTATCTCGCGCTATTGGGGTGGTCGCCGGGGGGCGACCGGGAGGAGTTCACGCGGAGCGAGCTTGTCGAGGCATTTTCGCTGGAAGGTGTCGGCAAGTCTCCGGCGAGCTTCGACCCGCAGAAGCTGTGGGCCTTCCAGGACCGCCACATGCGGGCGGTGCCCGTGGAGGAGAAGGTCCGGCGCGTGCTGCCTTACCTGCAGAAGGCGGGCGTGGTCGGTACAACGCCGTCGGCTGAAGAGTTGTGGAAGACCGAGCGGATCGTTGTGGCCGCGGGGGACCGGATCAAGGTCTTCGGCGACATCCTCGACTACCGCGACTTCTTCACGCCCGACAATCAGCTTGCTTATGACGAGAAAGACTTTGAGAAGCGAATCCGCAAGCCACCGGAAGCCGCGGGACTGCTGGCGGCGATTAAGGACGACCTGGCGGCGGTGGAGCCGTTCGACGCCGCGCACATCGAGCAGGCATTGAACGGTTTCGTCGAGCGACAGGGCATCAAGATCGGCCAGGTAATCCACCCGCTGCGGGTGGCGGTGACGGGAAAATCGGTCGGCTTCGGGTTATTCGAGACGCTGGAGATACTGGGAAGGGCGAGTGTGACGGGTAGAATTGCAGGGGTAGTGAATAGACTGCAACCATAGAAATGGGAGGTCCTCCCCATGACGACGGTAACGATCGAGGAGGCACAGTCGCGGTTGCCCCTGTTGATCGCAGAGTTGAAGCCGGGTGAAGAAGTGCTGATTGTCCAGCACAATCAGCCTGTCGCGCGGCTTGTCGGTGAGGAGCGCAAGGCTCGCAAGCGGCGCCAGGCAGGTTTTGCCAAGGGCGTCCTCGCCATCATTGAAGAGGACGAGGAGCACTTGAAGGATTTTGAAGAATAACGCACCTCCTAAACGAAATAGCCGATGTCTACCTCTGAATCTTCTTCCGTCGATTTCATCCGCGCGATCGTTCACGAGCATAACCGGACCGGCAAGTTCGGCGGCCGCGTGCATACGCGGTTTCCGCCGGAGCCGAACGGGTATCTGCACATCGGCCATGCCAAGTCGATCTGCCTGAACTTCGGCATCGCCGAGGAGTTCGGCGGCAAGTGCAACCTGCGCTATGACGACACGAATCCGGCCAAGGAGGAGCAGGAGTACATCGACGCCATCAAGGAGGATGTCCGCTGGCTGGGCTTCGACTGGGAGGACCGCGAGTTTTACGCCTCCGACTACTTCCAGCAACTCTACGATTGGGCGATCCAGCTCATCAAGGCAGGCAAAGCTTATGTCTGCGATCTGACGGCGGACGAGGTCCGCGCCTACCGCGGGTCGCTTACCGAGGCGGGCCGCAACAGCCCCTACCGCGACCGGTCGGTGGAGGACAACCTCGATCTTTTCGAGCGGATGGAGGCGGGCGAGTTTCCCGACGGCTCGCGGACCCTGCGGGCCAAGGTCGACATGGCGCATCCGAATCTCAACATGCGCGATCCGGTGATGTACCGCATCCTGCGAGCCGAGCACCCGCGGACCGGCGACAAGTGGAAGATCTACCCGATGTACGACTGGGCGCACGGCCAGTCCGATTCGATCGAGGGAATCACCCATTCGATCTGCACGCTGGAATTTGAGAATCACCGGCCGCTCTACGACTGGTTCGTGGAAGAGCTGGGAATTTACCATCCGCAGCAGATCGAGTTTGCGCGGCTCAATCTCACCTACACGGTGATGAGCAAGCGAAAGCTATTGGAACTGGTAAAGGGGGGCTACGTGAAGGGCTGGGATGACCCCCGGTTGCCGACGATGAAGGGTATCCGCCGCCGCGGTTACACGCCCGAGGCGATCCGCGCATTCTGCGACCGAATCGGCGTTGCGAAGTTCAACAGCACGATCGACATGGGCCTGCTGGAGTTCTGCGTCCGCGAGCATTTGAACAAGGTCGCTCCGCGGGTGATGGCCGTGTTGCGACCGCTCAAGGTAGTGATCGAGAACTACCCCGAGGGGCAGACTGAAGAGCTGGACGCGGTCAACAACCCGGAAGACGAGAGCATGGGGAGCCGCAAGGTTCCCTTTTCGCGCGAGCTGTACATCGAGCGCGACGATTTCCGCGAAGATCCGCCGAAGAAGTTCTTCCGGTTGGCGCCGGGGCGCGAGGTGCGGCTCCGCTGGGGCTATTTCATCACCTGCCGCGAGGCGGTGAAGAACGCCGCGGGCGAGGTAGTCGAGCTGCGCTGCACCTACGATCCGGCTACCCGTGGCGGCAACGCTCCGGACGGTCGCAAGGTGAAGGCCACGATCCACTGGGTGTCGGCGGAGCATGCAATCGAGGCGGAAGTCCGGCTGTACGACTACCTGTTCAACAAACCCGATCCGGAGAATGTCCCTGCCGGACAGGACTACAAAGCCAATCTGAACCCCGGATCGCTTGAGGTTCTGCCGGCGTGCTACGTTGAGCCGAGCCTGGCGTCGGCCAAGCCGTGGGACCGCTTCCAGTTTGAGCGGCTGGGCTACTTCTGCGTCGACGCGGACAGTGCCGGCGGCAAGCTCGTCTTCAATCGAACCGTCACGCTCAAGGACACGTGGCAGAAACTGGAGAAATCGGGCAAAGTGGATGAATAGGCCTGGCAGCCACGGTGCCAAACCCGCCTTCCGGCAGGATGCCGGGCATGGTACATAGCGGCAAACTGAAAGAGTTGTTCTCATCCGGAGGCAAGGAAGCCATGAGTCTGGCGCTCGTCCGCAGCACGTACGAACGGCTCGGCCGCGACGATCCGTTTTACGCGGTGCTGTCTCGCAAGAATCTGCGTCACAACCGCTGGGACACGGCCGAGTTCTTTTCGACCGGCCGGCGTCACATCGACTCAGTCTTCCAATATCTTGACGAGTCGGGAATTGAGGTGCGCCGCGGCCAAGCGATGGATTTTGGCTGCGGGGTCGGCCGTCTAACGCAGGCTCTGGCGGAACACTGCCAGGAAGTAGTCGGTGTCGACATCGCCGAATCGATGTGCGAGCGGGCCCGCGAGCTGAATCGGCATGGCGACCGGGTGCGGTACGTGGCGAATGCTGCGGGCGACCTCGCCGTTTTTGCCGACGAATCGTTTGACTTCATCTACAGCTTCATCACGCTGCAACACATTCCGCCCGCGGTGGCGACGCGGTATGTGGGCGAGTTCGTCCGCTTGCTGCGGCCGGGCGGAGTGGCCGTGTTTCAGGCCCCCGACGGCAGAGCGATACAACCCGGATCGCTCCGCTCCGGGTGCTACACACTGTGGCGGTGCCGCCTGCGTCCGCTGTTGAAGACGCTTCGGGGACTGCCGGCTGTGCAGATTCACTACCTGCCGCGGCCCGATGTGGAGCGGGCGGTGGCCGAAGCGGGGGGCAGGATGGTTGAGGTGACCTGTCTGAAACGCCATTGGCGGCATCCGAATCTCCGCTATCTGGTGGCGAAGTAGCCCAGTGGCTCGAGGCCCGGGCAGGGCCCCGCCATGTGCGTCCCCACCCTTGTCGCCGCGTGAGAAGCGGGGATAATGCGCCCTCGTGGCTGGCCGCTGCGCCGGCATGCGTTTCTTGCCAGCAATTCTCCACAACCTCCGCGGTATGCGGCACCGTCCGCGGTGTGGGAGTGAAGGACGAAGTCTATGCCCTTGCTCGTCGTCGGCTCTGTAGCCCTGGACACTGTCGAAACGCCGCATGAAGTGCGGGAGAATATTCTTGGCGGTTCGGCGGTCTACTTCTCCTATGCCGCCAGCTATTTCTCCCCGGTCCGCCTGGTAGGGGTGGTGGGCGACGACTGGCCCGCGGAGCACACCGAGATGCTCAGGTCGCGGGGGATCGATACGGCGGGGCTGTTTGTGAAGCCTGGCGCCAAGACGTTCCGCTGGCGCGGCCGGTATCGTCCGAACATGAACGATCGCGACACGCTCGAGGTGCAACTCAACGTGCTCGGCGATTTCGAGCCGCTTCTGCCGGAGTCGTTTCGGCGCTGCCCGTTTCTGTTCTTGGCCAACGGGTCGACCGGGATGCAGCTCAAGGTGCTCGACCAGTGCGTCGGCGCGACCCTGACGGTGGCTGACACGATGGATCTGTGGATCAACACGGAGCGCGATCAGCTCATGGAGCTTCTTCGCCGCGTGGACGGGCTGGTGCTCAACGACTCGGAAGCCAAGCTGCTCACCGAGGACGAGAATCTGGTCCGTGCCGGGCGCGCGGTCCAGGCGATGGGGCCGAAGTTCGTGGTGATCAAGAAGGGGGAGCATGGGGCGATGTTCTTCAGCAAGCACGAGACCTACGTGCTGCCCGCCTATCCGACGCACGACGTGGTCGATCCGACCGGGGCCGGCGACAGTTTTGCGGGCGGCATGATGGGCTATCTTGCGCGGCAAGGGAGCTTCGATCCGAAGAGCCTCAAGGAAGCGATGGCTTACGGCATCCTTGTGGCGAGTTTCGCCGTCGAGGATTTCAGCCTCGGCAGGCTCCAGAAGATCGAACGCGAAGATCTCGATCGCCGCATGGACGAATACAAGCGAATGCTGACGTTTTGAACCTCAGTCGCCGCCGCTCGCATGCCGCAGAAGATCCGCACGTTCATCGCCGTCGAGATGTCGCTGGCCGTTCGGCAGGCAGCGGCGGAACTGGTCGGAAAGCTCGTTTCGCTGAGCGACGATGTGAAGTGGGTTGACCCCCACAACATGCACCTCACGCTCAAGTTCCTGGGCGATGTTGATGAAACCGATATTCCCCGGGTATGCGAAGCAACCGCCGCCGCGACCGCCGACCGGGCGCCCTTTACGCTGAGAATGTTCGGGGTCGGCGCGTTTCCCAATGTCCGCCGGCCGCGGACCATTTGGGTGGGAGCGCGCGAGGGGAGCGAGGAGACAGTCGAGCTGGCCGGACGAATCGACCGCGCGATGCGGAAACTGGGTTTTCCCAAAGAAGGGCGGCGATACACGCCGCATTTGACACTGGGCCGGGTCCGCCGCGGAGGGCCCTGGCTCGCCCCGCTCGGAGAGGCACTTGTGCAACACGCGGCTTTGGACCTCAACGAGACGCGGGTCGACGGGGTTGTCGTGTTCTCCAGTCAACTCGGCCGGGAAGGCCCGACCTACACTCCGCTGGGCCATTGTCGCCTGGGAAGCGTAGAATAGCATTCCGGCTGAATGACTTTCGCCCGCTGGCAAGTCGCACCTTCATTGTTTCCATGGTGGATGGTGCAACACTTCCACCGTTTTCGGCCGGGAAACGTGGCTCGTCGCCCATCTCGCGTCGTTCCATCCACTCGAAGACCTGTAACCGCCGTTCGCAAGGAGACTCCATGAAGGTTGCCACCATCGAAACCAACCGCGGCACGATTCGCATTAAGCTCCACGACGACAAGGCCCCGAAGACGGTGGCCAATTTTGAGACCCTCGTCACGCGGGGCTTCTACAACGGCCTGAAGTTCCACCGCGTCATCGCCGACTTCATGATCCAGACGGGCTGCCCCAAGGGGACCGGCACCGGCGGCCCCGGCTACACGTTTGCCGATGAGTTCCACCCGGACCTCAAGCACGATTCGCCGGGCGTGTTGTCGATGGCCAATGCCGGGCCGAACACCAACGGATCGCAGTTCTTCATCACGCATGTTCCCACGCCGTGGCTCGACGGAAAGCACTCGGTCTTCGGCAAGGTTATCGAAGGCCAGGACGTGGTGAACAAGATCAAGCAGGGGGACACGATGAAGAGCATCACGATCGCCGAGGAGCCCGAGAAGTAGTCGGTCACTCGAACAGCAGGTAGCCGAGGCCTTCGGGCATGACGTCGACGGCGGCGGGGCTGTTCCAGCTCTGGAGCCCGGCGCCGGGAACGATGCGCTTGAGGCCGAGGCCCCAGGCGGTTCCGCGGGCGGGCGCGGCGGCGTCGAGTTGCTCCAGCGGGATGGCGGCTTCGATGGTCCAGGTTTCGTCGTCGGCCGCGGCGGCGACGAACCACTCGGGATTCCAAGTGGTATCGCCCCAGAGGTCCTCGGCCGTCCAGCCGCGATGGTCGACCGCCAACCGATAGCAGGTGGTGTAGTCGCGGTCGACATCGATCAGCAGCTCGAACCGGTCGCGTTCGGCAAGGTCGGCGTCGCGCGGCCGCGGCCCGCCGGCCGGAGCGTATTCCGCTCCGGGTGCCTTGGCGGCGTGAACCGCGAGATAGAGATGCTCGCGATCGTAGGCCAGCATGGCTACCGCCCGCCACGAGCCGTCGTCCTGGAGCGGACTGCGGAGTTCGGCGGCCGGCGCCGATTGCCACAGGGCTTCGTCGAGGCGGCCGTCGAGCCGCGGCCGCTCGGGAGCCACGATGCACCCGATCGCCGCCTTGGGTGGATTTCCCTGCGCAGGATTGGCCAGCCACTGCTCGCCCAGGGCGCAAGACCGCCATTCATCTTGTTTCAGTCCGGCTCGCCGGGTGAGATAGAACCGCTCGGCATTCTCGCCGGCCCCCTGCCGGCGAAACGCCGACGCCAGCGGAAAGCCGACTCGCGCCTGGGCATAGAGCGCCGGCCGGGTCCGCTCGATGTGCCGGCCGAGATCCGTGGCCAGCTTCGTGCGGTCCTGCGGCTGAGTGAAATCGACCGTGGGCCCGGCGACCTGGTCCTCGCGCGGGCGTTCGGCCCGCGCCATCCGCCAGGCGGCTTCGGCGCTGGCGTAATACTGCACCAGCCAGGCAAGCGATACACCGGCCAGCGGATGCCGGGGGTAGTCTTCCCACAGGAGGTTGAAGATTTCGGCCGTCAGGGCCCATTGGCCGCGCAGGTATTGTTCCTGCGCCAGTTCGAACAGGACGGGAGGTGCTGTTTCGGAATCCAGATCGCGGGCGAGTTGCCCGAGGCGGGTCCGCAACTCGGTCACGTCCGGTTCAGCGCCTCGGGTCCACTCGAGAATGGCTTCGACGTTGCGGCGTCGCTGAGCCGTGCGGCGGAGGGCGTTGAGCGTTTCGGCCGGGGCCTGGAGCCAGGGCCGACGGGCATCGCCACCCGACGGCAGCCCGATGCCGGCGAAGAAGTCGGCGCGGTCCGACTGGCTGATGCTGCTGCGGACCAGGCGGAAACTCGCCGCTTCAGGCGGCGGAGCGAACCGGGCGGTGAGCAAGCCCCGAGGGCCGGCGGTGATGTCGCCCAGACAACGTCCGAGCCGCTCGGCCAGTTCGGCCGAGGTGATCGTGATCGGGCCTCCAGAGGCTGCACCGCGAGCAGTGAAGATCTTCTTCACCTGCCAGGGTTCGAGGCCGGCGGCCGCCTGTTGTTCGGGCCAGGCGGCCGCGTCGGCAGCCCGTTCGACGGCGCGCAACACGGCTTGGTGGACGATTTGCTCCACCGGCCGGCGGCCGGTGGGATCGAGTTCGTGCGTGATCACGATTTCTGGCCGCCACATCCGCATCCGCGCCACGAGATGCGATTCCACGCGGTCGGCGCCGGGCGTGCCCTGCGGAGAATCCCAGGCAGCCGTGATCGCCTTGGGCGCGAGCCTTAGTCCGGCCTGCCGCATGGGGAACGCCCAGGCCATTTCGCCACAGCTTGCGCCGGCGCCGGCGATCGCTTCGCGGAGGCGGCTCTCGGGGTGGGCCTCATCACGGCAGACCAGTTCGACGTCCTCGCGATTGAGGATCTCGACCGCCCCCAGGTGTCCTTCATCGCCGCACAAACGGGCCAACATCTCCAGCGGTACGTCTTCCGCGCGACTGAACAGGCCGAGCAGGGCGGCCCGCCGGCCTCCCGACCGCTGCTCCTTCCAGGTCTCCCCGCCGTCCGAGGTAGCCAGGATCAGCCCCAGTTCGCCGACGGCCCAGCCGAGATGGTCGTCGACGAAGTGAAGAGCGCGGAGCGGCAGGCACTGGCCGGTGCTGAACACGGTCCAAGACTGTCCGGCATCGCGAGTGTGGAGGATCCGGGTGCCGGGCGAACCGGCGATCCAGGCTTTTGGGCCGCGGACGGCGAGGGCGGAGAAATCGAACCATTCGGCCATTTCCGGCGGCGGTTCCGCGGGCGGAGTCTGCCAGGTCAGGCCTCGGTCGGCCGTCATCATCACCAGGCCGCCCTGGCCGACGAGCCAACCGTAGACGGGCGGTACGAGGCTCATTCGCAGTAGATTGCGGAGCCCGGCCGGTGCGGTTGCAGTCTGAAAGTCGGCCGGCCGCACGACGGCCGCCGTGCTCAGCCGGCCTGCGACCGCGCCACGTTCCGGCGCATAGAAGTCGCCGGCCAGCCAGCCGTCCGAGCCTCCGCCGGGCACGGGCTTCCAGCTTCGCCCCCCGTTTTCGGTCAGAAACACGCCCGAGGGGACCATGGCCGATGAATCGCCGATCGCCCAGCCACGCTGGGAATCGAAGAAGCCGATCCGACACAAGCCGGGCAGAAGCAGCTTTTCGTCCCGGCTCCACGTCTTTCCGCCATCCTGGGTGAGGAGGACGATCCCGCTGCTGGTGTGCAGATAGGGATGGCACTGCCGGCCCGCCGCCCAACCGGTCGTCGAATCGAGAAAGAATACCGATTGCAGGACGCGCTGACCCCCGACCGCCGCAGGTGCCAGTGCGTCTAATCGTCGTCGGTGTGCCAGATCGCCGCGATCACCGACCGCCCAGCTCGCGCGAGGCGCGGTGAAATACACGTCGCAGAGGCTCGCGTCGGACCGCATGACCTCGGAGGTCATAGGATCGTCCGACATTCGGGCAGCCTGGCCGGGAAGCAGCGCCAGCCGCTGTGCGCCGGCCGTGCCCGCGGCCGCCACGAAAACGATCAATCCCGCCAGGCCAACCCGTCCATGAGCGGGCATGCTAGCATCTCCGCGTGAAGAGATTCCGGTCCGTGGAAATCGGGACGCATTCTACCGCAAGCGTGGCCAGCGCTATAGAGCAGACGGCATAATGAGGGTCGCTGGCAAGAATCGCGGATCGGGAGAGTCCCTCGGCGTGCCTCGTCGTTTCGTTCAGCGTCTGGTGCTCATCATCATCGTCCTGCTTGCTGCAAGGACGTGGTTTATCGAAGGACTGTTCTCCTCGTACCGCGTGACCAGCGGTTCGATGGCGGAAGCGCTCCGCGGGCCACATTTCGACGTGACCTGCCGCGAGTGCGGCTTTCGATTCGCCTGCGGCAGCGATATCAAACCTCTTCGCCGCCGGGCGATCTGCCCCAACTGCGCCGCGGAGAATGACCTTGCCGGGCGGCCGATAGCGCCGGGCGACCGCATGATCGTGCTGAAGTCGGCGTACACGTTCGCTGGGCCCCGCCGTTGGCAGGTGGTTGCCTTTCGCGACCCCCAACAAGCAACGCGACTGCTCGTAAAGAGGGTGGTGGGACTTCCGGGTGAAACGATCCGCCTTCTCGACGGTAATGTGTACGTTGACGGCCGCATTGCCCGCAAGACTCTCGCCCAGCAGCGGGCCCTGGCGGTGCTCGTGCACGACGCCCGGTTCGGCTCGCGATGGAAGGCCGAGGGAGGCTGGACGCAGCGCAATGGCGTTTTCCGCCACACGGCCGCGCCAGGAGAGAGCAACGGCAATGTCGCCTGGCTCGTCTATCGCCACCAGCGACGGGCGTTGGGCGAGTTGGTAGAAAGCCCAGTCCTCAACGAACTCGGATACAACCAGTTTGACCAACGATCGGAGATGCTGGCTGCCGTGGCGGACCTGATGCTCTCAATGCGGATTGCCAGTGCCCGCGGACCGGGAGGCCTGCTGATTCGGGCTGAGAACGGCCAATCCCGGTTCGAGGTGCAGCTCGTGCCAGGCGAGCGGCGATATGTGGTGCGTGAGGACAACCAAGTGATTGCCAGCGGCGTTTGTCCTGATCCCGCCACGTCGGAGCAGGGGCTCATGGTTGAGCTGTCGCTCTTCGACCGCCAATTCCTGCTCGCTCTGGATGGCCGCACCACGGTAGCCCGGCCGTACGCCGCGGCTGAGGGGCGCCAGCCCGTTCCGCAGCCGGTTGCGATCGGCGCGCCGGGGTTGGAGGTGATGCTTCGTGATCTCCGCGTATACCGTGACGCGTATTACCTGTGTCCGGTTGCAGCGGGTCGTCTTCAGGCGGGGGAGCGCCCCATTCCGCTGGGCCCGAACGAATACTTCGTGCTGGGCGACAATAGTGCCGTATCGGTCGATAGCCGGAACTGGACAAACGGCCCCTCCGTAAGCGGGGATCTCATCCTAGGCCGGCCATTTATCCTCGCTTGGGCCCGTCAGTGAATCGATCCCGCGGATCGAGATCCAAGTTTCCGATTGGCAAGGGATTCGCTATATTCGTTGAGCTAGATCGGATTTAAATCCCCAGTTGGAGGGGGCGCGATTTCAAGACCGCGACCCGGGCGGCGAATGGCCTGTAGTCGGATGCCGGTTGATGATCGGTGATCGCGCGGCCAGCGTTATGGCCAGCCAGACGATAGAATGGACCATTGGTCCTGAGACGTTTCCGCGAGCCCTTACTTTCGGGCGTTAATCCATGTCGAAGCAGAAGTCCGTGGCGGCTCCCCGGCACCCTGGCAAGCGATCCGAGAAGGGCGACCCGGCCAGGGGATCGGCCAACCAGACGTCGTCGACGTTCTCGCCCGCCGCGATGCGGGAGATCGTCGAGTCGATCGTCATCGCCTTTGTGCTGGCGTTTTTGTTCCGCACGTTCGAGGCCGAGGCGTTTGTCATTCCTACCGGATCGATGGCGCCGACCTTGATGGGGCGGCACAAGGATCTCGAGTGCGAGGCCTGCGGTTACTCGTACCGCGTCAGCGCCAGCGCCGAGGTGGACAAAGAGAGCTCCCGACCGACCGGCGTGCAGATCACCTCGGCGACCTGTCCGGTATGCCGCTACACAATGAATGTCGGTCGCAACAATCCCCGCGGCGAAAACTATCGATCGTACAAGGGGGACCGCATCCTGGTCGGCAAGTTCCCTTACCAGTTCACCGATCCCGAGCGGTGGGACGTGGCGGTGTTCAAGTATCCGGGCGAGGCGCGGACCAACTACATCAAGCGCGTAGTCGGCCTGCCGGGCGAGACGCTGCGGATCCGGCATGGCAATATCTTCACCGAGCGCGACGGCCAGCCGGAAACGATTGCGCGCAAGCCGCTCGACAAGATCAGGGCCATGCTCCAGCCGGTTCACGACAACGACTTCGTACTTCCGCAGGTCGCCGAGGGACATTGGCCGGCACGCTGGACGCCGCGCGCTGCCGGACCGAGCCGGCCCGGCGACTGGGTCGCCTCCGAAGATCTCAAGTCGTTTCGGGTCGCTGGCTCAGCGGATCAGGAAGTGTGGCTCAGCTACAAGCATCGAGTGCCGGGTTACGCCGACTGGGAGAAGTGGCTGGCCGGCCAGTGGAGCTCACAGGACGACATCAAGCCGCAGCTCATCACCGACTTCAACGCTTACAACACCTCCGATCCGAGCAGCGGCGGGGGCTGGCCCGGTTCTTTCTGGCCGTCGAGCATGGCGGAAGGGGCGGAAGCGGGCAATTTGAGACCGGGGCAGCCGCCACCCGGCGAAACCCTCGGGCTCAATTGGGTGGGCGACCTGGCGCTGGAGTGCGAAGTCGAAGTTGAAGAGGCGACCGGCACGGTGACCTTCGAGTTGATCGAGGGTGGCAAGCGGCTGGGATGCGTGATCGACCTGGCCACGGGAAAGGGATCGTTCCGCATCGATGGAGAGGAGCAGTCCACATTCTCCACCCCCATGTCGGCCGCGGGAGAATACAAGGTCCTGCTGGCCAATATCGATGATCAGCTCACGCTGGACATCGACGGGGAGACGGCCGTTTTCGCGTATGAACCGCAGGGCAACCTTCGGCCCACGGCCGACGACCTGGAGCCGGTGCGGATTGCCTCGCACGGGGCGAAGCTGTCGGTTCGCCATCTCAAAATCGGCCGCGACATCTACTACATCGCCTTGCGGGCCGGCGACGGCCATGAGCCCCGGGTAACGGAATACGACGCGAGCAACAATCCTTTCCGCAGCCTATCGCGCGAGGAGGTGGCTCGCGTGCTCTCCAGTCCGGAGGAATGGGGTGCGTTTGCCCGCGGCAACGAGGTCGAGTTCAAACTCGGCCCGGACCAGTTCTTCATGCTCGGCGACAACAGCGCGGCGAGCCAGGACAGCCGCTGGTGGGAATCGCTGAATGCCGAGTACTATGTCAGCCGCGAGTTGCTGATCGGCAAGGCGCTGGTGATCTACTGGCCGCATTCTCTCGACCAGATACCCGGCACCCCGATCCCGATCCGGTTCTTCCCGAATTTCTGGCGCATGGGACTGGTACGTTGAGGATATTGCGGTGCCGGCGCGGCGGCTGCCGGAAGGCAGCCGAGAGGCCTGCACCACAAGCGACGAGGAGAAGGAGCTCCCGCGATGAAACCGACTGTCGCCATTCGGCCGCGACTCGTGGCCCGCCATCCGATTTCCACGGCGACTGAGAGCACGGTGATGCTCGAAGCCCGGGGCCTGGTGAAGATTTACGGCAGCCGCCGCGTGGTGGACGGCGTCGATTTCGAGGTTCACCGCGGGGAGATCGTCGGGTTGCTCGGGCCCAACGGCGCCGGCAAGACGACCAGCTTCCGCATCACCTGCGGGATGATCGAGCCCAACGCCGGCCGCGTGACATTGGCGGGCATCGACGTCACGCAATGGCCGATGTACCGCAGAGCCCGCGATGGCGGGATGGGCTATCTGGCGCAAGAATCGAGCGTCTTCAGGAAGCTCACCGTCGAGCAGAACCTGCTCGGGGTGATGGAGTTGCTGGGCTTCGACCGGAAGACCCGGCGGCGGCGGTGCGACGAATTGCTGGGCCAGTTCGATATTACCAAGCTCCGCAAGAGCCGCGCGCTGTCGCTTTCTGGCGGCGAGCGGCGGCGGCTGGAGATCGCCCGGGCACTGGTCTCCAACCCGCAGATCATCCTTCTGGACGAGCCGTTCACCGGCATCGATCCGGTCACGATTGACAGCATCCAGGAGATCATTCGCGGCTTGCGGCGCGATGGGATCTCGATTCTGATCACCGACCACCAGGTCCGCGAGACGCTGCAGATCACCGACCGCAGCTACGTGATCCGCAAGGGCCAGGTCCTCTGCCACGGCACGCCCGACGAGGTGCTGGCCGACCCCGAAGCCCGCCGCTGCTACTTGGGCGAAGATATCGACCTGGGGGGCGGCACGATCCGCCGCCGCTCGCCCGACGAGCCGGGATAGCGTGGCACGACGCTTCCGCGTTGTGATTTCGCGATTCGGGATCGTCGCACCACATTCTTTGCGGGTCACGACACCGCTCGCTCGCCGATGCGATGTGCGGTAGACTGAGCGGAGCATTTCTACCCGTGCCTTCCTGCTCAGGGCGACGATGACTGCCGACAGCGAACCCTCCGTCTCGCCGCCCGTCGATACGCTGCCCGTTGATGCGCTGCCCGTTGATGCGCCACCGGGCGATCCGTTTGCGCCGATCGTCGAGCGGCCGCGATTGCGAATCGCTCATTTGATGTTCTGGACCGCCTGCGTGGCCGTTTACCTGAGCATGATTCGCATGCTGCAGGAAATCGACCCCGACACCTCGACCGTGTTCCGCAACGTGTGGATGCTTTACGGGTTGGGCGCCGGCACGGGCCTGGCCGGATTGCTGGTGGGCGTGGCCTGGCGGTTCCGCGGCATGCCATTCCCCGTGACCGGTGGAGAATACGTGCTGGTGATGACCGGCATCGGCCCGCTCGTTTCCCTGGCCGCGATGGCGGCGTACCGATACCTTGACCCGTCCCTGTCGATGTTTGGGTTCATCGCAATGGCCACGGGAGTTCTCTGCGCATCGATATGGTGCTGGGCGGCGATTAGGACCAGGGTGCGGCGCTGGCGCGTGTACTTCGTGCTTGAAGCCATCAGCGATCTGGTTGGCCAAACATGTCTCGCCGCGGCGATGCACGCCATGCTCGGGCAAAATGTGTTCTTCCTGCTGTTGCTGGTCTATGTGGCGGCACGCGACTGGCTTGAGCACTGGCGCAAACCATGGACCCACTGGCTGGGCGTTGCCGCGCAGTTGTGGTTCGGTGTCTACATATCGGCCTGGCGCGCGGCGATGATCTGGTTCCCCGAGTGGCTGGGACTCCCGTAAGATCGACCGCGAGGCAGTGGTACTCTCCTCCACTCGCACGAGAGACAGGGGTGAGATAGACTGGCTCCATGACCGAGCCACGCGCGATCCTCATCACTGGCGCTTCGACGGGTATCGGCTACGCCTGTACGCTGCGGTTCGATGCGATCGGCTTCCGCGTGTTCGCCGGCGTGCGCTCTGAGGCAGATGCCGAGCGGTTGCAGGGCGAGGGATCGCCTCGGCTGGTCCCGGTGCTAATGGACGTGATCGATGCCGGCCAGATCCGCCGCGCGGCGGAATCGATCAGCGAGACCATTGGCCCGGCCGGGCTGGCGGGGCTGGTGAACAATGCGGGCATCGTCGTGCCCGGCCCGCTGGAACTGCTCACAAGCGACGATTTTCGGCGGCAGTTGGAGGTGAACGTCGTCGGCACGCACGCGGTTACACGGGCCTTTCTGCCCCTGGTGCGGCAAGCTCGCGGGCGGATCGTGCTGGTGGGTTCGTTTACCGGCCGCGTGTCACCTCCTTTCATGGGCGCCTATGCGGCGACGAAGTTTGCGCTCGAGGCGATGGCCGATGCGTGGCGTGTTGAGTTGCGCCGCGACGCGATCGCCGTCTCAATTGTCGAACCCGACAGCGTAGCCACGCCGATCTGGGACAAGATGCTCGCCGGAGTCGAGCGGTTGCTGGAGGCCTCCACGCCCGAGGCCCGCCGGGCATACGAGGCCGATTTCAGCGCGATACGGCGGGCGACGTGGACGATGCAGAGGCAGGGGATGCCCGTCGAACGAGTCGTGGCGGCGATCGAGCATGCCCTCACCGCGCGGCGGCCCCGCACGCGCTACCCAGTGGGTTTTCGCACTCGGCTTGCCTTCTGGGCTTTTGCCCGGATTGGCGACCGGGTGCGGGACTGGTTCGTCCGCCGCTCGATGGGGCTGGAGTAGGTAGCGCCGAAAGCAGGCCCGCAGTCCCTGCGGGCCAACAGGCACGCCGAAGGCGTTGCGTAAAGCCGCCGGCGGAGCGGCGGCCTGGTTTGGGCGGAGCGTCGCACCACTCTGCTTCAACGATTCTTCTTCACCCGCGCCCGCAAGGTGGCGACAACCGCGGCGAACTCGTCGCGGGCGGCGGCGAGACGGTCGATAGACTTCGGGCCGGCAGACCGTACGTAGTCGATGATGATCTTCTCGGCCGCTACATACTCATCGGCCACGTCGGCGATGTCGGCGGCGATTTCCAGGGGGATGCTCGTCACGCCGTTGGCGTCGCCGTGCAAGAGATCGCCCTGATCGACCGCCAACCCGCCCACTCGAACCGGCAGTCCCAAGTGCATGATCTGGCAATAGGCATGGGCGCAGATCGTCGCCGCCGTGAATACCGGATAGCCCAGGCCCTTCACCTGCAAGAGATCGCGGCCGCCGCCGGAAGTGATCAGGCCCACCGAGCCGAACGCCTGGTAAGTCGAGCACATGATTTCGCCGAAGGTGGCGGCGACGGCCGGATTGTCGAGATCCTCGAAGACCATCACCGCCGGGCCGGGCAGATCGGCCAGTGACTTGACCTGATCGACGAAACTGCCATAGGCCGGCCCGTGGGCCGCCGGCGCACCGCTGCGGAAGGCGGCCGTGCTGGCGAAGCCGACCATCGGCGGCATCTCGGGGAAGCAGGCCTGGATGCGGCCGTCCATGTAGCCCGAGTTGTACGGGCGGATGTCGAACAGTTCGATCACGTTGCAGATGGTGGGCGTGTCGAACTGCCGCAGCTTGTCGAGCGTTTGTGAACTGATTTCCATTGGCGATGATCCTTTTCTCTCCGACGCCACCGGCTTGCCGGATGCGGCGTTAGCTGCCAATCTTGTCCACCCACGTGACGAGCACGTGGGGGTCTTCGTGCTGCGGCGCCCTCTCGGCTCGTTTTCTCCGGGACCCCATCGGCCTCGTGCCGATGGTGAGGTTAGCTGCCAGTCTTCTTCACCCACGGGGCGAGCCCGTGGGGGTTGTTCCGCGGCGGCGCTGTGCTAGCTGTCCCTCTAATTCACCCACGGGGCGAGCCCGTGGGGGTTGTTCCGCGGCGGCGCTGTGCTAGCTGTCCCTCTAATTCACCCACGGGCGAGCGGTGGGGGTCTGTCAGTCAGCGTTAATCCCCACGGCGCGGCTGCGCCCGCGCGCGGATGGCCCCCATATCGTATTCGCTGAAGGTGCCTGCGTAATAGCCCTCTTCCCAGATCCGGACCTGTCCCAACAAATATGCGAGATTGTTCTGAAAGGCTAACGCAATTTGATGGGGCGAGTGGTCGATCGCGCCGCGCAGCGCCAGATGGACATGGTCCGGCATGACCGATTCGACGGCAATGCCGTAGCCCTTCTTCTTCGCAATCCGAAAGCAACCATCTCGAATGATCGTCAGAGATCGCCGGTCTGCGACTCGGGACCGCCCCGCAACCACCAGAACGAGGTGCACGTTGTACCAGTATCGGCCGCGAACCGCCTCGCTAGGCTGCGAGAGATCGACGTCCGGGCATCGCACCGTGAATTGCTGCATGAATGCCTCGAAACGCGGGTCAGCGAATTGCTCCTTCCCGACCTGCCGGGCGATGTAGGCTTCGACGTCTTGGCTCGTGTTTTCGCCGACCGAGCGCAGCGCGATCTTGCGGCTGAATCCAGGGAAGTCGGGCAACCGGCTACGCAGGGCATGCTGGAGCCGCCCCTTGGCTCGCGTGGCCAAAAGCACCGGTGAGACGTCGGTGCGAGTGCTGAACGCAAGTTGCACCCGAGATCCGCACCACCGGTGCTCCAACAATCGAAGGCCGTCCTCCTCCCACAACGGCTCAAGCTCGCGCAGGACCTCCGGCTGTGGCGGAATGTCCGCTCTCAGCCATGCAGTCCATGCGTAACGGAGTTGGTAGGCGGCCTCGGCGGTATTCCCCTTGTATATCGGTTCGAGCGCCATGCGTTCGCTTCCGGCCTGCCGGATGGTGAAACGGGATTGGCGGCTAACGCCCGACGCGCCCATAGCTTTCAGTCTTCTTCACCCACGGGGCGAGCCCGTGGGGGTCGCGTCGGATCGCGGTCTGTCTGTTAGCTTTCAATCTTGTCCACCCACGGGACAAGCCCGTGGGGGTCGCGTCGGATCGCGGTCTGTCTATTAGCTTTCAATCTCGTTCACCCACGGGACAAGCCCGTGGGGGTCGCGTCGGATCGCGGTCTGTCTGTTAGCTTTCAATCTTCTTCACCCACGGGGCGAGCCCGTGGGGGTTTTCGTTGCGCGGTGGCCGGCACTAGCTGCCAATCTTCTTCACCCATCGGGCGAGCCGAGGGGAGCTTTGAAATATCGCCGCAGCCAGACGGCATACGCGGCGAGCAGGAGGCCCACGGCGGCGCCCCCTGCGCCAAGTGCGTTGAGCGGCATTCCCGACTTCTGGATCGCCTCGATCTGCTCCGGCGGCATGCCGGCCTGGCGGTACAGTTCTGCCGGCCCGGCCACAAGGAACGTCACCAGCGCCGATGCAGACCACAGCGCAATCACGACGGCGGTCAGCCACCAGGCATGCCTGTGGAGGCGGTACGCGGCCCAGGCGAGATACGCAAAGAGTCCGCCCAGGATCAGGTAGCCCGCAGCGCCCGCCGGGCCGCTCACGTAGGCGCCGAACACGGGCAGGACGTAGTTCGACCCCATGCCCCCCAACGTGCTCAGCGCCCAGAAGCCCAACACCAGACTCATCGCCAACACCGGCAGCGGGCAGCGGTCGGTCCAATTGGGTTTCGGATCGTACCACCGGCAGGTCGCCTCGACATGGCGGCTGCCATAGAACAGGACGAGAGCAATGGGAGGCACCAGGTAGACGCAGCCGATCGTTGCCAGCATCATGCCCAAGAACATGAAATTCGCCGAAGCTGGCATCCCTTGAGGACCCGCTAGGTCCATGCGCGGGAGGATGAACAACATCGCGGCCGTTCCCATCACTCCCACCACCAGCCATGTCCAGCCGAGCAGCAGCGATAGTGATCGCGCCCATCGGCGGGCCTGGATCGAGCCGACTCCCAGCCAGATCCCGGCGATGGCTGCCAACCCGTACATCAGCACCATCGGGATCATGGCTGCCGGGTGCATCGCGCGGTTTGGCGCCATGAGCAATCCGACGATCATCAGCGGAATCAGCAGCGCGGCGAAGAGCCCTGCAAGGATCTCGAGGACGCCGAACACCATCAGTCCGGTGCTCCGGTCCTTGAAATCCGGCGGCAGGCTCTCGGCGTTGCCCAACGGCGCGGTCGGCGGCGGCATAGAGGCCGCCTGCGGCGACTGATAAGGATTCTCGTCGTTCACTGCTTGCCCCAGACACCGTCGATCATCCGCCAGATGCCGCGGACATTCTGGTCGCGGAGTTCCGGCGGCAGAACCGCTTCGGGAAAATCCTGATAACACACCGGGCGCGCGAAGCGAAGAATGGCCGCCGTCCCCACCGAGGTGGCGCGGACGTCGGTGGTTGCCGGGTAGGGCCCGCCGTGATGCATGGCGGGCGAAACCTCGACACCCGTCGGAAACCCGTTCGCGATCAGCCGCCCGGCCTTTGACTGGAGGATATGCAGCAGTTCGCCACTCATGGCGAGTTCGGTCGGGGTGGCGTGCACCGTCGCAGTGAGTTGGCCTTCCAGGTCGGCGGCCACGTCGAGCATCTCGTCGAGATTCTGGCAACGGACCACCAGCGTCGCCGGGCCGAAGACTTCCTCGTGCAGTTGCTTGCGGTCGAGGTAGGTTTCGGCGTCGGTGGCAAAGACCATCGCCGCCCCTTCCGCCTTATCGGGTTCTGGATCGACGGGGCTGTTGGCCAGAAGCTCGACGCCGTCGGTGCTCGCCAACCGCTCCACTCCGGCCGCATAGGCGCGGCTGATTCGCTGGTTGAGCATGCTGCACGGGGGCGTCTGGCGGACCGCCGCGCGCAGACCCTCGAGCAGCCGCTCGAGCGGTTCGCCATCGATCGCCACCACCAGCCCTGGATTGGTGCAGAACTGCCCCACTCCCAGGGTCACCGACTGGTGGATTCCGGCGGCCAGCGCTTCGGCGCGTTCGGCCATCGCGCCGGGGAGCAGGAACACAGGGTTGACACTCCCCATCTCGGCATAGACGGGAATCGGTTCGGCGCGTGCCGCCGCCGCGTCGAACAGCGCCTTGCCCGCTTTCTGCGATCCGGTAAAAGCCACGGCGCGGATCGCGGGCAACTGCACCAGGAACAGGCTTGCCGCGGGGTCGGCGCTGTGGACCATCGAGAACCAGTCCTCGGGCATGCTCGCGTCGGCCAGGGCCTTCTGGACGGCGCGGGCCGTGAGTTCCGACGTGCCGGGATGCGACGGGTGCGCTTTGACCACCACGGGACAACCGGCGGCCAGGGCCGACGCCGTATCGCCTCCGGCGACAGAGAAAGCCAAGGGGAAATTGCTCGCTCCGAATACGGCGACCGCCCCAATGGGCACCAGCATCCGGCGGAGGTCTGGCTTGGGCTGCGGAGTGCGGCCGGGGATCGCGCGGTCGATCCGGGCATCGACCCATGAACCTTCGCGGGCCACGCCGGCCAGCAGCCGCAATTGACTTACCGTTCGCTGCCGTTCCGAAGCCAGTCGCGCCAGCGGCAGCGCGGTTTCCAGGTGGGCCCGCTCCAGCAACCGGTCGCCCAGCCCCTCGATCTCGATGGCGATCAGTTCCAGCAGGGCCGCGTTCTGTTCCGGATCGTTGTGGTGCCGCTCTTCCAGCGCCAGTGCGGCGGACTCGGCAGCCTGGCTGATTTCATCCTGGCGGGCCTCGAAGTACACGGGCTCGAGTTTCTCTCCGGTCGCCGGGTTCACGGGCTGGAAAGTGTCGCTTCCCCGAGCGGAAATCTGCCCGCCGATGAAGTTCTTGCCGTGCAGTGGCATGGATCGGCTCCTCGTGAGTGGTTCGGTCAAAGCACCCGGTTCTCGAGCGTTCCGATCGGCTCGATCGTGATGCGGATCACGTCGCCCGAGGCGAGCGTGAAATCGTTGGGCGGAACGACGCCGGTGCCCGTCAGCAGGAGACACCCGTAAGGAAAGCTGTTGTCGCGCATCAGGTAATCAACGAGTTCCTGCGGCGTGCGTTTCATTCTTTGCAGTTCGGTCGCTCCGGAGAAGACCAGCGCGCCCGAGCGGCGGACCTCCAGCGCGATGCCGGTCGAGGGAGGCAGCATCTCGTCGCTCGCCAGAATGGCCGGCCCCAGGCCGCAGCAACCGTCGTACACTTTGGCCTGAGGCAGATAGAGCGGGTTGTCCCCCTCGATGTCGCGGCTGCTCATGTCGTTGCCGATGGTATAGCCGAGGATGCGGCCAAGGGGCGAGATGCACAGCGTCAGTTCCGGTTCGGGCACGTTCCAGCGGGAATCGGAGCGAATCCGCACCGGCTGGCCATGTCCCGCCACGCGGTGCGGGGCCGCCTTGAAGAACAGTTCCGGCCGCGGCGCCGAGTACACCCGGTCGTAAAAATCGCTTTCGTGCCGCGACTCCTCCTGGCGGGCTGTCCGGCTCCGCAGGTAGGTGACCCCCGCGGCCCAGACCTCCTGGCTGCCGATCGGGGGCAACAGGCTCTCATCGTCGGGCCGGGCTGTTTCGGGCCGTCCTCGAGCGGCTTCCTTGAGCCACTGCACCAGGCTGTCGCACGCCAGCGCGTCGTCCCAGGCGACATCGTCGAGAAGATAGTGCGCGCCGTCGATCTCCGCCATCGGGCCGCGCGTCGTATGCAGCAAGCGCACGCTCATGTTCTCCTCCTCGCAGGACGCTCCCATCGTAGCGAATCGGCGCTCGCCGGGTAACCCGGGCAGAAGCTGGCTCCTACGCCAATGCGGCCACCTGCTGGTACTCGGGCACCGTGACGTTCCACTGGCGCTCGGTCTTCACCTGTTCGGCCAGGGCCAGCGAGACCGACTCCTCGCCGTGGGTGAGGAACAGGTGTTCGGGCGGCCGCCGGAAGCTGCCCAGCCAGCGCAACAACCCGCTCCGGTCGGCGTGACCGGAGAAGCCGTGGATCTGGGCGATGCGGGCGCGGGCGAGGTACAGCGTTCCGTGGATGCGGACTTCGCGCTCGCCTTCAAGAATCTGCCGCCCCAGCGTGCCGGGCACCTGGAAGCCGACGAAGAGGATCGTCGATTCCGGGCGGCCGATGTTGCGGCGGAGGTGGAACTTGATGCGGCCCGCGTTGCACATTCCGGAGGTGGCCATGATGATCGACGAGCCGGCGACCTCGTTGATCGCTTTCGATTCCTCGACGCTGCCGGTGAGCTTCAAGCCGGGAAATCGCAGCGGCCAGTCGCCGGCCCGGATACGCTGCCAGGTCTCGTGATCGAGTTCGTCGCGGTAGCGGCTGAAGACATCGACCACGCTCACCGCCATCGGGCTGTCGAGGAAGATCGGCACCTGGGGGATGCGGTTGTTGCGGAGAAGCTGGCTGAGGTAGTACATCAACTCCTGGGCCCGCTCGACGGCAAAGGTGGGGATCACCACGTTGCCGCCGGCCTGGACGGTTTCGTTGATGATCGTCGCCAGTTGCGTCTCGACATCCGCCTCAGGCTTGTGTTCGCGGTCGCCGTACGTCGACTCCATCACGACGTAGTCGGCCTCTTCGAATGTGGTCGGATCCCGCAACAGCGGACGGTTCCATTGGCCGAGATCGCCCGAGAACAGTAGTCGGCGGGCCTGCCCGTTCGACCGGGCGGTCAGTTCCAGCACGGATGAGCCGAGGATGTGGCCGGCGTCGTGAAAAGTGACGTCCACCCCCTCGCCCAGCTTCACGGGTTGGCCATACCCGGTTCTTTCGAACCGCGGCAAGGTCCGTTCGACATCGTCGATGGTGTAGAGCGGGATGGTGGGCCGCTTGCCGGTGCGGCCTTCGCGGCGGTGGCGTTTCTTCTTGTAGGCCACGTCTTCCGCCTGGATTTCGGCCGAATCGCGCAGGATCAGTTCCGCCAGATCGGCGGTGGGGCCGGTCGAGTGGATCTTTCCGCGGAAGCCCTGGTGCACCAGGCGCGGCAGCAGGCCGCAGTGGTCGAGGTGCGCGTGAGTGAGCAGCACCGCCTGAATCTGCCGCGGATCGACCGGCGGGGGCTGCCAGTTTCGCTCCTGGTACTGGCGTTCCTGGAACATCCCGCAATCGACCATGAGCCGTGCGCCGTCCGCCTCGAGATAATACCGGGAACCGGTGACCTGGCGGCTGGCGCCGAGGAACTGCAATTTCACGGAAAGCTCCTTGCATGGGCGATGGGGCTGGTCTATTCAGTATAGTCGGCGGCGGCTTGCTTTGCCCCGGCAAGCCAGCCGTCGGGTTGGGGAGGGCGGACGGGCAGAATGTGCCCGGCGTCCCCGCCCAATCAAGCAAGTTGCAGAATCGGCCGCGCAACCAATAATGTTCGTGCCGTCGTGAAGCCAGAGGAGCCTGCTCGATGAGATTTGCCGCACTGGCCCTGGCCGTCCTGCTGGCCCGGGTCGCGTCCGCAGCCCAGCCCGCCATCGAAGGATATGCCGACTACGCCGCCTTCCACGCCCGGCTGGAGAAGATTGCCGAGTCTGAACTGGTGGAACTCGAGTCGCTCGGCCGGACGCTGGGCGGGCGCGACGTCTTCCTGCTCCGCGTGGGCAAGCCGCCGGTGGACGAGAAGCCGGCCATTCTTGTCGTCGGCAGTGTCCATCCGCCGCACCTCGTGGGGAGCGAACTGGCCGTTCGCATGGCCGAGCGGGTCGTGGCCGAGGCCGCCGATCCGGCCGCCGGCCAGTGGCTCGATCGGATCGCGCTGTACATCATCCCCCGCCCCGCCCCCGATGCGGTCGAGGCTTTCTTCCGCCCGCCTCACGCCGAGCGGACCGTGAACGAACGGCCGATGGACGACGACGGCGATGGGCAGATCGACGAAGACGGCGCCGATGACCTGAATGGCGACGGCGTGATCAGCCAGATGCGCGTTGAGGATCCTGCCGGCAAGTACCGTCTCCATCCGGGCGACGACCGCGTGCTCATCGAGATCGACGCCAAGAAGCGCGAGCTGGGTCGCTACTCGCTCCACGTCGAGGGACGCGACGACGACTCAGACGAGTCGCCTGGCGAAGACCCGGCCGGGGGGACGGCCTTCAATCGCAATTTTCCGTTCGAGTATCCCTACTATGAACGCGGCGCGGGGCCGTTCCCGGTGTCGGAGATCGAGACGCGAGCCGTGATCGACTTTGCCTTGTCGCACAACAACATCGCCGCCGTGTTCACCTTCACGCCGGAAGACAATCTGTTCCATCCCTGGGAGCCCGACGCCGCCGCGGAGCAGTCGCGCATCAAGACGGCGGTCCTGCCGGCTGATGCGCCCTACTACGGCGAATTGGCCTCGGCCTATCGCGAAATCCACGGCGGCAAGGATGCGCCCGAGTCTCCGGCGGCGAAAGGCTCATTTGCCCGCTGGGCGTATTTCCAGTACGGCCGCTGGTCGCTGGCTGCACGGGCATGGTGGATTCCTCTGGTGGAAGAAACAAAGGATAACCAGACGCCGACCACGCCCGGCGACTCGAGGCAAGTTTCCACCCCGTCCGGTCAACCTGCACCCGCGGCGACGAACGCCGCGCCCGCTGCGGGGGCAGCACCTTCGCCCGCGCCGGCCACGCCGGCGGCGGAACCCGCCCCGGCCAACGCCAGCGCCGACAACGCGAAGGACGAGAAGCGGGGCGCCGAGGACCTCAACGCCCTGCGCTGGTTTGCCCAGCAGCAGATCGACGGCTTCGTGCCCTGGAAGGCCATCGAGCACCCCGATTTCCCGCACCGCAAGGTGGAGATCGGGGGTTTCCGACCGTTCGTTCGCATCAATCCACCGGCCAAGGAACTCGATCCGCTCGGCGAAGTGCACTGGCGGTATGTCCGGCGTCTGGCCGAGATGCTGCCCGTGCTGGCGATTCGCGAGGCCAAGGCCGAATCGCTCGGGGGCGGCGTGGTCCGCGTCACGGTTACCGTGGCTAACGACGGCAAACTGCCGACGATGCCGGCGATGGGCCGGGCCAACGAGTCGCCCCAACCGCTGCAGGCCGAGCTTAAGCTGCCGCGCGGCGCTGTGCTCGTCGAAGGTCCGGCGCGGCGCCGGCTTGGCCCGATCCCCGCTGGCGGCCTGAGCGAACAGACGTGGCTGGTGGCGCTGGGGAAAGCCAAGTCGTCGGAGATCGGCGTCCGCGTCTGGAGCCCTTCGGTGGGCGAGGCGGTCGCCAAAGCGAAAGCGGCCGAGTGACCTTTCCCCACGCCTGATTGATTTACACTCACTATACCGATCGCCCAATCCCTGTTGGGACAAGAATCATGACGCATCGCCGGATTTCGCAGGTCTTGCTGACCCTGCTCGCTTGTGCCGCGGCGCTGGCCGCAACGGCGGGCGAACTGGACCGGGAGAAGACCGTCTACCAGCCGATGGGCGCGCCGGCCGATCCCAAGGTGGCCGTGCGATGGAACATGTATCACGACTACACCCAGGCCACCGATCTGCTCAAAGCCATGGCCAAGGCGCACCCCGAGCGGGCCAGGCTTCGCAGCCTGGGGAAGTCGTACGGCGGGCGCGAGATGTGGGTCCTGACGGTGACGAATTTCGCCACCGGCGACGACCGCGACAAACCGGCCTTCTGGGCGCAGGGCGCGATCCACGCCAACGAGATCCAGGCCACAGAGGCCGTGCTCTACTCGGCCTGGTATCTACTGGAAATGTACGGCCGCAACGAGCACCTCACACGGCTGGTCGACGAGCGGACGTTCTATTTCCTGCCGATGATGAGCCCTGACAGCCGCGACGAGCACATGTACGAGCCCAACAGCACCAGTTCGCCGCGAAGCGGCCAGCGCCCCTTCGACGATGACAACGACGGGCTGGTCGACGAGGACCCGGCCGACGATCTCGACGGCGACGGCCACATCACCCAGATGCGCATCCGCGATCCCAACGGCCGGCACAAGCCGCACCCCGACTACCCGCACCTGATGATCGAAGCCGAGCCGGATCAACCGGGCGAGTACCGACTGCTCGGAACTGAGGGCTTCGACAACGACGGCGACGGGCGCGTGAACGAGGACGGCGACGGCTACTACGATCCCAACCGCGATTGGCCGTGGAACTGGCAGCCGAACTACGTGCAGCGCGGGGCCGGCAAGTATCCCCTGTCGATCGGCGAGAACCGGCTGGCGGCCGAGTTCGTCCTCGACCATCCCAATATCGCTGCCGCCCAGTCGTTCCATAACGCCGGGGGAATGCTCCTGCGCGGGCCCGGTACGGAGGCCGACAGCTACGATGCGGCCGACGTCGCGGTCTACGACACGGTCGGCCGCCGCGGCGAACTGATCCTGCCCGGCTACCGCTACCTGGTCACCTACAAGGACCTTTACTCAGTCTATGGCGGCGAGAAGGACTTCTTCCACCAGATGCGGGGGATCTTCGTCTTTGTCAACGAGATGTTCACCTCGACCGAATACTTCGGCCAGTCGGGCGACGGTGGATACTTCGGCAAACCGCTCGAGGTAGAGAAATTCAACCGCTATCTGCTCTTCGATGAGGGAATGGTGCCGTGGCACGAGGTCGAGCACCCGCAACACGGCAAGGTCGAGGTCGGCGGATGGAAGAAGCAGTGGACGCGGCAGCCGCCGTCGTTTCTGCTCGAGGAGAGCCTGCACCGCAACATGGCCTTCATCCTCTACCATGCCGACCAGATGCCGCGCGTCGAATTGCAGTCGGCGACCGTCAAGCCAGTGCCGGGCGGCCTGCTCGAGGTGACGGCGGTCGTCGCCAATACGCGGCTGGCGCCCACGCATTCCGCGGTGGACGTGAAGCACCACATCACGCCGCCAGACCGGGTGAAGATCGAAGGGCGCGGGGTCAAAGTGATCGCCGGCCTGTGGTCGCGAGACCGCCTCTTGACCGCAGCCACCGATCAGAAGCATCAGCCCGGCGATCTGCGGATTTCCAACATCCCCGGCATGAGCGCGGTGTACGTCCGCTGGCTCGTCCAGGGAAAGGGGCCCTACAGGATCACCGTCCGCTCCGAGAAAGGGGGCACGGCAAGCTTCACCGCCCGCCGCAAGGAAACGCTCTGACCGGTTGGCAGGCCCAGGCGGCCGCTTGAGCTGCGCGGCTCAGCCGGTATCGTGTCAGTCGTAGTGCAGTCCGAATTGGGTGTTGAAGAGCTTCACCAGTTCGTCGAGCACTTCGTCGGCATCGGGCCCCTGGGCGGTGAGCACGAGTTCGGTCCCGGCCTGGGCGCCGAGCGACAAAAGCTGCAGGATCTCCGCAGCGTCGACCTCCTGGCTGCCGTTGTGGATCTGGACCTTCGATTGGTGGCGGCGCACGGCGCTGGTGATGGCCAAGCTGGGCCGGGCGTGCAATCCGGCCGGGTTGGCGACAACCACTTGACGAGTGGCCGACTTGGTAGCCATCGCGTCTTGCTCCCTTCTGCGGAGCCCAAGCAGGAATCGAAGCATTGCTCTGTAGCGTCAGGCCGACCGGCGGCCGTGCCCCTATTATGATCTGCGTTTCACCAGTTTTTCCACCACCAGACCAGCCGCACCGCCCCTATCGAAAGCATAGCCAGCGACAGGATGATCCAGAACATGACCGGATTCTCCCGGCCCGGAAAATCCACATTCATCGAAAAAAGACTGACCACAAATGTGGGGAGCATGATCGCGATCGTGATGGTCGTCAGCGTCTTCATCAACCAGTTCAGGTTGTTGCTGACGATCGACACCCGGGCATCCATCATGCTCGCCAGAATGTTGGAGTAAATCGACGCCTGCTCATAGCACTGGCTGTTCTCGATGATCATGTCGTCGATGAACTCGATGTTGTCGGTGCTGAAGCCGATCTTGGCGGCGTTGTTCTTGAGCCGCTCGATGAGCTTGGCGTTGGTGTTGATCGCGTTGAGGTAGTAGACGAGGCTTTTTTCCAGGCTGAACAGGTTGAGCAGGTACTTGTTCTGCATCGACGTGTTGATCTGCTCTTCGAGCGAGTCGGACACGGCGTTGATCACCTTGAGGTGTTCGACGAAGTGGAAGATCGAGCTGTAGATCATCTTCAGCACGAGGTCCTGCAGCGATTTGACCTTGGCGTACGGGCGTCCCTGAAACAAAGGCACCTCTTCCGACATGACGATTACGAGCTTGTCGGCAAACAGGAACAACCCGGTCGAAGCGACCTTGAAGACGAACCGGTCTTCGCTCGAGTAATTCCGCGGCCGTTTCAAGATCATCGCCACGTGGTCGGGCTCGAATTCCAGGCGGGCCAGCTCGTTAGGGTCCAAGGCCGATGCGAGCGTATGCTCGTCGAGCCGGAGCGTCTCGGAAAGGTACTTGCGCTCGGCTTCGTTCGGGTTGATGTAGACGAGGACGTTCCCCGCCAGCTCTCCGAGCTGCGTCACCTTGCCGTTGACCACTTCCATCTGCTGGAGCATACGCCCATCCTTTTGCCGCCCACACCGGCCCAAACTTGTTAATATAGAGAAGGTTGCCCGGAGGAGCAAGATCGAAAGATCTCACTCACACCCTCTGGATGGGGTGCCGGCCGGCGCGGAACGGTCAGGATGCCCTCGGCCGCGGTCCCGTCTGGCCATTGCGACGTGAGGCGGCTGGCGCTTATGGGCCCGCTACTTGAGCCTCGGCTGTCGCTACATTCCAATGGGGCATATCCGCAGTCCCCATGATCGCTCTCAACGGGTTCCGCACACCATGCTTCCAACATCGCCTGCCCTCCGTTTCCGCCTGCTCGCCGTTGTGGTCGCGGCTATGCTGCCGGTTGCCGCCTTTGCCGATCAAGCGGCGCCGACGGTGGAGATCGACGCCAATGTGCTGGCCGACAAGATCCACGGCGGACTGGTGGGGCAGTTGCTCGGCAATCTGAACGGCCTGGCTCACGAAATGAAGTACATCGATGAACCCGGCCGCGTCGAGCAGTACGTGCCAGGTTTGCCCGAAGGCGCTCGGACCGACGACGACACCGACCTGGAATGGGTTTACGTCGTCGCCATCGAGCGGGGCGAGCTTCTGCTCCCACCCGGCCAGATCGCCGCACTGTGGAAGGCGCACCTGAACGACCGCATCTGGTGCGCGAATCTCTATGCCCGGCAGTTGATCGACCTCGGGTTCGAGCCGCCTCTCACCGGCCAGCCGCTGGTGAACCCGTGGTCCGATTTCAACCTTTCCGGGCAATTCGTCTGCGAGAGCTTCGGCCTGATGTCGCCCGGCATGCCGCAGACCGCCGGCCGCATCGGCTTGCACTACACGCATGTCGCGATCGACGGCGAACCGGCGCAGACAACGCAGCTTTTCACGGCGATGATTGCCACGGCCTTCTTCACCGACCGGCTCGAAGAGATCCTTGAGGCGGGTGTTGCCGCAGTCGACCGCCAGAGCGAGATCTACAAGATCGTGGCCGATGTCCGACGCTGGCATCGCGAAGAGCCGGACGACTGGCGGGCCACTCGAGCCGCGATCAAAGAGGCCTACAGCCGGCACGGCGGCGCGATGCGCGACCGCAACGGCTACGAGCTGAACACGGCCTCGACGGTGGCGGCGATTCTCTATGGACAGGGCGATTTCGCCGAGACGCTGCGGCTGGCTTTCAATTTCGGCTGGGATGCCGACAACAACGCAGCGACCGCCGGCAGCATCCTGGGCGTGATCCGCGGCCGACGCTGGTTCGACGAACAGGGCTGGACGATCCGTGACCGCTACCAGAACACAAGCCGCCCCGGACTGCCCGACGACGAGACGATCTCGCGCTTCGCCGGCAGGCTGACGGAACTGGCCGACCGCGTGATCCGGCAGCAGGGTGGCGAGGCAGTCGAGCGCGACGGCCGGAAGTTCTACCGCATCCGTACCGAGCGGCCCGCACCGGTCGAGCCGATCACGCCTCCGGGTGAAGCGATTGCGGCGCTCAAGACGCGGCTTGAACCGCAGATCGACGCCGGCCTCGCGCCGGGAGCATCGGCAGAATGGCAAGCCCGGGCGGCGTATCTGGCAATCTGCCTCGATCGCGCCGGCGCCCTTGCCGAGAAGGATCCGGCGGCGTGGTCGCGGGCGATGGAATCGCTCGAGCAGTATCCCGGCCTCTTGAAGGTCCTTCGCGATTCTCCCACGCCGGCCGCCAAGACGCTAGTCGCCCGGCTGAACGCGGCGCAGGCGGGACTGAAGGATCGCTGATCGCAGCAGACGATCAAGGCGGGTATTTCGCCTTTGGTCACAATCCTCACGCGTCCGGCGAAGCGTCCTGCGTTTCGTATCCACCATTGGCAACGCCGAGTCGCGGCGCGCAATGCTGCAAACGTGCCCAACGAAGTCACATTCCGGGGTAGAGCGTTTCGTTGTACAAAGTCGGCATGGCCGCGGGGCGGGCGTTGGTGTAGATGCAGGCGCTGCGGGAGTTGAAGAGGAGCACTTCGTCGCGACTGTCGCCCCACACGTCGGCGGCAAGTCCGTAGAAGTCGGCCGGACGATCGGCCGGAGTCAGCTCGGGCGAGTAGACCATGGGAAATTCGTCGACGATATTCCCCTCGCCGTCGTAGATGACCGCCGGGCGGCCGTCACCCTGCCCGTAGACGAACACTCCGTCGGGCGCGTCGTGCCCGATCCAATCAATGCGGACAGTGGCAATGCACCATGCACCCTTCTCTTGCTGCCGGCGCCAGATCTCCTTGCCGTTCAGGTCGTACAGGTAGAGGATCGACCAGGCGCTGCTGTCGCGACGGTGGGTTGGCACGGGTGTGCGGTCGACTACCGCGAACTGCAACTCCGAATCGTTGCGGAAGCGGCCGGCGACGACGTGTTGCGCCTCGCCCAACAGTTGATGCCAGAGCGGGCGGCCGTCGGTGGTCAGGCAATGGATACCGCCGTTGCCGAACAGGAGGCGGTACTTGCCGTCGGCCGGCCGCACGATGTAACAGGCGTCTTGATGCGTCCCCTGCGGGTCGCTCTCGAAGAGGACCTCGCCATTGTCGTCGATCAGTGCGAAACCGACGAAGACTTCGTCTTTGCCGTCGCCATCCACATCGGCAATCGCCGGGAAATGCCCGACCGATCCGGCCCACTGCCAGAGCGTCTGGGCGTCATGTGAGATACCCCACATGTTCCAGTAGCGGTCTTTCACCACGAGGTCTTCGCGGCGGCCGCGGCCAGTAAGATCGGCAAACAGAAAGCAGTCGTCGGCCGGCGCCGGGAGGGCGAGCGCGCCTTTCTCCTTGCCCGACCTGCCATCCAGGATCAACATGGTGGCGTTACCTTCGTAGCGGCTCGCCCTTTCGCGAGCCCCACCCGTGTAAGGCGGGTCGGCATAACGAGCCTGGCGAACGTAGAGCACCTCGTTGCGGCCATCGGCATCCCAATCGTAGATCTGGACCGGCAGATCGCTGTAGATCCGGCCGTTGGCGACTGAAGCAGTGCCCGACTGCCAGAGGACTTCGCCGAGGATCGTGGTGGCGGTGAGGCAAGTGATTTCACGCGTGCCGTAGACCGACTGCACGAAGAGCAAGTCCGGGCCGCCGTCGCCGTTGAGGTCGCCGATCCGCAGTGTCTCGGCGCCGAAGTCCTTCACATCAATTCTGCTCACGAGGTACCGTGTTGAAGGGGCGTCGTCCTCGGCCGGTGCAAAGGCCGCTCCGAGCGCCAGGAACGCTGAAAGGATTAGTGTCGCGAACGTCCGCATGGCTTCGGCTCCTGCTGTGTGGTGTCGTGGCAAGAGTCGTGTTTATCGATCCCGGCCTGGAAAATCAACCTGTCGGCCATACAGATTGCATGTTTGGATCCTGACCGGAATCCGCACGCCCCACGGCAGCCGTTCTTCGCCGTGAGGCGGCCCCAGGAACCGCATTCACGCCGAAGCGCGATTTCCGAGTGGGGACGATTGACATGGCCCTGTGCGCCCCCGAAGCTCAGGGCTGCCAGGCTATCGTTGCGAGGTCTCGATGGTCTGGTGAATGAATGCGGACCCCGTGATTCGCCATTGCACCGGAAGGAGGTCTTTCCATGCCACCGCACGCGGATGACTTTGATCGGCCCTCGGGGCGGCGGGAGTTCATTCGCCGGGCGGGCGGGGCCGCCGCCGGTCTGTACCTGGCAGGCGCGAGCGACCTTGGCGCCGCGCAGAAGTCTGGGACGGCCACCGGGAAGGAAACGCTGGCTCTGAACGGCGGCCCCAAGGCGGTCACCGCGCCGCTGGAACCTGCGACGCGCTGGCCGCGTTTTGGAGACGAGGAAGAGAAGGAGATCGTAGCCTACTTGCGCGACCCGGACTACTTCTACGGGACGTACGGGCCAATTGTCGAGTTTGAGAAGGCGTGGCTGGAGTTCCACAAGGGGACCTTCTGCAAGACCTACTCCAGCGGCACCGGCGCCCTGACGGCAATGCTCTTCGCCTTGGACCTGCCGCCGGGGAGCGAGATTCTCGTCCCTGACGACAGCACCTGGTTCCCCGTCGTGCCGATGCGGTTCTTCGGGCTGGTGCCCGTATGGGTCGACGTCAACCCCCGAACCCTGAATATCGACGTGGAGGACTGCAAGCGGCGGCTGACGAAGAACACGCGGGCGATCATGCCGGTTCACTGGTTCGGGTTGCCCTGCGACATGGATGACATCAACGATTTCGGGAAGGAACACGGACTGGAAGTCGTGGAGGACGCCAGCCACGCGCACGGCGCGACGCTCAAGGGTCAGCCGATTGGAACCTGGGGCCGGATGTCGGGCTTCAGCCTTCAGGCGAGCAAGCCTCTGCCGGCTATTGAAGCGGGCATCGGCATGTACAAGAACCGTCGTGACTACGAACTCGCGGCGTCGTACGGACACTGGGATGCCTGGAAGCTTTGCTCGCCGGACAGCCCCTATCTCAAGTACCAGACGACCGGGCTCGGCTGCAAACTGCGAATCCATCCGATCGCAGCCATCCTCGCCAAGATCCAGTTGACGAGCCTTGTGGATCGGAATGCAGCCGGCCGCGCGCAGGTGAAGCGGCTCAATGACCGGCTGACCCAACTGCCGGGACTGACGGCTCCTTACGTCCGGCCGGACTGCGAACGCGTGTATTACAATCGCAACTTTCTTTTCCTCGACGAGGCGAAGGCGGGAATGTCGCGCGCCGCGTGCCTCAAGGCGCTCAAAGCCGAAGGCGTCCATGTGGGCGTGTACAACGGTCTGGGCAACCTGCTGCACACCTACCCGATCTTCCAGGAAGCCCAGTGGTGGCACCATCTCCCCGCCGTGCCCGACAAGATGCCCGGCTGCGAAGAGGCGCGCAATACGGGCATTCAGTTGCCGTATTTCACCGGCGACGCGCCCGAGCTGGTGGACCAGTACGTCCGGGCGTTTGAGAAAGTGTGGGCGCATCGCCGGAATCTGACGTGAAGCGGCGCGGGCGCAGCGGATCTAAGTCGTGCTGGCCGTTGGACCTGCGCGAAAAAGTATTGCAACTTGGCCAGGGCGACGGCGATAATGGGCGTGCCGCCACGGCAAAGTGCCCGAGCGGGTGGCGTCGCCTGTTGATTAGCGGTCGGGCACACGAGTGTGCGACCAGACCAGGTGTCGCACTGCCTCACGATCCACCACGGAACCTAGCGCCCCGAGGAGCCTGCCATGATTTCCCGCCGCCGTTTTCTCGTGCAATCCGGCCTGGCCGCCGGTGTGATGGGCCTGCCGGCGATCGTTCGCTCCGCCTCACCCAACAGCCGGCTGGGACTGGCGTTCATTGGTTCCGGCGGCCGCGGAGGCGCCAACCTCAACGAACTGGTGGGCAAGGGAGACAGGGACGACGTCGTGGCGCTGTGCGACGTGAACCTGCGGAACCTCGAGCAGGCCGCGTCGCGATTCCCCAAGGCGCGCAAGTATCGCGACTTCCGCAAGCTCTACGAGGAGCCGGGCGACATCGATGCCGTCGTGGTGAGCACCACCGAGCACACTCATGCCTATGCCACGCTGCCGGCGCTGGCGATGCGCAAGCCGGTGTACTGCGAGAAACCGCTGACGCACAACGTCCATGAGGCGTATGTCGTCCTCGAAGCGGCAGAGAAAGCGGGGGTGGCGACACAGATGGGCACGCAGATCCACGGCATGCCCAACTATCGCCGAGTGGTGGAACTGATCCAGTCGGGCGCGATCGGACCGGTGAGTGAGGTGCACGTCTGGGTGGGGCGGGCATGGGGGCTGCAGTCGAAGGAGGAAGCCGAGCAGGCCAAGGACATTGTCTTCGTCACCGACCGGCCCACCGAGGCGATGCCGGTGCCCGAGTATCTCGATTGGGACCTGTGGCTGGGGCCGGCGGCCGAGCGGCCGTTCCACGAGGTGTATTTCCCGGGACCGAAATGGTACCGCTGGTGGGATTTCGGCAACGGCACCATGTCGGACCTGGGGAGCCACTGGAACGACCTGCCCTTCTGGGCGCTGAAACTCGACACGCCGCGGTCGATCACGCCGGAAGGGCCCGAGCCACATCCGGAGATCGCGCCGGCCTCGATGGCGGCCGTCTACGAATACGGTCCGCGCGGCGACCTGCCGGCCTGCACGCTCACCTGGCACCAGGGAACGCACAAGCCGGCGATCTGGAAAGACGGGGGCATTCCGCAGTGGGGCAGCGGCGTGCTGTTCATCGGCGAGAAGGGAATGCTGCTTTCCGACTACGGCAAGCACGTGCTCTTGCCGGAGAAGGATTTCGCCGACTTCAAACGTCCGGAGCCGTTCATTCCCGATTCGCCCGGCCAACAGCAGGAGTGGCTCGACGCAATCCGCAACGGCACGCCGACCGGCAGCCCGTTCAGCTATGCCGCGCCGCTGACGATCGCCAATCACCTGGGCAATGTGGCGTTTCGTGCGGGACAGAAGATCGAGTGGGACCATGCCAACATGAAGATTCCCAATTGCCCGGAGGCGGAACGATTTCTGCGCCGCGAGCCGCGCGCGGGCTGGTCGCTGGGGTAGAAACGAAACGATGCACTGGGCTGAATACGTGCTGTTGTTTACGGCGGCGGCGATGGCCGGGGCGGTCAACTCCGTCGCCGGCGGCGGCACGCTGTTGACATTCCCCGCGCTGTTGTGGAGCGGGCAATTGGCGATTGTGGCCAACGCCACGAGCACCGTGGCGCTGGTGCCCGGCGCGCTGAGCAGTTTCTGGGGCTATCGCTCGGAGCTCTCGAGCAGCCGCGGCGAACTGGCGGCGCTAGCGGTGCCAAGCTTCGCGGGCGGCGCGCTCGGCGCGCTGCTCCTGCTGCGGACAAGCAACGAGATGTTCTCGCTGCTCGTGCCGTACTTGATCCTGCTGGCCACGATGCTCTTCATCGCCCAGGAGCCCCTTTCGCGGTGGCTCCGCCGCCGCGCACGAGGTCCGCACGACCCGGCGGCGGATGCGGCGGTCGTTGATGCGCCTCCCCGGCGAACGCGGCTTCGCTGGGCGGGCGTGCTCGTGTTCCAGTTGCTGGTCGGACTGTACGGCGGCTACTTCGGCGCGGGCATCGGAATCCTGATGCTCGCCGCTTTCGGCTTCCTGGGCTTCACCAACATCCACCACATGAACGCCCTGAAGAACCTCAACGGCACGGCGATCAATGCCCTGGCCGCCGGGATGTTCATCTACGAGGGGCTGGTCGACTGGCGGTTGGCGTCGCTCATGGCGGCGGGGGCGATCGTGGGAGGTTACGCCGGGGCGGGAACCGCCCGGCGGGTCGGCCAGCGAGTGGTCCGCCGCACGATTATCCTGATTGGTTTGTCGCTCACGGTCTGGCTCCTTATTCAACAGTCATGGTAGCATCCGGCCGCGCGCGAAGCGTTTCACGGGAGACCCGCAGTATGAAGACCCGCATCGTTCTGGCGTCGGTTCTGTGCCTCGCTTGCGCGGGGATCGCCCCGGGCGACGACTGGCCGCAGTGGCGGGGCCCGCGCGGCGACGGCGTGTGGCGCGAGACGGGCATCGTCGACAAGCTGCCCGAAGAACCCCGCATCCGCTGGCGGGCGCCCCTGGCGAGCGGCTTTGCGGGGCCGGCCGTCGCGGGCAACCGGGTGTACGTGTGCGACCGCGTCCTCGGCCGCGACGAGCGCGACCCAGAGTACCAGTGGAACATCACCGATCCGGTGCACGGGTCGGAACGCGTGCTATGCCTCGACGCCGACACCGGCAAGGTGGTGTGGATCCACGAGTATCCGTGCCGCTACAAGATCAGCTATCCCTCGGGCCCGCGGGCCACGCCGACCGTCGATGGCGACCGGGTGTACACGGTGGGCGCGATGGGGGACCTGTTGTGCCTGGAGGCCGCCAGCGGCAAGGTGCTGTGGTCGAAGAACTACGCCCGCGATTTCGGCCTGGAGATGAATCCGTGGGGCATGGCGGCCGCTCCGCTGGTCGACGGCCAGCGGCTGATCGTGCTTCCCGGCGGCAAGGACGGCGCGGGGGTGGTGGCGATGGACAAGACGACCGGCCGCGAGTTGTGGCGGGCGCTGGAGTGCCCCGATCCCGGCTACAGCACGCCGATCCTGATCGAAGCGGGCGGAGTGCGGCAACTCGTGGTATGGTGCCCGATCGGCCTCTACTCGCTCGACCCAGCAACCGGCCGGGTTTATTGGGGCGAGCCGGACGAGCTGAAAATGGGGCACTCGATCGCTTCGCCGATCTTCGATCCCGAGCGGCGACTGGTTTTCGCCACCTCGTTCTTCAACGGTCCGCTGATGATGAAACTCGACGCGGAGCAACCGCAGGCCCGCGTGCTATGGAAGGGCACCAGCAAGAGCGAACAACCGCGGCTGACCGAAGGGTTGCACGGACTGATGGCCACCCCGGTTCTCGACGGCGGCTATCTCTACGGCGTGTGCAGTTACGGCCACCTGCGCGGACTCGATGCGCTCACGGGCAAGCGGCTCTGGGAGACGCTCGAAGCGACGGGTGAAGCCCGCTGGTCGACGGCGTTCATCGTTCGCCACGAGGGCCGGTACCTGTTGTTCAACGAACACGGCGACCTGATCTCGGCCACATTTTCGCCGGCCGGCTATCGGGAACTGAGCCGCATGCACCTCATCGAGCCAACGACGAAGCCGGCCGGCAATCGCCTGGTGGTCTGGTCGCACCCGGCCTTTGCGCATCGATCGGTGTTCGCCTGCAACGACCGGGAGATCGTCTGCGCGGACCTGTCGGCGGAAGGCCACTGAACAACAGGACGAGAAGACGGGGGGTCACGATGCGCGCATCATTCAACAGATACATCGCCGCGGCCTTCGCGGCCATCCTTGTCAGCGGTTCGCCTGCCCCTGGCGAAGTCGCCTTCGAGCAGCGCGAAGGCCGGGTTGACATCACCATCGGCGGGCGCCCGGTAACCAGCTTTCACCACGGCCCGCAGTGGCCCAAGCCGTTTTTGCATCCGCTGCGGAGTCTGGACGGCACGGTGGTGAGTCGCGGCTTCCCGCTGGTCAAGGTGGAGGGGGAAAGCAACGATCACGTGTGGCACCGCGGCCTCTTCTATGCCCACGGCGACATCAACGGGGTTGATTTCTGGCGCGAGCAGACGGGCGACGAGGAGCAGGACCGCAAGCTTCCGCTCCCGGTCGGGCGGATTGTCTGCCGCGCGCCGCCGAAGACCGCATCGGGGGCGGAATCCGGCACGCTGGAAGTGGAATGCGACCTGATCGCGCCGGATGGAAAGTCGCTGGGCAGCCTGCGGCAAGCATTTCGATTCTCGCAACACGACGGTCACGTGGTGATCGATGCGAGCTTCACGATCGCGGCCGACCGGCGCACGTCGCTGCGGATGGGAGATACGGAAGAAGGATCGTTCGGCATGCGGCTGGCCGACGCCTTTCGCCAGGACCGCGGAGCGATCCTGACGAACTCCGATGGCCTGGTCGGCACCGAGAATATCTGGGGCAAGCGGGCGCGCTGGGTGGATTACTCGACCAAGATCGATGGCCGCTCGGTCGGCGTGACGCTCGTCGACCATCCGGCCAATCCCAAGCATCCGACCTACTGGCATGCCCGCGGCTACGGCCTGTGCAGCGCCAATCCATTTGGAGAGCACGATTTCCTGGGCGACAAGTCGCGCGACGGCAGCCTGACGATTGCCGAAGGCGAAAGTCTCGTTTTCCGCTACCGGGCCGTGATTCACACGGGCAACCTCGATTCGTTCGATGCCAAGCGATTCGCACGCCAGTTTGCCACGGCGGCATTGCCGAAGGACGCGAACGTCGGCCGGTGGGATCGATTTGAGCGGGCGATCGCCAGTGCGAAGACCTACGCCGATCCGTATCGCGACGTGACGCTCGATGTGTCGGCTACCCGGCCCGACGGTACGGTGCTGCAGACTTGGGGTTTCTACGACGGTGGCGACACCTGGCGATTGCGGATCATGCCCGACCAACTCGGCAAGTGGCGTTACAAAGCGAAGTTTTCCGACGGGCAGCCGGCGATCGAGGGTGAGTTCCGCTGCGTCGAGTCCGATCTGCCGGGCCTGATTGCCGCCGATCAGGACGGGCCGATGTGGTTCGGCTACCGAGGCGGCGGGCACGAACTTATCCGAGGACTGCATGTGGGCGACCGATTCTTCGCCGCGAACTGGCCGGCGGAGAAACGGGCCGCGTTTCTCGATTGGGCCGCCGGCCAGGGGTACAACACGCTCTCCATCGCCAGCCACTATCTCAACCGCGACGAACCGCGCCGCGGACGAGGTTGGGATACACCGCGATTGTGGCCGCTCGATGCGGCCGAGTTCCGCGCCATGGAGCAGGTGCTCGACGATCTTGCCCGGCGGCGGCTGATCGTCTTTCCGTTTGCCGGATTCTTCGGCAAATCGTCGGCCTATCCGCGTAAGCCCGCGGAGCAGGAGCTTTACATTCGCTACACGCTGGCGAGGCTCGCGCCCTATTGGAACCTGTTATGGAATGTTGCCGGGCCGGAGCCGAATGTCGGCACGGGCTGGATGGAACCGGCGGAGGTTGAACGGCTGGGCCGCCTCATCGGCCGGCTCGACCCTTACGGGCACATGCTCTCGGTCCACAACCGCACGGGGGACGATCCGTACCGCGACGCCGATTGGACGGGCTACGGAGTGTTGCAGGGTCCGAAGACGCTCGACCGCGGCCGACTCGGTCGCGGGCTGCTGAAAAATCACCACTCGGCCAGGCCGCTGCTGGCCCAGGAGACCTTGTGGTCGGGCAACGTCAACCACATCCGGGCGAACGGGCGCGACTATACCGACGACGATCTGCGGAAGAATGGTATTGTGATCCACATGTCGGCGACGGCGCTCGTATTTGCCGACAACGACGGCGATTCCTCCTCCGGATTCTCCGGAAGCATGGAGCTGGCCGAGCGGCGGCAGGATCGGCACGATGTGATCCGCCGCGTGTGGGATTTTTTCGAGACCATTCCCTTCTACCGCATGCGGCCGCGACAGGACCTCGTCGACGCTGGATTCTGTCTCGCCCGTGCCGGTGAGGAGTATCTCGTCTATCTCGAAGCGGACGGCATGGTGAACGTGAAGCTTGAGCCCGGCGAATACTCGGCTGAGTGGATCAATGCACGGCGGACAGAGGAAACCCACAACGCGGCCGCCACGCGCGACGGCCGCGATCTTGCCGCGCCAGCCGGCGGAGACGATTGGTTTGTGCATCTGGTTCGGAAGGAGTGAGGCGTGGGAGAGGGCTGTCACAATAGTACAGCCTGCCTTGCCCGGCGAGGGCGGGAGCCCTAGGCTATTGGGCAGCCCCTGCGCAGATTCGACCGACAATGTGGCGGAGAGCATTCGATGAAGATCATTCTGAACACGGCTATCCTCGGCTTGTGGTGTGTTGCAGGGATCGCGGCCGAGAGCGATCTCGTGACGGTTCAGCCGGCCGACAATGGCGCCGAGCTGGCCAATCAGGGTATGGGATGGGTGCTGCACTATTACGATAACGTCCCGGAACACTACGGTTCGAAGTTGGCGCCTTCCGATACGCTCGACGATTGGCCGGGGCTCACGGTGGTCTACCTGAGGATTCCGTGGTCGTACATCGAGCCGGAAGAAGGGCAGTTCAACTGGTCGGTGCTCGACACTCCCGCGGCGCGGTGGATCGGCCGCGGCAAGCAGATCGCTTTCCGCATCAGCGTAAGCGAGTCGTGGACCCGCTGGGCCACGCCGGAGTGGGTCGCCCGCGCTGGCGCGAAGGGCTACAACTTCCGGCCGAGTAAGGGAGTGGTCGAAGATGGACCGTTCTGGGAGCCGGATTTCGACGACCCGGTGTTCCTCGAGAAGCTCGACCGTTTCCTGGCGGCGATGGCGGCCCGCTACGACGGCAAGCCGGAGGTGGCGTTCATCGACGTCGGGTCGCTCGGAGTGTGGGGCGAGGGACACACCTGGGCAAGCACGAAGCGGACGATCGCGCCGGAGACGGTCCAGCGACACATTGACCTCCACAAAAAACACTTCCGGCAAACGCTCCTGGTGGTCAACGACGACATGGGCGGACCGGAAAGCTCGGGCGAGAATCCGGTGATGCAATATGCGTTGGATCGCGGTCTGACACTCCGTGACGACAGCATTCTCGTGCAAGGGGGCGAGCGGGCTTGGTTCCACGCCGCCTGGGCCCAGCCCTTCTGGCCCCGGGTGCCGGTGATCCTCGAGTCGGAGCACTACGGCGGCTCGAAGCAGCGGGGCAACTGGCAGGACGGCAGCGGCTACCTCCGCGCCGTCGAGGCGTATCATGCCAGCTATGCGTCGATCCATTGGTGGCCGCACGAGTTCCTGGCCGAGAACCGCGAACTGGTCCGCAGCATGAACCAGCGGCTGGGCTACCGGCTGCAACTCGTCGAAGCGTCGTGGCCGCGGGTCATCGCGGCGGGCCAGTCCCTCCCGTTCTCAAGCCAGTGGCGGAACGGGGGTGTGGCTCCTTGCCTGCCCGGCGGCCATCCGGCGGTCACCCTGAAGGACGACCAGGGAGGCATTGTCGCAGTTCTAGTCGACGACGGCTTCGATTTCCGTGCTCTGCCCGTGGCCGAGCCGGGCAAGGCGGAGGCTCGCGGCCAGACGATGGAGTTTGCCTTGCCTTTCCAGTTGACTGCCGGACGCTACGGTGTGTACGTTTCGGCAGGCACAGCGACCGGCACCCCCGTGCTAGCACTGCCGCTTGACGGGTATGACGGCCAGCGGCGATACCGCCTAGGCGAAATCGAGGTCCGTGCGGCCGCCGGGCGATAGCTGCGACGGGTACTCGGCTCGGCGCACGACATTCTGTCGTGGTTTGTAGCGCAATTGACCAGCGGGGGTCGACGACGCTGCGCGTCGCGCGGGCGTTTCGCCTGCGGGAAAAGCTGCCAGACAGGTTCTGCGACAGACCCTGACGACTTGCCGCAGCATTGCGCGATCGAACGCTCGCCTGACGCGGACCCTACGGCATGCGCTTTGCTTGAGGGCGGAGCGGGCAATCTCCATGCCCGTCACGTCTCCGCTACAGGGTATCCTCGAGAGATTCGCATTCATCTATGGCCATCAGTCCGTCGATTGCGTCGCGTAAGCACGAATATCGTCGTCGGCTCCCGGTGGGGGCCGAGGTAGATCCGCATGGCGGAACCCATTTCCGCGTCTGGGCGCCCGATCATGCGGTGGTGGAAGTGCTTGTCGAAGCCCCCGCCGCCAGCGAGTCGGAGTGCCACAAGCTGGAATCCGATGGTGCCGGGTATCACTCGCTCTTCCTGCCGGAGGTCGAGGCGGGCGATCTGTACCGTTTCCGCGTTGCTGGCAAGGAGTATGCCGATCCGGCCTCGCGGTTTCAGCCCGAGGGGCCCGAGGGTCCCTCGCAGGTTGTCGACCCGGCGGCCTTTCCTTGGACCGACCATGACTGGCCCGGGCTTCAATTGAAGGGGCAAGTGATTTACGAGATGCACGTCGGGACGTTCACCCCGGAGGGCACCTGGGAGGCGGCGATGGCGGAACTGGCGGAACTGGCTGATCTCGGCGTCACCGCGCTGGAGATCATGCCGGTGGCCGACTTCTGCGGCCAGTTCGGCTGGGGTTACGACGGCGTCAACTTCTTCGCTCCGACGCGGCTTTACGGCACCCCCGACGACTTCCGCCGTTTCGTCGACCGGGCCCACCAGTTTGACATGGGCGTGCTCCTCGACGTCGTCTACAACCACATTGGGCCGAAGGGAAATTGCCTCACCTGCTCTGCCAAGGATTACGTCACCGATCGCTACCAGACCGACTGGGGACCGGCGATCAATTTCGATGGCCCGAATTCGCAACCGGTGCGCGAGTTCTGCCTGGCCAACGTCGAGTACTGGGTCCGCGAATTCCATCTCGACGGATTGCGGATCGACGCCACGCAGAACATCTACGACAATTCGCCGGAACACATTCTGGCTGGAATCGCGCGCGTCGCCCGCAGGGCCGCCGGCAAGCGATCGGTGCTGTTGATCGGCGAGAATGAACCGCAAGACACCCGGCTGGTGCGCCCGCCGCAGCAGGGAGGGTACGGACTGGACGCCCTGTGGAACGACGATTTCCACCACAGCGCCGTCGTGGCGATCTCCGGCCGCAACGAGGCCTATTACGTCGACCACCGCGGGCGCCCGCAGGAATTTATCTCGGCGGCGAAATACGGCTACCTGTTTCAGGGCCAGTACTACCGGTGGCAGAAGGGCCGCCGCGGCACGCCGAGCCTGGATATTGAGCCGGCAAGACTTGTCAATTTCATCGAGAATCACGACCAGGTCGCCAACTTCCCCGGCAGCGTCCGCACTCACACCACGACCAGTCCCGGACGCTACCGCGCGATGGCCGCGCTCACACTCCTCAGCCCGGGCACGCCGCTGCTGTTTCAGGGGCAGGAGTTCGCCGCATCGAGCCCATTTCTGTACTTCGCGGACTTCGACGGCGAACTCGCCGACATGGTCGCCGCGGGCCGCAAGAAGTTCATGGCCCAGTTCTCGCGGTCGGCCACGCCCGAAATGCAGCAACTCATACCTTGGCCGGCTGACCCGGAAACCTTTCGGCGTTCAAAGCTCGATCTGACCGAGCGTGAGAAGCACCGGTCGGTCTACGATATGCATCGCGACCTGCTGCGGCTGCGGCGTGAAGACCCGGTATTCAGCGCGCAGCGGCATCGCGGCGTTGACGGCGCCGTGCTCGGCGACGAGGCGTTCGTGCTGCGGTACTTTGGGGACCGCGGCGACGATCGGCTGCTGGTGGTGAATTTCGGGCCCGACATGATGCTCGAGCCAGCTGCGGAACCGCTGCTGGCGCCGCCCGCCGGCAGGCAATGGCAGGCGCTCTGGTCAAGCGAAGACCCGCGTTACGGCGGGCACGGCACGCCGCCGCTTGAAGAACCGTCGGGTCGCTGGACGGTACTGGGCCATGCGGCGACGGCGCTGGGTGCGAAGCCCATCGACGAACCCGGCCATGGAACAATGGAGGAATCCGCGGCATGAAGCGACTGACGCGGCGAACATCGGCTGCCCAGAACGGCGACGAGGTTCTGGAGCCCGTCTCCACGCGGGAATGGCTGCTCACCAACGGGCTGGGGGGCTACGCTTCGGGCACGGTTTCGGGAGTGATCACACGGCGTTACCACGGGTTGCTCATCGCCGCGCTGCCGGCCCCGCTGGGCCGGACCCTCACCCTGGCCCATCTCTCCGAACAGATCCGGCTGCCCGACGGCCGAGTAGTGCGGCTGTTCGGAGGTCCCGGTGCGCCGGGTCCGGCCGCGTCACCTGCGGACGTGTACCTCGCCGAGTTCCGCCTGGAGACCGGCCTGCCCGTGTGGCGTTACGAGGTGGAGGGCATGTCGGTCGAAAGGCAGCTCATCCTCGCGCACGGGCAGAACACCATCTACGTCACCTACCGGCTGTTGTCGGGAGCCGACGCCGTGCGACTGAAGGTCATGCCCTCGATCCACTTCCGTTCGCACGATGCACCGGTGAGCACGCCTTTACCCTTGCCCTTCCGGATGCACGCGGAGGACGGCCGCTACGAGCTCAAGGCAGCAGGCGGCTGGCCGCCGCTGCGGATGATGTTCCTCGGCCACCGCGCGGCGTTCACCTCCGAACCGCGGCGGATCCCCAAGATGCTCTATCCGGTAGAGGAATCGCGAGGTTACGAGTCGACCGGCGACCTGTGGAGCCCGGGTTATTTTCGAATTGACCTGGTCCCGGATCAGCAAGCGACGCTGATTGCATCGACCGAGCCCTGGGACGAGATGCTCGCTTTGTCGCCCGACGAGGCGTATGAAGCGGAAGCCGGGCGCCGCCGACGCCTGCTGGCCGCAGCGCATGGCGGGGCCCGCGAAGGGACGGCTGCCGAACTGGCCGTGGCGGCCGACCAGTTCATCATCCGTCCGGCGACGCGGACCGGTGACGCGGTGCGCGTTCAGGCCACTGGAGACGAGGCGGTGACCGTGATCGCCGGTTATCACTGGTTTACCGATTGGGGCCGCGACACGATGATCAGCCTCGAAGGGCTGACCTTGACCACCGGCCGGGACGTCGAGGCAAATTACATCCTGCGGACGTTCTCGCACTACGTTCGCGACGGCCTGATCCCCAACCTGTTTCCCGAAGGGGAGAACGCGGGGCTGTACCACACGGCGGACGCGACGCTGTGGTTCTTTCATGCCATCGACCGCTACGCCGCCGTGACCGGCGACCGCGCGATCATTTCCGACCTGATGCCCAAGTTGCTGGACATTGTCGGACACCATGTCCGCGGCACCCGTTACGGCATTGGCGTGGATGAGAACGACGGCCTGCTGCGCCAGGGCGCTCCGGGATACCAGCTCACCTGGATGGACGCCAAGATGGGCGACTGGGTGGTTACCCCGCGCCGCGGCAAGGCGGTCGAGATCAACGCTCTGTGGTACAATGCCCTGCGGCTCATGGAGTGCTGGACCAGGGAGTACGAGAGCGAGACCACCGCGCGCGAGATGGCCGATCGCGCCGACCGCGTGCGCGAATCGTTCAACCGGCGGTTCTGGTACGAGGAAGGCGGGCATCTATACGATGTAGTCGATGCGGAAGGCGGAGGCGACGATCCGGCCTGCCGGCCGAACCAGATATTCGCCATTTCCCTGCCGAATCCGGTGCTGGACGCGGACCGGTGGCAGCGCGTTCTGGAAGTGGTGCGCGGGCGATTGCTCACGCCGGTGGGGCTTCGCTCGCTGGCCCCCGATCATGCCCAATACCAGCCGAAATACTTCGGCGACCTGCGGGCCCGCGACGGCGCCTATCACCAGGGCACGGTCTGGGCCTGGCTCATCGGACCGTTTATCGACGCCTGGCTTCGTGTGCATCCCGGCGACCGTGATAGGGCCCGCCGATTCCTGGACGGCTTCCAGAAGCATCTCGACGACGCCTGTATCGGCTCGATCAGCGAGATCTTCGACGCCGAGCACCCCTTCACGCCGCGCGGTTGCATCGCCCAGGCATGGAGCGTGGCGGAGGTGCTTCGCGCGCTGGTGAAGACGGCGGAATGCGACGATTCCCGCCGCGCCGCCGACGCCGCGGCGCGTTAGGCTTCCGGCGGGCAGGAAGGGCGCGTCAGCCAGCCGCCATCCCCACGATCATCAGACCGACGATGCCGAGGATTATCACGCCGTTGAAAGCCAGGCCCAGCGATCCGAAGAGCCGATCGCGGTGCGGGATAAAAAACGATCCGATCGCCAGGCACAACCCCGCCAGCGCCAGCAGTGCTCCGCCGATGATCCCCAGTCCGAGGATCATGGTGGCGGGGGCCTGCTCATCGACGCCGCCGGGCGTGGTGGCCTCCATCACTCCGGCGGTAATGACGAGCCCGAATACCATCAAGCCGCTGACTATCGCGACCACAAACGAAGCCAGACCCAGGGCGTTCCGAGTGCCGCCCTTGGCAAACATGCCCAGCGCCTGACCCGCCGGAGTCCAGCCGGGCATTCCTTCCCGCCAGACCGGGTCGGTCATCAGTACGTCGCCGCTGCCTACGAGCTGGCGCAGCATGTCTTCGGAGACCGGACCGGCTTGCTGACCCTGTTTGACATAGTACCAGTCGGTAAGCATGGCGGTCTCCATGCGGAGTGGGCGGAAGCGCCGGCGTCCTGGCTTCATCAGTCCCGGCCATCGCAGCCGGATGCCCAACGGGCGAATCGCCCCGAGTCTACCGAGCGGCACACAGCGGCGTCAAGGAGGGCAATTTGCCGACCGCCGCCGACCCGCGGCGCTCGAGTGAGCGGAACGCCGCGGGCCGAGAGCCGTGCCGGAGAATCACTGCTCCCCGCTTGGACGGACGAGCGTCACGGAGCGCTTGACGTATGTACCGGGCTCCTCGCCGGCTTGCACGGTCGCCAGCCTGGCCTCGTAGAAGTCAAGCTTCTCGACGATCTTCCCCAGGCTGGGCAAGAGGCCCGACACCTCCTGCAAGACGGCCATCGCTTCCGGGTCGGCATTGGCGCCGGCCATGCCAACCACCGTCGGGGCGATCGCGCCGGCCTGCTTCAGGAACTGCGCGACCCCGCGCGTGCTTGCTGCCAGATCGGTGTACTGGATGGAGGCCACAGGCCCTTCGACCTCCATGCCAAACCGCTTGAAGGCTTCGGCGTCGGCCATCGCTTCGCCCTCGCCGGCCTGCACGGCAAGCACTTTCTCGACCGCTGCGGCGCTGGAGCCGATGTACATCCAGTCGTCGCGAAAACCGATCACCGGACGCACCTGGACGACCATCAATAACGCAGCCGAGACTTCCTCGAACCCCTCGAGGCCACTGGCCGGCCTGAGGTCGAGCATTTGCGCTTTCAACGCGGGCTGCTCCTTGAGGAAATCCACGAGGCGGTGCAGCAGTTCGCGGATCCGCTCGGGCTTCTGGCACCGCAAGGCCGTGACGCTCTGCTGCGCGCCCAGCGACGAACCGGCGCCCGGCAGCGTCACCGAGACCATCTCGCCGCTGAAGGCCTGGAGGATGTCGCGATCGATGTGGACATCGTGTTCGGCCTGCCAGGCTTCGAACTTCTCCAGGCCTTCGCGGGCTTCGGGAAACTCCTCGCGAACCAGATCGAGGGCCCATTCGTACGCCGGGTGCAAGTTGGCGCCGGTATTCAGGTGGTACGACAGAGCGTCGGCCGGCACCCAAGAGGCCCAGTCCTCAAACGGCTCACCGCCAGTAAGAACCTTTGTCAGCAGCTTCTCTTCCGTACCGGGCAGCAGCTTGCCGAACGAGGCCGACCGGTTCTGATTGCCCTCGGTGTACTCGACCGTGACCTCGCAATCCATGATGGAGAGCTCTTCGATCACCCGCTCGACGATCTTCGCGGCCCGCTCGGCATTGGGATCGTTCCGACCCACGCGGCGAATGAAATCGTCGATTTCGCCCAATTGCTCGAAGTGGACCTTGCCGTCGTAGACGACAATGCTGTCTTCCGCGTCCGGAAGCTGTTCGAGCGCCGCCTGGACGCGCGGATCGGCAAACTTCGACTGGCCTTCGCCACCGGCGAGCATCACGAGGCTTTGCTCGGCCAGCCGATTGCTCGACGAGAAGACCACCACGTCGCCGGCATGGGCGATCGTGGGTTGGAAGGGAGCTTCCTTGGGAAGCATCAATTGGGTGAGCTTGACGCCGTCCTTTTCCGATTCCTCGACCGCGATCTTGCCACTGGCATACTTCTCGGCCATGCGGAACAGGTTGGCCAGGCCCTCGTGAGACCCGGCCGCCGCTTCAGGGGTGAGCCGCATGAGCACGAGGTGCTGGGAAGTAATCACCTGGTTCTGCGCGCCGGCGCCCACGTCCATGGTTTGGGCGTAGACGAACTCGCGGCAGTCCTCGATGGCCTTCCAGTCGATCGGCGCGGCCGCTTCGCGGAGTTCGTCGAGGACCTTCCTGGCCTGATCGACGTCGCTTTGGGCGACGCGGTCGGTGATGATCTTGATCGTGCGGTTGACAATCTTCGTCTCTTCGACCGTCTTCCACACCTCCTTCCAATAGGCACGCTGGTAATCGCGCTCGGGATTGTGCCGGGCGTATACGGCCATGTAGACGCCGTTGGGGACCGCATCGCGCAGGTCCGCCGCCAGCGACACCCGAGTGCCGGCAACCATGGCGGCGACCAGGAGCAGTGTCGCTCCAAATCGAGTAACGAGTTTTCGCATGAGAGTATCTCCGGGGTGTCTCCAGGAAAATAGACGCCAAGGGCGGGCGAACAGGGCGCACCACTGTCCAGCATTTCGCCGAACGCAAGGCTTTCTTGCCTGGAAAAGACCGGAGCCTGGACGGCCGGGCCCGAGTCCGTAACCCTACAGAAGGGGTGCAGGGCCTGCAAGCGTGTCGCGGCTAAGGACTACTTCTCGCCTGGGACCGCGATCATATCTACCGTCATTGTACGGCCCGGAAGCCCGACTCCGTGGACCATCACCTTCGACGCCGCCGGCGGGCGTTTCTCGTCGAGGATTTCGAACCGCTTCATGTCGATCCACCGGGCGGCGTCGTCGTGACTGGTGTAGTATGTGGCTTTGACCAGATGACGAAAGTCGCTGCCGGTCTTGGCCAGGATATCCGCCAACTGGCCGAAGAGCAGATCGGACTGTGTGTTGCTCCGGCTCGGCCGGCTCGCGTACAGCCCGGAAATGTAGATCTGCTGTTGGGCCCGCATGAGGGCCACCCTGCTGAAAGTACTATCGGGACGGAACTCGGGCGGGTCGAAATACTCCACGCCCTCGGCCGGATCGCCCGATGACGGCAACCGGGCGATCATCTCGATTTCCACCGGCATCGAGGCCAGCCATTCAATAAAGACCACCGGTGGCGTGAGCCCGCTGGGGAAGAATGCCTGGATCTCGGGAAGAATGTCCTGGGCGGTTGTCACTGGGTTCACGAATACCTTGACCTGCGCCACGTCTTCGGGCGCGAGCCCGAGTTGCTCTAGGGTCTTCATCAACCTGGTCATCGACCTGGTCGTTGGCAAGGTCGTGACTGAGAATCCCTCCGGATGTCCTGAGAGGTAGGCGATACCTCCAGTCGGCAATACGGCGGCGTCGGCGCGATTGTCGTCTCCAGCCACGTTCTTGGATCGCTTCAAGACAACTTCCTTGCCGGCGTCGGCAGCCCCGGCGACGGCATCAACAGCGATCAGGGCGCCCCGGTGAGGCAGCGGTGTCTGGATTGTGGTGACCGCTGGCCGAATTGAGGCCTCGAGACGTTTGCCCAGTTGTTCGTGGAAATCAGCGATAATCCCCGTCGAAAGGGCGTAGACGTTGACGCGAATGAGCCTGTCCAGTCCTGACCCGGAGTCCTTCAGCACGGCTTCCAGGTTGGCCAGGACCTGCTCGATCTGTTTCTCGGCGGAACCTTCGCCGACGAGCTTGCCCTCGCCGTCCATGGCGAAGATCTGCCGGGTGTAAACCAGCGGCATCTCGTCGACGACTACGGCCGACATCCACATGCTCGGCGGGGCGTCGGCCGGAGAGGCAACAGAAATGTACTGGATCGAAGGGTCTGGCGTTTCCTCAGCGGCAGGACAGTGGGCGACCATCATCGCGCAGCAGGCCGCCGTAAGAGCTGAGATGGCTCGCCGGGTCATTTGTCTGTTCCTGATTTGCGTGCACTTCATGGATTGGAATTCCTGGTGCTCGGTCAAGTCTCGATTTCGAGAGAGCGGCCCCTGGTTGCCGGACGGCGGCCGTGCGGCGCGCCCACGTCCGCCGGGCTTGCGGCCACAAAGGCCGAAGGGGTTCTACACCTCAGCGGGCAATTCGAAACGTTTGCGCTTCGGGACGTCGAGATGCTGGTTCGCTTCGTCGTCGCCGGGAAAAACTTCCCGCTGGGGATCCCATTTCAACTTGCGTCCCAACCGCCGGGCAATGTTGCCCAGATGGCACAGCGTGGCCACGCTGTGCCCGGCCTCAACCGGCATGATGGGGTCTTTGCGCGAAGCGACGCAGGCGAAGAAGTTCTCCATATGGTTGTCGCTCTCATAAACGCGGACCGCGTCTGGCGGCAAGTCGTCTTTGTCGAGGCCGACGGGGTCGCACTCGTAGCCTCCGCGGAAGATCGTAATCTTGCCCTTATCGCCGATGAACGTTGCTCCCCCTCCCAGTTTCTTGTCTCGGCTGGTGAGCGACAACACGACCCCATTGGCGTACTTGTAGTGAATGAACGCCTTGGAGCACAGGGCATCGCCGCGAGCAGGCGATTCCGGCGCGTCATAGACCACTGTTTCCATCTTCTCAGCAGGGTCCACCCAAATCTCCACCGGGCCACTTGCATCCATGTCGAGCGCCCAGTGGACCATGCTCAGTCCGTGGCAGCCCCAGTTGGGCAATTCGCCGCCCGAGTAGGGCCGAAACGACATCCACCCTGGGCCCACCGCGCATTTCTCGGCGGGGTAGGTGTAGTACTGAGCCTCGGGTTCGTAGGGCGCCCGCGATACGTACAGATCGGTGTGGTACGGCACCACTTCATTCGGCCCGCACCACGCGTCCCAGTCGAGTCCGTCGGGAATCGGCTGCGCGGGAAAATTGCACTCGAACGCGCTGGGATAGTTGTAACCGATGACCTGCTGGATCTTGCCGATCCGCCCGTTGCGGATCAACTCGACGGCCTTCCGCGTCGCCGGGTGAGATCGCTGCTGCTCGCCGGTCTGAAAGACCCGCTTGTACTTTCGAACCGCTTCGATCATCTTCCGCCCCTCGGCGATCGTATGACTCAAAGGCTGCTCGCCGTAGATGTCTTTTCCCGCCTGGCAGGCGTGAATGCAGGGCAGGTAATGCCAGTGTTCGGGCGTGGCATAGACGACGACATCGACATCCTTCTGGTCCAGCAGCTCGCGATAATCCTGATATTGCTTCCTGACGCCGTGGACTCTCCCCCATCGGTCGGCACGCGGCAGATTGAAGTCGGCGAGGGCGACAATCCGCGCGTGAGCGGGCGGGGCCCCCTGCCCCCCCACCCCAGCCATCAGTTGCCCGTTGCGCCGGCCGCAACCGATGACGCCGACGCCGATCTGTTCGTTCGGGCTCGGTTTGAGGCCCGACCTCGGCGCCGCGGAAGTCTTTCCCGCCACGGAAGCCGGCTGCTGCTGGCAGGAGATGAAATACGGCAAACCGAAACCGGCCGCGGCCGCTTGCAGCATCCGCCGTCGCGAAATCTTCTTGCTCACTCCCATGTAAACCATTCCTGTTGAGAGACGCGTCCGGAACGTGCGGTGATGGATTCGGTGAAGCACCAGGCCGCCGAGTAAGTCTTCAATGCGCCAGCAGGCACTCTGTGGAGCATGTCTTCAGCGAGCCTTCCGCCCGGTGCGACCGACGCTCCGAAGACGTTGCCCGGCGCCTGCGTGCGATGAACCTCAGGCGTTCCGCATCGCCATGTACACCTTGCGGATCGCGCGGATAATGTCCTGGAGATCGTCGTGGCTGAAATTTGGATCCATGATCACGCCGCCATGGCGGCCGAGAATATCGACGGTCCGCGGGCAGGATTCGGCGCCGTACTTGATTGCCTTTCCCTGCGGCGTGTTGAACGTGGGCCAATCGGGATGCACCGTGGTCTTGGATTCGATCCGGCCGTCGGCCGGCAGGATTGCCGATCCGCCCGGTCCGGAGGGGGCGATTCCCTCGGCCGACAGTGCGCGGAGGAACCGGTCGCGGCGGGCCCGCGTGCCCATGTCGAGGAACACGGTCACGCCGAGATCGCCGTCCACGTCGCCCGTCTTCCGCAGCTTGAGGTCCGGCAGATCCTTGATCCCCTCGCGGACTTTGCGGGCGTTGGCCCGGAGGCGCTCGCAAATCGTTTCCAGCTTCTGCAATTGCCCCTTGAGCACGGCGCCGGTGAACTCGTTCATGCGGAAGTTGCAGGCGGCAAAGGCCGCCAGCAGGCCGCCGCCAAGCGCTTCGGTATAGGGCGCTCGGAGCGAGCCGACGTCGTGGAAGCGCAAGGCCCGCTCAAAGAGCTTCGCATCGTTGGTGGTGACGGCCCCGCCTTCGCCGGCGGTGATCGTCTTGCTGAGCTGGAAACTATTGATGCCGATATCGCCGATCGTGCCAACGTACTTGCCCTTGTACTTCCCGCCGGCGCACTGTGCACAGTCTTCAAGCACGCGGATCTTGTGCTTCCTGGCGACCGCGAGGATCGGGTCGAGGTCGGCCGGGCAGCCCTGGAGATGGCAGGCGATGATCGCCTTGGTCCGCGGGGTGATTCGCGCCTCGATGTCCGTGGGATCAATATTGAACGAATCGTCGACCTCGGCGAACACGGGCAGTGCGCCGGAGAGGACGATCGTGTCGTAGTCGGCGTACCAGGTCCAGGCCGGCAGGATCACCTCGTCGCCGGGGCCGATCTCCAGCGCCGCCATGGCCGTGTAAAGCGCCGTCGTGCCCGAAGTCACACCCAGGGCGTGCTTGACGCCGAGATGCTCGGCATAGGCCTTTTCGAACTGCAGGACCTTGGAGCCTTCGCCCCGCCAGCGGAAAGGCGACTTCGACTCCAGCACCTCGATCAGCTCCTGCTTCTCGACGTCGTCATAGAACTGAGGTCCGTAGGGCTGGTAGCGGAGCGGATCCTTGCGGATCGGCGTCCCGCCGTCGATCGCCAGGCGCTCTTTGCCATCGGCGGCCACGCCCGTGCCCGCTCCCACCGATCCGGCCAGCATCGAAGCGGCGCCGGCAGCGCCCACCGTGGCCAGGAACTCACGTCGGTTTTTCATCGGCCCGTTCATCGGACTTTCCCTCCAGATTAACCTGTTGATCTTTGCATACGCGCCGGAGTTCGAGCGCAGCCCGACTAGCGGGCGCGAGCTATAACGGGGCCGGCCCCACCAAACGGAGCACCACCGTGGGCAAGCAGAATTCCCCTGAGTACGCGCCCATCCTACTCCACCCGCGCCCGGTACCGCAAGCCGCGACGCGCGGTTGCTGCGGCCCCATTGCCCCTCCATCCGTGGGGATGTCGAGCAGATGGCTGTTGCTCACTGGGACGAGCTCAAGCCTTGGGAACGGCAGCGCGATCGATATACAGCGCAGCCAATGAGCCGAAGGGTCGGCCAGAGCCCTTGCTGTTCTTGGCCGCGCGGAAAGCATCTTCCGCGAAAGGACATTTTCCGGATTTCTCGAAACGCGCTGCCGCGCCTCATTGACAAGCAGCGGGGGGGGGGGGGGGCAATAATGAGTGCGTCTCTATTCGCTGCACCCCCACTGGGCGTTTGCGTCCCGCGACGGGCAAGGGCTCAGGCCATTCGGGAGGCAGGTCGATGGGCGGCGTTGCCGAGTGGAATTCTCGCGGCCGATGGTTGCCATACGACGCGGATCGCGTCGTCCTCTCACCGCTGCTGCGCTCGAAGGGCATCAACCGACCACAGTGCTGGTCTCTGAACATGTCGGCCAGATCCTCGCAGGGCCATTCTTCTGAATAGGAGGTTTGCGATGACGCCTAATAGCTGGACCTCGTCATGGTTCTCGCAGTTCTTGCCGGCGATCCTCGTCTGCGTGGCAACCGCCTCCTCGGCATTTGCGGAGGGCTGGTTAGCGGGCCCCTCGCCTAATGGCGGCGCGCTTGAGCACGAAGCGGTGCTGCAGGTGCCTCAACCGGTTGATCGCACCATATTCGGCATCGGTGAAATAGTGAGCTTGGAAATCGGCAGTTGGAGTGATATCGACATCTATGTTGATGAATTCAATGAGGAGTGGGAGATCGAGGACACTTTAGGCGAAGTTGCGTGGTATGTTGAAGGGCCAGGGTACGTTGAACCAGCGGTCGGCACAGCGACGTTTTATTATGCACCGTTCTCCAGGGTGAACGACAGCGGCTGTGTTCAAGTGGTCGTGCCCGATTCAGGTACTCGGGGCTTGGACGGATATACCAATGATCAACTCAGTTTCAATGTTCGGATCCCAAGCGGCGTCAGAGCCTGGCACGCTAATGACTACTCCCTAGGCACCCTCGGCCCCCCGGACAACTCGATCGGGACCGCAAGTGACTTCTGGTTCCAAACGCTTCCGGACAACGTGAACTTCCAACGCGTGTCCTTCCGCGAATCGATCAGTCAGCAGACCTTTGCTTGGCCAGATGGCACCTCGTATGCAGTTGGACAGTCTACGCGAGGATTCCTGGTGCAGGACCTTGATGGACCGAATTTCTACGGCGATCTCGTGTCAAGTGGCGGTCCCTGGCGTACCGAGCGGCTATTGAACCAAGTCTATCAGAGTTGCCAGTTCAACGTGACGCAGTCGCTACAATTCTATGCAGAGGGTGACTGGCATACGTACGCGACACCTGCGCACCCGCGGCGTTTTTCAGGTGACACATTCAAGGCAAGAGTAGGTTGGTCTGACATTTGGGGTAATTGGCAAGGTCCATACCAGGAGCCGGGGCTATAGTGTCGTCTATGCATTCACTGCGGATTCTTCCTGGAGTCATATTCTTCTTCACGCGAGTATTGATCCTGTCGTGCAACTGTCGCAGAACCTCCCCAATCCAGACTGAGGAGCCAACTCGATGTCCCGTCCAATGGCATTAGTGTTCGCCGTTCTCCTGGGCCTGTGCGGGTCCAAGTGCTTCGCACAGGAGGAGGACGAACTGGGAAAGAAGATCGCCACCGTCGAGAGTCTCCTCCAGGGCACCCGAACGCCGCTCGGCTTGATCGTCGCCGAGGCCGAGGCATTGCTCGATCGGTACCCCATGCCGGAAGACCACGGGCGAATCTACTATCTGTTGGCCCATAGCCACGCCGTCGCCGGAATGTCGCGGCTGGAAAACGCTCAGAAGGTAATCGAATTCGCGCAGAAGGCACTCGACTACCCCCTCGATCCAACGCTTCGTCTGCGGCTATACATTTGCTGGGGCGATGCCCTCGTCTTGGGCGACCCGGCGCGCCCGATTTCTGTCCGTCGGCGGGCTGCCGCGGAAGCGTACTTGGCGGGCCTCAAAGAGGCCCGCCAGTTCAATATCCCCGATGCCGCACCGATCCGCCCAGCGCTCTCGATGCCCAAAGCGCGAAACGAGCAAGGCGTCGTTGACCTGGATAGCTTCTACCAAGAGAGCGAGGCGCGGATGCGTCAATTGCGGAGCATCGATGACCTCGAAATGCTTCAGCGACGGCGCGGCGTGCTTGCCGGCCAACTGATCTACATCTACAGCCTGGAACCCCGTGCCGACGAGGAACTCCGCACGCTGGCCGAGAAGGCGCTTGGCAGCGATCCGCAAGTCGAGCAACTCATGGCCAGCTTGGCAGCCAATCGTACATCGAAGACCGGGCCAACGGTTAAGCCGAAGTAGGCAGGAACCTCGGCCGGTAAACGGGCCGATGCGGCGCGATCAACCCTTGCCGCATCAAGGCCACGGTACGGTTGGGATGAACTGGGCGGACTGAAGCTAGATCAGCCCCTGCGTCCTAAAATTGACAAAGAGATCGGGGCCCATTACTGGGGCAATCTGGCCGTCACGTCAGCTCTTCCTCCGCCGTGGAGCCCGACGTTGTGCGCGGGCAAACCAATCCTTGAGCGATATCTCAAAGCCGGGCAGCAGGTCGCCGGCGTCGAGCAAGCCGCCTTTATCGACCACCGTGAACCGCCGCGGCGAAGTATAAACCTTCGCGGCCCGCGAGGGTGGATCGATGACCCACACGCGGCGCGAGCCGGCCTTGAAGTATTCGCGGACCTTCCGCTCCATTTCCGCCTCGGCATTCCCTTCCGAGAGGATCTCTACGGCCAGATCGGGCGCGAGCCGCCAGACCGCTTCTTTGGGAAACTCGCCCTCGGGAAACCGCTCCCAACGCAGGAACGAGACATCGGGGGCGCGAACCAACTCCGGGAAGAGCCTGAGGACTCCTGCCTCGCCGAGTACGACGCCGAGATCGTGAACTTCGAGGAATGTCTCGAGCAGGTGAATTAGAACGCTGGCGAGTCGCGATTCCAAAGACCCCATCGCTTTTTCCACCAGAATGCCATCAACCAGTTCGAAGGCCCGGCCAGTCCTCGTCCGCACTCGGAGCACGTCCTCCACGGTGGCGGTGCCCGGGGCAGGAAAGGTGCGGATCCGATCGGCGGGGATTCCGTCAAGCCGCTTCTGTACGTCGGCTATCGTCCAGTCCATCGGACCGGTTTCGGCCTGGGGTGGGAGCGTGGTCGCCATCGGCAACTCCGTGGGAGAGGCACAGTCGCTCGGTTCGCCCGTCTACGCCCATTCTACAGCGCCAAGCTCACCGTGCGGCTCAGACCGCGTAGTATTGGGCGACCTTGCGGATCGCCGCCGCTACCTGGAGGATGTATTCCTCGGTCATGTTCTCGTTGATCGGCACGCGCATGCCGGTTTCCAGGATCGCCTCGGCCTCGGGGCACTTGTGCTTGGAAAAATCCATCTCGGTCAGACCCATTTCCTTGACCGGCCAGCGGCCGGCGAAGAAGGCGTGCTTCTGAAACACGGGCTCGCCATATAGGGGTACTTTGATGTAACCCCCTTGCACCGACGCCCCTTCGGCCGCCACTGCCTTGACGAACTGGGAACGGTTGCAGCGCAGCGCGTCGGGACGGATCCGCAGCATGTAGAACCAGTAGACCGCGCGGTCTTCCGGATGCACCTGGTGGGGAATAATGCCCGGCACATCGGCAATCTTCTCGGTGAGCAGGTTGCCCAGCCGCGCGCGTTTGGCGACGATCGGTTCGAGCCGTTCCAGTTGCGCGGCGGCCACGGCAGCCTGGGGTTCGCTCATCCGGTAGTTGGTGGCGAAAGCGTCGAATCCGCCCCATTTCCGCCGATCGCCTCCCTTGTCGCCGAACTTCTGCAACAGCGGGCCGAAACGCTCGTCGCTGGAGGCGACCACGCCGCCGTCGCCGCAGGTTATGTGCTTTGAGTTCTGTAGCGAGAAGCAGGCGAAGTGACCCACGGTGCCGATCGGACGGCCGCGGTACTTCGCCCCCCAAGCCTGGGCGCAGTCTTCGATCAGGATCAGGTTGTGGCGGTCGGCGATCGCCTTCAGCGTGTCCAGGTCGCAGGGATTGCCCGTCAGGTGGACGGCGATGATCGCCTTGGTCTTGGGAGTGATTCGCCGCTCAACGTCGGCCGGATCGAGATTGTAGGTCCCCTCACCCAGGTCGGCGAAAACCGGCACAGCCTGCTGATAGAGCACGCCAATCACACTGCCGATGTCGGTAATCGGCGCGGTGATGACCTCGTCGCCCAGGCCGATGCCGGCCGCCGCCACGGCAATGTGCAGCGCTGCAGTCCCCGAAGAGCATGTTTGCACGTGCTCTAACGGGCAGACCGTTTGAAACCGCTCGGTAAGCGCTTTGGTCTGCGGGCCCTGCCAATAGAAGAGCGACTCCTGCCCGAGCATCTCGTCGAGTTGCTTGCGTTCCAGATCGCCCCAGCGATGCCCGGAGGACGGCCGCACTTTCACCACCGCTTCCCCGCCTTCAATGGCCAGTTTGGGACTATCACTGGCGACGGCTTTCTCAGCCGCCCGCACTGTCGTGCCGGCCAGCACCACGGCCGAGGCACCGGCCACAAATTGCCGGCGAGAGATGGAATGGGGATCGCTCATGGTTAGAACCTCCTGATAGCGGTTCCTGGATCTTGCCTGTAAACTCCGCTCTCACGCTTTTGCCAGATCCCCGGCATAGGCGTGGATCTTGCGCACGGCGGCAGCGATCTCGTCCATATCAGTCCGCGGGGCAAGGAGTTGGGTTTGCGAGAACCACAGGCCCTCAGCGCAGAGCTTGTCGTTCTCGGGGCACTCGCTCCGCTCGGCCCACTGGTCGATGGTCGCCTTGCCGTACACCTTGACATAGTGCCGTGAATGAATCGCATCGCGGATGAAGTCGGCCTTGTTCAGCGGGCCGTAACCTTCGCCGCAAGGAACGCCTTCGGCCCGCATTGCGCGGATGAACTTGACTCGCGGCAGGTTGGCGAACTCCTCCGGCCGGTAGCGCATCATGTAGAGGTGATAAGCGTTCCGCGTTGTGCCCTCGTACGTCCGCGCGGGGACAATCCCGGAAATCTCGCGTAGCATGCTCGACAGATAGGCCGCATTCTCGGCCCGCGTTTTCGCCCGCTCTTCCACGCCGGCCATCTGGCTGAGAAGCAGTGCCCCCTGCAGTTCGGTCATGCGGAGGTTCGTGTTCCGCCCGCCATCGTAGGCGAAGCCCGAACTGGCCCCCGGCCGCGGCCGGCAGCAGTTGTGGAAGGCGAAACACTTGTTGGCCATTGCCTCGTCGTTGGTAAGGATCGCGCCTCCTTCGCCCGAACAGAGGTTCTTGCTCAACTGGAAACTGAAGCAACCCGTCGTGCCCCAGCTTCCGACGCCGCGGCCGCGCCACTGCGCAAGATGCGCCTGGCAGGCGTCTTCAATCACCGGCACATTGTGTTTCTTGCCGATCGCCAGGATGCGGTCGAGGTCGGCCGGCGAACCGCCGAGGTGCACGGGTATGATGGCCGCCGTGCGATCGGTGATCGCCGCTTCGAGCTTCGTGGGGTCCATCAGGAACGAATCCGGATCGGTGTCGACGAACACCGGCATCGCGTAGTGGAGCAGGACAACACTCACTGTAGCCATGAACGTGTACGGCGGCACAATCACTTCATCGCCCGGCCCCACTCCCAGCGCGCCAAGCGACGTGAACAGCGCGGCCGTACCGCTGCTGGTGGCCACGCAGTACTTAGCACCGTGCAGCTTGGCGAACGTCTGTTCAAACTGCTCCACCGCGCCGCCGCGGTACCAGTGCCCCGATCGGACGACGTCCAGCACGGCCTTCTCGTCCTTATCGGCCACCTGCGGCCACGAAGGACCGCCCGTCATGCGAACCGGTTTGCCGCCCAACACCGCCGGTTTGTCGACAGCCTTGTCTGCCGCCTGAACCGATCCTGCCAATGTGAGCCCGACACCGGCCGAGGTTGCCGCGGCGATGAATTGACGGCGATTCACATCACGGCTCATCATTAGTCTCTCCTCGGATTGATTGGCCTTCGCAAGGTGTGGTCTGGCGGAGACTGAACCCCTGGACATCGGGCAGATCGGAGCGCCGCTGCGGAAGGCGCACAACGGCAGATGCGCTGTTCAGGGTGAAGTGGAACGATCGCGGGTCTGCTCACCAGACTAGCCCCGGTCGCGCTCGCTGTACAGCCCCCTGCACACCCCTTCGGGGTATAATGCATACCTCTTCCGATGGACAGCTACCCGCGACGGGCCCTTCGTGCGTGTAGAATAGATTGGGAGTCTCGGTCATTTCCACATCAACGCAGGACCGTGCCGCCATGCCCAGCCCTTTTCCTGGTATGGATCCGTTTGTCGAAGGCCAGCGGTGGCGGGACTTCCACACTAGTTACATCACGGTGATTCGCGAGATGCTCACGCCGAACGTGCGGCCGCGGTACGTGGTCGAGGTGGAGGAGTACGTCTACCTGGCGCGTGAAGGAGAGGAACCGGACCGGTTGTTCACGCCCGACGTGGCCATAGTCGAGGCAAGCACCCGACCCGCCGCCGCGCCGCAGGGCCGGACGGCCGTGGCCACTCCGGCAATTTACACATTGCCGATGCCGACCCGTTACCGCCAGGCGTTTCTCACGATCCGTGGCCGACAGTGGCAAAACGTGGTCACGGTGATCGAGCTTCTGTCTCCGTGGAACAAGACTCCGGGCGAAGGGCGCACCACGTACCTGGTCAAGCGGAGCAACATCTTGTATTCGCAGGCCAACCTCGTGGAAATAGACCTCCTGCGCGGCGGGCTGCGGCTTCCCACCCGGGAGCCGCTGGCGCCGGCCGATTTCCACACCTTCGTCAACCGCAATGGGCGGCTGCCGCAGGTTGAAGTCTACTCGTGCACCCTTCGCGACCCGCTGCCGACAATCCCCATTCCCCTGGCCGGCGACGACCCCGACGTGCCGCTGGACTTGCAGGTGGCCTTCACCACCACCTACGACCGCGCCGGCTACGACTACTCACTCGACTACGCCCGGCCGCCCGAACCGCCGCTGGAGCCGGCAGCCGCCGAATGGGTGCAGACGGTGGTGAAACGGTGACCCCCAAGTCTCAGTCGAACCCGAGAGGCAAAGTGACATGTCAACTCTTGAAGAACGGCTTTCTGCTCTAGAATCGGAAGTGCGGGCAGTGAGACGCCAACTTGCGAAGTTCGGTGAGACTCGGGCGTGGCTGGACGACGTCGCCGGATCAATGGATCCGTGGCCCGAGTTCGACGAAGTGCTGAGACTCGGTCGTGAGTTCCGGCAATCCGCATCCGATTCGGCTTCCGACGTCTGAACGGGGCACCATCGTGTTTCTTCTTGATACCGATCATCTTGGCGTGATTCAGCGTCGCTCCCATCCGGAACACGCGAACTTGATTGGTCGTATGCGCCGGCATCCGCTTGAGGCCTTTTCTGTCAGCATCGTGAGCTTTCACGAGCAGGTGATGGGTTGGAACGCGTACATCCATCGCGCCCGGGGAACAGAAGGGCTGGTCCGTGGCTACGCAATGTACCAGGAGATTTTGGCGGACTTCGCTAGAATGAACGTGCTGCCGTTCGACTCCGCCGCAGCCGAGGCTGCTGCCGGTTTTCGCAAGGTCGGCATCCGCATTGGGACAATGGATTTGCGAATCGGCTCTGTCGCCTTGGTCCGCGGCCTCACCGTGTTGACCCGAAATACGGTTGACTTCCAGCAGATTCCTGGCTTGAAGTTCGAAGACTGGACCGTGCCACTGCTGTCGATGTGAGCAAGCCGTCCCACCGAACTGGCAGGGTTATAGTGTTCGGGCGAGCTCCGACCTACGCGTGCCGCCCGGCGGCTAGCGCGGTGTCGAACAGGGCGATCACATTTTCCGGCGGTACGCCGGCCTGGATGTTGTGCACGCCGGCCAGCACGTAGCCGCCACCCGGGGCGAGGATGCGGATCGTCTCTTCAACTTCCCGGGCCACTTCATCCGGCGTGCCGAAGGGAAGCGTGCGCTGGCAGTCGCAGGCCGCGCCCCAAAACGTCAGCCGGTCGCCGAACTGGGCTTTGAGCTTCGCCGGGTCCATTCCCTTGGCGGTGGTCTGCACCGGGTTGAGAATGTCGACACCCATTTCGATCAAGGTCGGCACGAAATCGAAGATCGCGCCGTCGTTGTGCATGAAAACCTTCATTCCGGTGTGCTCGTGCACCCAGTCCAACCCGCGCTTGTAGAACGGCATGATCCGCTCGCGGAACATGCGGACGGAGAGAAACGGCGCGTCCTGCGTTCCCAGGTCGTCGTTGAACTGGAGCACTTGCACCCGGTCGCCGACGGCGTCGGTGAATCGCCGCAGGTTCTCCAGCCAGGCTTCCGTGAGCTTCTCATAAAGCGCCGCTACGTATTCCGGCTCCGTGGCCAGCGTGCACATCCAGGCGGAGAAGTCGCCGGTTCCCAGCCCAAAGAACAGTTCGTAGGGCGGGCCCATCGCGGCGACGATCGCCTTGTCGGTATTCTGCCAATAGGCCTCGGCCTGGGCATGGAAGTGGTCGCACTCCTCGGCCGAGAGCAGCGGCACATCGAGTCGCTCCGGATCGGCATGCGCCGCACCGGGGTACTTGTCGAGGCGGTCGAAGTAGAAGCCGCCCTTGGGCATCCGAGCCATCGGGCTGCCATCGGGTTTGACCAGGAGCAGATCGCCCGTCGGCTCGACGATCGGGTTGAACCCGGCGGGGACTTCGACCGGCGTGCCATCGAACATCTGCCAGGGCTTCCACGCCTCGTTGCGGATGCCGAACGCCACCACCGGGCGCTGCAGGGCGACAAAATCGGCGCCGAACCGGTCCATGATCGGCTGCTCGATCTCGGCCAGCATCTGGTAGAGGTCGAACACCCGGGTAGGCGTCCTGATTCCCAGCCGTTGCTTGAGCTTGTGATAAGTCGACGCCGCCATGCCCGTCTGCCGCGTGCCGCCCAGGTCGATCGGCACGCGGTCAGGCTGGCGGTGATTGATTGCTGCCAGCACACGTTCGCGGGAGTTCATTTCACAACCACCCTCACCAGTGAGCGGACGAACTCCGGCGTCGTCCCGCAGCAGCCGCCGAGGAAGCTCGCGCCGGCGGCGACCAGAGCGGGGGCGAAAGAGGCGAACTGCTCGGGTGTCTGGGCGTAGACGATGCGGTCGTTGATCACTTCCGGCAACCCGGCGTTGGCCTTGATCCACACCGGCACGCTCGCCGCCGCCTTGAGCCGCTGGCAGAGCGGCACGAACGACTCGATTCCCTGGCCGCAGTTGGAGCCGATGACGTCGGCCCCCGCGTCGGTCAGCCGGCGGACGGCGTCTTCGGGCGTATTGCCCATGATCGTGCGATATTGCTTCTTGGGCTCGAACGTCATGCAGCCGACCACCGGCAGGCCGGTTGCCTTGGCGGCCTCAACCGCCAGCACCGCCTCGTCAAGGTCGGTCATTGTTTCGACGACGATGGCGTCGGCCCCCGCGTCGGCCATCGCCCGCGCCTGGTGGCAGAATGCACTGCGCAAGTCGTCGGCGGTAACCTCGCCCATCATCAGCATCTTGCCGCTGGGACCGAGCGAGGCGAAGACCTTCGCCCGGCCAGCCGCCGCGCGGCGCGAGATCTCGACCCCTGCCCGGTTGATCTCAGCCACCCGGTCGGCGAGGTCGTGGCGGACGAGCGTGAAGCGGTTGGACCCGAAGGTGTTGGTGAGGATGATCCGGCTCCCGGCCTCGACGTAGGCCCGCGCGACCTCCTCCACCCGGTCGGGATGCTCCAGATTCCAGCCGTCGGGACACGCGCCGACTTCCAGCCCCCGCTCCTGCAATTGCGTCCCCCAGGCCCCATCGGTGACCACCGGCCCGGCGGCGATGAGCTCTTCGATCAGTGCATGCATGGCGTCCTCCAAAGGAACGGCTATTATGCTCCAGTTCGTCGCCGTCGCCAGGGTTGTCCAAATCCCGACGACGCCGTGACGCAGAGCAGTATCATGGTGAGTTACGGGCTACCCACTTCATGGACCGGAGGCATATTGGCTTCTCACAAATAGCACGCTTAGTTGGCAGCATATTTTAGTCAATCTGCTCAGCAGTTGGGATCGCAGCACCAATCTCGCTCGCGCGGTGGACGAAAGCTGCCCACCACTCGTCTGGCACAACATCCTTCCGGTGTTCTCGGAGGGATGCACACACTAAAATCGGGTTCACAATCAGAATGTGAGCAATTTCGCGGTTTCCTTGCGGTGCTATTTTGATGAACCCGAGTTCGGCGAGCCTCAACATGTGCTCCCGCCAAGTTCTCTCCGCTCTTGTCCCCGTGTACCCGGCGGCATAGGCACAAGCCAAGTCATCGGAAATGCTGACTATTCCCTCGTCGAAAACGCGCGTCCATAGGTCAAGGTAAACATTGCCCGGGTTGCCCTTGTGGCAAAGTTCTCTGATAAGGTGTATTACCAGAGGCAGTAGCCTTGGAATTGTCGTGAACCCATCATTGCGCTTTCGCGACCAGATCAGCCTCTCAGACCCAGGCCATAGCGCCTCCCGTAGTGCCTCGCGTTTGATCGCGGCTTTCGTCTTCACTTTTGGCTTTTGGGCGGCGAGCGATTTCGAGTTCAAGGTCGCTCCCATTGGCTGTGTCTCCTGGATTGGCCAATTGAAGAGGCGAATGCCGGCCGCACCGCTCCTCCGGTCCTCCCATTGGTATTGGGCCCCGGGAAGCATCCGTGCGACCGCGACTCGCGAGTTCTGTAAGTGCGACATATGCATTGGGCTTGCATCTCACACTGCCCCTGATTGTATAGCGCAAGACATTATGTAACAACACTTTACGTTTGACAAAGGCGAGTTGCGGTTTTGCCGGACGTCGCGTGCGAAATGTCGGAACGGCGCGAATCCTGCATTGTCGCTGGGCGAGACGGCGAATTTTCGCGCGCCTCGCTCGACAATTCAAGAGTTCTTCGTCCGGATGTGTGCTCCACCGTACTCGTTCGTGCTCACACGTAATCCGTCAAGTGCTCCCTGTGCTCTGGCGAGGTAGATTCGGAGGCCTTGCCGCACTTGATTGCAACGACCGCGTAGAACTCTGTGGATCTGTTTGACGTGCACGACGGCATCGTCGCACGAAAATGGACGAGCACCAAGATCGTGCGATGCGTTTGCCCTTCCAGCGGTCACGCATCGCAAACGCGTGACCCAGTGGAAAAAGGCCGACCGTTCTTCTCAGAACAGCCCGACGATCTCGCCCTGCTCGTTGATGTCGATCATCTCGGCGGCTGGGACCTTGGGCAGTCCGGGCATGGTCATGATGTCGCCGGTGAGCACGACGACAAACCCGGCCCCGGCTGAGACGCGGACGTCGCGCAACGGCACGTCGAAGTTCTTCGGCCGCCCCTTGAGACCCGGATCGGTCGACAGCGAGTACTGCGTCTTCGCCATGCAGATGGGGAACTCGCCGAAGCCGTTCTCCTGCAGGGCCTGGAACTTCTCGCGCAGCGCTTTGTCGGCCAGCACATCGGTTGCACCGTAGATCTCGCGGCAGATGATGCCCACTTTCTGCCACAACGTGCACGTGTCGGGATACAGGAGGTTGAAGTCGGTCTTGGTCCGCTCCACCACCTCGACCACCGCCCGGGCGAGCGCCTCGGCTCCCTTGCCTCCCTCGGCCCAGTGGTTCGACTCGACGATCCGCACCGAGAGGTACGCGCACTTGTCCTGGATATAGGCGATCTCCTCCTTGGTGTCGCTGGAGAAGGAGTTGATCGCCACCACCACCGGCAGGCCGAAGCGGTGGATGTTCTCGATGTGCTTCTTGAGGTTCTCCACCCCCTTGTCGAGCGCCTCGACGTTCGGCCGGTGCAGGTCCTTGAGCCCCACGCCGCCATGGTGCTTCAGGGCCCGCACCGTGGCGACGATTACCACCGCGTCGGGTTTGATGCCCGACTTGCGGCACTTGATGTTCATGAACTTCTCGGCTCCCAGGTCGGCGCCGAAGCCGGCCTCGGTCACCGTGTATTCCGAGAGCCGCGTCGAAAGCTTGGTGGCGATGACGCTGTTACAGCCATGCGCGATGTTGGCGAACGGGCCACCGTGGACGAAGGCTGGGTTGCCCTCGAGCGTCTGCACGAGGTTGGGCTTGATGGCGTCCTTGAGCAGCACGGCCATCGCGCCGTGGCACTTGAGATGGGCCGCCGTGATCGGCAGCTTCTGCCGCGTGTAGCCGACGATGATCCGCCCCAGCCGCTCGCGGAGTTCCGGCAGCGACTCGGAGAGGCAGAGGATGGCCATCACCTCCGAGGCCACAGTGATGTCGAACGTGCTCTCATGGGGAATCGAGTTGTTCGTGCCGCCCAGCCCCACGATGATGTTGCGCAGGGCCCGGTCGTTCATGTCCATCACCCGGCCCCAGGCGATCCGCCGTGGATCGATCCGCAGCTCATTGGTCTGGTGAATGTGATTGTCCATCACTGCGGCCAGCAGGTTATGGGCCAGGCCGATGGCGTGGAAATCGCCCGTGAAATGGAGGTTGATGTCCTCCATGGGAACGACCTGGGCGTAGCCGCCGCCCGCCGCGCCCCCCTTCATGCCGAAGCAGGGCCCGAGCGACGGCTCGCGGAGGCATACCGTGGCCTGCTTGCCGATGTGATTGAGCCCGTCGACAAGGCCGATGCTGGTGGTCGTCTTGCCTTCGCCGGCCGGGGTGGGCGTAATCGCCGTCACCAGGATCAGCTTGCCGGCGGGCTTGCTGGCCAGGCGGTGATAAAGGTCCAGCGAGACCTTGGCCTTGTGCTTGCCGTAGTGTTCCAGGTCGTCATCTGCAATGCCGAGTCGGCTTGCCACCTCGCCGATGGGGCGAAGCGCGGTCGCACGGGCGATCTCGATATCGGGCGGAAGAGTCCTCTGCGCGTCGGTCATGGTTGGCTGCGTTGGAAAAAAAGGGGACGGTGGCTCGGCGTCAGGAGTAGAATTCTCGCACCCGCATGATCGACTCAAATCCCTGGGCCGCGAGACAGGCTTCGAGGCATTGCAAGGCGGGATGGTCTGGCGACAGCAGCTCGTACTTGCGCTTCACCGAGCCGATGATGGTGTCCAGGCCCAGCGGCATGGCCTTGGTGAGAAACGCGCTCTCCAGCGGCCCCTTCACCGGCGAACCATCCTTGCGCTTCGGCGGCAGGTAGACGGTGAAGTTGCTCAAGCCCACCGAGACATGAACGCCGGCCAGGTCCGCGTCGCCATGGATCATCTCCAGCGCGGTGATGAGCCGTTTCAGATTGCCGTCCGTATCGCTACCGATGGGGGCGATGCCGGGGTCGATGATGAAGTCGTCGTTGACGAACCCGTAGCCGGTTTCCCTCGCCGCGGCCACCAGGTGCTTCGCCGCCTGGTAGGTCTCCTCGGCCGTGTGGCAGGCGCGGGACTGGCCGTTCTCCATCCGCTCCGAGACCAGCAGGATCGGCTTGAACGGCTGCACCCGATAGAGGTCGAACATCTTCGTCCGCAGGGCCGAAATCGAGTTGAGCACCGGCTTTGCCCCGCCGGCACGCGCGTGGTCATAGGCCTCGAGTCCCGCACGGGCGATCTCCGGGTCGGGCGTGTCGATCGACAGCGGCCGGGCGGTGACCTCCTGGATCTTGCGGACCATTTCGGCCATGAACTCCGGCGTCCGCGGGCCGACGTTCACGTCGATATAGGCCGCGCCTCCCTGATCCTGGCTTCGCGCCAGTTCCAGCAGCCCGTCCATATCGCCGGCGTCGAAGAGCTTCTTCGTCGACGGCACCGAGTCGTTGATGCTCTCTCCGATGATGGTCAATCCAGGAATAGGCATGGGCGGGCCTCTACGGTTGTGGACGGGGATTCAGCGGAGCAGGAAGAAAGTGCAAACTGGAAAATAAAACTGAAAAGTGCAAATTGCGAATTGGGTCAGCCGAGTTTGGCGGCGTCCGATTTTGCGGTGACAATGGACTGGGCGATGATGTTGCAGAGTTGATTGCTCTCGTCAAGCAGGTCGGCCATTCGATTCTCTGGCAGGAGTCCCGCCTTGATGATCAAGCGGATCCATACCCGGCTTTCCCTAAGCTCTTTGAGCGCGATGCTGAGCTTGTGGACGAAATCGGCCCGGCTCTCCGCGGCACAACCTTCCTCATAGTCTGGCGCCGGCGAGGTTCCGCAGCGCACAAGCTGGCCGCCAACGTGTCGTCCCAGCCTTGTGTCGGGGAGTGCATCGACGACTCTCCCCACGCGCACAGCGAAGTCAAGCAACCGGTCGGAAAGCTCCTCCGCGTTCATCGTATCTACCCTGTCGTGCTTACCTCGCGGTGATCATTTTCCAAGCTTCAATTTGCAGTTTCCAACCAACAGCTCATATATCCGCGAGCGACTACGCCCGCTTCTCCGGCGCAAAGTGATCCCGATCGAGGTAGGTATTCGCCCAGGCCGACGTGTGTTTCAGCCGGGCATCGTAGAGCACCGGTGGGCCGTCAAACATCTCCTGCGATTGTCCATAGTACTTCAGCCGCTCGTAAACGCGGGCCCAGAAGCATTCCTTGTCGTCCAGTTCGCAGCGCCCGAGGTTCGAACCCCCGCAGGGCCCGTTGCGCGAGTGCTTTGAACAGCCGGCCATCGGGCAAAGGTAGGCGCAGTCGGGCAGACTGCAGTCGCCACAGTCCTGGCAGCCATAGCCCAGGTGCTTCGCCTCGCGCTCCAGCCAATACGACATGCTGCTGAGCAGGCCCGGCTTCGTGTCCCAGCGAGCGAAGATCCGGGTGAGCAGGCCATATACTCCTTTGCCCCGGGCGAAGGCGAAGTCGTGCACCCGGCGCGAGATTCGATACCCCATCGTCACCTCGCCGCTCCGCGGCGGGCGGTCGAGCGATTTCAGGTACTCCGGGTTGATGCGGTCCGGGGCGGAAAAGCCAGTGGCCGGGTCGTGATCAAAGAGGAAGAATTCGCCCGGCTGGGAGTAACGGATCTCGGTGAGGAACTGCCGCCAGTCATCCGCGCCAAAGCTCTCGGCCAGGCCGATGATCTCGAAGAACGCCTCGGCAGTGTGAATTCCCGCCAGATACCCGGCCGTGAATCCCAACCCCTTGAACACGGCCAGTTGCTTGGCGGCAAACTCGCGGAAGAACGCCTTCCCCTTGTCGGGCCCGGCGGCGTATTTCTCCACCTGGGCAAGCAGTTCGTCACTGACCACGCAACCGGCCAGCTTGCCGCTATTGAAAATCCGGGCGACGGGGCGGCTGAGAACGTAGACGTTGCCCACCAGCGGCACATCGATGCCGCGCGAGGCGAGCATGAGCTTCACCTCGTGGAACTTCCGCATATCATAGCCCAGTTGCGGAATGACCCACCGGGCTCCGACCTGGATCTTCCGCGCCAGCTTGAAATACTGCGGCATCAGTTCCCGCTCGTACCGCTTGAATGGCGACACGGTGCAGCCGATGAAGAAGTCGGTCTTCGGCAGCGTTTCGGGCTTGCCGCCACGACCGGCGATTTGCAGCCCGTTGTTCATCGACTGCAGTAAAGAGATCAGGCCGATCGAGTCGAGGTCGAACACCGGGTCGGCCGTACCGCGGTAACCCGTCGTCGGGTAGTCGCCGGTCAGCGCGAGGATGTTGTCGAACCCTTCGGCGGCATAGCGCCACGCGGCCGTTTCCAGGCCGTTGCGGTTCATGTCCTTGCAGGTCAGGTGCAGGACGATCCGCTGGCGCGACTCGGGCAACTGGCCGGCCAACCAGTCGGGCGGCAGGCTCGGCGCGCCGCCCGGGTTGTCGGTGAGCGAGATCCAGCCAATCCGCGGATCGTCGAGCAGCGCGCGGGCCAGTTCGGCGAACCGGTTGGGCGATTCCGGCGGAGGCAGGCCGCGAGCGGTCACCACCTCGGCCCCGTACTGGAAATGGTCGCTGGCGAGGACTTGCCTGAAACTAGGGCGGCTGGCGGTGGCTTCCACGGCTACGTTGGCGGGCTCCGCCCACCGAACTCCTGTTGGAGAAAGTGGGCGGTGCCCACGTTGAAAGCTAAGACTTCACTGCCCGCGCCTCACCACGCCGCGAACCCGGCAGGCTAGCTGGCCGACGCGCCCGACAATCGCCGGGCCAGCGCGACCGCGGCGCTGGCGTTGTCGCTGTAACCGTCGGCGCCGATCTCGTTGGCGTACTGCTGCGTGATCGGGGCGCCGCCGATCATCACCTTCGTGTTGGCGCGGATGCCCGCCTTCTCCAGAGCCTCGATCACCATCTTCATCTGGGTCATCGTGGTGGTCAGAAGCGCGGAAAGGGCTACGATCGTGCCGTCCTGCTCCTTGGCCGCATCGACGAACCGGTCGGCGGGAACGTCCACTCCAAGATCGACAACCTTGAAGCCGCCACCTTCGAGCATCGACGCAACGAGGTTCTTGCCGATGTCGTGCAAGTCACCTTGAACGGTTCCGATCACCACGCGCCCCACCGCCTTGGCGCCAACCGCTGCCAGGCGGGGCGTAATCAGCTCCAGTGACGTCTTCATCGCGCGGGCCGCAATCAACAACTCAGGCACGAAATACTCGTTGCATTCGAACCGCTTTCCGACCTCATCCATGGCCGGGATCATGTACTTGCTCAACAACTCGGAAGGGTTGACATCAGCCTCCAAGGCGGCCTTGGTCACCTCCTCGGCTTTCCTGGCGTTTCCGGTCAAGATGGCGTCGTACAGTTCGGCTGGTTCCGGCATGGATCCCTCTCCCAACGAACAAGATCTGAGCGTCAATAAGCCCCCATAGTAATGAACACGATCGCCGGTCGCCAGCCCCCGGTTGCGGCCGACGCCTGCTTGCCCCTCAAAGGCAGGATGACGCAAGCGTCAAACCCCAAGCACCAATGAGGGAAGCCCCAGCTCCCAAGCACCAATGACCAAGGGAACGGACTGCCCGCCACCCCTTGGTCATTGATGCTTGGTCATTGGTGCTTTCCTCAGACCGGCTGCTTCGCTACGAGTTCCTGCAGGTACTTCAGACTGCGGTCGGCCTGCTCGACGGTGCCGCACTCGACGCTGATCACCGGGGAGACGTGGTGCTTGCGGCAGATGTCGAGAATCCGTTGCCAGTCGATCACACCCTCGCCACAGGCACAACCTACCGGCGTGCCGGTCACCTGGCCCCGTTCCGACTGGCTCTGATTGATGCTGATATCCTTGCCGTGCATGTGGCACAGCCGATCGGCCACCGCGTCGAACGTTTCGTACACGTCATCGTGCGCGCCCAGGTAGAAGTTCCCTGGATCCCAATTCACCTTCCAGCACGGACTGTCGGAAAGCTCGAGAATGCGGATGAACGTATCGCGCCGCGAAGTGTATTTCGAGTGCGGCTCCAGTCCCAATACGATGCCGTAGCGCTCGGCGGTTCGCATCACCTGCCGGATTGTGTAACCCATGATCTGGAACGCCTCGTCGTCGGTCATCCAGTCGGGCTTGATGCCTTCATCGGTGGTGATCACCGGCGCGCCGATGTCGCTGGCAAAACGGATCGCCTTGGTCAAGTAGGGAATGGCGACCTCGGGCCGCATGAGCGGACTGTGCGCGCTGACGGCTGACGGCTTGAGGTCAAGTTCGTCCATCCACTCCTTGATCTCCAGTGGATCGTCATCCATGCAGACCATGTGGTAATAACCGGCCAGCGCCAGAAGGTCGTATCCGGTCGACACGCAGGGCTCGACGTACTTGTAGCCCAGCCGGGCAGCCGTGCGGAGCCCCTCGCGAAACGACTTCTCCGAGCTGCGAATGAACTCGAGGTTGACGCCGATCTCGACTTGGCTCATGGATCGTAAACCTTTCCGTCAATGGGCGGCTGCTCTATCGGCTCGCCGCGTGCCCGGATTTCCACCTGCGCGACACTGGTAGGGTGCCGAACGGCGCGTCGGCTGTCAAGAGGGACGAGAAATGGGAACAGAAAATGCACCGAAGTCCGCTCAGTCTCGCGAATGCTTGGACGGCGTTCACGCCGTGATCTCCGGCTCCGCGACGCTTGAGCCTCGCTCCGCTTCAATGCAAAGACGAATAAGGAATGCCGACAATGTTCTTCTTTTTCTCCAACCAGCTTGGCTGTGCGGGCTCGATTATTGTCTCGCTCTTGGGTACGCTGGTCCTCGCGGCGCTGGTGATGCTCTTCTTTCGCTGAAGAGCGGCGAAAGCAAGCCGCTTCGTGACCGCAATCCGCCGCTTGGCCGATGGCCGGGCAGATCCGAGACAACCCGCCCCACGGTGAGGTGCCAGCGCGATGGCTGCAATTGCTGACGTCCTGTCGTTCCTGGAGCAATACGCCCCGCCCCGACACGCCGAGCAGTGGGACAACGTCGGACTCCTGGTCGGCGACCGCGCGGGGCCAGCCCGACGGGTAATGACCTGCCTGACCATCACCACCGCCAGCGCGGCCGAGGCGATCCAGCGGCAGGTAAGCCTGATCGTCACCCACCATCCGCTCCCTTTCCACCCATTGAAGCGGCTCACCTCCGACACCACTACCGGAAGGCTGCTCTGGGACCTGATTCGCGCGGGCGTCGCGGTCTATAGCGCTCACACGGCTTTCGATTCGGCGGTGGAAGGAATCAACCAGCGGCTGGCCGAGGGGCTCGGCTTGGTCGAGATCGGCCCACTGGTGCCCGTCGACGACGCGCCCGGCGTGGGACGCCAGGGCCGCCCCGCCGGACCGCTGACGCTGGGCGAACTGGTCGACCGGGTGAAGGACTTCCTTGCGGTAGATCGCGTGCAACTTGTCGGTGATCCTGGCCAGCCTGTGGGCAAGGTGGCCATCGCCTGCGGGGCCGCGGGCGAACTGCTCGACGCCGCCCAGCGAGCCGGATGCGACGCCATGCTGCTCGGCGAAACCAGCTTCCACACGCTGCTGGAAGCGGAAGCGTCGGGCATCGGCATGGTCCTGCCCGGCCACTTCGCCAGCGAGCGATTCGCCATGGAGCGGCTGGCCGAGGTGCTGGCCGACCAGTTCACCGATCTGGAGGTGTGGGCCAGCCAGGACGAGCGTGACCCGATCCGTTATCGTTGAACGCGTGGCGCATCCTTCCTGCACACCGCGAGCGACGCATCTGACGCACATTGCCTCCCCACTTCTCCCTTCTCACAGGGGGTAGCGGCCCTGCTTTTCTGGGCCTGTGGGGGCGCTACAATGAGAACATGTCTGACCGAACCCTAACAGCGCTACCCGTCTACAACGAGGTCACCCATGTGACCGAAGTCCTGGACGAAACACTGCGTTACAGCCGTGAAACGCTGTGCGTTGACGACGGCTCTTCCGACGGCACCGGCGACCTGCTGGCAGCTCGCGGTGATATCCATCTCATTCGCCACCCGCAGAATCGCGGCTACGGAGCGGCCCTGAAGACGGCGTTTGACTTCGCCCTCCGCGGCGGGTATGAGATTCTCGTGACGATCGACTGCGACCGCCAGCACGAACCCCACCGCATCCCCGAGTTCATCGAGGCTTGCCGCACTTCGGGTGCCGATATCGTGTCGGGAAGCCGCTACCTGCAGAGCTTCGCCGGGGATTCTTCCCCTCCGGCCGAGCGCCGGCGGATCAACGAAACCATCACCGCGGAATTGAACCGCCGCCTGGGACTTTCCTTGACCGACTCGTTCTGCGGCTTCAAGGCCTATCGAGTGGCAGCGCTCGAGGGACTCGAAATCAAGGACGAGGGTTACGCGATGCCGCTGGAACTATGGGCCCGGGCGGTCGACCGGGGGCTCAAGATCATCGAACTGCCCGTGCCACTGATCTACCTCGAGGAAGAGCGATCCTTCGGCGGATCCCTCGACAATTCCGAAATCCGTCTGGTCGTCTACCGCCAGGTGCTCGAGCGGGCGATCGCCGAATCGGGCCTGGCGGAAAGACTGTCGGCAACCTCCCGGTCGGGAGGCAGTCGATCATGACCTCGACCGGCTTGGAGCATCTCCGTTACCGCCGCCTCCGCGCGCCGCGCGAGGATCGCGACGTGCTGATCGAGCCGCCGGCTTCGGTCGCCGCAGATCTGGTTGCCGCGAATACCCAGCAGTCGGAGCAGGCATGCTACGATCTCCAGGGCCGCTGTTTGGAGGCTGTCGGGCGGCTGGCGCGTGAAGAATTGCTCGCCGACGCACGGCGGTGGACCTCGTCCTATCGCGATGTCGATCCCGAGTCGCCCGACCCCTCGCGGCCGATCTTTCTGGCGGGCCATCAGCCCGAGCTCTTTCATCCGGGCGTGTGGTTCAAGAACTTTGCTCTCAGCCGTTTCGCCGAACAGCACGAGGCGGTGGCGGTCAACCTGATCGTCGACACCGACATCTTCAAACGGAATTCCGTCCTGGTGCCGAGCGGTTCGATCAAAGATCCGCACCTGGCTTCGGTGCCGCTCGACCGCGCCGCCGCGGTGATCCCTTTCGAGGAACAGCGAGTCCAGGATCGCGAGTTCTTTGCCGGGTTCGGCCGCCGGGTCACCGCACACCTCGATCCCTTCCTTGCCGACCCGCTCATCCGCGAGTATTGGCCGCTGGCCGTCGAGCGGATGGAGGAAACCGGCAACATCGGAGCCGCGCTGGCCCAATCGCGGCACGCGCTGGAGGGCCGCTGGGGCTTGAACACGCTGGAAATCCCCGAGAGCTGGGTCTGCGAGAGCGAGTCGTTCCGCTGGCTGGTGGCCCATATCCTGGCGCAGCTTCCCCGCTTTCACGCGGCCTACAACGGCGTGGTGGCCGACTACCGCCGCATGCATCACATTCGCAGTCGCTCCCACCCGGTACCCGACCTGGCCGAGGAGGGCGAGTGGCTCGAAGCACCGCTCTGGATGTGGTCTGTCGACGCGCCGCGGCGGCGGCACCTGTTTGCACGGCAGCGCGGGCGGGAACTGGAAATCTCCGACCGCCACGGCCGGCAGTTCCGACTGGCGATCTCTCCCGATGCAAGCGCCGAACGGGCAGTCGAACAAATCGAAGCTCTCCGGCGAAGCGGGATCAAGATCCGCTCCCGCGCGCTGCTCACCACGCTGTGGGCCCGCCTGGCCCTCGGCGACCTGTTCCTGCACGGCATCGGCGGTGCGAAGTACGACCAGGTGACCGACGCCCTCATCGCCCGCTTCTTCGGCCTCGAACCGCCGCGGTACATGGTGGTGACCTCCACGTTGCGGCTGCCGGTCGATTGCCCACGGGTTAGCGACGAGGATATCCGCGCCGTCGATCGCCGGCTGCGGGAACTCCAGTGGCATCCGGAAGACCACTTCGACGCCGACGGAGCACTATCGGCGGCCGCGCCGGCGATTGCTGAGTTGATCGCCGCCAAGCGGCGCTGGATCGAAACGGCGCCGGATCAGGAGAACTACCGGCAGCGATTCCTCGAACTCCGCCGGATCAATGCCCAGTTGGGGGCCTTTCTCGCACCGGAACGCGAGCGACTGCGACAAGAACGCGAGCGTCTCGCCGCCGCCGCCCGCGCCGCCCGAATTCTCTCCTCGCGCGAATTTGCCTTCTGCCTCTTCCCCGAAGCCCCGCTTCGTGAGACCCTCTTCTCGCTTCTGCCGTAGCGAAACGGTCTCGCTCGAGCGCGAATAATTCGCCCTGTCAGGCCGTATTGCTCAGTGAGGGGCAATCGTCGGAACTTCGGATGGGGGAGGAGTGCCGCTATGAACTCACTTGACAGACGGTCTGACGATGTGTCGGCTGCCTATGGCGCCGGCCGCCGGATGGGATTCGGCATTTCGGCCCTGGCATTGAGCCTGGTGGCCTTCTTAAGTTTGCTGGGCGCCGAGAAGGCGATCCTGGCGATCGTGCTGGGAGTCCTGGCGATTCGCGGCACCGAGCGCGGGGCGGCCGCCCGGCGACTGGGCGGAGCGGCAATCGGCATCGGTGGAGCGTTTCTGGCCACGCTGGTCATCGTCCTGGTAGTGTACAGGGACAAGCTGGCAGAGCTTGTCCAACTGCTGAACAAGCTTTCGTGAGGCCGTATGAGCCCGCGCTCCACGACACCGGCCGAATTTGAGCAGCGGCTCAAACCGCTTCTCAACCCGGCGGCAGCCTACGCGTATGCGATTCTCACGAATCGCGACGACGCCGAGGACGCCGTACAGGACGCGGCAGTGAAAGGATATCTCGCCCTGGGAAATTACGATCCTTCGCGGCCGTTCAAGGGATGGTGGTTCGCCGTGCTGCGCAATTGCTGCCGGGACTTGCTGCGGAAGCGTCAAAGCCGGCCCTCCGTGCCCCTTGGCGAGATGGAACCCGCCGCGCCGCCAGGGACGCTGGCGGGAGAATTCGACGACCTCCGCACAGCCCTCGCGCGGCTTTCGCCGACCCATCGCGAGGTCATTGAACTGCGCTACTTCGGCGGTTGTTCCTACCGCGAAATCGCCGCCGCGCTGGAGATCGCCGACGGCACCGTCATGTCGCGGCTCTTCGCCGCGCGGCAGTCGCTGGCGGCCCTCTATCGAAAGGCATCGCCATGAAACCGATCGATCCCATGGAAGTCTCGGCGCTGGTCGATGGCGAACTGACGCCCCAGCGGGCCGCGGAGGTTCGCCAGGCCATCGCCCACGACGCCGCGCTCCGCGAGGTGTACGAACAGTTCACGATGGTCGACGCCGACCTGAACCGCTACGCCGTGGCCAGCGCATTCAATCCGCGCGTCAGTCTGTCTTCTGCCGCCGGAACGGGCCGCCTCTATCTTCCTCACATCGTTCTCGCCTTGCTCGCGGCGCGACTGATCGCCAAGCTCGCGCCGCTGGGTTTTGGCATCGCCCTGCAGACGGTGATCCTGCTGACCCTGCTTGCCTGGATCGTGGCTCGACTTGTCAGACTGGCGGACGGCGTCGCGTCCGCGGTGCCAACCGGCAATCCCGGGGCATCGTCCTGATCAAACGACGCCGTATCCGTTGACTCACCTCATGCCAAGCCGGCCCCCCGCTGGTCCAGCGAAGGAGCGGACTGTCAGACAAAATGGATAAACTGGTTGTTCCGCGTAAACCAATCTCAACGGTCTTTCCATGAGAGCCGAAGAAACGGATGGAGCCGTAATTCCGACCAGTTCGGCGGAGAGAAAGAATGAGACGCCGTTGCGCAACCTTGCTGCTGGCAGTGCTTTACTGCGCCCCAGCGTCTGTTGAGGCCCAGGACTCCGTCCCCTACGTCAGTCCTTCACCTAGCTTCGCCGCCGAGACGGCTCGACCCACTGAAGCCATACCTGCCCCTGTGGCGGAAGCCGCTGCCGGCCAGATCACCCTGCCGGAGTTGGAACAGATGGCCCTGGGCGCAAATCCGACGCTGGTTCAGGCCCAGGCGAGGATCCAGGCGGCCCGCGGCAACTGGCTTCAATCGGGCCTCTATCCCAACCCGACGCTCGCGTATTCCGGCGAGGAAATCGGCAATGAAGACACGGCGGGCATGCAGGGGGCAATGGTGTCTCAGGAATTCGTCACGGCCGGCAAGCTGCGGCTGAATCGAGCCGTCGCCTGTCAGGACATCGTTCGGGCGGAGCGTGAGTTGGCGGCCCAGCAGTTCCGAGTGCTGACCGATGTGCGACTGGGGTTCTACCGCGCGCTGGTGGCGCAGCGACGGGTCGAGCTGGCGCAGCGGCTGGTAGACATCGCCGAGCAGAGCCTGGAAATATCGCGGACGCTCTATGAGACAGCCGAGGTGAGCCAGGTCGACGTGCTGCAAACCCGGATTCAACTCAACACATCCCGCATCCTGCGGGTCAACGCGCAGGCCAACCTCGACGCGTCGCGCAAGTCGCTGGCCGCCGTGGTGGGCGTGCCCCACATGCCCGGGCGCATTCTCCAGGGGCCATTGGACCCCGGCGTGGCGATCGAGTGGGACGCCGCCTTCCAGCACCTGGTCCGTCACAGCCCCGAAATGGCCGTCGCCATGGCGCAGCTCAATCGCGCCCAGTTGGCGGTCCGGCGGGCCCGCGTCGAACCCATTCCCAACATCGCGACCGCCGCCAGCATTCACAAAAGCGACATGAGTGGCGATACGGCGTACGGCGTCCAGGCCGGAATCGAGCTACCCATCTTCGACCGCAACCAGGGCAACATCCAGCGAAGCCAGGCCGAGGTGATCGATGCCCGCCGCAATATCGACCGCGTGCGGCTCGGTCTGCAAACCCGCCTGGCCGAGGCCTTCCGGCAGTATCAGGAAGCCCTCAACGAAGTCGAGCAGTATCGTGATGGTATCCTGCCCGATGCCCGCTCGACGCTGGAACTGGTGCAGATCGGCTATCAGCAGGGCGAGTTCGGCTACCTGGACCTGCTCGGTGCGCAGCGGACCTACTTCCAGAGCGAACTGGCCTATCTCGACGCGCTGGCGCGGCTCAAATCAGCCGAGTCGGCAATCGAGGGCCAACTCCTCAGCGGCAGCCTGCAGGCCGAAGCGATGGCTCTGCCCGCACCCGAGACATCGGCCGGAATCGAGGGCCTCGCCGGCTTCGGCGTCGAAGCGTCGGGGATGTAGCCGAATCGGCCACCTATTTCCCCAGCACCGCCTTGGCCTCGGCGACGACCCGGTCGGCGGTGATGCCGAAATGCTCGAAGAGCTGCCCGGCCGGGCCGGAAGCGCCGAAGCTCGTCATGCCGACAAACCGGCCGCAGCGGCCGAGATATTGGTCCCAGCCGAAACGCACGCCGGCTTCGACCGCTACCCGGGCCGTGATCGCCCGCGGCAGGACCGCTTCCTTGTACTCGTCGGGCTGGGCGTCGAAGAGTTCCCAGCTCGGCATGCTCACTACACGGGCTTTCACCCCTTCCGCCGAGAGCTCGCGGTAGGCGTCGACTGCCAGCGAGAGTTCGCTTCCCGTGCCGATGAGGATCACTTCGGGGCTGCCGTCCGCCGCATCGGCCAGCACGTAGGCCCCTCGGGCCAGGCCGGCCGCCGGGGCAAACTCGCTGCGGTCCAGTGTCGGCAGGTTCTGCCGCGTGAGGATCAACGCCACGGGTGTGTGCTTCAGCGGCAAGATAGTGCGGTACGCCTCGGCGACTTCGTTTGCATCACCCGGACGCATCACCACCAGGTTGGGGATCGCCCGCAGCGCGGCCAGGTGCTCGACCGGTTGGTGGGTCGGGCCGTCCTCGCCGACACCGATCGAATCGTGGGTGAAGATGAAGATCACCGGTAACTGCATCAGCGCGCTCAGCCGAAGCGATGGCCGCAGGTAGTCGCTGAACACGAAAAATGTCGCTCCGTACGGACGCAACCCGGCGAGCGCCATGCCGTTCGTGATCGCCGCCATCCCGTGCTCGCGAATCCCGAAATGGAAATTGCGTCCGCCGGGTACGCCCCCCGAGAGACTCTCCATGCCGTCCAGGAGCGTCCGGGTCGACGGCGCCAAGTCGGCGGAGCCACCCACGAGCCAGGGGATGTTCTTCGCCACCTGGTTGAGCACCTTGCCCGAAGAGACGCGACTGGCAACTCCCTTGGCGTCCGCCGCAAATGGCTTGATGTCGCGGTCCCAGCCCGCCGGCAACTCACGCTCGTGCATCAGGCGGTGACACTCCGCCAGGTCGGGATACTGCTTCGCATACCGCCGGTACTGCTCTTCCCACTGGCCGTGCAGCTTCGCCCCGCGTGCGCCAATCCCGTCGCGAAAATGGGCGAGCACCTCGGCGGGGACGACAAAGCTGGCATCTTCCGGCCAGCCGTAGGCCTTCTTGGTCGCCTTGATCTCCGCCTCGCCCAACGGCGCGCCGTGAGCTTCATGTGTGTTCTGGGCCTTGGGAGCGCCCCAGGCGATGATGCTCTTGACAACCACGATCGTCGGCCGATCAGCGGTCTTCTGAAACGTGCGGAACGCCTCGCGAAGCGCGTCCAGATCATTGGCGTCGTCCACGCGAAGCACGTTCCAGCCGTAGCCTTCGAACCGCCGGCCGACGTCTTCGCTGAACGCCAGCGACGTATTGCCCTCGATAGTGATCTGGTTGTGGTCGTAGATCCAGCACAGGTTGGCCAGCTTCAAATGACCGGCCACCGACGCCGCCTCGTGGCTGATCCCTTCCATCAGGTCGCCGTCGCTGCAGATCGCGTACACATTGTAGTCGAACAGATCGAAGTCGGGCCGGTTGTAGTTCGCCCGCAGCCACCGCGAAGCGATCGCCATCCCCACGCTGTTGCCCACTCCCTGGCCCAACGGACCGGTCGTCGTCTCGACGCCGCTGGTGTGATGATATTCGGGATGGCCCGGTGTGCGGCTCTCGAGTTGGCGGAACTGACGGATGTCTTCCAGCGACACGGCCGGCTCGTCGGTCGGCCGCCGCTTGTCACCCTCCAGCCGCTTCACGCCGCACACGTGGAGCATCGAGTAGAGCAGCATCGAGGCGTGCCCGGCCGAAAGAATGAACCGGTCGCGACCAGGCCACGCCGGATCGGCCGGGTCGTAGCGCAGAAACTCGTTGAACAGCACGTAAGCGATCGGCGCCAGCGCCATCGGCGTGCCCGGATGACCGCTCTTCGCCGCTTCGACGGCGTCCATCGACAGGGTGCGGATCGTGTTGATGGCCAGTTGTTCGATGGGCTTGGTCGAGGCAGGCATGATTTCTCCGAGAACGTCTAACGGAGTCTCGCGGCAGACTCCCCCGATTAGGGAAGGGATTGGTGCATTAAGCCGTCAAGTGTAAAGAGCGCCGTGAACCTCGTCAACGACGCCCTCCGTGCCGCCCGCCAGCCATCCGGCCCTTCAATGTCCCCCTCCGCCCCGCTATCATACGGCTTTCCGTTTGCGCGATTCTCCCCGCAGCATTTTCTCCATGTTCGCCTTGGAAACGGACGCCACCGCAAGCGGCTTGCCGCCGACTCCATGGCGAATTGCCTCGCTCACTCAGTGCCAAACCTAACCAAGAGGACTCACCGCGATGGCCGCCTACCAGGTTCCTACTCTACCCAAACCCCCTAAGGCCAAGAAGCACCAGATCCTCTTGGCGGCCAGCGGCGACCTGCGGCTCTCGGCAAACCAGACCTGCTGGGCCGCCCAGAAGGAAATGGAAGACGCCCTGACCAGCGCGGTGGCCGAAGCGGGTTACGAACTGGTTCGCGCTCATCCCTACAAGGAAGACGAGAAGCACGGCTTCATCAGCTCGCAGAAGGAGGGCATGGAAGTCTTCGCCGCGATCGATCCCAAAGCTCCGCTGATCATCGCCGAGGCAGTCTGGCAATACACGCACCACGTGCTGTCCGGCATCCTCAGCCACGAGGGGCCGGTGCTCACCGTGGCCAACTGGTCGGGTACTTGGCCGGGACTGGTAGGCATGCTCAATCTCAATGCCTCGCTGACCAAGGCCGGCAAGAAGTATTCCACGCTGTGGGCCGAGGACTTCGCCGACCCGCAGTTCATCAAGAACCTCAAGAAGTGGCTCGACAAGGGCGAGGTCAAGCACCGCACCGACCACGTCACGCCCCTGAAGAAGGTCAAGATCTCCGGCGCCGAGAAGAAGCTGGGCCACGCGCTGGCCGAGCAACTCCGCCGCCAGAAGGCGATCATGGGGATCTTCGACGAGGGCTGCATGGGGATGTACAACGCCATCATCCCCGACGAACTGCTCCACGCCACCGGCATCTACAAGGAGCGGCTCAGCCAGTCGGCCCTGTATTATGAAACGACCCAGGTGAGCGACAATGAGGCCCGCGAGGTCCGCCGCTGGCTCGACGACCGGGGCGTGAAGTTTGTCACCGGCCCCAACCCGGCGACCGATCTCACCGACGAACAGATCCTCACCCAGTGCAAGATGTACATCGCCGCGGTGCGGATCGCCGACGATTTCGGCTGCGACCTGATCGGCATCCAGTACCAGCAGGGGCTCAAGGATCTGCTGCCCGCCAGCGACCTGGTGGAAGGGATGCTCAACAACGCCGACCGCCCGCCCGTCAAGAGCCGCGACGGCCGCCGCGTGCTCTACGAAGGCCAGGCCGTCGTCCACTTCAACGAGGTCGACGAGTGTGCCGGCCTGGACGGCCTGTTGATCAATCGCGTCCATCGCGCGATGGGACAACCCGTCGAAAACACGCTCCACGACATCCGCTGGGGCGACTGGGATCAGTCGGGCACCGTGAAAGACTACGTCTGGGTGCTCTTGATCAGCGGCGGCGCCCCGCCGGCGCACTTCATCGGCGGCTGGAAAGGCGCGTCGAGCGAGCGCCAGCCCGCCATGTACTTCCGCCTGGGCGGCGGCTCGATGAAGGGCGTTTCCAAGCCCGGCGAGATCATCTGGTCGCGGATCTACGTCGAGAAGGGGCGGCTCAACATGGACATCGGCCGCGCCGGCGTCGTCGAACTGCCGCCCGAAGAGACTGAGCGCCGCTGGAAACTCACCACCAGCCAATGGCCCGTCATGCACGCGGTGACCTACGGCGTCTCGCGCGACCAGCTCATGGCCAAGCACAAGTCGAACCACATTCAGGTCGTTTACGCCGAGAGCGCCCAGGAGGCCGACAAGGCCCTCCTGGCCCGCGCCGCCATGGCCGATGCCCTCGGCATCGAGGTCGACGTCTGCGGCACGCGAAAGGGCGGCAAGGCCTGGGCGTAAGCCGGCGCACCTGTCCCTTAGGACGGATCTGTAATCCGTCGCCGTTATCGCTTCGTAGACGGATTGAGAATCCGTCCTATATGGAGAGTCTCGCCATTCAGGCGTAAGACGGATCTATAATCCGTCTGGAGAGAGAATTCGTGGCCCGCGCCATGCTCCAGTACAAGCCCAACGCCGCCGAGGTCATCGCCCGCCTGAGCCGGCTCTTCGAACGCCGCGCGCCGGACGAGATCTTTGCCACCATCGCCGTGCCCAGCGCAGCTCTGGCCGAGTTCCAGCAACGATACCCGGAGGGATTCTGCGAGTATCCCGATCCGCAAGAACGGATCGCCTTCTGGGATCGCCTGCTCGCCGAACGCGCGGCGCTCGAAGACGACTCGATCCCCAGCGCCTACCTGAGCGAAATGGACCAGGGCCTCTACGGCGGCGTGCTCGGCGGCACAGCCCAGTTCATGGCCCATCCCGACACCGGTTGGATCTCGTCAATGGTCGCCCCGCTCCTGGCTGACCTCGCCGAGTTGGATCGCCTCGAGTTCGATCGTTCCGGCGAGTGGTTCCGCCGCTACCAGCGACAGCTTGAGGTGTTCGTCGCCGGCGCCGCGGGCAAGTTCGGCGTGAGCCACTTCATCCTCATCGACGGGTTGAACTTCGTCTTCGAACTCATCGGCGCCACGCGGACCTATCTGGCCCTCGACGAATGCCCGGAACAGGTTCGCCGGGCGATCGACTTCGCCTACGGGCTCAACGTGGCCATTCAGGAAGCGTTCTTCGAGCGCGCGGGGCTCCTGGCCGGCGGCACCGCGAGCAACATGGTCGGCTGGCTCCCCGGCCGCATCGTCTCCGAGAGCGTCGATCCGTTCCACATGACGTCGGTCGCCTATTTCGAAAAGTGGGGCCGCGAGCCGGCCGAACGGATCCTCGGCCACTTCGACGGCGGCGTGGTGCACATCCACGGCAATGGCCGGCATTTGCTCGAAGCGGTGGCGACGCTCCGCGGCCTCAAGGCGATGTTCCTTGGCGACGATCGCGGCTACCCGGCCGCGTTCGACGTCCTGGCCGATCTGCAGGCCCGCACCGGCGACCTCCCCCTGGTCGTCCAGGCCAACTACGCCCCGTTCGTCGAACGCCTCCGCCGCCGCGCCCTCCCCAGCGGCGTGCTCTATCACGTCGGCGGCGCCACGAGCATTGCCGACGCCAACTCGCTCATGGACGAAGTCCTGGCCTACCGCCGGTAGCTGAAAACGGCTTGGTTAGTGCGGGGCGAAGAGCGACGCGGCCAGGATCCCTAGCGTGGACAGCAGCATGCTTGCGGCCATCAGGCACGAGCGGCCTTGGCTCGCAGCAAAGGGAAACACGGCCGCTCCCGTCCAGAACATCATAGCCCCTGCCCAGACCGGTCCCATCGCCATCGACAGCGAGAGCACGATGGCCCACACCGTCACCACGCCCAGCAGCGTGCGAAGCCGGAACTGCCGCTGGTTCGGTCTCGGTTCTTCGCGCATGCCTGCATTCACACCAGCAGATCCTCCACCACGGTTCCGCTGACGTTGGATCCGAACCGCACGCAGCGCGGGCCGCTGCGGCACCTCGAAGCCCCAGGGGAGCGGATACTCCGTTCCGGCGGCTATCCAAACACCGTGCATCCTGCCAGGAGTAGGGCATTAACCGCTATTATGGTTCGCTGAGTTCCACGATACAAGGCTCGGCCGCCAGGCGGATGCCTTGAAATGCCGGCCGGAGCCAGGCGTTTGACGGTTGTGAAATCCAGGAACGGCAGACTCAGCAGTACGGGCGGTATAGCCGGAGCTTGGCTCGGTTTCAGCCAGCGATTACACTGGCGGGCGGTGTTGATGCCGTTTCCGCCTGCTTCCGGAGAATGACTCCATGACTCGCCGCTCAGTATTCGCGTCGGCAGCAATTGCTGCGATTGCTGGGGCTTTTCTCGCCGGTCTCGCCGCCGCGGCGGCTGAACCGGAGAGCGTGCCGCTCTCGTCGCTCGATCTTAGCCCGATCGAGCAAGGGTGGGGAAAGGTTCAGGCCAACCAGGCGGTGACGGAGAAGCCGATGTCGATCGCCGGCCAGAAGTTCACCAGCGGTGTCGGCACGCACGCCCGGAGCGTCATCATCGTCGAGTTGGGGGGCGGCAGCAGCCGGTTCCACGCGGTCTGCGGTGTCGACGACAACGCCAGGGCTGGCCGCGGCAGCGTGCAGTTCCGCATTGCCGGCGACGGCAAGCTGTTGTGGAAGAGCCCGGTGATGAAGGCCGGCGACAAGGGGCAACCGATCGATCTCGATGTGAGCGGCATCAAGACGCTCTTCCTCATTGCGGCCGACACGGGCGACGGCGTCGACTTCGACCACGCCAACTGGGCCGAGGCGAGGTTCGAGATCGCCGGCCAGCAGCCGAAGATCGTCGCCGCGCCGGTCGAAGAGGCGGTGATCCTCACGCCGCCACCGCCGGCCGAACCGCGGATCAACGGACCGAAGGTCTACGGCTGCCGGCCGGGCAATCCGTTTCTCTACCGCATTCCGACCACTGGCGAACGCCCCATCACGTTTGCCGCCGAGAATCTGCCCGCCGGCCTCGCGGTCGACCCGGCCACGGGCATCATCACCGGTTCGGCGCCGCCTCGCGGAGAGCATACGGTCACGCTCCGGGCCACCAACTCTCGCGGCGCAGCATCGCGGACGCTGAAGATTATCGCTGGCGACAAGCTGGCACTGACGCCCCCCATGGGCTGGAACCACTGGTATGCCCATTACAACCGCATCACCGACAAGATGATGCGCGAGGCGGCCGACATCATGGTCGCCAGCGGCATGGCCGATGTTGGCTACCAGTACGTCAATATCGACGACTGCTGGGAAAACGCCCCCAAGCACCAGGATCCGTTGCGTGTCGGGCCCTTGCGCGACGACCAGGGGAACGTCCTCACGAACAAGCACTTCCCCGATATGAAATCGCTTACCGACTATATCCATGCCAAGGGGCTCAAAGCGGGCATCTACACGTCGCCGGGGCCCTTGACCTGCGCCGGCTTCACCGGAAGCTATGAGCACGAGGCCCAGGATGCCCGGCAGTATGCCGAGTGGGGCTTCGATTTTCTCAAGTACGACTGGTGCTCGTATGGCAGGATCGTCGCCGGGCAGAAGGGGGACGAGGTGCTCAAGAAGCCCTACCGGGAGATGGGCGAGATCCTCAAGCAGCAGCCGCGCGACATCGTCTACAATCTCTGCCAGTACGGCATGGGCGATGTCTGGAAATGGGGCGCCGAGGTCGGCGGACACTCGTGGCGGACCGGCGGCGACCTGGGCTTCGAGCTCAACCGGATCTTTGAAGTCGCGCTGAAGAACGTCGCCATTGGCCAACACAACAAGCCAGGCGAGTGGAACGACCCCGATTACATCCAGATCGGCTACATCGGCCGGGCCCGCGGAATGGGCGAACCGGGCCCCTGCGGCATGACGCCCAACGAACAGTATGCGTTCATGTCGCTGTGGTGCATGATGGCCTCGCCGCTATTCTACAGCGGTGACATGAGCCGGCTCGACGCGTTCACGCTCAACGTCCTCTGCAACCCGGAAGTCATCGAGATCAACCAGGACCCGCTCGGACTCTGCGGCAGCCTGGCCGCCGAGTCAGAAGACACGTTTGTTCTGGCCAAAAAGCTTGAGGACGGCAGCCTGGCCGTAGGCCTTTTCAATCGCGGCGAGTGGGAACAGGAAGTGGCGGCTCGCTGGTCGGATCTCGGCTTGAGCGGCCCGCAGCGCGTTCGCGACCTCTGGCGACAGAAAGACCTTGGCGCCCGAGACGATGAGTTCCGCGCCTCGGTGCCACGGTACGGCGCGGTGCTCGTGCGTCTCTGGCCGCAATAGTCGCGTCGCGCTACGGCATGACGCTCGAGGGACGCCACTGGATCGTGTAGTCGGCAGTCCGCGGAGGAATGTCGAGTCGCACGACGGTCTGTCCGTTGGTTTGCACCTTTCGGAGGGCGATCCCCTTACCCTGCGCATCCTGCACGTCGATCCCGTCCGACAACCGCGAGGCCGGAGTGTGAACTTCGATGGTCAGCGGCTGATCGTAGAGTCCCGGGTCGGTCTGACAGGACAGTCTGAAGGCAAAGCGATGGGCGTCGGACTGCACCACTGACAGCGATGATCCGCTGCGCTCGGTCTGATACTTGTAGATGTCGGCCATGCCGGCAATCCAAAGGTCGCGTTCAAACTCCTTGGCAATGTCCAGCGCCGCGCGGAAGTTCGCCTCGCTCGTGCCGCGGCCGTCGCCGATGGAATGAAAATGGACTCGGCACCAGAGGCCGCGCTGGATGTGTTGCTCGACATGCTCGCGAAAGGCGGCGACGCGTCGGCCGTACACGTCGTCCATGCCTAGTGAACCCGAGATCTCGAACTGGTGATACTTGTCGAGATAATACCGCAATGTGCGGCTGGTTTCCCAATGCGTGCCGCCTCCCAGGTTGAGGGCCATCAATTTGCTTCTGCCCGGAGACAATTTCCAGATGGCTTCGGCGGCTTCGCCGATTTCCGCTTCCATGTCGGCATCTCCGGTGGCCCCGCGATGATGGGCCGAATGATTGGCAAACTCCTGGTCGGCGGCCTGGGCCACTGCCTCCCATTCGGCCCGATGCGCCTGGAACTCCGAACGCCGCCGGCTGCCGGGCTCATCGGTGCCGGGGTTGATCATGAAGGTACCGCGAAAGCCATATTCGCGGAGTATCGGTATGGCCTTGCCCAAGTGCGTGGGGTGAGAGTCGTCGAACCGCAGGCTGAGTGCCGCCCGCCGACTGTCGAGCCAGGTCGCAACCGACACTCTCACACCCGTTGCCGGGTCCGTGAGTTGCCGTTCCGCCTCGGCTGGCAGGCGGGGTCGGACGCCCGGAGGTTCGACGGCCTGCACATAGTATACGCCGTTCACGGCAGGCACCGGAATCAGCAGTCTGTGCCACTCGATGCCGCTTCGCCGCACAACAAGTGGCTTGCCACTTGCGTCGAGGACTTCAACATCGGCAACAGGCCACGCATCGCGACCCGTGTTCGGCAGTTCGACGTGGATCACCAGTGCCTTGCGTTCCGTCTTCGGGTCGACGCCGATCTTGAGCCTGTATCGATCGACAGCCTGGGCGACGACTGTGGCAGTACCCGTGTACTCCTCAGCAAGTCGCACGACGACCCCATCCAATTCCGCCGCTCGTCCCATCGGCGCCGGCACGATCAAGCTCGCCGCTATGCACCGCAACATCCAACGATTGAACTGGCGCATTTCAACCGCCTTCTCACGACGGGCAGAGATTCTCTTTACGGGGACCGAAACAATAATCAGAACCGGAACCGGTTCGCGCGTCGCAACTCTTCTTACGCGGTTTACTTCTCGAACGCCAGCACCTCGACGAGGTGCCGGCCCGTGTTGGCCGAATTGTGGGTGAGCGTAACCCGGATATAGCGCGCTGGCCGGGGCGTAAAAGTGCAGGGGATGCCGTCGGGCGTCGAGGGCTCGCGGTTGTCGCGACGGTCGGCGACCATCTCCCACTGCCGGCCGTCGAGCGAAGTCTCAATGGTGAAACCGTACCAGCGATGGTCGCCGAAGAAGAAGATCGGCGTCACGCGGCCGATTGTGGTCGGCTTCTCGAGATCGACCTGCCACCAGGCCTCGCCGCCGCCGCCGACATCGGTCGCCCAATAACTGTCGGTGTCGTCGGCCCAGCCGTCGTTGGCAAGCGCGGCCGGATAGGCCGGCAGGGCGTGCGAGCAGGTGACCGGCATGTCGGTCGTCAGGCTGGCCGTCTTCCGCACGACAAATGCCTCGGCATACTTCTCCCACAGTCGGCGCGACACGGCCGCCGCGTCGCCCTGCGGTTCGACGGCGTACGATTCCGAACCGTGCGTCCAGGCCGCTTCCCACGCCCGGATCTCCTTCTCGAACCCCGTGGCGTCAAAGGGCTGATTGGCAGCCAGGGCGGCATCGAGCCGATCGAGGAAGAACTTCCATCGCTGGCCGTAGAAACCGCGCATCATGCCCGCCCACTGCTTGCGGGCGTATTCGTGAAGCACGCTGTCTTCCGGGCCCCAGAGCGTGATCTGGTTCCGAGCGTTCCATTCGTATAGCTTGCGCTCGTCGTCGTTGGTCGCCCAGCGCCTGGCATCGGCGATCCAGCGGCCCAGGAGTAGCTCGCGGCGCGTGGCGAGCAATTCGTCGAGGTCGTCGGTCAATCCCAGCAGTCGTTTGCCGGCGGCGGCTAGCGCGGCACGGTCTTTGGCCTTATAGGCGGCGAGAATCTCCCGGCATAGCGGGCCCGCTAGTCCGCTCAACGCTTCGCGTGAGACATTCACCAGGTCGAACTGGTAAGTGTCGACGTCCTTGAGGTCATCGTCGGCTTCGAGCAGTACCTGCCAGGCCTCGGCTATCTTGCGGGGCTTTCCTCCGCCCCGCACGTTCAGGCCTGGCCGGGATTGAATTGGTGAAACGCCGGCCCCCGGTGTCGAGTAGGCGCTTGCCAGCAGGAGCCGCCAGGCTTCGTCCGCCTTGGGATGTTTTTGTCCATATCTCCGATGGACATACTCAGCCAGCCAGTCTTCGACCTCCGGCACCTCGGTTCGCCAGGTCATGTCGGTGAGGAAGTCATGGATCACCGGATTGCAGCCCAATCCTTCCATGATATGTCCGAGGCCGCGAAGTTGGCCCGCCTGGGGGCTGTGGGCCGCGCGGAGGTTTGCCGCGATCTGCGGCAGTCCGCCGTGCAGGCTCACCACATCGCCGAAGGTCTGGATGATGCAGAACACCCAGGGATTGCCGTAGAAAGCCTCGGTCTTCTTCCACGCCGGGTTCGATTCGCACATCAGGTCGAGCACCAGCATCCGGCCCTGCGGGACGGAGCGCAGCAGGGCCTCGGCCTGCGGCGGCTTCCAATAGCCCGGGTTGTTGACGAACAGCCATCCCTGCATCACCCACGTGGCCTGCGGATCCGCCGCCTCCATCGCTCCGAAGACCGCCTTCCCCATGTCGTCGAGGAACTTGGGCTCGCTGCTGGGGGGCGACATCTCGATGAACGTGTCCGAGGCGTAGAAGTGATCGGTGTCGAACAGCCGCGTCTGCTCTTCGACAAACGCCTTGCCGAACTCGCGGAACAAGGGATCGAGCGGGTCGAGGAAGAGCGTGCCGGGAAATCCGCACCAACTGGGAAGCTGCCGGAATTTCGCCCGCGGGAACTTCTTCTGCATCGCCACCGGCACGTGTCCCGTGAAGCCCTGGAGCACGGGCGTCATGCCGAGTTGCCGTTGACGGGCAAGGATCTTTTCCTGAAGCTCGCGGTGGCTGTCGATCCAGCTTTGCGGCAGCGGGCCGCCCCAGCCGTCCATGCACCCCATCCAGCCGAAGGGGAGATACGCCGGGCCGACCATGAATTCTCCGATCTCGGCATCGCTCAAGCCGAACCTTCGACCCACCGCCTGCCATATCGCCTCTTGTCCGGTCACGGCCAGCGGCATGTTGATGCCGTTCAGGGCCATCCAGTCGATCATCCGCTCCCACTGCGGCCAGTCCCACCAGGCCAGCGTGTAACTGAAGACGCAGTAGTTGAAGAAGTAGCGGTGCGGGTAGGGCGTGGTTCGCCTGATCTTCTCTTCCAGCGCGGGGAGCGGCTGCGGCAGTCGTAGCTGGTCGCCGCACCACGAGAAGTCGCAGTGGCAGTGGTGCTTGAGATACCAGCCGATTCCCGAGGCGATCGCCACACCCGACGATCCACGAACGGTCACCTTGCCATCGCGAGCCTCGATCTCGAATATGTCCCGATCATTCTCAGGAGAGATCACCTCGAGCGTGAACTGACCAGCCTGGGCGGGGATCAGCCGTTCGAGCACGCCTTGGGCAGCTTCAACGGCCCCACTCGCGGCAACAGGGGCCGCCCCGAGCCCGACGCCCATGAAACAGGCAACCAACACCAGCCAGGCAGTCGATGTTCTCGACATGGCGAGTCCTCAAGAAACAAGGGTCTCGAGTCTATCCGGCAGTAGCATGGCGGAGCGGCGCGCGGCACGCAAGGCCGCGGCGGCTGAATTTCAGAGATCGGGCTGCTTGAGGATAGAGTCTCCGGCGTCGTCCGCCTGAAAACGACACCGGGGCCCGCCGCGCAAGGCGGCCTGGCCCCGTGTGTGATCGAACAACGGTGTCTCAGCGTTCTACTTCGCTTCGGCGGGGGCTGCCGCCTTCTGCGGCTTCTTCGCTCCGACGTTCATTTTCTCCTTGAGGGTGGCCTTCTGTTCGGCCGTAAGGACCGACATGACCTCCTTCATCACTTCCTTGTTGAGTGCGGCGAGATCCGGGTCGATCGCCTTCAGTTGCTCTTTCTGAGCATCGGTCAACTGGATCGCCGCTTCGACTTCCAGCATCGCGTCGCGTCCTTTCTTGCCGGCCTCACGGGCGCTCTTCATTGCCTGTTCGGCCGCGGTCCGCTGCTGTTCGGTAAGCACGTCGCGGATCCTGCCGAGGATCTCGCCCGCCTTCGGACCAAGCTTGTCGCGCAGCGCCGTGAGCTTCTCTTTCTGCTCGGCAGTGAGATCCATCCCCTCGAGCGTCTCGCGGAGCCTGTCTATCCTCACCACAGCCTGCGATGTCGGAGTGAGCCGTGGCCCCTTGCCCTTCTGCTTCGGCTTCTCTTGCGCTACCGCCACCGCCGCCACCAACATGGCCATCGCTACCACCAACCCAATGCCAGCTTTCCTCATCGGTCAATCCCCTCGAAGATGCCTTGCCGGCGCTGAATCGCTCGCAGCGAACGATTGCTGACAGCCGCCGGGTGTACCAAGTAGCCTTCTTTCATACCCTGGTGAAAGGTCTGGGGCTAGTATTGCCCCCTCAACGACGGGTGACAGCGGATTGCCGCGGAACTGGCTCGTTTTTAGGCTCTGGCGCGAGCTTGGCCGATGCAGTCCGCGCGGAAGATACGACCCCCTTTCGGCAGCCCTGCATGGGTTTCCGCGGCAGATACGCCTCTTGTGTCGGCTACGGCGGAGGCCTAGATTGATGGGACGTTCGCCGCCCGAGCCAAGCTGGCGATTCCCTTTCACCGGTATTCCATCCTGGAGCTCTACCCATGCAGCCGAACCGATCTTCGCGGCGGCAGTTCCTCAAGACATCAGGTCTGGTGGCCGGAGCGGCTGCCGTGACATCTCTGGGTATTGCCCGAAGCGCCCACGCGGCAGGCAGCGATGTTCTCAAGATCGCGCTCGTCGGTTGCGGCGGACGGGGCACGGGCGCGGCGGCCAATTGCCTCAACGTCGAGAAGTCGATCGGCGAGAAGGTAAAGCTTGTCGCCCTGGCCGACGCTTTCGAGGACCGCGCCGCCGGCGCGCTGAACCAACTCAAGAAGCTCTACCCGGAGCAGGTCGACGTCGCTCCCGACCGCGTGTTCGTCGGCCTCGACGCGTATAAGAAAGCGATTGATTGCGGCATCGATCTCGTGCTCATGGCTTCGCCGCCGGGATTCCGGCCCGTGCAGTACGCCTACGCCGTCCAGCAAGGCAAGCACGTATTCATGGAAAAGCCCTGTTGCACCGACGCTCCCGGCTATCGCTCGATGGTCGAGAGCAACAAGCTGGCCGACGAGAAGAACCTGAAGGTCGTCGTCGGTCTGCAGCGCCACCACCAGGCCAGCTACATGCAGGGGGTCCGCGAGATCCACGAGGGCGCGCTGGGCGACATCCAGTTCCTGCGTGTCTACTGGAACGGCTCCGGCGGCGGCGCCCGCGACCTCGGCCCGCGGCCGCAGAACGATCCCAAGGAAATGGAGTTTCAGATCCGCAACTGGGGCTGCTTCGTCTGGCTCTATGGCGACAACATCGTCGAGCAGCACGTGCACAATATCGACATTGCCAACTGGGTGATGGCCAAAGATGGCAATCCTCGCAACGCCCACCCGGTCGAAGCCAACGGGATGGGCGGCCGCGTCAATCCGGGCAACTACGGCGACATCTTCGACCATCACTTCGTCGAGTTCACCTACGCCGACGGCACCAAGGTCTTCAGCCAGAGCCGCCACATCACCGGCACCTGGGACCAGGTCAACGAGTTCGCGCACGGCTCCAAGGGAAGCCGTAGCGTGGCCACCGGTGGCGGGCCCGAATTGGAGAGCGGCAACCCCTACGATCAGGAACACATCGACCTGATCAAGGCGATTCGCAAAGACCAGCGGATCAACGAAGGCTGGTTCGGCGCGGTGAGCAGCATGACGGCCGTCCTTGGCCGCATGGCCACCTATTCGGGCCAGATTGTCAAATGGGACGACGCCGTGGCCAATGGCCCCGACGAGAGTCCCGAGCAACTCGCCTGGGACGCCACGCCACGCCATGTGCCGGGTCCCGACGGCTTCTATCCCTTCCCCATGCCGGGCGTGTACAAGCCCTATTGAGTCGCTCCACGCGGTAAGGCGAACGATCCACCGGGCGCGTCCGGTGGATCGTCGTCTTCAGGAACTCTTCACGGAGCCTGTTCCTGTTCAGCTCAGGAACATCGATTCGAACATCAGCCAGCGGAAGGTCACCAGCGTGCAGACGAGGCACATCCACCAGGTGGCAGTTTGAGCGCCGCGGTAGCGCCTCAAGGCGAGCAGTAGCAGGCAACTCATCAGGATCGCGCTCACCTTGAACATTGACATCCCCACAGGGGTTGAAAGCATGTCGCTGCCGATCGGGTTGAGTTCGCGAAAACTGTCGTGCCCGGCGGCCCGTAACGTCCAGCCCAGGTCGAAGGCCGACATCAGGACGATCAGGCCGAGAGACTTGACCATCGGCCCCGTCCCGTCGCGCGCCGTGTCCAACTCGTTCCAGCGGGCTCCCACCGGCGGACGCATTGACAGCAGGTGCCCCAAGGCAAACACGGAGACTACCATCGCCACCACCGTCAGGCCGTAGAGGGCGGATTCCAGCCGCCGTTGCCATTCCAGGTGCGCGCGATTGGCTCGTTCCAGCGCCTCGGTCTCGGCCACGATCTTCTGAGCGCGCGATACCAGGTTCTGTGGCGGCTCGTACGCCCGAAACCACTCTCGCCAGGGTTCGGCATCCTGGTCATTGGCGATTGCTCCGGTCAGCGCCGCTTCGGCAATGTCCCGTTTCGACCCCGAGTCCCAATCGGCCAATGCTGCGAGAATGGCCTGCTGGTGCGTGTAATGGTCGAACCGAAGCGTCTGCTTGTAATCGCGCACCATGACGAGGGTATCGTTGCTCAGCCGCGTCGCCAGATCGGTTGTGAGCCAGTGGTCCACCCCCTTGGGCGGTGCAAACCGCCGCCACGGACCCTGTAGGGGCGGAATACGCAGCACCAGCCGCCCATTGACCTGGACTTCGTCGTCCACTTGACTAATCACATAGGGGGGCTGAATGTACTCCCCTTCTGAGAACAGAAACCCGGCCTCGATCGGTGGCCGCTGGGCATTCGCCTCGCCGGGCATCAGCGCCAGCATCACTGCTGCCGCATACCCAAGTCTGGTGGATTGTAGTAAAGCTGTCATCGCCCATTCTCCGTACTCGACACGCTTCGCGCGTGGTTTCGCTTCTGTTGACCAACCTTCTAGTTTGCGAAGCGGCGGCGGCTGGCGACACCCACAGCCGATTTTCGGTTCGAAAACCGTGACAGGCACCCCCTTGGTGGTGGAGGTTGACGAAATATCGAGAGTTTGACCGGTCCGACAGGTGGCGATCGGGGTTAGATTCGTTCAGGAATAGAGCAGTGGCACCCTTCTCATGTCAGACGGCGACGATCTGGTAGCACAATTGCGGCGCGGTGGAGACGCTGCGCTGGCGGACTTCTTCGAGCAACACCGCCAGCGGCTCCGCCGAATGGTCGACGTGCGCCTCGATCAAAGGGTCATGGGCCGCGTCGACCCGTCCGATGTGCTCCAGGAGGCGTTTCTCGACGCCTCCCGCCAACTGGACGATTATCTGACCGCGCCCCCCATGCCGCCGTTCCTCTGGCTCCGTTTCCTCACCGGTGTGCGACTGATGGCCACCCATCGCCGGCACCTCGGCGCGCAGCTTCGCGACGCCCGGCACGAAGTCCCCTTGCGCCGCGAGGCGATCCCCGGTGTTTGTTCCAACTCGGCCTCGATGCAGTTTGCCGGACACCTGACGAGTCCCAGCCTGGCTGCGGCCCGGCTCGAGCTTCAGGCGCGGTTGCAGGTTCTGCTGGACGGCATGGAACCGCTGGACCGCGAGATCCTCTCGCTCCGCCACCTCGAAGAACTTACCAACAACGAAGCCGCCGCCGAACTTGGGATCACTCCCGCTGCGGCCAGCAAACGCTACATCCGGGCTTTAGAACGGTTGAAGAAGGCCATCGCCGATTCGCCGGGTTTATCGGAATCCTGACCCAGCGGGCCACGACTGGAGAAACCGTCATGAGGCAGTCGCACGACCATCGTGATCCGGTCGAGCTCCTGGCCGAAGAATTCCTTGCCCGCCGCCGGCGCGGCGAAAGCCCGTCGATCTCTGACTACGCCACGCGGCACCCGCTATGGGCCGGCCGCATCCGCGACCTGTTTCCCACGCTGTTGCTCCTGGAGGGCCTCAAGCCGTTTTCGCACGATAGCCGGATGATGGCTGTTGCCCCGGCCGACCTCGCAGCCGTGCCTGAGCGGCTCGGCGATTATCGTATTGTTCGCGAAATCGGCCGCGGCGGAATGGGCATCGTCTATGAGGCGGTTCAGGAGTCGCTCGGGCGCCGCGTCGCCCTCAAAGTGCTGCCGAAGGCGCTGCTGGCGTCGCGCGAGGCGCTCACCCGTTTCCGGCGCGAGGCCCGTGCTGCCGCGCGGCTGCACCACACCAACATCGTGCCGGTCTTCGGTGTCGGCGAATGCGAATCGGTGCACTATTACGTGATGCAGTTCATTCCCGGATGCAGCCTCGACCGGGTGATCGGAGAACTGCTCGCCGGCGACGGTGCGGAAGCCAATTGGGGCGATGCGGCATGGGGTGAAGGCGGGCGCGATACCCGGCGGCATGTTCCCGGGCCGTGGCGCGTCGTGCGGACGATGCTCATCGGCCGCTTCGGACCTGCTTCGCCGCGCCCAGGGGCCCCCGGCCTTGAAGATGGAACCACCGCGCCAGACTTCCCCGCTTTCCAAGCGAAGCCCACGGGCGTCGTTCCGTCGGCTAACCGGACCGGTGACGGCTCGAGCCGGGAGCAGCAAACGAGGGGCGATGGACCGGTCATCGGTCCGGCCTATTGGCGCAGCGTTGCCGGCGTGGGAATTCAGGTTGCCGACGCCCTCCATTACGCGCATCGCCAGGGTGTCTTGCACCGCGACATCAAGCCGGCCAATCTGCTGCTCGACCATTTCGGGACCGTATGGATCACCGATTTCGGGTTGGCCAAACTGGCTGGACACGACGACGTGACCGACCCTGGCGACATGGTAGGAACGCTTCGCTACATGGCCCCGGAGCAATTGCAGGGATCGGCCGACCCGCGAACCGACATCTGCAGCCTTGGCCTGACGCTCTACGAACTGCTCACACTCCGTCCGGCGTTCGACGAGGAAAGCCGCCACCGGCTCTATCGCCAGATCGCCGATCGTGAGCCGCCGCGGCCTCGCACCATCAATCGAGCCATTCCTCGCGATCTGGAGACGATCGTCCTCAAGGCGATTTCCCGCGAGCCTGCTCGCCGCTATCAGACCGCCGACGAATTGGCCGGCGACCTGCGGCGGTTTCTCGCCGACCGGCCGATCTTCGCGCGGCGGACGACCTCGCTCGGCCACGCCTGGCGGTGGTGCCGGCGCAATCCGGCGCTGGCCGCCGTAAGCTCGGTGGCCCTGGCCCTGCTCGTGACAATCGCCGTGATGATGTCGGTGGGCTACGCCCTGCGCACAGCGGCCTTGGCGCGGGAATCGGCCCTGCGATCGCAAGCGCAGCATCAACGTGACCGCTCCGACGCCAATCTGCAACTCGCCGCCGCGGCTTTTGAGGAAGTCTTCTCCCGCATCGGCAACTCCGCTTCGTCCCAGCTTTTCGACCAGTGGTCTGATAAGGCATGGTATCCGGTCACCGGCCCGACCGGTGTCAGCGTCAAGGATGCGACGGTGCTTCAGAGCCTGCTCAAGTTCTACGACCAGTTCGCCGATGCAAACCGCGACAATGTCCGCTGGCAGCACGAGACGGCCAAGGCGTATCGCAGGGTGGGCGAGATTCAGCAACTCCTCGGGCGGACCGACGAGGCGGAAAGCGCATTTGAGCGCGCCCTGGAGATCTCCGCACTGCTCGCCCACACCAGCCCGGATGCCGCCGAAAGCGTGCTCGGCCTGGCCGCCGTCCACAACGATCTGGGCCGGCTTGCCGCACATCTGAACCACCTCACCGAGGCCATCCAGCGGCACGAAGAGGCGGCCCGCATTCTGACCACCGCCCCTGCGGCGATGGCGGCGATGTCGGAGACCCGGTTCGAACTCGCGCGTACCTACAATCGCATGGCGATGGTGGCGCTGTTGCGGCGTCTCGAGCCTCCCTCGCCGTACGACGGGTGGAGATGGCCTTCGGACGCCGCCGATTGCGGGCAACGGGCAAAGGAGATCCTCGAATCGCTCATGGAAGAGGAACCGACGAACCGGGAGTACCGTTTCGCCATGGCCCAGTGCTGCCAGCACCTGTGGATGGCGACCCGCTGGCCGTTCCACGACTTCCGCTGGGAGAAGTCTCGCAAAGCCCAGGAGTACATGGAGGCGACGATCGAACTGCTGGAAAGCCTGGCGGCCGATTTCCCCGACGAGCCTTCGTATGTCTCCCAATTGGCGATGGTTTACGCCCTGTCGAACGGCCCGCCGCGCCCTGGAGGGCAAAGCTTGCCAGCGACCGAACGGCTGGAAACGGCCGTCACGATGCTCGAGCGACTGGCCGCCTCGTATCCCGACGTGCCCGAGCACCGCTGGACGCTGGCCTTCTGCTCCCGTTCGCTGGCCGAAAGTCGGCTGGGCACGGCCCGCCGGGAAGAGGCCGTTCGTCGCGCTCAGCAGAGCGTCGCCTTGTCGGAAGCCCTCGTGCGCCAGTTCCCCGCGGTCGGCCGCTACGGCGACGAGTTGTTCCGCAGCCTGCTTCTGCTCGGCCGACTGCAACTCGACCGCTCCGAGGTTGATCGGGCTCGCCGCCAGTTGGACCGCGCGGCGACCCTCGTCCGGGGAGCGTGGCCCCCGAATGGTTTTCACGTCCTTTGGCTGGCCAGCGCCTACGATGACCTCGCCCGGGACTACACGCTGCGGTATGAAGACCGGGCAGCGGAAGCGGCCGCCCGGGAAGCCGCCGAACTGCGGCAGCGGCTTGCACCCTTCCCACGTCGCTTCGACAATCCGCGGCCCGCCCGGCCGGATAGCAAGCCGCAGCCCTCTCGACCACCGCTGGCCTGTCACACCCCGCCGCGTCTTATGGGGATTATGTCAAAGGGCTGAGGTCGCAGTGCTTCCGGATGTGCGATCGCCAGATTGTCTTTGGCGGGGCTTACGCATGCGGAAGGCCTCCACGAATGTGGTGTCGTCGGCGTCCGCGTCCCGCGCGCCATCGAGGAGGTCGTAAAGGTAGCCGACGTAGTCGTCGTGCCCCTCGGGCGCGTCGCGCAGCCGCTCGGCAATTGTGGCCAATCCCGCTCTCCGGCTGATGTCCCGCGCTCAGCGGCGCGGCCTCGCCGCGTCTGCTGTAGCGTCTTGTTGAGCATTGCTTGTTTCGTGAAACTCGCGCTGGATTATCGTGAGATACTTCTTTTCGTTGCTGAAGGCAGCAAAAGCAAGTAATACCACTGTCACAGCAAGGCCCATGCACACGAGAACAACCACCGGCAACATACCCGCCAACAACGCGATAGTCGATTCAGGAATGGCCCCGCGGTTCAATTGCGACAGGACGAAGAACGGATTGGCCAGTAACGGTCTTGACAAATACAGCCACACGCCAAGTCCAACCAGGATGGTGAGCAAAATGGCTCCCGCATAGGGCCATGTCTGCACAAGCTTTGCTCGTTTCGCCACGAAGTGCCGCTCTTCATTGCTCAATTCCATGCTCGTTCCCCTTTGCGAGCTACTTGCTCACTCGGCTTCCGCCGGTGCTGCCGCGGCCGGCAGAGCTTCCTGGCCGTCGGCCTCGACGCGAAGTCTCACCGCTTCGGCCAGCGCCCCGCGGCGTTCGGAACGCCACTGGAGGGCGTAGTAGAAGACGGGCGTGAGCAGGATCCCGAATAGCGTCACGCCAAGCATGCCGCTGAATACGGCGATGCCCAGCGCCCGCCGCATTTCGGCGCCGGCGCCCGACGCGAGCACCAGCGGCACGACGCCCAGGATGAAGGCGAAGGAGGTCATGATGATCGGGCGGAGCCGCAGCCGGCAAGCTTCAATCGTGGCCTCGAATCGCGGCGCGCCCGCTTCCTGGCGCATCTTGGCGAATTCGACGATCAGGATGGCGTTCTTGCTCGCCAGCCCCACCAGCACGATGAAGCCGATCTGGGTGAAGATGTTGATGTCCAGCCGCGCCAGGGCCACCCCGGCGATCGAGCACAACAGGCACATCGGCACCACCAGGATCACCGCCAGCGGCAGCGTCCAGCTCTCGTACTGGAAGGCGAGCACGAGAAACACCAGCACCACCGCCACGGCGAACACCACGGTGGCCGTGTTGCCCGCCTGGATCTGCAGCAACGACAATTCCGTCCACTCGTAGCCCATCGTGTCCGGCAGGCTCTCGGCGGCAGCCGCTTCCATCAACCGGATCGCGTCGCCCGAACTCACCCCGGGCAGCGTCCCGCCGCTGATCGCCGCCGCGGGATACATGTTGTAGCGATTCAGGGCCGCCGGACCGCTGGTGCCCTGCACGTCGATGAGCGTGCCCAGGGGGAGCATCTCGCCGCGCGAGTTCCGCACCTGAAGCTTTCCCACCGCCACCGGATCGCTGCGGAAACGGGCGTCGGCCTGCAGGTTGACCTGGAAATTGCGGCCGAACAGCGTCACGTCGTTCACGTAGAGCGAGCCGAGATAGATCTGCAGCGCGTCGAACACCTCGTTGAGCGGTACGCCCATCGCCTTCGCCTTGCTGCGGTCGACCGCCACGAAGAACTGCGGCGTACCCGATCGCTGCGGTGTGAAGAGTCCGACGAGGCCCGGTTGCTTGCTGCCGGCGGCGATCGTGGCGTCGGTCGCCTCTTGCAGCGCCATCGCTCCCACGTCGCGGCGGTCCTGGATCTGAAGCTTGAATCCGCTGGCGTTGCCCAGGCCGTCGACCGGAGGCGCACCGAAGATGCCGATCTGGGCATCCTGGATGGCCGCAAATTTCGTGCGGAGCTCGGCGGCGATCTCATTGGCCGACCGGCCGTGGCGTTCCTCAAAACCGTCCAGAATCACGAACATCGATCCGAGGTTCGAGCCGTTGGCGTTGGTCAGGAACGACATTCCCTGGACGCTCAGCGTATCGGCGACGCCTTCCGTCTCCTGGACGATCTCCTCGACCTCGCGCATCACCTCCTGGGTGCGGCCAAGCGAGGCCGCGTCGGGCAGTTGCGCGTTGACCAGCAGGTAGCCCTTGTCCTGATCGGGAATGAACCCGCCCGGCACCGAGGTAAACCCAAAGTACGTCAGCCAAAGCAGTCCGCCGTAAACCACCAGCACGATCAGGCTCAGGCGGAGGGTGCGTCCCACCAGGTTCGCGTACCATCCGGCCGAGAAGTCGAAAAAGCGGTTGAAGCCGCGGAAAAACCAGCCCAGCGCCAGGTTGAGCAGCCGGGTCAAAGGATCGCGGGCCTGTCCGGGCGGCTTGAGCAGCAGGGCCGAGAGGGCCGGGCTCAAGGTCAGCGAGTTGAAGGCCGAGATCACCGTCGAGACGGCGATCGTCAGGGCAAACTGGCGGAAGAACTCGCCGGTGATGCCCGTAATGAACGCCGTCGGCACGAACACGGCGCAGAGCACCAGGGCCACGGCGATCACCGGGCCGGAGACCTCCTCCATCGCTTTGCGCGTCGCCTCCTTGGGCGACAGCCCGTGCGCAAGGTGGTGCTCGACGTTCTCGACGACCACGATCGCGTCATCGACTACGATGCCGATCGCCAGCACCAGGCCGAACAGGGAGAGGTTGTTGAGGCTGAATCCGAGCGCGGCCATCACGGCAAACGTGCCGACGAGCGAAACGGGTACGGCGATGAGCGGGATCACCGCCGCCCGCCAGTTCTGCAGGAACACGAGCACCACGATCGCCACGAGGATGGTCGCGTCGCGGAGCGCCTTCTCCACCTCGTGAATCGATTCGGCGATGAAGGGGGTCGTGTCGTAGACGATCTGGTATTCCAGCCCTTCGGGAAACCGCTCCTTGAGCCGCTCCATCTCCGCGCGGATGCCCTGGGCGGTCGCCAGGGCGTTCGAGCCGGGCAACTGGAAGACGGCCAGGGTAACGCTCGGCTTGCCGTTGAGCGTACTCGTGACGTCGGAGTTCTTGGCCCCCAGTTCGATGCGGCCGACGTCGCGGAGGCGGGTTACCTGCCCCGCCTCGCCGGTCTGCACGATGATTTCGCCGAACTGCGCTGCGTCGACAAGCCGCCCCTGGGTGTTGACCGAGTACTGGAAGGCGAGTTCCTGGTCCACGGGGGGCTGGCCGATCTGTCCGGCCGCGACCTGCACGTTCTGCTCGCGGACCGCGCGGGCGATGTCGCCGGCGGTGAGACCGCGGGCCGCCACTCGTTCCGGATCGAGCCAGATCCGCATGCTGTACTCGCGCTCGCCGAGGAAGCTCACATCGCCCACGCCGGGCAGCCGGGCGAGCGAATCCTTGACCTGCATCGAGGCGTAGTTGCTCAGGTACAACTGGTCGTATCGGTCGTCGGGGGAGATCAGATTCACGCAGAGGATGATGCTCGGCGACTTCTTCTTCGTCGACACGCCGTTTTGCTTCACGGCGTCGGGCAGCTTGGGCATGGCCAGCGAAACGCGGTTCTGCACCAACACCTGGGCCATGTCGAGATCGGTCCCCACCGCAAAGGTGACCGTCAGCTTCATCTGGCCGTCGTTGGTCGACTTCGACTCCATGTAGAGCATGTTTTCGACGCCGTTCACCTGCTGCTCGATCGGCGAGGCGACGGTTTCGGCCACGGTCTTGGCATCGGCACCCGGGTAGACAGTGGAGACTTCTACCGTGGGAGGAGCGATCTCGGGGTACTGGGCGATCGGCAGCGTGGTGAGCGACAACCCGCCCACCAGGACGATCACGATCGACAGGACCGAGGCGGCAATCGGGTGATCGATGAAGAAGCGTGTGAACACGGGGATATGCCTTTGCGTGCGTCGATCGAGGCTCTCGGACGAGGGAAGCTCGGATCAGCGGCTGATCGTCATCGTGACCGTGGGTGCCGCCGGCGCTGAGCCTGTCCCGGCTTGCGGTGCATCGGTGGCGGATTCGGTCCGCACGTTGATACCGGGCTTGGCCCGCTGCAAGCCTTTGACCACCACGCGTTCGCCGGCGCCGACCCCTTCGCGGACCACGCGCCAGCCCTCCTCGAGCCTCCCCAGGCTCACGCGGCGGTATTGGACCTTATCCGCATCGTCGACCACCAGCACGTACTTCTGGCCCTGGTCGGTTCCTATCGCCTGCTCGGGCACCAGCAGCGCGCGCGACGGCGCGCCGAGCGGCACTCGCACCCTGACGAACAGCCCGGGCGCCAGCAAGCGGCCGCCCTGGTCGAGCTTGGGATTGGCGAACAGGGCCCGTATCTGGAGTGTGCCCGTCGTCGGATTGACGCGCGGTTCGATGAAGTCGATGGTCCCTTCGTGCGGGAATCCCTCCTCGTTCGCCAGCGCCATCAAGGCATTGGCCTGCCCTGGTTTCGCCTGCGGGACCTTTCCCTCGCGCAGCATCTGCTGCAGCCGCAAGAGGGTCCGCTCGTCGATGTCGAAATAGGCGGCCATCGGGTCGACCGAAACAATGGTGGCCAACTGCGTCGAATCGGCCGCCACGAGGTTTCCCACGCTGAGGTCATTCAGCCCGATCTTGCCTTGCATTGGCGAAAGGATCTTGGTGAACTCGATATCGAGGTTGGCCCGGTCCACGGCGGCCTTCGCCGAATCGAGCATCGCCACGGCCTCGGCCTGATCGGCCACGGCCTTGTCCACGTCGATCTGGGCGATGGCGTTCTTGGCCAGCAGGTTCTTGGCCCGTACCAGTTCGGTATCGAGTCGCTTGAGTCGGGCTTCGAGGCTGGCCACCTCGGCCTTTGCCTGCTGGAGCACCGAGTTGTAGGGCCGGGCGTCGATATCGAACAGCGGCTGGTCCTTCTCGACCTCCGTTCCCGGCTGGAAGTGGATCTTCTCCAGGTAGCCGCTCACCCGGGCGCGGATCTCAACGGTGTCGAGGGCATCCGTATGGCCGGTGAATTCCTCGTAATCAACCACCTCGCGTTCGACGGGCATGCCGACGGTGACGACCGGCGGCGGCAGCACGGGTGGCGCGGTCTCCGGCCGGCATCCGGCGGCCGCCAGGCAGGCAAAAAGCAACAGGCAGCACCTACCCGCTCGATTGCAGCGCACGGACATCCTCCTCATGCAGCACCGCCATGTTCGCAGGGGGGTCGAGAAGGCTCCTTGCACCCCTCGGAATCCGAGCGCCGGATCCCACGATTGGGCGAACAAGCATGCCCAAAAACCTATCCGTGCGAAGGCGGTCTGTCAACGACCGGACGTTCGTTGCGACGGCGGAACGTCGCGCTCGGCCGATGACCGGATGCTATCGACCTGGTGTCGCAGGGCCAGCAGGGGGTGGCGGAGCATCATCCGCGGGCCCGAGAACCGCATTACGGCGCGGATCCGCTCGCGCATGGCCGGCTTGTAGCAGTGGATCGGGCAGCGGGCACAGGTGGGTTTCGACTCGCCGAACGGGCAGCGATCCAACCGCGCCAGGGCATAGTCCTCCAGTTGGCGGCAGTCGTCGCAGGACGCCGCCTCCTCACTGCCGTGCTGCAGCCGGCAGTAGAGCCGGATCATGGCCACGATGGTCTTTCTCTCACGCCCCAATCGGGGCGGTGTGGGATTCGGGCTGGCAGGTTGGTCGGCCATATTTTGCTCCCACGCATTCGGAGATATGTCGCCGCGCGGTTTCTGACCCCAGGAATTACGATAGCACGGCGGAGCCGCCGGGCACTTGATCTGGATCAAGTGGGCGCAAAAAATCGGCCGGCGGTTTTCGCCGGCCGTGGGGTTCGTTGGACGGGCTTCAGCCCGTTGCCGGGACTATCCGCTAATCGCGGCTGCCGCCGGTGAAGCGGATGATCAGGTAAAGCAGGGTGAGGATCGCCTGCAGCGTGGCGGCTACATAGGTCATTGCCGCCGCGTTGAGGACCTTGTTGACATAGTACATCTCCTGCTGGGGAACGATCCCCAGGGCGACAAGCTGCTGCTTCGCCCGGTTGCTGGCGTTGAACTCCACCGGCAGGTTGACCAACTGGAAGAAGACCACTCCGGCAAACAGGGCGATGCCGACGGTGATCAGGAAGTTCAGCGAGCTGATCACCGCGCCGAGGATCACCAGGATCATGGCGAAGTTGCTGCCGAAGCCGGCGATCGGCACGGCGGCGTTGCGGACGACCAGGGGCGCGTACCGCCGGGCGTCCTGGATGGCGTGCCCCGCTTCGTGGGCCGCAATTCCCACCGCCGCCAGCGAGCGGCTCTGGTACACCTCCTGGCTGAGGCGGAGCACCTTGTGCCGCGGGTCGTAGTGGTCGCTCAAGTGGCCGCCGATCATTTCGATATCGACGCCGTTGAGCCCGGCCGAGTCGAGGATATGTCGAGCCGCCGCGGCACCGCTCAGGGGGGCCGCGACGCGTTGTGCTTTCGCGTAGGTTGAGCTGATCCGGAACTGCGCCCAAAGCGCCAGCAGCAGTGCCGGTGCCGCCATCAGCAAGTACAAGGGGTCGAATATCATGATCCACTCCTCTGTCGATCTCGAAGGGCGCGTGTTTGTGTGAGATTCTACGTGGCTCGGCCCGAAAAGGTTCCCTCCCGGGGAGTTACTGCGGCACCGATATTCCCCTTAATTATAGGGGCGGTTTTTGCGTCGCGGGTGTAACGGCTTGTCGACTCCGGCCACCCTCCTATTTATGGATTCGCGGTAGCGCCAGGAAGTTACACCTGCCAGCTACCAGCCGTCAGCTATCAGCCGTCAGCCATCAGGTGGCGGGTGGCAGGTGGCAGCGGCACCCCCCGCTGATGCGAAACGCGGTACGGGGGTGTTTCGGTTGACTTGGGCGAGAGGCGTGGCGGTAAGTGGTTGGTGTAAAGGGGTTTCGCACCTGCGTCGCAGACGTAACTTTTCTACGTCTTTTGGGTCGAGTGTTGAAGTTCGTAGAGGGGTATGCGATTGTGGCCCGTTGTTGAGGGATGCGGGACTGCGGTCGGTGTGGATGGCAGGGCCGGGAGACGCGGGCCGAGCGGAGGGAAGAGGCGAGGTGGACATGGTTGATCAGCTCCATGAATGTAGTGGGTGTTTTCGTTTGCAGGTCGAAGCCGGGAGTCGGGCGCGCGGGTTGAGCGCGGGGCCCGGCGAGGGGCTCTTACGGACGCTGGCGCGCACGTGTCGCGACAGCGATCTTTGTCAGTGTACGTATATACATGATGCGTGGCCTAAATGTCAACAGGAAATCTTTTCGCTAATTCGACCCCGTCCACAGGAGTGGGGAGGGAGGCAGGAGTTAGAAGTGAGGAGCTAGAAGGCTGGTCGCGGGGCGCGGCGGAGAGACATGGCGAAGCTGGACGGCAGGAGCGTCCGAGGCGGGCGGTGCTCTTGGAAAAACCCCGCTGGTGGGATAGCATGGAAGCGGGCGCAGAAAGGGTTTCGCGCAACCGACGAGGACGGAGTCTGGGCGGTGGACCGCACTTGCGATCAGAGCATGTACTAGAACCGTTGGGCAGATTTTCACTCGGATGAACGTAGCAAATCCTTATCAGTCGCCGATGTCGGACTGCATGTCCGGGGCAACATCCGCGTCTGACAGGAAACCCACGCCTTGGCCGGTCCGAATGACCGGAGGCTTGCACGTCGTGGGGCTCATCATTGTGGGAAGCCTCGTGCCTGACCAGCTTTCATGGGGTACTTACCTGTTCATCGTTCCGGTGTGGTTCCTCCTTATCCTTGCGAGTTATGACCTTATTCGAGGTCGTTCGTGGGCTGTCTACACGCTGGCGATCTTGCATGCCGGGCTATTTGCAGCCGCACTGTGGTTTGTAGGATACGCAATAGAAGGAGTCCGGCATCCCAAGCCTGTGGCCGAGAACGGGCGGATGTCCGTAGAGCTCGGCCGTGACATCGCCCTGTTCCTAGCGCTTCCACTGGGTCTCGGGTTACTTCTCGCCACAGGTCTAGCGTTGTCATGGACTGTGCGACTCCGCAATCGCTATTTTCGTTGTGAGGCTGGGTTGGATCGATCTGCGACATAAATGAACCGCTGGCCAACAGCCGGCAGCCGCAGAGTCCGCCTTCGGCGGATCACCTGCGGTGACGGCGAGCCGACTCCGTTGTGCGAACTGGCAGACGTGGTGCAAGACGACACGAAGAGGGCGAGCGGTTCCATCGGATCGGGCGTCTGGTTCGTCCTTTTGCTTCCCTTCTCGCTGGTCTTCATGTTCGGCGACTTGCTTGCGTGGCCGCTGGCCGAGCACCGTCACCGTAGTGTGCCATGTTGGCTGCTCTGGAACCTGCTGCGTCTTTCCATCCCAATAGCGATCCTCCTTCTTGGCGTCATCTTCCTTGCGGCCCGGGTATTCTAACCATGCGGCCGCACAAGAACGCGCGACCGCCAGGCTGCGGCATCCTGGGGCGGGTACGCGTTCGGTGTGTTGCAGGCTACCGACGGGTGGTAGAATCGGGCAAAGCAGGACGACGCACGGCGGGCGGGCCGGATTCGATCGCGGATTCGCGACGGGACGGCCGAGGGCGTTGTGCTGGTGGCTCCGAAGGGAAGTGAGGGCGCGGCGGTGGCATACGAACCGATCAACATATTCTCGCATCGGATTGATCCCCACGGCGTGGTTGCGCGGTTGCGCGACGGCGGTGCGGACGTGGAAGTCGTCGGGCCGGAAGACGACTGGCAGCAGATCGTCGTTGTGTTTCCGAAGAAGGGGCTGTTTCGCAAGGGCCGAGTGCTGACTTTCGGCCACAATGCCGAGTACTACGACGGCCCCGACTGGCCGCAGCAGATTGCGGGAATGCAGGGCTACTTTGGCAAGTTTCCCGACTGCCCCGCCAAAGCGGCGGTGCTGCGTCTCATCCAGACGTTTCGGTTCTGCCTGTCGGTCCCGCAGCACGATCTCAAGATCGACAGCGACGACGAACGCTTGAAACTGGTGTACGCCGTGTGCCAACACCTCGACGGGGCCATCTTCACTCCATCGTCCCTACGCGACGCTGCAGGGAGGATTCTCATCGATGCCGCGGGTTTTTCGGACCCCCATGCGGTCATGCCGCAGCTACCGCCGGCGCTCGATCATCCTGACGCGATCGCCGACCGCGAAGATGAGACTGGGGACGAGGAGGAACGGCGGCCGCCGTCACCCGAGCGCGTCGCACGGCGAGCCCTGGCACTGACGGCGGTTGCCGCACGCGCAACGCTCGAGCTAGACGCTCCGCACCTCGACGACGCCGACAGCCAACGCTTGCGGATGCTGTCGTGGATCGACGGAGTCGGCATCGGCGAGGAGCTGGAGCCGGACGAATGGAAGGTCCTTCAACGGCCCGCGGGATCGCTGGACGAGCGGGCGTTCATTGACTCGATGTGGCGAGTGGAGGGGCTGGCAGTGCTTGCCTGGGCGCTCCAGTTGCATCCCCTGCCTCCCTACGACGAACTGGTCGCGCCACCCGAACTTTACCAGGCGATCGGTCTATTCGACGTTTCGAAAGGACGGCGACTGCTGTGCGAGCCGTGCCTGCGGTCTTCCGAGGAACTCGCCGAGATGCAGGCGCATTTGCTTGCATTTCACTGGAGGCTGCGAGACTTCTCGTTGCGACCCGAGGCAATGGACTTCGTCGCCTTCGCAGGCAACTGCTGGTTCGGCAGCTTTGATATCACGCGATTCCGCGTCATCGACCAGGATCTTGCCATCGGCGACTGCTCCATTTGCCGTGCGCCGCAAGAGGCCATCCAGACGGCGCAGAGCACGGCGATGGAGCGGCACCTGGCGATCAACTGGCTGATGGGCGACAGCGACGTCTACTCGGAGACAGACACATCCACTTGAAGCTGGCCATCCACGGGCGGCATGGGGATGAGGAGTTAGAAGTTAGAAGTTAGAAGTTAGAAGGCTGATGGCTGGGCGCGGGGCGCGGCGGAGAGACATGGCGAAGCTGGACGGCAGGAGCGTCCGAGGCGGGCGGTGCTCTTGGAAAAACCCCGCTGGTGGGATAGCATGGAAGCGGGCGCAGAAAGGGTTTCGCGCAACCGACGAGGACGGAGTCTGGGCGGTGGACCGCACTTCTGGTCAGAGCTTGGATTAGAGAACCGGTGGGCGGGCACATTTCACGGCGTTGACGTCGCTTGTCCGGCGCGGAGAACAAAGCGATGTGGCAGGAATGGAAGAGCGGGGTTGGCCTGACTCTGCAACTTGGCGGCGCATGCATTATCGTCTCGCTCCTTGCGACCCCGGCGAATCTCCTGTTCGCCCTAACTGCAGCCGTACCCGCCTCTCTCGCGCCGTTCGTATCTGCCCTGGCCTGGGTCTACCTTCTTGTCGTAATACCGCTCGCGGTCAAGATGGCGTTAGCAGGAGTCGGTCTCCGTCGAATGTCCTCTGACGAGGTTGAGAAAGCTCAACTTAATGCTGTGGAAAGAAAGCAAGACGAACTTCAACAAGAGCACTTGAGGAGCATCGGGAAAAGCGCGTGATCGTCTGCCGGCCGCTGGGCGAGGCGCCTCGATAGTGGTTCCGAACAAGACGCTTCGGTAGAATCAGACGTCGCTCGGGTTCGGTTGGCATCGAGGAATCCGGCGTCGGTCAGTTCAACCGTGAGGCACATATGGGTGGCGGTTATATCTCCTGTGGCGAGTTCAGTGGCGACGACAAGAGTTGTTCCGCGTTGAAGGGAGTAATCGACCAGATCGTGGCCCTTCCCTCGTATCGCCCCAGTTCCGAGTTGCAGCAATGCCTGCAACGGATTTCGGCATTTCTTGCTGGCGGGGGCGATGCCGAGTGGAGCGACTGCCTGGCTATTGATCCCTCGCAGGCTGCCGAGCTGGAACCGTACCTTGAGGAATGCCGGCGGTCGCTGATTTCTGACCTGGGGACGTCCGATCCTTTCAAGGCGATTGAGATGGACGACGCTGCACCCGGGCTTGATGCGACGGAAGCGAAGTGGGGCAAAGGCAAGGGGTGGCGTTTGTACTGCATCACAGACCTACTGCGTGCCGTGGCTCATTCGCGAGTTCGCGGCGACGTTATCTACATCGCGTTCGACTAGAACAGGCGTTGGCCCACAGGGCACACTGGCAGGGGTGCTGCGCTGCGCGTGACGGCGCGGCCGCGCTGCCGGCCGTTTATGGGAGGAGCAGGACGAGGAAGATGAGTGACGACACGGTGATCTACAACGGCGTTTCGATGCATCGCGACTGGCCCGCGCAGATCGAGGCCGCGCAGAGCGTATCGACGTACATCATCAACGGTAAGCTTTACACCCGGATCCGCTACGGCGAAGAGCCGACGGATTGGGGAGCGGATCGCGGTCCCTGCCACGATTGCGGCGTGGTCAAGGGGCAGTTTCACGTGGGGCAGGCATGCGACGTCGAACGATGCCCTTGCTGCGGCGGGCAGGTGATTAGCTGTGACTGCGAGTACGAGGGCGACGGCGAGGAATAGGCACAGTTGGATTAGCGATTCTTTCCTCGGGTTACGATCAGCAATCAGCGATCAGCAATCAGGTGGCAGGAGTTAGGAGAGAGCAGTCGGAAGGCGGGAGGGTGATGGTCGATCGCGGCGGGAGGAGGGGCGACATGAGAGGAGCCAAAGGTCTTGCCACGCCATACGACCGCGCGGTCCTCGACGTGCTTCTCTACGAGTCGGCCGCCCACGACGAGTCCGGGGCGGCCGACCGCGCTGACTCCGAGCGGAAGATCGAGCGGCGGCTCCGCGACAAGCGGCTTGGCCCGTACGAGCAAGAACGGGTCGACGCCCTCCGGGCCTTGGTGGAAGACATGTCGCAAGAACTGTCACGCTCGACAGGATCGGCCTTTTACAGGCGTCCCCACGGCAAGTACGCGGACATGCAGGACTGGGACTTTGACCGCCTCCTCGAACACCTGGCAAAAAGGCATCCGAAAGTCTCGAAGCCGACGATGCGGAGTTTCCTGCCGTTGGCGATCTACTGGTGCTATCTGCGATAAGGGGCGCGGCGGCGGGTGGCACGTGCGGGCGGAGGATGGAGCAGAGAATGGTTGGACGGCGCAATGCCGGAACTCATTTTCCTGATCGGCGGACTGGTCGCATTGTGGGGCTTTGAGGCATGGCTCCGCCACCGCGGACCGTGCCTGCACCCGTGTGCGAAGCGCGCGCCCTGGTACTACTATGGCATTATTGCCGTGCTGTTCACGGTCAGGCAGATTCAGACAGGAGCTTTCAGCCCGCTCTTGACCGCCCTGGTTACCTGCGCGCTGGCCTACATGGCGTGGGAGTTCTACAAGCAATGTCCGCAGTTCTCCATCAGAGGCATGCTTCTGGCGATGTCTCTCGTCGCCGTAGTGTGCAGCGCAAGTCGCTACGTCGATGCAATCTTCACGATCCCAGTCCTATTGGCTTTCCTGGAGGCGTGGAACCGGTATCGAAGCGGTCAATACAACCGGCCCACCACTGAAATGACAGGGCAGGTCGGAGCGATCAGGGGCGGAGACGTATACATAGGTTATGAAGACGAAACAGTTCGGGCGACGGCTCGCTAGTTGGCCGCGCACAGTGCTTGGCAAGAGCTGAAGGCGATGGCCATGAGATCGGTGATCGGCGAGTGGCTTCGGGATTCGGCAATCGGCTTGCTGCTGGCTGCTTATCAACGCCAATAATAGTTGCATGACGCCCATGAACGCGAAGAAGAAGGCTGTGCTTGAACGCATCAAGCGGCTTGAAGAGGCGATGACGGCCTAAAAACTAGCCCCGTCGCCGTTTCGAGCCCCGTTGGAAAGACCCTGCTGGTGAGATAGGATGAGGGCGCGCAGAAGGGGTTTCGCGCTACTAATGAGGACGGAGTCTCGGCGGCGGGCGGCAGGTCCGGGGGGAGCTTGAACCAAACAACCATTGGCCCGGGCGAAAGGGATCGCATGGAACCGATCAACCCGGAGATCAAATCGACCCGACGTCAACACCGATGGTCCCAGTACAGCCTTCGGACGTTGCTGGTGCTTGTGACGGGGGCGGCTGTGGCCTTGGGCATCTACATGCACAGCGTCCGCCGGCAGCAACAGGCGGTTGCTGAAATCCTTGCAGCCGGAGGCGACGTTGTTTACGAGGATTCTGGCAGTGTGGATTCTTACTCCAGTTGGCTTTTGAGGCTCGATGGCACGGGATATGACGCCACCAGGAGTCGCCCCCCGCAATGGCTCGAAGGCTTGATCGGTCGCGATTTCACGTCGCGTGTGGTTGGCGTCTCTTTCGTCGGCAAATCCCAAGGCATCCGCTATCCGAGGAACTTCCGTGGCCCGCCTGGCCCAAAAGTCAACCCTTGGTATCCCGATCCCGAACCGGAACAGATGGTTCACATTAGCGGGGTAGTCCTCCAAGGCATCGGATCGCTCCGAAACCTGACGTCGCTTTACCTTGCCGAGACGGATGTGGACGATCAAGGCGTGGAATGCTTGAGGACGCTCCCGCGCCTACGATACGTTGCGTTAGGAAATCTGGTCTCCGAGAACGGATACCGCAGACTTCGAAAAGCCTTGCCGAAGGCGGATATTGACTACTAGCGAGTATGGCCAACACTGCCCGCCCGCAGAGCGACGCCGCCGACCGTTGTGTGAGCGGCTGTAGCATTGGAGGATGAACTAGAAGCCCGATGATAATCGCTCTGTAGCGGGGCGACGACGGGCGGGCGTGGCGATGACGGGCAGGGAGTGGTAAGAGTGCCGCTGGCGAATGTCGCATTACCGAGCTTCATCGGGCACTGGGTTGTCTTCATCATTCTGTTGCCGTTCGTGGCAGCCGTCGAGGCGGTTGTTCTTGCGTGGCTATTGGGGATCAGAGGTGCGGACTCCCTGGTCACATCGGCCAAGGCCAATTGGCGATCCACGATTGTCGGACTTCCTGCCGGATGGTGCATGGCCTTGGCGGGTCTGATTCCGGCTGGCATACTGACGTACTTGTTGCCCGCGCCGTACCGCGACCCCGCCTTCCAGATCATTGCATTTACGGCGTTTACCGGCGGTTTCATTCCCAACAGGTTCTCCGGGATCGCGATGGCCGCCGCGAGTCTGGTCGTTCTGGTTCCGTATTATTTTGCGACGGTCCGCGTTGAGCGGAAGGTTGTTGAAGCTCGACACCCGGAGATCGATCCGCAGCGGGTTGCGGTCGCTGTACGCTGGGCGAATCGGCTGAGCTACTTTGTGCTTTCTCTTCTTGTCCTGTGGTGGTTGACGGCTGCGATTGCTGATTACCGCAGCCGACCCGATAACAATGACGGGAGCCGGAAAGTAGATGCAGCCTACGGGGCTGATGCCGGCCACCGCGGCATGCTGAACGCCGGTGAGTGGGGGAATGAAGAGTAGCTCAACGCGGCCGAGCGGCGACGGGTGGGCGGTTGGGCCGTGCAGTAAAGAAGACGAACGAGGCGCGACTTTGGCCGAGCACGCGAAGCGTTTTCAGTTTGGTCTGGGCGGCCTGCTGCTCTTCGCTTCCGGTCTGGCCGTGTTTCTCGCGCTGAATCGAGTGGTCGTGGTGTTGGTCGGGAGCGAGACGCTCATCAGGATTTACATCTGGCTTGTCATCAGCCTTATCTTTCTGGGTATTCAGACAGCGTTGGCGGTGTGCGTTTATTCTGTGACGATCGGGTGTACGTTCCTGATAGACGACGTGGCCGACAGGCTGTCGTCTTGTGGGCAGCGAAAGGGCGGTGCGGCGGCCAACGAACCGCAGGATCCGCCTGCGAGAAATCCGCTTGGAGCTGACGGGTGACAGGCTTCCCTGGCAGGAACAGAAGGCGATGGCCATGAGATCGATGATCTACGAGTGGCTTCGGGGATTCGGCAATCGGCTTCGTGCTGTTTGTTGGGGCGGCGGTTGTCTCCGGGGGGCTGCAAACGCTGCTCACGGCCCAGATGGACGCCTTGTATCTCCTGTGGTTTGCCGTGTGCCTGATTCCATTTCTGCTCTTCGCGCGCCGCCGTGGGGCGCTCGACTGCAGCAACCGAGGAATCCTCCTGCTCCTGGTGTACGCGCTGGTTATCGGTCTGATTGGCGCCACGCGGATTGGCAACGAGTGGCTTCCGGTGATTGGGGTGGTTCTTGGTGTGCCGTTCGTGCTGGCGCTGCGTCGAATCGACGGGGTGTGCAGGCTCACCGAGCCGGCAGAGCAGGAGTCGAGGCCGTGAACCGGGTGCGGAAGGTTCGCTTTCAATACCAGCGCCAGTAAACGGTGCACGAGGGCCATGAACGCGAAGAAGAAGGCTGTGCTTGAACGCATCAAGCGGCTTGAAGGGGCGATTGCGGGTCTGAAAACTAGCCGCGTCCCCGTTTCAGAGACAGGATTTGAGAAGCCATTGACGCCCTCTTGCGGTCTCGGCACGGGCTGCGATGGCCGTGCCGGCCGCAGGGCGCGAGAAGGGACGCGGCAGTGCAACTGAATCCATACCAGTCGCCGGGGACCGAGTCCGTTGTGGAAGAGCGCAGGGGCTGGCGGCTGGGGCACGGAGAATCCGGGTCGGCGATCGGCAATGCGATTCGCTGGACTTGCGCGGCCGCCTTGTATCCAGGGGTAGTCCATATCTTCGGCTGGCCGCAATCGGGATACTGGATCTTCGGCGCGTGGATAGCCGCGGTGGCCGGCGTGCGGTGGTTCGCGGGGCGAACGTGGGCGGTCTGCGCGTCTGCAGTGCTCGGCGCCGGCTTCGGCGCGGTTGTCACCTTGCTGCTCTCGATCGCGAACCCGATGTCGGGTGAAGACTGGCTCCGCAGCGTCGCGGTCGGGGCGGCGTGGGGATTGTATCCGTTCGCCGTGGCGGAACTGGTGTGTTTTCGGCGCCGGGCATGGCCCGCGGCGTCGGGCCGGCAAGTGCGCTGAGGAATAGGTTGTCGGAAGGGGTCTGCGGCGCGACGCTGTGCGTCGGTGAATCGCGACGCGGAGCGACGTGACTCAACGGTAAGAAGTGAAAGGATGCGCGAAGCATGAGCAACAGCGTTTGTTGGGGAGTGGGATTGATGCTGGCGCTGGCGGGAAATTGTCTGGGGCAGCAGGTCTACCCGGCACAGGCGGGGAAGCAAGGAACGCCGGGGGTCGCAGCGGCGGACACGCGGGTTTCGGGTGAGGCCTATCTTCTGAGGATCGAGGAATTGGAGGTGCCGGCACCGCGAGCGGAGCAGATTCCTGGGGCGGCTGCGATCGATTTCGGGTGGGTTGACGCCGGCCCGGGAGGCTTCGACGCGGCCGGCATTGGCAGGCGTTTCGAGTTGCTGGTCCTGGTCGACTCGCCGTTTTACCTGGAGATCGCGCACCAGGGCGACGTCGTGAGACTGAGCGGCAGGCTGACGAGGAGTGCCGCTCTGCCGGCCAGGGTCGTGCAACTCGACGCCACGGGCCAACAGCCGCCGCAGATTGCGGATACGCAGGGCGAAGACTTCCGGGTTCAGGTGGAATACAGGCGCTTCAATCAGGATGGCAGGCAGGCAGGCGTGGAGAGTTCGATACCGCTGCGGTTCGGCAAGCGGTACCTTTTGGCGCCGGGCCCGCGGCTGGACGGAGGGCGGCAGGCGCTGCCGCAGACGCTATGGAGCATCAAGGAAGTCACGCCCGGCAGGGAGCGGCGAGGGCAATAGTGCCAGCAGAGCAGCAGCGGGCAATCGCGGCGGCGTATGAAAACGAACTCAGCCGGGCGTGAGGGCCCGGCTGAGGTTGTTGTTAAGGGTTGGGGCGCGCGGGTCAGGCCGGCTGTTCTTGGCGCTGGGCGGCATGGGAGGCCGGCAGTGATCCGCAAGCCAGCACGGGGACCGGGTCGAGCGAATCGGCGACGGACGCGTGGGAGCGGGCAATCGGCGCCACGCGGCAGGCGACCGACTCGCAGAGCGGCAGACTGCTGCTGGTCGTCCGGGCGGCGGCGTCGTTCTGCTCGTAGAATGTCGGCGGTTCGTAGGTCCAGCCCGCGGCGAGGCGGGCTTCTTCTTTGCGCATCTTGGCGTGGACGTAGCGTCCGCCGACGAGGCCGGCGAGCCGAGCTTTCCAGCCGAACTCGCGGTACAGGTCCTTGAGCACGCCGAGCATCTTGGCCCGCATCGCCGGATTGTGGCGGTAGTAGCGGTAGGCGCCGGCCACCACGGCGGCGAAGGTGGTGCCCAGTTCGCGGGCTTCCCAGGCGTAGCGGCGGCGGATCCGCCGGTCGGGATGATTCTTGTACCGCTTCCAGCCGGCCAGCGTCGTGCGGACGATCCGCACGATGCTCGGGCCGTTGACGGCAAAGTCGCGATCGAAGGCCCGCACGACCAGTTCCGCTTCCAGTCCGGCGGGAATGTGGGGGTGGCGGTAGTTGAAGATGTACTGCCCGTGGATGTCGGGAATCTCGTACTCGCTGGGATCCTTCATGCGGCCCTGGGCGGTGAGGTCGGCGAACAGCGGGGTGCCGGGGACGGGCGTATAGAGCATGAACTGGTGGAAGTCGGTGTCGTGCTCGACGGCGTAGTCGATCGCCGCGTCCATGTTTTCAGGCGTGTGCTCTTCGAGGCCGATGATCGACGAGCCGAGGACGCGGATGCCGTGCGACTGGAGCATGTGGACCAGGGCCCGCGTGTCGGAGCCGTGCAGCTTGGAGTACTGGCTATTCTTGCCCTCCATGCCCATCCAGACCCAGGAGATGCCGAGGCCGACGAGTTGCTCGATGGTATAGGAGCGGAGGACGTTGGCGGAGCTGAAGACGTAGAGCGCCCAGGCCTTGTTGTGCTGCTGCATGAGCTCGAGCAAGCGCAGGGCGCGCTTGCGGTAGAGCAGGAAGTTCTCATCCATGATGAAGAACGACTGCACATGCATCGACTCGCTGAGCTGCGACATGACGTCGAACAGCTCGTCGCCGGTCTGATAGAAATGGATCGCTTTCCCCTTGCCGCCGAACATGGCCGACGTGGAGCAGAAATTGCAGCCCATCGGGCAGCCGACCGAGGGGATGACGGTGGCGGCCACGTCGCCCGGCTTGTCGTTGACGGAGATTCCCAGGTTGCGGGTGCCGAGGCCGGAAACGATTCGGGGGTGGCGGATGGGGCGGTCGGGATTTTCCCCCAGGTACTGGCGGAACCAGCGGACACCCTCGCCCTGGACCACGATATCGGCGCCGACGCGCTGCTTGAGGTCGCCAATATTGGCGATGTGTCCGCCGATGACGATCACGGCGCCGGGCTGATACTGCCGGATGAGCGCGACCATCTTGCGGACTTTGAGCTCGTTGGGCACGATCGCGCTGATGCCGATCACGTCGTACTGTTTGGTCTTGAGCTCTTCGATAAAGCGGTCGAGGGTGGGGAAGTCCAAAAGCGTACAAGGCGCCTGGATGTTTGCCTGAATGAGCATTAAACCCCAGGAGCGATGGAACATCCGCAACGAGAACGGTCCCTGGACGCGGGTGACCTGGTTGTGGTACAGCTCCATCGGGTTCATCGCCCGGCTGCCGTACTCGTCGTCCTTGCCGTAGGGTCCGAAGACGCTGGTGAGGAGGACATTCGCCTGCGAGCGGAGGGGATGGATAGGCTGATCGGAGGATGAATTATCGGTGATAACGACGCCCAAATCGTCCGCGGCATGTTTCATGGCGAGATCGTTTCTGGCAAGTTTCAGCCCCTGGGGAATCCGGCGATTATACACGCTCGCCGGCAAGAAAGAGACCTCAGTTCAAAGAAAGGTGGCCCCTGGTTGTTGACGACCGGCGACCCCGCCCGGAAGTCTGTTGGCCGGTGGCAGCGGGCTGGCGGCGCGATGGGGTCCTTTTAGCGGGTATACTGTTAACCCTAGAGTGGGATACGGACGGCGTCCGGGCAGAGCGACCCGGACGGACAGGTTTGCCATGGGCGATCACGGGGAGGGCGCGGCGAAGCAGCCGCTCGATGGCCTGAAGGTGACTGCGCTCGTCGTGGTCGCAGAACGAAACGGCTGACCCAGCGGCGCCGGCGCGGCCGGTCCGTCCGATGCGATGGATGTAGGTTTCCGGCTCGTGCGGCAGGTCGTAATTGAGCACGTGGGAGATGCCCTCGACATCGATCCCGCGGGCGGCGATATCGGTTGCCACGAGCACCGGCGTGTGGTTGGACTTGAAATTGGAGAGCGTCCGCAGCCGTGCCGACTGGCTCTTGTTGCCGTGGATCGCGTCGGCCTGGATGCCGTCCTGGCGGAGTTGCCGCGCGACGCGGTCGGCGCCGCGCTTGGTGCGCGTGAACACGAGGGCTCGAGTGAAGGGCTGTGCGCGGAGGAAGTGGGTTAGCGCGCGGGGTTTCTCGTGGCGCGGCACGAAGCACACCGACTGCTGGATCAGATCGGTCGTGGCCTTGACAGGAGCCACGCGAACGCGGACCGGCTGGCGGAGGATGGCCGCGGCCAGTTGCTCGATCGGGGGAGGCATGGTGGCAGAGAACAGCAGGGTCTGACGCTCGCGCGGCAGTTGGGCGATGATGCGGCGGACGTCGGGGATGAATCCCATGTCGAGCATCCGGTCGGCCTCGTCGAGCACCAACGTATCGACCGCGCTGAGATCGAGCAATCCCTGGCCGACAAGATCGAGCAACCGTCCGGGCGTGGCCACGACGACGTCGACGCCGTGCTGGAGAGCACGGACCTGTGGATGTTGGCCCACGCCGCCGAAGATCACCGCGTGGCGGAGTCCGCTATCGCGCCCGTAGGTCTGGAAGCTCTCGCCGATCTGCGCGGCGAGTTCACGGGTGGGGGCAAGGATGAGGACTCGCGGCGCGCGGCGGCGCCGGCCCGGCGGGGGGGCCGCTTTCAGCATGCGGTGCAGCAGCGGCAAGGCGAAGGCTGCCGTCTTGCCGGTGCCCGTCTGCGCACAGCCGAGCAGATCGCGCCCGGCGATTACGTGCGGGATCGCCTGGAGCTGGATCGGAGTGGGAATGGAATAGCCGGCGGCCGACACGGCGCGCAGGAGGGGCTCGGCGAGGCCGAGTTGAGCAAAACTCATGAGAGGTCTCTTGGGAATGTCCCAGGACCAGATGGGATCGACGCCACGGGCGTCGTCAGAAAGCCATTGGACCTGGCAGGAATCCAATGGCCGCAGGGCAAAAGGATCGGATCGGGGTAAGTCTAGCACATTGCAGGAGATGGTGACAGCCGTGTTGTATCCGCCCGTTGTTGGGGGCGCTCAAGGCAGCGGCAGCCAGTGGGGCAGTTCCATTCGCGGCAGCCGGGCTGCCTGGCAGGCCCAGTAGGCGGCCAGTTCGTCGCGGACTGCGGCGCGGAGTTCGTCGGACTCTTCGGGGGCGTCGCAGGCGGCCGCGACGCTCCATGGGACATCGATATCGGCATCGCACAGGGCCCAGTGAAGGAAGGTCTGGCTGCCGAGCCACACCCGTTCGGTTTCGCACCACAGGGCTTTGCTGCGAGCTGCGCGGTGGGTGAAGTGGAAGTAGGCCCGGACGGCGGAACGGACGGCTTTTCTGAGGGGCATTCCGGCACAGTGTCGCCGTACGTTCCGCTGCCGCATGCTGCGGTTGGCGAGGGGGCGCGGATCACAATGATCACGTTTAACTTCCACCATTTCGTCCTCCTTATAGGGCGTTCACGTCAACAGCGGGCCGGCTGAAAGGCGGCCGGCGCGCGGGTCGCGACGGGCGCGGCGGGCCGCCGGTCAGGCGTGGTCGGTCGGCTCGGCGTCGGGGGTTTCGTCGGTGCGAGCGTCGTCGCCGGCGGCATCACCGCCAGCGGACGCGCCGCTGGCGTCGTCTTTTCGTTTCTGGCGGCGCGACCGTTTATCCTGGGCCTTTTGCCGCTTCTGCATCTCTCGCTGGCGTTTGATGAAGGTGTTCTTGTCTCGTGCCATGCATGCTCCGTGTGGTGTTGCCGATCGATATGCGACTCCAAATCGCCGATCCGGCCCCGCTCGACGGCATTTGAGAGCGGGCCGGGGTTAAACGAGCGCAGGCTGGCGCGGCGGGCCGGCCGACGACTCGGCGATCATCCGGCAAGAGGTGGCAAGCAGATCAAGCGCGCTTCCAGAGATATCCGCGGCATGTCGCAGGAAAAGCGACTTGGAGCGAAAAAAAGGGGAAAGCTGAAGGGCTTGCGGTCTCGTGCTCCACTGAGAGTGGATTGTAGCAGTCCGGGCCCGCCGGGGAAACCGCACCCGGATGCCCCGCACCCGACCCCCCCGAGCGACTATCTGTCAGACCGGACTGTCAATGCGGGCTGTTGTCGATTAGAATTGACAAAGGAAACGGAGATCTTCCCGCATTTTGATTCTCTGAGATTCTCAGAATCCTGGTTGACTCCCGTTCCGCAAGCATTTTCGCGGAAAACGTCTCATTGGGAGTCACGGCCATGCTTAGCAATCGCGGTCAGGTTCCGGACAAGCGCATTGTGCAGAAAGTCCAGCAACGTTTGTCGAGGTTGAGTCTGGGGGCCCAGAGCAAGGTTGGCGTCGACGTTCGCAACGGCTCGGTGATCCTGAGCGGCACGCTGCAACTGGAACGCCAGCGCAAGGCGGTGATGCAGGCGGCCCGCGGCGTGGAAGGCGTTCGGGGGATCGTCGACAACATGCAGATCAAGCCCGCGGCCCACAAGTGGCAGTAGCGGCGGGCTGACGCACAGACGGAATAGAAATCCGTGCTATTTCTTTCCGAGACGGATTAGAGATCCGTCCTATGTCTGAATGGCGAGGCCCTTCATGTAGGACGGATTTTCAATCCGTCTACTCGGTTCAGCGAATGGTGAGTGGCTTCGCCGCCTGGGGCATGGTGCGATTCGGGACTGAGCAGCAGAGAGGGGCCGCCATGACTCGCCGACGCTTCGGCAATCGGTTCTCGTTCGAGAAGCTTGAATCCCGCCGTCTCATGGCGGGCGACGTCCGTGCCGAGGTCATCGACGGCGATCTCGTGATCACCGGCGATGACTTGGACAACGAGGTGGGAGTACTCCCTGGCGACAACCCCGGCGAGTATTTCATCCACGTGTACGGCCGCCGGTGAAGATGTGGTCGGCTTGACCGCCTCGTACGAGTGTCGTCGATCGCGCGTGCTGTTGGGAGACGGCAGCGATAGCGCAACGATCGCTCCCGACATGGCCCCGAAATGGGGCGGCACGGGCCGTCCGCCATCAACGCTGCCCGTCCGCCGCCTGTACGTACACGGTGGCAGCGGCTACGATGAAGCAGACGTGCACACATCGCAACCCGGCGTCGACAAGATTGCGGTTGTCGACATGGAGTCCGGTCCCAGTCTTCGCTTCTGATCGGGCTGCATGCACGGCGCACAGCACACACACCGCGCATGCCGTCGAACGCCACCACCTCACCTATTCGTCCGACTCCTCCGAGCAATGCGACGGCCGACGGCGACTTCGACCGCTGGCGGAAGATTGCCGGGGTGGTGCTCACGCCGATTGCGTTCGGCGTCACATGGTTCCTGACCGGCGAACATCTGACCTCCGAAGGGAGGCCGCTGGCGGCGGTGCTGGCCGCGGTGGGGGTGCTCTGGGTCACCGAACCGCTGCCGCTGCCAATCACGGCGATCCTGGGAGCGGTGATGTGCATCCTCCTCGGTGTGGCCGACGCCAAGACGGTGTTCGCCCCGTTTGCCGATCCGATCATCTTCCTGTTCATCGGCAGTTTCATCCTGGCGCAGGCGATGACGCTCCATCGGCTCGACCGGCGGATTGCCCTGGCACTGCTCTCGCTCCCCTGGATCGCCTCCAGCCCGATTGCCGTGATGGGCGCCCTGGGCCTGGTGACCGCGGTGCTGTCGATGTGGATCAGCAACACGGCCACCACCGCCATGATGCTGCCCATCGCGCTGGGCATCCTCGAGGAACTGCGCCGGCTGAACGGCATTGAGGATCTGCGGCGATGGCCGTTCGCCGCGGGCGTCATGCTCATGATCGCATACTCGGCCTCGATCGGCGGCATCGGCACGCCGGTCGGTTCGCCGCCGAATCTGATTGCGCTGGGGCTTCTTCGTTCGCTGGCGGGCATCGAGATCTCGTTCTTTCGCTGGATGGCGTTGGCTGTGCCGATGGTCCTGGTGATGGGTCTGGGGCTGTTCTTCCTGTTGTGGTTCCTGCATCCCGTCGGGACTGTCTCACGGTCGGTCGCGGCCGACATGAGCGCGAGCCTCCGCCAGGCCCGCCGCGAACTTGGCGGCTGGACGTTGGGCCAGGTCAATACATTGGCCGCCTTCGCACTGGCCGTGACCTTCTGGGTGCTGCCCGGCTTCCTTGCCCTCGTTCTGCCCGAAGGGCACTCCGTGCTGCAGTTCTTCCAGTTGCGCGTGACGGAAGCCGTGGTGGCACTGGGGGCCGCCTGCCTGCTGTTCGTACTGCCGGTAAACCTGCCCCGGGGGCGATTCACAATCGCCTGGGATGAAGCGGTCCGGATCGACTGGGGAACCATCTTCCTCTTCGGCGGCGGGCTGAGCCTGGGGACGCTGATGTTCCAGACGGGTGTGGCCGAAACGATGGGCCACAGCATCGCCGGTCTCACCGGCGCGACATCGCTCTGGACGCTGACGGCGGTTTCGATCGCGATGGCCATCGTGCTCAGCGAGGCGACGTCGAACACGGCCGCCGCCACCATGGTCATTCCGCTGACGATCGCATTGGCGCAGGGCGCGGGCGTCAACCCGGTTCCGCCCACCCTGGGCGCGTGCTTCGGCGCGAGCTACGGTTTCATGCTCCCGGTGGCCACGCCTCCCAATGCCATCGTCTACGGGTCGGGGCTGGTTTCGATCCGCAGCATGATCCGCGCGGGAACGATGTTCGATCTGCTGGGCTTCGCGTTGATCCTCACCTCGCTCCGGATCCTGTGTCCGGCGCTCGGATTGGCGGACCCGCCCCAGTGAGGCGCGGGCCGACGCAATGCCTTCGCTGGCGATCCGCCGCACGATAGTACTTTGTACCATCGAAGCGAAACGCCCTTTGAGGGTGTTTCGGTTGACTTGGGCGACGGGCGTTGCGGCAAGTGATTGGGACGAAGGGGTTTCGCACCTGGGGCGTAGACGTAAGTTTTCTACCACTTTTGGCTTGAGTGTTGAAGTTCCTAGAGGGGTATTCGAACGGGGGCGGCTGTAAAGGGTTGCGGGGAGAGGGGTTGCGGTCGGAGCGGGGCTGCGCGCGAGTGCTGGAGATTGGTAAGCGGTGCATGGAACAGGACCTTTCGTTCAGGGGTGATTGTGGGTCCGATCGCGCGGGCGCGCGGATTGGGCGCGGGGCCCGGCGAGGGGCTTTTGTGGAGGCCGGCGAGTGTGCGCCGGGCGACCGATACACGTCAGTGTACGTATATATATTATGCGTGGCCTAGATCGCAAGAGGAAATCTTGGGGGGAGCGGTGAGATTCTTTGGAGAGGCGGGAGTTGAGAAATGGCGGTTGAAAAACGCAAAGTGCAAATTGCAAATTGCAGATTTGAGACCGGGACAGGCGTGATTGAGAGTGAGCGGGAAGGAGAGTTCACGCGGAGAGGGGCGATGAAGATGCGGGCCGATTGGGGATGGCGGGCTGACTGGCAAAAGGGACACGAAAGCACGAAAGAGGGAAGGCACGAAAAAGAGGAGGATGGGATGGCGGGCAGACGGTTCTGATGAGGGTGGCAGGGGAAGAAGAAGGAGGAAGGTGAACCACAGAGAGCACAGAGAGCACCTAGGAAAGATGAGGCAGAGAGGGAGTGGCGGGGAAGGAAGGGGCACGCGGAGGCGCGGAGAGGGGCGATGAAGATGCGACCCGATTGGGGATGGGGGGCGTGGCTGGCAAAAGGGCCACGAAAGCACGAAAGAGGGAAGGCACGAAAAAGAGGGCGACCGCGCGGCAGGCTGGCACGATGCCGCCGCGCGGCGCTTGCGCGGGCAGGAGAGCGGGGGAGAAAGAAGGGAAGTTGAAACACGGGGAGCACCGAGTCACCGAAGGCTCGATCTCATCGCCAGCGCGCGGGGCGGGAGACGAGATCGGCTGCGGCGAGAGTGGGCTGTGGGGTCTGGAAGGAAGAGCGATTGCGGACGATTCACACTCATTGGAGTCGGGCGTTCGGCCAAGAGAGATTCCCGTTCTCGCTCCTGCCAGAGGATGTGGCTACGCCTTGACAGTGGGCAGATCACTGGCATGATGGGGCGGACGTGCCATCACTCGTCCGATGCGTCGAATCGCTCGGTTCGAAACGACTTCCGACCCCTTTGCGCGTTCCTGCTTGTGCAGACGGGAGGCGCGGAAACGCCGCTTCGGAGCCACAACATCGGCCCAGGATACGGAGCGTCGGTCGACTGCGGGAAGGACCATCATCCACTCCGCCCTACGATGACCAGGAACTCCTGAGGGCGCCGCCCTCCAGTGAGTTTCACACCGGGCGATCGCAGTCAAGACTGTGACTGTGATTCGCACCACTCGCGGATCGCGACTACCGTATCCTGCACAGCCGGAGAATACCTTTCGTACCTGGACTGGGAAAAGCGGTTATGGGCGAAGCCGTTATACTCCTCTAGGATGAGTGCGCGCAGCTCCGGGTCAAGGCGCTCGAAAAAGCCATGAACATCGTCGGCATGAAGATTCTCGAACAAGGGAATCCACATTTCCGACGGGCAGATCACGCCGCGTTTGAACAGCCTGATGACCTTAAGAAGACTCTCATGGGATAACATGTTAAGTCGAATCCTGGGTTGCTCAACGAGGTATTGGTCGGGTAGCCTAGTATTACTGCGCAAGATCACGTCCACTTGCAGCGGATGAGGTCTTTGAGATAGATGCGTTTCTCCCGCAATTCGCGGCGTGTTCGCTTGATATTGGACCGGCGCGCGGCCGCGTTGCGGCGCTGCCAGTGCTGGTTCCTTCTGACCGCCGCCTCGATCAGTGCGGTGCTCATCGCTCCGTTAAGCCACCAACTCCGCACCAACGCTGCCACGGCAACGTGCACCTGGCACACCGTCAACTGCGGATTTTTCCCCCCGCCGGTCGCGGCAGACGCGAGCCAGGAACAGGTAGCTCACCGCGGTGACGATCAGGTGCCGTTTCAGTCCCAACCAGCGCCGGCCTTCCCACTGGTCGAGCCCGACCTCCTGTTTCTGGTCCTCAAAGCAGCGCTCCACACGCCAGCGCGAGAAGCCCACCAACAGCAATTTCGGCACCGGCGTCTCCTCGTCCGCGTTGCTCAAGAAGAACTTGACCTCCTCCGGCTTCAAAGCGTTGCGTGCTACGACCAGATGCACCCGCATCCCCGGCAGGCCTTTCTCGTCGGGCAGGGTGATCATGGCGTGCTTCACTTCCCACACCAGCGGTCCTTTGTCACCGACCTTCACGTGATGCCGCACCCACGGCTGGTCGCGCAACTGCGGCGAGTACTTCAACATGTGCTCCAAGCTGATCGGCGGCCGGCTGCCCGAAACCAGGCGTGGCGTCTTGCGACCGCGTCCCCGGCCGCGGTGAAACGGCCGCTCGGTCACTCGCGGCGGATGGATCCAGCCGGTCAACGTCTTGGGAACCTCGCCCACGAACGACAGCTTTCGTGCCGCCAATCGAATCTCTTACTGTCGTCAATGCGTTGCTCGAAAAAGTCCAACATCGACAGCTTCGCCACAGACAGTTTCACCGACCGTGGCGGTGTTGTATTTGCAGTGGATCCAGTATTCGTGCCCGCCGTACTCCACATCCGCCTGAACGAAGTCCTTCGAGAACATCCCCTGGAACGGCAGTATCAGATCGTCCTTGTGGTCCATCCAACTTCCCGCGCTATGATGCAACGATTGCTGCTGGAGTTTCTTCTTTTCCTAATGCGCGCTTGGCGACCTGAGTTTCAGCAAGTTAGCTAGCTTACTGGTCGAGGAGGCGGATGCGTAGCTCGTACACGTCCGGGACTGTGGGTGCCCAGGACGGAACAACCGCCCTGGGGTTAGCCGGCCTGCACCCTTTTGAACCCGGCCCCGTATCGCTTGGCGGGGCCAAAGTCATCACCGTTGATCCACTTCCAGCCGGAATTGCTGTTGCGCCACCATAGCTTATCGTTTCCGGCGCGGCCGTGCATCTCAAGTTGCTTGGGTTGTTTCAACAGGGTGCCGCGAAGGATATCGTCGCCCCGCCCGCCGTCGAGGTACCCCCACCCGTCCGTGTCAAAAAGATGATCGCTCCCGGCCTGGCCGAGCAGTCTGTCATAACCACCGCCGCCGCGGAGGAGGTCATTGCCAGCGCCCCCGTAGGCATGGTTCTTGGTCTTGGCCTCGGAGCCGCTTGCGTCGCCCGTCTCTAACATGTCGTCGCCAGCACCTCCGTAGAGCGTGTCACTGCCGCCTCGTCCGTAAAGCGCATCATTGCCTCCGTCGCCGTAGAACGTGTCGTTTCCTCGACCACCGGTGAACTGATCGTCACCGTTCCCGCCACGTGTTACAGTCGGTAAGGCGGTGTTGTTGTCAAAGACGTCGTTGCCGTCATAGGCGTTAAAGACCACGCGCTTGATGCCATTGAACTTCTGTGTGTAGCTCTGGCTGTTGACGATTAGTCCAACGGGTCGCGTGGCCGACGCCGATGCCGGCCACCGAATTCGATTTGAACTCCGTGTGATTCTACTACCCCTTCGCAGCCTGCAGTACACCGAAGGCGTCCCCGGCATGGATGCCGGGGCTTAGCGGCCGCGCGTTGTTGGGCGGTCACCCAGTGTACGTTTCAAGTGACATGCCAAGGCCGATGAGGCATGCAGAGAGCGATTCAATCTCCGGAGCTGTGAAAGGACGATTCGCGTGCAGCAACACCCCGTTTGTGGAAAACCTGCCGGAGAAGAAGAGCGAGGAGTTCACGGGAACCTTAAATGACGGCTGAGGACCCAGGCGTGCCGCCGCATCTCGCGTTGACTGCAAAGGTGGCCCGTCGAGTGGCCAACCGCGCTGCAGTGCGATGGCCTCTTGCCTGGCAATTCGATTCGTGAAATACTCGCCATCTGATTCCGTTCCGGGGTAAACGGCTTGAAGGGCCGCAAGGAGGGCCTCGAAGGTGAGTTCCTGAACTGTTGTGCCAAGAATATAGCCCACGCACACGCCTCAAGAGTTCAGCTCGCACAACGGTTCTCTAGTATATGCTTGGACCGCAAGTGCGGGTCACGGCGCAGACTCCGTCCGCGTCGGTTGCGCGGACCCTTTCGGCGACCACTTCCATGCTATACCACGAGCGGGGTCTTTCCAAGAGGAGCGGTGCCGTCGGAAGACGGCGGGTGTCAGCTTTCAGCTTTCAGCTTTCAGTTATCAGCTATCAGCAATCGGCTTGCTGACGGCTGATAGCTTCAGGGCGTGATTTCCCGCTGCAAGAGTTGGTAAAAATCCGCGCTGGCGATCCGTTCCCGCTGCGGTGGCGTGAGCCATCGACGGGATGCTCGACACCGCCCTCACCGCGGGCGGCGATGTGTGCGATCGCGGAGGTTCGTACGGCGGTTCAGGGCAGCAAGAACCGGATATTTAAGAGCACGGGCAGGCCCGTGGCACCAAGGGCAGCAAGGACCGGTATTGAAGAGCACGGGCAGGGACGTGGCACCAAGGGCAGCAAGGACCGGGTATTGAAGAACACGGGCAGGGACGTGGCACCAAGGGCAGCAAGGACCGGGTATTGAAGAACACGGGCGTGCCACCAAGTGCCTTAAATGGGGTGGCGTGCCCGCGGGGGATTCGCGGGCACGCTGCTCGTTTGGCGCGGTTACTTTTCCGCCTCGAAGACCACGTAGTCCAGGCCGAACATGTAGCTCTTGACGGCCTTCTCGTTCGCCCCCACGATCTCCACGCCCAGCACGTGCTCGCCCTCTTCAAGCTCGAACACGCCGAGCGGAATGGGGTCGGTGTTGATCACTTCCGGGTTGTAGAGATCGATGGGCTCTCCGGCTTTCTTCCCGTCCAGCGAAAGCTGCACGATGCCGTAATCGCGGGCCTTGGTAAGGACGACGCTGACGCGGTACTTGCCGCTCTTCTTCACCGGCACCGCCACCTCAAGCTTCTGCCCGGGCCGCGCGCCAGTCCACCACAGGTGGTCGTTGTTCTTCCACTTCCCCTTGGCATAGTTGGCGAGTCCCTGCGTCTCAACTGCTCCCATCGGCTCGCCGAGGATCTTGAATCCGCCGGCGGTGGGAGGCACCTTGATGAAGTAGCCGACGCGGTCGTCGCACGCCACCGCGCCGTAGGGATCGCTGCCGCCGGGCGCAAGATACCAGGCGACCGTGGCGGCATACTGCGTTCCCTTCTCCTCGGTGCGGTAGTATTTCTCAATCGTTCCTTCGAACGACTCCTGGAACGGAACATTGTCGGCAACGTGCCAGCGGAGCACGGCCTGATGGCCGCGATTGTTCTGGGTGAACGTCTGCGCATGGAACGGCCGTTCGAACAGCCCCGGATGGCACCACGCGTAACCGAAATAGTCTTCCGAACCGGTGCCGAAGGTGGACGGGTACTTCTCGCCATCGACAAAGAACTTCTCGTCTCCCTCGCCCCACCATCCGCCCGCCGGGTTCCACACGTGGAGCATTACGCCGCAGAAGCGGCCGCGGCCTTCGGTCTGGAGCATCAGCCAATCCGGCCAGCGATCTGCCGGCAGCGTCCGCGTGTCGCGGTGCCACTTGAGGTGGAAGTGTCCCAGGTCGGCGAAGTCCCGGTCGAGCGGCGCATCGACCACCTCGAGATCGAGCTTCTGGGACTCGGCTCCGTCGTTGACCAGTTCGACGACAGCCTTCTCGGCGAACGGCATATACCAATAGGCGTAGTAGTGGTCGTCGGTCACACCGGTGACGAGCGAACGGTAGCGCGACATGCCGGTCGGCGCCCCGAAGAAGTCGCCCAACGGGCACCACACGGCCGGTTCGGCCGCGCCATCGAACGTGATCCGCAGGGCGAGCGAGCGGACTACCGGAAGCACGTCGACCACTTTGCCGCCCAGGCTGAGCCGCGCGCGAATCGCGGTGATCGCCCGCGGCCCGCTGATCTCGGCCACCGGCGCCGACTGGCCCGGTCCGACCTCGATGGACTGGACGCGCGAGTTCTCGCCTCGCCGCTCTCCCGCCGGATCATCGCCCATGCGCTCGGCGAGGAACTGGTCGACCTTCGCCAGCGCCGCGGCATTTTCGGCCGCCAGCGCCGCGGAGAACGTCGGAACCTGCGTCCCTTCGGCAAACGTGGTGTAGACGAACTGGTAGTACCTGCCCCAGCCCTCGTCGGCCACGATCTTGCACGACTTCTGGTACGGGATGGGATAGTAGAGGTTCTGGCCGCGGCAGCCCATCTGGTCGAGGTTGTACGAGAGCATCGGGTAGGCAAACGGGGCCGTGTCGCCGGTGAAGTACTTGATGAACGGCAGGTCGACCGCCGGTTCGCTGCTGCCGTCGAGATAGATCCGCACGTGTCCTTCCTGGGCCAGCGCCGACCAGATCCGCCAGACGCACCCGGGGCCTTTCATTTCGGCCAGGACCGACTGGTTCCCTTCCTGGCGGATGACGTGGTGGCCATCGCCGTTGGCGTCCCAGGCGATGTATTTGCCGGTTTGCTCATCGAACCGGCTCGAGCGGTCCCAGCTTGACCACTGGGCGCACTTCTCACCCGTGGCCGGCAGCACGGCGAGGTGCTCCAGATTCACCAGGCGGTTCACGAGATCGGCATAGGCCAGATTCTCTTCCGCCGCAGCCGGCGCCGCCGCGACGGCCAACAGCATCCACATGAGCAATGGCAGGCAACTTCTCATCGGTTGTTCCTTCTACCGCGTACTCTTTGGTTCCACGCCGCGACTGGTCGCGACAGACTTTGTTGAGCGACGCTAGCATACGGCACCGCGGGGTTCCACGCCAGCCAGCCGGGTGAGCCGCGGCGATGAGGGCGCAATTTCCCGCAACACGATGGCGGCGGCGGCAACTAGCCTTCTGAATCGTTCGATTTGTCGTGGGTCGGCCTATGCGTATGCTGGTTGGCTTCGCAACGGCCCTCCCTTCTGGGGCGGCGGCCGCCCCCGGCCAATGGAAAACAAACGAGTATCGGGTGTATTTCTACCAGGAGCAGTTTAGATGAACGAGCGTTTTCCAAAACCCCGCGTTTGGATGGCGGGACTGGGACTGCTGGTCGCGGGCGTGCTGGCCGCCGGTTCGTGGGCGGTCGACGGCGGCGATCCGGCGTCGCAAGCCACGGAACAGAAAGCGGCGGCCGGCACGCGCTATGCCGACACGCTGTCGACGGCGTTCCGCGAGACCGCCGAGCAAGTCCTGCCCGCCGTGGTGATGATCGAGACCCGGCCGCAGTTGGTGCGCAGCGAGACGCCGCAAAGGCGGTCCAATCCGAATAACCCCCGTCAGTTCGAGGGCTCCCCGTTCGGCGATCTGTTCGAGCAGAATCCCGAGCTCCGCCGGTTCTTCGGCCCCGGCGGATTTGAGATGCCCGACCTTCCCGAGTCGCCCCGCGGTGGACGCCGCTCGGCCGGCATGGGATCGGGCGTGATCATCGACCCGAAGGGTGTGGTGCTGACCAACAACCACGTGGTCGATGGGGGCGGCGAGATTACCGTGCGCCTGCACGACGGCCGCGAATTCAAAGCAGCTCAGGTCAAGACCGATCCCAAGACCGACGTGGCAGTGATCGTTCTCGACGGTGTTAAGGGATTGCCGTACGCCAAGCTCGGAAACAGCGACTCGGCGCAGGTGGGCGACTGGGTGCTGGCGCTCGGCCAGCCGTTCGGCCTCGAAGGCACGGTGACCGCCGGCATCATCAGTGCCAAGGGGCGCGGCGGCATGGGCATCACCGATCGCGAGAGCTTCATCCAGACCGATGCGGCGATCAATCCGGGCAACAGCGGAGGCCCGCTGGTGAATCTCGATGGCGAGGTGATCGGCCTCAACACGGCGATCAACTCGCGGAGCGGCGGCAACGAGGGCGTGGGCTTTGCCGTGCCGGTGAACCTCGCCCGTTGGGTCAGCGATCAGCTCCTCAAGAGCGGCCGCGTCCAGCGGGCCTATCTCGGCGTTCTGATCCAGCCGGTCAACCAGGATCTGGCCAACCAGTTCGGCGTGAAAGTCCGCGAGGGCGTCGCCGTCCGCGAGGTGATGGATGGAACGCCCGCCGCCAAGGCCGGCCTGAAGCCGGGCGACGTGATCGTCGAGTTCGGCGGCACACCGGTCAGCGAGCCCGGCGAGCTGCAGGCCACCGTCGAACGCTGCCCGATTGGCAGCAAGCAAGAGGCGGTCGTCATTCGCGACGGCAAGCGACAGACGATCACGGTCACCTGCCAGCAACTGCCTGAAGACGATCAGCTTGCCTCGGCGGGCGGCTCCCGCAACGACAGCGCGGACGCCTCGCGCTTCGGCGAGCTCGGGATGGAAGTCGAGAACCTCACGGCTGAAGTCGCCGAACAGCTCGGCGTGAAGGGCCAAGAGGGCGTGGTGGTGACCAGCGTCGAGCCGGGCAGCACCGCAGCTCAGGCCGGCCTGGAGAGCGGCGTGGTGATCATCGAAGCCGGCCGCAAGCCGGTCAAGAACGTCGACGAACTGGAGAAAGCCCTCAGCGGCAAAGCGCTGGAGGCAGGCGTGCTGCTCCTGGTCCGCACGGAGAGCGGCACCCGATTCGTGGTCCTCAAGGGCTAACACAACTCGGCGGGACTCGCGCGTCCGTGTGACACACGGGCAGCCCGCCGACAAGAAATCTTCCCCCGAGCCCCGGCGACGGCCCCCACACTCGTCGCCGGGGCTTCTTCTTTTGCCCACGCTGCCCTGCGGAGGGCTGACTGGGCCGACAGGCGGCCAACCCGAGGCAATCCGGCCTTGGAAACCGGGTACGGTCTGGAAGGTCGCCGGCCGCTCTTCTAACATGGGGAGGCTGCTGCTGTCCGGAATCCACCGGAACGAAGTCCGGATGAGACCAGACAACGGGACCCAAGAGGAGCCTCGGCGATGCGCAGATTGACTGTCTTACTGGTCTTGGTGGCGGGAACGGTCTGGTTGCCGTCGGTCTCACAGGGGGCGCCCGCTCGGCCAGAGCAACTGCGCTGCGAGGGGTTGACGAACCCGCTGGGCATTGACGAGGCCCAGCCGCGATTCTGCTGGGCTCTTCCACCCGGCGAGCGCGGCCTGGCACAGTCGGCTTACGAGGTGCTCGTGGCCGACTCGCCCGAGGCGCTGGCGGCCGGCGAGGCGACGCTCTGGAATTCCGGCAAGGTCGAGTCGAACCAGTCGCAATGGGTTTCTTATGCCGGCGCGCCGCTGGCGAAAGGCTCTCGCTGCTGGTGGAAGGTCCGCGTGTGGGACCAGAAGGGAGAGCCGTCGCCGTGGAGCGGGCCTGCGTCGTTCACTGTCGGACCGCTTTCGGCATCCGACTGGAGCGGCGAATGGATCGGCGCCGACTGGATGAAGAACAACGAGGGGCCGCTCCCCTGGCTCCGCAAGACGATCACGCTGGACAAGGCGCCGACTGCGGCCACCGCCTACGTCTGCGCCTTGGGCTACTACGAGCTCTACGTGAACGGCCAGAAGGTGGGCGACGACGTGCTCAGCCCGGCGGTCTCCGATTATGGCAAGCGCGGACTCTACCTGACCCACGACATCACGAAGCACCTCGTTGAGGGCAAGAACTGCATCGGCTTGTGGCTGGGGCGGGGCTGGTCGCTGGGCGTGCTCAAGAACGCGGGCCTGGTTGGCCCGATGGTAAAGGCCGAATTCGATCTCGCCTTCGACGGCTCCGGGCGGTCGACCACTGCCACCGACGCAACGTGGAAAGTGCGGCCCAGCCACATCACTCCGCTGGGAAAAGGCACAAGCGGCAGTTACGGCGGCGAACGAGTGGAAGCCGAGAAGGAAATCGCCGACTGGAGCGCGGCGGACTACGACGACTCGGAATGGCAGCCTGCCACGGTCCACCATCCTCCCACGCCGGTGATCGCCGCGCAGATGATGGAACCGAACCGCCTGCTGGATGAAATCCACCTGGCGGCCGTGGAAAAGCTCGACGACGGTTTTGTGCTCGACATGGGGCGCAACTACACCGGCTGGTTCGAGCTGAAGCTGCCCGACGAGGTCGAGCGCGGCACGACGATCGCCATGGAGTTTGCCGACAAGCGGTTCCCCGACGGCCGGTTCCAGACGTACGGTCAACGGAGCGAATACGTAGCTCGCGGAGGAGGAGGCGAGCGGTTCCGCAACCGCTTCAACTACGCGGCCTTCCGCTACGCGATCGTGAAGGGCCTGCCGCGCGCTCCGCAACCCGGCGAGGTCAAAGGCTGGCTGGTCACCACCGACTACGAACCCGGCGCGACGTTCTCCTGCAATAATGCGCTGCTCAACCAGGTCCACGACATGATGTGCTGGACCTACCAGTGCCTCAGCCTGGGCGGCTATACGGTCGATTGCCCGCACCGCGAGCGGCTGGGCTACGGAGGCGACTCGGGAACCTCGATGGAAATGGGGATGCTCAACTTCCGCACCGGGCCGTTCTACGCCAAGTGGGCGGCCGACTGGCGCGACGCGCAGAACGAAGAGGGGGACGTGCCCTACACCGCGCCTTACTCGCAGGACGCCGGCGGCGGGCCGGTGTGGAGCGGCTTCTGCATCACCATGCCCTGGCAGATCTATCTGACGTACGGCGACCGCCGGCCGCTCGAACGGAGCTGGCCGGTGATGAGAAAGTGGCTGGCATTCATCGACACCAAGATGGGCGACGGCCTGCTTCAACCCTACGTGGGAATCGGCTGCGCCGGATCGCCCCAGTGGAACTTTCTGGGCGATTGGGTGCCGCCGGGAAGAAAGCAGGGCAAGGACCGGGTCGACGACCGTTCCACCCTGTTCTTCAACAACTGCTACCTTGTCTACTGCCTGCAGATCGCCAGCAAGATCGGCCATATTCTGGGCGACGACGCGCAGGCCGAGGTCTACGCGGAAAGGGCGAAGCAACTCGCCGCGCGGCTCCACGAGCGGTTCCTGAACGACGACGACGCCACCTACGCCAACGGCGAGCAGACCTACCTCGTCATGCCGTTGCTGTTCGGCATCACCCCGCCGGACGTCGCGCCGCAGGTCATGGCCGCGCTGGAACACGACATCACCGTCACCCGGAATGGCCACCTGAACACGGGCATGCACGGCAACTACTTCATGGCCAAGTACCTGATCGAACATGGGCGCAACGACCTGGTGGCGCTGATGCACACCAAGGAAAATTTCCCCAGCTTCGGACACATGATCCGCAATGGCGCGACCACCATCTGGGAAGAATGGGACGGCGACAATTCGCAGATCCACAACACGATGATCTCGGTGGGGCTGTGGTTCATCGAGGGGCTGGCGGGCATCCGCTACGACGAGCGGGCTCCTGGTTTCCGGCACTTCATCGCCGCGCCCGGCATCGAAAGCGGGCTCGAACAGGTCGATGCCTCGTTGACGACCGGCTACGGGAAGATCACCAGCGCCTGGCGGGTGGAGGGCGATACCTTGACCTGGAAGCTGGAAGTGCCGCCGAACACGACCGCCACGGTCGCCATCCCGGCCACCGACCTGGACGCGGTCCGCGAAGGCGGCCGTCCCGTTGGCATTCAACCCGGCATCTCCCGTCCGGCTGTTGAAAAGGGGGTTTTCCGTGCCGAGGTGAGCTCCGGCCAGTACCGCTTCACCAGCCAGATTCCGAAGTGAAGGAAACGGACGTCGCACAGTGTCTCGTGCGAACGGGTGAAACTGCGGAGCGAACTGAAAGACGTGGCGGCGGGGGGGCGGACACGGTCCCGGCGGCCCCACGGAGGGGGCTTGAGCTGACGGCGTCGGACTGTCGTCTTTCTGGTTGGAAAACCCGCCGGGCGCGAATTACTATCGGGATGCGTCGGTCGATAGTCCGCGATCCCTTGTCCGTTCAAGCCGTTCATGGCGAAGCCGCCGAAGGTAGCTCTGCTCATCGAGACCTCCCGCGGCTACGGCCGGGGTGTGCTGCGGGGGATTGTCCGCTACGCGCGACTCCACGGGCCATGGGGGTTCTACATCACGCCCGGCGATTTTGAGCAGGCGCTGCCGAGGATGGCGACCTGGGGAGGGACGGGGATCATTGCCCGGATCGAGACGCCCCGGGTCGCGCGGGCGATCCTCGAAGCCGGGTTGCCGACCGTGGCGCTCGACCTCTCCGAGAGCCAGCTTCGGCCGGACAGTCCGCTGGCGCAGTTCAGCGAGTTGGCCTCCGACTCGCACGGGGCCGCTGCGATGGCGGCCGAGCACCTGTTGGAGCGCGGTTTTCGCCACTATGCCTATGTGGGCGTGGCCGGGCGAGTCTGGTCGGCGCGGCGCGAGGAGGCTTTCTGCCGCCGCATCGCTGAGGCGGGCTTCACCGCCCGAGTCTATGCGCCGCCGCGCGTCAAAGCCGATCGCGTATGGGACCGCGAGCAGCCGCTGTTGAGCCGCTGGCTCGACGAGCTTCCCAAGCCGGCGGGCGTGATGGCCTGCGACGACGACCGCGGCCGCGAGGTGCTCGAGGCCTGCCGCGCGGCGGGCATTCGCGTTCCCGAAGAGATCGCCGTGATCGGCGTGGATAACGACGAGCTGTTGTGCGAGTTGTCGGACCCGCCGCTGTCGAGCGTCGCGCTCAATGCCGAAGGGGCCGGCTACCGCGTGGCTGCCCTCTTGGACGCGATGATGCACCGCCGCTCCCGTCGCCCGCAACGGCTGCTGGCCGAGCCGCTGCACGTCGTTACCCGGCGTTCGACGGACAGTGTCGCCCTGGACGACGTTGAGGTCGCCGCGGCGCTGCACTTCATCCACGATCACGCCGGCGAGTCGATCGGCGTGGACGACGTGGTCGCCCATCTGCAGATCTCCCGCCGGGCGCTGGAACTGCGGTTCCATCGCGCCGTGGGGCGCACCGTGCACCGCGAATTGCAGCGGGTGCGGCTCGAACGGGCCAAGCGGCTGCTGCTGGAAACCGACCTGCCGATCCCGGCCGTTGCCGAGTCGGCCGGTTATGGCAGCGCCAGCTACCTCGCCCAGGTGTTCCGCGAGGAATTCGGCAGCACCCCGGCGCGCTATCGGCGGCAGACGCGCAGCGGATGAGCCTCTCGCAGTCAACGCGGGCTGGGCATCTGGGCGCCGACTTCCTCGCGCCAATCGTGCAATCGCTCACGAAGCTCTTCGGCTCGCTCGGGACGATCGGCAGCCAGATCGTGTTCCTCGCTCCGATCGTTCGCGAGATCGTAAAGCTCCACGCGCATATCCTCGTGGTACTCCAGCAGCTTCCAATTGCCCGAGCGGACGGCACTCACCGGCGTGGTTGTAGGGTAGTAGTGCGGGTAGTGCCAGGCGAGGAACGGGCGGTTGAGCTTCGCCTCGGGCTGACGGAACAGGGGAACAAGGCTCACACCGTCCCGATCCGCATCTCGATCGGCCGGGATCGCAACGCCGGCCGCTTCGAGAATCGTGGCGAAAAGGTCGGCCGACGCCACGGGTTCCGCGCACTGGGAGGCAGCCGGGACCGTGCCGGGAAAGCGGACGATCAGCGGCACGCGAATGCCGCCCTCATAGAGCGATCCTTTGCCCGATCGGAGCGGGAAATTGCTGGTGACTGTCCGCCCGCGATGCTCGTTGACATAGCCGCCATTATCGGAGGTCACGATCAGCATCGTCCGCTCCGCCAGTCCGAGTTGCTCCAGTCGGTCGACGATGCGTCCCACGCTGTCGTCGAAGCTGTGGACCATCGCGGCGTAGATGGGGTTGGCATGGTGCATGCCCGGGCCAAGTTTCGCGGTGTAGCGATCGATCAGGGGCGGCTTGGCCTCGATAGGCGTGTGCGGAGTGTGGTGGGCGAGATAGAGAAAGAAGGGCCGGTCCCTCGCACGCTCCATGATCGCGAGGGCTTCCTCAGTAAGCCGGTCGGTGAGATACTCGCCTTCACGACCCCATTCGAGGTGCGGAACATAGCGGAACTCCTTGAAGCTGCCACTGCCGCGATAGGGCCAGAAGTACGTGTCTGGGGCACCCCAGAACGTGCCCCCAATGTTGATGTCGAAGCCTTGTGTTTCCGGGTAATGGGCGGCATCGCCGAGATGCCATTTCCCTACCAGCGCAGTCAGGTAGCCGTGGGCCTGGAGCAATTCGGCCAGTGTGATCTCCTCGTACGGCAGATTGCCGATCACCGGTGGCGGCACGAGTCTCCGCCCCGGCGGCGGCTTCACGGCCGCTTCGTACCAGATCGTCATGTGGAGCCGGGCCGGGTGCTTGCCCGTCATAATCGCCGCCCGGGTCGGCGTGCAGACCGGCGCCGAGGCGTAAGCCTGCGTGAACCGCAGACCTTCGGCCGCCAGCCGATCGATCCGCGGCGTCTCATGCAGATCGGCCCCATAGCAGCCCAAGTCGGCCGCCCCCAGGTCGTCGGCCAGGATGAGGATGATGTTCGGCGGCTGGCCCGGTTGCGCCGCCGCGGCCCTTGAGATATGGGCGGGAACGACGGCAAAGCAGAACAGCAGACACAGCTTGCATGACCGCATCACTTGGCCCTTTCCCGTACCTTTTTTGGTTCACCATCTTGCCCTGCCACTGGTGCTCGATATGGTAATCTGTGGGAATTGGACGCACAATGAAAGGCCGTTCGGCGGTTTCACGCCGGTCCTTGACCTGGGAGATAACGATGCATCGCTTCGCCCCAACTCTGATCCTCGTCTTCGTTTCCGCCGGTCTGGCGGCGGCCGCCGATCCCGGGGCGGGACGGAATGCCGCCGGAGAGAATAAGGAGCCGAACCCGGTGAGTGCCGACGCCCGCGCCTTCTTAAATGACTACCAGAAGCAGTACGCCAGACTCGAGCTGGCGATGAACCTCGCCTTCTGGCAGGCTTCCAATTCAGGCCGCGAGGAGGATTTCGACGCGGCGGCCGCGGCGGAACTGGCCCTGCGGAAGTTCCATAGCGATCGAGAGGCCTACCGGCGGCTTCGCGGGCTGATCGAAGCCCGGCCAGAACTGAGCCCGGCCGAGACCAGGGCGCTGGTGGTGGCCGAACTGGCCTACCGCGCCAACCAGTTGCCCGAGGATCTGCTCAAGCGGATGGTCGCCCTGTCGACGGAAATCGACCGCACGTTCAAGACGTTCCGGGCGGAGATGGACGGCAAGCGGTTCTCCAACAACGACCTGCTCGAGATGCTCCAGGACGAGAAGCAGACGCCGCGGCGGCAGGCGATCTGGGAAGCCCTGAAGCAGGTGGGCGCCCCCGTCGGACCGAAGCTCGTTGAGCTGGCCAAGATCCGCAACGAGGCGGCGCGGCGGCTGGGATTTGACAACTACTGGCAGATGCAGATCCGCCTGCAGGAGCACGATCCGGAGCAACTGCTGGCGATCTTCGCGGAACTCGACCGCCTCACCCGGCAGCCGTTTGCTGAAGCCAAGCAGGCGATCGACCGCGAGGTGGGCGAGCGGCTCGGTGAAAAGGCCGAGGACCTCATGCCGTGGCACTATGATAACCCCTTCTTCCAGGCAGCGCCCCCGTCGGCCGAGGTCGACCTCAACGAGTTTTACGAGGACAAGAGCCGGGAAGACATTGTCGAGTTGTCGCGAACGTTCTACGCGGGCATCGGCTTGCCGGTTGACGACATCCTCAAGCGGAGCGACCTCTACGAGCGCGAGGGGAAGGACCAGCACGCGTTCTCGATCAGCGTCGACCGTTCGGGCGATGTGCGGATCCTGTGCAACGTGAAGCCGACCGCCGAGTGGATGGACACGCAGCTCCACGAACTGGGCCACGCCGTTTACGAGATCTATATCGATTCGGAATTGCCCTACAATCTCCGCCAGCCGGCGCACGCCTTCACCACCGAGGGCGTGGCGATGCTGTTCGGCGCGCTGGGGAAAAACCCTGCCTGGATGGTGAATGTCGCCGGTGCCGACCGCCAGCGCGTGCGGCAGGTTTCAGCGGCCATTCTCGAACAGCGGCGGCGCGAGCAACTGATCTTCGCCCGCTGGACGCTCGTGATGCTCAACTTTGAGAAGACGCTCTATGAGAATCCTGAGCAGGACCTGAACGCGCGCTGGTGGGAAATCGTGGGCCGATTCCAGCAACTCAAGCAGCCCGCCGGACGTGCCGGCGCGCCCGATTGGGCCGCAAAGCCTCACTTCACCATCGCCCCGGTCTACTACCACAACTACATGCTCGGCGAGTTGTTTGCAGCGCAGCTGCGCCATGTGCTCGCCCGGGAAGCCGGGCACGAAGGGCCGGCGTCGGAGTTGCGATTCGAAGGGCGGCGCGAGTTTGGCGACTACCTGAAGCAGAACGTCTTCCGTCCGGGCGCCCTGATGCCCTGGCCCCAGTTCGTCGCCTCCGCCACCGGCGAGCCGCTCACGGCGCGCTATTTTGCCGCGGAAGTCGGCGCGAAGTAGCTCCGGAAGAAAGAGACAGGCAATGGCAAGCAAGATGCTGCGGAGGGGACTCGCGTGGCTGCAATCGTGTCTGGCGCTTGTGCTGGCCCTCATCGCCGCTGCGGCGGCGGGCGCGGAGTTTGAACTGGCCTCGCGGCGACAAGCGGCCTCGATCCTCGTGCCGCGGGGCGAACCGGCCTGCGTCCGCCTGGCGGCCGAGGACCTCGCCGGCGACGTCGAGAGAATCACGGGTCAGCGGCCGGCCATCGTCGAAGAGTGGCAGAAGTGCGGATCGGCGGCGGTTGTACTGGCCACCGTGACTCTGCCCGAATCTGCCGCGATCGTCGAGCGATTCCTCCCCGCGGCGCGCGGCGAGTTGAACGGCCGCTGGGAGGCCTACCGGGTAGAGAGCGTGCCGTCGGCCGCCGCGCCGGTCCAGCAGGCGCTGGTCATCGCCGGCAGCGACGAACGGGGCACCATGTTCGGCCTGTATGCTTTCGCCGAACAGTATCTGGGCGTCGATCCGCTCTACTTCTGGGCCGACCGACCGCCCGAACGGCGCGAGCGGCTCGCCTGGCCCGAGGTATGCATTGCCGGCGGCGAGCCGACGTTCAAGTATCGCGGCTGGTTCATCAACGACGAGGACCTGCTCAGCGAGTGCTACCTGGACGGCGGGCGGCGCGAGATCGATTACCCGTTCTACGAGCATGTCGTCTCGCCGCGGTTGTCGATGCGAATCTTCGAGGCCCTATTGCGGCTGCGATTGAATCTGGTGATCCCGGCGTCGTTCGTCGATATCCGCAACCCGGACGAAGCCCGCCTGGTGGAAGAGGCGGTCCGCCGCGGCCTGTTTGTGAGCATGCACCACGTCGAGCCGATGGGGGTGAGCGGGTTTGCGTTCCAGAAGTACTGGCGCGAGAAGGGGGAGGAGGTGCCGTTCTCCTATGCGCGGCAGCCGGAGAAATTCGAAGCCATTTGGCGCGACTACGCCGAGCGCTGGGCCCGCCATGCGCCGCAGGTGATCTGGCAGCTTGGGCTCCGCGGGATTGCCGATCGACCGGTGTGGGTTTCGGACCCGGCCGCGCCGAAGACTGACGAAGCCCGCGGGCAGATGATCTCCGACGCCATGGAGCGGCAGTGGAAGATCGTCTGCGAAGTCGATGCCCGGCCGAATCCGCCGGCCACAACGACGCTGTGGATGGAAGGGGCCGGACTGCACCGCCAGGGACACCTCAAATTCCCGCCGGGTGTGGCGGTGATCTTCTCCGACAACAGCCCCGGCTGGCAGCTTCAAGCCGATTTCTACAATGTGCCGCGCGAGCCGGGCCGTCCCTACGGCATCTACTACCACCAGGCGCTCTGGGGAAGCGGCCCGCACCTGGTGCAGGCCGTTTCGCCCCACCGGGCGCACGCCATCTTCCGCGAGGCGGTCGAGCGCGGCTCGACCCACTACGCGATCACCAACGTGGGCAATGTCCGTGAGTTCCTCCTGGGACTCGACGCGGCGGGGCACTTCCTGCGCGAGTTCGATGCTTTCAACCCTGATCGTCACCTGGCCGACTGGTGCGGCGCGCGATTCGGCCCGGCGGCCGAGGAGGCGGAGCGGGCTTATCGCAAGCTCTTTGAAAGCTTCGTAGTCGACGAAGAGACCGGCCGGCGGGCGATGCTCGACGGCGAGATTGTGGCCGCCGGTCGCCGCTTCCTGGAGACAATGCGCGACCGTTTGCGGTCGGGCGATGGGCCTCCGTTCACCGTGCCGGAACAGATCGAGCGCCGGCGGGCCGACGTGCGTCGGCAGCGAGCGGCCGTCGAGGAAGCAGGAGCGGAAATGACCGCCGTGCTCGGCCGGCTCGACGGACCCGGCCGGCTGCTGTTCGAGAACAACTTCGCCGCCCAGTACCACGTTCTTCACGGCCTCCTGGGCTGGTACGAGGCCGTGCTCAGTTCCGGGTTGGCGATTCAGCAGGGTGACGCAGTCCGGTGGCGCGCTGAACTGGATGCCGCGTTTGATAGCCTGGAGGAAGCACGCGACGGGCAGGCACTTGCCTCCCGCGGCCAGTGGGAACACTGGTACCGCGGCGATCGGAAGATGAATCTGCCCGGGGCCGAAGCCTTGACGCGGGAGGTCGCGCAGATGGAGGCTCCGTGAATCGGGCTTCCATCGCCCCTCACCCGCCGCTCTTTTCGCTTCGGCTCTCGACCGGCGGACGGCGGCGCCGCGGCGTCGCAGACCGGGTGAAGAAACGGACGACCTCGGCCACTGCTTCGCCGAAGCGGTCGACTTCCTCCAGCGTGTTGTAGAAGTAGAAGCTCGCCCGGCTGCTGGCGTTGATCCCGAGCCGTTTCTGCAACGGCCGGGCGCAATGATGGCCGGCGCGGATGGCGATGCCGCGGCGGTCGAGAAACTGCGCGACTTCGTGCGGATGGATTCGCCCCTCGTTGACCACGAAGCTGACAACGCCCGCTTTCTGGGCCGGCACGGGGCCGAGGATCCGCACCGCGGGAATCTGCCCCAGTAGCTCGTGAGCCCGCTCGACGAGCCGCCGCTCATGCTGGTGAATTGCTTCCAGGCCGACTTGGTTGAGGTAATCGACGGCTGCTCCCAGGCCGATCGCGGGAACGATGGCCGGGGTGCCGGCCTCAAACCTCCGCGGCGGGCGTTCGGGTTCGAAGTGGTCGATCCAGGCATCCTTGACCATGCCGCCACCGCCCAGGAATGGGGGCATATCCTCCAAGAGATGTTCCTTGGCGTAGAGCACCCCAATGCCCGAGGGCCCCAGCATCTTGTGGCCGCTGAACACGAGGAAGTCGGCGTCGAGCGCCGCCACGTCCGTCGCCTGGTGCGGAATGCTCTGCGCGCCGTCGACCAGTACCAATGCGCCGGCGTCGTGCGCGCGGCGGATGATTTCGGCGATCGGATTCACCGTGCCCAAGACGTTGGAGACCGCAGTCACGGCCACCAGCCGCGTGCGATCGTTGAGCAGGTTGTCCAGCGCGTCCAGGTCGAGCAGGCCATCGTCGGTGATCGGAACCGCGCGCACCACTCCTCCCGTCCGCTCGGCCAATTGCTGCCAGGGAATGAGGTTGGCATGGTGCTCCATTTCGGTGACCACGATCTCGTCGCCGCGGCCGACATGGGCATCGCCCCAACTGCGGGCGACCAGATTGATCGCCGCGGTCGCCCCGGAGGTGAAGATGATCTCCCGCGTGCTTGGCTCAGTCACCGTCTCGCGGTCGCGGCTGGGAGCCGCATTGATCAGCGCCCGGACCTTCTCGCGGGCTCCCTCGTAGAGCAGATCGGCCTCCTCGGCCAGGGCGTGGACGCCGCGGCCAACGTTGGCGTAGTGCTGCTCATAGGTTTCGGTGATCGCAGCGATCACCTGTCGCGGCCGCTGGGTGGTGGCGGCGTTGTCCAGGTAGACGAGCGGCACGTCACCGTGCACCATCCGGGCGAGAATGGGAAAATCGGGCCGGTAGAGCCGGGGGTCGAGGCGGGCAGACTCGGTGAGCGGTGTCATGAGGCGCTTTCGGCCGAGCCTTGCGAAGCACTCGAACCATCGCCGACGGGCGAATAGATGGCGGCCTGCAATACCCGCCAGGGGAGCAGGCAGCACTTCTGGCGATTGGGGGTGAGCTTGACCGCGAACAGGTTCAGCATGTCCTCCGCGGTGAAATTCTTCACTTCTTCGACCGTCCGCCCGTCGAACCGTTCGACGAGCATCGACGAAGCGGCCTGGCTGATGCAGCAGCCATCGCCATCGAAGTAGACCTCGCGGAACCGTCCGCCATCATCGATGTGCAGCGTCATTCGCACGCGGTCGCCGCACAGCGGGTTCTGGCCCTCGTGGCAATGGGTGCAGTGCTCGCAGTCGCCCCTGTTGTATGGGTCTTCGTAATGCGCCAGGATGTGGTCCTGGTAGATTTCTTCTTCGCTGGTCATTTCGCTGGCCGAACCTCGCAAATCAGGGCGGCAAGCCCGAGCACCACCGGTGAAAAACGGGCGCATCGCCAAGCCGCAAACCATTCTAGAACCAGGGGGGGCAAGTGACAAGAAACGCCGGGCGGCCCCACTCCACCTGGAGGCGGTAGAGAGTGCGCCGGCCGATCGCCCAGTTTAGTACGCACGCCGGGGCCTGCCGGTTTCGGGCCGTCCACGGCTTCTGCCATCACTCGCGGATCGCCTCGTCGGCGGCGACCATCAAGCGGGCAACCTCGACGAGTTTCAGATTCTTGCTGCTGGCCAGTTTCTGCAGACGCCGGAAAGCCTCCTGCTCGTCGACCCCCGCGCGGTTCATCACGATCCCCTTGGCCCGCTCGATCAGTTTCCGGTCGTCGAGCGCCTGGCGAAGGTTGGTCGTCTCGCGGCGCAGTTCCTGGAACTGCTCAAAACGGCGCATGGCAATGATAATGGCCGCTTCGAGATCGGCCTGTTTGACCGGTTTGACGAGGTAGGCCAGGATGTGGTCCCTGGTGGCCCGCTCGACGAGTTCCGGATCGTGATAAGCCGAAACGACGATCGCCGGGACCGGTTCCTGCTCGGAAATCCTCGCCGCTGCCTGAAGCCCGTCGACCTCGGGCATCTTGATGTCGAGAATCAGCAGGTCAGGACGGGTGGCGAGCGATCGTTCGATCAGTTCCTCACCGTTGCGGGCCACGGCGACCACCTCGTGTCCCATCCGCGGCAGGACGGTGGCGAAATAGTCGCGCATGTCGGGCTCGTCGTCGGCCACGGCAATTTTCAGCGGACGAACCATTGCTTCATCCTCTCGGCAGCATGACGGCGATCTCGGCGCCCGAAGCAGCGTCGCGGCCGACGGCGATCCAGCCGCCGTGGGCCTCGACGATGCGCCGGCTGATCGCCATTCCCAGCCCGGTGCCGTGGGTCTTGGTGGTGTAAAACGGTTCGAACAACCGCGTTTCCTGCTCCACAGTCAGCCCCGGCCCGTTGTCGCGGAATGCAATGCGGATGGCCGGTTCGTCGCGCCACGAAGCGGGCTGGCAATGTACTTCGATGACGACGGGGTCGGAAGCGGCGTCCAGCGCATTACGGAGAATGTTGCGAAATACTTGCTGCACCGCAAGACGGTCGATGCGGCACGGCCCGTCGCACGATCCGTGGAAAGAGAAACGGGTCACCCGACCACGCCGGACCGACTCAAGTTGCTCCCAGACCTCGCGAATTGCCTCCCGCACGTCGACGCGTTCGCGGCGCAGGAGCATCGGCGCGGCATACTGGCGCAACTGCTCGTGAAGGCGCTGCAGATCGTCCTGGGCGGCTTGCAGTCGGCGGACCAGGTCCGTTGCCGCCGGATCGTGCTCGACGCGGAAGGCCAGCATCTCCAGGCAGGCCTGGCTCCGCCCGAGCGCATTGCCGCTCTCGTGCGCCAAACCAGCCACCATCTGGCCGATGGCCGCCAATCGCTCCGACTGCATGGCCTGGTCCTGGGCTTGACGCAGTTCGGTGATGTCGTGCCCGACCATCAAGACGCCGCTGATGTTCGCGTCGGCGTCGCGAAGCGAGTTGAAGCACCAGCCCACGTCGCAGTGACGCCCGTCCTTCGTGAACAGGCGACTGGTGATGCTCGAAACACTCTCCCCCGCCATGACCCGGCGGAAGACATCACCGGCCTGTTCGCGTTCGTCTTCCAGCACGAACTCCAGCAAATCGCGACCGGCCACTTCCTCAGGTCCGAATCCGCTGGCCCGATTCAAGGCGGGGTTGGTGCGGACGATGCGGCGATCAGCATCGACCAGGCTGATCATGACCGGGGCGGATTCGATCAGGCGCACGACGAATTCCTTTTCGCTTTTGAGCGCCTGCTCGATCTGCTTCTTCGCCGTGATGTCGTCGAGAATGCTGATCACCTCATAGACAGCGCCTCGCTCATCGAAAATCGCCGCCGAATTCACCGTTGCGTGAACCACGCTGCCGTCTGCATGAAACAAACGGTATTCCTCGTACCTCACGTTCTCGACGGCAATCCGGCGCAGCGAGTCCCATGCACGGGCGTGGTCGTCGGGGTGCAGGAAGTCGGTCATCGAGCGCCCGATGATCTGTTCTGGATCGATGCCGAGGACGGCAATCGCCCGCGAATTGCAGTCGCGGATCACGCCATCCACGTCGAGGGCGATGATCAGGCTGGCCGCATTCTCAAATACCAGCCGGTAGCGCTCCTGGCCCGTCGGGGCCGTGTGCTCCGAAACCGTTTCGTCCATGGCGATGCTCGGGGGGGAGAACGCTGTCGCCGGAAATGACACCCATGGTGAAATCGGGATAGTCCGAAAGGACTATTCCGGGAGTTCTTCGGCGGATCCGGATTGCCGGGTTGGGAAAAATAGTTGCGAAAGCCAACACTTTCTTATATTTTCTGGCAGTAGAAGTCGAGGATAGAAGTATACGCGTGCCGTTCGTGGTGGACGGGACGCCCGGGCTATGACAGCCCCTGCCGCGCATATCGTGCGCGTCAGGGGCTTTTTTTGTTGTCCGCGCTTTCCCTCCACCCATCGGACCGATGCCGGGGCGGAGTTGGTTCGTTCACGAGATTCGCACGAGCAACAGGCCAGTGGTGCGTCGCGGCGTCGGCAAATGCGAGCCGGATCCGCGCGCCGCTTCCCACGCTTCGGACGAAGCTCAATAAACGGCTTTCTTTGCGGGGAGGTAGTCAGAACATGAGATTGTCACAAAGCGTCACTTACGCCCTCCAAGCAGCCTTGCTGTTGGCAGAAAGCGGTGCGACGCGCCCCATTCCCTGCTGTCGCCTGGCGTCCGAGGGCGGCATGCCGGAACGCTTCTTGCTCCAGATCCTCCGTGATCTGGCCAAGCAGGGCATCCTTCACTCCACGCGCGGTGGCGGCGGCGGGTTTGTGCTCGACCGCGATCCCGCCGCGATCTCGCTGCTGGAATTGGTGGAAGCCGTCGACGGCCCGCTGGCCGGTGGGTTGCCGGCGCGAGTGTGCCTGTCGGGCGAAACCGCCGAACGGCTCGCCGAGAAGCTGGCGGGGATTGCCGAGCAGACACGGCAGAATTTGCAGGCGATCCGGCTGGCGGACCTGATCGTGCCCAACGGGGCCGCAAGACTCTCCATCGAGGTGGCCGGTTCCCCCCAGGACGAATCGCCAGTCCGCGCCGCCTGACGATTCCCACTCCTTCTGGTGCGCGCTTTGAAGGGGCAGGCAGCGGGGCATCGGGCGCGGCCGCCGGCCGATTTCTTCGTCCGGCGGCCCACCGGCTGCCCGCCACCGTTCCTCTGCGCTGCGTGCCAAACCGGATGGCACAAGCTTGAGAATCCGGCTTCTCCTGTTACACTAGCATCTTGCTGGGGTATCTACCGGCCTCGTGGCCTGTTTTGCACCGGTTCCGGCGTGGTCGACCAGGGAACTTGGGCCCGCTAGACTCCCCCCCGCTGCCCAATCTACCGGAAATTCAGAGAGAGTCCGTTTCAATACCGCTCGCTGCACCGAACCGATCGGTGCGACGAACGGGTTCTGAAACAGCGCCTATGGGAAAGCCGAAAGCGGTTGGCATCGATCTGGGAACCACCAACTCGGTGGTGGCGTGGATCGACGCCGCCGGCCGGTCGTCGGTGATCCGCAACGCCGAAGGGGAGATGCTCACGCCGAGCGTGGTGCTCTTCGACCAGGCGGAAGTGGTCGTCGGCCGCGAAGCCCGCTATGCCAACGCGGTGCATCCCGACCAGGTTGCCATCTGGGTCAAGCGCGACATGGGCAACCCGGTCTACAACCGCCCCATCCGGGGCGAATACCTGCCGCCGGAAGTGATCCAGGCCTGCATCCTTCGCAAGCTCAAGGCCGACATCATCCAGGCCCTGGGGTCGGAGACGCACACCGTGATCACGGTTCCGGCGTACTTCGACGAGCCGCGCCGCAAGGCGACCGCCGACGCCGGAGAGATGGCCGGTTTGAAGGTCCTCGATATCGTCAACGAGCCGACCGCCGCGGCGCTGTCGTTCGGGGAAACCCTCGGCTACCTCAGCCCCGAGGGGACCGCCCGCGAGGATCTCACCGTTCTCGTCTACGACCTGGGGGGCGGGACTTTCGACGTGACGCTGTTGCGGCTGTCGCCGGGAAATGTCCGCACGCTGGCCACCGACGGCGACGTGCACCTCGGAGGCTACGACTGGGACATGCGGCTGGTGGACCTCATGGCCAGCCAGTTCCAGCAGGCGCATGGCGCCGATCCGCGGCAGGATCCCGCCGCCTTCGGCCGGTTGTACAACGCGGTGCTCGAGGCGAAACATGCACTGAGCGCGCGCAGCCGGGCAACGATCCCCTTCGACTTCGCTGGCCATACCGCCGAACTGCATGTCACCCGGGAGCAGTTCGAGGACCTCACCGCCGACCTGCTCGAGCGGACGGCCTATACGACGCGGCAACTGGTGACTGCGGCCGGGCTGGGATGGAACCAGATCGATCGGGTGTTGCTGGTCGGGGGCGCGACGCGGATGCCGAGCGTCGCGCGGATGCTCACCGAAATGACTCGTCGCGAGCCGGATCATTCCGTCAATCCCGACGAAGCGGTGGCCCGCGGCGCGGCGATCTATGCCCACTGGCTGCTCGCGAAACAGGCGGGCGAGACTCCCGATTTCCAGGTCACCAACGTCAATTCGCACAGCCTGGGCGTGGAAGGGGTCGACCCCGATACCCTGCGGAAAACCAACTACGTGCTCATCCCGCGCAACTCGCCATTGCCGGCCACGCGGACGGAGAAGTTCACCATCAAGGAAGACAATCAGCGATCGATCGTGGTCCAGGTGCTGGAAGGAGAAAGCACGCTGCCGGGCGACTGCACGGCGATCGGCCGCACCGTGCTCAAAGACCTTCCGCCGGGATTGCCCAAGGGCTGGCCGGTACAGGTAACCTTCCAGTACCAGGCCAATGGGCGATTGACCGTCCACGCGGTCGTGCCCGGCACCGATCGCGAAGTGGCGTTGGACATCGAACGCAACGTGGGGCTGACCGACGAGGGACTGGCTAACTGGAAACAGGTGCTGGCCGACGGCGCGGGGGGCGACGCTTTCTTCGAAGCGATTATGGACGACCTTCCCATGGGCGGCGCGCCGGCGCCGGCCGCGCCGGCGGGAGCAGTGAGCCCGGCACCGTCACCCACGGGTGGCGGCGGCGCCACGGCAAAGTTCAAAGGCCCCGTGGCCCAAGCGCCCATGTTCACCGAGGTGCCCGACGAGTATCTTTCTCCCATGCAGACCGCGCCGCCGCGAGCGGTCGCAACGGTGGAAGTTCCCCCGCCGCCCATCGCGGCGTATGCGCCTGACGCGGCCGTGGCGCCGGTGCCCCTGCCCGAGCAGGCCGGAGGCACACGGCCGGCGTGGTCGGAGTCTCCGCGGAACCAGGGGGGTGACGATGCGCGGCTCCGCACGGCGAAATGGATCGTGAACGTGATCGGCTTCGCCCTCTCGTCGATCATCGGATTGGCGCTGGGTTACTGGATCGTATGGCGATTTTTTCCCGACGCCCCATTGCCGCGGCTATGGTAGCATGAGCACCCCCCATCCACCCAGCGTCGGCATCGATCTGGGCACGACCTACTCCGTGGTGGCTCGCCTCGACGACTCCGGGGCTCCCGCCACGCTCGTCAATGCCGAAGGGGACCGGCTGACGCCGAGCGTCGTGCTGTTCGACGGCCAGGAAGTGATCGTGGGGCGCGAGGCGCTCAAGGGACTCAGCACCGAGGCCGACCATGTGGCGGAGTGTTCGAAGCGCGACGTCGGCAGCCGCGTGTTCCACAAGGTTCTCGAAGGGCAGTATTACCCGCCCGAGGTGATCGAGGCCTGGATCCTCAACAAGCTGCGCCGCGACACGATCGCCCAGATCGGACCGTACACCAAGGTGGTGATCACCGTGCCGGCGTACTTCGACGAGGTCCGCCGCAAGGCCACCCAGGACGCCGGCTACATGGCGGGCTTCGAGGTGATCGACATCATCAACGAACCGACCGCCGCAGCGCTGGCCTTCGGCCACCAGGCCGGCTACCTCAATCGCCGCGGCGCGGCGGAGAAGGAGCAGCGGATCCTGGTCTACGACTTGGGGGGCGGCACGTTCGACGTGAGCGTGATGGAGATCCGTGGTCGCGAGTTCAACGCCCTGGCGATCGATGGCGACGTGCATCTCGGCGGCTGGGACTGGGACCAGCGGTTTGTGCGCCTGGTGGCGGAGGCCTTCAAGCAGCAGCACGGGATCGACCCCGCCGAAGAACCGCGCATGGCCGGGCGGTTGTGGCGCGAATGCGAAGACGCCAAGCGCACGCTCTCGCTGCGGCCCAAGGCGGTGGTCGCCTGCGCGTTCCAGGGAAGGACGGCGGAAATTGAAGTCACCCGCGAGCAGTTCGAAGAGGCCACCCAGGACCTTCTCGACCGCACCCGCTTCACGACGATCCAGGCACTGCGGGCGGCAGGGCTCGAATGGCCCCAGGTCGACCGCGTGCTGCTGGTCGGCGGCTCGACGCGGATGCCCATGGTTCGCCACATGCTCCGCGAGATTTCGGGCAAGGAGCCCGACGCCACGGTCGCCGCCGACGAAGCCGTGGCGCACGGCGCCGCATTGCACGCCGGCATGGTGCTGGCAAAGGCCCGCGGCAAGCCGGCCTCCTTCAAGATCCGCAATGTGAACGCGCACAGCCTGGGCGTCGTCGGCACCGATCCGGCCACGAACCGCCTGCGCAGCGGCATTCTCATCCCGCGCAATACGCAACTGCCGGCAACGATCAAACGGGTGTTTCGCACCCGCAAGCCCGACCAGAAATCGATTCTTGTCCAGGTGGTCGAAGGGGAGAGCCCGTCGCCCGATGACTGTACGACAATCGGCCGGGTGAGCGTGCGACAGTTGCCTCCCAAGCTGCCGGCGCGGAGTCCGGTGGAAGTCCACTTCCGCTACCGCAGCAACGGGCGGTTGAAAGTGCGCGTGGCCGTGCCCGGCACCGAGGCAGTCGTGGAGACCGAGTTCACGCGTGAAAACGGCCTGGCCAAGGAATACCTCGACGGCTGGCGGCAGCACATCTCGGGCGCCCCACCGACAGACTACTCCTGAAGTGCCGCGCCGGCCGTCAGGCGGCCGGTCTGCCCGGCGTTCGGGTTTTGCGGTCCAACGGCCGCCATGCCGCGTTGTCGAGCATGGTGCGGCGCCGGCGTTCGCGGATCGCCCGCACCCGGCATGCCCGGCAGGGCATATACACCCGGGCACCGCACCGAGGGCAGCGGGCGGGCCGCCCCGTCGGCGGCCAGGAGTCGTCGACCCGCTCGCGCGGCTCGGCGGCAGGGCGGAGGTCGCGGGCGATGTTCGCCACCGAAGCACGGCTGATGCCCAGGCGACGGGCAATCTCCCGTTGCGACAGGCCTCCCAGGCGGAGCAGACGCTTGGCATCCTCGATCACAAATGGATTGAGCCACATATCCCCCTCTCTGGAACAGGAAACAGGTACCGTTGTCGTCCGAGTGTGATGCTAGCATAAAAGTGGCTAATATACAAGCGTTCATTCGGCAAAGAAAATACACTTTTCTGCGCGCGTAAGGCATGCCGACACCCCCAATGTTGGAGATGTGAACACGGAGCTAAGACAGGCAATTCGTGCCGATAGCAGAATCGCTGCCGGTGAGCCAAGCGATTCGGGCCAAGAAGGCGAGATTCCAGCGCCGAGTGGAGGAACGTCGATGAGTTTGACGGTGCGGCCCTTTGGCCGGCCAACATCACCGCAAGAGTCCTGTCATGCCCATTGAAATCATTTCCGCTCTGTTGAGCCTGGCCTTCGTCTGTATTTGGACGATGGCCGGCGCAATCGTGGTCCGGCAACATTGAAATTCAACCCAGCGAGTCTGCCGGCGCGCGGGACTCTTTGTCCGCGGGGCCCATGCGCCGGGCGAGCGGCGCTCTGCCGGCAAGACGCACCGATAATGAGGCCGACGGGCCCGGCCGAGGCCGGGACTTCGGCCGGTCATTTCCCGGCCGGCTTCTTTTCGTCTTGGGGAGATAACACCAGCGTCACCGGGGTGCCGCGAGGCGGTATTCGCTCGGTAAACGACTGGAACAGGAGCGAGGCGTCGTCGTCGGTGCTTTGCACCGGGATGTCGAGCACCGCATCGGGGAAGTTGGTCACGCAGATCAAGTCGCCCGTTACATCAGCCGCGTACACCCGTTGTCCTTCCGGGCTTTGGTGGAAGCGGCTGCCGACGAACACGAAGGGGTGATTCATCGGCTTGCCGGTTTTCAGGCTGCGGATCCAGTCCTGGGCTCGGGCGTTGCGGCGGCGTCCCTGCTCGTCGTTCCAGACGAGGGTGATCTCCACGACGGGACCACGGGCGGGCGTGAAGGTGTCGCCATACTGGGCGGCGGCGCCGGGTTCGAGGCCAATCGCGACCAGCGCCGCGTGGAGCGTGCTGGCACGGGCGCGGACGGCGACGACGGATTCATACTCCTTCGAACCGCTGAGGCAGGCGAACAGTTCCAGCGGCGATTCGCGCTGACAAACGGCGCCCACGAGCACGACCTTCTTCCGCGGCCGGTTGATCCAGATCGGAGCGTCGGGCTCGAGCCGTTTGAGTTCGGGATCATCGACGAGCGGTTTGTCGAGATCGAGTTTCTCCAGCGCCTCCTGCCGCGACGTGGCGTCGGCAGCGGGGGGTTTCACAGCGGCGGCGTTCGGCGCCTCCCGCGCCGGCCCGTCGGCAGCCCGTGCGAGGCCGGCGACGACAATCAAAGCCGTGGAAGCGACAACAGCCAGAATGGCGACGCGGCGACCCATGGGCATCTCCCTTTCCCTTGCGAAAACTCGAACGTACACCTCCCATTGTGTTATATTACCGCCGAGCAGCCATCATGGAAGCACCACCCGACAGCCCCCGATCCAGCCGCGTGCGGATGGGCCCCGTGGTCCGCGCTTACGGTGTGCACCTCTACACGGCCAGCGGCGTGGCAATGGCCTTTCTGGCCGCGGCCGAGATCAGCGCGCCGCGGCCCGACCCGCGCTGGGTCTTCCTCTGGCTCGCCCTCGCCGTGCTGATTGATGCGAGCGACGGACCGCTGGCACGGCAATTCGAGGTGAAACGCTGGGCGCCCTGGATCAGCGGGCGACTGATCGACGATATCGTCGATTACCTGACGTTCACGTTCCTGCCTCTGCTGCTGGTATGGAGGATGGAGTGGGTGCCGGCGTGGGCCGGAGCGCTCATTGCCGCCGCGATGATGGCCAGCCTGCTGGGGTTTGCCCATGGCGGCGCGAAGCAGGAAACGGAAGGCTTCTTCCTGGGCTTCCCGTCGTATTGGAACATCTACGCGTTCTACGCCGGCCTGTGGCATGAGGAAGTATCGGCCGTCGTCCTCGTTCTGCTGACGATACTGACCCTGGCGCCCGTGCGGTTCCTCTATCCCAATCTCGCCCCGCGACCGTGGCGCTGGCCGGTGCTCGCCGGCGCGGCCGCGTGGCTCGCTTTGCTGCTGGCGATGCTGTGGGACTATCCGCTAATTCCGCCCTGGCTGGTGTGGCTGTCGACGGTTTACCCGGCGTTCTACGTCGGCCTATCGTTCCACCTTGACGCGAAGGCCCGCCGGGCGAGAGCATCGCCCGGCGCGTGATGCCGAGTTGCGCGCCGCAAGGGCGTGAGGCCCTCCTGCTTACTTGTTGCGACCGAGGTGGCGGTCGAGCAGATCCATGTTCTTCCGATTGGCCTTCCAAGCCACGTCGAAGATGTCGCCAGCCACCGGAACGCTTCCAAGCAGCAGGTCGACGGCCACATTGGAGTACATGCGGGCGAGCGTGAGCCGCGACACGCCGAGTCGTGAAGCCTCGTAGATGATATACGCCGACAATGCGCCGCCGACGATATCGCCCGCACCCGGAACCAAGCCGATCAAGCTGTCGAGACCCACCCGATACTTCGTGCCCGGAATGCGAACCGCGTCATCCAACAGCCGGGTAAGCCGGCGCAAGCGTTTCAGTCTCCGCGTGGTTTCCGCCAAAGGGAGCGCCGGATTCGCCGGGCTATGGGCCTGATGCACGGCTGGTCCGAAGCGTGGTGAATAGCCTGCCTGAGACATGAGTCCACCCGGCTGGTTCTGCTGTGGGTTTAGGTGACGTCCCCGATTCAGTGCAAGCTGCATGCCATTGGCGACGCCATTCTGGCGGAGAACAACTGCGGGCAATGACAGGAAGACATCGACCCCGACAATTTGACCCGGTGGCGAGGGGCGGCTGTCTGGTTCTTCACGGAATGTGGGCTGAAAGCGACATTAGCTACTTGCACAGCGTTTTTCGTCCAGACAACGGGACGCATAGCCCGCTGGCACGCTCTTTGCTTCTACCCGGGGCAGTGCCGGTGTGAACCGGAACGAAAATCTGTGAGCTGCGCCGAGCCGCAACGGCTGGGGCGGGGCTCCACCGAACCAACTGCCCTTTCTGAAAACGGAGAATGATCATGTTGTACTGGGCGCTGCTGTTTCTGATTGTGGCGATTGTGGCCGCCGTGTTCGGTTTCGGCGGAATTGCGGCGGGAGCCGCTTCGATCGCCAAGATCCTGTTCTTTGTGTTCCTGGTGCTGTTCATCGTGTCGCTGATCTTCGGCGGCCTGGCTGGGCGCCGGGGACGGCCGATTGACATGACTTAAGGGATTCGCCCGACGGCTGATCATGGACGAGCGATACGCGACCTTCACCTCAGGAGATAGTCCATGTTGAGCTGGATCTTGCTGGCGATTCTGATCCTGCTGTTGCTGGGCGCGCTTCCCGCGTGGCCGCACAGCAGGAGTTGGGGATACTATCCCAGCGGCGGATTGGGACTCCTAGTGCTGATCGTGTTGCTGCTGGTGCTGTTCGGCGTGTTCGGTTAAACGATGGAACGCCTGGCAACTGATGGAGCGAAACATGATCCCGGGCGCGTCGGATCGCGTGACGGACAACACATCCGATCACGTTAACGAGACTATCCGCCAGGCAACGCGAGTTAAGCTGGCGAGTCACGCCGCGGCCGGCCCCGCAGCCGTCGCGGCGCGGCTTGCCGCGTTGGAGCATGAATGGGATCTCGAGCGCGTGATGGGACTCGTCCTGGGCACGGCGGTCCTGGCGGGACTTGCCATGAACCGCTCGGGCCATCAGCGAGGCGTGTTGCTAGCCGCGGCTGCAGCAGCGTCATTGGTTGCCCACGCGTCGCACGGGTGGTCGCCGCTACTGGGCATGTTCCGCCGACTGGGGTTCCGCACCGCGCAGGAAATCCAGGAGGAACGGCAGGCGCTGAAAGCCCTCCGCGGCGACTTCCGCGTACTTTCGGGTAGCGGCCCGATTACCCGACAATCGCTCGACCAGGCGATCGCCATTGTGCGGTATTGATCGACCGGGCGCCAGCGCGATGCCGGATGGTTGTGTTCCCGCGTCGCAAAGTCGGCTCAGGGCTGCTGCCAGTCGTCGGGGAGCGTGGTTCCCTTGGGCATGACGACGATGCCGTCGACGATCATGCCAAAATCGGTCTCGTCGGTGTTCTCCACACCCCGCGTATTAACAACGCGGACATTGCGGCCGATGAAACAATTCTTGTCGATGATCGCGCCTTCGATGTGCGCACCGGCGCCGATGCCGAGCGGCGGCCGGCCGGGGCGGTCGCCTCCCGGGTTCTGATAGTAATCGTTGCCCATGATGACCGAGTTGCGGATGACGGCATTGCGGCCGATGCGGCAGCGAAGGCCGATCACGCTGTTCTCAATGACGGCGCCCTCTTCAATCCGGCACCCGTCGGCGATGAGGCAGTTTGTGACCGTCGCTCCCTGCAACCGGGTTGGAGCCAGAAATCTTGCTCGGCTGTAGATCGGCCCTTCGACCGAAATCGGATCGAAGGTCGGTTCCGGCAGGGCCATGCCAAGATTGGCATCGTAGAACGCGCGGATGGTGCCGATATCCTCCCAGTAGCCGTCGAACAGATGCACCTGGACCTTGCACGTGCGGATGGCCGCCGGAAAGATCTCCTTGCCGAAATCCTGGTAGGTGGTCTTCTCGAGCAGGTCGAGCATGACACGGCGGTTGAAGAGATAAATGCCGGTGCTGGCCAGGCAATCACGGCCGCGGCTTGCGATCCCCTGCGAGTCGATCCAGGCCGGATCGGTGCGGACGATCGACAGTTCGTCTTCGGTTTTTGGCTTCTCCAGAAAGCCGGCGACACGCCCCCCCTCAGCCAGTCGCATGATGCCAAACGAGGCCGCCTGGCGGCTATCGACGGGAACGGCGCAGATCGTCACGTCGGCATTGGATTCCGCATGCTGACGGATCATGCGGAGGTAATCCATGCGGTACAACTGGTCGCCGGAGAGAATCAGCACGTAGTCGACGTCGGGCAGATTGACGTAGCCGAGATTCTGCCGCACGGCGTCGGCGGTGCCTTGGTACCAGTTGGCGTTCTCGTTGGTCTGCTGGGCGGCGAGGATCTCAACGAAACCGCCGCTGAACTGGTCGAATCGATAGGTGCTGCTGATGTGCCGGTGCAGGCTCACCGAATTGAATTGCGTCAGGACATAGGCCCGGTTGAGCCCGCTGTTGATGCAATTTGAAAGCGGGATGTCGATCAGGCGGTATTTTCCAGCCAGCGGCACGGACGGCTTGGAGCGGTATTTCGTCAGCGGGTAGAGCCTGGTGCCTCGTCCGCCGCCCAACACCAGCGTGACCACGTTCTTCATAATCTCGTCCTCATCTACGAAACCCTTCGACTGGCGGCCGCGTTGACCACACGTGGGGGTCCCGGCCGGGGCACTGCGTGTCCGTACCTGACGCGACACGTCTGACTGCCATACACTCGCCAATCTGACGCCGATCTTCGGTGTCCCGCTAATCATAACGGTGGAAATGCCAACAGCAACTCCCGCCATGGCGGACAAGGAGGTATCGGAACGGGCGACAAACCGCCCCGCCTCCGGGGTAGGCGGCGCGGTACCGACGCATGCTTGCCGCCAACCGTAAGATCGTTTCGGCCCATCGTTTGCAGTGCCACCGCCGATCGCGCCAGAGACAATTCCGCCGAGACCGACCGGGCATGGCCCGCGGACCGGCCAGGAGCGCCTTGGGGAAATCGATGCCTGTCATGGCTATAGAAGTTGATCGGGGACGTCAGCGGGTTATCGTGGAAAATGTCGAGCCGCAGGTCGACAGCGGTGAGTTTCCCATCAAGCGGACTGTCGGCGAATGGGTGGTCGTTCGGTGCGACGCTTTCGCTGACGGGCACGACGCCATTGCCTGCGTGCTCAAGTACCGCCGCGAGGACGCTGATGAGTGGACCGAGGTTCCCATGAGGCCTTTGGTCAACGATCGCTGGGAGGCCGAGTTCCGCGTCCAGGCCCTGCTGCCCTACTACTACACCGTGGAGGCTTGGATCGACCATTTCAAGACTTGGCAACGCAACCTGAACAAGCGGATCGACGCCGGGCAGGACGTGGCGGCCGAACTGCGGATCGGAGCCGAGTTGATCGCCGCGGCGGCGGACCGGGCCAGCCTGGAATCGCGCGGCAAGCTCGCTTCGTGGGTGGAGATGCTGCGCCATCCTGAAGGGCACCCGGCTGCCGTTGACGCGGCGGTGAGCGAGGAACTGGGGGCGGCGATGGCCGCCCACCCGGACCGGCGTTTCAGCAGCACGCACGGAAAGCTGCTCCAGGTTACCGTGGATCGGGAGCGAGCCCGCTTCAGCGCCTGGTATGAGCTGTTCCCCCGCTCATGCAGTCCGGAACCGGGCGGGCACGGCACGTTTCGCGACGTCGAGTCGTGGCTGCCGCGAATCGCCGACATGGGCTTCGACGTGGTCTACCTGCCGCCCATTCACCCGATCGGCCGGACGCACCGCAAGGGGCGCAACAACGCCCGCCTTGCCGCGCCAGACGACGCGGGGAGCCCGTGGGCGATCGGTTCCGAGGAGGGCGGACACAAGTCGATCCATCCGCAACTGGGCACACTCGACGATTTCCGGCAGTTGATCCGGCAGGCGAAGGAACTGGGAATGGAAATCGCGATGGACATCGCCTTCCAGTGCTCGCCCGACCATCCTTACGTGAAGGAACACCCGGAGTGGTTCCGCAAGCGGCCCGACGGCTCGATCCAGTATGCGGAGAATCCGCCGAAGAAATACGAAGACATTTACCCCTTCGACTTCGAGTGCGAAGCGTGGCGCGAGTTGTGGGAGGAACTGAAAAGCGTCCTGGCGTACTGGATCGAGCAGGGGATTCGGGTGTTCCGGGTCGACAACCCGCACACCAAGGCGCTCCCCTTCTGGCACTGGGTAATCGGCGAGGTGAAGCGGGACTACCCGGAGACGATCTTCCTCTCCGAGGCGTTCACTCGTCCGAAAGTGATGCGTTACCTGGCGAAGATCGGTTTCAGCCAGTCGTACACCTACTTCACCTGGCGGAACACGAAGTGGGAGTTGACGGAGTACGTCCGCGAGTTGACGCGCACCGCGACGCGCGAGTACTTCCGGCCGAACTTCTGGCCGAACACGCCCGACATCCTGCCGGAATACCTGCAGTTCGGCGGCCGGCCGGCACAGATGGCACGGCTGGTTCTGGCGGCGACATTGTCGGCCAGCTACGGGATCTACGGCCCGCCGTTTGAGGCTGGCGACAACCGGCCGCGCGAGCCGGGAAGCGAAGAGTATCTGGACTCGGAAAAATACCAGATCCGCCACTGGAACATCGACCGTCACGCGAGCCTCGAGCCCTTCATCCGCCGGGTGAACCACATTCGCCGCCACAATCCGGCATTGCAGACCAACGCTTGCCTGGAGTTCCACGAGGTTGACAATCCCGAGATCATTGCCTACAGCAAGCAGAGCGAGGACGGCCATAACCTGGTGCTCGTGGTGGTGAATCTGGATGTGTACCATGTGCAGTCGGGCTGGCTGACGCTGCCGCTGCGGAAGCTGGGGCTGGACCCGGACCGGCCCTACCAGATGCACGATTTGCTGGGCGATGGCCGGTACCTGTGGCACGGTCCGACCAACTACGTGCAGATCGACCCCCAGGTAGCCCCGGCGCATATCTTCCAGATTCGCCGCCACGTACGGCGCGAACACCAGTTCGAGTACTTCATGTAGTTGTTGAATTGAATCATTGGCACTACCGGCGCGGGAGCCGTTGCGGAGGCGATGGACAGCCTCGGCGGCGTTTCCCCTCAGCGACGCGAGGCAAGAATGGCCGCGGCAGCGTCGCGTGTGATGCACCCCCACGAGCAGGAGGCGCGACCATGGCGATTGCGGAACCCGTGAGCAGACCTATCCCCATCAGCGGCAATCCTCAGTGGTACAAGGAGGCGATCATCTACCAGCTCCACGTCCGCGCGTTCTACGACTCGAACGCGGACGGGATTGGGGACTTCCGCGGCCTCACTGACAAACTTGACTACCTCCAGGAGCTGGGGGTCACGGCGATCTGGCTGCTCCCCTTCTACCCCTCGCCGTTGAAAGACGATGGCTACGACATTGCCGACTACCGCAACATCCATCCCGACTACGGCACACTGCGCGACTTCCGCATCTTTCTCCGCGAGGCGCACCGGCGGAAGCTCCGGGTGATCACCGAACTGGTGATCAACCACACGTCGGACCAGCATCCGTGGTTCCGGCGGGCGCGGCGGGCGCCGGCAGGCAGCCGCTGGCGCGACTACTACGTGTGGAGCGACACGCCGGAGAAATACCGCGATGCGCGGATCATCTTCAAGGACTTCGAGGCCTCGAACTGGAGCTGGGACCATATCGCGCAGGCGTATTACTGGCACCGCTTCTACAGCCATCAGCCGGACCTGAACTTCGACAATCCCGAGGTCCGGCGCGCGGTGTTCCAGACGATGGATCACTGGCTGGAGATGGGCGTGGACGGCCTGCGGCTGGACGCCATTCCCTACCTCTTCGAGCGCGACGGAACGAACTGCGAGAACCTGCCGGAGACCCACGATTACCTCAAATCCTTGCGGTCGCACGTTGACTCGCGGTTTCAGGGGCGGATGCTGCTGGCCGAGGCGAACCAGTGGCCCGAGGACGCGGTAGCCTATTTCGGCGACGACGACGAATGCCATGCGGCGTTCCACTTCCCGCTGATGCCGCGGATGTACATGGCGGTGCACACGGAGGACCGCTTTGCGCTGATCGACATCCTCAACCAGACGCCCCCCATCCCGCCCAGCGCACAGTGGTTCTTGTTTCTGCGGAACCACGATGAGCTGACGCTGGAGATGGTGACCGACGAAGAGCGCGACACCATGCTGCGGGCGTACGCCCGCGACCCCCGCGCGCGGATCAACCTGGGCATCCGCCACCGCCTGGCGCCCCTGATGGGCAACAACCGCCAGAAGATCGAGCTCCTGAACGGGCTGTTGATGACGCTGCCCGGCACGCCGGTGATCTACTACGGCGACGAGATCGGCATGGGCGACAATATTTATCTGGGCGACCGCAACGGCGTGCGCACGCCCATGCAATGGAGCGCCGACCGCAACGCCGGCTTCTCGGCGGGCAACCCGCAGCAGCTCTACCTGCCGCCGATCATCGACTTCGAATACCACTACGAGACGATCAACGTCGAGACGCAGCGCAAGAACCCCAACTCGCTCCTTTCCTGGATGAAGCGCCTGATCGCCATGCGCAAGCATTCCAAGGCGCTCACCTGCGGGACGCTGGAGTTCCTCTACCCGGAGAACACGAAGGTCCTGGCGTTTCTCCGCCGCTGCGAAGACGACACCGTGATGGTCGTGGCAAACCTGTCGCGGTTCGCCCAGTTCGTCGAGCTCGACCTGCGCCAGTTCGAGGGCTCGACCCCGGTGGAGATGTTCGGGCACATTCAGTTTCCGCGGATCGGCGAGCTGCCCTATCTCTTGACGCTCACGCCGCACTCGCTGTTTTTATTCGGCATTCGCCAGCCGCGTTCGGTTTCCGACCAGCCGCCGGAGAGCATCGGCATCTGGAACAGCCCCCAGGCCGAGCTGCCGGTGCTGCACGTCTCCGGCGATTGGGATGAAGTGATCAAGGGGCCCGACCGGCAAGCGCTGGAGCGGTTGCTGCCCGTGTTCCTGTGCAGCCGGCGCTGGTTCGGGGGCAAGGCGAAGACGATTCAGGCGACGAGGATCGTGGATGCGATCTCGATGGCGCCGACGGCGGCCGAACTAGACGCCTACCTGCTGCTCGTCCAGATCGAGTACGCCGAGGCCGAGGCGGACATGTATCTCGTGCCGCTGGCGTTCGGCAGCGAGGAGAGGCTCCAGTGGACGGACACCGCCGCCACAAAATCGATCATCGCGCGGCTGCAGGTGGAGCATGGCGGGAGCCGCACAACGGGCATCCTCTTCGATCCGATGGGCGAAGAGGAATTCAACGAAGCGCTGTTGGACCTGATCGGCTCGCGACGCGTGCTGTCCGGCTGGGCGGGAAAGGTCATCGGCCGCCCGGGCCGCTCGTTCCGCCGGCTGCGCGGTCCGGAGAGCGAGCCGATCCGGTCAGAGGCCTTCAGGGGCGAACAGAGCAACAGCACGGTGCTGTTCGGCCAGCGACTGCTGATGAAGCTCTACCGGCGGCTCGAGGCGGGCGTCAATCCGGACGTCGAGATCAGCGCGCACCTTACCGACGTGGTCAATTTCTCGAGCATCCCGCCGCTGGCTGGCACGATCGAGTATCGTACCGACCGCCATCAAGTCCGCACGATCGGCCTGCTGCAGGGGTTCGTGGCGAACGAGGGCAACGCCTGGGATTACGTGCTGGACTCGCTACGCAGTTACTTCGAGAAGATCCTGGGCGACGCCTTGCTCGCCGAACCACCCGAGGAGGACTGTCCGCGGGGGACGCTGCTGGAGCTGTGCAAGGCAGAGGTTCCGCAGACCGCGCAGCGGCTGTTCGGCGGACTTCTGCAGTCAGCCGAGCTACTGGGGCGCCGGACCGCGGAACTGCACATGGCCCTGTCGATCGACACCAACGATGCGGCGTTTGCTCCCGAGCCTTTTTCGCGCCTCTACCAGCGCTCGCTGTACCAGGGTGTGCGCAACCAGACGACCCGCGCTCTGGATCTTCTTGCCCGCCGAGCCGACTCGTTGCAGGTCGAAACGAGATCGGCGGCCCAGGCCCTGATGGTGCGGCGCGACGAGATCTTCCGCCACCTGCGAAGCATCGTCGACCGCGGCATCACCGCCACGCGGATTCGCTGCCACGGCGACTACCACCTGGGACAGGTGCTTTATACGGGCAACGATTTCGTGATTATTGATTTCGAAGGGGAGCCCACCCGGCCGATCAGCGAACGGCGGATCAAGACCACGCCGTTCCGGGACGTGGCGGGGATGCTGCGTTCGTTCGATTATGCGTGCCACGCGGCCCTGGAAGCCCAGCTATCGGGCGTGGTGGTACAGGAGCGCGACTACGCGATTCTCGACCGCTGGGTGCGGTTGTGGGTGGGCTGGACCAGCGCGGCGTTCCTGAGATCGTACCTGACCGTTTCCGGCGACGCGGCCTACATTCCGAGGCCCCGGGAGGCGGTGCAGGCCCTCCTGGAACTATACTTGATCGATAAGGCCCTTTACGAACTGCAGTACGAGTTGAATAATCGGCCCGACTGGGCGCATATACCGATCAAGGGCCTGCAGCGGATTCTGGAGGGGGAGAAGTAGGAGAAGCACCCATCGCCAGACACCAATGACCAACGGCCCTGGTTCGCGCACCGCCGCCGGTCATCGGGACATTGGTGACAGGGTTTTTGCGCACGCATCCAAGGACCAGCCACCATGCTCACCGCCTTTTCCGATCAAGACCTGTACCTGTTCAACGAGGGGATGCACCTGGAGCTGTACAACAAGCTCGGGTCGCATCTGTGGAACCTCGGCGATACGCAGGGGACCTACTTCGCGGTCTGGGCCCCCAATGCCGAGATGGTCTTCGTGATGGGCGATTTCAACGGCTGGGACAAGCAGAGCTGCCGGATGTGGCCGCGCGCATCGTCGGGGATTTGGGAGGTGTTCCTGCCGGGCATCGGCCAGGGCACAAAGTACAAGTACCGCATTGTGTCGCGCCACAACGGCTACCAGGTGGACAAGGCCGATCCGGTAGCCTTCCATCACGAGACGCCGCCTCGCACGGCCTCGATCGTGTGGGATCTGGCGTATGAATGGAACGATCAGGAGTGGATGCGCGATCGCTACCGCTGTAACGACCTGCATGCGCCGATCTCGGTCTACGAGGTGCATCTTGGATCGTGGATGAAGACCTCGAACGGCGGCGGGCAGTTCGAGAACTACCGCACGATTGCCCCGCGGCTGGCCGAGTACGTGAAACGGATGAACTTCACCCACGTAGAGTTCATGCCGCTCATGGAACATCCATTCTACGGGTCGTGGGGCTACCAGACCACGGGGTATTTCGCTCCCACCAGCCGCTTCGGCACGCCGCAGGACCTGATGTACCTGATCGACTACCTGCACCAGGAAGGGATCGGCGTGATCCTGGACTGGGTGCCGTCGCATTTCCCGGGCGACGAGCACGGGCTGGCCTACTTCGACGGTACGCACCTCTACGAGCACGCCGACCCGCGCCAGGGTTTCCATCCCGACTGGAACAGCTACATCTTCAACTACGGCCGCAGCGAAGTCCGCGGCTTCCTCATGTCGAGCGCGCTGTACTGGCTCGACAAGTACCACGTCGATGGGCTGCGAGTCGACGCGGTGGCCTCGATGCTCTACCTCGACTACTCGCGGAAAGCCGGCGAGTGGATCCCCAACAAGTACGGCGGCCGCGAGAACCTCGAAGCGATCGATTTCCTGCGCCGGTTCAACGAGTGGGTCTACAAGCGGTATCCCGACACGATGACGCTCGCTGAGGAATCGACCGCCTGGCCGATGGTCTCGCGCCCGCTCTACGTCGGCGGGCTGGGTTTCGGCCTGAAGTGGGACATGGGCTGGATGCACGACACGCTCAAGTACATGTCGCTTGACCCGGTGCACCGCAAGTACCACCACGACAACATCACGTTCCGCATGATCTACGCCTTCACCGAAAACTTCATCCTGCCGCTGTCGCACGATGAAGTGGTACACGGCAAGGGATCGCTGCTGGCCAAGATGCCGGGGGACGAATGGCAGAAGTTCGCCAACCTGCGGGTCCTGCTGGGCTATATGTGGGCCCAGTCGGGCAAGAAGCTGCTGTTCATGGGGGGCGAATTCGGCCAGGGGCGAGAATGGAACCACGATGCGCTGCTGGACTGGTATCTGCTCCAGTTCCATTATCACAGCGGCATGCAGCGCTGGGTGGAAGACCTGAACCGCACTTATCGCCAGGAGCCGGCCCTCTACGCGCTGGACAACGATCCGGGCGGTTTCCAGTGGCTCGATCCCCACGACAGCCAGCAAAGCGTGATCAGTTTCATGCGCCGCGGCCGATCGGGCGACCCGGACGTGATCGTATGCTGCAATTTCACGCCGGTGCCGCGGCCCAATTACCGCATCGGCGCTCCGTATTGCAGTTACTGGGAAGAGATCCTCAACAGCGACGCCGCGATCTATGGCGGCAGCGGCTGGGGCAACATCGGCGGCGTCGAAGCCTCGCCGTTGCCCTCCCACGGACAGCCCTGCTCGCTCAACATCACCCTCCCGCCGCTCTCGGTGGTCTTCTTCCGCGGCCGGGCGTAAGGCAAGAACGGAACGACAGGAGAATGATGAAGGCCAACGGCTAAGCGGGCGCTTCGAGGCTTCGGGCTTCGATATCCCGGCTTCCTTCGTCATTCGGTCTTCGTGGTTCCCCATTTTGCAGATGAAGGAGCGAGCTTGTCGAGCGAAGCCGATGGAGGCGTGCTGCGATTGGGGGCGACCTGGAAGCCGGCCGGCGGTTGCCGGTTCGCCGTGTGGGCCCCCAAGGCGGAGCGGGTGGAAGTCCACGTGGTGCATCCCAGTGATCGCCTCCTGGCAATGGAGCCGCTGGGCGGCGGGTATCATGCCCTGACCGCCGACGAGGTCGGCCCCGGGACGCGGTACTTCTACCGGCTCGACGGCCGGGTCGAACGGCCCGATCCGGCCTCGCATTTTCAGCCGGACGGCGTGCATGGCCCGTCGCAAGTGGTCGATCACTGCTTTGCCTGGACCGACCAATGCTGGGTGGGACTGCCGCTCGCGAAATACATCCTCTACGAATTGCACGTCGGCACGTTCACTGAGGAAGGGACATTCGACGCGGCGATCAGGCAACTCGACGATCTGGTGGACCTGGGGGTGACGGCCATCGAGATCATGCCGGTGGCCCAGTTTCCGGGTGCGCGGAACTGGGGCTACGACGGCGTCTACCTGTTCGCCGTGCAGGACTCCTACGGCGGTCCGGAAGGGCTGAAGCGGCTGGTCGATGCCTGTCACCAGCGCGGGCTCGCCGTGTGTCTCGACGTGGTCTACAACCACCTCGGCCCTGAAGGGAACTACCTGGCCGAGTTCGGGCATTACTTCACCGGCCGTTACCGCACACCCTGGGGCGACGCGCTGAATTTCGACGACAGATGGAGTGACGACGTACGGCGATTCTTCTGCGAGAACATCGCCTTCTGGGTGCGCGAGTTCCACATCGACATGCTGCGGCTCGACGCAGTGCACGCGATCTTCGACAACTCGGCGCGGCAGTTCCTGGGCGAAGTGGCTGAAGCGGCGCACGCGGAAGGCGAGCGATTCGGCCGACGGGTGTACGTGGCCGCGGAGACCACGAAGAATGACACCCGTTACGTGCTGCCGGCCGAGTTGGGGGGCTACGGCCATGATGCGCTGTGGAACTTCGACTTCCACTACGCGATCCACGCGCTCTTGACCGGCGAGCGGAATGGCCGCTACGCCGACTTCGGCCGGCTGGCCGATGTGGCCAAGGCATACCGGGAAGGCTTCGTCCTGACGGGGCAATACTCGCACGATCGCGGACGCCGGCACGGGGTGTCCTCGCTGGGCATTCCCGCCGGCCGATTCGTGGTCTACAACCAGAATCACGACCAGGTGGGGAACCGGCTGGCGAGCGAGCGACAGAGCACGCTGGTGCCGCTGGAGGAGCTAAAACTGGCGGCTGGGCTGCTTCTCCTGTGCCCTTATCTTCCGCTCCTCTTCATGGGGGAAGAGTACGGAGAGACTGCGCCGTTCCCCTACTTTGTCAGCCATTGTGATTCCGCGCTCTGCCGGGCAGTCCGCGAGGGACGCCAGCGGGAGTTCGCCGCCTATAATTGGCGGGGGGAGATTCCCGACCCCGCCGCCGAGGCGACGTTTCGCCTGGCGAAGCTCGACCGCCGCCTGCGGCGCGAGCCGCGCCACGGTGAACTGCTTGGTCTTTATCGCGAGCTGATCCGCTTGCGAAAGACCATCCCGGCGCTGGCGCAATTGAACAAGGAACAGATGGAAGTCGGAACCGACGAGACGCACGACGCGCTCTACTGCCGACGCTGGCACGAGGGAAGCGAGACTTGCGCGATCTTCCATTTTGGGCGCCAGCCGGCGACGGTCTCGGTGCCGCTGCCGCAGGGATTGTGGCGGGTTGCACTTCAGTCGTCCGGCAGCGGCGGCGATCGGGTGATCGGGTCTGACGGTCGAATTGAATGGACCACGCCCGCCAGCGCCTTCTGCCTGCTGGAGCGAACGGCAACATCGAGTTGAGAGGAGAGACGACTGCATGGATCGAGGTTCACTTGCGCGGCTGGCACGGTTACACGGAATTCAGGCCAGCTACGAAGATGTGGCCGAGCGCCGGCAAGTGGCGTCGGAGGAGACGCTCCTGGCGATGCTCGATCTTATGGGGGCGGGAATCGCGCGCGCAAGCGAGGCCCCCGACGCCATCCGCCGCTGCCGCCTCGACCTGTGGCGAACGACGATCGAACCGGTGACCGTTGCCTGGGACGATCGGGCAGCCGACGTGCGTCTCCGGGTAGCCGCTTCGCAGGCGACGGGCCGCTATCATGGCTTTCTGACGCTGGAACAAGGCGAAACACGGGAGTTCTCCGGCCGACTGGAGCATCTCCCCACGCTCCGCGAACGCGAGGTCGAGGGATCGCGCTACGCGGTCAAGGTGCTGACGATTGCGGGCGACATCCCCTGGGGCTATCACCGTTTAAGGATCGAGCTTCCAGGCGCCTCGGCCGAGACAATGCTCATCGCTGCGCCGCGGGTGTGCTGGCAGCCCGAGCAGGAAGGCTATCAGCGGGCGTGGGGCGTGTTTGTGCCGCTCTATGCCTTGCATCGCGAGGCAAGCTGGGGACCGGGCGACTTCTCGGACCTCGAAACGTTGATGATGTGGGTCAAGGGCCTCGGGGGCAGCTTGGTGGCGACTCTGCCACTGCTGGCCTGGATGGGCGGTGATCCCAGCCCGTATTCGCCGGCCAGCCGCTTGTTCTGGAACGAGTTCTACATCGATATCACTCGGGTGCCGGAGTTCGAGCACTCAGCAGAGGCACGGGCACTGTTGGAGTCGCCGGAATACCAGGCGGGAGAGGAAGCTTTTCGCCGCGAGTCGTTTGTCGATTACGACCGCCAGATGGCGCTGAAGCGAGGAATCCTGGCCACCCTGGCCCACTCGTATTTCGCGCGCGAGACGGCCGAGCGTGGCGGGCTGGAGACGTACCTGCGCCAATGGCCCGACGCGAGACTATACGCACAATTCCGCGCCGTGGGCGAACGGCGGGGCAAGTCGTGGCAGGAGTGGCCCGAACCGCTCCGTAGCGGCCGGATCGCCGCCGGCGATTACGATGAGGAGGCATTCGGCTACCACCTGTTCGCCCAATGGCAGGTCGAACAGCAGCTTCAAGGTCTGGCCGACCGTGCCCGGCAGGCGGAGATGCTGTGGTATCTCGACCTCCCCCTGGGCGCGAGCAATGCCGGCTACGACGTATGGCATTACCCGGAAGTCTTTGTATCGCGGGCCTCCGGGGGCGCGCCGCCCGACAGTTTCTTCACCAAGGGGCAGGATTGGGGATTTGCTCCCCTGCATCCACTCAATCTCCGCAAGCAGGGGCACCGCTACTGGATCGATTGCCTCCGGCGGCACCTGCAGTATGCACGGATACTGCGGATCGACCACGTGATGAGCCTCTACCGGCTGTGGTGGGTGCCGCATGGGATGCCCGCGTCGGCCGGCGCGTACGTGCGCTATCCGACGAAGGAGTTGTGCGCCGTGCTGGCGCTGGAGTCGCATCGCCACCAGGCGATGATCGTAGGCGAGAACCTGGGCACGGTGCCTCCCGGCGTCGACGCGGCGATGGAGGAGCACGGGCTGCACGGGATGTACGTGCTGCAGTACGAAACGCGGCCCCAATTGCGCGAGGCGGTCCAGCCGGTTCCGGCCTCGGAAGTGGCGAGCGTCAACACGCATGACATGCCGCCGTTTGCGGCGTTCTGGAAGGGGCTGGATATTGACGACCGGCTGGACCTCGGCCTGATCGAGGCCCGCGAGGTTCCCGAGCAACAGGAGAGCCGCGAGAGAGTCCGCATGGGATTGAAACGGCTCCTCGAGCGGATCGGCTCGATCGGCGGGCGGCCGGAAGATGCCGAGTCGGTGCTCGAGGGATGCCTGGAGTATCTCGCCGCGAGCCCCGCCCCGATTGTGTTGGCGACGCTCGAGGATCTTTGGCTGGAGACACAGCCGCAGAACACGCCCGGGACTTTCCTGGAGCGGCCCAACTGGCGGCGGAAGACGCGGTACAGTTTCGAGCAATTCCGCGAGTTGCCGGCAGTCCGCCGCATCCTGGGCGCGGTCGATACGGCGCGGCGAAAATCGGAGGCAACTCGGGCAGGCGCGGCGGAGGATGAACGGATTGCGCCTGGTATCGCGCGCCGCGATGAAGTGCACAGACCACGGCACCTGGATTGACTGACAGGAATGGACCATGGCGGACAACGTCCTCTTATCGCACCTGGTAGAAGCAGTCGAGCGGATTGTGGCCGAGCGGGCACGGCCCCCCTTGGCGACATATCGCTTCCAGTTCGGCAAGGATCAGGGTTTCCGCAAAGCCGGCGAATTGGCGTCCTATCTCAACGAACTGGGGATCAGCCACCTCTACAGTTCGCCCTATCTGAAGGTCAGTTCGGCCGCCTCGCACGGCTACGCCATCGTCGATTACACGCAACTCAACCCGGACCTGGGCGACGATGCCGACTACGAGGCGATGGTCGAGGCCCTGCATGAACAGGGGATGGGCCAGATCCTGGACATCGTGCCCAATCACATGTGCGTTGCTCCGCCCCAGGAGAACGGCTGGTGGGCCGACGTGCTGGAGAACGGCACCAGCTCCCCCTATGCCATCTTCTTCGATATCGATTGGCGGCCGGTCAAGGACGAGCTCAAGAACAAGGTGCTCTTGCCGGTGCTCGGCGGCCAGTACGGCAAGGTGCTCGAAACGGGTGAATTGGCGGTCGAGTACCGCGACGGCGCGTTCTTCCTGCGTTACCACCAGACGGTGCTGCCGATCGATCCGCGGACTTATCGGGTGATACTCGATTACCGGCTCGACGAGTTCAGGCAGAGCGGGAAGCTCGCGGCCGACAGCGAAGAGCTGCGCGAGCTGGAGAGCATCATCACTGCGCTGGGGCACCTGCCGAAGCGCAACGACACCGATCCGGCACGAGTCGCGGAACGGCAGCGCGAAAAAGAGGTGATCAAGAGCCGGCTCAACCGGCTGACGAGCGGCTGCCAGGCCGTGGCCGAGTTCATCGAGGAAAGCTTGAAGGACATCAACGGCCAGCCCGGCGAGCCGCGGAGTTTCGACCGCCTGGAACTGCTTGTCGACGACCAGGCTTACCGGCTGGCCCACTGGAAGGCGGCGGCCGATGAGATCAACTACCGCCGGTTCTTCGACATCAACGAGCTGGCGGCAGTCTGCATGGAGCACCAGACCGTCTTCGAGCAAGCCCATCAGCTCGTGTTCGACCTGCTGGTCCGCGGCAACCTCGATGGAGTGCGGATCGATCACATCGACGGCCTGTTCAATCCGACCGAGTACCTGTGGCGGCTGCAATGGGGCTATCTGCGGGCGCTCGGCAGGCAGGCCTATGAAAGCCGGGCGGGCGACAAGGCCGACTGGCCGGAAATCGAGCCGCAGTTCCTGCTCGCCCTGCACCGGAAGATCGGTGGGCTCGACCCGCGTCAAGTCTTCCCGTCGCTGTTCGCATCCAACGGCGAAGACGTGGCGGACATCGCAGAATCCGAAACGCCGCCGGCAGAGGCGGCGCCGGACGGGTTTCGCGGCGTGGCGCAGCCGCTCTACGTCGTGGTGGAAAAGATCCTCAGCCCCGAGGAGCCGCTGCCCGAGGAGTGGCCCACCGCGGGGACCACGGGCTACGATTTCCTCAACTATGTGAACGGTTTGTTCGTCACCCGAAAGGGACTGTCGGATCTGATCAGCATCTACGGCCGCTTCATCCAGCAGGGCAAGGTCGATTTCGGGGAGATCGCCTACCAGACGCGGATGCTGATACTGCGGACGGCGATGTCCAGCGAATTGCAGATGCTGTCATACCGCATCAACCGCATCTCGGAGTGGCACCGCACCACGCGCGACCACACGTTCAACGCGCTGCGGACGGCGCTGCGTGAGATTCTGGCGTGCTTTCCGATCTATCGCACGTACATCATGGCCGGCCAGGTGACCGATCGCGACCGGCGGTTCGTCAGTATGGCGGCCGCCCAGGCGAAACACCGCAATCCGGCCCGCGAGCCGACCGTTTTCGACTTCATCCGCGATGTCATCCTGCTCGATCAGCCCCCCGACCTGGATGCCGTGGGGCGCTACGAGCGCGAGGTGTTCGTGGGCCGATTCCAGCAGGTCACCAGTCCGGTCACCGCCAAGGGGATCGAAGACACGGCCTTCTACCGCTACAACCCGCTGGTCTCGCTGAACGAAGTAGGCGGCGAACCGGCGCGGGCGGTGGTGAACGTGGCGGAGTTTCACGAGGAGAACCTGCGCCGGCGCGAGCGGCAGCCATTTTCGCTGACCGCGTCGAGCACCCACGACACGAAGCGGAGCGAGGACGTACGGGCGCGGCTCCATGTACTGTCGGAAATCCACTCGCAGTGGCGGACGGCGGTCAACCGCTGGGCCCGGCTCAACCGGCGCTGGCACCGGGATGTTGAAGGCCGGCCTGCTCCAAGCCGCAACGACGAATACCTGTTTTACCAGGCCCTGGTCGGCATCTGGCCGCTCGAACCGCCCGACGCCGAAGAGCACCAGCGAATCATCGAACGGGTGCAAGGCTACATGGACAAGGCGATCCACGAGGCCAAGGTGCGGACGAGCTGGATCTCGCCCAACGCCGATTACGACGCGGCGGTGCGGGAGTTTGTCGCCGGCGTGCTCACCGACAGCCCCAAAAACCGCTTCCTGGCGGACTTCCGCGCGTTTCACGAGCACGTCGCCAACTGGGGCCTGTACAACGCGCTGGCCCAGACGCTCTTGAAGTTGACCTCGCCCGGCGTGCCCGACATCTATCAGGGGCAGGAGATCTGGGATTTCAGCCTCGTCGATCCCGACAACCGCCGGCCGGTGGATTTCGGTCTCCGCCGCTGGCTGCTCGAGGAAGTCAAGTCGAAGGCGGCCGACGGGCCGTCGCGGTGCGAGTTTGCCCGGGCAATGGCCGCCAATCCGCGTGACCGCCGGGCGAAACTCTATGTGACATGGCAGAGTCTCGAGTTCCGCCGCCAGCACGCCGAACTCCTCCACCATGGCCGCTACGTGCCGCTCGAGGTCGAGGGGAGCCGTGCCGAACACGTGTGCGCGTTTGCCTGGCACCGGCCCGGCGAGGGTGGCCGCGCGGCCGAGACGGCGATTGTGGCAGCCCCGCGCCTCGTGACCAGACTCGCGCCGATTCCGGAGGGCGCGACGCAACCGCTGCCGCCTGTGGGAGCGGAGGTCTGGCAGGACACGCAACTGGTGCTCGGCGATCTCCCGGTCGGACCGCTCACGGATCGCTTCACGGGACACCAGATTTCCCCCGAGAACGGTCGCCTCGCCCTCGCGCAGGCGATGTCCGATTTTCCGCTGGCGCTACTGGTCGGGTGATCGTTCCCGCCTTTCCCGCGCGAGGCTCCGCCCGGCGCAGCACCTCCGGCCCATGGTCACCGCATGCTGGGCAAAGCGCGGCCTGAACCGGCCGTCCGTCGGTCGATTCGGGCAGCAACCTGGCGTGTGCTCTTGCCAGGAACGGGTCGGGCTGGCAGACTGCTCGTGCGGCCGGCGGCATTCCTTCGGTTTGGCGTGGGTCTGCCGGGCCATGCAGACGAAGACCTCCCACCCCTCGTGATTTCATGCGCGGCGAATTCACGCTTCTCGACTGGCTGGTCCTGGGCAGCTATTTCGTGGGCATCACGGTGTTCGGGCTGTGGATCGCCCGCCGGGTGAAGTCCAGCGGCGGCTATTTCCTCGGCGACCGGCGGCTGCCGTGGTGGGTGATGACGGGACAGGCGTTCGGCACCGGCACGCACGCCGAGAATCCGGTGGCGCAGGCGGGGGCAACCTATCAACTCGGCTTCGCCACGATCTGGTACCAGTGGAAGAACATGCTCATCACGCCCTTCTACTGGCTGATGGCTCCCTGGTATCGCCGCTGCGAACGGACCACGATCGGCGAGATGATGGACGATCGTTACGGCCGCGGCATGGCGATGGTCTACACGCTGTTTGCGATGAGCTATTTCGTCTTCAATCAAGGGACGATGATGAAGGGCGCGGGCAAGGTGGTCTCCGTCGCCACGGGCGGGGAAATCATCTCGGCCAACCAGGTGGTGCTGGTGATGGTCGGGGCATTCCTTCTCTACAGCTTCTTCGGCGGGCTGCTCGCTTCGGCCTATACCGACTTCGTGCAAGGCTTTCTGATCATCCTCATGTCGTTCCTGCTGATCCCCGCCGGGCTCATGGCCGTGGGGGGCTTCAGCGGGATGCGCGCCAGCCTGCCGGCCAATTTCTTCGAACTCTACAACGAATCGAGCGGAGTCGATGCGTTTACGATCATTATGCTGTCGCTCAACGGCTTGATCGGCATCACCGCCCAGCCGCACATCCTGACGATGAACGCCACCGGCAGAACGGAGCGCGCCGGCCGCGTCGGCCAGACGTACGGGTCGATGCTCAAGCGGTTCTGCACCATCGGCTGGGCATTTACCGGGTTGATCGTCGCCGCGATGGTGGTCGAGCAAGGCGTCGTGCTGGACGACAAAGAGAAGGCCTTCGGCTACGCGTGCCTGCACCTGCTGGGACCGGGGCTGGTGGGACTGATGGTGGCCTGCGTGCTGGCGGCCAACATGTCGACCTGCTCGAATTTCATGGTCAACACCGGCGCGCTGTTCACGCGGAACCTCTATCAGCCCTATTGGCGTCCCCAGGCCAGCGATCGGGAGACGCTGCTGGTGGGGCGCATTTCGGGGCTGACACTAACCCTGCTGGGAGTGGCCTTTGCGCTGTCGGTGGACCAGGTGCTCGACGCGTTTCTGTTCAACGAGACGATCCCGGCCTTCCTGGGCATCGCGGTGATGGGCGGCATCCTCTGGCCGCGGGCCAACCGCTACGGGGCGCTGGCCGGAGTGACGGCGGCGCTGGCGGCCTACTACTGGATCAACTGGGATCAGGCAGGCGCGCTGAAGCTGGTCTACAGTTGGCAGCCGGCCCCGTACGGATGGGCAACGCTGGTCGGCGTGGCGACCTTTGTGGGAGTGAGCCTGCTGACGCCGCGAGAAGACCCGCAACGGATTGAGCGGTTCTTCGACAACATGCGGCGTTCGACGGACGAGGAAGGGCTGCCCGAGGGAGCGCCGAAACCGCTGGCCGCCGAGCGGGGCGAGGACCTGCTGCTCCTCGACATACCCGGCTGGTTCACCGCCGCGCGCTGGCGCAATTTCTTCGCCCGCTACCGCGAAGACCTGATTGGCTTCGTACTGGCCTGGGCGACCGTGGCCCTGTTGGTGCTCAGCGCGTGGGGGCTGATGCAACTGGGGAAGTAAGCGGCGATGCCCTGATCCAGCGGATCTTCAGGCCGAGCCAGGCCTGTGGAAGCAATGCCTTTACCCGCTCTCCTCTCCCGCAACCGGGAGAGGAGAGTTGTATCCGGGAGCGCTTGCTTACTTTCCCATTTTCCGCAGGCTCTGGAGGCAGCGACGGACGGCCTCAATCGATTCGGGTCCCTCGCGGGTCTCGTCTTCGACGACGTACCACTTCGTGCCGCCGGTCGATTCACAGATCTGGAAGACTTCCTTCCAGTTCACGTCGCCCTCGCCAATCACCGCCCCCGCCGGACCGCCATGTTCCTTGAGGTGCACGCTAATCGAACGGCCGGGGAAGTGCTTGAGCATGGCGATCGCGTCGCCGCCGCCACCGATGGCGTTGCCGATGTCGAGCTGCAGGATCACTTCGGGATCGGTGTTCTCGCCGAACACGACCCACGGAATCTTGCCTTCAACAGGCTCGAAGTCGCCGCCGTGGCAGTGATAGCCGATCTTCATCCCGTGATCTGCGAGCTTCTTGGAGAGCTCGTTGAACTTCTTGCCGGTTTCGACCAGTGCCTGCACCGACTCAGTGCTCCTCCGCGGCAGCGATGCAATGATGAGGTAGGGCGTGCCGAGGGTCTTGTGGATCTTCACCGTGGCGTCGAAGGCTTCGCCGTCGAGCATGGGCAATCCCATGTGCATGCCACAGCATGCAAGCCCGTTGTCGTCGAGCAGCTTGCGGATCGCCGGGGCTTCGTGGCCATAGTAGCTATGGGCGAACTCGACCCCGTCGTAGCCCATCTCGCCGATCGCCTTGAGTACGCCCGGCAGATCTTTCTCACACTGCTGGCGGACGGACCACAGCCCCAACCCGATGGGGATCTTCTTGGCAGCGGCGGCGACGGCGGGGAGCCGAGCACCGGCGGCGATCGCCGCGGCGGCGCCGGCGGTGAGCTTCAACATCTGACGGCGTGAGAGGTTCATGCGATTCTCCTCGAAGGTGTCTGATAGGGCGGGCTGAGCTACTACCAGGATGCGCCGAAAGCAGCGGCCGGGCAAGACGCCCGGACCCGGCCCATGCCCGGCGGGCTGGACAATGGCCGCCGGGCTGTCTATTGTAACCCGAGGAACCGCCAACTTGTACCGCCGCGTAGCAGCGGGCGGTTACACCCGGTTTTGCCGCGTTTTCCCACCCCATTTCTCCCACCCGGATTTCGAGGATCAGCCATGCGTTGCCTGCTCTATGTCGTTGTTTCTTTGGTTCTGGCCGGGCCTGCCCTCGGCGACGATTGGAAGCCGCTGTTCAACGGCAAGGACTTGAGCGGCTGGCAGAACGCGGCGGGCGAACAACCCAGCCGGGGGTGGAAGGTCGAGGACGGCGCCCTGGTCCGCGGAGAGAAGGCGGGTGACCTGTGGACGAAGGACCGTTTTGGCGACTTCGTGCTGGAGCTGGAATTCAAGACCGAGGGCAATAGCGGCGTGTTCTTCCGCACCGACAACCCGCGCGACAACGTGCAGACGGGCATCGAGATGCAGGTGGATCGGGCATCGCGTGCGGTGAGCAAACACAGCGTGGGCTCGATGTACGATCTGCTCGCTCCGTCGAAGAATGCCGCCAAAGATGGAGAGTGGAACAAGGTTCAGATCACGGCCAAGGGAAACCGCATTCAGGTGGTACTGAACGGCGAACAGATCATCGACATGGACGTGGACCAGTGGACCACGCCCGGCAAGAACCCCGACGGCACGCCGAACAAGTTTTCCAGGGCGCTGAAGGACTTCGCCCGCGAAGGGCACATTGGCTTGCAGGAGCACGGCCACAACGTCGCCTATCGCAATATCCGCATCAAAGAGCTGAAGGCGGAGTAACGCGCCGGCACACCGGCCCGATCGGCGAACTCGCCGAGAGAAAAACAGCCCACGACGCCCGCGACCTTCGCGGCGCCGTGGGCTTTGCTGTTATTCTATTGGATGGGATATACGCCGTGTTTGCTGAGGGCGGCGAGCATGGCGCGGTAATTATCGGGCTTCACACCGCGGTGGATGGTGTTGCTCGAGGAGAGGATCAGTCCGCCCCCCGGCGCGCCGGCGCGGAGGCAATCGCGAACTTCCTCCTCGACCTGTTCCGCGGTGCCGTTGCAGAGGTGGCCCGTGCAGTCGATGTTGCCCTTGAGGCAGACCTGCTCGCCGTAGCGAGCTTTCATCGCAGCCATCGTATAGCCGGCGCCGGGATCGATTGGATCGAGGCAATCGATGCCCGAACGGATCCAGAAATCGGCCAACGCATCGACGTTGCCGTCGCAGTGCTTGATGACCAGATAACCCTCCTCCTTGTAGCCCCGAACCACCTGTTCGAAGCCGGGGGCGAGCAGTTCAAAATAGGTGTCGGGCCGCATCAACAGGCCGCTCGCATTGGCCACATCGTCGGTCGTGGCGACGATCTGCGCTCCGAACCGACGCCGGGCGACGGCCGCCATGGCGAGGTTGTACTCGACCACGCGCTCAAGGAGCTCGCGGAAAGCCTGCGGTTCAAGCAGCAGCCCCATCAGCGCGCCTTCGTAGCCTAGCAGGTCGCGCATGTCGGAAAAACCGTCGCGCAGGTTCAATACCAGCGCCCGCCGATCGCCGAGGCGACCCAGCGCCTGCTCGAACGTGGCAAACCGGTGCGGCGCGCCTGGATCGGGGAAGTGGTACTCGCGGTGACGGGTGATGTCGGCGATGGGGCTGGCCAGCAGCGCCGGCAGGGCATCGCCCGTCAGTTGGCGCGTGATCTGCCACTCGTCGGAAAGGCGTTTGTCGTCGAGAAACTGCTTGCGGTAATCCGGGCGGATGTTGATGCCGTCCAGATCGAGCCGATCGACAATCTCAACGGGGTCTTCACTGTCCGTCAGCGCCTTACCGACGCGGGCATCGATGAACCACTCGAATGTCGGCACCCGATCCGGTTCTTGCCGCGCCAGCGCGCGGATGATTCGTTCGTTGCCGTTCATGGAGAATATCCGCAAGGTGCGCTGCGAAGGACAAGGGTGTGTGGCCGATCGTAACGCGACCGGGGCGGCGAGTCAACGTGCCGGAGACGCAGGTCAGCCGCTCGACGGCGGCCGGCCAGGCAGTGCGATGTGCCACCGCTCGACCGGTCGAGGCTACTCCGAAGCAGCGAAGTGGCCGGCGGTGGCCGGCATGCTGGTCAGCAGCCTGGAAAGGGCCTGGGGATCGACCGGCTTGACCAGGTGGTGGTCGAAGCCGGCCGTCCGGCAACGCCGCTGATCCTCGTCCTGGCCGTAGCCCGTCACGGCGACCAGCGACAGGTCCGCTCCACCCTGCTCGGCGCGCAACCGCCGGGCGACCTCATAGCCGTCCATCTCCGGCAGTCCGATGTCGAGCATGACGACGTCCGGGCGGAGTTTGCGGACGGCGTCCAGTGCCGCCGGTCCGCTGTGGATCATGTGCACTTCGTGTCCGTCCAACCGCAACAGCATCGAGAGGCTCACGGCGGCATCGGCATTGTCGTCGACGACGAGGATCCGCAGGTGGCCCGCTGCCGATGCACGTTCCGCCGGGGGCGAAGTTGCCGGACGCGGCGGCTGGAAGGCGGTGAGCATGGGGATCCGGACGACAAACTCGCTTCCCCGTCCGAGGCCGTCGCTCTGCGCTTCGACGGAACCACCATGCATCTGGACCAGCCGCTGAACCAGCGTCAGGCCAATGCCCAGGCCGCCCTGGGCACGGTCCAACGAGCGATCTACCTGGGTGAAAAGGTCAAAGATGCCCGCGAGCATTTCCGGCGGGATGCCGACGCCCGAATCGCGCACCCGGACGACAGCCTGGCCGCCGTCGCGGGCGACCGAGAGCCGGATGCTGCCTTCTTCTTCGGTGTACTTGGCGGCATTGTTGAGCAGGTTGGCCAACACCTGAGCCAGCCGCGCCGGGTCGGCCTTCACCCAGATTGACTCGGCAGGCATGTCGACCACGAATCGGTGGCGGCGGCCCTCGATCAGCGGCCGACTCGTCTCGACGGCGTTGGAAACCGCCGCCGCCAGATCGATTGGTTCGAGCTTGAGGCGTATTTTGCCCCGGGTGATGCGGGAGACGTCGAGCAGGTCGTCGACCAGGCGGACGAGGTGTTGCACCTGTCGTGCGATGACGTCGCGGGCCCAGTGAAGCTCGGAATGCTCCGGTCCGCGGAGGCGCATAATCTCGACGGCATTGCTGATCGGGGCCAGCGGATTACGGAGCTCGTGGGCCAGCATGGCAAGGAACTCATCTTTGCGGCGGTCGGCCTCCCGGATGCTGCGGTAGAGTCCGATGTTGTCGATGGCGATCGCGCCGCGGAGCGCGAGTTCTTCCGCCAGCCGGCAGTCGTCGCGGTCAAAGGGAGGGCGCTCGCCACCGCGGGCAAGGAGCACCACGCCGACGATCTTGCCGCGAGCTACCATGGGAAAGACGCCAATGTGCCGGAGCGTGTAGGGCGGACCACTCCCGCCAGGCCCTGCGCTGGGGAATGGCAAGGCGGCTTCAAGAGCCGCTGCAATTGAAAGCTCCTGGGGCGGCAGGATCTCCGTTTGGCCTGATGCCAGCGCGCGCTTGAGCGCGGCAAGCAGCAGCGGATTGAAACGGGCCCGGTCGACCGGCTGATCGACAGCGGTGCCCCGGCGCGAGTCGAACCATGCCCAATGGGTCTGGACCTCGTCTCCGGCATGATCGACCAGGCGGGCGATTCCCACATCGGCCAGGAGCGGCAACGGCAGGCGCACCAGGTCGCCGACGCGAGAGTCGAGTTCCATCGAGCCCATCAGCGCCGCGCTGACCTCGGAAAGGAAGGCGGAACGGCGGCCGGCCTCCTCAGCCGCGAGTCGCCGGGCGTGCTCTTCGGCCAGGGCGATGCGCTCTTCGGCCTGCATTCGCACCTGCTGGGTCATGCGGAACAGATCGACGAAGACCTTGACCTTGGTGCGGAGAATCTCGGGTACGACAGGGGTGAGGATGTAGTCGACGGCCCCCTGGGCATAACCCTGCGCGGTGTGAAACTCGTCCATGTAGGCGGTCACGAAGATGATCGGCGTATGGGCCGACCGTTTGCGGCTGTGGATCAGGGCGGCCGTCTCAAAGCCATCCATATCGGGCATGTTGACGTCCAGCAGGATCACCGCGAACTCATGTTGGAGCACCAGCCTGAGCGCTTCGGGGCCCGAGCCGGCAGTGATGATGTTCACCCCCAGTTCCTCGAGAATCGTTCGATAGACGAGCAGCTTGTCGGGCAGATCGTCGACGACCAGGATGTTGATGTTCTCGTATCGGTCCATCGGTGGTTGGGCTTCGGAAGAAGGGTGGGTAGGCGGGCGGCGCGGCAGGGCTTCCGCGGATTGGCGGCGGAGTCACCGGTAGAGCCAGCCTCGCAATACGTCAAGCATCTCCTCAATGTCGACCGGCTTGGCCAGGTAGTCCCAGGCTCCGGCCTCAAGGCACTTCTCGCGGTCGCCTTTCATGGCTTTGGCGGTCACGGCGATGATCGGCAACTCGCGGAAAGACTGGATCTTGCGGATCTCCTGCATGGTCTCGATGCCGTCCATCTCGGGCATCATGATGTCCATGAGCACGATGTCGATGTCCGGCTGCTCCTGGAGGATGCGGATGGCGTCGCGGCCGTTGTCGGCCGAGATGACAGTCATCTCGTGCTCCTCAATTACGGCGGAGAGGGCGAAAATATTGCGCATGTCGTCGTCAACGATCAGCACCTTGCGTCCGGCGAGAAGCTTGTCGGACTGGTGCAGCTCGACGAGGATTCGCCGCTTTGCCTCGGCGAGGCAGGCAACGTCGCGGTGAAGGAACAGCACCGACTGGTCCAGGAGCCGTTCCAGCGACTGCACCTTGCGGACCGTCGGCACACGGTGCTCGAGTTCTCTCCATTCGGCGGTGAGCGATTCGACGCCGCCGTCGTAGAAGATCAGCGGCAGGGGATCGTCGCCCCCGCGGCGCTCGATCTCCGCAGCCAGCACTGCCGGTGTGGCCACAGCCGCGGGCGAACCCAGGATCACGCAGTCGATCGGCTTCCCGGCCAGAATGGCGGTCGCCGCCTCGACGTCGCATACCGCGGTCACGTGCAGGTCTTCGTCAGCCACGCAGCGGAGGATCTCTTCGCGGCGCGCCGCGTCGGGTTCAAGTAGGAGCAGGCGCTTGGCAGGGCGGCTGATATAGCCCATCAGGTCGTCGAGCAGCCGATCGAGCAAGTCCTTGCTTTGGATCGGCTTGGCCAGGAAGCGGTACGCGCCGGTCAGGAGCGCCCGCTGGCGAGCCTCATCGGTCGAAATCACGCATACCGGGATTCGCCGCGTGGAAATATCATTCTTAAGCCGCTCGAGCACCCGCCAACCTTCGATATCGGGAAGGAAGATGTCGAGCGTGATGGCATGGGGCTTGTACTGCCGGACCATCGCCAGCGCCGCGGCGCCGAGCGACGTCACCAGTCCCTTGAAGCCCTTCTCGCGGGCCGTATCGAGCAAGAAGCGGGCAAAACCGAGATCGTTCTCGACAATCAGCAGCACCTGGTCGCCGGTCCGGATGTTGTCGCGGTCGTCGCCGACTTCATTAATGAGCGGCGTGAGGTCGAGGTCCAGAGGCGTGGCGACAGGCGAGGGCGGGTCTTCGACGGCAACCGGCGCCTCGATCTCCGGTCCGCTCGCGCGGGCGGCGGGCTCGGCGGGCGGCGGCGTCGCCGGCCCGGACAAGAGCCGTGCCGCCCGGGACGAGGCATAGACTTCGGGCAGATAGAGGGTGAACGTGCTCCCGCGCCCCGGCGCGCTCGTGAGCCGGATCTCGCCGCCGAGCAGGTGCGCCAGCTCACGGCTGATCGCCAGGCCCAGTCCGGTGCCGCCGTACTTGCGGCTGGTGCTGCCGTCGGCCTGCTGGAAGGCTTCGAAGATGATCTGCTGTTTGTCGGCCGGGATGCCGATGCCGGTATCGGCGACGGAGAACGCGACCACTCCCGCGGCGCGGTTCAGCTCCTCGCGGTCGGCGTTCCAGCCGCCCCGCACGGGCTCGATGGTGAGCGTCACCTGTCCGTGCCGGGTGAACTTGAAGGCGTTGGAGAGCAGGTTCTTCAGCACCTGCTGGAGACGCTTGGCGTCGGTAATCATCGCCTGAGGCAGGCGCGGGTCGAGGCGGATGAAGAACTCCAAGCCCTTGGCCTCGGCCACATGCCGGAACGTCCGTTCGACGTAGTTGTTGAGATCGTTCAAATGAACCTCGCCAATGTCGACCGCCACCTTGCCCGATTCGATCTTCGACAGGTCGAGGATGTCGTTGATCAGCGTCAACAAGTCGTTGCCCGCCGAGTGGATTGTCTTGGCGAACTCGGTCTGCCGTTCGGTGAGATTCCCTTCCGGGTTCTTCGAGAGCTGGTCGGAGAGGATCAGCAGGCTGTTGAGCGGCGTGCGCAGCTCGTGCGACATGTTGGCGAGAAACTCCGACTTGTACTTCGACGTCAGCGCCAACTGCTTGGCCTTTTCCTCCAGCGCCTGCCGGGCCTGCTCGACTTCCTGGTTCTTCTTTTCGACCTCGTGATTCTGGTGGGCGAGGAGCTTCGCCTTCTCCTGCAGCTCCTGGTTGGTGTTCTGCAGTTCCTCCTGGCGGCTTTGCAGCTCGCGGGCCAGCGACTGCGACTGCTTGAGCAAATCTTCGGTCCGCATGTTGGCCTCGATCGTGTTGAGCACGATGCCGATGCTCTCGGTGAGCTGGTCGAGGAAGCCATGGTGCGTGGTGCTGAACCGCTCGAGGGAGGAAAGCTCGAGCACGCCTTTGACTTCGCCCTCGAAGATCACCGGCAGGACGAGGATGTTGCGCGGCGAGGCGCCGCCGAGGCCGGACGAGATGCGGATATAATCGGACGGAACGTTGGCGAGCAGAATCTTCTGCTTCTCCATAGCGCACTGGCCGACCAGGCCTTCGCCGAGCCGGAAGCGGATGCCCACCTCGCTTCCCTGGGCGGCGTAGCTGGCCAGCAGGGTAAGATAGGGCGGGCTACCGTCTTCGTCTTCATCGTCGTCGAAGATGTAGAACACGGCGTGCTGGGCCGATACCACCGGGGCCAGCTCCGAGAGGATCATGCGCCCCACGTTCTGCAGGTCGCGCTGTCCCTGAAGCATGCGGCTGAACTTGGCGAGGTTCGTCTTGAGCCAATCCTGCTCGGTATTCTTCTGCGTCGTGTCGCGCAGATTGCGGATCATCTCGTTGATGGTGTCTTTGAGAGCCGCCAGTTCGCCCTGCACTTCGACGACTATCGCCCGCGTCAGGTCGCCCTTGGTCACGGCCGCCGCCACCTCGGCAATGGCGCGGACCTGCGTGGTGAGGTTGGCCGCCAACTGATTCACGTTCTCGGTCAGCGCCTTCCAGGTGCCGGCAGCGCCCGGCACCTTGGCCTGCCCCCCGAGTTTCCCCTCGACACCCACCTCGCGGGCCACGGTAGTCACCTGATCGGCGAACGTGGCCAGGGTATCGATCATGCTGTTGATCGTGTCGGCCAGGGCGGCGATCTCACCCTTGGCGTCGAGGGTGAGCTTCAGTTCCAGGTCGCCGTTGGCGACGGCCGTGACGACTTTGGCGATGCCGCGCACCTGATTGGTGAGGTTGCCGGCCATCGAATTGACGCTGTCGGTCAGGTCCTTCCACGTGCCCGCCACGCCGGTCACCCGGGCCTGACCGCCCAGCTTGCCCTCGGTGCCCACTTCGCGGGCGACACGGGTGACTTCGGCGGCGAAGGAGCGCAACTGATCGACCATCGTATTGATGGTGTCCTTGAGCTCGAGCATCTCGCCCTTCACATCGACCGTGATCTTGCGCGACAGATCACCCGCAGCAACGGCCTTGGTCACCTCGGCGATGTTGCGGACCTGGCTGGTGAGGTTGCCGGCCATCGAATTCACGCTGTCGGTCAGATCTTTCCACGTGCCGGCCACGCCCTGCACATAGGCCTGCCCGCCAAGCCGTCCCTCGCTTCCCACTTCGCGGGCCACGCGCGTCACTTCAGAGGCAAACGACCGCAACTGGTCGACCATCGTATTGATGGTGTTCTTCAGCTCGAGGAACTCGCCCTTCACGTCGACCGTGATCTTGCGCGACAGGTCGCCGTTGGCGACCGCGGTGGTCACCTCGGCAACATTGCGCACCTGGGCCGTGAGGTTGCCGCCCATTGAATTGACGCTGTCGGTCAGGTCCTTCCACGTGCCGGAAACGCCCTCCACCCGGGCCTGACCGCCCAGCTTGCCATCGGTGCCCACCTCGCGAGCCACGCGGGTGACCTCGGCGGCGAACGAGCTGAGTTGGTCGACCATCGTATTGATGGTGTTCTTCAGCTCGAGGATTTCGCCCTTCACGTCGACGGTGATCTTGCGCGACAGGTCGCCGGCGGCGACGGCCTTGGTGACGTCAGCGATATTGCGGACCTGGCTGGTGAGGTTGCCGGCCATCGAGTTGACACTGTCGGTCAGGTCTTTCCACGTGCCGGCCACGCCCTGCACGTCGGCCTGCCCGCCCAGCTTTCCCTCGGTGCCCACTTCACGGGCCACACGGGTTACTTCGGCGGCAAAGGAACGGAGCTGATCGACCATCGTGTTGATGGTGTCCTTCAGCTCGAGCATCTGCCCCTTGACATCGACGGTGATCTTGCGCGACAGGTCGCCGGCGGCGACGGCCTTGGTGACGTCAGCGATATTGCGGACCTGGCTGGTGAGGTTGCCGGCCATCGAGTTGACGCTGTCGGTTAAGTCCTTCCACGTGCCGGCCACGCCCTCCACTCGGGCCTGGCCGCCCAGCTTGCCATCGGTGCCCACCTCGCGGGCCACGCGGGTGACCTCGGCGGCAGAAAAGGCGGGCTGGTCGACCATCGTGTTGATGGTGTTCTTAAGCTCGAGGATTTCGCCCTTCCGTCGACGGTAATCTTCTTCGAAAGATCGCCAGCGGCGACGGCCTTGGTGACGTCGGCGATGTTGCGGACCAGCTGGTGAGGTTGCGGCCATCGAGTTGACGCTGTCGGTCGAGATGCTTTCCACGTGCCCGACACGCCTTCGACCTTCGCCTGGCCGCCGAGCATCCTCGGAACCGACTTCGCGGGCCACGCGGAGTCACTTCGGCGGCGAACGAGCTGAGCTGATCGACCATCGTGTTGATCGTATCCTTCAGCTCCAGCATCTCGCCTTTGACATCGACGGTGATCTTCCTCGCCAAGTTACCGGCGGCCACGGCCTTGGTCACTTCGGCGATATTGCGGACCTGGGCCGTGAGGTTGCCGGCCATCGAGTTGACGCTGTCGGTCAGGTCTTTCCATGTGCCCGACACGCCTTCGACTTTCGCCTGCCCGCCAAGGCGGCCGTCGGTCCCCACTTCGCGGGCCACACGAGTCACTTCGGCAGCGAAGGATCGCAACTGGTCCACCATTGTGTTGATAGTGTTCTTCAGTTCGAGGAACTCTCCCTTCACGTCGACGGTGATCTTCCGCGACAGGTCGCCGCGGGCTACCGCGGTGGTGACGTCGGCGATATTGCGGACCTGGGCCGTGAGGTTGCCGGCCATCGAGTTGACGCTGTCGGTCAGGTCCTTCCACGTGCCGGCCACTCCGGGAACCTGGGCCTGGCCGCCAAGCATGCCCTCGGTGCCCACCTCGCGGGCGACACGGGTGACTTCGCTGGCGAACGAGCCGAGTTGATCAACCATCTTGTTGATGGTCCTCGCCGTCCGCAGGAACTCCCCATGGAGCGGCCGATCGTCGGCTTCCAGGGCCATCGTTTGCGACAGATCTCCCTGGGCTACCGCGCCGATCACACGGGCTGTCTCGCTGATCGGATGGACCAGATCATCGATCAGGCCGTTAACCGACTCGATCGATTCGCGCCAGCACCCGTCGACGTCGCCCAGCGAGCCGCGCTGGCTGAGCTTGCCGTCCTTGCCCACGATTCGGTTCAGCCGACCCAATTCCTGCGCCATCCGCTCGTTGAGTTCGGCGATCTCGTTGAAGGTATCGGCAACTTTGCCGGCGATCCCGGTCCAGTCCAGCGGCAGACGCACCGAGGCGTCACCACGTTTGAGCGCTGTCAAGGCGGTTAGCAGGACGGCAACGTCGATACCGTGGCTGGTCGGTGATTCTTGAACGGTGGCCATCGTGGTGCCTGTCTTGTTGCCGGTCGCGTGGCAACCTGTTCGGGGACGGAATTGCTGAGGGAATGGCTGTCGAACGCTCAGGGCGGGACGCAGTCGGCCGTCTAACTGGCTCCCTGGTGAGGCTGCTTCAGTCGGCTGCAGCGGCATGACCGCCGATCATTGTCCTAATCAGTCGGGTGTATGTCCCTTGGAATAGCCGGGGCTTAGGCATGTTTCGCAGAGGTTGCTAGGGAGATCTCTTAGGAAGTTCTAAGGATGTGACGGCGGCCAATGAACAAAGCCCTGCTGCAATAGTCGTTTCGGCCGCCACTGGGTCAAGGGGCGAGGACTGAGAGCCCCCGGCGGAACGGTTAAGCGCTCCGGAAAAGCCGCTGCGGCTCGCGTACAATAGCTAAGAGTGTCTATCTGCCGCGACGAACAGCCGGTTCCTGATGCGTGGAGCGCCGCCATGATCGAACTCGATTCCAACCTTCTCTTTGACCGCCACCCGCATCCGATGTGGATCGTCGACCAGGAGACCCTCCGCTTCGTGGCCGTGAATGAGTCGGCCCAGGAGTGGTATCAATACTCTCGCGGCGAGTTCCTCAAGATGCACGTGCCGGATCTCGCGGCGGAAGCCGACAACCTGGCGGGGCGGGCAGTCCATCGCCGCAAGGACGGGTCGCTCGTCGAAGTGGACGTGCGCACGAGCAGGATTGAGTATCGGGGGCGTCCGGCAATCCTCGCACAGATCGGCGACGCATCAGTACCCGATTACGTGCACGAATTCCTCGGACTGCTGGGGCACGAGCTCCGCAACCCGTTGGCTGCGACTGTCACCGCGATGCAGGTGCTGAGACGAATGGGAGCCGCCGGGCAGGATGTGGAGACGATGTACTCGGTCATCGAGAGCAGCTCCAACCAGTTGCGCGATCTCATTGATCGGTTCCTGGAAGTCTCCCGGATCAGCCGGGGGAAGATGTTGCTGGATCGCGGCCTCACCGATTTGGCCGGGCTGGCCCGGCGAGCGCTCGACCGTCACCGCTCGGCGATGGAAGCCGCCGGCTTGACGCTTGCCGACGAACTGCCCGATCAACCGCTCTGGATTCTGGGCGATGCCAGCCGGCTCGATCAGGTGATCGATCAGGCCATCGACAACGCCCGGAAGTTCAGTTCCCGCGGCGACCGGGTACTGGTTTCGGCAACGGCCCGCGGCGCGTGGGCCGAAGTAACCATCCGCGACAGTGGCGAGGGAATGTCGAGAGAGGCGCTCCGCGCGACGCGTGAGACGTTCCGCCGGTCGGGCGCCGACCCCGGCAGCGGCCTCGGACTGGGGCTGCCGCTGGCAAGGGGGCTTGTCGAGCTGCACGGCGGGCAGTTCATCGTGCGGAGCGAGGGCCCCGGGAGAGGCACGGAAGTGACCATCCGGCTGCCGCTGGAGCCGAGCCCGGCGAACGAGTTGGTTGCGGGACAGGCTGCCAATGCCTGGCCGCTTGAGGCGGCACGGGGTTGAAACGAATATCGAGAAACGGATGACGAGGCCCGCAATCCCAGTGGCCGCGGATAAAGACGTCGTGCCTGCGGTGTCGCGCCGCCGCTGATATTCGTCCCTCAACAATCGACATTGCGGCCTCCCCCGCCTCTTGACTGGCGGACCATCCGGGTGGGATAACAGTGCTGGCGACCGGGAGTCACACTGCAATCTCGCACAGGAGAATCGATCGTGGCCAGCCAGCAAGCTGCGGGACACTTCGGCACAACTACCCGTCGAAACTTTCTCAAGACTACGGCGGCCGGGGCATTGGCGCTCGGTCCGTTGACGATCGCTCGCGGCGCCCACGCGGCGGGCGATGAAACGATCAAGATCGGCATGATCGGCTGCGGCGGGCGCTGCACGGGGGCCGCGGCCCAGAGCCTGCTTGCCGGACCTTATGTGAAGCTGGTGGCGATGTGCGACCTGTTCGACGACCGCGTCCAGGCGGCTCGCAATAATCTCCGCAAGGAGGCCAAGGAGCAGGTCCAGGTAGACGACGACCACTGCTTCGTGGGTTTCGACGGCTACCAGAAAGTGATCGACAGCGCCGACGTGGTGTTGATCGCCTGCGCTTCAAAGTTCCACCCCATGTATGCCGAGGCGGCGATCAAAGCGGGGAAGCACGTTTTCGTGGAGAAGCCCCATGCCATCGATCCGGTGGGATGCAGAAGGATGCAGGCGGTGTGCGACCTCGCCAAGGAGAAGAACCTGAGCATTGTGTCCGGCTTGCAGAGCCGCTATCACGCCGGTTACCAGGAGACGGTGAAGCGGATTCACGAAGGGGCGATCGGCGACGTCGTGTCGATGCAGGCGATGTTTCTCCGCGGTCCCTACCAGACCGTGAGCCGCAACCCGAAGTACACCGAGACCCAGTACCAGTTCAGCAACTGGTACCACTTCCTCTGGCTTTCAGGGGACGATGTGCCCCAGTCGCTCGTGCACAACATGGACCGGGTCGCCTGGATTCTCAAGGAGGAGATGCCTGCGTGGTGCTTCGGCCTCGCCGGCCGTTCAACGTCGTTCGGCGAAGTGTACGGCGACATGTTCGACCATCACACGGTGGTTTACGAGTATGCCAGCGGCCCCCGCGTGTATGCCCTGTGCCAGACGAGGAACGGCACCTACGGCAACAGTTCCGACATTGTGACGGGAACCAAGGGAGTGTGCTACCTCGGTCCCTGCCGTATCGAGGGCGAGACAAAATGGCAGTTCGAGGGGCCGCACAACAATCCGTACGAGGCCGAGCAGAAGGCGCTCATCGAGGCGATCCGCAGCGGCCAGCCGATCAACAGCGGCTACCACATGGTCAACAGCACGCTGAGCACGGTGATGGGACAGATCGCCTGCTACCAGGGAACGGCGGTGAAGTGGGAGGAAACGGCGAAGAGCAGTCTCCAGTTCGGTCCGTCGCCCGACGAATCGAGCTTCGAGACGCCGCCCCCCTCCAAGCCCGATGCCGCCGGCAACTACCCCTTGCCGGTGCCGGGGCTGACGAGACTGATCTGAAATAGCGAAAGAGTGTAGGGGGAAGGGAGTGGGATCCGGGAAAGAAGAAATGGGACCGACCGCCGTCGGCTCTCCATTTCCGATTTCCGTCCCACTCCCTGTTTTATTGGTTCTCGGTCTTGCTCGAGTGTCACACGCGACCAGCGTCCCTGCAAAGTAGTGGGAAGATGGTGCACGATCAACCTCGAAGTGCAATGCGTTTTTGCCTTGAACAAAGCACGGTGTACATGCACGACGGACACCTTCACCGCGGCGCCGTGCGACTGTTGCTGACCTTGCTGGCGCTGTGGCTGGCATCACTGCCGGGCACCGCTCAATCTGCCGAGCCGGACGATCCGATCGACTACATGATCGTGGTCACCGGAACGGAACTGCTCACCGGAGTCTACCCCGACGGGCACACGCATTTCCTCACGCGCACGCTCCATCCGCTCGGCCTGCACTGCGTCGGCTCGATGACCGTGGACGACAAGGCGGCCGACATCGGCGAAGCGCTTCGCTACGCGACGGAAAGAGCCCCCCTGGTCATCGTCACCGGCGGCCTGGGACCGACCGACAATGACGTGACACGGGAGGCGCTCGGCCGCTTTACCGGCATCGCGTTGGAGGAGCATCCCGAGGTTCTGGCGGACATGGAACGCCGCTTCAGGATCCCGCGCGACGAACTTCGGCCCAACCTGCGAGGCCAGGCGCGCGTGCCCAAGCAGGGCGGCTACTTCAAGAATGCCAACGGGACGTCGGTCGGACTGGTGTTCGATCTTGGAGAACGGGTGATGATCGCCCTGCCCGGTCCGCCGCGCGAGTTGCAGCCAATGGTCCGCAGCGAACTGGTGCCTTATCTGAACCGGCGATTCGGTGCGCGGCTGCCGGGTTGCTCGATAACGCTCCGCTTTGTCGGATTGGGGCAATCGCAGATCGACCACACGATCGAGCAGCACGTTGCGCTGCCCGACGGCGTCAGCGTGGCGTCGCAGTTCGAGGGGAGCCGGGTCGACTTCACATTCACACTTCCCAATGACACAGCGGAGAGCCGGGCGCGGTTGGAGGATCTCAAAACGGAGATTCTCAAATGCCTCGGGTCAAACGTCTATGCGACCGACGGCAGCTCGCTCGAGGAGCAGGTGGCGCGGCAACTCGCGGCGCGCTCGGAGAGCCTGGCGCTGGCCGAGGCGGGGAGCGGCGGCGGGGTCGAGGCGGCCATGAGCGGCGTCGCAGCCGGAGGGCCGATCCTGGCCGGCGGGGTCTCCGCCCCCACCGAAGAGAAGCTGCGGATCCTGCTCCGCGTCGACGACGGCCGCTGGAAGGAGGCGCAGGAAGCAGGCCGCGTGGAACTGCTGGCGGCGGCGGTCGCCGAGGCAGCCGGCAGTTCCTGGGCACTGGCCGTGGGCGAGGTCCGCTCGGGGCCCGGCGGGAACCCGATGGTGACCGTCGCCTTTCGCTCGCCCGATGGCCGGGTTCGGAGCGAGACGCTCGCAGCAGGCGGGACGGGCGAATTGGCCCGCGCCAACCTGGTCACCCAGCTTGTCGAGCGCCTGCGGCGGAGGATGGAGTAGTCGGGCCCCCGGCTCGCGGCGTGGCGGCAAAGCGGCTCGCCCGCATGAAACCGGCTGTGTGACGGTTGCACCGGAATCGTCCCTCAACCCTGGGCGCCCGCCCGGCTTGCGGCGTCCGGATTGGCGAGCCACAATAAAGGTAACGGAACAGCGCGGCCTCATCTCCTCTCACCGGGCGCATATCCCATGCCTCAGGCCATTGTCGATCCCGAGGAACTGCGGCGATTTGCCCGCAATCTCAACAAATTCGTCACCGAACTCCAGGACCGCATGACCGTGCTGTCGGGCCAGCTCTCAACGCTCGGCAAGACGTGGCGCGACCAGGAGCACAAGCGGTTCGAGGAGGAGTTCGAGCAGCACCTCCGCAGCCTCTCGCGGCTGACCGAACTGACGGAACAGCACATCCCCTACCTGCTGCGCAAGGCCGAACACATCGAACGTTACCTGGAGCAGACCTGATGCGGCCCACACGGCCGGCAGACGACACATAGGATCCGCATGACACGCTCCGCGCGGTTGATCTCGATCGAGGCTGTCGATGAGCTGGCAACAGCGCTGGCATGCTTCAGGGATGAAGCCTCCAACGCCCTGGCCGAGATGGACCAGCAGGTGAAACGGGCGATGGACTGGGTGCAGCACGACCGCAAGGAGTACTGGTCGCGCGAGGTCCACCAGGGATTCGACCGCGTGGCCTCGGCACGGACAGCGCTTCAGCGGAAGCAGATCATCCGGGTGGGCGATGCGCGTTCGTCGGCGATCGAAGAGAAAAAGGCCCTCGCGGCCGCCCGGCTCCGCCTGCACCTTGCTGAGGAGAAGCTGGAAGCGACTCGGCGCTGGTCGCATGCACTGCAGCACGAATCGGACGAGTTCCGCGGCGCGCTGAGCCAGTTGGTCGCGTGGCTGGACTCCGACCTGCCGCGGGCACTGGCGGCCCTGGAGCGGATGAGCCGGGCGCTTGAAGACTACGTGGCGGTTGCCTCGACGCCGGCTGATGCCGCGATGCTGCCCTCGGCCGCGCGGCCGATCGCGACGCCAGAGGAACCCTCCGGCAGTTTGCCGGCCGGCAGCGTCCCGCCGGCAAACGAAGTGGCGGAAACCGGCCCGGAAAAAAAGGCAACCGACGGCGGGGAAGAGGGGAAGGAGCCATAGGATGCGGATCTTCGACCTGCACGACGGATCGGCGAAGCTGCAGCGGGCGCTCAGGGACCTCAAGGAGGCCGATCTGCGGATCAGCGAGCAATGGGACGATGCGGTGCACCGCGAGATTCGCGAAACGTACATCGCGCCCCTGGAGACCATGCTGCGGCGAACGCTGGGGGCGGTCGACAAGATGGCCGAGGTGCTCGCCGAGGCGGAACGCGATTGTGGGGAGTGACTGCCGGAGGCAAGAAACGGAACCGGGATCGAGGAAGGGAAGAGGCACCCACTCATGACGGACGACGGTCATTCCCCTTTGTCGCTGCGGCCCGACGAGCCGCGCGACCTGGTGTTGAAGCTGCGCCGGCTGGTGGCCGAACGGACCCCGGCCGACGTCGAGATCGCCGCGGCGTTTCGGACCCGCAGCGAAGAGACGAAGCAGCGTTATCAGGACTCGCAGCGCCATCTCGCCGAGCAGTTCGAGGCCGAAAAGGCCGCCGCCGAGGCGGAACACGAGCGATCGCGGCAGGCGGCCGTTGGCGAATTCGAAGCGGCCTACAACGCCACGCGGAAGGAGTATGAGCGGACCACGGCGAAGATCGCGGCCCGTTACAAGGAAGAGGAAGCCGCGTGCCAGAAAGCGTTTGACGAGGTCCAATGGGAAGCCAACGCGATCTACGAGGCCACGCGGGGCAGCCTGGCCGTACAGCTCAAGCAGCGCCAGGCGCAGCTCGACGCGCAGGAAGCCGAGCTGACGGGGATCGACCACGCGGCGACTGAGCTGGTGAAGCGGCGCCGCCAGTGGCGGGTCTATCCACCGGCGCTCCCCACGGGCGGTCTCGGCGGCGCCGACCCAGTGGCACTGTTGGGAGAGCTGGTCGGACAGGCGCAAAGCCGCTGGCACGAGTTGGCCGGCCAGGCGGTGCCGCGGTTCTTCGAGGGCGCGCAGCCGGTCGGCCTGTTCCTGCTTCTGTGGATCGCCCTGGCTTATCCATTCGGAGTATTGACCGGCTGGAATATCGTCGTCTGGCTGCCGGTCACTCTCGCCGGCGGGGCGATCCTCGGCACGCTGCTGACGATCTGGCTCTATTTCGTCGCCCGGCGGCAGACGATGCACGCCTTTCTCGAGCTTCGCCAGGCGCTGGCGCGGGCCGACGAGGCGCTGCGGGCCGCGCGCGAGGCGGTGCGGCACGAGAACGAACGGCAGATGGCAGCCGGCCGGCACAAAGCCGAGCAGGAGATTTCACAGGCCGGGCAGGTCTTGGCCAAGGCCCAGGAAGAGTTGCGCGAGCGGAAACAGGCCGAGACCCACGAGGCCGACGACAAGTACCCGGCCCGACTCGCGGAGCTGATCGCCCGCCGCGACCGGGGCCTGCAGGAGATCGAACAGACCTACACGCGGGCTTTGCAGACGGCCCACGCCCGGTTCGACAACGAACTCGATGACCTGCTCAAGTCGCGTTACCGCGAGACCACCGAACAGCAGCAGCAGCACGACCGGGTGTGGAAGTCCCTGTCGGACCGCTGGGGGACGGGGGTGCGCGAAGTCACCGCGGGGGTCGATCGGCTCATGGCGACCTGCCGAAACCTGTTTCCCGATTGGGACGCGGTCGAAGACGGCACCTGGACGCCGCCGGCCGAGATGCCGGCGGCGATGCCGCTGGGCTACTTCACCGCGAGGCTGGAGGAGATCGAGGGCGGGATTCCGGCCGATGCCGAGCTGCGCCCCGGGCGAACCGAGTTCACGCTGCCGGCCCTGTTTCCGTTTCGCGACCGCTCGCTCATCCTGCTCAAGGCCCGCGGTGAGGGGCGATCGTGCGCGGTGCGGGCGATCCAGTCGCTGATGCTGCGGCTGCTCGTCTCGATGCCCTTGGGCAAGGTGCGGTTCACCATTGTCGACCCGGTCGGGCTGGGAGAGAACTTCTCGGCTTTCATGCACCTGGCCGACTACAACGACCAGTTCGTCACCAAGCGGATCTGGACCGAGGCGGCGCATATCGAGCAACGGCTGGGCGACCTGACCGAACACATGGAGAACGTGATCCAGGTGTATCTCCGCAACGAGTATGCGTCGATCCAGGAGTACAACGCCTCGGCGGGCGAGATGGCCGAGCCCTACCGGATCCTGGCATTGGCCAATTTCCCGGCCAACGTAACCGAAAGCGCGTTCCGGCGGCTGGTGAGCCTGGCGGCCAGCGGCGCGCGGTGCGGCGTGTATACGCTGTTGAGCGTCGACGGCGATGTGCGGCTGCCGCGAAACCTCCGGCTGGCCGAATTGGAGGCCAACGCCCTGACGCTCCGCTGGGAGGGCCGCGGCTTCGTGTGGGAACACCCTGACCTGGGCGACGTGCCGCTGGAGGTAACCGCGCCGCCCCCCGACGAACAGTTTACGCGGATCGTGCGGGCCGTGGGCGAACAGATCAAGGATGCCGACCGGGTGGAAGTGCCCTTCGCGTGTGTGGTGCCCGACGAGGACCAGTGGTGGACCGCCGACAGCCGGGGCGGAGTCGAGGTGCCGCTGGGCCGCGCCGGCGCGCTGAAACTGCAGCATCTGCGGCTGGGCAAAGGGACGTCGCAGCACGTGCTCATCTCGGGCAAGACCGGCTCGGGCAAATCGACCCTGTTGCACGCCCTGATCACCAGCCTGGCGATCCGCTACAGCCCCGAGGAGGCGGAACTCTATCTCGTCGATTTCAAGAAAGGCGTCGAGTTCAAGGCCTACGCCGAGATGGAGTTGCCCCACGCACGCGTAATCGCCATCGAGAGCGAACGCGAGTTCGGCTTGAGCGTGCTCGAACGGCTCGACGGCGAGCTCAAGCGGCGGGGCGACCTGTTTCGCCAGTTGGGCGTGCAGGACATCCAGGGCTTTCGTACTCTAAAGCCCCAGGAGACGATGCCGCGGACGCTCCTCGTCATCGACGAGTTCCAGGAGTTGTTCGTCGAAGACGATCGCATCGCCCAGACGGCCGCGCTGCTGCTCGACCGCTTGGCGCGGCAGGGCCGGGCGTTTGGAATCCATGTGCTGCTGGGGTCGCAAACCCTGGGCGGAGCCTACTCGCTGCCGCGGAGCACGATCGGGCAGATGGCGGTGCGAATCGCCCTGCAATGCAGCGAGTCGGACGCGCACCTGATCCTCAGCGAGGAGAACACCGCAGCGCGCCTCTTGCGCCGTCCGGGCGAGGCGATCTACAACGACGCCAACGGCCTCTACGAGGGAAACCACCCCTTCCAGGTCGTCTGGCTTCCGGACCACGAACGAGTGGCATGGCTGGAGCGGATCCAGGCGCTGGCCCGGCAGCGCGGGGCGGTGGCGAAGGACCTGATTGTCTTCGAGGGGAATGCGGCGGCCGACCCGGAGCGGAATCCGCGCCTGGCCGAGACGGTGGCCGCGCCGGCGTGGCGCCGGAGCGTGCCGGTACCGCAGGCCTGGGTCGGGGCGCCCGTGGCGATCAAGGAGCCGACTTTCGTCCCCTTTGCCCGGCAGAACGGCGCGAATCTGCTGGTGATCGGGCCGCAGGAAGAGGAGGCGGTGGGAGTGCTGGGGGCCGCGACGCTCAGCCTGGCGGCGCAGCTTGGGCCGCCGACAAGGTTCTTCATCCTCGACGGCGCGCGGCCCGAGTCGCCATGGGCCGGCTATTGGAACCGGGTCGCCGGGATGCTGCCGCACGAAGCCTGCGTGGCCGCTGCGCGGCGGATGCCGGAACTGGTGGCCGAGATCGCCGCCGAACTGGCGCGGCGCCAGGCTTCTGACGACGAAACGGCCCCCCCGTGGTACCTAGTCGTGTTCGACCTGGGACGATTCCGCGACCTGCGGCGGAGCGAAGACGACTTCGGCTTCAGCCGCCGCGACGACCAACCGGTCAGCCCGGCGAAGCAGTTCAGCACCATCCTGCATGACGGTCCGATGGCCGGCATCCACACGCTGTTGTGGTGCGACAGCTACAACAACGCCACGCGGGCGCTCGACCGGCAGGGACTGCGCGACCTCGAATTGCGGGTGCTGTTCCAGATGAACGCCACGGATTCGAGCAATCTCATGGACTCGCCGGCCGCCGGCCAATTAGGGGTACACCGGGCGATTCTCTATGATGAAGGTGACGGTTCGGCGGAGAAATTCCGCCCCTATGGGCCGCCGTCCGAGGCGTTTCTGACCCGCGTCGGCCGGCAGCTACACGCGCGAATGCCGCACTCATCAGCGAACGAGGTCTGAGCGTCTGCCACGGACCCTCTTTTCCTCGCTGTTCTGGGCTATTGTCTAACGCCGTGCCAGATCAGCCGGTGCAGCATCCAAACTGGCTGGGCCAACGGGTGGGCTGGCCTTCAGAATGCGCATAAATGGCACGAACAGCACACTCTTCGTGTTTCACCATCTGGTTTATGCCAGAGTGCGGTTGCCCCTTGCGAACCATCGAGCTAAACGCTCATAGGTTTACTGCACTCACCACCCGATCTAGGGAATCGCCCATGACATTCCGCACGAAGATTGTGCTGCTTAGCAGCGTGGGAATCGTATCCACCGGTTTGCTGGTCGTTGCCACCGTGCTGGTGCAGCGATCGAATCTTCGCGAGCAGATCATCGCCGAGACAAATCTGCTGGGCGAACAGCAGTGCGAGGCGATCGCCGGTGACGTGTACCGGATGGTCGAGATCCATCAGACGATGCTCGAGGAGAAGGTCGAGAACGATCTGAAGATCGCCCGGCAGACAGTCAAGCAGCTTGGCGGCACGTCGCTGGCGAAGGACAAGGTCAAGTGGGATGCCGTGGACCAGTACACCAAGAAGAAGACCACGGTCGAACTGCCCAAGATGCTCGTCGGCGACCAGTGGCTGGGCCAGAACCGCAGCACCAGCAAAGCCACGCCGGTGGTAGACGACGTGCGGGCCCTGTCGGGCGACATGTGCACGGTGTTCCAGCGTATGAACGAGGCCGGCGACATGCTCCGTGTGGCCACCAACGTGCAAAGCGCCGACGGGCAGCGGGCGATCGGCACGTATATCCCCGCCGTGGGCGCCGACAAGGCGCCGAACCCGGTGGTCGCCGCCCTGTTGCGCGGCGAGACCTACGTGGGCCGGGCCAAGGTAGTCAATGACTGGTGCATTACGGCCTATGAGCCGGTCCGCGACGAGGACGGCCGCGTGACAGGCGCGATCTTCGTGGGGGTCAAGCAGGAGAACGTGCCCGAGTTGCGCAAGGGCATCATGGATATCGTGGTGGGCAAGACCGGCTACGTGTTCGTTTTGGGGGGCAGCGGCGATGAGAAGGGGCGCTACGTAATCTCCGCCGGAGGAAAACGCGACGGCGAATGCATCCTCGATGCCAAGGACGCCGACGGGAACCTGTTCATCTCCGAGTTGATCGAGAAGGGAAAGGCCGCCGGAGAGGGCCGCTCGGCGATGCACCACTACGCCTGGAAGAACGAGGGAGACACTACCGCACGGATGAAGATGACGGCGGTGACGTACTTCGAGCCGTGGGACTGGGTGATCGGCGTGGGAGCGTACGAGGACGATTTCCAGGCCTCGATCGAGCGCGTCAACGCATCACTGAATAACCTGATGCTCTGGACCGGGTTGGCCGCCGGCCTGTCGCTGCTGTTGTGCGGCGGCGGTGCATGGTGGTCGGCGGGCCGGATCGCGCGGCCGCTGGTGAAGACCGTCGAGACCATGGAACTCGTTGCCGCCGGCGATTATACCCAGCGCATCGACTACCAGGGTAAGGACGAGATGGGACGCATGGCGACCGCCGTCAATGCGGCCGTCGCGGCCACGGCCCAGGCGATGCAGAACGTCAAGGACGCTGCGGAGCGTGAGCAGCAGTTGCAGGCCCAGCGCGCCGAGGAAGAACGCCGGCTGGCCGAAGAGCAGCGCCGCCGCGAGGCCGAAGAAGCCGAACGCGAGCGGCAGCGGATGGAAGCCGAGCGGCAGCGTCAGGAAGAGGAAGCGGCCAAGGAACGCGAGCGGGCCGAGGCCGACCGCAAGGCGGCCGAGGAACTGCGCCGCAAGGTCAATCAGCTTCTCGAGGTGGTCTCCGCGGCAGCCCAGGGCGATCTTACCCGGCAAGTGGTCGTCGAGGGCAACGAGGCGATCGACGAACTGGCCGCCGGCATCAAGAGAATGCTGGAGGACCTGTCGAGCGTGATCGGCCAGGTGACCGAAAGCGCCGCGCAGTTTGCCGAAGGGTCGCGCGTCGTCGCCGAAGGCTCGCAGACACTGGCCGCCGGCGCCCAGGCCCAGAGCTCGAGCGTCGAAGAAATGACCGCCTCGGTCGAAGAACTGGCCCGCTCGATCGAAGCCGTCAAGGACAACGCCACCGAGGCCACCAAGGTGGCCACCGAGGCCAATCGCCTCGCGGACGACGGAGGGCAGGCGGTGCGGAAGTCGATCGAGTCGATGGAGCAGATCCGCACCAGTTCGCAGCAGATCAGCGAGATCATCCAGGTGATCTCGGAGATCGCCAGCCAGACCAACCTACTGGCCTTGAACGCGGCCATCGAAGCGGCCCGGGCCGGCGAGCACGGCATGGGATTCGCCGTCGTGGCCGACGAAGTCCGCAAGCTGGCCGAGCGGTCGAACCAGGCCGCCCGCGAGATCTCGACGTTGATCAAGGAATCGACACAGAAGGTCGAGGAGGGCGCCCAGCTCAGCGACCAGACAGGCGAGTCGCTCAAGCGGATCATCCAGGCCGTGGAGACCACGGCAGCGAAGATCTCCGAGATCGCCGCCGCCACGGTCGAACAATCGGCTGGCGCCCGCGAGGTGTCGGTCGCCATCCAGAGCATCGCCCAGGTGACCGAGCAATCGGCTTCGGGCAGCGAAGAGATGGCTTCGTCGAGCGAGGAACTGGGAGCCCAGGCGGGCGTGCTGCGGGACCTCGTCGAACGCTTCAAGGTTTCGTAACAGAGAAGAACCGCCGCTCGAGGTGCAGCCCGCCCGGCTGCACCTCGGCGGGCGGGACTCCGGACATTCTCATGCCGGCACGCCGGCGTTCTCTTTCGGAAACGCGTTGCCGGCCAGCGTGGCACAAATCCAACACGCCTCTCCAGTCCCGGCGCCGCCACTACAGCTCTAACTCTTTTGCTGGCATCCGTTTCCGACAAATCACCCAGGAGGATCCTGGCAGCGGACCGCCACTTGCCTGTTTGACCTCGACGAGATGCCGAGGATAGACTCGGTCTCGGCACCCACAACAGGCATTGGGAGTCCCCATGAAACGGCTGTCGGTTCTTGCGCTCGTGGCGGCTTCGCTGGCACTGGGGGTGGCAACCCGCCCTCTGACAAGCAATCATTCGATTTCGCGGACGGAACTGGCGGACCGATATCATCAGCACTTCCGCACGCAGCGATTCTTCAACCGTGCAAGCGGCCACAAGGGCGCCTCGCAGATCGTGCCCCGCGCGCCGTACACCGATCCGATCGACCAGGGATCGCGGACGCCGTCGCGATGGCGGCGCGCGGCAGGCTAACGCTGGACATCGCATGCCAGGCGGTGGATTCGCCTGCCACGATCAGAGCGCGACCTCGAATCGTATGCCCGCGGCCAGCGCGTCTCGCTCCACGCCGCTCGGCCGAGCAATATATTGCAGGTCCGGCTTCACGCTGAAGTACTCGCTCACCTGGACACGGTGGAAGAGTTCCACTGCGGTCTCGTTGTCAAGATCGAGCCAGTCGCTGAAAGCAACCGAGGCGACGCCAATCCCCGAAATATCGTCGTCGCGGCAGGGGACCAGTCCCTTGTAGACCAGGCCGGCGCCGTAGTAGCAGCGGCCTTCGTTGCGGTCCTCGGGCGACCAGCCAAACTGCCCGAACACCCCCAGGCCCTCATCCTCTTCGGGATCCCACGATTCCTTGAAGATCATCTGTTCGCCGCCGAGGTAGATGCCGTAGTTCCCGTCAAAGCTGCCGTTGCCGCTGAGATCGTCGACATCGCCGCTGTGGTACCAGCCGCCGACATGAAATCCGCCGGGCAGCCGCTCCTCGAGCAGTGACCAGAGCAGTTCCGCCTCCGCGATGGAAAACACGGTGCCGGTTCCCGAGAAGCCCCAGTTGCGTCCGTCGGGCGCACCGTCCCAGACGCCCGATTTCAGGGCCAGCCAGTCGCAGGGCGTGTAGAAGGCAGCGACCGCGGCGCTGGGATCGGGGTAGGTAGGCATCGGTATCAGCGGCACCATCCCGAACGAGGAATTGATGAAATCGCCTGCCAGATCCACCACGCCAAACTCGGCGTTGGCGTCCTGCTTGCCCAGCCGCAGCGTCAACTCGCCGTCGAGGAACGTCTGCTGCCACCAGTATTCGCTCACCTGGGTCCGCCGCGGTGCATCGATACTGCTCACGCACTGATAGTCGCCGATATCCTTTTCGGTGGGCGACTGGCCATGAAAATCCTCGCCGAGGATGAAGAACGTGCCACCCGGCGGCAGTCCGAGCTGGTCAAGATCGGCGGTGATCGCCACATCGACGAGGCCCAGGTACCGGGTGGCACGGTTGGTGTTGATCCCGCCGCGAAGATTGCTGAATACGTCGCCCGTGTAGAGATACTGCGCGACGATGCCGTTTCCGCCATGGAGAAAAGGGCCGAACAAGCCGCTGGCCGTCTCTTCCTCAGCTTCCTCGGCCGCTTCGGCTTCTTCAGCCTCCTCAGCAGCGTCCGCGTCCGCTACGGCCGCTGGTGCTTCATCAATCGGTGCACTGGGAGCCGAATCGCTCGGTGCTGCCGGAGCGTTCGCCGGTTCCGCAGCGCTGTCGCCCGGCCCGACGAGATAGTCAAAACGTTTGGCGTCGGCAGGTCGCGCGGCAAGCAAGATGGCAAGCGAGAGTACAGGCAACCAGCGGAGGGTCTTAGACATGTCGCGCATGCTGCACGGATCCTTTCAAGCGATTAATCACTAGCTCGGCTGTCGGCGGGAGAAAAGGGAGCGGCGGCGGGAAGATTCCGGTTTGGCGACAGCGGAGAAACGAACCGCAAAATCCACAGACACGAGTTTTGCCGAGGAAGCCAGCGCTAAATCCCGCACGTCAGGCAATGTTGCCCGGGCCGCGACTCTTCACCCCCCACTGCGCGTGGCCTGGCGGCGCGCGGCAGTGGTACACTGACGTCGCCGCGACGGGCAGAGAAGAGCCGCCGCCATATTCAGTTCAGGGCGCCTCTGAAGCTTGCCCTGCCAGTAGCGCGGCTTCGGCGATCAGTCCGGGACCGAACCCCAGGGCCACGCACGGCCGTGCCGCCCCGGCCCGCCTGAGCCGGTCAAGGACGAACAGGATCGTGGGCGACGACATGTTGCCGCACTCGGCGAGGACCTGAGCCGAGATGTCCAGCGCGCCGGCAGGCAGCCCCAGGGCCTCGGCCACGCTGCTCAAGATCCGCGGACCGCCGGGATGCACGGCCCACGAGCCGATCTCGGCGATCGTCAGCCCCTCTGCCGCCAGCCATTCTTCGAGCCAGGGCTTCAAGTGCCTGGCAATGAGATCAGGCACACGGGGCGAAAGGGTCATCTGAAAGCCGTGATCGCCGATCCGCCAGGTCATGGCGTCTTCGGCGTCGGGCACCAGGCGCGATCCGCAGGCGGCAACCTGCCAGAGATCGCCGTCGTCCGGTTGCGCGCGGCGCGCGACAAAGGCCGCCGCGCCGTCGGCAAACAGCGCGTTGGCCACAAGATGCTGCGGGTCGGTGCCGTACTGGTAGTGCAGACTGCAAAGCTCGACCGCGCATACAAGCACGCGCGCCGCCGGACAGGAGCCCACCAGCGCTTCGGCGACGCGGAAGGCGTTCAGCGCGCCGTGGCACCCCATGAAGCCGATGTGCACGCGGCCCACGGTCGGCGGCAACTCGAGGCTCTTCACCAGTGCAACGTCGATGCCGGGCGCAAAGAAGCCGGTGCACGAGACGGTGATCAGGTGCGTCACCTCGCCGGGCGCGGTCGCCGAGCGCTCGAGGGCTTCACTCGCGGCGGCGTGGGCCAGGGGAACGGTCTCGGCGGCGTAACGCTGCATCCGTACGGCGGTCGCGGGACCGCGATCGGCCGGTCCGACAGCCGGCGGATAGAACGATTGCCTCGGCTCGCAATCGGCGCTCGGTTCGAGGAGCACGCTGGCGCGGCTGCACACCTGGGTGCGGCGAAAAAGTGACGCCAGGGCGTGCGCCTCGCGGCCATTGACGCCCAGGAACGTCTTGGCGACCTCGGCCGCGGCCCGCTGCTCGATCGACCGCTCGGGTTGAACCACGCTCAGTCCGCACAGGGCAAATGTCATGGCGAGTTGATCCTTTTGATCCAGGGAGCCGCCAGCCACGGCGCATAACGGAGCAGGACGACAGCGGCCCGGGTCCGCCGCTCGCCGCGGAGCAACCGCGTCAACATACGGCAGATCCGCTGGCGGCCGCCGATGAGACGCGCGTAGTCGGCCGCCCACTGCGCGGCAAGGCGATCGTCCCAGCCGGCCAGGCCGCGGCACACGAGCGGGGCGAGAACGAGGGCCGCTTGCATGCCCCACGCCATTCCTTCGCCACTGAACGGCTCGACGTATCCGGCCGCATCGCCAATGAGGAACACCCGCTCGGCCGCCAGTCGCGGCCGATGCCGGGTGAGAAGGGGCGTTCCCTGCCACGAGGCCTCAGCGATCGACGCGGGGACCGCAGCGCCGGCAGAACGAAGAATGGCCGCCACGGCTTCCGGCAGACTGCTCCCCTGTCCGACCAGGCCGCGATCGATCGCCGCAGCGAGATTCAGCCGACGGTTCTCCAACCGCACTGCGCCGACATAACCCGAAGCCGCACAGGCCATATAGATGGTGCCGGGACGAAAGTCGTCGCTCGGATCGTCGAACACCGCCCCCGCGCCGACGCGTGCCCAGGATGCGACATGCGGCTCAAACTGCGGCAGGTTCTTGAGGAAGCCGCCCGCCAGACCGTCGGCCGCCAACGCGATCCGGGCGGAAACTACCGCGCGGGTCGAGCCGTGTTGCAGCGCCGCGTGATGGCATTCTCCGCCTGGCGTCTCAAGCACCGCGCGGGCCTGCGGCACGAAGGTTGCGCCGGCCGATACTGCGGCGGCGATCAAGGCCCAGTCGAGGGCCTCGCGCGAAAGGGCCATTCCACCCGGCAGGCGAATCACCGCGTGCGCGCCGCCGGCGCGGAGTTCAAACCGATCGAGCGGTACTGCGCCCAGGCGCGCGGCCAGATCGCCGAGCCCCGCTCGGTCGAGAGCGGCGAGCGCCGAGCCGTTCAGGCAACAGCCGCATACTTTCCATCGCGGGTGAGCGGCCTTGTCGACCAGCAACACGCGCGCACCGCGCCGCGCGAGGAGCGTAGCCGTCAACGCGCCGGCCGGCCCGGCACCGGCGATGAGCACGTCGTAGCTTTGCGAGGCGGCGTTCTCAATGAGCGATTCGGCATCAACATCGGGAGGCGGCGGGGCGAGCATGCTCATGACCGCCTCCACACCAGCAGGAATCGGCATGGCCAGCGCCGCTGAAGCCGGCAGCCTTCCAGGCCGGCCCGGTCGGCCAGGCGGCGCGCTTCGTCGAGCGTAAACGCGGCGCGGACCGAACGGAGCGCGTCGACATGTACGACATCGGACGCGGTAAAGAGTCGCGATGCCAGCCGCGCAAGCCACAGTCCTCGGCGGCCGCGGACAAGGTCCTGGACGAGCACGACGCCGCCCGTTGCGTGCGACATCTCGCGGAGCAACTTCGCGGCCTGGGCTTCCTCGAGGTGGTGCAGGAAGAGCGAGCAGGTGAGGATGTCGAAACCTTGAGGCAGCGGCGAGGTGAGAACATCGAGCCGCTGGTAACGGATATCGGCCCCGGCCCGTTCGGCGCGGGCCTGGGCAAAAGCGACCGCGCGGGGGTTGAAATCGACGCCGCGGATCTCGATGGCTAGACCCTGGCGACGGGCACGCCGCCAGAGGCCGAGCGGAATGTCGCCCGCGCCGCTGGCAAGGTCGAGCAAGCGAAGCGGGCGCCCCGCGGACCGCGCAAGCGGGGCAACCTCAGACCACAACGTGGCCACGCTGCGGCTCAACAGGTTGAGGCGCGACAATCCGGCCAGCGCGTGATGGTGCCGGTGGGCGTCGAGATCGAGGTCGTCCATGACCTCGGGCAGGTGGTTTCGCAGATCGATGGCAGTCGGCATGTGGTGCCTGGGGCGCGGGGAAGTCGACGGAGTATTATAGTGGGGCCTGACAATTCGTCTGGCGCAGACGGCCGCCCCCATCGCTGTTGAGCCGAGACGGCGGCTCCGCAAACCGCTATACTGGGCGTTTTCCCTGCGGACGCGGACATTCCCTCTGGAGAGATTCGTCATGAGACTGTCGTGCCGGCTGGCGTGGGCGGCGGGTGCCGTTTCGTTGTCGTTGCTGATCGTGTTTTCCGGGTGCATCGAGCCCAGCTACGCACCGCCGGCACCAAAGCCGGTGGCGTCAGACACTCCAGAAACCGCTGCCGAAACGGCGCCGGCCGATGCGGAAACGGCACCGGCCCGAGAGAGCCAGGACGAAGCACCCGGCGAGCGGCTGACGGCGATCGGGGCCACGTGGAAGGCCGACGATGCGGGAAACATCACGCTGGTGGATCTCACCAAAGGGAAGGCGACCGACGCCGATATGCAGTGGATCGGCAGGCTCGAATACCTGAAGAGCCTCAAGCTGACCGGGCCGGAAGTCACCGACGCGGGGCTCGCACACCTCGGCGGGCTCAAGCGGCTGAAGGTGCTGGGACTCGACGACACGGCGGTGACCGACGCCGGAATGGAGGCGGTGAAGCCGCTGGAGGCGATCGAGGAGTTGTACCTCACCCGGGCAGGAGTGACGGATGCCGGGATCGAGCACCTGGCCGGCCTGACGAAGATGCGGCGGATGCGCCTGCGCGGGACAAAGATCACCGACGCCGCGCTCGCCCAACTCAAGCAGCTTCAGAACCTTGAGGACATCGACCTGAGCGAAACGGCGGTGAGCAACGAAGGACTGGTGCATCTCAAGGCGTTGCCGAAGCTCACGCGGCTCAACTTGTGGACCACGGGCGTGACGGATGAAGGGCTAGCGACCCTGGCCGAGATGACGCAGCTTGTGTGGCTCAACCTCGACAATGACAAGATCACCGACGCGGGATTGCCGAAGCTGGCCGCTTTATCGAATCTCACATTCCTCCATCTGGGCCGCACCCAGATTACCGATGCGGGGCTGGACTCGATCCTTGCGCTCAAGGGGCTGAAGGAAGTGCACGTGACCAACACGGCGGTGACCGAGGAAGGGGCGAAGCGGCTCAAGGAAGGGCTGCCGGAAGCGAAGGTTTTGAGCGGGACGCACCCGTAGCGTCGCATTGCACTTGCCATCGAGGAGAAGCCATGGCGCTGGGTGAGCGGTTCTGCGAAGCGCTCGGCTTCGCGGCCAGGCTGCATGCGGAGCAGATGCGGAAGGTCTCGGGCACGCCGTACGTAGCGCACCTGCTCCGCGTGGCCGGGATCGTGCTGGAGCACGGCGGCGATGAGAACACGGCGATTGCCGCCCTCTTGCACGACGCGATCGAGGACCAGGGGGGCGCGGTCACGGGCGAGGAGATCGGGCGGCGGTTCGGTCCGCAGGTGCTCCAGATCGTGGCCGCGTGCACCGACACCGACCAGACACCCAAGCCGCCGTGGCGGGCGCGAAAGGAGGCCTATCTCGAGCGGCTCCGCACCGCGCCTTCTGCCGTGCGACTGGTGAGCGCGGCCGACAAGCTCGACAACGCGCGATCGCTGGCGGCCGATTATCGGCGCCTGGGGGAAACGCTCTGGAAGCACTTCCGCGGCGGGCGCGAGGGAACGCTCTGGTATTACCGCAGCGTGGTCGAAATTCTCAAGACGCCCGGCGGCCCGATCGTCGATGAACTCGACCGAGCGGTGGCCGAATTGGAGCGGTTAGCCCGCGGAACGGGCCAGGAATAAGCCGCCGCGGCCAGCGTGTGACACAGAATTGTTGTCGCAACCTCTTATCCTGCAATGACTTGCAGGATTTTTTATTCCACTTAGGCCACTCTACTGTTAAGTTCGTGATCGTGGCGGGTATCAGCGGAGCCGGGTAGTCACCCGGTGTCACAAAGGGCTCGCCGCCGGAGACGGCTCCGGTGGCGCGCCCATTTTTTTTGCGCCGGAGAGAACACATGCGCGAACGACATGAAAGAGACAGAAAGAGGACGCGGGCTGAGTGGCGGCTTGATCGCCGCGAGGAGGAGGAGGACGACGGCGATCTTCGGCTCGAACTGCGCGGGCCGCATCGGGACCGCTATCGGCGGGTGCGGAGGCGGCGGATTCGGCTCGAGCGGGAAGCGCCGTGGCTGGTGGAAGGAGAAGAGCCATGAATCGGAAAACAGGTGATGTATTGGCTCGCTACGACAAAGTCCGTAGCGAGATCCGCGATGCGGACCTCGTGCTGGTGCGCCGCTGGGGTCCGATCGCCATTGCGGGGCGCGGCCGGCACTGCCATGCCGCCAAGGCGGCGTGGTGGGATGGCGACCTGTTCGTGCTGGAAACGCGCGCCCCATGCGGTGGCCGCGCGGTAACGCTCTCCAGCCAGGTCGCTCGATATCCGGGCCGGATCGATGTCTTCGCGGTCAACCCGAACGATCGCTGGCCGGAGTACGACCGCCGCGCTGCAACGGCATTCATGCTCCGGCTGGCGGGGCAGCAGTACGGCTATCGCGGCCTCGCGGCAGCGGCACTCCTGCACCTGCCCTTCGTGCGATGGCTCGTGCAGCCGGAAGTTGATGACCGCGCGGTCGATATCCGCCCGCCGTTCTGCAGTCATGCTTGCGCGATGGCCGACCGGATCGGCGGCGGAGTCGATCCGGTGCCGCACCTGGCCGACCGGCTCACGGAGCCGGCCGATCTGGCGCGGAGTCCGCTCTACGAATACCGGTTCACACTGACACTCTGACGAGGTTGCGGGGCGAGGTGCTGCGATGATTGCTGCTTGCTTACTATCGACGTCCATCTGGCTGGCCGCTGCCGGCCAGGCGGGCGGCACGTGCACGGGGCCGCGGTGCTATCCGCCAGCGGCGCCGCACCCGGCGGTGGTGCGAATCGTCAACGAGTCGGCCGGGTTGCAGAGTCTCGGTTCGGGCACGCTGGTGGCCGGCGACGGCCGCACGGGCACGGTGCTAACGTGCGCCCATTTGTTTCGCGAGGGCTCCGAGCGGGTGAGTGTGGCGTTCGCCGGCGGTTCGCCGCTGGCGGCCGAGTTGATCGGCATCGACGAGGCGTGGGACCTGGCGGCGCTCCGGATCGCCGCGCCCTCTGCGACGCCGGTGAGGATTGCCCAGCAACCGCCCGTGCCCGGCGAGCCGCTGCGAAGCTGCGGCTACGGGCCCGACGGGCGCTACTGGTGCAACGCGGGGCGGGCGCTGGGCTATTCGCGGCGATCGCCAACAGGGACTTTCGAGACGCTCGAACTTTCGGGCGCTGCCCGTGAAGGGGACTCGGGCGGTCCGGTGTTCAATGCTCGGGGCGAACTGGCGGCGGTGATTTGGGGCACCGACCGCCGGGCGACGCTGCGGCCGCAATCGGCGGGCGGCTCGACGCGCTGGCCGCAAAGCTGGAAGCGATGCACGGGGAGTTCGACGGCCAGCGCCGCATCGCGGCCGACCGGATGGAGAAGTTTGAGCGGGCCCTGGCTGCAGTCGAGGCGATTGGCGGACGCATCGGCGAGGTGGAGTCGGCGATCGAACCGGGCCGCCTTCGGGGACTGATTCGCGAGGCGCTGGCCGGTGCAGCCGCCGGGCATGGCGCGGGGCTGCTCGAGCGGGCGCTGCCTGTGCTACTGGCCGCGCTCGGCTGGACCGCTCCGCCGTCGATTGCCTTGATCATCGCCGCACGGGTGATTGGCGCGCTCGTGCGACGGCGCATCCGCCGAAGGCTTGACCGCGCGCCGCCGAGCGCGTCGCCTGCCCCGGCGAAAGGGATGCAGGACGACTACGCCGAGCAGCTTGCCCAGGTGTTTTCGCTGAGCGGCCGCAGTCCCTTGGCCGATGCCACGCTGGGCCGCGAGTACGACGAGCAGCTTCGCCAGGCGGAGACGAGCAGCGACGCGGTATTGGCCGCATGGGCCCGAAAGATCCGCGATCGGGTCGCGCGGAAGTTTCACCGCGTGCACGGCCTCGCCCCCGCGCCGGCCGATGGAGTCGAAAACTGATTTGTGAAAGCTGATTGCTGATAGCTGACTGCTGATAGCTTGCTTATTCACCACTGTTTTTCAAGGAGAACCACGATGAGTGAGATGATGCTGGGCAAAGACACGTTTCAGGATGCGATCACGCGGTTTCGCAACCGGTCGATCCACACGTACGTGGGACACACGTTGATGTTCCGCGGGCAGGTGCTGCAAAACGGCGATTTCGGCGTCCAGAGCGGCTGGGATTCGGCCACGAACCAGTTCCTCATGGAACACCTCGTGAAACTCGACTACCTGCGGCGGAAGATCACGCACAACCCGATGAACACCGACATCAAGACGCTGGTGGAGCGGGCGCGGAGCCTGAGCGTGACGCTGCCCGAAGAGATGAACGACAAGAGCCCGGCGGGGGACGAGGTGCCGCGGCCCACCGGCCGCGAGTTCGATCTGCCCTACCGGCTCGACGGCAGCGACCCGAACATTCCGCTGCTGGGCGAGCTGGACCTGCGGAACGTCGACGCGCGGATGTTTCTCACGGCGCTCGACCAGCACATCGTCGAGGCGACGCGACTGGACAGCCGCTACGCCACCTACCGCATCACGCCGCGTGAATCGCTGATGCTCTACGCCTCGCTGTGCGAGATGTTCGACATCTGCGCGTCGTTTGGCGGCGACGACAACCGGCTGCCGATCCCGCACGGCGTGCGGCCTTCGGAAGAACCGCGGGGCGCGGCCGCAAGCCCGAACCGCGAGCGTGAAGCCGCCGTGAAGAACGCGTGAGGGCGCGGGATGCAGAGCTGTTTCCTCGTTCCCACGCAGAGCGTGGGAACGAGGAAGATCCGATGACCACGATCAATACAGGAGCAAACCACCATGGCCGAATTGTGCGCGGTGGCGGTTGGTGCGATGACGTCGGTGGCGCTGGCGATGGCGCCGTGGATGTTCATGGTCCACGCCAAGCTCGCCGTGCTCACCGCCGGGATGACCAAGCTCGAACTGAAGGTCGACAAGCTGCTGGCCGACCACGAGCAGCGGTTGCCCATCGATGCGCGCTACGAGGCGCGGCTGGAGCAGTTGGAATCGCAGCTTTCGCAGGTTTACGAACGGTTGAAGGAGATGGAATGAACGTGCGCGATCGAATCAGGGAACTGCGGCGCGTGCCGGCCAGGCTGCTGCGCCCGCACCCGAAGAACTGGCGGACCCATCCGGCGTCGCAGCGCGACGCGCTCCGCGGAGTGCTGGCCGAGATCGGCTACGCCGACGCACTGCTGGCCCGCGAACTGGCAGACGGCTCGCTGGAGCTGATCGACGGACATCTCCGCGCGGAGACGACGCCCGACGCGGAAGTGCCCGTGCTGGTGGTCGATCTCAACGACCAGGAGGCGGCGAAGCTCCTGGTGGTGCTCGACCCGCTGGCTTCGCTGGCGGAGACGGACGACCAGAAGCTCGCCGATTTAGCGGAAGCGTTCGAGACGCAGAACGGGGCGGTGCGGGCGCTGGTAGACGGGCTGGTGAAGCGGGCCGAGGCGGCCGCGGCCGACGAACCGCCGATCGCGCCGCCCGACGAAGTCGATGTGCCCGAGTCGTACCAGGTGGTGGTCGAGTGCCGCGATGAAGCTGAGCAGCAAGCCGTTTACGAGCGGCTGGTGGCCGAAGGCCATCGCTGCAAGCTGCGGATGCTGTGAGAGGTCGAAAGGAAATCCGATTGCGGAAAGCTGATGGCTGATAGCTGAAAGCTGATCGAGGAGGAACCCATGCCATTGATCGAAGTCGATGTAAGCTGCCCGGTGTACGACTCGTTTCGCGTCCAGCAGGTGGGCGGGATGTTCGACCTGGCGATCGGGCCGCGGGCGGAGGAGCGATTCCGGGTGGAGATGCCGGAGGTGGGCGACGACTGGCGGGTGGGGCTCGTCGTCGGCCCATCGGGGAGCGGAAAGACGACGATCGCCCGGCGGATGTTCGGCGAACACGTTTACCGCGCTTGCGCCTGGCCGGATGACCGGGCGGTGATCGACGGCTTCGGCAACCGGCCGGTGAAGGAGATCGTCGCCGTGCTCACCGCCGTGGGCTTCGGTTCGCCGCCCGGCTGGATCAAGCCGTATCGCGTGCTGAGCGGCGGCGAGCAGTTCCGCTGCGACCTGGCCAGGGCGCTGCTGGCGGCCCAAGAAACGGGCGAAGGCCCGCGGCCGGTCGTCGCCTTCGACGAGTTCACGAGCCTGGTCGACCGCAACGTGGCGAAGATCGCGTCGGCCGCGGTCGCCAGATCGATCCGCTCAGGGTCCGTCGGCTGCCGCTTCGTGGCGATCACGTGCCACTACGATGTGGCCGAATGGCTCGAGCCCGACTGGATGCTCGACATGGCCGCGCGGCGGTTTGATCGGAGGCGGCTTCGGCGACCGAAGATCGAGCTCAAGCTCGTTCGCTGCCGCCATGCGGCGTGGGCCCTGTTTGCGCGTCATCACTATCTGAGCGGTTCGCTGAGCCCGTCGGCGCGGTGCTTCCTGGCAAGCTGGCAGGAAGTGCCGGTGACGTTCTGCGCGACGTTGCCGCTGGTGGGGCGGCAAGGGCGCTGGCGGGTGACGCGACTGGTAACGCTGCCCGACTTCCAGGGCGTGGGGATCGGCAGTCGGGTGCTCGAGGCGGTGGCCGGGCTGCACCGCGGCGAAGGCTTGCGCGTGAGCATCACGACGAGCCATCCGGCGGTGATCGGCCACTGCCGCCGCTCGCCCTTGTGGCGGGCGGTGAGCGTGAAGAGAGGCGGTTCCTGTGACGCCCGGCACCTGGCCGGCGGTTATCGCAGTTCGGTCGGCCGCGGCGTGGTGTCATTCGAGTATGCAGGAGCTGAGGGTTGAGTTCGAGAAGGCAGTGCGCCACCTGGTGACACGCCATCGCGAGTCAGCGTTGTGTCGTATCGAGGAGACGGAAGCATGGCCGAGCGTTCAAAACAACTGGCATTGGACGAGGCGAAACGCCGCGTGGTACTGGCGCTGATATCGATCGGTTGCAGCCGGCGGATGGCGGCGCGCTATGTGGGCTGCTCGCCGACGACCATCGCTCGGACAGCCGCCCGCGACGCCGATTTCGCCCGGGGGCTGGGCGAGGCGGAGTGCAACGCGCAGATCGCGAACCTCAAGAACATTCAGCGAGCCGCCCGGAAAGACCAGTACTGGCGGGCCGGGGCATGGATGCTCGAGCGGCTCAATCCGAAGGAATTCGCGCCGCGATCGGCCGACATGGTCACCGTGGAGCAGGTGAAGCGGCTGGTGGCGGAACTGGCCGAGGTGATCGTCGAGCGTGTGCCGGAGCGGTACCACCGCCCCGTGCTCGCCCGGCTGAAGCGGATGGTATCGGGGCTGGGACCCAAGAAAGTCGAGAGCTGAGAGACACGGAGAGGGCAACCAATGAAACGCAAACGATCGGTCGGCGGCAGGGTGCCAGGCGTGGACGAGTTCCCCGGAATGCTGGGCCGCGAAATCGCGGCGATCACGGCGCGAAAGCACCAGGCGGCCAGCGCGCAGTGCCTGGACCTCCTGTCGTGGTGCCAGACCTACTTGCCGGAGCACTTTCGCCGGCCGCCGTCGGCGATGCACCGCTGGCTGGCCGGGGAGTTGATGGCGATGCCCACGGCGCGCGGCGGAAAGGTCAACCTGCTCGGCCCGCGGGGATCGGCCAAGTCGACGGTGGCCGCGCTGGCGTATCCGCTGTGGACGGCGCTGCATGGCTCGGAAGCCTATATCTGGATCGTCTCCGACACGCGATCGCAAGCGCATGCGCACCTGGAGAACATCCGCAACGAACTGGAGGAGAACGCGCGGCTGGCAGCCGCCTACCCGGCCGCGACGGGCGAGGGGCCGGTGTGGCGTGCGGGGGCGATCGTGCTGCGAAGCGGCGTGGGGATCGAGGCCTTCGGCACCGGGCAGCGGATTCGCGGGCGGCGGAGGCGCGCCGACCGGCCCACGCTGATCGTGTGCGACGACCTGCAGAACGACAGCCACATGCAATCGGCCGCGGCGCGCGAGCGGTCGCGGACATGGTTCCACGGAACGCTGATGAAGGCCGGCACGCCGCGGACGAACGTGGTGAACCTGGCCACCGCGCTGCATCGCGAGGCGCTGGCCATGGAGCTTCACGCGACGCCCGGCTGGCGGTCGCGGATCTTTCGCGCCGTGGAGCGGTGGCCGGCCAACATGCTGCGGTGGCAGGAGTGGGAAGCGATCTACTGCGACGTCGAGGATCCTGCGGCCGCTGAACATGCGCGGCAATTCTACGAGGCCCGCCGCGCGGAGATGGACGCCGGCGCGGAAGTGCTCTGGCCCGAGGAGGAGGACCTGTACACGCTCATGCAGTTGCGGGCCGAGGGTGGCCGGGCGAGCTTCGAGCGCGAGAAGCAGAATTCGCCCGTCTCGCCCGAAATGTGCGAGTGGCCGGAGGAGTATTTCGACGAGTCGATCTGGTTCGACGAGTGGCCCGCGCAGCTTGCTCTGCGGACGATGGCGCTCGACCCGAGCAAGGGGAGCGACGGCCGCCGCGGCGATTACTCGGCCTTCGTGATGCTCGGGATCGACCGGCAGGGCGTGCTCTGGTTCGAGGCCGACCTTGCCCGCCGGCCAACACCCGAGATCGTGGCCGACGGCGTGGAACTCTATCGCCGCTTCCGGCCGCACGCCTTCGGCATCGAGGCCAATCAGTTCCAGGAACTGCTGGGCGAGGAGTTCGCCGCCGAGTTGCAGCGGCAAGGACTGGTGGGCGCGCGGCCGTGGCCGCTGGTGAACACGGTGAACAAACGGGTGCGGATCCGCCGGCTGGGCCCGTACTTCGCCCAGCGGCGGGCGCGGTTCAAGGCCGGTTCGCCGTCCACCCGGCTGCTGGTCGACCAGTTGCGGATGTTTCCGGCCGGCGACCACGACGACGGCCCCGACGCCGCCGAGATGGCCGTCCGCCTGGCCGAGGAACTTGCCGCCGGAGCCAAAGGAGACGGGCTGGGGAAGAGCCTGGTGAATGCTGAATGCTGAATACTGAATGCTGAATAGAGAATAGTGAATAGTGAATACTGACCGCTGACTGGGAGAACTGACCATGAAGACGACGTTGGAGCTTTTACGGGAGCGGCTGCGGGAATCGTTCGACGCATTTTACGGCGGGTATGTCGATCCAATGGATGCGATCGACGACGGCGATCGGGAGCGGTGGAGCCTCGCGGGAGATAGCTCGCCGGGCGGCGGGCCGGGAATGCCGTATACCAGCGAGCACGAGCTTGCCAGTATCCGCAACCAGTGCCGGGCGCTGGCCGTAAGCAATGAATTCGCCATCAACGGCCACGAGAACCGTGTTTCGTTTGTCGTTGGAACGGGGCATACTTACCGGGTGTCGGCCCGGCCGGGAATCGATGCGCCGAGATTGGTGGGAGAGGTACAGGAAACGATCGATGCGTTTCTGCGGGTCAACCAGTGGCACAAGCGGCAGCAGGAGATCGTCCGCCGCCGCGACCGCGACGGCGAGGCGTTCCTGCGGTTCTTCACTGCGGCCGACGGGACGGTTCGCGTGCGGTTTGTTGAACCCGGCCAGGTCGCCACGCCGCCCCATCGGCTGACCGACCCGGCGGCGGCGCTGGGGGTCCAGACCGACCGCGACGACGTGGAGACGGTGCTCGGCTACTGGATTGACGGCCAGTGGGTCGACGCGGCCGAGATCCAGCACCGCAAGGCGAACGTCGATGCCAATGTGCGGCGAGGTTTGCCGCTATTCTACCCGGTGCGAAAGAACCTGCGGCGGGCCGAGCGGCTGCTGCGCAACATGAGCGCGGTGGCCGAGATCCAGTCGGCGATCGCCCTGATCCGCAAGCATGCTGCGGGCTCGCGGGCGAGCCTGGAGCGGTTTGTGGCCGAAGGGGCCGACGCCGCACTGACTGAACCGGGCCGGATGTCGTATCTTCGACGCTACGGCCCCGGCACGATCGTCGACACGTTCGCCGGCACCGAGTACGAGTTCCCCGTGGCCGGGCTGGACGCGGCGCGGTATGTCGAAGTGCTGCAGGCCGAGTTGCGGGCGATCGCCGCGCGGCTGGTGATGCCGGAGTTCATGCTCACCAGCGACGCCTCGAACGCCAACTACGCCTCGACAATGGTGGCCGAAGGCCCGGCGGTGCGGATGTTCCAGCGACTGCAGCACGAACTGGTGGAGGAGGATCGCGAGGTGCTTGACCGCATCGTGCGGGCCGCGATCGACGCCGGCACGCTCCCGCCCGAAGCCGCCACGGCGGTCGCCATTCAGGCCGTGCCGCCGAGCCTCGCCGTCCGCGACCGCCTCCGGGAAGCCCAGGCCGACCAGATCCTCGTTCGCCACGGCGCGATGTCCATCGCCACCATGGCGATGCGCCACGGCCTGGAACCCGAACGCGAGCGGCAGTTGAGAGGGGAGACCGGAGTGGCAAATGAAGCCCGCACCGGAAGAGGGGGCGGCTTGCAGTCGCGGTCGGATGATTGTGTGGAATTCTGCGACTGAATAGACTGGAGAAGTTCCTTCTCTTGACCATTATACTGGGTATCACGCATGCGGCTTTGTTACTTCCTCGGCATCGGCGTTGTCGCGGCCGGTCTGTGGTTTGTTGATCGCGGCGAGGCCGTGGAACGGCAGAGCCTCGCTTCCCGGACGCAGACGCCCCAGATCGCGCTGCATTACGATCTTTTCGTGGTCAACGGCGCGCTGGTGGGCGACGCCTCGGGCAAGCGGCATGATGGCGTCATCGTGCGGGGAGAGATCGTGCCGGGACGCAAGAAGAACGCCCTTCGCCTGGACGGCGACGGTTCGCTCGCCATGCCCGATGTGCCCGGGACGTTCGATCCCAAAGCGCGGCCGTTCACGGTCGGGGCTTTCTGCGAGCCTGCCGCAGCCGACGGGGTGATCGCTTCCATGGGGGACAAGGCGAACGGCTTCAGCCTATTCCTGAAGGGCGGGGTGCTCCACCTGGCCGTCCGCAGCAACGGCGAGTTGGCGCAGGTGACGGCCGATGAACCGGTAGTCACCGGCCAGTGGGTGCACCTGGCGGGAAGCGTCGACGGAGGTGGAACGCTGCGTCTGATGGTGAACGGCTGGCCGGTGGCAGAGTCACCCGGCAAGCTCATCCAGCATCGGCCCGCCGAACCGTTCTGCGCCGGCGCCGATCCTGGTTCGCCGGCAGGAGACTACTCGGCGCCCATGCACTGGCGGGGCCTGCTTCAGGACATACGGGTCTATTGGGGCGCTCTGGACCGCAACGAGAACCGCGACCAGTGGGGAGACTGGGCCGATCTTCCGGGTTGCGGTTGCGGCAAGTGAAGGCGGGGCTTATCGCGAGCCGACCGGAGCTATAGCGTCACCAGCCGGTCGGAATCGCGCACGATCTCGTACAGGTCTTTCATCGTCGAGAGCGGACAGATTTCCGATCCTGCGGACTGGCGCAACTTGAGGCACGTTCCGCAGGCCTGGATGGTGCCGCCCGCCTCCAATAGTGCCTCGGCCTGCTGGCGGGCATTGAACTTTTCGCTCTCGATCTGGTCCAGCTCCACCCCTTTACCAAGCAGAAACACGCGGACCGAATCGCCCTGGCTGACGGCAAAGTTGGCAAGGCGGAGCGCGTTGAACGCCGTTTCCGCATCGCTGGTGCTGATGACGATACCGAGTTTCATACGTACCTCCTTTGTCGACGCGGCCTGATCGTCGGAGCGGGGTTGCCCCTGAATCTCGGGCCGATATATTAGAACATTCGAATATGATTGACAAGCGGAGCCTGGCATGACACTGGACCTGCGGGAAAAAGCGAGTCTTTTGCGCGTTCTTGGGCACCCGGTGCGGCTGGCCATTCTGGCTGAGCTGAACAAGGGGCCGAAATGCGTCGCCGATATCCAGGAATTGCTCGAAATGCCACAGCCGAACGTGTCCCAACACCTGGCCGCCCTGCGGCACGAAGAGATCGTCGATTATCACGAGGACGGCAAGCAGCGATGCTACTATCTGGCCCGTCCAGGTCTCGTGAAATCGCTGCTGCGATTCCTGGAGCCTGACTACCCGGTCAGCAAGCGGTCGAAGGAGGACGTGCAACGCGCCGGGCGCAGGCGGCAGAAGACAGCGTGTGCAGCCCTCGCTGCTCCGAGCCGTCGCTGAGGGAGCATCGCATGGCCTCGAATCAGCCGCCCATCGTTGGGCACCCGACGGACGAGCCTGCGCTGTTCCGCCCCGAAAACCTTCTCGACATGGCGGCGGCGATGCTGGGCCGCGAGCAGGGCAGCATTCCACGATGCTGTGTGCTCGACTTCGACGGCGAGTTGCTGCCCGCGGCAGTGGAGCATTTTGCGGCCGTGCCGTGCCCGGTGTGGGCCTGTTTCCATACCAGGCTCTTCCGCGTGCGGCAGGGTGAATTCGAAATGGGGCTGATCGCCGGGACGGTAGGGGCGCCTTTCGCTGTGCTGGTCAGCGAACAACTCATCGCCTCCGGATGCCGGCACATTATCGGCTACGCCTCGTCAGGGGCCGTGGCCGACTGGCTTTCGCTGCCGTGCCTGGTGGTCCCGGATCGAAGTTTGCGGGACGAAGGCACCTCGTACCACTATGTCCCGCCTTCCACTTGGGCAGAACCGACCGGCGATCTTCCGGCGATCCTGGCGCGGCACGCCGCAAATTGCGGCTTGCCCGTTCACCGCGGTCCGACCTGGACCACGGACGCTCCTTATCGGGAGACGCTTTCCCAGGTGCGAGAGTACCGTGCACTCGGCGTATTGACCGTCGAGATGGAGGCGGCCGCGCTGATGGCCTTGGCCACGGCGCACAAAGCGGAGATTGCTTCGCTGCTTCATGTGACCAACACGCTGGCCACCAGCGACAACGATTTTCGCAAGGGGCCGGCCGACATCAACCGGCGAATCCTCTCCTGTTGCCTTCAGGCGTTCGCCGAGTCACTCGGATCTTCGAGCGAGGAAGAATAAGATCGTGAAGACGCGCGAAAGCGGGATGCCGGAAGAGCCGATGTGGGCCGGGTTCTTCGATCCGGCGAGAGTGTTGCAGATTCTGCGATTGACGGCGGACTGCGGCGACATCGTGGATTTCGGCTGCGGCTATGGCACCTTCACCATCCCCGCCGCACGCATCGTCCGCGGCACGGTTCACGCCCTGGACATCGAGCCGGAAATGATCGAAGCCACTCGCGCCAAGGCCGAGCAGGAGGGCCTGGCGAACGTCCGCACGTCTGTGCGCGACTTCGTGGCAGAAGGGACCGGACTGCCCGACGGAAGCGTGGACTATGTGATGCTCTTCAATATCCTCCACGCCGAGTGCCCCGAGGTGCTGCTGGCGGAATCGGCGCGAATCCTCAAGCCGCGTGGGCTTCTGGGCATCATCCACTGGCGGTACGATCCTTCCACCCCCCGCGGCCCCTCCATCGAGATCCGCCCTCGCCCGGAACAATGCCGCGACCGGGCCATCGAGCACGGATTCGTTCTGCTCGACCCCGGCATCATCGATCTGCCGCCCTATCACTATGGGATGGTGCTGGCTTCTCAGCCGCCAGACGCTCGCCAGTTTCGGATCGAGGATTTCAACCGACAAACGGAATCGCCCCGCCCCTGGAAGTGAACTCGCTACGGCGCCGTGGGATGTCACCGATGAATACTGCCGGGAATTGAAATGCTCGCAGGGGTCGTCTCAAGCAGCGAGTGTGGTCATCGGGACCATGAGTCGCATGAGGATGATTCCGTTGCGGTTGATGAAGTTGCATGAAGACCTGGCCCGATTCAGCGGTCGGACCAGCGGATCAACAGCGGCCAGTCGCGCACTAGCACATCCCGAATCAGTGCTTTGCCATCGCTCCGGGTGACGACCAGTTCCTGCGTCGTGCCGTTCATCGGATCGCAGGCCAGGGCCATGCGGCAGGACACGGGCAGGTGCACGTCCACCGGCACTCCTTCGCAATGGTCCTGCGCTCGGCCGCCCAGCCACACGGCCAGGGCGTCTCCGTCGGGCGTCTTGAGTGCGAATGACTCGAGGTTGGGCGGCGCGCGGTCGATCCTATACTCCGCGTCGCCCGGTTCAAATCCATCGAGCATCGTGGCCAGGTTCCGGGTGACGTAGTAGGCCGCCTGCGGCTGGAGCGGCGAGATCGGATCGGCATCGAACGATCGCCGCAACAGGCTCAAATCGAGAACGCCGAACTGCGGAAAGTACATCTCGCAGAAGAACGACTCCAGTCCCAGCGCCGTGTGCCGGGTAAAGACCTGCGACACGTACTTGGCCTTCTCGATCTCGGTAGCGCGGAAACCGCCGCACCACGCGCGGCCCGCGTCGGCGTCGGCAAGCGGCGGATAGAGCGCGCTGTAGTTCCATTCGGTGACCATGCTGTGGCCGCGAAAGCCGATCGATTCGAGCCACTTCTGCAGGGCGCGGACGTCGGCCGTGTAGTTCTTCAAACGCTCGGGATCAGTCTGATAGAACGGGTGCCAGCCGATCTCATCCACTTCCGCCGCCAGTTGGCGCGTCACGTGAAGGTAGAGCGTTCCTTTTTCGTTCGCGGCGAGTTCCTCCGGCGTCCAGGCGGCAATGCCGTGCGGGAAACCGGCCAAGGAGCCGAGCATGATCTTCGCTTCGGGCGCGTGCTTGCGGATCACGGGAATGGTCGCCCGTGCCAGTGCCAGGTAATCGTCGGCGCTCGGTATGCCGCCCCAATAGCACGAAATATTCCATTCGTTCCAGATCTCGAAGTGGCGGACGCGGTCGCGGAAATGCCGTACCATGAACTCGACGTACCGCGTCCAGGCCGCCAGCGCCTCGGGCGTGGTCGGCGGGGCGGGCATGTCGTAGTTCCACTCCCAAAGCTGCGGGATGGCCCGCGCGGCCGGGCCGGAATAGAGGCGATTGCCGAAGTTCAACGACATGACGATTTCGATTCCCTGATCGGCCATTTCCGAAATCGCCGCATCGGTCTCGGGATCGATCCGGAGCACGCCCTTCTCGCGCTCCACCCAGTGCCAGTTGATCGGATCGTCGTGATAACCGACCCGCGCCCACTTGAAGCCCGCATCGCCGTGCAGCGGCCAGTACCAGCGATGCGCGGCCAGTTCCTGGCCCGGCGTGTGGTGGGTCGAATTCACCGTGACGCCCGTGCCCCGGGTGGCCAGCGCCACGTTCTTGCCCGCCGTGTCGCGAACCTCCACTTCAGCGAGCGAGAACGCGTAGAGGATATTCTCGACCAGCGGCAGCCTGCCCGCCGTAATCCAGATCTGCTTCGCCGCGCGGGGCGCGAAGCGGAACTCCAGGTCGAGTCTCTCGGGTGAGTCGCCGGTGGGGCCTTCGTAAACCGTCTCCCAGTCGCGGCCGTCGCGACTGAGCTTCACCGAGATCGTCTCGGGCACTCCGCGGCCGACCTCAACCGCCCCGGCGATCGGCACCCAGCCGAGCGTGCTGCGCGGTTGGCTGGAGGGCGGCCGCTTGCGGAGCACGACCCGGTCGACCGTGCGCTCGATCGGCAGATCGAGGCGGATCCATACGGGTTGCACGTCCGCCTGCGTCTGGCCGCGGCTCATCCAGCAGGTCTGTACGTCGCCGTCGACGAGATGGATCGATTCCAGCGGCAGGTAATCGGTTGCGGTCGATCGCGGCATCCGCGACGTGGTGACGCCGAGATAGTTGCGCGTGATCTGGCGGCTATTCTTGAGCGGAGTCTTCACCCGGGGCGCCACATTGCCGAGTTGAAGCGAAACGTCGTCCAGCAGGTCGGGCGGCGCGCCCAGCACCCAGCAGTAACCAAAACGCTTGATGGGCACTTCGCCGCAATGAGCCTGCACCTGCGGCTCTTCGCTGGCGCCGGCGGCCAGGGAACCGTCCACCGCCATCATCAGCAAGGCCGCCAACTGCGCCGCAAACATGGTTCTCATCGATGTCGCTCCAATTCGGCGGGGGACTTTGCGAACCGACGTGCGCACCAGTTATACTCTGGATGGACCGGCTTCACCATTCGCAGCGCCGGCCGAGAAGGAAGCTGGGAAGCTGACGCCACACGCTGTTCTCATTTGACGCAAGGGCGCGCACGACATGAACGCATTGATTCTGCTTGCCGTTTCGCTGGCCGGCGCCGCCGAGCCGACGACTGGTCCTCATCTGCTGGTCGAGGCGGAGGCGTTCAGTGACCGCGGCGGCTGGATGATCGACCAGCAGGCGATGGACGTGATGGGCTCACCGTTTCTGCTGGCACACGGCCTGGGCCTTCCCGTAGCCGACGCGACGACGACGGTCGACGTGCCGATGGCGGGCGAATACCGCGTCTTCGTCCGCACCCGGGACTGGGTAGCGCCGTGGAATGCGCCGGGCGCGCCGGGCAAGTTTCAGGTGCTAATCGGCGGCCGCGCGCTCGATACGCTGTTCGGAACGGAGGGGGCCGACTGGCACTGGCAGCCCGGCGGCACAATCACACTGCAGGCAGGCCCCGTCTCACTGGCGCTTCATGACTTGACCGGCTTCGATGGCCGTTGCGATGCGATCGTGTTGACGGCCGACGCGAGCTTCGTGCCGCCCAACGAGAGCGCGGCGCTCGACGCGTTCCGCCGCCAGGCGCTTCGCCTGCCGGCCGAACCGGCCGAGGCGGGCGAGTTCGACCTGGTGGTCGTGGGGGGCGGCATGGCCGGATGTTGCACCGCAGTGAGCGCAGCGCGGCTGGGCTGCCGCGTCGCGCTGGTCCAGGATCGGCCGGTGCTGGGGGGCAACAACAGTTCGGAAGTCCGCGTCGGACTGTCGGGGTTGATCCACAAGCCCCCGTATCCGCGGCTTGGCGACCTGGTGGATGAGATCGGGCCGGTGGGCCATTGGCCGCTCTGGGAGGCTCAGCGAGACCCCGACTCGCCGCGCAGCCGGCGGATTCTGGCGGTCATCGAGCAGCACCCCGAGAAGAAACAGCACAACGCCGGCCCGGCCAGCAATTATGAGGACGAGCAGAAGCTTCGCGTGGTCACGGCCGAGAAGAACCTCAGCCTGTTTCTGCTCACCCGTGTGGTTCGGGCTGAGATGGAAGGTCCACGGATCGCCGCCGTCATCGGGCGAAGCGTCGTCACCGGGCACGAGCAACGGTTACGCGGCCGCTGGTTCGCCGATTGCACCGGCGACGGCAATCTCGGCTTTCTGGCCGGGGCTGATTTCCGCGTCGGGCGCGAGTCCCGCAGCGAAACGGGTGAATCACTCGCGCCGGAGGCGGCAGACCAGTTGGTGATGGGCGTTTCGGTCCAATGGTACTCGATCGAGGAACCAGAGCCGTCGCCGTTTCCGGAATGCCCGTGGGCCCTGCCGTTCTCGGCCGCCACCTCGCAAACGCTCGTGCGCGGCGACTGGGACTGGGAAGCGGGCATGAACCGCGATCAGATTCGCGACATCGAACAGATTCGCGATCATGCGCTGCGGGCGACCTTTGGTAACTGGTCGTTTCTGAAGAACCACAGCCGCGAGAAGGAGAAATTCGCCCGGCGGCGGTTGGCCTGGGTGGCCGCGATCGGCGGCAAGCGCGAAAGCCGGCGCCTGTTGGGCGATGTCATTCTCTGCCAGCAAGATATCGAAGAGGAGCGGCCGTACGCCGACGCCAGCGTCACGACCACCTGGGGCCTGGACCTGCACTATCCGCACCCGGAGAACAGCCGGCAGTTTCCCGGGCAGGAATTCCGCTCGATCGCGCGGACGAAGCCGATCAAGCCCTATCCGATCCCGTATCGCTGCCTTTACAGCCGCAACGTGGAGAACCTGTTCATGGCGGGGCGCGACATCAGCGTGACGCATGTGGCGCTAGGCACGGTTCGCGTGCAGCGAACCACCGGCATGATGGGCGAAGTGGTGGGGATGGCCGCCTCGCTGTGTGCGCGACACAACACCGACCCGCGCGGCGTCTACGAGCGGCATCTCGAGGAACTGCGGGAACTGATGCGCCAAGGTGTCGGCCGAACGGATGTCTCTTCCAGTGCGCCGGGCGATTGACGTTCCGGAGAGTGCGTCCGACCTTGTTCCGGCACGGCCGCCTCGCCGGACACACGCGCTTGCTCGGCGATTGGAATCTCTGCGGTTAGCGCGGTGCCCGCGCCGGGCTGAGACTTGATCGTCGTTCGACCGTGGAGGAGTTCGACGCGCCGGCAGATTCCCTGCAGGCCCCGGCGGTCGGCGGAGACTTTGTTGAGAGCGAATCCGCGGCCCCAGTCGCGCGGGCGAGCGAGTTGCTCAAAGAGCGTCGCAATCGTAGCGACGAGCCCCAGTGGGCGAGGCAGGTTGGGTGACTGGCCGTCGATGAATATCACGGATCTCTTCCAGAGCGAGCGACAGCGTTGCCTCGGCATCGCGCAGCAACTGCACCGATTCTCCGTCAAGCTCGCCTCGGCCAAGGATCGCCTGCACTCGCAGCAGTCCGGCCGTGAGATACTGGACCGCGCCGCCGTGCGAGTCGCAGGCGAGTAACTGGCCGGTGGAGTGGTCGGCGGGGGAACGCGTACCTGGCATCACGTCGCCATCTGCGGAGAACAGACCGATGGGGCGTGGCGGTCCCGCCACCGCTGCGCCAGCGCTCGCGTTTTCCAGATCGCTTCCCATGAACGCTCCGTATTCTGCCGACAATTCCATGAACGACTGCACATTCATCTTGTCGAGAATCGCGGCGCGAATCCGGTCCATCGTTCGGGTGGCGACCCCGAGTCTCCGCTGAATCGCTTTGCTGGTCCGTCCGGAGACAATCAGCTTCAGCGCCAAGCGTTCCCGGACGTCGAGCGATGCCAGGCGATGGGCAAAATCCTGGCGATACATCTGCCGATTGCGGATCTTGCGATTGTGTGCGATCGCTTCGCGCAACACCTGACTCAACTCGTCATCGCGACAGGGGTACTCGACCACGCGAAATGCGCCTTGTTCCGTGGCGGCAGCGGCCACCCGAACATTGAGGTACGAGCCGATCAGGATTACGGGAAGAGCGCTGCCCAGATCGCGAAGCCGGCGGTGCAACTGAATGCCGTCCACGTCCGGAAGCCAGGAATCGACCACCACGCATCCTGGCCGCGAGATGCCGATCGCCGAGAGGAACTCTTCCGTGGAGTCGAATGTCTCCACCATCAGCCCCAAAGACGAAACCAAAGCCGCGAGACTGCTTCGGGCTTGTGGATTGTCCTCCACCAGAAACACGGTTGGATCGGAAACCGTCATGCATCGACTCCGTGCCGCCCCTTCCTGAAGGTGCCCCGGGGACTTGCCAGATACCTGCACCCACGCAACACGGAACTGCCAGGGGAAGCATTCCCTGCTCCGCGGCAACCCCACGCCGGACGCGTCAGGTTTTTACCTAGCCACCATGGGTGGATGGACTAGTTGATATGAATCGTCTTCTACCCAACGAGTCGTCTAGGAAGAGAGCCGCGTCTTCTTGCGGGCACCCGCACAAACAAGCATGATTCGGACGAGAATCATGGGGCCTCAGTCTTCGGCTTGCACTTCGAGAAAGAGCCGAATCAATTCAGCCAGCGACTCCGCATTCATTTTCGCCAATACGTCGTGGCGGCGTTTCTCAACTGTCCGAACCGCGATCCCCATCTGCTGGGCGATAGCCTTGTTCTGGTTTCCTGCGACGAGCAGTTGGGCGACTCGCCGCTCCTCGGGGGTCAGAGTGGCGATGCGGTCCAGTATCTCCCGGCGCCGGCGGCTGGCCCGCCAGATCGCCTCTTCCTTATCGAAAGCCGTGCGAATGGCATCCCAGAGGTCGTCATCGTGGTAGGGCTTGTCGATCATCGTAACCGCGCCAGCCTGCATTGCCCGCACCGTCGTCGCCGTCCGCGCATAGGCCGTCAGAATGATCACCGGCAAGTGGCAGCCGCGGCGGGCGAGCTCGGCCTGCAGATCCAGACCGCTCATGCCGGGCATGCGCAGATCGACCACCAGCACCCCTCGCTCGCCGGCGACATAGCCGGCCAGAAACTCCTCGGCCGAGGCGAAAGCCTTGCACGGGCATCCCATCGAACTGACCAACGCGCAGACCGAGTTTCGCAGATTTGCGTCGTCATCGACAACAAACACGGTTTGGCTGACAGGCATCTCGTGATCAGTCCCCACTGGTCGGCAGCGTGAAATGGACGGCCGATCCGCCGCCGGGATTGGCGGTCGCCCAGATCTCTCCTTTATGTTCTTCGACAATCCTTTTGCTGATCGCCAGCCCCAGCCCTACACCTTGAGGTTTGGTAGTGAAGAACGGCTCGAACAGCCTGGCGCGGTCCGCCTCCGGCACCCCGGGGCCGTTGTCGGTGACGGAAATCTCGACACGGGCGTCGGACTTCAAAGCCCGCACTGCAACCTGCCGGTCGCGCGAAGCGACTCCGCCGAGCGAATCGATGCTGTTGCGCAGCAGGTTCACAATCACTTGCTGGATCGGGACGGTGCGTACCAGGACCGACAGGCCTTCGGGAACTTCGATCCGCAAAACGATTTGTTTCAGGCGTGCCTCGTGCTGTACGAGCAGCGCGGCGTCGTCGACCAGGCGACGGACTTTTACCGACTCGTAGTCCGGCTGGCCGCGCCGCGAGAAGTCCAGCAAGCGGCGGATGATGTCTCCCGCCTGGGCTGCCGCGGACGCGGCGGCGTCGGCCCACGCGCGGATCCGTTCGAGATCCGCGGGCTCTCGCGAGGCGAGATTCCGAGCGGCCTTGGAGAAATTCACGATGGCGCACAACGGTTGATTCACTTCGTGAGCAATTCCGGCGGCCAATTCGCCCAGGGTCGCCAGGCGAGAGGCATGGCCAAGCTGCCCCTGCATGGCCGCCAACCGGTTCTCGCCCGCCCGGCGTGCGGTGATGTCGAGCAGAATGCCGATCAGGCGGACCGGGAGCCCCTTGTTGTCCATGACGAACTCTCCGGCCGATTGAACCAGACATTCGGAACCATCGGGTCGGACAAGTCGGAACTCTATCGGCCAAGCCCGACGGGTGGCGACCATTCGGTGCAGTTCCTCCCCAATCCGTTCCTGGTCCTCGGGATGCACAACCTGCCGCAGCGTCTCCTGGAGGGTATCGGCGCCATGGCCTGGCGCCAGTCCGCATAGGGCATGCAGGCCTTTGGACCAGGTGAGTTGGTCCGAGGCCGCGTCCCAGACGAAACTCCCGATGCCGCCGATTTCTTCCGCCCTGGCGAGCAGCGCCTCGCTGTCGCGGAGTGCCCTATCCATCCGCACGCGATCTGTAATGTCCAAGGCGGTGAATGTCACGCTCCTTGAGTGATCGGCCGGGTCGAGAGGCGTCGAGGAGAGCAGTACGTTGATGACCGCGCCGTCCTTGCAGCGCCATAGCGTCTCGACCGTACCGGTGCCCTTTTCCCCAATCTGCCGGTACTTCTCGCACCCGACGAAGTCGTAATCCGCATCGGTCGGGTAGAGCAGCCGCGAGTCCTTGCCGATCAGTTCTTCCCGCCTGTAGCCCGTCATATCGAGAACGCGCTGGTTGACCTCCTGGAGGACGCGGTTCGCCACAACGCCGATCCCGGTCGGCGCCGCACGGAAGATGGCTTGCAGGCGGGCCTCGCTGGCCTCGAGCGCCGCTTCCATCTGCTTCCGGTCGGTAATGTCGGTAAATATGACAGAGAAGTAGCGCCGTCCGCCCAGTACAATAACTCGGGTGCGCACCATCACGTCTAAGAGACGCCCGTCTTTGGTTCGGTGCCTGGTCTCGAACGAGTCGCGCCCGACCTTGAGAATCGTCTCCATGTGCGCCGCCGTATCGCCCGGAGACTCTGCGGCCTCGAAGTCGGCGATTCTCAACCGGCCGAACTCCTCGGCGGAATAGCCGAGCAGTTCATGGGCCCGGCGGTTGAAGGCTGCAATTCCGCCGATTTCCGCGTCGATGAGGAGGATGGAGTCCGGGGCCTGCTCGAACACGGAACGGAACTTCTCTTCACTCTCGCGCAGCGCCTGCTCGATCTGCTTGCGGTCAGTGATGTCTTCCAGGCACAGAAGCAGGCGTATTTCACCGTCGGCCTCGATCCTCGCGGTCGCCCCCTGAACCACCACCTCTTGGCGGCCTTCGCGCCGCGCCAGGGTCATGCGACGTTCGACGCCGCGGTGGCTCCGACCCGTCTGGAGCGTGTCGAAGAGCGCCAGGCGGAGGTCGCAGTCCTCGCAGTGAGGGCCGTAGCCGCATCCGCGTGGGTCATCCAGGGCGTGCACGCACCCGATGACACCGCAGGCTCGCTCCTTCCGGAGTTCGTCTTCCGTCTTGCCCACATACGCGGCCAGCGCGCGGTTCACGTAGCGAACGCAGCAATCGCGGTCGAGCACGCACATCATGACGGGCGAACTGTCGTAGACGGCCCGCAGTTCGGCCTGGATCCGCCGTTGCGCCGCTTCGGATCGGACTCTTCCCAGGGCTTCGCTTTGATCGCGTATCACGGACTGCTCGACGGCATCGAGCACCCCCTGCAGGTGCCGCCGGCTTTCGCGCAGTTTCTCGTCCTGCTGCCGCAGCCGCTCGCGGAGCGATTCAAGTTCCCGGAGGAGTTCGATACGGGTCGGGTTGCCTCGTGCCATGGCCGTGCGCTCCTTGCAGCGGATCAGTCCATACCAGGAAAACTCGGTGCGGCGTGCCAGCGTGTGCACCGCCTCGGCCACAGTCCTGCAGCCAGCCAAGTATACCGGAACCACCCCGTACGACGAGGCTCAGATGCGAAATATGCTCTTTCGGCCGTATTTATTGGCGTTCAGGTTGATAACGCAACTCCTTCAAGCCCCCCTGAAGCCGGGCTCCCGTTGGTCGCCCTCGTTGCACTATCAATCTGAAGTTCAATAAGGGATCTGCAATAGCCTGCAGGGTACACGCCAGGGGCTGAAACGAGCGATTGGAAGGTGGAATCGGCCGACTTCCCACTCGAGCGGTAGCCGGATGGCGGATTCCTGCCAACGGGACAGGCGACCGCGTTCCGTCGGCCTAATCTTTCGCTAACTGGCATGCGCATGACGCATGGATGAGCTGGCTATCTGCTTACCCATCCTGGTTTCCGAGAGCCGCAGTGGCATTCACGTTCTTCTTCCGCGACTGGCAAACGCTTGAACTGGCGATCGACGACGCGATGCCCGGCCTCCAGGGCCGCGCATTCATCCACGTTTGGGATGCCGGATGCGCCCACGGGCCGGAACCCTACACGCTGGCCATGCTGCTGCGGGAGCGGATGTCAGAATACGTCTTCCGGAATGTGCGAATCCACGCAACCGATATCGATTCGAGTTTCGCCGGGCAGGTCGCCTCAGGCATGTTTGCCGAGGCCGAGGTCAAGCGCGTCCCGCCCGAATGCCTTGCGAAGTACTTCCGTCCGGCGAGTCGGCCCGGCTTCGTTGAGATCGTGCCGGAGCTTCGCGAAAAGGTCACGTTCCTCAATCGCGATCTGCTGTTGCTCGACCCGGTTCGCGAGGGTTTGAGCCTGATTGTGTGTAAGAACGTGCTCCTGCATTTCGAGGAATCGCAGCGGATCGAGGTGCTGCGAATGTTTCACCGGGCACTCCAGCCGGGTGGCACGCTGGTGATGGAAAACACGCAGAAGCTGCCCGATGTGCTGGAACCCTCGTTCCGGCAGGTTGCTCCCTACGCCCAGGTATACCGCAAGGTGGAACCAACGCTCGTGGAGCATCCTGCCGAAGAGGCTGTTTTCCATCGGCATGGCCGCCGGTGCAGTGAGGATTCAGGATACGAACATCCTCCCCATTTTGGATTGCCGCGCTGGCAACGAACTGAATGATCGCCTCCGCGGCTGGAAAAGCGTAAACCGCGTCACGTCACACTCCAATCGAAGGAGAACGGCATGTTTTCGAGGATGAAGACCGGGACCAAGATCCTGGCCGGATTTGGCTTCGCGATCGTCATCACGGCGATCGTGGGCATCGTCGGTTATTACGGCGTCTCCAGTGGGCAGGCGCACCTCACCGAAGTCGGCAAGGAGCGATTGCCGTCGGTTCTGGGACTGCAGCGAATGGTCGCCGGCCAGCTCGAGGCGGCCTATGGCGAGCGCGGTCTGATCAACAACCGCATGATGGACGCCGAGACACGCACCGCCCAGTACAAGCGAGTCGACGATGGCCTCAAGCGCGCGGATGCAGGCTGGAAGATCTACGAACCGCTTCCGCAGACGGCCGAAGAAGCCGCCATGTGGAAAGAGTTCGTTCCCATGTGGGAAGGCTGGAAGAAACACCTCGCCGAAGTCGTCGAACTCTCGAAGGAGAGAGACCGTCTGCTGGCCGGCGGCCTGAAGGCGGACGATCCCAAGGTCGCCGCGCTGGACGATCAGGCATTCGAGGTCAGCAAAGAGAGCCGCGCCGCAATGAATGAGTCGGGTGACAAGCTGGTCGCGCTCGTGGGGCTCAATACGGGCTTGGGTGACAAATCGGTCGCGGCCGGCGAGAGCGCCGCTTCGCGCGCCATCTGGGCGAGCGTGGGTACGATTGCGGTGGCATGCGTCGTGATGGTGGGCCTCGGCTTCTTCCTTGCCAAGAGCATCTCGCGCGTCCTCACCGCGCTTATCGGAGAGGCCGGCCGGCTCTCCCAGGCGGCGGTCGACGGCCAGTTGCAGACCCGCGGCAACCCGGATCTGGTGAGCCTCGAATTCCGCCCCATCGTCGAGGGCGTCAATGCCACGCTCGATGCGGTGATCGGGCCCCTCAACGTGGCGGCCGAGTACGTCGACCGGATTTCCAAGGGCGACATCCCGGCGCGGATCACCGACAGCTACAACGGCGACTTCAACGAGATCAAGAACAATCTCAACCAGTGCATCGACGCCCTGAACGGCCTGACCAGCGAAATGAAGCGCATGTCGGACGAGCACAATGCCGGCGACATCGACGTCGTCATCCCGGCCGAGCGTTTCCACGGCGCTTATCGCGAGATGGCCGCGGGCATCAACGACATGGTCGCTGGCCACCTCGCCGTGAAGAAGAAAGCTATGGAGTGCGTCGCTGAGTTCGGCAAAGGAAACTTCGACGCCCCGCTGGAGAGATTCCCCGGCAAAAAAGCCTTCATCAACGACACCATCGAACGGGTCCGCGCGAACCTGAAGAACGTAGCGGCGGAAACCATCACTTTATCCGAAGCCGCCTACAGGGGCGAACTCGATACCCGTGCTGATGAGAGCCGTTACGCCGGTGCGTGGCAGCAGATCATTCAGGGTATGAACAAGACTCTCGAAGGGTTCGTCGTTCCTGTTCGCGATATCGGCGACGTGCTCAAGCGCCTGGCCCGAAAAGACTTCTCGCGCGGCGTCGAAACCGCCTACCCGGGAGCTTACGGCGAACTCCGCGATAACGTAAATCTGGTCGTCGAGGCGATCCGTTCGGCCATCGACCAGATCAACGAGAGCGCCAACCAGTTTGCCGAGGGTGCTCGGGTAGTCTCCGAGAGTTCCCAGTCGCTCGCCTCCGGCGCCCAAACTCAGAGCGCCAGCGTCGAGGAGATGACCGCTTCGATCGAGGAGCTGTCGCGCTCGGTCGAGATGGTGAAGGAAAGCGCCAACGACGCCAATAAGGTGGCCAACGACGCCAACCGGCTGGCCGAGGAAGGTGGACGGGCAGTCCGGAAGTCGATCGAGTCGATGGAGCAGATCCGCACCAGCTCGCAGCAGATCGCCGAAATCATCCAGGTGATCTCGGAGATCGCCAGCCAGACGAACCTGCTGGCTCTTAATGCGGCCATCGAAGCCGCGAGAGCCGGCGAGCACGGCATGGGATTCGCCGTGGTGGCCGACGAAGTCCGCAAGCTGGCCGAGCGGTCGAACCAGGCCGCCCGCGAGATCTCGACGTTGATCAAAGAGTCAACGCAACGGGTCGAGGAGGGAGCCCAGCTCAGCGACCAGACCGGCGAATCGCTCAAGCAGATCATCCAGGCCGCCGAAGCAACCGCGGCGAAGATCTCCGAGATCGCCGCCGCCACGGTCGAGCAGGCCAACAACGCCCAGGAGGTCTCGACGGCCATCCAGGGCGTGGCCCAGGTGACCGAGCAGACCGCCGCCGGCAGCGAGGAAATGGCCAGCTCCAGCGAGGAACTCGGCGCCCAGGCCAGCGCGCTTCGCGAACTGGTCAGCCAGTTCCAGACCCGAAGCACCGTCGGTGCGTGAACCCTTTGAGTCGGGCGGCCGGCCGCGCCGATCGGCGCGGCCGACCCGCCCCGACTCCTGCCGAACATAGGGAGACAAGAACATGGCAACCGCCACCGTCAATACGCTCGCACGCGAGAAAGCCGATCGCGAGGCGACCGGCACGCTGCAACTAGTGAGCTTTCGCTCGGCCGACGAAGTCTTCGGCATCGAAATCACCAAGGTCCGCGAAATCATCCTGCTCTGCGACATCACCCGGCTGCCCCAGACGCCGCACCATGTGAAGGGAATCATCAACCTCCGCAGCACCGTGATTCCGGTGATCGACCTGCGGGCGCGATTCGGCTTCGCCGAGTCCGATCCCACCGCCGACAGCCGGATCATGGTGGTCAACGTCGGCACAAGGACTGTGGGCATCATCGTCGACGCCGTCGAGGAAGTGTTGCGCGTCAGCCGCGAGCAGATCGCCCCCGCCCCGCCCACCGTGGCCGGGCTCGGCAACGAGTACCTGCAGGGGCTGGTGCGGCTGGAGAATCAGCTCCTGATCCTGCTCGACATCGATCGACTGCTGGGAAGCGAAGAGCTGGAATCCGTCATGGCCGGCGTGAGCCGCTGAGCCTGAGCCGCCTGACCGGTTCCAAAACAACCGGACCTCGACTAGCCACAAGAGCCCGAGCCAGCCCCATGCTGGCCCGGGCTCTTCGCTTGAATGGGGCGGAAGCAAGCCGCTTTCATCCGGCACTGCCAGCTGGCTCAAGTAACGGACTGCGAGCCGTACCGATGCTACGGCCTTTGCCACCCCTTGCTGGGGAGACGCCTCCCTAGCGAAGAATGGTTGACCGCTTAAACCCGCCTGAATCCCTGAACAATAAGCACTTACTGCATGGACGCGGGGAATTATGCAACCTACCTTTGCCCAGCGGACAACTGGCTGGATGTTTACCGGCCAGGCCGAGATTGCCGAGAAACGTACCATCGGGCTCGGAAGCTTCCGCTCAACCAATTCAGCAGCAGTGCCGGGAATCATCAAGCCGACGTTAAGCGAGACGGCACTGCTCCATTTTCCATCGTGAAACAGGAAGATTCGAATGGCCTGGTTCTACAACCTATCGACGACGAAGAAGCTGATCGGCGGTTTCCTGATCGTGTGCCTCATTCTGGGCAGCGTGTCCGGACTGGCGATCAACAGCCTGGGGACCATGAACGGCGTGGTAGGTCGGATGTACGACCGCGACATGAAGGGGCTTTCGCAGGCTGAGCAGGCCCAGGTCGACCTGATGTACGCGGCGCGCGCGATGCGGCAGGCGATCATCGACACCGAGCCGGCGAAGATCCAGAAGGAAGTCGCCAATGCGAAGAAGTATCAGCAGGCGACGCGGCAATGCCTCGAGGAATTGGAGAAGCTCGCGGAGACTCCGGAAGACAAGGCTGCCGTGGCCCAGGCTCAAAAGGCATTTCCGCCATACGTCGAAGCCTCCGGCAAAGTCCTGCAGCGGGCTGCACAGAACCAGAAGGCCGAAGCCACGACGATGCTCAGCCAGTCGGGCGCGGCCGTGACCGAGGTCGTGAAGAGTCTTGAAGAACTGGTCAAGATCAAGGAGCATGCCGCGGAAGAGGGCTACCAAGCGGCCAACGCGCTTTACGCCAGCTCGCGCAACCAGTTCATCGGTATCGCCGTTGTGGCGGTGCTGTTCAGCCTCGCGTTGGGCTACTTCATTGCCCGTGTGATCGCCAAGCCCTTGGCGCGAACCGTGGGCGTGCTCGAGAAGGTGGCGGAGGGCGACTATACCCAGAAGCTGGACATTGACACCCGGGACGAGGTCGGCCAGATGGCCGGCGCGTTGAACGTCACCATCGCGGCCGTCGCCAAGGCGATGCAGGATGTCAAGGACGCGGCCGAGCGCGAACAGCAGGCCCAGGCCGAGCGGGCCGCCGAAGAGCGCCGCCTGGCCGAAGTCGAACGGCAGCGCAAGGAAGAGGAAGCGGCTCGCGAGCGTGCGCGGATGGAAGAAGAGCGCCGCCGCCAGGACGAAGAGGCCGCCCGCGAGCGCGAGCGCGCCGAAGTCGATCGCCAGAAGGCCGAGGAAGTCCGCCGCAAGGTCGACAACTTGCTGGAAGTGGTGGCCGCTGCGGCCCAGGGCGACCTGACCCGGACAATCAAAGTGGACGGCAACGAAGCCATCGATGAACTGGCCACCGGCATCAAGAAGATGCTCGAGGATCTGGCCGGCGTCATCGGCCAGGTCACCGAGAGCGCCGCGCAGTTCAACGAAGGCGCTCGGGTGATCTCCGAGAGTTCCCAGTCGCTCGCCTCCGGCGCCCAGGCGCAGAGTTCGAGCGTCGAAGAGATGACCGCCTCGGTCGAGGAACTGGCCCGCTCGATCGAAGCCGTCAAGGACAACGCCACCGAGGCCACCAAGGTGGCCACCGAGGCCAACCGCCTGGCGGACGAGGGTGGCAAGGCGGTGCGGAAGTCGATCGAGTCGATGGAGCAGATCCGCACCAGCTCGCAGCAGATCAGCGAGATCATCCAGGTGATCTCCGAGATCGCCAGCCAGACCAACCTGCTGGCCTTGAACGCGGCCATCGAAGCCGCGAGAGCCGGCGAGCACGGCATGGGATTCGCCGTGGTGGCCGACGAAGTCCGAAAACTCGCCGAGCGGTCGAACCAGGCCGCCCGTGAGATCTCGACCCTGATCAAGGAATCGACACAGAAAGTCGAGGAGGGCGCCCAGCTCAGCGACCAGACAGGCGAGTCGCTCAAGCAGATCATCCAGGCCGTGGAGACCACGGCGGCGAAGATCTCCGAGATCGCCACCGCCACCGTCGAGCAGGCCAACAATGCCCAGGAGGTCTCGACGGCCATCCAGGGCGTGGCCCAGGTGACCGAGCAGACCGCCGCCGGCAGCGAGGAAATGGCCAGCTCGAGCGAGGAACTCGGCGCCCAGGCCAGCACTCTACGCGACCTGGTCAGCCAGTTCCAGACCCGAAGCACCGTCGGTGCGTGAACCCTTTGAGTCGGGCGGCCGGCCGCGCCGATCGGCGCGGCCGACCCGCCCCGACTCCTGCCGAACATAGGGAGACAAGAACATGGCAACCGCCACCGTCAATACGCTCGCACGCGAGAAAGCCGATCGCGAGGCGACCGGCACGCTGCAACTAGTGAGCTTTCGCTCGGCCGACGAAGTCTTCGGCATCGAAATCACCAAGGTCCGCGAAATCATCCTGCTCTGCGACATCACCCGGCTGCCCCAGACGCCGCACCATGTGAAGGGAATCATCAACCTCCGCAGCACCGTGATTCCGGTGATCGACCTGCGGGCGCGATTCGGCTTCGCCGAGTCCGATCCCACCGCCGACAGCCGGATCATGGTGGTCAACGTCGGCACAAGGACTGTGGGCATCATCGTCGACGCCGTCGAGGAAGTGTTGCGCGTCAGCCGCGAGCAGATCGCCCCCGCCCCGCCCACCGTGGCCGGGCTCGGCAACGAGTACCTGCAGGGGCTGGTGCGGCTGGAGAATCAGCTCCTGATCCTGCTCGACATCGATCGACTGCTGGGAAGCGAAGAGCTGGAATCCGTCATGGCCGGCGTGAGCCGCTGAGCCTGAGCCGCCTGACCGGTTCCAAAACAACCGGACCTCGACTAGCCACAAGAGCCCGAGCCAGCCCCATGCTGGCCCGGGCTCTTCGCTTGAATGGGGCGGAAGCTGCCCGCTCCTCCGTCCGCAATGGGACGCCGTCTCCGAGCAGGCCTTCAGCGGCGGAAAGTGCCGATCGGCGAAGTCGAGATACTGCTGCCAGTCGTAGCGGGTGATGTCGTGATCGCCGCTGCGGATGTGATAGCCAATCGTCTGTCCGACCGGCGCATTCACTGCGGGCATTTTGCCGACGCCCAGCCCTGGCAACCCGAGCAGTCTATAGACAGGTTCGGCGTGGAGCGCTGCCAGGAACTCGCCACGCGGATCGGCCCAGCCATCCTCTTCGGCGCTGGCCACGTAGACGGGTCGGGGAGCGATCAGGGCGACGAGCAGATGCTGGTCGACGGGCAGGGCCGTCTCGTTGTTGCCGAACTGGCGGTAGTTGCGGCAATACCAGATGCCCGACAGGCTGTAGGATGCGGCCACCGTCTCGCCGAAACGGCGTCGGGCCAGCGACGCCCCGCCCTGGCCCGAGTTGTTGGAGATGACCAGCGCGAATCGCTCATCCTGCGCGCCGGCCCACAGGGCCGTCTTGCCTGTCCGCGAGTGCCCGAACACGGCAACTCGCTCCGCGTCGATGGCGGCGTCGGTCTCGAGGTAGTCCAGGGCCCGGCTGAGGCCCCACGCCCAGACGCCGATCGATCCCCACTCGTCATCCGCCAGATCGTCCCGCCCGGTCTTCTTGAGCCAGTAACCGCGCACGCCCTGCCTCCATCCGTCCGGCTTCTGCAGGCTTCCGGAGCCGTGGCGATCCTGCTCGATATCGGCTCCGGCGAACGTGGCGACCGCATAGCCGCGCTCGAGAATCATCTCCAACGGCCAGCGGCTGGCATGCTCGCCGCGCTTGGGAGTTGTGTCGCGCGACGGCCGGATGCCCGGATCGGCATGGACGCCCTGATTGCCGTAGCTCAGGCCCAGGAACGCGGGCACAGGTCCTCCCGCCCGATTGGGAATGTAGATCAGCAAATCGATCCACGGCGCCTCGGGTTCATCGAACAACCGGATGGTGACCTGTTTACGGGTAGCAAGCCCGCCCAGCGCCTCGGCGTCGATGTCGGTCGTTTCGAAACGCAGGTGTGTCGGAATTGGCGGGGTTCGACCGTAAACGTTGGCCGCGAACGAGTCGAGGATCTCCGGGCGGCGAATCTCTCGCCACACGGTCGCATCCGTCACCCGGCGTCCGTCGAAGCACACGAGCGGATCAGGGAGCGTGTAGGCGCCCACCTTCGACTCGTCGTAATTGGTGTCGCCGGGTTCGGCGGCGACAATTGCGGCCAAGGGAGCCAACCATAGCAGTGCGAAAGCGATGAACGTGTACTTCATGGGATATGCCGGCAATCAATAGGGATTCGAAGGTGCGATCTGCCATGCTTCGAGTTTCGCGACTCGAGCCGGTCCGCCGCCGGCGAAAATGGCGACTCCGACGCTATCCTCGCGCGACGGATACACCCGCCGCATCACCGCTTGCCGGCCGTCGTTGGCGAAGACCTCGACGACCGACTTGTCGACGAACACCCGCAACTGGAGCGGCTCACCGGCTTGGAGCTCAAGCGGCCCGGCTTCAACGGTCTTTGGCCCCTCGGTCAGGCTCGACTTCGCGGTATCGATCTTCAGCCGCTTCTCGGCCGCATCGTAATAGATGAGCGTTTCTTCTTCGCCGCCGGGCGAGCGGCAAACCTTCACGCCGAACTGCGGAGCCTCGGGCGCGGACATCTCGACGTTCAGCTCGATGCTGTTGCCGCCGATGCCGTCGAGCACGAGTTCGCAGTCGGTCGCGACCGCAAGGTCTGCCTTCTGCTTTCCATCGCAACGGAGACGCTCGATTTCCTCTGGCGGATTCATCCGCAGGCCGCCGTCGACAAGCGTCAGCACCCGCGGCAGGCTCATCGTGCCCGACCAGCCGAAGTCGGGACGGGTGCCGAAGCCGGGGGCGTCGAAGATCCAGGCCCACATGATCCGCCGGCCCCGATCGTCCAGCAGGCTCTCCGGGGCGAAGAACGAATTGTCGACCCAGCTCATCTTCTCGTGGAACTTCGGCTGGAACTGCTCGTTCCTCCAGTCTCCGAGGTAATAGCGGCAGCCGAGACGGTGGCTGATGCAGAGCAGCATGTGTGTATCGCCGATGGTGAAGAAGTCGGCGCACGACACGTCCTCGTTGATCGACACGCCTTCGACCGTGCTGGCCATCAGGTCGCCCGCGTAGCTCCACGGGCCGCCCAGCCTCTGAGACTTCGCAATCGCCGGCCGTTCGCCGCCGAAGATGGCGTAGTAGGTGTCGCCTTCCAGCCAGCCGTAAGGGTCCCACGAACGGTATTTATCGTGGTGCGGGTCACCCGGCTTCGTCGGCGGTGTGATCGGGTTGGTTTCGAGCTTCTCCCACTCGTTCAGATCGTCATCGAGGGCCACCGCCATCGCGTTTCCCTGGCCGACCTGGTGGTAGCACATCGTCGGGCGGCCGTCCTTATTGATGAAGCAGTTTCCGCTGAACATGCCCGACACCAGGCCCGTCGGATGGTGCCGCCAGTGGAACAGGTCGCTGCTCGACGCATGCCCCCAGTTGTGCCCCCGCGCATCCTGGAAGATATAGAACAGGTGGTAGCGGCCATTCCAGTAGACTGCGCCGTTGGGATCGAAGGGCATGCAGCGCCCTTCCGGCGTGACGAAGTGATAGCCCGGCCGGTAAGGATCGCTGAGCAACCGCTCTCGCAGTGCCCGGGCGACGCTGTCGGCGTTCGAGAAATCGATCGACGCCTGCGGGGCCAGTCGCGAGGCCATCAGGTATGCTCCCTCGCGTTCCAGGTGCAGCCGGCCGTCGGCCACGCGTGCGTCTTCGAAAAGCGTGGTCGTGGGAAACTGCTTCATCCGGTCCGCCGCGCGGCCGTCTTCAAAATCCCACCACGCCAAAGGCGCGGGGTCGGAAAGTTGATTCGGCCGCAGCGCGGCGATCTGCTCGGCTGTAAGCGCCGCGGCGTAGATCCGGCCGTCGTCGATCGAGCCGGTGAAAAACCGGTTCTGCGGGCCGGCATCCGTATGCCGCAGTCCGATCAGGATCAGGCTATCGCCGTCGAACTTCTCCGTGCCACCGGCGTCGTACTGGGCGAACCTCTTCCCGTCGCGGTAGAGGGTGATCTGCTGCCCCCGGTAGACGACCGCAACCTGGACAAGCGACTGGCTGTCGGCGGTCTCCGTGGGAAAGCTCGCCTGGTCCTTCTGAGTGCGTTTGAACATCTCGCTGCCGGCCATCCATTTCGCCTCGGCGAGTTCACCGAAGACGATCGCGTCGAAGACGCCGCCTGGCTTCTCTATCGTCAGCACGCTGCCGCCCCGCTGGGCGAGACTGGCTGGAGCGACCCAGGCCACGAGGGTTTTGTCGGCAATGACGGTCTTTTCGGCGCCGCGTGCCGCGTGGCAGAAAGTGATTGTGATTAGAGCGGCAAGAATGGCCGCCGATGGCCGGTGAAGCGTCATTGCCGGCCCGCGTCGCGTGGCATGGTTGCTCATTCTCATGGTCCTCTTCGCCTGCAGATCACCGGTTCGTACTACACGGCCACAACGGCAAGTACCGCCCAAGCTTATTCGATGATCGCTTCGGCAGCCAGCGTCTCGTAGCGGGCGTGCCAGGCCGGAGTCCCGTCGTCGTCCCATGCCAGTTGCGCCATGGTGACGAGAATCCAATCACCCCGCGGCGATACGCGGAACGAGGTCGACCAGAAGCCGCTCCAGGCGTACGCCCCCTGCAGTTGTGCATGCACGTCGTCCGAAGCCGGCATGATGCCGAAACCGAATCCGAACGGCGTGGACAACTCCCCGACCTGATTCGACGTCATCTGGCGAACGGTTTCCTCGCTGAGCAGCCGGACGCCATCCAGCGCTCCACCGCCCCGCAGCATCTCGCAGAATCGCATGTAGTCGGCCGCCGTGGAGCAGAGCCCCGCCCCACCGGAAAGGTAGCGGTGCGAGGGAGCGTAAGCGTAGTCCGACGTGATCGTAACGACACCGGAACCGAGGTCTTGTCGGAGCACCTCGCCTTGTTTCAGTTTTCTGATGCACGTATCGACGGGTACGTAGGCCGCGGCCAAGCGTGGGCGTTTTTCGGACGGCACCTTGAAGAAGGTATCGTTCATGCCGAGCGGACGGCAGATCTCGTCTTCCACGAATTCATCCAGCGGGCGTCCCGATGCCACTTCGACCACCCGGCCGAGCACGTCGGTGGACATGCCGTACTCCCACTTCTCGCCCGGATGGAACAACAGCGGCATGCCGGCCAGCCTGGTCATTGCCGTTTCCAGATCGGTTGACGTCGTCGCCAGCCCTGCCAGGACGCCGTGCCGATCGTAGATCGGACCGAGCGTCTCGGTGAACGTGTATCCCAGCCCCGAAGTGTGGGTCAGCAGTTGTCGGATGGTGATCTCGCCGCGGGCCGGTTCGGTCTGCCAGGGCTCCGCGGTCACGAGCACCTTGGGGGCCTTGAACTCGGGAATGTACTTCGAGAGCGGATCGTCCAGGTCGAGCTTGCCCTGCTCGACGAGCTTCATGATGGCCACGCTGGTGATCGGTTTGGTCATCGATGCGATCCGGAAGATGGCGTCGGTCCGGACAGGAATCTTCTGCTCCCTGTCGGCCATTCCCACCGCTTTCAGATGGATCACCTTTCCATGGCGCGCCATCATCGTCACGCCGCCCGCGATCTTGCCGTCGTCGACGAGGCTTTGCATGAACTCCGAGAGCCTTGCGACCTTCTCGGCAGAGACGCCGACGTCTTCCGGCCTGGCAGTCGGCAGTTCGCGGCCCGCCGCCAGGCTGGCAGAGAGGAGAAGGAGAAAACACAACGTCCGTACAATTCGCCGGCAGGTAGTTTTCATGATTGTCTCCATTGTGGACCGCCCGTATTGTTGCCGGGCGACCGCCTCGGGGCAATTGCCATGATCTGCCGCCCCCGATAGACTAGCCCTTTGGTTGCGGTGGCGTTCCATAGCGTCGAGGGGCCCGATCCGAATCCGGCGGCGCTCTATGCAGGCGTATACTGAACATGAAGGAGGGTGCCCGCGATGATCCGAGCCTTGGTACTGATGAACGTCGAGCGAGGCAAGGTGCCGATCACGGCCAAGCAGCTTGCCGCGATGGACGAAGTGGTCGATGTCTATTCCGTCGCCGGCGGCTACGACCTCGTGGCCATCATCCAGTGCGAGGAGTATGAACGGCTCGCGGAGATCGTCACCGAGAAGCTCCAGGCGATCGACACCGTGAGCGACACCACGACACTGATGGCGTTTCGCAACTACAAGTTTTCCATTTGAATCGGAATCAGCGAGGCCGCCTGTCATGATTCAAGCCGCTCTGCGCCGACTGACGATTGGCGAGCAATTGCCGGAAGAAGAGATCTTCCAGATCATCGGCGGCATCCGTAATGGAGAGATCACCGATGTCCAGATCGCCGGCTTCCTCGTCGCCCTGCTGATGAAAGGGCCGACCATCCGCGAGGTGGCCTCGATCGCCCGGGCGATGCGGGCCAACTGCGAGCAGATCTCGCCGCGAGTCAAGGGCGAGTTGATCGACACCTGCGGCACGGGGGGCGGACGGACCACCTTTAACTGCTCGACGGCCGTCTCCATCGTCGCTGCCGCGGCGGGCATCCCCGTGGCGAAGCACGGCAGCCGGTCTTTGTCTTCCTCCTCGGGCAGCGCCGACGTGCTGGAGAAGCTCGGAGTGGCGATCGATCTCAGCCCGAAGCAGGCGGAGAGACTCCTCGAAACGGCGGGCATCGCTTTTCTCTACGCGCCGAACTTCCACCCCGTGATGCACAAGGTGCTGCCGCCCGAGATGGCCCTGGGCATCAAGACGATCTTCTACACGGTGATCGGCCCGCTCATCAACCCGGCCGATGCGCGGCGGCATATCCTCGGCGTCTACCGGCCGGAACTCGTGGCCATGGTCGCCGACATCCTCGTGGAACTCCAGTTCCAGCACGCCCTGGTCGTGCACGGGCTCGACGGCCTGGATGAGGTCTCGGTGATCGGCAAGACCTCGGTGGCCGAGGTCAAGGACGGCTGGGCGAAGAAGTACGAAGTCGTCCCCAGCGACCTTGGCCTGCCGCGCTACACATACGAAGAGCTGTCGGGCGGCAGCCCCCAGGAAAACGCCGACATCGTCACCGCCATCCTGTCGGGCAGCGAGAAGGGCGCCCGGCGCGACATGGTGCTCGCCAACTCGGCCGCCGCCCTCCTGGTCGGCGGAAAGGTCGGCGACTTGCGATCGGGCGCCAAGCTCGCCGCCGAGATGATCGACAGCGGCGCGGCCTGCCAGAAGCTCGACGAACTCGTTCGCCAGTCGAACCGGATTGCCGCCGAGCGATGAGCACGGTAAAGCGCCTGCAACCCTTTTCTTCAGCACTGGAGGAAGCGCGGGCCGCCGGCCGCGTTCCGCTGATCTCCGAGATCAAGGTGCGCAGCCCCAAGGAAGGCGACCTGGTGGCCGGCCGCGATCCCGTCGCGCTGGCCCAAGCCATGCAACAGGCCGGCGCGGCCTGCCTTTCGGTCGTCACCGAAGGCGAGCATTTCGGCGGCAGTCTGGAACTGCTGCGCCGCGCGAGCTCGGCCGTCACGCTCCCCGTGCTCCGCAAGGATTTTATCACCGACCGCGCGGGAGTGCATGCCACGAAGGAACACGGCGCGTCGTGCATGCTCCTGATGCTCGCCATGCTCGACTGGCCGACGCTCGTCGAGCTGCACGAGGAGGCCCACCGGTGCGGCCTGGAAACCCTCGTCGAGGTGCACAACGAAGCGGAACTCCGCCAGGCCCTCACCATGGACCTCGACCTGCTGGGAATCAACAACCGCGACATCCGCCGGCTCGAGATCGACAACGGCACGGTCGCCAACACGATCGAGTTGCTCCGCCTCGCTCCACCCGGCATCCGCGTGATCAGCGAATCGGCGATCTCGACACCCGAAGAGGTTCGCGCGGTGCTCGCCGCCGGCGCTCTGGGCGTGCTCGTCGGCACGTCGATCCTCCGCAGCCCGGATGTGGCCGAGGCCGTGCGGTGCCTGGCCGCGGCAGTGTGAGGGCATCGAGCATGGTCCGCGTGAAGATCTGCGGCAATACCGATGCGGAGCAGGTCCGAATGTGCGTCGAGGCCGGCGCCGATTGCGTCGGCTTCGTCGTCGAATACCCGGTGAGCGTGCCGTGGAACCTCTCGCGCCAACAGGCGCACGGTCTCCTCTCTCTCGTTCCACCCATGGTCGCCCGCGCCGTGGTCACCGGCGGTGACGCCGAGCAGATCCTGGAACTTGCACGTATCTTGCGACCCCATCTCGTCCAGTTGCATACCGACAACAGCCTCGCCGAAACGGCGGCGATCGCCCGCGAGATGGCGCCGCTGGGCATCGGACTGGTCCGCGCGCTGCGGATCGATGTCGCCACGCAACAGGCGTGCGGCGAGATTCCCGAACCAATCGCCGCCGCGCTGGCTTTGCAGAAGACGGGTGTGGCCGCGATCCTCGTCGACGCGCGGACGGAGAACATGCCGGCCGGCACCGGGCGGAGCGTTGATTGGGCAATAGCCTTGGGTATACGTCAGGCCCTCTCCGTGCCCCTGATCCTCGCCGGCGGGCTCACACCCGAGAATGTCCGCGCCGCGGTCGAACAGGTCGACCCTTACGCCGTCGATGTGATCAGCGGCGTCGAAGCCTCGCGCACCGTGAAGTCGCCCGAGTTGGTCCGCGAGTTCGTCCGGCAAGCGAAACAAGCGGCCTGATCGCTACGCCCCCGGTGCCGGCAGCAGATCGATGCCACTCTTGTCCGGCCGGACCCGCAGGCGGATCGACCACAGGGCTTCGGTCTCGGCATCCTCAGTCTTATGGCCGCCGGTGTGGATGTAGGCCGCCCAGGTCGAACCGTCCGCAAGCTCCACCGCCTGGCCGTATCCATAGACCGAGGGATCGACGGGGAAACCCCACTTCTCGTTGGGGCACATCCACGTCGCACCGCCGTCGCTGCTGAACATCGCGCGGAAGCCCCCCGCGCCGTACGATCCGTGCAGGCACAGGAGCGTGCCGTCGCGCAAGGCAATGAGCCGCGGTTCGAACAGTCGAATGCCAAAGCTTACGGGTTTGCTCCACGTGCGGCCGCCGTCGCGCGACCAGGCGATGTCTCCCTCGGGACGCGAGACGAGCACCAGCCGGCCGTCGGGAAGCTGCGCCACCGCTGTCTCCGACATCTCGTGGTCGGTCGACACGGTGGAAAGCAATTCCCAGCTCTCGCCGCCATCGGTCGTGCGGCAGAAGGCCACACTCTCGTGCCGCTCACCCACGGCTTTCCCGTAGACACAGATGAGCGCCGACCCGTCGGCCAGTTCGATGATTGGCCCGTCGGTGGCGTCGAAAACAAACGGCACCGGAAGCCGCGCGGGTTCCTGCTCCCACGTCTGCCCATTGTCCTTCGAGCGGATGATGCCGGTGAGCGTGGTCCTGGCCGGATCACGGGCCAGATCGGTTGCCGATGGACCAGGATACGTGAAGAAGCTGCAGAGAATCGTGCCGTCCTTGAGCTGGCAGAAGTTCGGGGCGCGGTCGTCCCACGGCGTGTCGATGAGCACCGCTGGCCGCGACCACGTCTTGCCGCCGTCGGTCGAGCGGATGATCTCCGCCCGGCCGCCGCGCGGGGCATCGACGTCCACCGGCATGCCGATCTTCTTCCACGGTTCGGCTGCCGCGGGGTGGGCCTTGAAGTAATCCGTCGGCGGCGACGCATGCCAGTACCCCGACGAAAAACCCACCAGCATCGTGCCGTCGCGAAGCACGATCGGCGACTGCCAGCCGACGAACCCGCGATAACCCGGATAGGGTTCTGGCTGGTTGACCCCCGGTCCCACCAGCATGCGGCGGCACTGGCGGTAATCCTGCGCCGGCGCGCCCCCCTCGAACACCCTCACCACCGGGGCCGCCGGATACCAGTCCTCACCGGCCGCCAGCAACGGTCCCGCCAGCACGACAGCCGTCCACAGCACGCATGTCTTCATCGCGGCGACCTCCCAAGTGCGCGTCCCACATCATCGTAGGATGGATTCTGAATTCGTCCTACCACACCGTCATCGCCCTGCTCATCCGCTCAACCGCTCCGTAATCGCTGTCGTCATCTCAGCCGTCGTAAGCGTCCCGCCCATGTCCGGCGTCAGATTCCCATCGGCCAAGGCCTGCTCCACCGCCCGGCGGATCGACAACGCCGTCTGCTTCTGCCCCAACCACTCGAGCATCATTGCCGCGCTGAGGATCGCCCCCACGGGATTGGCGATCCCTCGGCCGGCGATGTCCGGCGCCGAACCGTGAACCGGTTCGAAAAGCGACGGATGGAATCGCTCGGGGTTGAGGTTGGCCGACGGATTGAGCCCCAGGCTGCCGGTGATCCCGCCCGTCAAGTCGCTCAATATGTCGCCAAACAGGTTCGAGCCCACGATCACGTCGAACGTGTGCGGCCGCCGGACCATATGCAGCGTCGCCGCGTCGATGTGCAACTTCTCGACCGACACATCAGCGAACTGCGGCGCGAGTTCCTCCAGCACGCGATCCCAGAGACTGTAGCCAAACCGCTGGGCATTCGACTTGGTGACCATCGTCAGCCGTCTCCTGCGCTGCCGCGCCAGGTCGAAGGCAAACCGCAGGATCCGCTCGATGCCCCGCCGGGTGTGAATCGCCGTCTGCACGGCCGTCTCGCCAGGGGTGCCGGCCGCCAGCGTTCCGCCATTGTCGACGTACTCTCCCTCGGAGTTCTCCCGCACCACAACCAGATCGATCGGCTCCTCGCTACGCAGCGGCCCCGCCACACCGCGAAACGTCTGCGCCGGCCGCACGTTGGCATAGAGATTGAACGCCTGTCGCAACTCGATGAGCGGCTTGAGGGTTACACTGTCCGCTAGCCGCGCCGGCCAGCCGACGGCCCCCAGGAAGATCGCATCGAAGCCTCCGAGCGTCTCAAGAAAATCGTCCGGCGCTACCCGGCCGTGGCGGTCGTAATGGGCCATTCCCCAGTCGAAGCGCTCGTACTCGCAGTGGAACCCGCCAACGGCCTGCTCCGCTGCCTCGATAACGCGAACTGCCGCGTCGAGCACCTCCGATCCGATTCCGTCACCAGGGTAGAGGGCGATCCGGTAGGTCTGCATGCGGACGAGAACTCGATTCGAGGTGGCTGAGGTGCAGGGTAGCTACTGCCTGTTGACCCTCAGCGTACCAAGATCCACCGGCTCACGCGAGAGGCTCCCCTCGACTCCGGGCACCGAGAACTTGTAGCCTGACAGGCTGCCGGCCCCGTGCTCACTGAATCGCACGCGGAGTAAATATTGGCCCGCGGGCATGTCGTCGATGTGGAACGCGCCGTCGCGGTCGACAGTGGCCGTGAACCTGGGGCTTGCCGACCGCAGCCTTTCGAAGATCTTGTACTCGGCCTGCCACGCCTTGCCCTCCTCAGTGGCGATCCACTTCTTCCACCACTCCTGGCTCTGCTGGGGGTCGTGCCGCAACGCGGGCGGCATGGGAGGTGACTTGGGGAGCGGCAGATCGACCTCGACCTCCACCAGTGCGAAGTTCCACAGCACTTTGTCACCGAAACCCGCCGGGGGCGCGAGCTTTCCGACGACGGGCCGGCCGCTGCCGCCAAGGTCGATCCGCGTCGTCTCGCCAGCTTTGAACCTGGCGGCGACCATTGTGGACGACGTGACCTCGGTCGCCCCTTCGCCCACCAGGAGCATAATCCGGCGGCCGACGCGACCCTCGCCGGGAAACACACGCTCAAACACGAATCGCCCGTCCGGCCCGGTTGTTACGTCGTGATGCGTGAAAACGCTCGGCACGTCCGGGCCGTAGGAATGGACCGCCTCGGTGTTGAGCGTGATGGAAACGCCCGAGATCGCCTGATCGCCGACGCGGAACGTCCCTTCCACGCGGGCCCAGGGAGTGAGCGTGATCGTCTCGGGAACCGGCCCGGCGTCGGACTTGAGATACGCAAACCCCGCCGGGTGCGTAATGACCAGTTGGAACGTGCCGCCCTGGGCCGGAAAGCGGAACCGGCCCGCTTCGTCCGCGTCCTGCCTCGCGGCATACGTGCTGCCGTCGTCGATTGCGCCGTTCTGGACGTTGATCTGTGAACCGGCGATGCCCAGAGCGATCCTGGCCCCTGCGGCCGGCTTGCCGTCGGGCGAGAGAATCGTCGCGGCCACGTCGCGGCCCGGCTTGAGGGCGAAGTCGATTCGCGCTGCCCCCTCATCGCTGCGAATCTCTCGCGATGTGGCCACTTCATAGCCGACTGCCTCGATCCGCACCAAGTGTGCGGGATAACCGCGGTCGAGTTTCAGTTGATAGTGTCCTTCCGTCGCCTCAAAGCTATCCTGCCGCACCCAATGCAGATCGGGCCCGTTCTCGAGTCCCGGCACGACGCGGAAACTCTTCACCGACTGGCCCGTCTCCGCGTCGGTCACACTGCCCGAGATGACCAGCGCCGGACCGGCTCGAAAGACGTATTCCTCGTCGCGCGCTGCGAGCGGCTGTTCCAGGAGTTGCATCCCGCCCGGCGGGCAGATGTCGGCGCGGATCTCATCGAGCGGCGCCTCGTTCCACTCCCATACGCCCTCGTCGTTGGTGTACTGGTTCACGTGGTCGAATTCGAAGTACTCGATCGGCCCGCGCCAACGCTGGAAGAAGATTCGCGTTTTCGCGACGGGCTTCCCCTCGCGGTCCACTACCCGGACGCGGATCTTGCCGCCCGGCCGCAGCACGAAATCGATTGGCTTCATGCCCGGCTCGACTCGCACCTCCTGCTTATCGAGCGCCTTGCCGGCTGCCGAGACGACAAGGCTCGCCATCCGCGGTTCGCAGCCCACGAGCCGATATGTCCCGTCGGCAGCCGTCGTCGCCTCGCGCAGGTCGTTGAGGAATTCAGTCCGCACGCGTGCCCCGGCGATCGGCTTGCCCGCTTCATCGCGAACCGTCCCGGTTACCACGAGTCCAGCTTCCAGCGTGATCCGCGCGTTGGGCTCCCGCCCGGCCTCCAGGCCGAACTCGCTACGCGTGAGCGGGCGCCGATTCGGCTTGTGCTCGGGATGGTTGACCTCGACGAATACCTCGCCCATCGACACCGGCACGCTGGCGTAGCTCCAGCGGCCGCTGGCATCACTCCTCACCTCAGTCCCAACATGCACCTCTTGCGTGGCTCCAGGCCCGTTCTTGAAACGGATGCTCGGGCGGATCCTTACCCCTTCGACCGGATTGCCCGCGCCGTCGACGATCACGCCTCCCACGGTCCAGCCGGCGTCAAGCCTCGCGGTGATTGCTGGCGGGGCCTGGGGCGGATGTTCGCTCGCCTGCCACTCGGCCCAATAGGGGCCAAAGCCCGGCTGCTCAATGAGAACCGTGATCGGGCCCGCTTTCTCGGGCCGGCTTACCGCGGCGAGGCCTTCGGCGTCGGTCTTGATGAACGTTCCGTACGGCCCCTGGTTCACGAACTGTCCTCGTCGGACATCCTCGGCCGTCGGCTTCGGCTGGGTGCGGATCTGGACGATCGCCTCCGGCAGTGGCTCGCCATCCGGCCCGATCACGCGAAGCTCGAACTGCCGGCTGCCTTCGCTTGCCCCCGGCTCAGCCGGCGTCACATCATCAGACTTTCCTTCGCTTCTCGAGCGAGATTGCTTGCGAAGCCAGTTCAACTGTTCGCGTTGCTGGTCGGAAAGCGGCCCGAGGCCCAACTCCCGTGCTTCGCCCGGCAGCAGATCTACCGTCGCTCCGGGCATGCCGATCGAGCCCCCTTGCTCTTCGGGAAAATCGCGGCTGATGGTCGTGGCGAGAATCGGCGGCACGTGCGTGTAGCGGAACGCATCGCTGGGCCGCGGTCGCTTGAGATCGACCCAATACTGGTTGAAGATGATCTCCGGGTAGGCGCCCTCAGCGCGAACCGTTGTGCGGATCGAAGATTCCTGCTGTTCGCCCGGTTCGTCGGCCAGCTTGGTTACCAGCTCCGACCAAGCCAGGAGACGGACCTCTCGCTCTTTCGCGAACTGCCCGCTCCGCACCAGCGCGAAGCCCCGCTTGGGATGGAGCACGACGATGTAGAAGGGCGAGTCTTTGGGCGGATAGACCGCGAATCGTCCATCTTCGTCCGAGAGAGTCATCACCTGCTCAAGCCGGTTGCGGACCCGCCCCTCGACCAGCTCGATGTGGACCGACTTGTAGGGAATCGACTCGTCGACCGGCGTCACCAGAAGCACTTCGGCGCCCGCAGCCGGGGCGCCTTTGCCGTCAACTACCCGACCCTCGATGCAGAGACTCGGATCCGGCACAAGATCCTCGGCCGTCTTGATCCGATCGTACCGCAGATCGGCCCGCGGCCACAGGCTCCCTTCGCTGTGCCCCTCAAGCTTGTACTTGCTGTGCAGCCGATACATCTCTTCCTTGGCCTTTTCCTCGCCGCCAGTCTCGTACGTGCCCCGCGTGGTGTAGAAGTGCGGGTAGGCCTTGGAAGGGTCAGGCAGCGCGGCGATCTTCTTCTCCAGTTCCTCCCAGGTGACGATCTCTTTGCCTTCGAGCAGGAGCGCGTGCCGGGCAACGACAATCGACATCTCGACCCGCTCAGCCTCCTCCAGGGCCTTCTCCACCGCGCTGGCGACGTGTCCTGACTGCGGCGGCGGACTCTCGTCACGAACCGCTTCCTCCACGGCATCTTCCGTCTTCTCGACTGCTTGTTCGGCGGCTGGTTCTGCGGCCGATTGCCAGGCGGCAGGCACCGCCAGCAAGAGTCCTGCCGTCAGCGCCAGCGTGAGCAGGGTGCCACGCGACAGCCGCAACGGCTCGTCGAGCGGCTCGCCCATGAGCCGCGCGATGCGGCGGCGGAGATCCGAAGGTGAACGGCCATCGGCAGCCAGGGCCTGCACCGAGACACGCTGTCGATTACTCAACCGACTCAGCTCGGCCACCCGGACCAGCGCCGAGGCATACCGCGTCCGCGGTTCGCCGGCCGCCGCGCGGCAGGCCAGTTCATCACAGCAGTACTCCCGCAGCGTGCTGATGCGGCGGCTGAGATACCACAAGCCCGGATTGAAGAACAGCGCCACTTCGGCCGCGCGCTGCAGCAGATTGACCCACATGTCGTGTCGCCGCACGTGCGCCAGCTCATGGGCGAGAATCATCTCCAGCTCATCGACCGAGAGGCAGGTGATCACCGACACCGGCAGCAGGATCGTCGGCCGCACCAGGCCGATGACCTTCGGCACCGCGATCCCTTCCACCCAGCCGAGCGCCGGCGCGACGCGGATCGACCACCGCCGCGCCAGTTGGTTCAATCGGTCGACCAGGACCGCATCATCGACCGGCCGCGCAGCCGCACCCAGCCGCCGCGCGTGCCCGATGCCGCGGATCAGCCGCATGAACATCATCGCGACGCCCAGCGCGTACAACATCACCATCCACGGCGCGATCCGCAACCATGAAGAAAGCTCTTCGACGGCTACGGCGGCCGGAATGGGCGCTGCTGGCACGCCAACAGCAGGCTGGTACTCGGCGGACGCTGACGGGCTCGTGCCGCCGACCGGCGGCGGGATCGCTCCCGGCAAGAACACGGGCGGTGGAACGACGGCCAAATCGCCCGTAGCCGCGAGCACTCCGGCAGATTCCGCGGCCGGCGCGTCGACATCCACGAGCGCGTAGGTGACGGGTAGCACCGCCAGGCCGACGAACAGCGCGCCGACGTGGAGCACGTAGCTCCGTTCCACCGACAGCCGCCCCAATCGGCCAATCGCCCACGCAAGCGCGGCCACGAGCGCGAACTGCCATAGCGAGTGGGCGAGCACGAGGCACACCCGGCCGCTGAACGCGGGGTCCAGGATGATCTGCCAGTTCATTTCTGCTGCTCCCTTGCCTTGCGGCTGATCAGCCGGCGGATTTCCGCCAACTCGTCGGCATCGAGATCGGCCGTTTCCATCAGGTTGAGCACCATCGCCGACGGCGAGCCGTCGAAGAGGCGCCAGACCAGGTCGCCCAGAATGCCCCCGGCCACGTCTTCCTTGCCCACCCTGGGTGCGAACAGGAATGCCTTGCCCTGCTTGCGCCGCGCGAGGTATCCCTTGCGGACCATGATGTTGAGCATCGTGATCACCGAACTGTGCGCGAGCTTCCGCCCAGCATGCTCCTCGAGCCGACCGCGGACATCGCGAACGGCGAGCGGCGACTCGTCCCACAGGACCTTGAGAATCTCCAGCTCAAGCTCGGTGGGGTGTTCCGATCCGGGTCGCGCCATGGTGCTTTCCTGCAGTGATCGTGCCGGTCAGAAGCGACGGTCGGCAGCCACCCCTGCGAGACGCCCGCCGCCACATCATCGAATTCGTTAGATGATCCTAGGCGTGACAGTCCCGCCTGTCAACAGGATCATCTAACAAATTAGAAGATTCGCGGATCCAGCCCTCGGCCGACCTTCCCCAGTGGACGGGGCACCGCGCTCGTCACAACGCGATCGCCCCTTGCTTGTCCGGAGCGACCGGGAGGAGTAGACTCGCCCATGCACCGCGTCATGCGCGCGGATCATCCGGACTACGCACAAAACATGGCCCCGGTGGTGCCAGGAGCGAACGGCCAAATGGTCCCTGCGGCTCCCCATTGGACGCGCCGCTCAGATCTGCCAGATCTGGTACGCTCGTTCTCCACATCGGCGTCCACTACGGGGCCACCTTATAACGCACTGCGACGTCCAACAGAGTGGACTGGACCTGCGGGCCACCGCACTCCACACAAGGGGGGCGTTGCTCCGTAAAGTGAATCGCACTCGGCAAGTTACGTCGAGATGGCCGAGTGCAGCGGTCGCGACGATCGGTTGCGATGCCGGAAAACGCGCCACTCAACCGGGGGAATTGATATGCTGGCCCGCTTTGAGACAATGATAGCAAGGGTCACCCACAGGCATGGACGAGCGTCTGGCAACGGTTGACTCGCGTGCTTTCCGAGCGACTGGCGCCGGGCCGCCAGAACGCGAAAGGGACTTCACCTCTCGGAAGGCTGTGGCTGGCAACACCACAGGAGAAGTGAAGTGTTCCTTCACGAAGGCGATCGAGTGTGGGTCAATGTCGCGGCGTTCATCGCCTCACCGCGCCGCCGCGAGGATCAGGTCCCGTGCGACATCCTAGCCGTCGCCGGGGACCGCGTGCTGGTGAAGACGCTTCTGCCCTACCGCGTCTTCACCCTCTGGATCGATACGGTCTGGGTCGAGGGCTGCGTCGAGGTCGGCGACCTCGTGCCTGCGTGAAGGAGGTAGACGCGGCGTCTCGCCGCGTTGCTGGTGCCTGGATGCGACGTCGCGTCTGCGATCGTTACTCGCCCGCGCTGCGAATCTCGATGATCTCGAAGCGCATCGTGCCCATCGGCACCTCGATCTCGACCTTGTCGCCCGCTTTCTTGCCGATCAGGCCCTGGGCCAAGGGGCTCGTGACAAGGATTTTTCCCTCGGCGTAGTCTTCTTCGCCGGCGCCCACGAGCGTGAACTCTTCCTGCTCGTCGAGATCGAGATCCTTCACCACCACCGTTGCGCCGAAGGCCACCTCGTCCTTGGGCATCTGCGAAGCGTCCATGATCACGGCGCGCGAAAGCTTGTCGCGCAGCAGATTGATCTTCGCCTGAAGCAGGCCCTGACTCTCCCGGGCGCCGTGATACTCGGCGTTCTCGCTCAGGTCTCCCTCGCTGCGGGCTTTGGCCAATCGGTCCAGAATCAGCGGCATCTCGACATTGTGCAGATGATCGACCTCAGCCTTCAATTTGTCGTACCCCGTGCGGGTCATGGGAATACGTTCCACGAGCCTTGCCTCCCTTGCGGCAAAAAAAGGCGGCCCTGCCGGTGTTGGTAGGGCCGCAACGGGCGTCCGGAAATGTTGTCGATCGAAAACAACTCCAGCGTAAGATCGGCGGCGCAGCTCCACCGGAGCGACCCACGCCGAGCCATCGAACACCATTTTTCGCTATAGGGGCGGAATTGTAAAGCCCGCCCCGCTAAAGAGTGGCGTACTAATCCTCCACCTGAAGCTTGATCTCGTCGGAGTTGGCTTTCAGCTCCGGCGCGTACATCGCCCAGCCCTTGGCCGGCAGCGCGCTGAACCGCCCGGGGATCTCGGCCCGCATGCGGTACGCCACGCTGTGGTTGCCGCGGGCGAGCATCCGGGTGAAGAAGGCCACGCGGTTGTCGCGGAACTCGACGTAGGCTCCCAAGGCATTACCCGTATAGCCGCTCTGCAATTCCACCGGCTCAAACCCGGCGGGCTTCATGTCCTCGAAGACCAGGTACTCGTAGTCGTTCTTGCTTTCGATCGAAAGCTCGATCTCGACGAGTTGACCGCTGGTGACCGAGGCGAGGTTGGGCAGTTCTTCGCGCTCGTACTTCTCGACCTTCTGATCGACCACTTGGCCGCGCGAGCCGGCCACCTTCACCTCGGCGTCGACCGGGTTGAGCCGGTAGTACTTCCGCTCGACTTTGATCTCCAGCCCGGCCTTGGTGATCATGTCTTCCAGCGTGAAGTTTGTCAGGTAGCCGTTGTAGTACAGCGGCCCCGTGCCGCGCTTCTTGAGTTCCACCACATGCTCGCCCGCGGCGAGTTTCTCGCCTTCGATCACGAAGCTGTTGTCGAACTGGAACAGCGTGGCCGGCGTGATCTCCACCGCCTGGGCCAACTCGCCGTCGAGCCAGACCTCCACGGTCATCTCGGGCTTGTCTTCGCCGCTGGCCCGCAGGAAGTCGGCCAGGGCCTCGATGGCCAGGGCCGTGTCGCGGGTCGAGTTCCAGTAGGTGGCGTGCTTGCGGTTGTTGAGCAGGTACTTCACCAGCCGGCGCGCCAGCTCGCCCTTGGGATCGGTTCGCGAGAGCAGTTTCAGATAGTACGAGTGAGCTTCGTATTCGCTCCCCCACCAATACCACCATGTTTCGGGCAGCTTGAGCCAGGCTGTCTGGTTCTCATCGTCCTGCTCGACATACTGGCTGATGTTGCGGAGGATCATGCCGAGCTTCTCGCGCTCGCCCTGCTTCTCCAGCGCGAGCCCGTACATCGCCATGCCGTAGACGGCAATCTTCGTGCGGTCGCGGTAGAGGAAGTCTCGCATCTCGTCGTTCTTGGCGCCCGCATCGACCAGCACCATGTACGTCAGGGCGTCGAGATTATCGGCGAACTCCTTCCATGGTTTGTCCTTCGGCTTTGTTTCGAAGTTCTTCAGCCACTGGATTTGCTCGGCCTGGTAACGCTTGAGCCACTCGACACCCTTCTCCATCACACCCGGCACGATCGCCACGTCGTTATGCTGGGTGATCTGCAGACCATGGACGACCAGCGCCGTCATGTGCGCCGTGGAGTGCTCTCCATACCCGGAGAACCAGCCCCAGCCGCCGTCCGAAAGCTGCATCTCGGTGAGCCGGTCGAGCCCGGCCTTCACCATCCGCGTCACCTCCTCCTGATCGAAGACCGGGTTGCGGTCGTACCGCTTCCACTGCGCGGCCCGCTGGCCGGCCTCGCCCAGTTCCTGGGCGTTGAGGTTGGTCTGTTTTTCCTGAATCGCCTTCAGATCGAGCCCCATGTCGATGAGCACCTTCTGAGTGATCACCGTGGGCAGGAAGCGGTTCAAGGTCTGCTCCGTGCAGCCGTACGGGTAGTTCGCCAAATACGGCAGCGCATCGACCATCGCGCCGGCCAGCGTCGGCGAATAGCGGACCTCCAGCCGCGTCTGGTCAGGTCGTCGTTCCTCCGGCACGCGGATGGTGAACTTGCCGCTTTGGCCGTCCGGCGGGATCGCGCCGGAGTAGCTGTCCATCTTGAGCATCCCGTGCACATAGCAGGGGAAACGCATCTCCATGGCGTCCGACTCTTCGTCGGTGAGCGCTTTCATGCGGATCACCGCCTCGCCTTCCTTGACCACTTTCACCCGCCAGTCGATGCGAGCCTCTTCCTCCGAGGCGATCTCGACCTTTTGCACCAATTCGCCCATCGGCTCAATAGTGCCGCCGTCGAGTTCCAACGCCACCTCGACACTCTTGGCCGACTTGAGGTAGTTGTGCACGTTGGCCGAGAGGACCACTTCATCTCGCTCGATGAAGAACCGCGGCGCCTGCAGGCGGATGATGAGGTCCTTCCGCGTGACGACGTCGGTCGCCCCTTCACCCACTTTCGTCCCGTGCCCCATCCCCCACACCTTGATCCGCCAGGTGGTGAGGTTCTCGGGCATTTTCAAGGCGACCTCGGCGGTGCCGTCGGCGCTGGTCTCCAGCGCGCCGGCCCACAAGGCAGTGTCGGCGAATTCGGTGCGGACGGTGGGCTGGACCAGAGGCTGGCCCGGGGCACCCGCCTCTGCCTTGCCGCTCACCAGCATCGGCTGCCCGGCCGCCGGAGACATGGTCGGCGCAGGCGCCGCCATCTCCATCGCGTCGGCGACCATCGGCGCGCCTGCGGGCGCAGCGTAAGCTCTGGCAACCCCTCCCCGCCGCTGCATCACGCCGCCGCCGAATCCGCCCATACCGCCCATTCCAACCGCGCCGTCCATGCTCATGCTCGCCAGTTCAACGGCCACGGTCGCCCCGAAGGCGCCCAAGTCGCTCATTCCTTTCTCATTAGGCGGCACGATGTTGCCCGAGCCGCGCTGGAGGTTGTGCTCTGTCTGCGGGTGATGGTGCCGCCGCCACTTCCAGAAGAACTCCTTGATCTCCGGCACGTTCGAGCCGCCCGAGATGTACTCCACCGACTTGTCATAGATCGCCACCACCGTCGAGCCGACGAATGGCTTTCCTTCGAAGTCGGCCAGCTTGAGTTTCACCTTGGCGTCCTGCCCCGGCCGGTACGACTCGCTCGACGGTTCAACCTCCACCGTAAGCACCCGTTTCTCCGGCGGAACGACGATCTCCTTGGCTACCTGGTGCACCTTCCCGTCGGCGATCGTGACCGCTTCGACGAAGAAGTTGGGCATATCCTTCTGCGAGATCTCGATCTCCTGGACGGTGCTCTTACCGTCCATCCGCACGACGCGCGGCGGCAAATAGATGCCGTTGGCCGGGCGGACGAACAATAGCACCGTGGCGTCGGCGCGATCGGTGTTGATAAGCAACTGCACCTTCTCGCCCGGCTGATACTCGGCCTTGTCAGGGATGAGTTCCAGGGCGTCGAAGCGGAACTGATCGCTCTGGAAGGCTTCACCGATGACGGTGAACAGGTAACCGCCCTCGACGGTGTGTCCCTTCGCGTCGGTCAGCGTGTAGGAGAAGCGGTACTGCCCGGCCCGCGCCGCCCGCCACAGGCTCTGCGCTTTGCCTTCGGCGTTGGTTGCCAGGTCCATGACATGCACCGAACGCTCGACCGGCTTGCCGTCCTGGTAGCTGACGGCAAACAGTTCCAGCTTGCCAGTGCCCTCGACCGGCTTGCCGTCCAAGGTCCGTGCGGCGGCATGGAACCGCATCGTGCCGCCGGCGCGGTAATAGCCGCGGTCCATCCAGCAGGTCACCTGGAACGGCTTCCTCGCGACGAGCACCTTGCCCGTGCCCACAATCGTCCGCCGCGACTGGTCGACGACCTCCGCGGTGATCGTGTACTGGTGGTCCTGGTCGGGATGGATCGCCTTGGCGATGCCCGTATCGATCTCCACCTTGACCGTGCCGTCGGGACCGATTTCCACCTCGCGATCGGCCACAAGCTCGGGCGGTTGGTGGCGAGAGGGCCACCAGAACGGCATCGGCCGCGGGCAGCCCCAGCTTCGCCATCCTGGGTACCAGTCGTAGTCGGAGGCGAACCACCAGTAACCCGGCCCGTAGAGCCAGTCCCACGGCCGCGGCGGATACCAGCGCTCGGTGTAGCCGGTTCGCTCGACCTTGTACTTCACCTTGGCCTTGGTGACCGGCGAGCCGAAATAGTACTTCGCCCGGATCGTGGCCTCGATCTTGTCGCCGAGCATGATCGGCTCAGTCGGCGCTTCAACGGCGACTTCGTATTCCGGTTTCTTGTATTCCTCGATGCGGAACTGGCCGCCGCCAAGATCTTTGATCTGCAACTGGTACACGCCCAGCGTGGCGTCGGCCGGCGCTTTCCACTTCCCCTCGATGCCACCGTAGGCGTCGGCCTTTACGGCCTTCTCAACGATCTTGTCCCCCTTCGGATCATAGATCTCCACCGTGAACGTCTGGCCGGCGAAATCAGACACTTCGGGCTGATCGTAGCGGGCGTGGCGAATCCAGAACTTGTAGTTCACCTCCTGGTCGGGACGGTAGACCGGGCGGTCGGTGATCGAGTAGACCTTGGTCTCGTTGTACTCCTGGTCGTAGTACTGCCCGTACCAGACATGCGTGAAACCCAGCCAGGCCAACCGCCCTTGCGACCGGGCGATGACGATCCACTGGTAATCCTGCGGCTGCCGGTCGGGAGCAAGCATCACCTGGCCATGGGCATCGGTGAATTCGGCGAACTGCCTGGTGAGCACCGTAAACCGCCGCGCATCGCGCTGCTCCTGTCGCCAGCCAAAGAACTCGACATTGGCCCGTGCCACCGGCTGGCCGGTCACGGCGTCGGCCACATAGTAGAACGTCTTGCCGTCGAGCGGCTTCTTGGCGATTGCCGTATTGGCCAGCCAGACGATGATGTGGCTCGTATTGCCGCCGTCGACGCGCGCGGTGAGCAGATAAGCGCCCGCTTTCTGCAGCGGCGTGGCGACTGTCTCCAGCTTGTCGAAATGCTTCTCGCGCGGCTCCAGATCGAGTTTCCAGGCGGCTGCCTCCGCGCCGAGATACTGGCTCTGGTTCTGGTGCACCAGTCGGTAGCCAAGATTCTCGATCTGCAGCCTGTTCCAGTCCAACTGGTTCGGATTCGACTTGAGATAGGCCTGCATGTCGGCCAGCAGCTTTTCGACGTTGATTTCCCGGGCGGTGAACCGCACTCCTTTTGCGTTGCGGAAGCGGAATTCGAGCGTGGCTCCTTTCCCTGCCGGCTGCGTGACGATCGATTCGAATCGTCCCCAGTTGGCCACGATCTGCTCGAGCCGGTCCTTGAAATGCGGGCGGGAGTCCAGTTCGATGCACTTCCGCCAGTACTCGGCGGCGCGCGGATACTGGCGGCGGTTTTCGAAGATCTGTCCCAACTGCGACAGAGCATGCACTCGCTCGCTGCTTCCGGCTTTCTCGCCCAGTTCCTGGTAGATCTTGATGAAGTTGAACTCGTCGGGGAGTGGAAATCGCTTGATGCCGGTCGCCAGCCGGGCAATGGTCTCGCCCTCGCCCAGCGTGTGCAGGGCGTAGGTGCCGCTTTCGTCTTCCTTGGTGTCGTCGACCCGAGCGCGGCCGAAGAACCAGCCGTACTCGGCCATCGTCTGCACGCCAAATTGCTGCCAGAGGAAGTCGGCCCACTCGCGCCGCGCGCGGTCGACCACGCCGGGCGACATCTCGGCCGCCTGCATGAGACACCACCGCCAGCGCTCGCCGTCGGTCTGGGCCTTCTCGAAACTCTCGGGCAGCTTGTGGAAGACCGGCTTGCCTTCCTCATCCACCGGCGCGCCCTGGCGGGGTGAACGATAACCCCATCCCGGCTCGTAGTCGGGGAGTGTCTCCAGATCAGTCAAATACTGCAGCCGCCAGGCTTCGCCATAGCCGCGGTTGCCAAGCAGCGCCTGGGCGCAGGCGAAGAAGAACTCGCCAACCTCGCCGTGGCTTTCGTCTTTCTGAGCCAGTGGCATCGCTTGCCGCATGAGTTGCAGCGCCCGCACGCGGTCCCGCTCGTAGGCCTGGACCACTTCGCCGCCGCCGCGGCGGTTGCCGCGCTCGAACTTACCCGAAACGATAAAGCCATGATGATCGACATTGAGATAGCTGCGGGCCGCCGCCCAGAGGAGTCGCCAGTTCTCCGAATGTGCGGCGACCGAGGCTTCGCGAAGCTCGTCGATTTCATCCACCCGGTTCAGTTGCTGCAGGCACTGGATCGCCATCTCCAGATCGCTGCCGACCTGCCGAGCGTCGGTGCCCGGATCGAGCGCCAGCTTCCGATAGGTCTGATAGGCGTCGTTGAAGTTGCCGTCGCGGAATGCCTTGTTTGCCATTTCCCGCTCCGATGGTGTGGAAGCTGCCGGCTCGACGGCCAGGAGAGCGAGACTGCCCAACAGCAGAGCGCTCAGAGCAAAAGTAATCTTCATGATCTCGACTCCTATGGATGTCCGCCCGGAGAATAGATTTCGCACATCCCCCTGCGAACCTCGACGGGCGCCCACGGACTATGGTGCCCAGACATGACAAGTCTTCCCAACAAGTTCCAACCTACTAGACGAAGACCCTTGGTGGAAAGTTCCCCCACTGGCGAGCATGGCAGCAATCCAGGCAAGTAGCGGCAAATGGGAAAGACCAAACAGCCGTGTTTCGGCAATAATTGCATGCTGCCTCGGCCGGTTCTTGCTTGGCCACCCCCACAGTGTGTAACGTGAGTATTGGGTGACGCGTTACTAATGCAGCGCCAACAGCCGGGGCACTGAGGCAGCCGTGGATCAACCATCGAACGATCCGCCGTCGAACACGGAACAAGATGCCAGGCGTCACGCTGGGGAAGACGCGGATGCGCATTCGCTGGCAGAATCGCCTGCGATGCCACCCAACCCGAGCGACTCGCCCGAGCCGCCTGAGCCGCAATCGCTATTCGCGGATCTCGATCCGGCGACGCTTGGGGCACTGAGCATCGACAGCACGGCGCCATCGGCTCCGGAACCCGCCTTTGAGCCCGTGCCGCCAGTTGTTCCGCCCCCTCCGCCGCACGACCACATCCCGCCTCCCCCCGCGGCCGATGAGCCCGCCGCCGATTCGGCCGACGTAGATGCCGGCATTGATGATGAAACGGGCGAGGAGGCGACGCCCGAAGAAACGGACCTGGCGGAGCTCGAGGCGGTGGTCGCGTCGCCCCGCGACCGCCACAAACTGCCGCGAAAACGGAAACGCTCGCCGCTCTTGGTGGCCGCAGCCTATCTCGTACTGCTGGTAGTGATCGCTGCCCTGGCAGTGGTTGGCTACGATCTGTTCCGCCAATACACCAACGAGCAGCCGGCGGTGGCGACCGTTTCACCATCGCCTCTGCCGTCGCAGCCCCCCTCTGCGGAAGCTCCAGCCGAGAATGCGGTTGAACCGCCGCCAGTCGTGACGGAAGAGCCCCCCGTCGCGGCTACCGAACCGCTGACGCCGACCCCTCCGCCGGCAGAATCGACCGCACCGGCTCCCCCGCCTCTCGCTCCGAACTTGCCCGAAGCGGCTCGTGCCGAGGCAGAGGCCCTTCAGCACGCCATTATGTCGGCGCCGTTGGAACCCAATGGGACCGAGGACTCGCCACCAGCGCCCGACGAGACTGGCGCCCCGGTAACGGAGCCGCCACCTCCGGCCGCGCCCGACCCAGCCATTCAAGAAGCGTTCCGGCAGGCCACGTCTGCCGCTCGCGAGGCGATGGCGCGGCGGAATCTGGTCTCTGCCCGGGAACAACTTGCGGCGGCCGAGGCTCAAGTGCAATCGTCCGAAGAACGGGCGGAACTCGATCGCCTCGCGCAGATCGCCGTCTATCTGGAGCAATTCTGGCAGGCCATCCGCATGGCGGTGACCGGTCTCAAACCCCTCGATGAGCTGCCCGTCCAGAACTCGATGGTCGTGGTCGTCCAGGTGGCGGGCGAGCAGCTCACGGTCCGCACGGCAGCCAGGAACTACACCTTTGTGCCGGCCAACATGCATCACAATCTCGTGCTTGCGCTGGCCGACCGCGGGCTGGCCGAGAGCCCCGACAAGGATGTGCTCCTGGGGACTTATCTGGCCTTTGCACCCGGCGGCGATCGTGCCGAGGCGCGGCGCCTGTGGGAGCAGGCCGGCGCGCGCGGCGTCGAAGTCGCATCGCTAATGCCCGAACTCGATCTCGCGCCGCCAGTTGGGGCGGCCGTGGCGGCGGGCGCCTCCGCGTCACGCGCCGAGCAAGTCCGGGCCGCTCCGCCCGACGATGAAGCCGCCCTTCGCGCCGCCGTCGAAGAGTGGCGCACGCAACTAGCGGCGGAATACGAGGCCGCCGAGAAGCCGGGCGGGAAGCCGCGGCTGGTTCGCAAGCTGCTCGCCGCCGCGAAGGCGGACGGCGTGGAGATGGTTCCCCGCTACGCGGCGCTTCGCGAAGCACTCAGCGTGGCTGCCGCCGCCGGTGAGCCGGCACTGGCGGGGCAGGCCATTCGAGAACTGGCCTCGGCGTTCGTCGTCGACGAGGAGCAGCTCAAACTCGAAGCGCTGGCGACGCTCGTCGACAACGCCCGTGGTGCGGCCGACCATCGCCAGATTGCGCAGGAATCGCTCGCCTTGGCAAAGTCCGCGGTGGCAGGCGGCCGTGAAGACGATGCCGACCGCTTGCTCACGATCGCGGAAGCCGCGGCTCACAAATCAGGCAGCCGCACCCTCCTGGAACAAGCCCGCGCGGCCCGCGCCCAGTTCAGCCTCCCGGCTCCCGAACCCGAGTGATCGGGCACTATTGCGGCCGGGCCACGTCGGCCAGGGGTCCGACGGTAACGGTCGTCATTCGCGAAAGCGGGTAGGCCGCCAGCAGGGCATTCACCTCATCGAGCGACACGCCGGAGAACGCCACGAGCTCTTCCTTCACCGAGTGGTAATCGCCGCGCTGGAGCCAATCGCTGCCGATGGCGAACAGTCGGCCGCGGGGCCGTTCGCCGGACAAGACCACTCGTGAGCTGACCTTGCTCTTGGCCTGGGCGAGTTCCTCGGCGGAAATTCCCTCGGACTCGGCCTGGCGATAGATATCGAGGATTCGCTCGAGGTTCTCCGCCGCCCGTTCGGGATCGCAGCTCATGTAGGTGTAGTAGGCGCCGCTCCCCTCGTATTCGTAGTGGTTCAAGCTGGCCTGCTCGGCCAAACCCGGATCGGTGAGCTCCCAGTAGAAACGGCTCCCCGTGTCGTCGCCGATCACGGTGGTCAGGAGCTTGGCGGCGTAGCGGCGAGGATCCTCGGCCGAGGGCCCCTGGCTGAGCGACAGCGCGTACTGCTGAGTGGCCGAGGATTTGCAGACTACGAGGAAGTCCTCGCGAGGGCGAACCGCTTCCGGGACACGGCCTGCGGCGAAGGGCTGCCACGCGCCGCAGAATCGCTCGGCCGCGGCGACGAGACCGTCGAAGTCGATGCGGCCCGCCGCGGCGAGCACGATGTTGGCCGGGCTGTACCGGCGCTCGAAGTAGGCCCGCATCTTGTCGACCGGAAGGCCGGCAACGCTTTCGGAGGTGCCCAGAACGCTCCGTCCCAGCGGGTGCCCGGCGTAGTGCAGCGCCTTGCAGCGGTCGTCGGCCCCGAACGGCGGCTGATCCTCGTACATCTGAATCTCTTCTAGAATCACCTGCTTCTCGGTCTCGAAGTCCTCGGTCCGCAGCGACGGCCGCAGTACGTCGCTCCACAGCTCCACGGTCTTCTCGACGTACTCCGGCAGGATCGCCGCGTAGTACACCGTCGCCTCTTCGCCCGTGAAGGCGTTGTAATGCGCTCCGATCTCGTCGAACTCGCGGTTGACGTCGTCGGCGCTGCGAGTTGGAGTTCCCTTGAACACCATGTGCTCGAGGAAATGGCTCACGCCGGCCACATCGTCAGTCTCGTCGCGGGCCCCCGTGCGAACGAAGAAACCCAGCGCCGCGGAATGGACCTGGGCATTGCACTCGGCGACGATCTCCAGCCCGTTCGGCAGCGTATGCTTAAGAAACTCCAACGTTGACCTCCAGCTCGCGGGGGCCGAGCGTGACGATGGTGAAGTCGGCCGGGGGATGCTCGGCCAGGTAGCTGTTGATGCTCTCGCGGGTAAGCGCGTCGACGAAGCCGTTGATCTCGTCAAGCGTTCGCGCGAAGCCGAGGTGATACCAGTCGCGCACCAGCGCCGAGCTGCGCGACGAGCTCGACTCCTGCTGCATGATCAGCGCGCTCTTGATGCGGGCCTTGAGGCGGGCCAGTTCGTGCTCCTCAACCCCCTGAGCCAGCCGCGCGAGTTCGCCCAGCGTTACGTCGAGCGTTTCCTGCGCCCGCTCCGCGCTGGTGCCGGCATAGCAGAACACGCCGCCGTAGTCGCGCAGCGTGTGGTACATGGCGTAGACGCTGTAGCAGAGGCCGCGCCGCTCGCGGACCTCGGTGAACAACCGCGAGCTCATGCCGCCGCTCAATACGCCCACCCCGCCCCACGCCCGGAAGTAGTCGGCATGCCGGTAGGGAACCGCCGAGTAGGAGATGCCGATCTGCGTCTGGTTCGATTCGTAGGGCAGGTGCTCGTAGCGCCGCGCGGCGGGCTGCTCCTCGATGGCCGCCGCTTCGCCCGGCGGCCAGTCGCCGAAGATACGGGCGACGAGTTCGTCGAGGGCTTCCCAGTCGAACCGGCCGGCGACGCCGAGAATGGTGCCGCTGGGATGATAATAACGCGCGAAGTGGTCGCGGATATCATCCAGCGTGGCGGCTTCGATGGCCTCTTCTTCGCCTTGGGAGGGACGGCCCCAAGGAAGCGGATAGTGCCGGCGGCGGAGCTCGATGAGCACCTTCTGCGAAGGCTCGTCTTCGACCGCCCGCAGTTCCTGAAACATCACTTGCCGGGCCGCTTCAAGCTGGTCCTCCGGCAGATGCGGCCGGCGCAAGACATCGGCGAACAGTTCCAGTGCCGCGGGCAGGTTGCCCGCCAGCGTGGCGCCGCTATAGGTCGTGTAGCCGTCGGAAACCGACTGTCCGTGCTCGACACCCAGCCGGTCCAGTTCCTCGATGAACGAACGGCTGTCGCGCTGGCCGGCACCGCGCATCGCCATTTCGCAGGTGAAGCTGGAAAGTCCGCTCCGCTTGAGCGGATCGTGCACACAGCCGGCAGGCACCGCCAAAGTAAACGCCGCGGATTCGAGCCAGGGCATCGGTTCGGCGACGAGCACCAGCCCGTTGGGCAAGGTGCGACTCAAAATCGGCTGGCTCACGAACTCTCCTCTGAGGTAGGACCGCGATGGCGCATCCCGGCTAGTGTAGAGTTCCACCCTGCACTGGCAAGTGGCCACGCTCGATCGGCTGCCCGGAAGAGGGGGAAGTGCGAATCCGGCAGCTTGCCGAAAAACCCTACGAGCAAGCGACCTCCACGGCCTTGAAGACGGTCTTGATCGCGTCGAAACCCATCCGCCGATAAAGGCGGATCGCCCCCTGGTTGTCGGCCGTGACCTCAAGATAGACCCGGCTCAAACCGCGTTGCCAGAAGCCTCTCAACGCATGCTGCATCAGGCAAGTGCCCAGCCGACGACCTCGATGTGCGGGTGTGATGCCGAGATTCTGGATCGCCCCCATCCCCAGCCGGTCGCGAACTCCCTGGATCGTCCCACAAGGCTCCTCCTCGCCGTCACCCACATAGACGGCCAGCCAAGTTGTCTCCGGCAGGAATCCTTCCCGTTTGACGATATCGCGCATCAATCGCTGGCAGCCGGCCAGTTCACTGAAGCAAGGGAAGACGTTGGCGTCGATTTCTTCTCGAAAACTGTGGTACTTGACCGCAGCGTGGAAGTTGAGCAGCGAGCTACTCCACGGAAGTATCCGATACCCCTCGGGCGTCTGCCAAGGAGTGAGGTCTCTGCCAATGAGGTCGATCTCCATCCGGTAGCGTTTGAAGTACGTCAACCCCATGGAACAGCCTCGCGGCAGCGGAGGAGGCACTCGCACTCCTGCGACGGTCCCGTTGAGTGCCGGCCGAATCCGACGACATGTCGCTCGGCTCGCTCCTCTAGCATACATCCGGCTGGGACTGCGTGCGGCTCCCCGATAGACTCGTCCAGCCCCCCTGTGAGTAGTCTATCGACGATTTTCCGGAGGGTCAACGAGCCGAAAACGTAGCTCGGGCGACTCAGGCGCAGCCTCCGCGCCATGGCCGACTCCTATCGGCGACCGCGAGAGGCCAACCCGCGCAGCACGCCAAGGTTGATCACGTCCATGTCCGTCCCGTCTTCCATTTCCTTGGGGGTCTCCAGATACATGGGTACGGAGCGGAATCGCCGATCGGCCAACAACATACGGAACGGTTCCAGCCCCATTTGCCCGCGGCCGATGTGGGCATGGCGGTCAACCCGACTGCCCAACGGGCGGAGACTGTCGTTGAGGTGGAACGCTCGGATCTGCCCCAGCCCGACCGTGGCGTCAAAGCTCCGCATCGTCGCCCGGTACTCCGACGCCGTGGCGAACCGGTAACCGGCGGCAAACGCGTGGCAAGTATCGAAGCAGACGCCCAACCGATCCGGATTGCGCACCCCGGCGAGAATCCGCCCCAACTGTTCGAACTGCCAGCCGAGACACGATCCCTGGCCCGCCGTGTTTTCCAGCAACGGCATCGTCCCCAGTCCGTTCGTCTGACATTGGATCTCATCCAGGGCCTCAACCACGCGAGCAAGACCTACTTCTTCGCTACTGGTGGTATATGCCCCCGGATGGGTGACCACGTAGGGTATGCCCAACAGATCTGCGCGATACAACTCAGCCACAAAGGCCTCGACCGAGCGTCTCCACAGTTCAGGATCAGGCGAGGCCAGGTTGATCAGATAGGAATCGTGGGCCATGGGATGCGTGATCTGCCGCTCGGCGAGAACCGAGCGGAACCGAGTAGCCTCATCGGGGGTGATCTCCTTTGCCCGCCACTGGTTATTGTTCTTGGTAAAAAGCTGAACGCAGTTGCAGCCGCAATCCGCGGCGCGTTCGATGGCCCGATGATAGCCACCGGCGATCGACATATGGGCGCCGAGTATCGGCATGGGACGAATCTCGCTGATATCTGCTGTCTGCGTGATGGACGGTGATTTCACTGTGCAAATCCGCCTGACTCCCGGCTGGCTGCACCCCAGCAATGGAGGCGGTCGAAGGTCAGGCCCCACCCGACTCTACCCCAGGAACAATCTGACGCGGTTTGTGCCTTCACGTTGCTTGCTTTTGTTGCCGACGCCGTCGTACAATACGGTGGTCGAACGCTGGGCATTCTTCCAGCTTGAGGCGTAGTTTCAGAACCCGGTTCCCGGCCCGACTCGGATCGGCTCGTCGGGCGGTGCTGTGACGGTCTCTGAAAGGATTTCCGCATGGACGGGCACTTACTTGTCCCGGTGCTGGCTGCCGTCCTGTTTGCTTTCGGGATTGGCTTGGTCTGGCGTCCTATCATGTCGGCCTGGCGAGAGGCGAGGTTCGCGGAAGCCCGTCGCGATTTTCATCTTCAGCGCGAGCGGCTGGAGGCCAAGTTCGTTCGATTGGGCATGTCGGGCCAGCGGGCCGATGTGCCCCGGTGGACCGACTGCGATTTCGATGACGATGTAGCCTATGCCCGCAGCCGGTCGACCAAGGAACTGTCGGCGTTTGTCGGCGTCACCATCGAGATGGAAGGCGTCGACGACTGTGGCCTCGGCAGCTACCGCTCGGCCACCGCGGTCTTCCGCTTCGATCGCGACCGTTGGGATACCGACGGCCGTGCGATTTTCAACCTCACGCCGACCGAAGCCATCCGCTACTACCAGGGCGACCTGGAGATCGTCGGCCAGGAAGTCGTCCAGAAGCAGTAGCCCAAACCAGGCCCGCAGTCCGTGCGGGCTTGACGCCTCAGCAACTCAAACCAGGCCCGCAGTCCTGTCGCGACATGCCGCCGGCCCAACGGCAGTTGCTTTGCTCGACTTGGATTCCAACGCGTCACGCTTCACCCCGAAGCAGTTTCCGCAGCACGGTCTGCAAAATGCCGCCATGGCGGTAGTACTCCAGTTCCACCGGCGAATCGATGCGGTTGCGGACCTGGAACTGCTTCGTACGCCCGTCGGCGGCGGTGGCCGTCACCGACACCAAGGCACCGGGCGCGAGGTCGGCGCCGGCGATGTCGATCGTTTCCTCGCCGGTCAACCCGAGCGACTGCCAGGTTTGCCCGGGGAGGAACTCCAACGGCAGCACGCCCATTCCCACCAGGTTGCTGCGGTGGATGCGTTCGAAGCTCGCCGCGATCACCGCCCGGACACCCAGTAGATACGTCCCCTTCGCCGCCCAGTCGCGACTGCTCCCCGTGCCGTACTCGGCGCCGGCGAGCACCACCAGCGGCACACCCTCCTGCTTGTACTGCATCGCGGCATCGTAGATGGTCATCTGCTTCCCATCAGGCAGATGCCGGGTGACGCCCCCTTCGGTTCCCGGCGCGAGATGATTGCGGATGCGGATGTTGGCAAACGTGCCACGCGTCATCACACGATCGTTGCCGCGGCGGGCGCCGTAGCTGTTGAACTCGACCGGCGTCACGCCGTGCTCCTGGAGATACTGCCCCGCCGGGCTCTTGGCGGCAATATTCCCCGCCGGCGAAATATGGTCGGTGGTCACCGAATCGCCGAGTGCCGCCAGCACCCTCGCGCCGCGAATCGGCTGGATCGGTCCCGGCTCCGCGCCCAGGTCGGCCAGGAAGGGCGGCTCCTGGATATACGTGCTGTCGGCGTCCCACTCGTAGAGTTCGCTCGCTGCCACCGGGATCGCATTCCACACCTCATTAGACTCAAACACCCCATCGTAGCGGTTTCGGAACATGCCGGGCTCGACGGCCTCGGCCATCGCCGCTTGGATTTCTTCCGGCGTCGGCCAGATGTCGGTCAGATAGACCGGCGCCCCGCCTGTGCCGGTGCCAAGGGGTTCGTTGGCCATATCGATATCGACGCGGCCGGCAATGGCGTAGGCGACCACCAGCGGCGGGCTGGCCAGGTAATTGGCCCGCACAAGCGGATTGATGCGACCCTCGAAGTTACGGTTGCCGCTCAGCACGGCAGCGGCCACCAGGTTGCCCTCATTGACGGCCGCGGCCACGGCGTCGGGCAGGGGGCCGCTATTGCCAATGCAGGTAGTGCAGCCGTAGCCCACCGTGGAAAAGCCGAGTTGCTCCAGGGCTTTGTCCAATCCGGCCCGCTCGTAGTAGTCGGTCACCACGCGCGAACCTGGCGCCAGGCTCGTCTTCACGTGCGGCGGGACCTTCAGCCCCTTGACCACAGCCTTCTTGGCGAGAATGCCCGCGCCGAGCATCACACTGGGATTGCTCGTGTTGGTGCAACTGGTGATCGCCGCGATGACCACCGCGCCGTGGCCGATGGAGGTGGTCCGGCCGTTGTCGTCCACCGTCGCCGTGCGCCCAAGGTCCTGCTCGGCCAGGGCAAAGCCGCGCTGGGCCACGGGAGTCACCAGGGCTTGCCGGAACGACTCCTTCATTCGCACCAGCGGAACGCGGTCCTGCGGCCGCTTCGGACCGGCGAGGCTCGGCTCGATCGTGCCCAGGTCGAGATGAACGACCTTCGTGTAGCGGGGCTGCGGCCCGGCGTCGGTGCGGAATAGTTGCTGCTCCTTCGTATAGCGCTCGACAAGCTGCACCTCGGCCTCCGTTCGCCCGGTTTCGCGGAGATATTCCAGCGTCCGGCCGTCGATGGGGAAGAAGCCCATCGTCGCGCCGTATTCCGGCGACATGTTGGCCAGCGTCGCCCGGTCGGCCACGCTCATCGTCGCCACGCCGGGACCATAATACTCGACGAACTTGCCCACCACCCCTTCCTTGCGAAGGATCTCGGTCACGCGCAGCACGAGGTCGGTCGCCGTCGCCCCCGGCGGAAGTTCGCCCGTGATCTCAAAACCGATCACTTCGGGCATGAGCATGTAGAGCGGCTGGCCGAGCATCACCGCTTCGGCCTCGATCCCGCCCACGCCCCAGCCGAGCACGCCCAGGCCGTTGATCATCGTGGTGTGGCTGTCGGTCCCCACGAGCGTGTCGGGAAAGGCGACCGGCCCCTCGGCGTCGTCGCGCACAAACACGCACTTGGCCAGGAACTCGAGGTTCACCTGGTGCACGATCCCCACGCCGGGCGGCACGACGCGGAAGTTGTCGAGCGCTTTCTGGCCCCAGCGGAGGAACTCGTAACGCTCGCGGTTCCGTTGGAATTCGATCTCCATGTTGGCTTCGAGGGCCTCGGGTGTGCCGAACCGGTCGACCTGCACCGAGTGGTCGATGACCAGGTCTACCGGAATGAGCGGGTTGATCTTCCGCGGATCGCCGCCGAGGCGCTTCATCGCCGAGCGCATCGCGGCCAGGTCGACCACGCACGGCACTCCGGTGAAGTCCTGCAACACGACGCGGGCCGGGCTGAAGGGAATTTCTTCCCGGGCCACCGCCACGGCGTTCCAGCCGGCCAGCGTGCGGATATGCGCCTCCGTCACCGCAAAACCGTCGCAATTCCGCAGCACCGACTCCAACAGCACGCGGATCGAGTACGGCAGGGTCGAGATCGAGCCCAGTCCCGCGTCCTCCAATCGGCTGAGACGGTAGATCCCCGCGCGGCCCGAGCCGGTCTCGAACGTGTCGCGGGCGGAAAACGGGTCAAGCATGCGACGGGTAGCCATATCTGCGCGCTCCCAAACCGAGTTGTCTGTCATCCATCAATGGGCTTACTGATCTTCTTCGCGCCGCCCCTATACCGCGGGACACGTAATCTTAGCCGCTCGGGCCGGACTGGAAACCCGGGCCGAAACTACCCGTCCATTCCGATCTGGCGCCAAATCGGCGGCAACGGGGCGACCACGGTCACGTCTTGCCGCGTGGTCGGGTCGCGAAACGTGAGCTGCCGCGCGTGAAGCGCGATCGCCAACAGCCGGGCGTCGGTCCGCGGCGGGCCGAAGAGCACCGTTGAGCCGTACTGTGCATCGCCCAACACCGAGTGCCCGCGGCTGCCGGCCTGCACGCGAATCTGGTGCGTACGGCCCGTCTCCAACTCGATCTCCAGCCACGTGCCCCAATCCGCCACCGCCCGGGTGCGGTAGTGCAGCACGGCGATCCGGCCCTGGGGATGGTCGGGCGGAACAATCTCGGCCCGCGGCTCCTCGGGCACCTTGCGGACATGATCGGTCCAGGTGCCCTCGGGCGGTTCGACCTTACCCGACACGCAGGCCCAGTAGACTTTCTTCACCCAACGGTGCTCGAACTGCCGGCCCAGTTTCTGGGTCGCCTTCAGATTGAGCCCCAGCACGATCGCTCCCGAGGCCGGCCGGTCGAGCCGGTGGACCACCCCCAGGAAGGCATCGCACGGCACGCCATCACGGCGGTGCAAGAACATTTTGACGCGGATTTCGAGACTATCCACGCCCGGCGGCGCCTGGGTCAGCACGCCCGACGGCTTGTTGACTACCAGGCAGGGGCCAGACTCGTAGAGGATGTCGAAACCGGGATCGGACTCGTCCATGCGGTGATTGTAGCAACCTCGCTCGCGCTTCGGGTTCGTGTGGGCTCGCTCGCGCTTCGGGTTAGTGTAGACGTGCTCGCGTTTCGGGTTCGTGTGGGCTCGCTGGCGCTCCGGGCTACGATAGTGCGCTAGCGCCTGACACTAACCCGAAGCGCCAGCGAGGACATCGGCCGCCTCTTGCCCCGCGATGGCGGGCGGCCTAAAGTGGCGGCGTATCCGGCCGATCTGACCGACCTCTGGGAGGAACTCCGATGAACCGCATCCACTCTGTGACTCTCGCCCTGGCAACACTCAGCGCCGCGTGGCTTGCGGCTGCCGAACCGGCCGAGGAGATCGACCTGCTGGCCGGCGCGCCGGCGTCGGGCGTGTGGAAGTCGTTCAGCGAAAACCCGGCTGAAGCGGCCGGCGTGTGGCGCGTGGAAGACGGGGTGCTCCACTGCCAGGGAAGTCCCAAGGGCTACTGGTACACGACCGAAAACTACGGCAACTTCATCCTCAAGCTCGAGTGGCGATGGCCCGCCGAGCCTGGCAACGGCGGCGTGCTGATTCGCACCTCGCCGCCTCACCAGATCTGGCCCAAGAGCCTCGAAGCGCAGATCAACGCCGGGCAGGCAGGCGACTTCTGGGGGCTGGGCGGCTATCGGCTCACGGGCCCGGAAGAGCGGCTCAAGACGGCCGATCACCCGCAGTTCGGGAAGCTGACCAACCTGAAGCGGGCTGTGGCGGCCGAGCGGCCCGCCGGCCAGTGGAACCAGTACGAGATCCGCGCCGAGGGGGATACGGTCACGCTCATCATCAACGGGCAGGAAGTAAACCGCGCCACGGGCTGCGAAACGGCCCCCGGGGCGATCTGCCTCACCGCCGAAGGCAACCCGATCGAGTACCGCAACGTGCGGCTCACTCGGCTGCCGTAGCCCCGCCCCTACAATCGCCACCAGGCATCGCGGCTGCCCGTTCGGTCCTGCCGCCAGAATCGATTGCGCTTGCGCACGACGACTTCTTTACCCCGCCGTCACTGGCTTGCCGATAGACGTTGTGGGCTCAGTTGAGCCTTGCCCTGGCAGCAAGCGCTGCGGAGCCGCGATTCGGCGGCAACAGGCAATTTGCCCGCACGCTGGTTTCCAAGGCAAGTACCAATAATCAGATGGCGACCGGGGAAGCAGCGCGCATGTCGAAGCTGAGCAATATCCTGCTGGAAAAAGAAATCCTGCTGGAAAGCGGGACCAACGAACTCGAAGTGCTCGTGTTCGACGTCGGGCAGTACACGTTCGGCATCAACGTGGCCAAGGTCCGCGAGGTGCTGCCGACGCCCGAAATCATCATGCTGCCGCGAGCCCACCGCTCGATCCGCGGCGTGTTCCGGCTCCGCGAGAACGTCATCCCGTGCGTCTCGCTCGTCGATCACCTGGGCATACCGCAGGTGGGCGAAGGGGGCGAATCGACGCTGATTCTCGCCGACTTCAATCGCCAGCAGACTGGATTCCTCGTCGACAAGGTCGAGCGAATCCACCGCCTGAGCTGGCAGGAGATCCTCGCGGTGCCGGGGCTCGAAGCCCTCTCGCACACGCCGGTCACCGCGCTGGCCCGCTGCGACGAGCGGCTGATCGTGATGCTCGACTTCGAGATGATCCTCGATGACGTCACCGAGCAGTATTTCCGCACCGACGAGGTGGCCAACCCGCTCGGCCTGCCGCGACACTCGCTGCGGATCCTGCTGGCGGAAGACTCGCCCACGGTCCGCGAGGCGATCCGGATCGCGCTGCACAACAGCGGCTACCAGCAGTTGGAATGTTTTGAAAACGGCGCCCAGGCCTGGCAGTGGATCGACGAGCGGTTCCGCGCCACGGGGCGAGTGGAAGACATCGGCGACCTGCTCATCGCCGACGTCGAGATGCCGCAGGTCGACGGACTCCACCTCACCAAGCGGATCAAGGAACACGCGCAGCTCAAATGCCTGCCGGTGCTCCTCTATTCATCGATCATCACCCCCGACAATCAGAAGAAGGGCCTGGCCGTCGGGGCCGACGCCCAGGTCGCCAAACCGGAACTTTCGCGCGTGGTCGAACTGGCCGACAAGCTCATTTCCGACGCCCGCCGCGGGCAATCGCAGGCGGCGTGGGAAACGATCTCGACGACCACCGCCTCCCTGTCCTCGTGCTCGGCTGTCAGGCCGCCAGTGGATCAGCGCAAACCGGAACCGTCCACGGTACCGGCAGCCGAGCCCGTTTCTACCACGCCGCCGATGGCGGTGCCGCAGCCCGAACCTGCGCCGCCAACACTCGAAGGCGGCGAGCCGGACCCGCGGGTGTGGCAGACGTTTCACCGCGAGATGACCGAGCGCAGCCGGCACCTCCAGCAGATCGTCGAGCGCCTGCAGGGCGGGCGGATCGACGTCCAGTGGTGGCAGGAACTGGCTCGCACGTTGCACACGATCAAGTCGGCCGCCATGGTCGTGCCCGTGACGGAGATCTCGCGGCCGACGCACCTCCTGGAGAGCCTCGTGGCCGCCGAGACTCCCGCTATCGGCGAGGGTCTGCACCGCTACCTGACCTGGATCGACTCCGTGCTCACCGCCACGGCCGAGCAACTGCCCGAAGCCCTGGCCACCGGCAGCAAGCTTGAAGCGGAACTCGAGCGGCTGGTTTCGTCGCTCTGATCTCCATAGCCGTCCAGCGCTCCGTCGCCGCCCGTGGATGCGGCGTCGCGCCGCATGCGGCAACGCTTTGCTCGGACCGGCAAAACACCCCCGTTGGTGGTTGCAAAACCCTGCCCGACGGATAGGATTGCGATAGGCAAACCTGTCAATCGCCGTTCCCTCGCCGGCACGCACGGGAGGACCAGTCCATGGCTGATGCTGAAGTGCGAGAAGTCTACTCGGCTCGCAATGTCCCCGAAGCGCACTTCATCAAGGCGGCGCTCGAGGACGCTGGGATCGAGGCCCGGGTAGTGGGAGATCACCTCCAGAATGCCGTGGGCGATCTGCCGGCAGTGGCCATTTCGCCCCAGGTATGGGTTCGCGGCGAGGACTACGCCCGCGCTCGCGAGATTATTCACCAACGGCAAACCCAGCAGCACCCCGAAGTAACCGCCGCCGAGTGGACCTGTTCGGCATGCGGCGAACCCAACGAACCAGGCCTTTGTACTAGCATGCGGAGCCGGTTACCAAGGCGGCTTGCGGCAATGAGTTGCGTCGATGACCGGTGCCTATACTTGGAGAAGAACCGCGATTTCTCCAGGAGGCATTCCAATGATTCTTCAGGAAGTGATTGATCGTTTCGAGCAGAAAGCGCCGGTGTGCGTGATGGTGCGTGCGGCCATGGAGAACGTGCTTTCGGCCGAGCGTCTCGACGGATTGTTCGAGGAAGCCGCCGAGCGGCAGGCCAATCGGCAGCTCATGTTCTCGACCGTGGCCGAGATGATGGGGCTGGTGGCCTGCAAGATCCATCCCTCGGTGCATGCGGCGTATCAGGCTAAGGCCAAGGCAGTCGGCGTGACGGTCAAGGCCGTCTACGACAAGCTGCAGCGGATGGAGAGTAACGTCTCTCGGCAGCTGGTGGCCGAGACGGCCGCGCGCATGGAAGCGATCATTACCAACAGTGGAGGCACGCTGCCGGAGTTGGTGCCCGGTTACCGCGTGAAGATCCTCGATGGCAACCACTTGCGTCGCACGCAGCGCCGGCTGGGAGCATTGCGGAAGCTCAACGCGGCCCCGCTGCCGGGGCATTGCGTGGTGGTCCTGGATCCGCGCTTGAAGCTGGCGATCGACGTGATCCCTTGCGAGGACGGGCACGCGCAGGAACGCAGTCTGTTGCCGCAGGTGCTGGAGACCGTGGCGCCGCGCGACCTGTGGATCGGCGACCGGAATTTCTGCACGACGGACTTCCTGTTCGGCATCCAAGCACAGCGGGGTTACTTCCTTATCCGTCAGCACGCCCAGGCATTGCGCTATGAACTGATCGGCCGACGCAATCGCGTCGGCGAGACGGAAACCGGAGTGGTCTACGAGCAGAGCATGCGGATTTTCGACAAGGAAGGCCGCGCCATCAAGATCCGCCGCGTGACGGTCGTACTCCATCAACCCACCCGGGACGGAGACACCGAGATCCATCTGCTGACCAACCTCCCGCGGAAAGTATCGGCCGAGCGCGTGGCCGATTTGTATCGCCGGCGCTGGACCATCGAAACCGCCTTTTGCGAGCTGGCGCAGAACCTGGAGGGAGAGATCGAGACGCTGGGCTACCCGCGTGCCGCGCTGTTCGCCTTCTCGATGGCCTTGGTCTGCTACAACCTGCTGAGCGTGGTCCTGGCGGCACTGCGGGCGGTGCATGGCCACGAAACGGCGCAGACGCAGCTTTCCTTCTACTATCTCTGCGACGAAGTGGCCCACACGCATCGCGGCCTGGATATCGCCCTGCCCGACGAATACTGGCGGCGTAAGTACGCACGCTTGACGCCCGCCCGTATGGCCCGTGCACTGATCCGCCTGGCGCGACAGGTGGATCTTGCCCGCTATCGCAAGCATCAACGCGGTCCCAAGCGGCCCCCACCCAAAATGGACAAACGACGCCGAAGCCATGTCTCGACGGCCCGTGTGCTGGCGCAAAGCCGCACCAATACGTCATGAATCGATGCTAGTACAAAGGCCTGCCCAACGAACCAGGCTTCGAGATCTGCTGGAACTGCCAGGCCGCGCGCACCGACGCATAGCCTGTCTCTCTGAGCGAGGTTTGGGCGATGGGTGAATCGCGCAACGACCGCGGCGGCACAGGGGAAGAAACGCGGCGGTTTCCGCTATATGAATGGCTTGTCGTCCTCGCCGTCGTGGGCTTTCTACTATCTCTGGCAATTCCCGCGATCGATGTCGCCCGAGAAGAGGCCCGACAGATCCATTGCACGAACAACCTGCTTCAGATCGGGATGGGCCTGGCGAACTATCAGGATGCGTGGAAGCGATTCCCGCCCGCGTATTGTGCAGACGCTAACGGGCAGCCGTGGTCGAGCTGGCGCGTGGCGATCATGCCTTTTTTCACCTGCAGCACGTTCTACGATCAGTACACCTTCTCGGGCGAACCATGGAACAGTCCGGGCAATCTCAACTTGGCTGAGCGCGAAGGCTATGCCTTCCGCTGCCCGAGCCAGCCGTCGGAGCGCGTAACGGCAAGCTATCTCGCCGTCACGGGGGCGACAACCGCGTGGCCTGGTCCAACATCCCTCGCTTCGCAGGATTACGGGAAGCCTGCTTCCGGCGTGATTCATCTGGTGGAGAATCGCGATTCAGGCATCTACTGGACGGAGCCCCGCGATGTGGAGTTTGACCGGGTCGACTTCATCGTCGACAGCCCTCCGCAGATACGCCTTGCGAGCCGTCGACCTGGCTCGATTCCTGCACTTTCCAGCGATCACCGCGGCGGCGCCAACGTATTGTTCGCCGATGCATCGGTCGAGTTTCTCCCAACCGCCACTGACCCGGAAGTGCTGAAAGACATGCTTCGAATCGCTAGCGACGCCACTAAAGTCCCAACCGGGCCCCGGAAGCGGGTTCGATGGGTGCCGGACCTTGACGCGCCCCAAGATGTCAAAGGTGGAGCTTTCAAACTGGAGTCGTACTGGCTGGACGAAGTCACTTCGTCCGTGCAAGAGAGATGAATCGAACTCAGACTCGTTGGAGGTGTGCCCTGCATAGATGCGGCGTCCCGCCGCATTCGATCGCTCCGGAACGCCGCGTCTCCAGAAGCCCGCGGGGACTGCGGGCCTACTTTAGCCGCCAGACAGCGGCGGCAGGAATCGACAACTCCGCCAGGTGCGGGGCGACCGCGTCGTAAAACCGCCGCGCGTCGCCCGGGTAGCCGGCTGTGGGGCACAAGCCGGGTATACGGCGGCACCAGTAGTCGTTGAAGGCCCGCATCGCCAACTCGCGAAGATACTTGGCGGTCATCGAGGCCAGCGCCGCCGGCAGGCAGCTTTCGGCCCGCGCACGGAAGCCGATTTCAACCGTGCGTCCGTCAGGCCCGAACCGGTAGAGGCTGCATTCGCGGCTCTCGATGCACGGCGCGATCAACGGTTCGCCAAACAGATCTCGCGACATTCCGCCCGGTCGCGCCAGGGCCGGTTCATCTGCCAGCCAGTCCGAGAAGTGATCGGCCAGCAATCCACCGTAGCGGTTTCGCCCCCCATGCTTGTCGCAGACGATCGATACCGGGCCAGCGCATGTCGCGGCCAGCGACGCTGCCAGTGATAGCGTCCAGCGCGACAGGGCCTCCCCCTTGCTTCCCAGCCGGTCCACGGCATCGTTGAATTCCTGGGGAAACACCGCCCGGCAGCGAATCGCCGCCAAACGCACCCCCGACGAGGCAAGCCCGTCCGCCAGATCGCCGCTGCCGAGCGTTTCGACCGGCAGATCGACCGGAACAGCCGCGTCGTACTCGCCGTACCACGGCACCGATTGCCGCGCCGCGGCCGAGTCACCGTCCAGCGCGTCCCACATGCCGCACCAGGTTGTGGGCCGGCAGCCCAACAAGCTCAACGCCGAGAGCACCCCGTGTTCCAAGAGGCCCAGCCCGCCGCCCGACTGGTAGAGCCGTTTCGAGTCGGCCACGGCCACGCGGCGGCCCGCGCGATCGGGCTTTCGAGCGATCGTCCGCTTCAGCCGCGTGTAGAGGTCCTCGGCAGCCACCCCCTCCGGCACTTCCCAGACGGTCGCCGCAATCACCAGCGGCCCCAGGTTCGGCCCATACCCGGCTTCATCGGTTCCGATAATGTACGGCATCCTGCGTCCCCTCCATAACAATAATCCTGAGGATAGCCCGCTCTTGACCAAACGGGAAGCCGTTGCCCTTGCGGCCCGAATCGCAAACGGGGAAGCGGTGGCGGGGCATTGCACCGTAAGCACTGATCGGGAACACTGAATGGGTGGAAGGGAAACACTCCGCGGCTGGCAAGGCGAACCGGGATTGGCACAATGACCTCCGCGCTGATCGTCATTCAGGTGGTGGGCGTGCTGTTGGCGGCCGGCTTCGCCTTCGACGAGATCGAGTCGATCGTCTTCTCGGGGCCAGTCCTGTCGCTGACCAGCCTCGTGATCGCCGCCGCGTCGTTTCGCGCCTGCCGGCCCGCCGGATTCTACTTCGGCCTGGCCACGCCCACCTTCGCGATCCTCTGTTTCGCCGTGATCTGCGGCCAGGAGTGGAGTCCCGCCGAAGCACAAAGGCCCGTTTCCCGATGCTCGGCGGTGTTCGCCATCGGCCTGGCACTGGCCGGAATCCGCGCCTCGATCGAGTCGCGGCAGGAACCCCGGGCGGCGCGTCCCCGGCGGTTGCAGTTCAGCATCGCGGCGCTGCTTTGGTTGACGCTGTTTACCGCCGTGCTGTTGAGCCTCTTCCGCATCAGCGCTCCCTTGCGATTTGCCGATCCGCAGACAATTGCCTGGTTGACTCTGGCCGTGTATGCGGTGGCGGTGGGGTATGTCGTGCGGTGGTTCCACCGCGGCTGGCTCCCGAAGACTGAGCCCGACGACCCCGCCCCGCCCCCCGGCAGCCACTCGCTTCCGGTTGCGTGACCGCGCTTGCCACCTTCGCCCGGCAGCGCTAGCATGAGGAGTTGGAGTTCCGGCTTCAGCCGGCCGCCGCCAGACTTCTGCGCTTGTGTGCCGGCCGAAGCCGCAACTCCAACGGGCGGCGTATCAACAGGCGGAGCCCTAACGGTCATTTCATTCCGCAGTCTGCTGAAGGGGATGCCACATGCGGCATGCGGCGGCGATCAACAGGCTCGTGCTATGCCTGGCGGCTCTCGTTCCTTGCGCGGCCTGGGCCGGAGGCGGGCCGGAGAACGTGCTCCTGGTCGTGAACCCGCGCAGCGAGGCCTCGCTGACCATCGCCAACCACTATGTCCACCTCCGCAAGATCCCGCCCAAGAACGTGATTTATGTCCCGTGGGACCCGGCGGTCGAGCAGACCGACATCGAGAGATTCCGCAAAGACATCCTCGCCCCGGTGCTCAAGGCGGCCATCGGGCCGGGCAACTCCGGAAGGATCGACTATGTGGTGTACTCCAGCGATTTTCCCTGGGGGGTGAACGTCAACGCCGACGTCAAGGCGTACCTCGACATGCAGAAACCCTCGCCGCTGCCGAGCAATGTCGTCGAATTCCACGACCCGGCCGCTGCAGCTTTCTCGCCCGTGGGCGAAGACCCGCCAAAGCCAGACGACAAGCCGCCCAAGCCCACCTGGCCGAAACAGCTCACCCAAGTCGGGTCGATCAACGGGCTTACCTATCTGTGGCAGGCAGTGCAGATCCGCAACCCGGCGGCCTACATGTCGCTTTCGGCCAACGGTTACGTCCGCCACGCCACCGCGGCCGAGGATCTCGAGAGCTTCGCCTTCCACGGCACGCAGCACTTCGGACCGCGGGGCGAGTTGATCGACCCCCGGGTAGTCGAGGAAACCTATCGCCGCCTCGAAGAGGCGATCCGGCGCGCCGGTCCGGACGGCAAGCCGGCCGAGACGATCACGATTCCCGGCTTGCGCTATCTGCTTTCCACCATGCTGGCGGTAACTGCTGGGCGGGGCAATACCGTGGAGGAGGCACTGGCCTGCTTGACCCGCAGCGCAGCCGTCGACGGCACGCGGCCTGGCGGCACAGTGTATTACGTGCAGAACGACAACGTCCGCTCACAGGCCCGCCACGATCTCTATCCCGCAGCCGCAAAGCTGCTCGGCACCCTGGGCGTATCGGCCCTCGTCCTGCACGGCGACGTTCCCAAGGACCGCCCCGACGTGCAAGGCATCATGCTCGGCGTGGCCAGCTTCGACTGGAAGAAGTCGAACTCGACGATCCTGCCTGGAGCGATCTGCGACCACCTCACGAGCTTCGGCGGCGTGATGTCGGCTGGTGCGGGACAGACTCCCTTGAGCGAGTTTCTCCGTAACGGCGCCGCCGGAGCCAGCGGCACGGTGACCGAACCGTTCGCCATCCAGGCGAAGTTCCCGCTGCCGTGGATCCACGCCCACTACGCCCGCGGCCACACGCTCGCCGAAGCGTTCTACCAGTCGGTTGCCGGCCCCTACCAGTTGCTCATCGTCGGCGATCCGCTCTGCCGGCCGTGGGCCAGAATACCGACTGTCGCGGTCGACGGCATCGAGCCCGGCGCCGTCGTTAGCGGAACAGTTGACCTCACACCTTGGGTAAAGTACGACGGCGCCTGGCCGGTCGATCACTTCGAATTGTTCGTTGACGAAGTCCGGCACGCGGTCTGCGGCCCCGACAGCACGCTGCGGCTGAACACTCGGCAGTTTCCCGACGGCTATCACGAATTGCGCGTCGTGGCGATCGAAGCCAGCAGCGTCGAGACACAAGGCCGCTGCCTGCTGCCGCTGCGGATTTCCAATCGCGATCGGAAAATCACCGCGTCGGCCACGCCGTCGGGCGAAGTGCCGCTGGGCACGCGGATGGAGATTACCGCCGAATGCCCTGAGGCGATCGCCGTGGCCGTGACGCACAACACGCGCTTGCTCGGCCGGATCAATGGCCCGGCCGGCCGCATCGAGATCGACACCGCCGAACTGGGCAAGGGGCCGGTCCGGCTCAGCGTCGTCGGCATGGGACGCACCGGTACGGCAAGCAACGCGATCGCTGCGCCGATCGAGATCGTCGTGAAGTGAGCGAGCCGCGCCCGCACCCTTCACCCTTGCGCGAGACGTTCCGGCAGGCGGAGGAGCGGGAGGCGTTTACCCGGTCGGGCAGCGGTCTTCTTCGCAGATATGACCGCCCAGGAGATAGCGGCGGCGGGCCACCTGGCGATAGAGCCAGCGCCAGACGGGCATGCTGCCGGGCACGTGCAGCAAGGGCACTGCCCACCACAGCGCCGGCAGACGGCGCGAGAGCCGGCGGACCCCGGCTGCGCCTTTCCAGCAGTCGCCCCGCCGGCCGACCACGATCATGTGCTGGCCGAGTTCATCCGGGCTGACTTGGGGACACCACAAGGTGATCCGCTCATCGGAGGCCGCCGAGTACGCCAATCGGCCCGTCGCATCGAGGCGGTTCAAGAGCCGCGTCAGGGCGCCACACAGGCCGCAATGGTCATCGTAGACCACGATGTCGGCGCCTGGACGCTCATCGGGATCCGGTAGTCTCGCCTCAGGCATGTCGCACCGGCCCGCTGAACCTAAGGAATTCGCCTAACGCCCTGCGCGGAAATCGCCCAAGTCGTGCTGCCCAAGCCGCTGATGGGCTCGGCTCGAAGCGTTCTCCTATCATTGTATTGTAGAGGGCGAATTGCTGCGAACGATTGTCCGTTGCAGCAGCCACGTAAACCGTAACCAGCAACGGGCGGCGAATCGCCGTCCCCGTGATAGAAGGATCTTGCCATGCAGCTTCAGGATATCATGACCGGAACGGTCGAGAGCGTGACGCCGGCCTGTACCCTGCAACGAGCCGCCGAGAAGATGTGCTCGTGCGATGTCGGCTTTCTGCCGGTCGTCGACGAAAACAACCGGCCGATCGGCGTCGTGACCGACCGTGACATCACCATCCGCGCCGTCGCCCAGGGACTGGATCCACAACAGACAACTGTCCACGAGGTGATGACCGACGACGTGTGCATTATGCGGTTCGACGATCAGGTGGATGAAGCCACTGACCTGATGAAGGACAAGCAGATCCGGCGGATTCTTGTCAAGGACGCCAACAATTGCCTGGTGGGTGTCGTATCGTTGGGCGATGTCGCCATTCAGACCAGCGAGCCCGAGCTCAGCGGCGAAACGCTCGAAGCCATTTCCGAGCCGGCGCGCTGACGAGGGCCCCGCGTACAATTCATGCCCCCTCAGGCACGATGCCCGATTGATCCGCGGAGCGTCGTGCCACCAACTGAGCCCCGGAGTGATTCCGGGGCTTACTCTTTTCTTGAACACCCCTCCCACCCGACCGTTTGCCGCACGGGGCGGGTTGGGTTATGCTGCGTTGGGCAGCGTCGCCAGGCGAGACCAGGGCACTCACTCACATGCAAGCCATCGCCGAGATGATTGCCGCGCTAGTCGAGTGCTTCGTGCACTTGCTGATCGCGCTGGTGGAACTCGTTGCAACTCTCGTGGCGATGGCGATCGAGTTCCTCTTCCTGGCGATCACGAAGGGCGCATCAACCGCCTCCAGCAGATTCAAGCAACGCCGTCAGGCGCTCGCCCAGCGGCGTGAATCGCGGGCGAACCTTTCACCGGGCGACGCACCCGCCAGTACGGCTGCGCCAGTCGATCGCCGCACTATACTGATCAGCATCGCTGTGATCGCACTGGTTGTCGCGGGTTTCGCCGTCGGCGCGGTGGTCCGCGAGCGCATCCGCCAGCGGCGCATCGAAACCACACGCCAGCAGATTACCCGGCTTGCCGATGAACTCATCCGCCAGGTCAAGGACGAAAAAGCCGCCGATCCGGCGCCCGGGCTGCTCGCCGATCGCGACGCCTGGAACCAGCCGGTGGAGCTGTTCGTCGACAAGATGCTGCTGGGAACCATGCTCGTCGTCAGGTCCCACGGCCCCGATCGACGATCGGGAACGATCGACGACCTGTTGGAAATCCGGGTAGCGCGAGCGCCGGCCGCAAAGGTTGGCGGCGAACTCGTCAACCGCGGCGTTCAAGCCCTCCGCGATCGCGCCGCGCGCCTGCGGCCTGGAGACGACGAGCCTGCGGAAGATCTTCAGCTCGACCAGCCGGAGCAGTAGCTCGCAGCATGAGCCCGCTCCGCCTCATGCCAGCGGTTCCAGCAGGCCGCTCGAGAATCTCCCGTCGCGACAACTGGTCGATTTGGCCGTATTACTCCGCGCGTCCATGCCGTAGAATAGTGGCAGGCCAAGGGTATGGAGGTAAGACATGGCAACGCACATCGACAACTTGCCGCTCGACGCAGACTGTCCCCCGCTTCGGGTCGATGACGGGGGCGTCGTACGCGTCGGCAACACCCGTCTGAGTCTCGACCTGATCGTCGAGCAGTACGAGAACGGCATGACGCCGGAAGATATGGTCCGCGCCTACGACACGCTGGCATTGGCCGACGTCCACGCGGCCATTGCCTACTACCTCCGCCACAAGGGGGAAGTGCGAGTCTATCTGCAGCGCCGCCAGGAAGAGGCCGATTCGTTGCGAGCGAGGATCGATTCCGAGCGCCCCCGCGTCACAACGGACGATCTGCTGGCGCGCCGCGACGCTGCGGAGAAGGGAAATGCTTCGACTGGCCAGTGATGCCGACGTGCACGGCGATGTCATCCGTGGCATCCGACGTCGCCAGCCGACGATCGATCTGGTCCGCGTTCAGGACGCCCTACGCGAAGGTACCTCTGACCAGGATGTTCTCGCCTGGGCGGCGGCGGAGAACCGCGTACTCATCACGAACGACCGAAACACTATGGTCGGCTTCGCTCATGAGCGAATTGCCGCCGGATCTCCCATGCCCGGCTTGATTGTTACGAGCAATGAGCAATCCATCGGCATGACCATAGCCGATATTCTCCTCGTCGCAGAGTGCATGTCCGCCGAAGAACTCAGCAATCACGGCGTTCTCTTTCTGCCTCTTCGCGGCTAGGAGCTGCAAAGCGACTGTCGCTTCAGTCAAAGTCCGCCCTCGATCTTACCCCACCCCAAGGTATCTCTGGATCAACTCTGGCAGGCTGGAACTGAAACGGCCGCGGGGGAGAACGTCGCAGCCGGCGGCCGATGCGGCGGCGAAACGGTCGCGGTCGACGTGCGGCCCGTAGGCGATCACCGGCACGTCGTCGGCCGCTTCACGCAGCCGCGCGACGAGCGCCGCCAGATCGGCCTCCGGTAGCCCGAGATCGAGAAACACGACCCCCGGCTTCCGCTCGCGCGCAAGGCAGACGGCGCGATCCACGTCGGGCGCTACGGCGACTTCCGCCCCCAGCGCCCGCGCCGTGTCGGCCACCTTGGTCGAGAAGATCAAATCCTGGGTCAAGAGAACGCCCCGCGGTGGCGGGGCGCTTCGCGCTGCATCAGTCATCGGCATTCACCGCTCGTCAGGCATCGGCTGGCGATTCCGCGCGACTCATACCTGGAACGACGTGCCGCACCCGCAGGTGCGAACGGCCAACGGGTTGTTGAATACAAACCCGCGGTTCATCAGGTCCTCGTGATAGTCGATCTGGGTTCCCGTCAGCCGGTTGGCGCTCTTCCTGTCGACCGCCACGCGGACGCCGTGACACTCGCTCACCAGGTCTTCCTCCTCGCTGACGGCCGTATCGAAGTTCATGCGGTACTCAAACCCGCTGCAGCCCCCGCCGACCACTCCGACGCGAAGCACCGCCTCGGCCGGCAGCTTCTGCTCGCTGATCAGCCGCTTGACCTCACCTGCCGCCTTTTCCGTCAACGTCACTGCCATCACTGAAGCTCCGTGTACCTCTAAAGAGTGGAATATCCACCGACTGCACTGAGGAAAAACCGCCGGCGCTGGCGCATTGCCCGTCGCACCGGCGTGCCAAATCGTACGCCGTAAACCGCTCTGGACAAACCGGATCCGACCGGCAGGCGATCGTTTTGCGCCCGCCATCGGCCCCGGCCGCCCCAGAGCGTATCGGCTATTTTTCACAAGTTTACCTGTCAAAAAGAGTTTTGTCACGCCCGTTTCTCAACCCACCCGTTGGCGGCCGGGCATTTCGACCCGGCCGCGCCGATGCCGGACGCTTTGGCAAACCGCCACGTTTGCCGGCAGACCGTACAATGCGGGCAGCAAACACCGGCGACGGGGCGGCCTACTCCACCGCGACCCGCCGGCCCCTCCTTCCTCGCCCTTCCTTGGAACCGACGCCAGCCATGATCGACGACTTGCTCTGCGACGCCGGCGCCACGCTCGGCCAGTTCCACGGCCGACAGGCCGATCTCGACTACGGCGACTGGCGGGCCGAGCATGCCGCGCTGGTTGGTGCCGCCGGGCTCGTCTGGCGGGGCGATCGGACCCAACTCGAATTGACCGGCGACGACCGCGCCGACTTCCTCAATCGCCTGGCGACCAACAAGATCGTCGGGCTGGCTCCGGGCAGCGGTTGCGAGACCTTCCTGGCCGACGCCAAGGGGCGCGTGCTTGCGCACCTCTCGGTCTTCGCCGGGCCCGACTCGCTGGTGCTCGAAACGGCGCCCGGCCAGGGGACCGCCCTCGCCGCGCATCTCGACTACTACCTGATCCGCGAGCGCGTCGAGATTCACGACCGCAGCGCCGAGTGGTCGGAGATCCTTGTGACGGGACCGCAGTCGCCCGTCCTACTCGCCGCGGCCAGCAGCGGCGCACTGGCCGTCGGCCGCCTGGAGCATCACCTCGACCACCTCGCGGTGTCCTGGTCGGGCGCGCCGGTCTCGTTCCGCCGCGTCGAGCTTGGCGCGGCGACCACCTGGCGGCTCTCTTGCCCGGCCGACGCGGCGCCCGTGCTCTGGCAAGTGCTCCGCGATGCCGGCGCGCGGCCCTGCGGGCAGATCGCGATCGACGCGCTGCGGATCGAGTCCGGTTGGCCCGAGTACGGCCGCGACATCACCGCCGACAATCTTCCGCAGGAAGTGGCTCGCGACTCGCTGACGATCTCTTTCACCAAGGGCTGCTACCTCGGCCAGGAAACAGTTGCCCGGCTGGAGTCGCGCGGGCACGTCAACAAGAAGCTCGCCGGTGTGCGATTCTCTTCCGCCGAACCACCGCCCGTGGGCCTCGAACTCACCGCCGAGGGCCAGCCGGCCGGCCGCGTCACGTCTTCCTGCTTTTCGCCGCAGCTTGCCGCCCCGCTCGCCTTGGCCTACGTCCGCCTCCCTCACCACACTCCCGGCACCCATCTCGACTCTCCACTCGGTCCCGCCTCGGTGATCGATCTGCCCCTGCCGTAGATGCGACGTCCCGTCGCATACTTGAATCACGTCCGACGTCCCGTCGCATTCATGAGCGCGGCGAGACGCGTCGTCTGCGCCGGCCCGCCGTGTTTTAGTCGCGCTCGAAAACGCGGCGAGACGCCGCGTCTACGGGTTTGCCGACTGGAACAGCGGCGCGAAGTCGGCCAGGTCGTAAACGCCGGCCGCGCCGTTGGTCAGTTCCACCCAGCCGGCTGGATTGTCGCGATAGAAGTGATTCCAGCCGAACACCTGGCCGGCGTGCTTCACGCTCCGCTCGCGAAACAGGTAGTGGATCTGCCAGCAGAAGGCCGATGGCCCCGCCTCCAGCCCCGCGCGGTAGAGCTTGTTGGCCTCGGCCCCTTCAAACAGCACCGCGCCCGGCGGACAGCCAAGGAACTCCAGTTCGTTGACCGTCCCTTGCAACTCGCGAATCGCCGCCCACGACGGGTTCACCACCTGGTGCCAGGTGAGATGATGCTCGGTGGTCGGCACGAGCTTGCTCACCACCATCGTGCCGGAGAGCGGCAGCGACGGGTTGTCGCTCCATTGCCAGCCTTGCGGCACGAGCGGCTCCAGCGCCGCCGCGGCCACCATGCGGTAGGTGAGGTGCGTGCCCAGTTCGTTCTGCGGCCCGTCGTCGCGATCGCGCGGGTTGATCGTGCGATACTCGACCGTCGCCCGGGCAAACGACTGGCTGTAGCTGTTGAGCCCCTCGGCAAGATCGGCAAGTTCCTTCCGATCCGGGCCGTCCGGATCCAAAGGGGCGTAGCGCAGTTTCACCGCGAAGACCGACGGCTTGCCAGGATACTGCACCCAGATCCGCCCGCCGTGCCCGCCCGCCAGTCCGAGCACCTCGCCCGCGAACGCGTCGCGGTCTTCCCACGCGATGAGAAACTCGCGCCGCGCCCGAAAACCCTCCAGCGCATACTCCTCGACCGGCGACCCGCCCAACTCCCTGAATGCCACTGCCATAAACTCACCTCCCCTCGAACGCCCAAAGCAGCCCGCAAAGTAGCCCCGCAGTCCCTGCGGGTTGAAAGTAGCCCCGCAGTCCCTGCGGGTTTATCTGCAATGCCCTCCACACTCCCTGCGGGCCTGACGCCCGCTTCCGCGCCCGCCGAGCGGCGGCCGACTGCTACTCCACCCTCGTCCCCAGGATCGCAATGTCGAACACCGTGTCGGACTCGGCGGCCGCGATCTTCAGGGCCGAGCTGCCGGCCGTCACGGGCCAACCCGCCTGGCTATTGGCCGCCAGCCACGGACTGTGCGGCATGACGCGGGCCGTGTCGCCCGGCGAGCCGAACGGGGCATGCCACTCGAGGCTCGCCGCACCGCCCACCACGATGTGCCCGGCCTCCGCGCGGTTGACGATCAACAGCGCTTTAACCATGGCCAGCGCAATGGCGATCGACGCCCCGAACAGCACCTGCGGCAGCGCGTCGAGATAGTAGGTCGCCGACTGGCCGGCCAGGAGCACCTGGTCCTCGAGGTGCCACACGCTGTTGCATTGCCCCGGCCCGTTGCCGTCGCTCAGGCTGAGCTGAAAGCTGAGCCGATTGCTGTCGACGATCGGCGCCACGTCCACGCGGTCGCGCCACGTCCAGCCAAGTTGCCCGCTGATGGTGCTCTGCAAACTGCTGCTCATCTTCTCGCCTCCCGTAGGTTGGGCTTCAGCCCGACATCGTTTCGTGCCTTACGCCTGCTCTTCCGCGGCCACGCGCACGTACGCGCGGAAATCGAGCGTCAACCGCCACGCGCCGTCGTCAAACTGGTACGCCGACTCGTGGCGCCGGCGCATGTGCATCACGCAATCGCCGCCGGCCAGCGAAAACCGGCTGCGATCGAACACTTCGCCGATCGCGCGGCCCACCGACCGGGCAGCCCCATAGTTCGTATGCCACACGCGGATCCTCAGCGCGACTTCCTCGATCTCCTCGCCGCTGTTGCTCGGCCAGCGCCGCCGCGCCGCGCGGCGCAGGAGTGTCGCGTAGGGCAGCGTGCCGGTTGAGACCCTTCCGGTGAATACCCTCCCGGCCGGCAACAATGCCGCAAGCTCCGGACTGGCGGCCCATCGCTCGTGTACAACCTGCTCCAGATTCATGCCGCGCCTCCTCTATTCCTCAACCAGTTCCGCTTCGATTTCCACCAGCCCCTCCACGCCTTCCACCTTCCGCACCCGGCGTATCGCGTACACACCCCCGCCGGCGTCCTTGAGCCGGCAGCTATGGTCGAGGCTCACGCCATCCGCCACGAACACCCGATAACTCGCACGGGTGTGACGGCGGTCGTGCGTCTGGCGGACCTCGGCGGCAATCGTCTCGATCCGCGCCGCCGCGCCCGACTGCACGGTCTCCCAAGCCGCCTGCTCTTCACCCGTAACACTCTTCGTAAAGCTGGCCCGCTCGATGTCGATCGCCTCATCGAGCCCATAGGCCGTGACCAAGTTCCGCGTCCGGCACCGCCAGCGGCCCGTGAGCGGCGAGCGCCGGGTGGCAAGCACGGTCCACCGCGCGCCGTCGCCATCGACGATCACGTCGCCCGGCCGCGGCTCAAACGGCAATTCGGCGGTCGGCAAGTGCCAGGCGACGTCGCTGGCCAGCGCGCCCGAGTCGTTCAGCTCGCGCGAGCGAACCTGCCTCCGGAGCGCATGCGGCACCACCACTCCCGACGCTTCGCCGCGCCGCATCACCGTCACCGCCGCCAGTCCGTCGACCATCTCCAGATCGCCATCCGCCAGTCCCATTGCCCACCTCGCGTCTGCTCATACTTCCGGTAACACGGAATTTCATTCCGTCACCGCCATCCACGTCTTCGCCTACGTCACCCCCTGGCTGCGGATCTCGCAGGGCTCGTCGCCCGCCATCCGGCGATCGCACCACTCGACCAGCTCTTCAAGCCGCCGCAGGTAATCGTTCCACGACACGCTCTGGCCGTCGATCTCATAGCTCGGCTTGGGATCGGCCGTAAGTTGCGCCAACAAAGCCAGCGCCTGGCTTCGAACGAGCCGCAGTTGTTCCATGTCGCTTGCCATCAGCCGCATCTCCTGTTGCTCAAATCACACGCGAGACGATTACAGCGGGCCCGCCGCGGGGGCGCGGCCCCGCCAGCCGCGCCCCCGCTTCCCACTCGACCTCACGCCTCCGCGCCGGTGCACTTCACCACCGCGCGCGGATTGAGCACGGCCGCCGCGCCGCGCTCGCTTGCCTTGAAGCGCACGACGATGTCCTGGTTGAAATCGGCCTCGCTCCCCAGCGGCGACTGGGCGACGGTGATCGGCCAGTTCTCCATGTAGTTGACATTTTCACCACCTCCCTTATAATCGCTGAGCGTGCGTGCAAATATTGCCCACGAGAGGAGATCGACGGTGAAAACGGCTTTTTCCTACATAAGGTTCAGCCTGCCGCAGCAGATTAAGGGCGATTCGTTGCGGCGGCAGATAGAGGCATCAGCCCGGCTGGCGAAGCGCATGGGGTGGCAACTCGATGACACCCTTGATCTGCGTGAGCTTGGGGTGAGTGCGTTTCGTGGGGCCAACCTAAAGCGGAAGTTGGGCGCATTTCTCCAGGCCATCAAAGACGGGCGAGTCCATTCTGGAGATGTGCTGATCGTCGAAAGTCTGGACCGGCTTTCACGTGCTCAGTTAGATGACGCATACGATCTGTTCCGCTCGGTTCTTCGCACGGGCGTTGAAATCCATACCTTGGAACCGGAACAGCATTTCGACAAGTCCACACTCAACGATATGATCGGCTTGATCGTCTTCCTGTCCGTCGCCTTCCGGGCGCATGAGGAATCCAAAACAAAATCGCTTCGCATCCATCAGGCGTGGGAGAACAAGCGGAAGCGACTTCTGGAAAGTGGCGAACGGATGACGAGGAAAGTTCCGTGCTGGCTTGACGCTAAGACGTGGAAGCCGATACCAGAGAAGGTCGCTGTCGTTAAGCGACTTTTCCGAATGGTAATAGAGGGGTATGGCCTGAACCTGATTGCCCAAACCTTTACTCGTGAGGGAATCCGGCCGCTTGGACGTGCTAAGAGATGGGAGGTCGGTACGATCCACAAATTCCTGCGAGGCAGGGCAGTCCTTGGCGAATACCAGCCTCGCATCGGTTCTACGGCTACGGGCCAGACGAAGGCCACCGACGAGCCGATCAAGAATTACTATCCCCAGATCATCTCTGAAACGGATTGGTATCGAGCGCAAGAATCGCTTAAGAGTCGAGCGACTGCGAGGGGCAGGACTGGAGAGAGCGTGACCAATCTTTTCCGTGGTCTCATGAAAGACCTCGACGGCGAAGGGATCATCTTGACCAAGCGGGGCAAGACATACATGGTGTCATCGGCAGCAGTGAAGGGGCGAGCGCCGTTCATCAGCTTTCCGTACCAATTGTTTGAGGACGCCTTCCTGGACTACTGTAAGGAACTAAAGCCGAAGGACATCCTTCGTGCCGACCCGGATACAACAAGCATTGAAGACGAGATCACCGGGTGCGAGGCCAAGTTGGCGTACCTTTCCAGGCAGGTAGAAGATGCCCAGCAGTTGATTCTGGAGGGAACTGCGGTGCAAACCCTGGTCGGGACGCTGCAAAAGCTGGAAGAGCAGCAGGTGGCGACGAGAGCGAGAATCGAAGAGTTGCTGTCGAAACGGCACGTTAAGGGTGAGGGTAAGGCTCTTAAAGACACCCAGCAAGTCATTGACCTCGTGAGGGGGAACCCCAAAGATTTCGATTTGCGGATCAAGCTACGAGCGCAGATCAATGCCCTCATTGAAGGAATTCAGGTCGTCATTACAAGACTGCGTAGCGGAAAGAAAATGCTCCTAGCTCAAATAAACTTCCGCACCGGTCGGGTTCGCAAATTGGCGCTCTCCTGGGACGGTCGCACGAGGACGATGACCTTGTGTCAAGCACATGAGTTTGAGGCAGGCGACCTCGACACACCTGAAACCGAACACCTAAACCTGAAGAAATCTCGCCGCTAGCCATATGGTTCCCCTCTGGCGTCGGGATCGTTGCGCAGTTACAAAATGCGCAGACGAACACGGGACGGCCGAAGCCACAATCCCGTGTCGAGGCGCTTATACACGGCCCGCAGCACCCGAGTGAGACCGTTGGCAGAAGCGCAGGCGGTCGTAATGAAGTCGAGCATCGAGACGAAGAGCCATGCAGCGAGAAGAAAACACGAGGATGACCACGGCAGCCCGAGGTTCACTGGAGGCACTCCGACGTGAGTTCGAGCGATGCTCGAATCGGTATCTGGCCCTGTACCACGAACTGTGGAGACCTCATTCCGATATTCCCGGACACGACGGAGAAGACGTCGGTGCCTCTTTCCGCAAGGCATTCGCTGAGACATTTGGCGAAGGCTGGCAAGAGTGGGTCGGCCCTGACGACGACTGCTATTTTGGCCGCTTCTATGGCAACGGCGAAGGGCTGCGAGAATTCAGAACGCTCGCCGATGCCGCTTTCTTGGTGGCGTGTGAGATCGACTTCCGACCGAGCGATCTGGGCAAGTCATCAGTCTCTTCCTTTCTGTCGCAGGAATACCCGATGCTGCCTGAGCAGGGGGAGCGAGAGTATGACGAGTGGCTGATGCTGCTGTATCGGCTGGGAATAGAGTACCCGTCGCCGCTCCTGACCTGCCGTTATCGACTGTGGGTCGGCAGAGGCGAAGAAACCCCTTTGGAGGCCCTCGGTGAGCCCGAGGAAGGTGCTCCGTATCCACTGCACCCTTGGCACTTGGCCATAGAGCAACCGCTCTTCACGGCATCGATTGCCGCCATCGACATTCTGCTCGACAAGAGCCGAACGATGCTTTTCGGAGTAGTTCCTTCTGGGAACCAGCCGACAGAGGAAACCGAGAGTATTGCGGAGCGGCAGGAGGGTTTACGACCGCCAGTCCTTGAATTCCGGTTTGCCGAGGGAAGGTGGCGGCTGCAATACAAAAAGGACGACGGCGAGATTGAGAAGGACTGGTTTGACGATCAGGCCGGTTTTTGTGAACTGGAGAAGATGTTGTCAAACCCCGGTAAACAGATGACGCCGTTCGAGCTTGATCCAACACTGCCGCAGATCGGGGGATTCCGTTCCCAGGATATGGTTGATGACGTGGCGATAGATGATGTGTACCAGGAAATCGTTAGCACGGAGGAGCGGCTCCAGTCCGTGGTGAACCCGGACCAGCGACGGGATCTTGAAGACCACCTGAACCGATTGCGCAAGTACCAGAACGAATCAGTTTGGCTGCGCAAAGGAAAACCACCAAAGAAAAGGAATTGGCCCGCAGCGTATGGGGAGGCGCTAAAGGTCGTTGGCGTTCGAGTGAGCCGTGCCCGCCAAGCGATAAAGAAGAAGATGCCCGAATTTGGCCGCCACCTTCGCCGGGCCGGGCAAAAGGAAGGTTTCTTTGCCTACAAGCGTGATTAGTCCATCCCGCACTGCTTTGCGGCGCTCTAACAGGCTCGCTGGCATCTCTGTCGGCACATCGGAGATGTCGCCGCAGACGCCGCAAGCAGTCGCTCATGAACGGTCGGGAATGGGAATCGCACCGGCCACGCTCTGACGCAGGTTCGCCCTTGTTCTGCCGCCTCCCGCTTGGGCGGCCGGTTCATCAAGCCGTTGGAAACACGGCCGACCAATCGGTCAGTTTGAGCAGTCATCTGCATTTCCGGGCGAGCCTCTCTTGCCAACCCGCATCCTCAAGCGGGCATCTGCCGTTTGTGGTTCGCCACCCGGCAAGTTCTCAGCATCGCCTAACAGAGGCTCGGAGCAATCGTGGCCCACCCCTGCCCGCAGGTGGCGGGATTGTTGCCCGTGCGAACGCACCGGCTCGGCCACCTTCGCAGTGTCGAGATTCGCCCGCCAAGATTTCACTGTCTGAAACCGGATTTCACGGACAGTAACGCATTTCCGTGTGGACAGCGATGCCACAAGCCACCGCTGACTGCGGCGACCGCTGGGTTGCCGCAATCTGTTCACACCGGAGTTACGGTAATGGCCAAAAGCCAGAAGAAGAGTCAGTCGATTGAAGTTCCCTCCGAGACTGTCCATCACGAGTCGAAGGAGGAGCCCGTATCGCACATCCTCCAATCCCCTGAGCCTTTGTTCGAGGCCGGGGATCTGGTAATTGACCGCAGCAAGGAGGATGCGGCCGTCGAGGATGGCGGCAAGGCGACGGAGAGTCAGGAGAACGCCCCAGCCGAGCAACAGGACCAGTCGGAGGCCCCGCAGGACCAAGGCCCCCTCTCGACTCTGACGGACCAAGAGTGGATGGTGGTTCGGCTCCTGCTGACCCAGAAGGGCAAGGCGTTCGATTTGTCCGAAGTGGCCCGGACCTTGGGTGAAGGGCCAGCCAGGGCCGCTCTTGCGCACCTCGTGAAACTCGGCATCGTGGACACGTCGAAGGGCGGTTATCGGATCACCGCTCAGTCCGCATTGAACGTCCCTCTGGACGCCACTGAGGAGGCAGATTTGGCGAAACTGGAGGCCGAGGTCGATTCCCTCGTCGAGGAGATTGAGGGCAAGCAGTTCTTCGTGGCCGAAAACCTTCGCATCATCCGAGATAGGAAGCTCTACCGGACGACCCACAAGCGGTTCGGCGAGTATGTGGCCGAACGCTTCAACCGGACGAGGGACTGGGCGTACAAAGCCATCCAGATGGTGGAAGTCATTGAAGGCATCCAGAACCCCAAGAACGACGATGTAGAGGCGCTTCTACAGACCATCACCATCCGTGAGGTGCCTCACTTGGCAAAACTCAAGAAGGAGCCCGAGAAGATGCAGAAGGCCCTTCTCGACGCCGAGGAAGAGGCTAAGTCCAAGAACCGGCGACGGACGCCAGAGGACATCCAGAGGTCAGTCGGAAAGCTGAAGCCAAAAGAGGAGGAGGTGCCGAAGCCGCAGGCCGCCGAGGCTCAACGAAAGAAGCGCATCGTCACTGTGAAAGGGATCGACTTCACGGATGGCGAGGTCGCCGACCTTCCCGGCTATTTCCGGGATCTCGCTGGGTGGCTAGAGACGAACGCTGCCGAGAATGCGTTCTCGATCAAGGTGAGCAAGGCCAAGGCAGCGTAGTCGCCCGTGTTCGACCAGGGCAGGGGTGCCCTTCGTGGCACCCCTGCCCTGGTCTTTCCGTTAAGTTCCACCTCCTCAGAAGGAAGAAGTATGCTGAAAAATGCAGGGGTGACGAGCGGAGCACTTCGCTGCCCGAAGTGTCGCAGGCGAATGAACTCCCGAATCTGCGACCGTTGCGGGAGTACGATTCCTGCTTGGCAAGCCCATTTGTACGCTGTTGCCTCACGGCAAGTAGCTGCCACGAATGGTATTGACAACGATGGAGACGGCGGATTGGGCAACACTGGCACTGCGCCGGGTCAGGTTGATAGCGACGAGCTTGACGAAGCGGAAGACCCCCTGCAAAACACGCAGACGCCTCCCTCGCTCTGTTTGTGGATTTTCCAGCGGCTTGCGGACGCTGGGGTTCATCCCCAGGTGATCCTTGATCCGGGGGCAGGCACGGGCAACCTGACCCGACCGTTCCGTCCAGGGTCGAAGGTAATCGAGTACGAGATCCAACGTGGTACAGACTTCTTCGCCGAGGCCGGGAAGATCACCTGCGATCTCACGATCTGCAATCCGCCTTGGTCATGGGCCGAAAAATGGGTACGGCAGATCGTCAGACTTGTCGGTCGGGAAACACCGCTCGTGTTTTTCTCTCCGACGTTGCTGTTCACCGGCTACAAAGATGGCCCCGTTCGCAAATTCTTTGATTCAGCCGAGGCTCCAACACTGCATCACATTACTCCGCTACCCAGTGACACATTCGTCGGAGTCTACTCCTCCGGGTCGATTCTCTGGTGCAATTTGCCGCAAGTCCGAGATGTGGCGTTCGTACCCAACCGGCACTTAATCAGAAGAAACGAAGGCGTTGGGGAACAGGTCGGCATCAGAAAGGGCGGCAGGGCTCGTTGAAAGGCGGGCACCGGAAACGAGGTCTGTCAGCCCTGGTCCATTGCAGACTCACCGCTTGCTGGCCCGGCCGTGCTCCATGAAGACGGGCCAGCTTCCTGCGATCCGGCTTTGCACTGCCAGACGATCAGCAGGACTACCGCTTCACCTCATCGGACGACCGCTCGGTCTGATCCCGCCGCCGCAGGCGGCGTTCGTCCGAAGGACGGCTTCCCTCCTAGTGAACTTCCTTTCGGAATTCCTTATCCTTCCTTACTCTTCCTTATAGCGACCATCGGTAGCACACTTGCAGGACAGTCTGCTACGGTCGCCGGAAAACCTGGAACAGCGTTCTGGAAAAATTGTCCAGAATTGTCATCCAAAAATGAAACGGGCTGCATAGATACCTTCGAGCACAAAACAGAAGGAGGTATCCATGCTCGAAGAACTGAAGAAAACCAAGCACCTGAAGCTCCTGACGCCCACTGCGAGGTTCACGGAGAACATCGGCATCGTCAGGCAAGCCAACAACCAAAATCGGCAGAAGCACCTGTTCCACGAACGGCTAGTTTTCTCGTTCCTGGCATTCCGGTCCAGGAAGAATCTGACCGCCAGCCTGCGGGAAATCTGTCGGGAAACTGGCCTACACCCAAATACGGCCAGGGCCGCTATCGGCAACCTGACTGGTGCCGTTACACAGCAAGGCGGCAAGTGGATCGCAGTCGAGCCGCCCGAGGGATGGTTTCGCCGACGCACGGTAGCTCACCCGTTTGAGCACTGGAGCGATAGCTACTCCTACACGACGCTGTTCCTGCCCCGGAAGGGAGCCAAAATCCTTCACGAGGGGAAAAGCCGGAAATTCGGACTGAACCATGCTGCGGTCTTCTCTCTCATCCTCAGCCGGTCGAGGCAGAGCGGCGGTATCGTTCGGAATTTCACCTTCGCCGGGCTGGCCACCATGCTTGGACTTAACTCGAAGACCGTCAAGACCGTCGTGGATGATCTCGTAAAGGTCGGTCTTGTCCACCGGGAGGCTGTCGGGCGATCATCCGATCTGATCTTATTCCCGCTCACCGACGAGCACCTGGCGCTGTTCCAACCGACGCCGAAGCGTGAGAAAAGCGTTTCGGCTGAACAGCCAGTGCAGCCGACTCCAACGGCCTACATTCTGAAGGGCGACGATTACGACGACTACCGGCTCGTGTGCAAACCGCTAATGCCACAGAAGTACGCCGAGGAAGCGATCCGCAGCGCCCGACGCCTCGGAATCGACATCGACGGCTTCGAGGCCCGACTGGCGAGGGCGAGAAAATGCCATGAAAACAACGTCGCTTCGGGCAAGGTGACGACGGGGAACTTCGGCGTTTATTTTACCCGATGGCTGCAAACGGAAGTGGATCGACGAGAGAGGCAGGAGCGGCAGGAACAAGAGATCGAACGTCATCAGGCATACCAGGAGACGCCGGAAGGCAAGGCCGCTGAAGCCCAAAGGCGGAAGGCCATCGCCGCTGATCCGCTTCACCGAGAACATACCGTCAGCGAGCAGAGTATTCTGGCCCGAGTTCGGTTCTCGGAGGCACCTCTGATGAACCTGCGGGAAGTCGATAAGTTCACGGCCGCACTGCGCCGACACATTAAGGAGTACCTCGCACCCAAGCATCTGCCGACACAGAAAGAGGTCGATGCGACAGCCACCCTGCATCATAGAATACTGGCTGCGGCACTGAAGAAACTAAATCACTACTACCAGCAGTCGGTGCTAGCGACCGGCGACCAATTCAGGGAAGCCATTGACGACGTGATTCGCCAGCATGTCGAGGGGATGAAGCCTCTTGGAGCCAAGGCGGCCAACGGAAAGGGCGCTGAAACTGGCTTGGAGGTGGCCCATGCGTAACACAACTGCCCGTTCAGATCGTCGGGTCTCTTGCCAACTTAACGGCGACATCGTGGTCATCGAAGTGGGCACAGGCGATACGGCAGAAAGCCTCTACCTGACAGTTGAGGAGGCCAAGCAGTTCTTCGGTTCCCTGGACGAGGAACTCATGCAGTGCTGTTTCCGGGTGATGGACCAACCAGATTCGCCCGCAGAGATAGTGGTTGCTGACATGGCCTTGAGCTTTGCCGAGGGATGGAGGCTGATGGAGCTTCTGCCGAATTTGATCGACCCGCTCATCGAGTTCGGCGTCAGGCACGGCAGATCAGAATGCTGTGCCGGTGTCGGAACACGCATTGGGCGGGTGAACTGGCTGGTCGAGGGGTTCTGACGGGGAAGTTATGAGGCGGGGAAACCGGTTAGTAATGTCGGCGACGAAGCGACTGCCCGTAGCGACGGCATTGCTAATAGCCGTTCCCCCAGCACCGAGCCAGCGGCGACATAGGCAATCCCTGATCTCGGTGACAGTTGTTATGTGAACGCAGGCGTGGCGTAGGAATCTGGCACATTCCTCCCACGCCACGCCAGCGCTCACGACTTAACCCGTTTTCCCTGCGAGACTTACTCGTTCTCCGCTGGGCCAGTGATGGAATTCCATCGACAGGGTGGTCGAGTCCCTTCTTGTTGTACCCAGGCATCGGTGAGGAGTGAACGAGTAGCTTTCACTTCGATGCACGACAGGCGACTTGGCCTGCGGCGAAAACTTTTCTTCATCGCAGCATAGATATGGGAAATGAATTACCGGGAATTGCTGCGAACGGAACGATGGTATCAGGTGCGGGATTTCGTCTATCGGCGGGATCGAGGCCGGTGTTCTATCTGCGGAGATCCGGGCACCGAGGCGCACCATTGGACTTATCAATGGGGTCTGTTCAATCCCAGGTTCATGTCCCTATTGTGCCGCCCGTGCCACTTGGTTTGGCAGGGAAGCCAACCGGATCACCTTCCTGAGACCCATCAACTGAAACCGAACCTCGTCCAGGTCGCCCGACTCGCTCGGTATCTGGGACGGGGAACATTATTCCAGAGTTCGGTAATGGATGTTCTGGGTGACTGAGCAGGGCCGTGGCTGGCGTGTAGAAGCGCCTCTACATTGGCTTGTCAGCGATGGTCTCGCTCAGTACAGTCTCTCCCCGTCATCGCCGTTCGTCTTCTTTTTCCGGCGTCGTGCGTGCGTGGGGCCAAAACGATGATCGAGGCGACACTGTGCGTATGTCGGTCGGAGAACGAGGTGTGTGAACTGACTCCGAGGTGGGAATGGCCGCAATCGGAGAAGGCACCGCCGTATCTTCAGCCAAGAACGCTTTCCAACGGGCAATACCGGCTCGGATCTCATCTGATACGGCCGGATCGATATTCGCCGCAGGCGCTCGGGTGACAAACTCTTCAAGCCCCGTGCTCAATTCTGAAACCACTCCCACGATGTCCCAGAAGGATGTTGTCGCACTGCCGGGCTGGTTCAATTCCTTTCGGTCAGCAGTGATATGTGCGATTTGCTTGTCCGCATTTCGCTTCGCATAAAGGAGGGTGGCAGATGGTGCGGGGCAATGCCGCACCCAATCCGCCTTGTCCAAGAAGAAGTCCCAGGCGATGACGTCAGTGGGCCGCAAGGAACCGAGTCGCTCCGTCTCGCTACCGGATGACATCTCTTCCAAGTGACCGTATAGAAAAAAGATGGTCGCTCTGCTATGAATGGCAAAGGACTCGATGCAGGCATTCCAGACGGTCGCATTATTCACAACTTCTCGCTGACGAAGTTCCATTGCGGCCCGTGAAAGCATTGAATACTCGTATTCAACGGTCTTTAAGTGGCTCTGCAAATCGTGAGCGGCAAACGGGAGCCGTCTGGCAAGGTTGGTTCTCAACATGCTCGTTCCTCTCGACTACTTGTCGGGGAGAGGTTCTGCTACGTGCCGCCAGCCCACCCGGATCAGATCGGCGAGTACGATGTACGCTACGTAGCCCTGCCCGAACCGCTTGATCGTGGCGAACTTGTAATCCTCGACCAACTCATCGAAGACTGGCTTTAGCTCGTCCGGGAGCGAGTTCCTGGCCTGTTCGTGTTTCTCTGTTCGGGGCTTATTCGTCATCGTTTGGCTCGTTCACAAAGCCGATTATTCATGGCGTCTAGCATTCCTGATCGTCGGTCGGGTCCAGCGTGACCGTTGAGGACATGCGCTTGGCGTCGTTCAGGGTTCTGCCGGTCGCATCCTTCCATTCGATCCAGCCATTGGCCGTGCGACCCAGGACGATGGCTGCCGCTCCGCTCGGCGACGAAAACAGATAGTCTTGTGCAAAGACAAGGTGGCCATCTTCTTCGGCGAGAATGCCTCCGTCGAGCAAACGGCCTCGCATACCGGTAACAGCCTCCTGTGCGGACGGGACGATCTCCTTACGGGCGATTGACCCCTTCCGAACGACAAACCCGTCCTCGACGAGTTCTCCGGTGGCGTCCGCATCTCTGCTTCGACAGAAGAACTTCTCCGTCGTCTCGGTCTTCACGATGGGCTCGAATAGCGGGTAGCCCAGCGTGGATACCAGAACGCTCAACGTCTCAAAGCTGTCGAGAATGTCGGCCTCCATCGGCTCAGGAACGAACGGCCTTGTGCAGGGCTGATCGTTCTCCAGGTCGAACCGATTGACCTCCCGAGCCTTCTTAACACAATACCACTCAAGGTATCGGATGTGGGCCTGCGTGAAGCTCTGCGTCTTCGAGATGCCGAGGATGGCCGTGCGCCAGAAGTCCTTCTCACGATTGTGTCGATCAAGCCGAGTGCGAGCATCTTCTGTCTGGCCAATGTACACACGAGGCTTCGCCGCATCCTCTGGCTCGCCGAAGAGGAAATAGACTGCCACATGGTTCAATTCATTCCGGTCTCTCGCCGTTACCAATTCGCTGCGGGGCACCAGAACGGCCTGGACGATCCGGGTGGTCAATTCGGCAATCCGAATTCCACGAGGTTCTCCGGTTGGCAGAAAGATTTGGATCGTTTTCGCCTGCGGGTTCACGGCCTGTCCCCACTCGGGTTGATTTCGGTTACGTTGAGAGGGCTCTGGTGAGTATGTCCCGAATGTAGGTTTCCTTGTCGTCCCTCTGGAACAAGACGTGGCAGTCCTTGAGTGCGGCCTTGCTCATCCCCTCGCCCCACATCGGAATGTTCTCGTAAGGAGTCGGAGACACGATGAACGAGTTCAGGATCACATTGGGGTCGCCAAGCCCGGTCTCGATATCCTTAATTGTCCGATAAAACTGGATCTTCGGATTTGACGAGCCGTCGTCAAGCATACGCAGACCTTTCGGGTCTACGAACGAGACGTACTGCTTCTCGCCCACCAGGAGCCAGAGGATAAAGTCGGGGTAGAAATTGCCCGCCTCGAAGAAACCAATGCCTCGCTTGCTCACGTTGCGGAGGAGGAATAGCTCTCGCCCGTGGAAGAAGTCCTTGTTCTCGTCGCAGAACTTCTTCAGGTCGAGAACGAAATCCCGCTCGCCGTCGTTGAGCGACACGGGGCTGACTTCGATAAGCTGGCTCTTGCCGAGGTGCAAGAGCGGCTGGTACAGGTGGTTGCCGAACCAGTAGGCCGTGAGGTTGCCGACTGTCAGCTTGTCCCGAATGGACCGTTTGTTGATTTCCGCCTTCAGGTCGGCCAGCCCTTGCTTAATGTTCTCGGCCGACTCCTCCACCAACAGCCGGTACTCCTGCACGAAGTTGGGATCGTCTTCCCGAAGCTCATGGTACTCCAGGTGGTCAGCCTCAAATTCTTGCTTCTTATACTTGTAAAAGCGGTCGACGTACTTCCTCAGCAGTGCCACGGCGATTTCTTCCCATCGGCGCACCCGGTCGAAGCGGGTGAACTCCATTTCAGCGGAGGGAATGTAGAGCCGATACCAGCGATAATTACGGAGCAGCTTCATGATGCTCTGTCGGGGTAAGTTCAAGTTGTACCACGCCCGTTCATTCTTGAAGTGCTGCAACTCGAAGTAGATCGCATTCAAGTCCATGAAGGCGAGATGCTTCTCCTCAAATCTCCCTTCTTCCAGGGTGGACAATTCCGTCGTAACTGCCACCCCTTTGCTTTGCCGGGCTTGGATCTTGGGATACCAGTTGAGCGCAACTGGATGCTTGAGCAGGAATGGCGGCGGATCGTCGAGCGTCGGCTTTTTGCCCTGCCGCTTGAAGTCCACGCCCTCTTGCAGGCGAATGCTTCTGAGCTTCGTGCTCCCCAGGTTCTTTACTACGGGTAGGATGATCGTGATCCGGTCCTCGTTCGTCGGCAGCCCCTCATCCTTGAGGTACTCGTTGAACTGCTGCATGTACTGGGCACGGATGCCGAAGATGTTCAGGGTTTCGAGCACCTTGATGTGCAACGGTTTGGAGATACCCGGAATTTCGCTGCTGCGTTTCAGGCACATGCCGAGCCCCTTCAGCCGCACTCCCCGCCCAAATAGCTGGATTATTTCGGAGCCTTCAGACCTGCCAACGTTCATCAACCCCATTGTGCTTACACGCCAACTGTTCCACCCCTCCGTGAACTTCTTGGACCCGATCAGGATATTCACAGTGGAATCAGCGGCGCTGAGGCTGGCGAAAAGAGAGCCGGAAAACTCCTTCTCGTCCACTGCCAGCAAACCGGGATGCTCATCGCATAACTTGCACAAAGCAGAAGCGTCACCGACGTTGATGAGCCCGAATGCGTCGTTCTCGCCCAAACGAAGTGCGATTTCGCCATCAGTTCCTTTGAGGTTAAGGACATGCAGCTTCGCCTGACTGGGCGAATTGAAAAGCGCCGCAAGAATGTCGTTGTACATCGCCTCGGGAGTTAGACCGGTCAGACTCAGATAGCCAAAGGCCGTGGCGAAAAGTTCCTTCTGCTGTTGGTCCAGCAGGCCGGGCTTGCCGCTGAGAAGCCGGTCGATCAGCTTGATGGTGCGCCGCTTGTCATTCACGAACTCGGCCAGAAAAAGCAAGATGTCCACGACGTCGGAGACTTTCTTCTTGTTCTCCGACCGCACGGCGTTCACGCTGCCGCCCACGAACACCCACAGTGGGTTCTCCAGAAGGAATGGACGGAAATCGGACGATTTGTCCTGATAGAGGCGCTGCTGCTGGTAGAAGGCGAGCAGGCAGGCCGTCAGGTAGAGGCGGCGTTTGTCATCGTCAGAGTCGTCGGCGAGGTTCAGGATGCGGTAATCTTTTCCGAAGCCGTCTCGGTAAAAATACTTGTACGAGTAGTCGAATAGTATGCACTTGGCATACTCCTGTTCCAGGGCTTTGTTGCTACTCGCCTTCATTGCCTGTCCAAACGTGGCCGAATACTCGAAGGAGAAGCCCTGTTCGCATAGGCGACGGCGGGCGTCCATCCAGCGACCCGCCTCCTTGCCGCTCGATCCACGGTGGCCCTCATCCACCAGCACGAGATTGTTGCCCTCGAAAGCATCGATGGCGACGGTCTTCTCACCCATCTCCTCCCGCAGCTTATGGATGTCGATGATCTCGATGGTCTTCCCAGAAAACAGAGATCGGCCGTCTTTCGAGAACAGGTCGGCTTCCATCCCCGCCGCTTGGAACTCGCAAAGGTGCTGGCGGGATAGCCCTTCGTTGGGCGTTAGCAAGATGATCCGGTTCAGTTCCCGGTTCTTACCGTGCAGGTCCAGGTAATGCTGGTATTGGAGAATGTTGACGTGCATCAGCAACGTCTTGCCGCTGCCTGTGGCGTTCCAGAAGGCAATCTTGCGCAGGTCGGCCGGTTCGTAGGACGGTATCTTGTCTTTATCGCCCTTGTCCTGATTGAAGTTGGCGACGAATGTATTGAGGTCGGCTAATAGCTTGTCTGGGTTGCGAAAGAACCGATCAAGGTAGACTTCGGTAAACAGAAGGGAAAGCCATTGGAAATACTTCCAGCGGATCGGGTCTGCACGCCGTTCATTGAGCGTGAGTGTGTGCTTGACGATGTTTTGGTCGTAACCCAGGAGTAAGTCGCCGGGAAACTCCTCCAACTCCCAGAGCGCCCGAAACACAGCGAGAAACTTATGGTTGTTGTCCTCGTTCAGCCCTTCGAGTTCTGCCGACTTAAACGGCTCGGCCAGTTGCTCGAAACTCCGCTTGTCAAACAGCGAGAGCATCCACTGAACCAGGACGAGCTTCTGGTCGAACTTCAATGGGGCCACTTCCTGAGCGAGAGTAGCCGTGCTGGATTGGCTTGATTTGCGCTTGCCCATGTTCTGCTCCTATACCCTTTGTCCATCGAACATGAGCCGTTGGAACTCGTCCTCGATCAGTCGCACCTTCCAAGTCTGGTCCGGGAGACGCAGATTCTCCAAGTTGTTATCGCCATTAACGTAGAACACGTCGTAGATCATTTCACGGGTGCTGTAGCCCTGCTTCTCGAACCACTTGTCGAGAGCCTCGTTGTCCATTTGGTCGATGTTTCGCCACAACACCAATACCCGGTCGCCATTCGGGGCCTTACCATCGACTACCCGCACGCCTCGGATTACATCGATGTGCGATACGGCCAAGCCCAGGAGCCAGTTGAAAGTCTCAACTAAATCGACGTTCAACAACTGCGTTTCGCCATTCTGTTCCACACGCAGCTTGTATTCGTCGGGGTTGCGGAACGCCTCGACGTTGAGTAACGACTGGCTTCCCCGACTTTCCACGTCCAGCATGTAAGACAGAATGTACTGCTCTCGCAGGTCGGCGTCGGCACCAAGGAAAGTCGTTTGCTGGTCGCTCCGCTTCAACTCCAGGTTGTTCAAGGCGTCCTCGTAGGATTCGAGTCGCATGTACTTGAACGCATGACTTGAGCCGATGCGGTCTACCGGTTTGCCATCTCGCCAGTCCCTTGAGTAGATGACCTTGGCTATGCGTGGCTTCAAGACTGAATCGAAGTAGTTCCCCATCTCGATAAGGAGGTACTTGCGACGAGATTTGTCATCACGGTTTAGATTGATGACTGCATGGGCGGTTGATCCCGACCCGGCGAAGTAGTCAATGATCCACGAATCCGGCTCCGACAGATACCGGAATACCCGCAACAAATCTCGCCAGTTCTTCGGATTGTCAAACGCTCGTCGCCCGAAAAGTGCATCGAATTCCTGTGATGCTGTCTGAGCGTAACTGTAAAACACACTCGGCATCACCTGCCCGTCTCCCTCAAACAAGTAGGAGATCGTCGAAGGCACCTTGTTCTCATCTTCACCGAAGGCAATTTTCCCCGCCTCATATTCTTCCCAAAAACGCTCAGGTGTCGGATACCGCCATCCAGACACCGGTTTGCGGCATGGCTTTTTGGTGACTGGATGAAGGACTTCATATCTAGGACCACCCCCGCCCGGCCAGTTTATGTTGCCGTCATCCCGGTATGGACCACGCTTGCCCACCTTATTGAAACGCATCAGCCTGCGGCGAGGGTCCGAAACCGGTATATCATCAAACCACGTCATCCAGCCATTTCGCACTGCTTCCCAATCTTCGCCGTGCGTGCTCACCAGCCTCTCAAACAGTTCCTTGGCATCGGAGATTCCTTCCTTTGGCTCCCGAAAAATGACACCAGCCTCGTTCAGGTGCTGGCGATTGCGTGCAACAACGACCATATATTCGTGGCCAACGGAGAAATACTTCGCATCATTCTTTCGGTTGCGATCCCACACCAGCTTCGCCAGTTCGCTGTCCCCGTAAACTACCCGCAGCAGTTGGCAAAGCCGGTCAAGTTCTTCGTCGTCGATACTGACCGTCAGCGTGGCATTTGCTGAATCAAGTGCCCGCCCCAACGCAAGGCGGTCAGCCAGCATCGAAAGCCAAGAGGAGTGCTGGTACGAGTCTTTGTACGGAAACCCGTCTTCGCCCGTGTTGTAGGGCGGGTCGATGTAAGTAGTCCTAACTGCACCCCGAAACCGTGCGAGTAACAGGTTGATCGCCTGGAAGTTGTCGGAATGGATTGCGATCCCATCGAGGGTTGCGTCTATGTCATCAAGCCCACCCAAGAGGCGAGTAGTGAAGGCACGGTCGAAGAGGCCGGTATCGAGAACGAGATACCGATGCGCTTTAAGGAAATCTACCGTGAGAGGCTGTGAGTAGCCGGGGCCGTTCAAGTCCTTCTTGATCTCGTCAATGGCGAAGAGTCGGACCCATTCATCCCGTTGTGCAGCGTTCTTAATGATCTCCGGGTAAAGCTCCTCCGGTATGCGGTCGAGCGTGAGGCAGTAGTGTGTCTCGATTACGAATTTCTTCTTTAGCCAGAGCTTCCTCTGGAAGGTTTCCAGTTGTTCGAGGAACTGGATGATTTTGTGGGCAATGCTGCGAATGACCTTGATCTTACTGAGATACTGCTCCACCTTCGGGGCCGACTCGTGTTCGATGTCGTCCAGGTGCATGACCTCGTTCTTAATGTAGAAGTCAAGCTCCCGGCGCAGAAAGCCACCCAGGTCTTTGTGAATAAAGTAATCGAAGGTGTTGCGAGCCGTGTACTGCGTCAGGTGCTTCTCCAGTACCGTTCGGTCCTTCTTTTTCTCGGTCGGTGCGAGCTTACCCAATCCCTGGACCCATTGCTCAAACCCAGACGTCTTGAGAACCGCTTCGACGGCTCGCTTGTTAAGATCATCCTGCTTCTCTTTGCCTTCATAGGGGCGATACTCAAACCGGATGAAGAGTTCACCGTTCTCTTCAGACAGAGGGTTATCGGCCAGAACAAAGCGCCGTTCCTTGTCGGGAGCCGCCTTGTTGTTGTCCTGCTCTGTGGAGGCGGCGACGAGATGCACCCGGACTCGCTTGCCCCCGGCGACCTTGAAGGTGTAGTCTCGGAACGTCTCGCTGCTCTTGACGTAATACTGGTCAGCGTTCGCCCAGTGCAGCTTGACTTCCTCGCCTTCGTAGGGAACGGCGTAGACGCCCTCCTTGTACCGGCGCAGGGATATGAAGTCACCGTCGCTGTAGTAGCGGCGGAAAAAGTTGAACAGGTGCGAGAAGACCTCGTTCTCCAGGGCCGTCACATCCACAGCGGTGTCGTTGAGCTTCTGCTTGAGTTCCTTGACCTTGGGCAACTGGTCGGGATCGGCACCCAGGGCCTCGGCCTGACGAATGGCCTCGTCAAGCTGTGTTTGGATGTGGGCCTTGTCGGCTGGCTTGTATTGCTCGAAGGCCGATTTGACTTGTGGCAAGAGATCATTGTCCAGGAAGCGGAGAATCTCATCCCGCTTCTGGTTCATAATACGATAGATTCCGAAATCCAAGTCGGCCTGATCCAGTTGGAAGAGTTCCTGGAGCAGGCCCCGGAGTTTCTCGAAGTTGCTAGGCACTGTTCGTCCCCTCCTTCATACGTTCGGGCTTTGCAGGCCCGTGTGGCGTGCCGTGTATCCAAAGACCTCCCGGCAGACGACTGGCAGTGGCTCCGTCAGACAACGGCGGAACGCCAGAGCAACAGCCTGAAGACCGGTAGGATCGTCGTGTACATGTTGAAACCGCTGGGCATACATCGCTGGCGGTGCGCAAGCCCAAAGTTCTGATCGCATTCTTGCCCAGATGAAATCCCAGAGTCGCAGGTGCGAGAGGTAGTCGTTGGCTGAGCACTGCCCGAAGGCGTGCAGCAGCAGAATCGGCTTGGTCGATGATTGGACGAGTGGCCAATACTTGACAAGGTTAGTCAATCCTCCTGCGCTCTCAACCTCGACCACCACGATTCGGTCCTCCAGGACGACCCGAAGATCACCGTACTGGAAGCGCTGCTGGCCAACGAGATTGAAGCCAGGGTCGAACCGATTGTTGGCTCCGTATCCCCGGCCGTTCACCTCCAAGCCGAGGTCGTTGAGAACCCGCTCGAAAGTGCAGAGGCACTCGGCCTCGATGTCACGGCGGTTGAGCGGCTCTGGCTTCATCACACCACCTCCCATCTGATTGTGAAGAGGGGAGTGATGCTCGTCTTGTGGCTCATACGCCGCTTGAGCCCGTCGATCAGGGCGTCCCGCTTCTCGGCGATCTCGTCCTCCAGGTTGAAAATCTGCTGGCGCTGCCGCCGCTGCTTCTTCTCCAGATCCCGGATTGTTTCTTGAAGAGCTTGCTGCTCGTCGAGGGTGGTCGCTTGCCGTGACTGGCGGCGATGCGCCTTGATTTGGGCCTTCGTGTCAGCCAGATCCTTTTCGGCGGCGACGATCATGTCGTCCGCCCACTTCTCCAGCCGCTCACGCTCTTCATTGAACAGGCGATTGTTCGCTTCCAGCGACTTCTCGACGGCGGCCTGGGCGTGCCGTTCAGCCTCTTTCGTCAGGCGGTCCTGGACTGGCTGTGACAGAGCATCTGTTGCCGTCGTGATTCCGACGCAATGGAAGAGTCTCTCACAGGTCTCCTGATCGAGCGACTTCCCTGCGCCGGTGACTGCCGAAAAGAGGAGGTACTCTTCTTGGTCAAAGGAATCGATGGAAAGATGCTGAAGGGTCATCCAGCCGGACTGCCCCTTCATCCCTTCGATGATCGAGAGCCTAGCTGGGTAGTTCGTGATGTCGAATCGGACTTCCGCCAACGGTGCCGGGCAGGACTTGCCGGTGTCGATGACATGCTCGCCCAGCGGATGTGAAAGCCGGTACAGGAACTCGCCGGGAATGTTGGGCTGCGATTTCGAGATCAGGTGGTAACGGCCCGGTTTCAGGCCGTCGTGGGGTGGCCGATTAAGATCGAACTGCAACCGCTGATCGTCAAAAGTGGCACGGTCGGCAAGGATGTAGCGAGTGAGGGTCCAGAACTGTCGAGTGATGCGGTCGAGATTGGCTCGGGCATCGTCTAGCCGCATTCTCAGCCGAGAATGGACATCTTCGTCGAAGTGCTCCAGCAGTATACGGCGAGTATCGGCCAGCCGTGCCTGGATCGTCTCCTCCATCTCCTGTTGAAGTTGTTGGAAGGCGGTATCGATCTCCTCGGGCGTGCGGCACTGCTGATAGATGGCCAGAATGCGTTTCTCGAAATCCACTCCCGATTCGATGGTTCCCAACACCTCGTCTGAAGCCCCGAAGATGCCGTTGAACAGGTTGAACTTCTGCGTGAGAAGCTCCAGGACACGCCGGTCGGCTTCGTTCCGCTCGTTGAGGAAGTTGATAACCACCACATCATGCTTCTGACCGTAACGGTGGCAGCGCCCGATGCGCTGCTCGATCCGCTGCGGATTCCAGGGAAGGTCATAATTGATGACCAGCGATGCAAATTGAAGGTTGATGCCTTCGGCAGCGGCCTCCGTGGCGATCATGAGGGTGGCGTGGTCTCGGAAGTGTTCGATCAGCGCCGTGCGGCTATCGATCTGACGAGAGCCGGTGACACGCCCCGAAGTAGCATTAGCCTCGATCCATTGGTCCAGGATGCGTCTGGATTCCGGGTCGGAGTTTGTGCCGTTGAACAAGACGATCTGGCCATTGTAGCCGTTGGCTTCGAGGAAGGTCTTCAGGTAATCCTGGGTACGGCGGGACTCGGTAAAGATAACAGCCTTCCGGTTCGCTCCCATCTCGGCCATCTTCTCGAAGCCGATCTTCAGAGCATCCAGAAGCCTGCGGCTCTTAGTATCGATACCGATGCTGCGAGCCCAGGTCGAGTAGCGGCGAAGCTCGTCGATTTCTTCACGTAGTTTGCGGAGATCGACCTTGGGCTTGCCGTTTCCCGAATCTGGCTCTTCCTCACCCGTTGTTTCGGCGAGCAACTCGTCAAGGTACTCGTCCTCAAGCTCCTCGCTCTCGACCAATTCCTCGACAAGCTCGTCCGATGTGGCCGGGTTTTCGGCCATCTTCTCCAGCCGGGCCTTCATCGTTTCGAGCGTATTCGCAACGGCTCGGGACGAGGAAGCCAGCAGCTTGCGGAGAATTAACGTCGTCAGGTGTCGCTGACGCTGAGGCAGGGCGAGCGTTTCTTCTCGCTTGAGGAAATCGGAGACGGCTTCGTAGAGCTTCTGCTCGTCGTCGGTAGGGCAGAACTTGATAGTAATCGGTCGGCGCTCGGTGTACTGGATGTACTCAACAACATGCTGACGCAGGGTCCGTTTGCAGAAGAGCTTGAGCCGTTCCCGCAGCCCAGCCAAGTCACCGCCTGCATTACAATATTGCGTGCGAAAAGATGCCACATCGCCGAAGATCAGGTCGTCGAGCACGCTCGACAACCCGTAAACCTCCAGGAGTGAGTTCTGAAGCGGGGTGGCGGTGAGCAAGAGCTTCTTGCGATCTTCGAGCGCCCACTTGATGTTCTGCCCCATCTTGTTGCTGGGACGATAGGCATTGCGGAGCTTGTGGGCTTCGTCGAGAACCACGAGATCCCACGGCACCGCTCTCACATCTGCCCGCATCTTGCTGGCGAAATTCACCGAGGTGATTACGACCTTTTCCGTATTGAACGGCTGCGGAGCGCCATCATTCTGAGCGAGCCGGTAGGTTCGAGCGTCGAGGATGACGGTGGGCAGATTGAACTTCTCTTCGAGTTCAAGGCTCCACTGCTTGCGGAGGCTTGCCGGGCAGATGACCAGAACATGCCGCTTCCGTTCCGCCCAGCACTGACAGGTCACGAGCCCGGCCTCGATTGTTTTGCCAAGGCCCACCTCGTCGGCCAGAATCGCACCCTTCGAGAGGGGGCTGCGAAGGGCAAACAGCGCCGCCTCAATCTGGTGCGGGTTGAGGTCCACGCAGGCGTCGAACAGCGCCATCGACAATCGATCCACGCCCACCGGCTGCCGACGCCGGGTTAGTTCATGAGCGAAATAGCGGGCGTGATACGCTGTTGTCACTGTCGCACCGGGCTTTCTGCCCAAACTACCCAGGCTCTACATACGAACGTCGTCTCCTGGGCGATTCTGAACCGACACGGTAGGCCCTCAGTGTAACTGTGGGGACGCTGGCAACGCAACTAGCGCCGCCTCGTAACCGCTTGTCCTGCCAGCCCTTCCTGCTTCGTCCGCTGGAACATCTCCTTCATCCCGCAGAGACTCACCGTCCCGTTGGCGGCTGAATACCGAGCGGCAGGATGGTCAGTATACCAGCACGGCCAAACCGGCAGGACCGGCAGGATGGCTCATCTTGTAAAGCTAAAGGAGGGGTGCGTGCGTCCTGGCCGCTCCCGGCTCGTGTCTGACGGACACCGGATACCACCGTCGTTCCCGAACGAACACCCGAGACAAAGGAACGACGAAGTGCAAAGCCAGAACGAGGTACGCCGAGCCATCAGCAATCAGATCCTCGAAGCTCTCCAGCAGAACGGCCTCCCGCCGTGGAGACGGCCGTGGACGCTCGACCCCAACTGCGGTTCGCCCTTGAGCCTCAGCACTCTGCGAGGATACCGGGGGATCAATGTTTTGAGCCTCACCCTGGCGGCGATGAAGGGCGGCTACCACAGCCGGTGGTGGGGCACCTATCAGGGGGTGAGACAAGCCGGTGGCTATGTTCGGCGAGGCGAGAAGGCAGCGGCTCATGTAATCCTCTTTCGCCCCGTCACGAAAACCGTCCTATCGGAAACTGGCGAAGAGGAAGAGGAGACGTTCGCCGTGATGCGGACAATCCCCGTGTTCAATGCCGAACAGGCGAACGGTCTCGATCACCTCCACGCAGGCAAAAGAGAACTTGCTCCCGACATCTTGGACGAACGGTATGAACGGGCAGACGCCGCCATCGCCGCCACCAAAATGGAGATCAGGAACGGTGGGAACACAGCCGCCTACAACCCGACGAGCGACTACATCGTCATGCCGTTCCGCCATCAATTCGCCAGCACGGCCGACTACTACGAAACTCTCTTTCATGAAGGCGTTCACTGGACGCAGCACCCGAGTCGGCTTGGCGGGCACGAGAAGAGCAACCGTTCTTCGTATGCCTTTGAAGAACTCGTAGCCGAGATCGGAGCGTGCTTCCTCTGTGCCGAGTTTGGCCTGCCTACGGCAGAAAACCTCAACAACCACCATGCCTACGTTAAGTCGTGGATTTCCGCTCTGGAAAATGATCCGAGATTTATTTTTCAGGCGTCGGCGCAGGCGAGCAGGGCTGTGGACTACCTCATGTCGTTCAGCCGGGTATCAGCCGACAAGCCCGAAGAGATGCTCGTCTAACTGGGCTCGCTTTGCGG
>JAXGPP010000011.1:0-319826 GCA_040766885.1 Thermoguttaceae bacterium | reverse complement strand
GCGGTTGCCAGATTCTTCATGGCGTCGCGCCCGATATCGGGGTTTCCGGTTTCTACGGCCAGGGTGAGGGACTTGGACGCCTGGTAAAGAAGGATTCCAAGCCAGATGGGCAGCCAGCCGAAGGCAATGCCAATGATCGTGAGGCATTGCAGGCCACCCATCACGATCATTGACACGCTCAAGATCATGATCCATCGTCTGGCCGCGTACAGCGGGCCGAGCAGTTCGCTCGTCGGGCTGCCAATCATTGGGCCGCGGACTAGAACGCTCGATCCGTAAGGACTCGTGTAGGGATTGGGATCCATCGTATCGCTCTTCGTCAATGTATGCGGTTTCAGCAATGTTTGCGGCAACTCGCGACCTGACTCTCCGATTTGAGTTGCCCGACCACCCGATAGGATAACCGGTCGAGTTCCACTGTATATCCCCTGCCGCAGCAAACGCTGCACGGGGCTCCCGCCCCACTGGCAAGCCCACTCGCCCCGTAGCCTCTTCGCACAATCCGCGGCAACTTATTGTGTTCCGTTGCAAGTCATTATCCACCAATGAGTTGCAATCGCCCGATGAGCCGGAAGTTGCCTCGGCATTGGAATTTTCACAGAACTGTCTTTGCGTCGTGCGCCGAAATTTCGTATTAGGGCGACTTTGCGACCGCCCCATCAGGTGAGTCCCTGTACTACCAGCAACCGCGAGCACACGACGCATGACACGTTGCCCGGCCACTACGATCGGACGCAGGGACTGCCCGCTTTGCGGGTGCAGGGACGTCCAGATACTCCGCGAATTTCCCGGCGACGATCGGGCCGCCGGCAGTTGGACCCTTGTCGAGTGTTGTTCCTGCTCGATGGTCTACCTTCACCAACGGGTGAACTACGAGCTTCAATCGGAGCACTTCGACTGGGCCGAGAGCTTTCGTGCCGAATCGCGCCGCCGCGACGGCGAGCACCCGGTCAACCGGGCCCTGACGCGCGGGCTGTACTGGCTCCGGCGAGCCTACGGCCTGCAGGACGGCGACAAGACCGTGGCCCTGGTCCGACGCCATCAGAAGCAGGGCCGGTTGTGCGACTTCGGCTGCGGCAACGGACGATTGCTGGTCCGTGCGGCGCGCTATTTCTCGGTTACGGGAGTGGACATCTCTGCGCAGATGGCCGCTTCGGCCAAACGTAAACTCCCGTCCGCCGAGATTGTCGTCAGCCCCGTTACGGAAGCACCGCTGCCGCCCGACTCATTCGACGCAATCACGATGCAGAGCTACTTGGAGCACGAGCAGGATCCGCTCATCGCGCTGGGCGCAGCCCGCGGAGCGCTGCGGCCCGGCGGCGTTGTGGTGTTGAAGACTCCAAACTACCAATCGTGGAACCGGCGCTGGCGAGGCTGGAAGTGGTGTGGCTTTCGCTTTCCCGATCACTGCAACTATTTCGTGCCGCAAACGCTCCGCCTAGCGTTGGAACTGGCTGGCTTTGAGGTCTTGCGAGGCGCGCTACGCGACACGCTACCGACCTCCGACAACATGTACTTTGCCGCCAGAAAACCGTGCGACGCCCCACGCGCCGAAATAGCGCCTCCGCGCCGCATCGCCGTCTGAATCCGCCACGAGGAAGGGCCCGCAACATGGAGCGGTGCGTCAGCGCAATCGGGCTCCTTGTGCTGCTGATGCTTGCCTGGCTCATGTCGGAGAACCGCCGGCGCATGAACTGGCGACTGATCGCCAGCGGGTTGTCGCTGCAATTCGTGCTGGCCGTCTTCCTCCTGCGCACACCCATCGGGCAGTCGATTTTCGACGCGGCGCGCAGCTTCGTCGACCGGCTGGTGAGCTTCTCCGATGCCGGCGCTGAATTCGTCTTCGGGCCGAGTTTCCGCGATCATTACCTGGCGTTCTCGGTCTTGCCGACAATCATTTTCATCTCCTCGCTGACGGCGATCCTGTTTCACCTCGGCGTACTGCAGCGGGTAGTGAAGGTCATGGCCTGGATCATGGTCCGGGTCATGGATACCTCGGGGGCCGAGTCGCTCTCCGCATCCGCCGACGTTTACGTGGGAATGACCGAGGCTCCGCTGGTGATTCGCCCCTATCTGGCTACGATGACGCGCTCCGAACTGATGGCCATGATGACTACCGGTATGGCAACGGTCGCCGGAGGCGTCATGGCGGCGTATGTCAGGATGGGGGCCGACGCAGGACATCTCCTGACCGCTTCACTGCTGGCAGCCCCAGCCTCGCTGGTGATCGCCAAGATCATGGTCCCCGAAACCGAGACTTCGCCCACCAAGGGGACGGTCCGCGTGGAAATCACCCGAATCGACGCCAACGTGCTCGACGCGGCGTGCCGCGGCGCCTCCGACGGCCTGAAACTGGCGCTGAACGTGGCGGCGATGATGATCGCGTTCTATGCCATCATCCATGCCCTCAATTGGATGCTCACGCCGCTGCCGCACGTCGCCGGGGAACCGCTCACGCTGGAGCGGATGTTGGGCTGGATCCTCGCGCCGCTGGCATGGGTCTTGGGCATCGAATGGAAGGACGCCCAAGTGGTGGGAATGCTATTGGGCAAGAAGACCGTTTTCAACGAGTTCGTCGCCTACCAGGATCTTGTCACCCGGCAGGGACTTTCCGACCGCTCGTTCACCATCGCCACGTACGCTCTGTGCGGTTTCGCCAATTTTGCCTCCGTGGCGATCATGGTGGGAGGCATTGGCAGCCTGGAGCCCTCGCGTCGCGCCGAATTGGCACGCTACGGAATGCGTGCGATGGCGGGTGGGGCTTTGGCAACGCTCATGACGGCTGCTGTGGCGGGGACTCTGCTGTGAACGCGGATTCATCCGCGCCAGCTTCCTGCGCGGCGATCAGCCGTTTCACTTCGGCGAGGTAAGGAATGCCTGCCTGGCCCCCGCGATGCGCCGCTTTGATCGCGGCCGCCGCGGAAGCCAGAACGATCCGCTTCGGCAGTGATGCTCCTCCGGCGAACGCGGCCGCACACTCGCCATGTAACACGTCCCCGCAACCTGTGGTGTCGGTTACAACAACGGGATCATTGGCCCTTTTTCGCCCCGTCGCCCACTTCTCCAGCCAGCCCACAGGGCGTGCCGGTACCACTTCAGGTAACTTGGCAGCCATCGGAACAGTTTGAAGTTCGACTGGCCGGCCGAACGATCGCGCCAGGTGGTGGGGGTCTCGGCGATCGGCGCGCCGCAAGCGAAGGCTTTGGCGGTTAGCTCCAAGGCGACGGCGAAGCCGGCGTCGCTCTCGATACCCAGTTGCCGCACCAGGTCGGTGTCGTAAAGGCGGAAGTTGTTGGTGGCGTCATGGGTGGGCAGCCCGACGAGATAGTGGAGCGAGAGCCCCGCCGCGCGGCTCAGCGAGCGCTTCAGGAGCGGCCCGCCCTGCTGCCGCCCGCCTGGCATATAGCGGCTTCCGGCCACGATGCTGTAGCCTTGCCGGTAGAGGTCCAGCATCGCCGGGACCGAGGTCAGATCGTCGGAGAGGTCGGCCATCACCACCAGGACCGGCCCCGGCGGCGCGGCGCGGAAGCCGGCTCGCAGCGCGTTGGCCGCCCCGCGCCCGATGTCGTTGCGCACGAGTTGAAGCCAGTCGCGCGACGCCGCCAGTTCCCGCGCTACGGGCAGCGTGGTGTCTTCGTCGAAATCGTACACCACCAACACGCGAAACGGCGGCGGCACATCCCGCTCGATTGCGGCCACCAGGGCGGGGAAATTCGCCGCCTCATTGAATACGGGCACGATCAGCGTCAACGCCTGGCCGGCGCGACGAAGCTGCTCGGCTGCTGGTATCAGATCGTGCCGCGGTCGATCTGTTGGCGGATCCACGGGATCACCTCGTCCAGGATCTCGTCGAGCGACGTGGTCGCCTCAAAGCCCAATAACTGCTTCGCTTTCTCGATCGAGGGCGACCGAAGCTGCACGTCGTAAGGGAAAGGTTCATCCGAGACCCACCGCAGCGGCGACTCCGGCCCGTGGACTTTTCGCCAGATGGCCGCCGCGAGGCCGAGGACGGTAGTCGCCTGATCGGTCGAGAGGTTGAAATCTTCGTTGAGAGCCGCCGGATGTTCGACGCAGAGCCGGATTCCCCGCGCCAGATCGCCGCCGTAGGTGTAGTGGCGGACCTGCTCGCCGTTGCCGAGGATGTGCAGCGGGTCTTGCCCGCGGAGGATCTTCTGAGCCAGATCGGGCACGACATGACTGAGAGCCATCTTCAGGTCGCCCGACCGGATATCGTCATCGGCCCGAGCGCGGCGCTCGCCGATCCCCACACAATTGAATGGCCGGACGATGGTGAAGGGCAGGCCGTACTGCTGATGGGCGCCGCGGGCGAAATACTCGACGGCCAACTTCTGGAAACCATAGGTCGACGAGGGGGGCGGGCAATGGCGCACCTCGCTCTCTTCGGTGGGAAAGCGCGTGGCGTTCTCGAACACCATCGACGAGGAGAGCACCGTGATCTTTTGCAGCCGGCCGCGAGGGTGAGCCGCAAGGGCCGCGTCGAACGCGGCGGCGGTGATGCGCTCGTTTTCGGCGAGCAGATCGTACGCCAGGCGGTGGAAGTAAGCGATGCCGCCAATCATCGCCGCGCCGGCCAGGAAATGATCGCAGTCGGCCAGCAGGTTCGTGAGAAGTCCCACGTCCTTGGCGTCGCCCGTCACGAACGTGTAGCGCGGATGCCCTTCGCCCGGCGGGCTCGACGGGCCGTATTTCGAGAAGTTGTCGAGTCCCACGACATCGTAACCGGCTTGGAGGAACTCGTTCACGGCATAGCCGCCGATGAAGCCCGCCGCTCCGGTGATGAGGATCTTCATGAATTGCCTCGCGGCAGGAAGCCGAAGATATCGAGGATTGGTTTGTCGGTCTTGATATCGCGATAGACGCGGTGGCACGCGCCGAGAATCAGAATGTCGGACACTTCAAGGGCTTTGTCAAGCGAAACGAATTCGGGATCGACGATGTAGGGGTCGGTACAGACTACCCGGCGACACTCCATGGTGAGAATCTTCCGCAGCTTGTAGGCCAGCGAACTGCGGGCGTCGTCGCATTCTCCCTTGAACGCCATACCGAGGATGCCGACCGTTTCGGCGGACAGGTTGCGAGTCGCCTTGAGCCGCTCGACGAGGAAACTCGGCAGCCCCTCGTTGACCATCATCGCCGTCTGCCCGAGGGGGAACAGGTTGTGATTGAAGGAGGCCAGTTGCATGGTGTCCTTGAGCAGGCAAGGCCCGCCGGTGAAGCCAGAGCGGGCGAATCCGGCCATTCGCGGGTAGTCGCTCGTGGCGGCGGCGTGGATCCGCATGAAATCGGCCCCGAACCGCTCGGCCATCATGTAGAACTGGTTGGAGATGGCAAAGTTGATGTAGCGATAGGAATTCGTGAACAGCTTCGCCAACTCGGCCTCGACGGTCGACAACTCAATCACCCGGGCCCCCAGATCCTGGAAGAACCGCGCCGCGCGGCAGCAGGCCGTTTCGGTCACTCCCGAGACCAATTGGGGGAGGTGAATCAGCTCCTCGAGGGCGTGTCCCTCGGCAATCCGTTCCGGGCAGTAGGCGACATCGACCGCCGGGCCTCGCTCGGCCACCATCCGCCCCAGGCGCTGGGTCACGCCCGGGAAGACTGTGCTGCGGACGACGAGCAACTGGCCGGACCGCATGTGCGCCAGGGTGGCTTGCATCACTTCATCGAACTGGCGAACGCTCGGATCGAGGTATTCATCGACCGGCGTTCCGATCGTGACAATGACTACTTCTTGTTCGGCGAGGCTTTCAAGGTCGGACCGAGCCAGCAAGCGACCGAAAGTGAGGCACTGCTGGAGCAATTCCTCGGCTCCGCGTTCGATGAACGGCATATGGCCGGAGCAGATTGCCTCCAGCCGCACCGGGTCTCGGTCGACAAGCGTGACAGTGTGCCCGGCGTGGCAGAGCACCAACCCAAGCGGCAGGCCCACACGGCCTCCCCCTCCGACCACTGCCACGCGTTGCTTGCTTTGCTCTTCCACACGATGCCTCCCGTCCAGAAGACTTTTGCGCGCGACAAACGATCAATCCGGCGCGTATCGGTATACCTGCGCGTAGCAGGCAAACAGGTCGCCGGCGTTACCGTGCGTGCGAATCAGTTCAACCGGCAGTGTTTCGGCGATTCGAACCTGACGCCCATAAGGGCCCACAATAAGGTAATCGTACTGGAAATCGCTCAGCCGAAAATAGAACGGCTCCTCACAAGCCAGCAGCGTGGGACGACCGGCCAGGTAGCTCTCGAATACAAACGCCTGGTCGACTGCCAACCGGGTGTCGGCCGGGTACTGCTGGAGCATCTGACGCGTAAAGGCGACGACGTTATAGTCCGGATCGGACCAGTGCCGCACATGGGCCACCCACGCACGGAGCCCAAAACCGGGGATCATCAATGCCACGAGCATAAGACCGGCGGGTAGAGTGAGCGGAATTTTCGCGCGCCCGGCCTCGGCCCATCGATGGCACGCCCAAGATACGACCCGGCCGACTAACAGAAACACCAAGGCACCGGGATAGGACCAATACCCGTTTGATGGATGGAGGCCCGCTGTAGAGGCCAGCAGATAGATGCCGGACCAGGCCAGTGCCAGCGCGGTTCGCGGGCCGGTCTCGGCGCGGCGGATGTCCAGCAACGTGGCAATCAGCAGCGCTGCCGCCATCAGGACGAACTGAATCGGCTGTGCGTGAACCCACAGCACCTTCGCTTGGTAAGCCAGGAGGAACCAGGGGAAGAGCAGACGACTCGCCAGACCGGGGCCGGTACGGTTGAGTACGTTGTTGAAGAACTGGACCTGGAACGCCTCCGGATACATGGCGATGAGGGGCGTCCAGAGCGCGAACGCGGCCAGTGCCGAGCCGACCAGGATGGCAAGTGATTGAGCCCGATGCTTCCAGCCGCGACTGGCAACGGCCACCCAAACCGCAGTCTGCAGCGAAACGACTGCGCCCAGAGGATGCGTGAGCACTGCCAGGCCAACGAGGACGCCGGCGCAGGCAATCCACCGCAAGCGGCCGGAAGTCTGCCATCGCCAAGTCATCCATAGCGCCGCCAGGCTCAACGTCGCACAGAGCATGTCGGGCCGGGCGCAGGTCGCGGCGAAGAAGAAGACTCGCGACAGTCCGTAAAGGGCGGCCGCCCATAGACCGGCTGCCACATCGTCGTACAGTGCTCGGCCCAAGCGGTATACGAGCCAGATTGCGATCAGACCCGCGACTGCCGACGCCAGGCGGGCCGTGCCATAGCCGGCCGGCAGTGCGAGGAAAAAAGGCGCCTGCCAGTAGAAGTAGGCCGGCGGGAGCGCGAACACGGCTTCGTCGGCGCGGTAGAACACGCACTGGCGGTCGCGCGAGGGAACAAACGGGATCCGCGGCACGCCCTCCTGCGCCACCGTGTAGCCCGGCACGGCGAACCATTCCTCGTCCTGCCCGCCCGGTTGCCGGTACATGAGCGGCACGCGCATGACGAGAAAGACGGTCATGACACCGCCCAGCACCAGCCAGGCGGCATGTCTTCCGAAGTTCAAGAAGAACCACGGGTGCAAGTCGGATCGAGGCATGGAGACGGTGTACGGTTGCCGATTCTTGGGTTGCACGCCGCGAAGGGCATCTTTGTCCGGCTGGGGAAAGGTCGTTGGAGCGGCCGGAACGCACGGCACGCGGGGTGTCGCCCGGCCAGAACCGGGCTGTTCAGATCGACCTCACGGCATCCGGCCGGCCTCACGCCTGGAAAATCGTCTCTTCGGAGGCCGACTTGCTCTGGCGGAGTTCGCGGCTGTCGCGGCTGCCCGATTCGGGCGCCGCTTCGCCGTGGTGTTCCACTTTGTGCTCTTGCCACCACTGGGCCGCGTCCGTCCGTTTCCATTGGTCGGACGACTCGCAGGCGGAAAGTGCCTCGGCCAGTTCCAGCGCCGACTGGAACCGCTCGGCCGGCTTTTTTGCAAGGCACCTGAGGATGATCTGCTCCAGATCGCTGGGCACATCCGGACAGTGCTTCGACACCGGCTCAACCTCGTGCTGCATATGGGCCATGATCACTTCCAGGGGGTTCTGCCCTTCGAATGGTGGCCGCCCAGTGAGGAGGAAGTAACCCACGGCCCCGAGCGAATAGATATCGCTGCGGGCATCCGGATCGGCCTTGTTGCTCATCGCCTGCTCGGGCGACATGTAGAGGGGCGAACCGATAATGGCGCCCTCGGTGGTAAGGTGCATTCCGTCTTCGTCGGTGAGCGGCTTGACGAGACCGAAGTCGAGCAGCTTAACGACGTCGAAGATTCCGCCGCGTTCGGCGAGGAAGATATTGCCCGGCTTGATGTCGCGGTGGACCAGCCCGGCGGCGTGAGCTTCGCTCAGGGCGTCACAGGCCTGCCGCATGATATGGATGACCCGCGAAGGCGGCATCACGCCATAGCGGTCGACGACCTCGCCGAGGGCCATGCCCGGCAGGTATTCCATAACGTAGTAGAAAACGCCTTCGCCGGTGCTCCCGTAGTCGAAGATGTCGATCGTGTTCCAGTGGGTGAGCTTGGAGGTCGCCCGGACCTCGCGCTTGAATCGCGCCAGCACGCGGGCGTCGCCCGCTTTATCGGGTTTGATGAGCTTGATGACGCAGGGGCGCTTGAGCAATTGGTGTTCGGCCAGATAGACCTCGCCCATGCCACCGGCGCCGATCCGTTCCTTGAGCCGGTACTGTCCCAGCTTCCGCGCTTCGTAGGCCTCATGACGCAACGTCGATACCGTCTGCACGCCGAGCACGCTCCCTACCGCGCAGAGCGTCAGCAGCAGCGCGAAGTAGAAGAACTCGGCCGCCGAGACGCCGGCTTCCGGACGGGCGAGCATGACGACCAGCATCAGCACCAGTGGGGCCGACGCGATCACGCCGATCACTACCGCCGCCCGCCGCAGCGGGTTGGGGATGAATAGCGCGTAGGTGAAAATCAGCATCAACCAGAGGCCGTCGCGGAATATCCAAGTGGCCCCGTCCATCCAGACCGGGCGGATGAGCTCGAAGTATTCCAGGCTCAGGAAGTAGATCATCGGCAGGCCGAAGATGATCAGCTCTGCGATGCGGAGCGCGCCGAGCGAGGTTGTGCGGCTCTTGGCGGTGAAAAGCCAGACAAAACCCAGCATCGCCGTGGCGATGACGTGGAACAGGAACATCCCCCAGCCGAAGTCGGCCGCGAGCATCACCACCAGGAAGGTGACGAATCCGATGAACAGCAGCCGGGCCGCGATTCGCAGACGGTTGCGCAAAGTGGCCTGGGTGTCGGCGTCAACATGGGCAATGGTGCCATCGACCAGCGCCACCAGGGCGATGCGGCTCTTCTCGATCAGCGCAACCCGGCTCCGCTCCATCGACATCGAGAGCTCAGACTTGGAGCGAGACGAGGGGCCGAGCCGATCGGCACTCGAGAGGCCGTTGGTCGTCGAGCGATCGTTAATGATCTTGGTTTCTTCATCCATCTCTGCCCTGCCTCCCTCTGGCCCAGAAGAGTCGCAACTCGGAAGCAGCCGCGTCGATGAGGGAGCATCCGCCCCCGTCTGGCTAAGAGGAACCACCCTCTATCGAGGGGCAAAGGGCTACCCAATCGCCCTTTCAGTATACACGCCGTTTCCGATCGATCAAGAACAACGCGAGCTCTTTGAGCGGGTGGGTTTCGGCCGCAGACTATTGCCGCTTCAGTGGTTCCAGTTGTCGCGGTCCGGGCGGTTGACCGGGCTGCGTACAGCATAAGTTCGTAGATTGATGGATATAATTGACCTTCACCGCTCGGCCTTTTGAGACCCCCTGAATCGGTCACGGAGTCGTGCGTTGGCGACGTGCAGGCGACTCAGGGGTGGTAGGCTGATGAGGTGCGATGGGCAGTCATTTCTCCGAAAGGGTGCTTGTGTTCCATAACTGCGACGACCAAAAGCTTGAGATCACCTATCCGTGTACCTGGCAATACACGGTGATCGGCCTGGACCGCGATGCGATTCGCCTGGCCGTGGCCGACGTTGTTGGGGGGAGGGAGTATTCGTTGGCTGCGTCGCACAGCAGTCGGACGGGGAAGTACTGTTCGCTGCATCTTTCGTTGACCGTGGAGACGGAGGCGCATCGGGTGGGACTGTTCCATGCTCTCAAGAGCCACCCGGCAATCCGGATTGTGATGTAGGTGTCGGTCTGGGAGCCTGCGCCCCGCCGGCATCTTGCATGCGGATCGGTTGCTTGACGGGGCCAAATCGGAGGGATAACCTCATCGTCCTGGTGGCTGATGCCTGCCTGGCGAACGCTAGGGCCAACTTCCTTACGTAAGGGTGTGCAATATGACGACCACGCGACGGGGATTCTTGGGAACGGCGGCGGCTGGGGCGGCGTTGTACGCCGCAGGGACTCGGGCGGCCGAGGATAAGCCGGTGCTCAAGCTGGGCGTGATCGGTGCCGGATGGTATGGCATGGTCGACGCCAAGGCGGCGCTCAAGGTGGGAGGGGTGGAGATCGCGGCGATCGCGGATGTGGACAGCGAGCACCTGGCCAAGAATGTCGAAGAGCTGGAGAAGCTCCAGGGGACGAAACCGCAGACCTACAAGCACTATGAAGAACTGCTGGACAAGGCTGACCTGAACGCGGTCATCATTGCCACGCCCCCTCACTGGCACGCGTTGCCGTTTCTCGCCGCGCTTGAGAAGGGGCTGGATATCTACTGCGAGAAGCCGTTGGCCTACGACGTGCGCGAGGGACAGGCGATGGTCGCGGCGGCGGGTAAGAGCGACCGGGTGGTGCAGATTGGTTTCCAGCGGCGGCAGAGCCAGGCATTTCAGCAGGCGGCCGAGTTCCTGCGATCGGGGAAGGCGGGCAAAGTGGTGCAGGTCGACGCCCAGATCCACTACAAGGCCGGCACCAAGGACCCGACGCCGCAAGATCCGCCTGCTTCGCTCGACTGGGAGTTGTGGTGCGGACCGGGGCCGAAGATCCCTTACAGCCCGCAGGTTGGGCACATCAACTGGCGGCTCGAGAAGGAAGTGGGCCACGGGCACCTGGTCGACTGGGGGATCCATCTTATCGACACGGCCCGGGTGATGCTCGACCTGGGAATGCCCAAGCGGATCGTGGCGGCGGGCGGGTTATACCAGTACAAGGGAATCATCACCACGCCCGACACGCTGACCGTGCACTTCGAGTTCGACAAACTGCCGCTGGTGTGGCGGCATCGGTTGTGGGGTGCGGAGGAGTACAACCCGGAAACGAACAACGGCATCTTCTTCTTCGGCGAAGAGGCGACGGTATTTGCCACCGACGACCGCTGGGTGGTGATCCCGAAGTCGAAGGGCGCCGAGCGGGAGACTCACGAGGTGAAGACCGACTCGGGCGTGGAACACATGGCCGACTTCCTGGAGGCGGTTCGCACGCGGCGAAAGGTTGATTGCCCGATTGACGACGCCTTCCGCTCGACGACGACGGTGCAACTGGGGGCGATGGCCTATGAATCGGGCACGGTTGTCGATTGGAACAGCGAGTCGCTGGAGATTCCGGACAACGAAGCCGCCGCAAAGCTGCTGAAACGCGAGTACCGGGCGCCGTGGAAGCACCCGTGGCAAGGGTGAGACTCAAGCAGCAAGTGCCGATGACCAATGACGTCGCCGTTCACGGTTTTCGTTGGGCGCGCAGCATCACATCGAGGTTCTTGTTGTGAATGCTAATGTGAGAAGAGGAGAAGGCAGTTGGAGCCTGTGGGGATACTGATGAGGCTTGGGGACGACTGGGCATCGGCTACGTGGAGTTGAGTGCCAGAGTGGGAAGTGTGCGTCCTGAGAGGAATGCGTCCATCGTTTCCTGTAGGAAGAGGAATGCCGAGCGGCCCCGTTGGGCACACGTGGCAAGCACCGTCCAGATACGCTCACACCACGAGCGTCCTGCTTCGCCGCGCGTCCCCTGGGTGATTTTGCGGTCGATCACGACAAAGCGAAACCGTTGTTCCATGGCGTTGTTTGTGGGCTCAACGCCTGGCGTGTTCAGAAAGCGAAAATAGTGGGTGCCGTGCTTGCAAAAGCGCTTGGCGATGTTCTGGGCTTCGCGGCGGCTGGGCGGACGCTTGGCCACCTTGAGCACGTCGCGTTGAGCACGGTCTGCCGACTGTTTCCAGCGATCCGATCGCAGGATGTCCCGTTGGTGCCACACACGAAAGAGCCGTTTAATCGCCGCCAGCAACCGCTCGCCATAGCCGCGCGTGGCGCGATCCAGCAGTGTGGTCAGGAATTTCACGTCGCGGATCAGGTGCGCCCAACAGAACTGCATGTTGGCCCCGACGTCATCCAAGAACTTGCGGTAGGCGCTGTGATAGTCGCAGCCGACCACGCCGGAAAACGTCTCCCCCAGGAATTCCTTGAGCACGTCCGAGCTCCGCGCCGCGTCGATATGAAACAACGTGAATCTGTCCGGGCCGGGCGCATGGAATCCCCACGTCCAGAACTTCTGGCCGTTCTCCGGATGTCCCGTCTCATCGATGTTGACCATCGTGCATGTGGGCAGCAAGGTTTGCAGTTGTTCATAGCTGGACAGCAAAGCTGCGCTCGCTTTGCCGACAATCTTGACCAGTTGGCCCGTGGAGAAGTCCAACTGGCACACATCGCGCAGGAACGTCTGGATGACCCGGTAGGTCATGTGGCAGGCGCCTTTCTGGTAGGCGATCAAAGCCGACAGACGTGGACCGATCAAGCCTCCCTGTCGGACGGCCTGCGGCAGAGGCGCCGCCGCCACCTGTCCTGTCAGGCAGTGCCGATACAGGCGTGCCCGATGCTCCGTCACTTCGAACAGCTTCGGCAGCAACTCCACTTGCTGGATCGTCTGATATTCGTCCAACGGCACCCACTCCGCCGACAACGAAGCGGCATCCCACTCGTAAGACCAAATCTTATCCACTTGCTCAGGCGGAAAGGGTGGTCGCTCGTGTCGCGGATGTCCTTTCTGTCCACCGGGTCGCCGTTTTCTCTTTCGACCGCCACGGCTCTTCGCATCCGGTCGCGGCGGTTTCACGATATCACTCGAGGGTGGTTTCGACGAGGTCGACGAGTCCTTCTTCGCCGCCGCCAACTGAGCTTCCAGCTGCGCGATCCTCTCGAGCAGCGGTGCAATCGCTTCCTCAATCAAGCGCCGGACTTCGACTTCCGTGTACAGTCTTGCCATGGCCTCCGTGATAACCGATCTCCGGAGATTTCACCAAGATCACTTTTTGACGACCAAGGCATAGAAAACCGTGAACGGCGACCCAATGACCATGGGGTCGTGGTTATTGGAGTTTGTTTACTCGACGCGGCAGATGAAACACTTGAGGTAGTCGGTCTCGGGGCAGGAGGGGCGCACCGGGTGGTCGGGCGAGGGTCCGCGCTGCTGGAGGATCTGGATCTCGCGTCGGGTGCGGCGGACGACGCCGTAGAGCATCCGCGAGAAGTCGTCGCGTGAGACGCGGCCGGAACAACTGCACGTGACGAGAATGCCGCCGGGTTCGAGGAGTTGGACACCGAGGCGGTTGAGGCGGTGGTACGCACGGAGGGCGTGGTCGATCGACTGCCGCGTGCCGGCGAAGCGGGGCGGATCGAGGATCACCGCGCCGAAGCGCTCGCCGGCCGAGGCGAGGGACTCGAGCGTCTCGAACGCCTCAGCGACCTCGAAGCGAACGTTCTCGATGCCGTTCAAGGCGGCATTGGCACGAGCCTGCTCGATGGCCCGCTGGCTGCTGTCGAAGGCGAGGACTTCGCGCGCCTCGCCGAGTTTCGCGGCCGCGAGGCTGAAGCCGCCCACGTAGCAGAACATGTCGAGCACGCGGCGGCCGCCGAGGCAGGCGGCGGCGGCGAGACGGTTCTCGCGCTGGTCGAGATAATACCCGGTCTTCTGCCCGGTCCCGAGGTCGACTTGGAACGACAATCCGTTTTCGCGGAGCGTGACGGAGGGGGGAAGGGGTTCTCCGCGGAGGACGGCCTCCTGGGTTTGCATGCCTTCCATGGCGGCGATCTTGCGATCGGTCCGGACGGTGATGCCGCGAGGCGAGAGGAGTTCGCCGAGCAGGTCGCCGATCTCGCCGACGCGGTGGGCCATGGCCAGCGCGGTCGTCTGCACGACGAGGTGTTCGCCGTAGCGGTCGACGATCAGGCCGCTCAGACCGTCGGCCTCGCTGAAGACAAGCCGGCAGGCTCCGGCCGGATCGTCATAGCAGAGGAGGCGGCGGAGTTCGACTGCCGCGGCCAGGCGGTTTCTCCAGAAGTCGCGGTCGAGCGGCTGCCCGTGGTCCCAGGAGTAGAGCCGCAGGCGGATGCGGCTTTGGCCGTTAAAGATGCCGCGAGCTACCCATTTTCCATCGGCGGTGACCAGGTCGACCACGTCGCCGTCGGCAGGCGCCGGGCGGGGGGGCAGGATCGACTTTTCGAGCACCCACGGGTGGCGGTCGGGAAGCGACTCCTGCCGGCGCGGACGCAGCGTGATCGTAAGGGGATCGGACACGGAGGCTCCTGGGAACGAGGGATGGGCCCAATCGTAGAATCCCCGCCCGACATCGACAACCGGCCGCCGCGGCCAAGACTGGTCAGGGCATAGCCGAGCCGCGCGGCCGGGACTCGAGGCCGCCGCCGCGACGGGCCGTGGTCGACCGCTCTTGAGGCGCACTGGGATGCAACATTGTTGCATCGATGCGCAACAATAAACGCATTGTTCCGTTTCGTGCGTCGCGAAGCGCGGCGGCAAGTGCAAGGCGGTAAGGGGTTTCGCACCGATTGACCAAGCGCAAGTCCATACGCACTGTGAGGTACGTGTTGCAGTTGGCGCGATATCTCCCTAATTCAGGTTACGGCACGAGAGCGCGCGGACAGAGCGCGGCGCGAGGGAATCGCGATAGTGTTGTGACGACGAATTGAGAAAGAACTACCCTGCCGCGACGAGGCCGCGAGAGCACCCGAAGGGCCGGAACGACAGGCGCTCGGGGCATCTTCGGGCACTCGTATTAGTATACATTTTTATACTATACGTTGTCAAGGGGTAATCCGGCCAGGAAATCAAGGAATTCTTCTCGGGCGGAGGGGGCTGGGCTGCTGGGTGAACAGGAGGCTCCAACTGGCGGATCGGGCTGGCTGGGAGCGGACAGGCATGGGGGCTCGTCGGCGACTGATCCGAAGTTGACCACGAGCGGCGGGAGTCGCTGCAACCTGTAGCCTCGCGGTTTGGAGGCGTGCGGCAGTCGTTGACCGGCGGTCGGGGGGCATGGATACTGAAGCCCTGGGCCGCGAGGCAATCGCGGCGAAGAGACGGTTAACCTGGGCGAGGTAATCCGATGCGATCTGGACGACGCGATGACCAGCCGTTTTTCGACGGCGAGCCAAGTCGGCGTATGCACGCGGGTGCTACGTTGATGGCGGCGTTCCTTGCGGCCATGGTGCTGGCGGGCACGTCTTCCGCCGCTTTGGCTGGAGAAGGCCGGGCGGATCGACCTCGCCCGAACATCGTGATCCTGCTTGCCGACGATCTGGGCTATGCCGATGTGGGCTTCCACGGAAGCGAGATCAAGACGCCGTTTCTGGACGGGCTGGCGGCAGCCGGGGCGCGGCTGGAGCAGTTCTATGTGCAGCCGGTGTGCTCGCCCACACGGGCGGCGCTGATGACCGGGCGCTACCCGATGCGGCACGGCCTGCAGGTGGGCGTGGTGCGGCCGTGGGCGCAATATGGCCTGCCGCTGGAGGAACGGACGCTGGCCGAGGCACTGAAGGAGGCGGGCTACGCAACGGCGATCTGCGGCAAGTGGCACCTGGGGCATTTCCAGCGCGAGTACCTGCCGACGCGGCGAGGGTTCGACCGCCAGTACGGCCACTACAACGGCGCGCTCGATTACTTCACCCACGAGCGCGACGGAGGTCACGACTGGCACCGCAACGACGAGGCGTGCTACGACGAGGGCTACAGCACCTTCCTGCTGGCCGACGAGGCAGTGAGCGTGATCCGCGAGCACGACCCGACCAAGCCGCTATTCCTCTATGTCCCGTTCAATGCCGTCCACTCGCCATTCCAGGTCCCGCCCGAGTATGCCGAGCCGTACGCGCAGTTCAAGGAGCCTCGCCGGACGTACGCTGGCATGGTTACGGCGATGGATGAGGCGATCGGTCGCGTGCTGTCGGCACTGGATGAGAAGGAGATGCGACGCAACACGCTGATCCTCTTCTCCAGCGACAACGGTGGGCCGGACCCGGGCCGGGTCACGAGCAACGGGCCGTACCGGGCGGGCAAGGGAACGCTCTATGAAGGCGGCGTCCGCGTGGCGGCTTTGGCCGCCTGGGAGGGGCGCATCAAGGCCGGCTCGATTGTCAGCGAACCGCTGCACATCGTGGACTGGTATCCGATGCTGCTCGGGCTCGCCGGGGCCTCGTTGGAGCAGGAACTGCCGCTGGACGGGCGGGACGCCTGGGCGACCATCGCCGAGGGAAGACCGTCGCCCCACGAGGAGATCCTGCTCAACGCCGCGCCGGCCAGCGGAGCGATCCTCGTGGGCCAGTGGAAGCTCGTCATACGCGGCGCGGTGGCCACGGCCGAGAACCAGGAAGCTCCGGCAGGCCCTCGCGGCAAACGAAAGGCCGCGGGAGGCGAGCCGATCGAGCTGTTCAACCTGGCGGTCGATCCTTACGAAAAGGAGAACCTGGCGGCAAAGCATCCCGACAAGGTCAAGGATCTCCTCGCCCGCTACGAGAAGCTGGCTTCGCAGGCGGTACCGCCCAAGAGCGCGCCGATGGCGGCCGGCTTCAAGTCGCCGAAAGTGTGGGGCGAGCCGTAAGGACCGGCGAGAGAATGACTTCCGAGTTGCCGCCTTTCATTCCGTGGAAGGACGCTGCTTTCGTGGAACGAAAGACGACCATTGTCAAGGCGACCGGCAGGAACGGAACTACCGGCCGAGGGGCGCGGGACAGAATCGTATTCCGTCCGGGACGCATTACAGATCTGTCCCACGAGGTTTGAAGGAGGGAGACGGATTAAAAATCCGTCCTACTGGCAGCCTCTCTCCTGCCGCTCGGCTGATGTCCCGGTGCCAAGCCGTCAAACCCGTTCCAGGCGTGATTCGTCCAGCGAGGGGCCCAGGCCGGGCTCGTCGCCGAGGGGGAATTTGCCGGCTTCGGCCACCATGGGGCGGGTCTGGGACCGCTGGAACTGGATCCGCAAGCGGATCAGGTATTCGAGCATCGGGCAGAGCGATTCGGACTGCGAGGCCACGCAGGCCGACGCCGCCAGCACGTGGTGGCCGTGGGGCACAACCTGCACACCGGGGTAGTTCTTGACTAGCTCGCAGATCTCGAGCCACTCGCTGATGCCGCCGCACCACTCGGGGTCTGACTGGACGAAGCTGACGATCTTGCGATCGAGGAACGGCTTGGCGTTCCAACGGGTGTACCAGTGCTCGCCGGAAGCCAGCGTGATGCCGGTCTCGCCCTTCAAGCGCGTGTAGCCCTCGAGATCGTCGGGCCGGAGCGGCTCCTCGAGCCAGTGCGGCTGGTAGGGAAGAATGCCCTTGGCCAGCGCGATCGCGTAGTCGAGATCGTCGGACTTCCAGACGTACTGGATGCCATCACACATGAGCGTGGCACCGGGGCCCAACTCTTCGCGGAGGGCGCGGACCAGTTCGATATTCTGCTTGAGGCCCTCGGGTCCGTCGACCGGGCCCTTCATGAAGAACCACTTCTGGCGCGTGAATCCCTGGTCGAAATGCTCGCGGGCGATGCGGCGGGCCTCGGCCGGATCGGTCGAGAAGCCGAGCATGCTGGCGTAGGCGTCGAGTTGCGGGCGTTTGCCCCCCAGCATCCGCCACACGGGCTCTCCGGCCGCCTTGCCGCGGAGATCCCACAGCGCCAAGTCGGCTGCGCTCAACGCCGTGATGATCCACCCGGTCTCGGTCTGGCGGGTCGCGCGTTTCGTTCCCCAGACGATCTGACCGGTGAGCGGATCCTTGCCTTCGGCATAGCTTTCGAGCGATTTGCCGGGAAACGAGGCTGCCCAGAGGGTGCGGAAGTTGAGTTCCTGGGGATCGCGGGCGTCGCGGCCGGACAGCAACGTGAACAGGTTTGGAGGAAAGGCGGCCGCCTGCTCCTTGAGCAGCGGGCCGGCGTAGCCTTTGTGCCCGGAGTGGCTCGTGACCTCCAGGTAGGTGTCGGTCGCACCATTGTTGCGCTGGCGGACGCGGATGATTTTCGCGTCGCGGATGGTGACCGAATCCGCGGCGGCCCGGGCGACGGTTTCATGGCACGCGATGCCGCCCGCCGCTGCGATCACCGTCTTCAGAAAAGTCCTGCGGGTGCTCATGGTTGTCTCCTGATTTTCGTGCCTCGTTGCGCAGGCGTCTGGCCCGCCTTTGATGCAGCCGGGACGGCCGCACCACAAATGTGACTACGGTTGATGACGGGGTTCTACACCGAGAAGGTTCCGCACGAAGAAGTCTTGCCGGCGCCGGGTGCCGTAGGGCGTTTCGGCGGACCCGTGCCCGTGGCCAGTCATCACGATAAGGTCGAAGTCCTTGTCGGCCCGAATCAGGGCATTGGCCAGTTGCATGGTGGAGGCGGGATCGACGTTCTCGTCCATCTCGCCGACGAAGAGCAACAGCTTGCCCTGGAGCCGGTGGGCCTGGGTGACGTTCGACTGCTCGGCGTAGTGCGGCCCGATGGGCCAGCCCATCCACTGCTCGTTCCACCAGATCTTGTCCATGCGGTTGTCGTGGCAGCCGCAGTCGGCAACGGCCACCTTGTAGAAATCGCCGTGGGCCAGGAGTGCCCGGACGGCGCTCTGCCCGCCGGCCGACCCGCCGTAGATGCCGATGCGGCTGATGTCCATATAGGTGTATTTCGCGGCGGCTGCCTTGATCCAGAGGATGCGATCGGGGAAGCCCGAATCGGCGAGGTTCTTCCAGCAGACATCGTGAAATGGCTTGGAGCGGTTCGAGGTGCCCATGCCATCAATCTGGACGACGATGAACCCCAATTCCGCCATCGCCTGGGGACCGTGGAAGGAGCGGAACGACTTGGGCACAAACGAGCCCTGCGGCCCGGCGTAGATCTGCTCGATGACCGGATAACGCTTGGCGGCATCGAAATCCGTGGGTCTGTAAATGACGCCGTAGATGTCGGTCGTGCCGTCGCGTCCCTTGGCCACAAACCGCTCGGGCACCTGCCAGCCGGTTTCGAGCAGCGACGACCAGTCGGCCTGCTCGAGCTCGCAGATGAGCGTGCCGTCCTCCGCGCGCCGCAGTTCGGTCTGCGGCGGCAGGTCGACGCGCGACCAGGTGTCGATGAAGAAACGCCGGTCGGGCGAGAAATCGATTGAATGGTCGCCATCCCCTTCGGTGAGGATCACCAGGTTGGAACCGTCGAAATCGACGCGGCAGAAGTGGACGTAGTACGGATCCTGCCCGGGGCGGATGCCGCCGGCGCGGAACCAGATCTGCCGCTTTTCGTGATCGACTCGATCGACGCGGCGGACGACCCACTCTCCCCGGGTGACCTGGTTCTTCACGCTGCCCGTTGCGGCATCGTAGAGATAGAGATGATTCCAGCCGTTGCGTTCCGACATCCAGATGATCTCGCCGCTCTCGTCGAGATAGTGGATGAACTGCTTACCCGAATAGTCGATGAAGGTGGGGCTCTGCTCGTCGATGATCGGCCGCGCGTTGCCCGTGTCGGCGTCGATGGCCACCAGGCGGATTACCTGGTGGCCGCGCTGGTTGTAGAGGAAGGTGAAGCGACTCGCGTCGGGCGCCCAGCGGAGATCGGAAATGCTCCACGGATTGGGAAACAGCTCGTCGCCGGTATCGATCCGTTTGCGGCCGGCGACGTCGAATAGTTCGGGCCGCTGGTGCGGGATCTTGTCGCCGGGCTTGAGGTAATCGTAGGAGTGCAATTTCGGCTGCAACTGGTCGCGGGGCGACGACTCGATGTAGTAGACCTTGCGGTCGTCGCCCTTACGGGTGCGGATCGCGGCGAGTTTCTTCGAGTCGGGCGACCACCAGATGCGGCCGGAGTATTCGTCGTCGGCAGTGCCGTCGGTGGAGAGCGGATACTCCTCGCCGCTGGTCACATCGCGAAGGTGGAGGTTGTAGTCGCGGAAGAACGCCTGCCAGCGGCCGTCGGGCGACTCGGACTGGCGAGGGCGGCCGTCGCCTCTTCGCCCGCCTCCCGGTCTTTCGCGGGCGGGAATGCTGCCGGCCGGAGCGCCGTTGATCACCGCGGTGCCGCCGTCTTCGGCGGCCTCAAAGATCGCCAGGGTCTTTCCCGCGCGATCGCAGACCAGCCAGACGTGCCCGGCGAAGGTATGTTGCCGGTGCTCCTGTCCGGCCCGCACCGTCCCGTAGGGCTTCTGTTCGCCCTCGCTATCGAGCCAGAAGAGATCAACGTCGTCCTTCGTCTGGTTCACGAAGGTGATCGAGGTTTCCGGACCGGTCCGCCGACTCGCCCGCGGCCCGTCGTGGAGAGTCAGCGTGGAGACGAGCCCCTCTTCCATGCCGTCGGCCTCGCGGAGTTCATAGGTCTCCAGATCGCATCGCCAAGTCTTGTTTTCGGCTTGGATTAGCACCGCGCCGCCGGCGTCGTCAAACTTGAGGCCGTCGATGGGAAGCCGCCGGGCGTCGGCCGGCTTGCCGGTGGCCGCAGCGAACGTGGCGGCGAGGCGATCGTGATCGAAGGCAGACCAGCGCGTGCCCTCGACGGCATCGACCAGCACGAACTCCCGCTGGCCTCCGGCAAGATCGACCCGGTACCAGAACCGCGCACCTTCGGCGAACCAGTGCGGGGCGACGCGGGCGCGGAACACCTTGTCGGCCGTTCGCGCGCGGAGCTTGTTGGAACGGTCGTGGTCTTCACGCGTGCCCTGGGCAACGGCGAGCGCGGCCCAAGCGATCGCGGCGATGAGGAACAAACCATGGAGAATCCGCCGGGCCATGCGGTGCGCCTCGGCACCTGGAGCGATCTGGCGCGGGGGCGTACGCTTGGCGCGGCAGGGGCCTTCGCATGAGGCGGCACGTCGCATGCAGGTGTGCGTTTCGAGGTACATGTTGAAATAGGCGTCCTGTCTCTCCGATTCGGCACGCAAGGCACGCGGCAAACCGCGCGCTGGCGATTGAAGGGCGGAGCGGCGATTTCGTTCGCGGAGCATGCGGGTCCAGGGCAAACGCCGGCTTGAGGCGGCCGCACCGCACCGGGCCGCATTATAGCAGACGGCTCTGCGCTACGGGTTACGGGGGCCGGGGTTCGATTGACAGGAGTCAGCGGGGGCCCTATGGTGGGATGGTTGGCACAGGGCGAGGTTCTTCTTGCAGGAGGCCGCGGCGATGGGCAAGGATGTGGTTTGTGTGGGCGCGATGCTGGCGATCGGGCTGGGACTTGGCGGATGCGGGCTGGGGCACCAGACTCCCGAGGACGCGTTCCGCGCGTTGCAGGAGTCGATCGTCGAGCGCGACTGGCGGCGGACGCTCAACGCGATGACGCCGGAGAGCCGCGACAAGTGCGTCGGCTCGATCGTCTTCGCTTACCAGATCGCGGCGATTGTCGACGGCGAATCGAAGGCGATCCTTGACCGGCACGGTTTCGACCGTGCGAAGCTTGCCGGGCCGGCCGCCGAGGGCCAGTCGCAAGGGGGCCTGCTCGATTCGCTCAAGGCGAACCTGGATGTCGAACGTTATGCGAACACGGTGAACGACAAGCACGCATTCTTCGCCGATGTGATGAACCAGGAGAAAGGGGTTGCCAGCGAAGCGGGCCAGAGGTTGCAGGCCCTGGCCGGCGCGACGCTCGGTGATGTGCGGATCGAGGGAGAAACGGCGACCGGGCGAGTGAAACTCGCCGGCGGGCCGGGGTTGCCCATCTCCTTCCGCCGCCAGACGGGCAGCTGGCTGATCGACCTCTTCTGAGGCGCGTGGATGCCGTCCATTGCAGATGTCGTGGTCAAGGGATAGCATGCGATCGGCGGTCATGGCCTCAAGGCAACTGAAGCGAGAAGCCTCGTGAACGAGGCTGCTAGCCAAACCGTGGAAGAAGACGAGCGTGGGCTCCCGCCAACCCGGCGTGAACGCCGGGCCTGTGATCGCCTGCGGCGGAATAACGGGCGTGAACGCCCGTCGGCCTGCGATCGTGTGCCGTCAGCGGTAACATGAAGAGCACTGCCCGATCGATCCAGGCGTTTGGGGCCTGCCAGTTCGTCATCGGACTGTGTGGGCCACTGTACGGCAGCGTCTTTACGTTCGATTGTTTTGCCGTGTTCCTCATCGCGGCGGGGGCGGCGGTCGGCGACGGGAGTCGTCCGGGGCGGCTTGTCGCAGCGGTCCTTTCGCTTTCCTATCCGGTCATTGTGCTGGCCTCGCTGGCCACGGTCGTTTCCGGGCAGAACAACGTATCGGCGGCATGGTTAGTCATCGAAGGGGTGATGAGCCTGTGGGCCGTTGCGAACGTGGTCCTGCTGGTGCGGATGTGCGATCTCAAGTCGTGCCTGCCGCGGTACTCGCTCGCCACGCTCCTGGTAGTCGTGCTTCTGGCGGCGGTGGGCTTCAAGGGCATCCGCTGGCTGCTCGATCAAGGCAAACCTCCGCCCTTCGCGACCGTGGCGGCCATTGAAGGGAAGTACAAGAGCCAACTCGCGCGGCTGCGACAGTTGGCTGAGAATGCTCCCAGTGTGATTGGAATCGAGGCTACCACCAATAACCCCAGCAACGTGGCCCTTTTCGGACACGAGGAAATCGTGTCCGCGGGATACCAGCAAATCTCCGATAACTTGCGAATGGACTATGGCGAAGTGCTCCTGACACCGGCCGAGCGAGCAGACTGGCGGGAGAAGATCATCTCAGTGCGGCGTGAGTCGGGGGTTGATGATCCGGTGGTAATGAAGGTGAGCGCGGTGACCGATGCCGGGCAAGAGCGACAGATCGCCCGCTACGAAAACCAGGTGAAGGACACGAACGGCCGCCCGGTGCTGTACTTCCTCGAGATCGACGTGGAGTTGCTTCGCCAAGGCGTGGGCGGAGACGGAGCGGCAGCGACCGTTACGAACAAGACTGCCGAATAGCCATGCCCGACAACCCTTACGAGTCACCCCGGGCCACCGACGAAGTCCGCCGCACGCGACGGTCGAGGTGGTCGTCGAGCCCGATTCCGTCGTCGGTTTCGCCTTTCGTCTACTTCCTGCTGTTCGCGTTGATTGGCACGATCGCCTCGCTGGTGCAGTCGTCGAGAAACGGAGTCGATCGGAGCCGGCCAGTCGAGGTTGAGTCGGTTGAAGAGGCGGCCCCGGATGCTTCAACCGAGGCAAGCAGTCTCCGGAGTGACGACTGACTGCCGGCTACTGGCAAATCCGGCAGACGTCGGGGGCGGGTTTGCCGCCGGGCATGTCGATGCGGGGGCGGTCGGCGAGCATTCTGAGCACGGGCTCGAATGTCGCGCGGACCTTCTGGTAGTCGGGGTCTTCCTTGGAGGCGAAGATCGGCTGGCCGCAGCGCTCGGTGCCGCCGGAGGCTTTGGCCAGGGGGGCGAGCAGGAAATCGTTGAATTCGGGTTCGGTGATCCGCACCCAGTCGCGGCGCGGGATCTTACCGTCCTCGTGACAGCCGGTGCAGCGGCGGCGGCCGACGTCGGCCAGCACCGCGTCGAGATCGTGGGGGTAAATCCGCCGGCAGCCCTCCGCCTCCGGGTAGGCCGTTTCGCTTGAGCCGTAGTAGGGGACGTTGAGGTCGATCCAGGCGAGGACGCGGCGGCGGCTTGCGTCGTCGAGCGACACGCGAGGCTTGCCGTTCTCATCAGGGTGGCCTGTGAGCACGACCTCGGCCAGCCGGCTTTGAGGAGAGCCCCAAGCCTTGGGACGGATCTCCAGGATATTCCATTCCTGGCCGTTGTAGGTCGGGATCCAACTCACGTAGGGACTGCCGCGGCCACCCTGATTCTCGCGGGCGAGGACCTCGTAGGAGACGTTGAAGAAGTCGGTCTTGCCGCCGGTCAGATCGACCTTACCCGGTGCATCGGTCGGATGATGGCACTCGACGCAATGCCGGTCGAGCACGGGCTGGACGATCCGCGAATAGTCGAAGCCGCTTGTGCCCCACTCCGGAGGTTCGAGGTCTTGGGGCGGCTGGAGCCCAGCCAGGCTGACCTGGGGGCGCGAGCCCTGCAGGCGGTGCTCGTGGCAGCCGACGCAGCCCTGGGTCTCGCCGGGCATGAGGTGGGTGAAGCTGCGCATCCGCTGCACGGCCCGGCCCTGGGCGTCGAGGGCCATGAAGTAGATCGGCACGCCGGCCGGCACGCGGAAGCAGGCCGAGCCGTCGGGTGCGACGTCGACTTCGCCGAGGACCTGCTTGCCGGCGTAGGTCGCGCCGCACGAGATCACGGGGAACTGGAAACCGAACGCCCGGAGGCTGGGATCGATCCGCACGGTCTTGGGCAACTCGCGGACGACGCGGATTTGTTTGACTTCGCCGCGCTCGACATAGCCTTCCAGGCCGTTGTAAACATCCTGGAGCACGAGCGTGGCGAATCCGTCGTGCTCGGCCGGCAGCGACGAGGGCATGGCCGGCGGGCGGCGGCGCGGCCGCACGGGCTGCGCGGCAAGCCACTGCATGCCGTCGGCCGGCGAGTCGAGGGCCACGGCCTGGCAGGCACCGGAGAGCGTGCGGACCAGGAGCGGGCCGCGGGCCGAGACGAGAAATCGCTGGGAATCGAGCGGAAAGGGACCGCTATAGAGCTTCGTGCCGTCGGTGTTGCCATTGCCCTGGTCCACGGCGGGCACGGGTACATCGGAGGTCAGGTTCTCAATCGCTGCCTGCTCGTTCACGCCACGGGAGCGATCGACGAGGCCGATCGCGCCGCGCGTGGGGCCGTTGTGTCCGGTCATCGTGCAGATGATCTTGGCGCTGCCGGGAATCTGCCGGGCTTCCATGAAAGTGCCGGGCGAGATGACGCGATTGCCGTAGTAGCCGGCCAGGCCAGTGCCGTCGGGGTTGATGGTCCAGAGGCTCTGGATGGGGATCGCGGGGCGGTCGACATATTCCCAACGCGTATAGATGATCCGGCCGTCGGCCAGCACCGATGGGGTAAAGTCGTTGAGATAATTGGCCGAGAGTGACCGCACATTCGATCCGTCGGCATCCATGCGGTAGAGCGTTCCTACCGGCGCATGCCAGCAGTAGGCGAACTGCGGCGACCGGGTGCTGAGGAAGGCGATGCCGCCGTCGGGAAGCCAGCAGGGGTTGTAGTCGTGCCAGACGCCGTCGGTGAGCTGCCGCAGGCCGGTGCCGTCGGCATTGACCGTCCAGAGGTGATAGCCTTCCTGCTCGGTGCGGCGCCAACTGAAGAGGATCGTCTGGCCATCGTAGGAGACGTCGAGGTCGAGGATCTGGCCGGTCGGTGAGGCGACCAGTTCAACGGGCAGGGACTCTCGATCGCGGAGTGAAACCAGGTACAGACCACCACCGGGACGAAAGCCTTCGTAGTGGTAGGTGTAGACATGGCTGGCTTCGATCTCATGCCGCTTGATGACCGCGACGCGATCGATATCGAAGAGCAGGACATCGCGTTCGAGCTGCTCGAGATGGCTGTCGATTTCCGTAAGACGATCGTCGCCGGCGGATGCTTTGCGAGACTGGACGAGTTCCGCGAGTCGCGCGCGGTGGGCGGCCGCGGCGGGGTAGTCGTCGCCGTGGATCGCCGCCAGGCTTTCGACGAGGCCTCCAAGTGCATCGGAATCGGTCGTTTCGACCCACGGCATGGAAGCGAGGGGATTATCGGCCTGGCGAACCAGGCGTGTGAGTTCCTGCTCGGTGAGCGGATGCGAAAAGACCTGGATCTCGGCGGCACCGGGGTTCGGGCCACCGTAGGAGTTGAGGAATCTGAGCCGCACCCGGCGGGCCACGCTTGCCGGCAGCACGATGAGCTGCGGCCCGTGGACCATCTGGAATGTGCCTTTGGCAACCGGTTGGGGCTGGTCGTCGAGATAAAGCTCGTAGTCCTTCCAGCACTCGGTCATGTACCAGGCGGTGCGGCCCCAGTAGACGACCGAGCCGATCTCGACCGGTTCGCTCCACTGGAGGGCCCATTCGGCCTGGTCGCCCGAGCGGGCCTTGAGCACGCACCAGGCGGCACCCTGATCGGCCGCAGTACTGCCCGCTGCGGGGATCCTGCCGTCGATGGCGAAGCGGGCGAGGTATTGCTGGTTGTGTTCCGAAGTCGCCGAGGCGACTGCTTTCAGGGCCAGGTTCTCCGGCCCGGCGGCGGAAGCGGCGGCGACCAGTGCCAGCCAAGGCCATACCAGCAAGACAGCGAAGGTCGTCGATTTCATGTCTTCGGGCCGAGTTGGCTGGTTGTGTTGAGTGAAGCGTCGCCGCGCAAGCGGCCGATCCGTCAGTAGGGATAGAGACCTTTAAGCGTACGATCGGCGGGCTTGGGGAGCTGGTACTTGATTGTCTTGGCGGCCGCGGTGACTTCAATGCCGCCGAGTTTCGGATCCCAGAGCCAGGTCCAACGGCGAAGCTCGTCGCGGGGAAGGATCACGCGGTGCAGGACCTTGGTCCGCTTGTTCTTGACCCAGCCGCCGTACTTCCAGTCGTACTGCCAGACTTCGAAGCGCATCGTCGCCGCGCCGGGCAGATCGGCCTCGTAGCTCGTGGGCAGATCGCGGATGAGCATCACCAGCACTCGAGCCACCTTGTCATCGCCCCCGAGGTGGAGCGGTACGACCTTGTTCTCGTAGTGCCGCGCTTTGCCGATATCCTCCACAATCCAGTCCCGCGCTTCCGCGTCGATCTCGTCGGCGGCGGTGAAGAAGGGATCGAATTCCAGCACCGGCGGGAAGGTGAATCCTTCGATGCGGACGTTGCTGCCGCGCATGATCACCAGGTCGTAGGTACCCGGCGGGAGATTGGCGAACTCCCACTTTCCGCTACCGGCCGGCACGGCCTGGGCGTCGATTTCGGGGGAGCCGATCTTCGCCTTCTGGTTGACCTGGCGGCGATGATTGCCGTCGGCATCCCAACGCTGGAAGGCGCCGACCAGAGCGACGTCCGGCGCGTCGCCGAGGTCGACCGTCACCTTGCCCGCCAAGGCGGCGCCGGAGAACATCACCAACCCCATTGAGACGAGAAGTCCGTGAAACAGCGGGCGTATCATTTTGCCTCCTGTTTGTTGAGTGCCTGTTCCGCGCGAAGCACGAGATCGGCGGCCCACGATTTGCCGCCATAAAGCTCGACCACCGCTTGGCGCATCTTGCGGGCCTGCGCCGGGTTGGTTTCCTCGATGGAATCGGCGGTATCAAGCCGCTCCTGGAGGACCGCGATCTGATCGGGAGCGGCGATGCTGATCTGACGCTCGAGCCCCTCCAACTGCCGGCGGGCCAGGTTGAGCGTGAGTTCATCCCCGCCGGCGGTGGCTCGCGACCCATAGAGATCGAGGAGGGCCCGCAGTTTCTGGATACAAAGGTCGGGATCGGATTCCAGGTAGCGGAAGGCGTCCAAGTGGGCGCGCACGATGGGCGACAGCCGCCCAGTGCTTCGCAAGCCCTTGGCGCGCAGATTGAACGAGGCTTCCAGTTTTGCCAGTTCGATTTCTTCCATGTACTCGCGGAGTTGCGGGGCCCGCGAGTCGCTGGAATAGCGCACGAGGAAGTTCTGTATGTCGGACTCGGCGTCGCGGAGCGAATCGATCGAACCATCCTGGATCGTACGCGTGATGCGATCGTACAGGGCGTCGGCGGTAGGAGGCTGCAGCAGGTACCAGGCGGCCAATCCGACCGCCACCAGCGACACGGCGAGGATCCAGGTATGGAGCGAAACCCAAGGGGGCTCTTCCTCGTGCTCGACCTGATCCAGTTCCTCCTCGAGCACGACGGTGAACTGTCCGCTGGACTTGGCCGACTCGACTGACTCGGCTTGATCCTGAGCCGCAGGAGGTTCTTCGGAATCGGCGCCGCTGGCGAAGACCTTGAAAGCCGACGTGGCCCGCGTCTCCGGTAATGGACGCTGTGACGACGGCGCGCTGACGGCGGTGGGTGCGCTAGGCGAGGGCGGTTCGACCACGCGTGTCGGCCCGAGTTGCGAGATGGGTGCCTGATCCGGTTCCAAGTCCGGATCGGTCAGTTCAAACTGTCCGTCGCGTTCCTCATATTTCACGGTAAGGGCGCGAAGCATGGCCTCCAACCGCCGCGCCAGGAGCATGGCCGTACTGACGCGTTTCTCAGGATCCTTTTCGAGCAGTTGGTGAATAAGCGTTTCGAACTCAACCGGCGCATCGGGGGCGAAATGGCGAACCAACTCGGGAATGGCGTTGCGCTGCTTTTCGAGCATCTCGGCGAGCGAACGGGCGCGGAACGGCGGGCGTCCGGCCAGCAAGGCGTAGAAAACGCCTCCCAGGCTGTAGAGGTCGGACCTTGGGCCGACCGGTCGGCCATCGGCTTGCTCGGGGGCCATGTATTCGACCGTGCCAACGACATTGCCAGCCGCCGTGAGACCGCTGTAGCCGAACAGCCGGGCGATGCCGAAATCGGAGAGCTTCACCGTGCCGTCGGAGGCGAGCAGAAGATTGGCGGGCTTGATGTCGCGGTGGATGATGCCGCGGTCGTGGGCGTGGCGGAGCGCCCGGCAGAGATCGATCCCCATCCGCGCGATCTCGCGCCAATCGAATTTCCGCCCGGCACGGAGTTCCTGCTCCAGGCTGCGGCCTTTGACCAGTTCCATGGCGAAGTAGAGAATGCCATCCTGCTCTCCGTAGCCGAAGAGCCGGACGACATTGGGGTGACGGAGCTTGCGGAGGGCCTCGATTTCGGCCTCAAACCGCTGGCGAAGCCCCTCCTCGTTGGACAGCGACGAGGAAAGGACCTTGAGGGCGGCCTGTTCACCGGTCTCGTCGTTAATCCCCTCGTAGACCGCGCCCATGCCGCCGCGTCCCAGCATCTGCACAACGCGATATGGTCCCAGTCGCTCGGGATGCATTATCAGCTCTTCTCGACTGAATCGGCCCCTTGTTGGCCGGTCACCCGCCCAAAGTGGCAACCGGCAGTGTTTGTCAGGCGCAGCGGTCAGGCGTGGGACGACCCGGCGTTCTCGGCAGAGAGATCGGGCCCACGCCTCGTTGTCCACTCGCGCTGACGAATGATAGTAGACCGCATGTGTGGCCTAATTGGCAACGAGAAAAAAACCTGCAATTCCGATCTAACACCCGATTCAGGGGCCACCAGAGTGCATCGTAACCCGGGTCGGCGGCAGCGGCCAGCGCGGGCGCAAGACAAATTGCTGTATACTGTTGGAACGAGTCGTGACTGGTCAATTGGCGAAACACCATGGATGCCTTCGGGATTCTGAACATCAACAAACCGGTCGGCGTGACGTCGCGCGACGTGGTGACACGTGTGGAGCGACTGGTGCGTCCCGCCAAGGCGGGGCATGCGGGGACGCTCGACCCGCTGGCGTCGGGCGTGCTGGTGGTGCCGGTGGGCGGGGCCACCCGGCTCATCGAGTACGTGCAGCGGATGCGGAAGAGCTACCGAGGCACATTTCTGTTGGGGCGCGAGAGCCCAACCGAGGACATGGAGGGAGAGATCACGGAGCTGACGGCTCCGCCGATTCCCACAGCGGACGAAATCCGCACGGCCGCAGCCCGGCTTACGGGACAAATTGAGCAGCGGCCGCCCCAATATTCGGCACTCAAAGTGCGCGGCCAGCGGGCGTACCAACTCGCCCGGCAGGGACGGGAAGTCGATCTCAAAGCGCGTCCGGTGACGGTCTACGATCTGGAGGTGGAACGGTATGAGTATCCTGAACTGGTGCTTCGGGTGACGTGCGGCGCGGGGACGTACATCCGCTCGCTGGGGCGCGACCTGGCGGAATCGCTGGGAACGGCGGCGGTGATGGCGGGGCTGGTGCGAACGGCGATCGGGCCATTTCGGCTGGAGCACGCGGTGGGACTGGAGACGCTGGACGCCACGAATTGGGCGAGGTTTCTGCGGCCGCCGACAGAGGCAGTGGCCGAATTGCCCCAGATTACGCTTGGCACGGAAGAGATTCGCCGGTTGCACGCCGGGCAGCTTGTGGATGGGGCGGAAATGTCCGGCCCGCCGCGGGCAGCCGCGCTGGACCACGGCGGACGACTGATCGGCATCGTCGTCGTTCGCAACGGTTGCTGGGCGCCAGAGCGAAATTTCCCACTTCCGGGCTGATCGACGATTGACTGGGGAGAGGAGGAGGTGGTTGGCCGGCAGCCGAGGGCCCGGCTAGAGTTCTTGGAGGTAAAAAGGTTTCTTTCCTTCCGGAGCAAGCAACATGTCCACGCCATCTGCCGGCGAGACGCACCTTTTCTGTCCGATCGATCTGCGCGGGGTTCGGCTCCGCAACCGGATCGCCGTATCTCCCATGTGCCAATACTCGGCGCGGGACGGAATGGCGAACGACTGGCACCTGGTGCACCTCGGCAGCCGGGCGGTGGGGGGCGCGGGGCTGGTGATGTTCGAGGCGACGGCGGTCAGCCCGGAAGGCCGAATCACGCCGCACGACCTGGGGATATGGAAGGACGAGCACATTGCGCCGCTGGCGTGCGTGGTTCGCTTCGTGAAAGGCCAGGGGGCGGCGGCAGGTATTCAGATCGCCCACGCCGGTCGCAAGGCGAGCACGCGGGCGCCGTGGGAAGGGGGCACGCCGTTGGCTGCCACCGAGGGGGGCTGGAAAGGACTCGCGCCGAGCGCGAAGGCTTTCGCGCCCGACTACCCGGTGCCGGAAGCGCTGGACGAAGATGGGATTCGCACCGTCATCGGGCAGTTCCGCGCGGCGGCAGAGCGGGCCGTGGCCGCGGGGTTTGATCTGGTGGAGATCCATGCGGCGCACGGCTACCTGCTGCATTCATTCCTTTCGCCGCTTTCGAACGAGCGAAGCGACGCTTACGGCGGCCGTCTGGAATTGCGCATGATGGCGGTGCTGGAGACCGCCGCCGCGGTGCGGAGCGTTCTGCCGGATACAATGCCGCTTCTGGTGCGAATCTCGGCGACCGACTGGGTCGAAGGAGGATGGGACATCGAGCAGTCGATCGTGTTGGCGAGAGAGCTTGGGCAGCGGGGCGTCGACCTGGTGGATTGTTCGTCGGGGGGACTTGTTCCGCAGGCGCGTATTCCGGCGGGGGCCGGCTACCAGGTGCCGCTGGCCGAGCGGATCCGGCGCGAGGCGGGCATTCGCACCGCGGCGGTGGGGATGATCACGGAGCCGGAGCAAGCCGACGCCATCGTTGTGCAGGGCCAGGCCGATCTGGTCATGGTTGGCCGGACGATGCTCCGGTTGCCGTACTGGGCCTTGCACGCCGCCACGGCGCTGGGGCACGATGCGGATTGGCCCGCGCAGTACGAGCGGGCGCGAGATTAAGCGCGGGCCAAGGGCAGTGTGATGACGGATCTGCCGGTTGCAGCGAATCTGCCGTGCGGAGCACACAGGCAACAGCGTCGGGCAAGCGATTCCACGTTCACCTTCGGCTCCCGTCCCAGTCGATGACGCTTAAGACAGGAGCGAATCTTTGGGCACGGACGCGCCCGGGGTCGGTCCGCCTCGCACCGGGTGCGGCGGCGGGGAACTGGCGGATAGTGCGCGCGGATGCTCGACGAACGCAGTCTGAAGCTCGATCTGGTGGCATTGGCGCTCCTGGCGTTGGCGATCTTTCTCGGCGCCAGCCTGCTGAGCTACAACCCGGCCGATCCGCCCAGCACGCTGGTCTATCCGGTTGCCGAGGAGCCGGAGAACGTCTGCGGACGTTCGGGAGCCGTGGTCGCCGCGGTGCTCTTCAATTTCTTTGGATTGGGCGCCTACTACATCTTCGTTTCGCTGGGCGTGCTCGACGCGCTGCTACTCGCGCGGAGGAAGTTCAACCAGCCGATCCTGCGGACCGTGGGGTGGCTCGTTTCGCTTTCGGCGTTCTGCACGCTGTCCGCGATGGCGGTGCCATCGCTCTCTCCGGGACCGGTAATCGGGCCCGGCGGATTCCTGGGAGCAGCGGGCCGGTGCCTGCTGGAGCGCAACTTCGCCAGCGTGGGGGCGTATATCTTCGTGCTCAGCGTGATGCTGGGAGGGCTACTGCTTTCGACCGACTACGTGCTGATCCGACTTCTGGCCTGGCTGGTAGGAGTGCCTGCCGCGGGACTCGGCCACGGCATGCTCCGGATGGGGGGCGCATATGCCGAGCGAATGGCCGCCAAGCGGGCCGAAGCCGCAGCCACCGCCAAGTCCGAGAAGCCAGCGAAAAAGAAGCGTTCGGACATCGATCCGGTGATCAAGACGGCCCAGCCGCCGGTAGTGATCGCCGGCCGCACGGCCGAACCGCCAAGGGCGTCACCGGCACCGGAGGTGGCCAGCGAACCGGCCCCGGCGAGCCCGGGCAAGGCCGACCAATCGTTGCGGATTCGCAAGCCGCGCAAGAGCCAGCGCGAGGAGCTGATCGAGCAAATCGAGGAGGCGGCCAATCCGAAGGAGGCCAGCGACTACGAGCTACCGTCATTGGAGCTGTTGCTGGAATCCGAGCCGTTCTCGTTCGATGAGCACGAGAGAGACGTGCGCCGCAAGGCAAAGATCCTGGAGAAGACGTTTGCCGATTTCGGCTTCAACATCCGCGTGGTCGAGATCCAGACCGGACCGGTGATCGCGCAGTTCGAGGTGGAACTGGAGGCCGGCCTGCGGCTGAGCAAGATCACCGGCCTGGCCGATGACCTGGCGATTGCGCTGCGGGTGCCGAGCGTGCGGATCGTGGCTCCAATTCCGGGAAAGAACACCGTCGGCATCGAAGTGCCCAACGCCGAGCGGCAACTGGTTCGGCTGCGCGAAGTGATCGAAGAGACGAACGGCAAGGCGCAGGCGATGCGCGTGCCGATCTTCCTGGGCAAGGATGTCGCGGGCAACCCGATGGTCGTCGACCTGGCGAGCATGCCGCACCTCCTGATCGCCGGGCGGACCGGTACGGGCAAGAGCGTGTGCTTGAACTCGATCATCGTTTCGATGCTCGTTACGCGGCGTCCCGACGAGGTGCGGATGCTGCTCATCGACCCGAAGATGGTCGAACTCAGCCCCTACAAAACGATCCCGCACCTGATGCACCCGGTGGTGACCGACATGCGCAAGGCCGAGGCGATCCTCGGCTGGGCGGTGGAGAAGATGGAGGAGCGGTACGCCCTGCTGGCCCGCGCCGGCGTGCGGCACCTGAGCAGCTTCAACCAGTTGGGCGAAGAGGAGTTGAAGCGGCGGGTTCAGCCGGAGAACGAGGAAGAGTGGGAACAGATCCCCAAGCAGATGCCGTACATCATCATCGTGGCCGACGAGATGGCCGACCTGATGATGACGGCCGCCAAAGAAGTCGAGGGGCACATCATCCGCCTGGCGCAGAAGAGCCGGGCGGTAGGCATCCACCTCGTGCTGGCCACCCAGAAGCCGACGGTGGACGTGATCACGGGCCTCATCAAGTCGAACCTGCCGGCGCGAATCTGCTTCGAGGTATCGAGCCGGACGGACAGCCGGGTGGTGCTCGACGAGATGGGGGCCGAGCGCCTGCTGGGCAACGGCGACATGCTCTTCCTGAGGCCGGGCACAAGCACGTTGATCCGCGGCCAAGGCACCTACCTGAGCGACGACGAGATCGTCAAGGTGATCGATGCCGTGGCGACGAACGAGCCCGATTTCGTGACCGAACTGGTGCAGCTCAAGACGACCGATTCGGAGGGGGGCGAAGAGGTATCGTTGAAGAACCGCGATGACCTTTACGAAGCGGCGGTGGACATCGTGGTCCGCGAGGGGCGGGGAAGCGTGTCACTGCTGCAACGCGCGCTGGGCATCGGCTACGGCCGGGCCGCACGGCTGATCGACTTCATGGCCGAGGACGGCATCGTGGGCACATACAACGGCTCACAGGCCCGCGAGATCCTCATCAGCCTGGAAGACTGGGAGAAAATGCGCGCCGGTTCGTCGGGCACCCCCGTGGCCGCTGGCGAGGGAACCACGCCGACCCGGCGCACCAATAAGATCCGACTCGGAGAGCCGCGGCGCGACGCCCTCGATCACGGCGAGGAATCGTTCGACGACGGCTTCGACGATCTGGATCGCGAATATGCCGAACAGGACTCCGACGGCGAGATGGACGAGCCGGAGGAGGTTGACACCGGCCCGCCCTGGACTGCTGAGAGCGCATGATCGCAGGTGCATCGTTGAAAGGTCGCGCAACAGATCGCCGTCGACGGATTCCGCACCCGTCGCGCGAGACGGCTGGACTGCGTCAGACGGGCAAGAAGTGCGGGCGGTGCGTGCTACGCAGGCGATGCGCGACGCGGAGGATCTGGGCGCGAAGGCAAGCGGCCGCGTAGTGGGTGATACGGCCAACATCGACCAGGCGCGTCATCCACGGGCGCTTTCCCGCGAGATACCCGGTGCCGAGGTCGATCTCCCGATCGCCGCGTTGGAAGCTGTCGCAAATCATGTGGGAGAGAAGGACCGTGCCGGCGCCTGCTTCGGCGAACTCTGGATCGAAACCGGCGCGCAACCCGTAGACCTGTCCCGCGTGGACGTAGTTGTAGGCGAAAGCTGCCATGCGGTCGCCGATCCGCAGCACGTTCAGATCGACGGCGCCGGCGTTGGCGGCCGCCACATGAACCTCGCGGAGGAAGCCGCGGACCGGTTGATGGGAGAGCGTGGTTCCGCTCTGGGATGAGCCCTGCCAGCTTCGCCGGGCCAGTTCGACGCACTGGTCGTAGAGCGGCAGAGATGCGGCATCGTCGTGGCAATCGGCACCGCCGGGACGAAACCGCTGGTAACAGAGCGGGCCGTGTTCGGCGGCGCGGCGATGCTGGCGGCGGAGCTCGCTGCCGAACCTGGCGGGTCGCGTGGCAAGATAATCCTCCCAAGAGCCGTTCAGGTCGACGATCGCCGCCTGGGTCCAGAGGCTTTCGCGGCCGCGCATTCCGGCGGACCGCATGGCAGAGCGATAGGCGGAGCGCACCTTACTGTCGGGTGGCACCCAGCGGAAGTCGATCAGGTCCCAGTCGCGCGGAGTTCGCCGGATATGGAGCATCGCCGCCGACAACGCCGCGGCCGGATCGCTGCCGAGGGGACCGTAGAACGAGCCCCATTCATCGAGCGGCCAGGTGAGTACGCGGAGACGCCCGGCACGGGTCGGCTCGCAGAGGACAGTGAGCGGCACGATAGCCGTCGGGCGGCCGGCTCCGATCACGAGCACGCGCAGCCGCTGGAAGCCGCCAAAATGCCGCCAATAGACTCTCAGCCAGTCGAGACTCTGGAAGAACGACGCGTCGGGCGTCTCGCGATAGAGCCGCCCCCAGTCGTCGGTGTAGACGTCGAGTTCCTCAAGGCGGTTGATTTCGACGACATCCGTCATCGCGCCGATCCGTGTCTTCCGGTCATGTGTCGACAACCGCCGTGCCTTGGTCCGAATCAAGCGGCCCCACTCTTGCGGCCACAAGACCGAGTCTCTTTGCGCGCGTCATTGATGCGCACGCAATCCGAAGATCAGTAGAATCCTACCTCACTCCAAGGTGTCTCGCACCTGGTGGACCGACGGACTACGATGGCCGCGCTGCGTTTTCTCTCCGAAAGCACGGCCCCGGCGTGCTTGCTCCCGACAATGGAGGGGGCGGACTCGTACGGTCGGAACCAATTGGCGAGAATGGTGTTCAACCCATACCGGGTCTGCCCATCTTCCTGTCCCAGCAAACTCTCCCAATAAACAGGAAAGCCGTTATGCCTTGCTCGTTCCGGATGCTTGCCGGCGTGATGTTGATACTTGTTGCGGCCACGGCGTTGCCCGGCCGGCGACTTGCCATCGGTCAGGAGTTGACCTCGAAGAACAACCCTCAACTTCAGCGGGCGCTGGAACGGTTTCCCGCGGCCGACGCCAACCGCGACGGCGTGCTCACCATCTCGGAGGCGCAAGCCTACCGCGATCGCGTGTCGCCGCAACGCAGCGCCGCTCGCGGCGAAAGTGCGCCATCGCCGACCCATGCGGATGTCCGCTATGGACCGCACGAACGGAATGTGCTCGACCTCTGGCTCGCGCCGTCAAACAAGCCGACGCCGGTCGCGGTATTCATCCACGGCGGCGGCTTCGTGGGCGGCGACAAGCGGCAGATTTCGGCGAGCGTTATCGAAGCGGCCCGCAAAGCAGGGATCTCGGTTGCCTCGATCAATTATCGATTCGTCACCACCGCGCCGTTCCCGGCTCCGCAGCACGACGGTGCGAGGGCGATCCAGTTTCTGCGTGCCAAGGCGAAGGACTACAACCTCGACGAAGAACGAGTGGCGGCGTTTGGCGGATCAGCCGGCGCGGGAATCTCGCTCTGGCTGGCGTTTCACGACGACATGGCCGATCCTTCCAGCGACGATCCGATCTCGCGGCAATCGACCCGTTTGACCTGCGTGGGGTCGCTTGGCGGCCAGACGACTTACGATCCGCGCGTGATCCGCGAGTGGGTTGGCGGCCGGGCCCACGAACACCCGTCGATCTACCTGTGCTATGGGATCAAGAACCTTGACGAAATCGACGATGCCAGCCGGGTGCCGCTCTACGACGAGGTTTCGGCGATCAAGCACCTCACGGCCGACGATCCGCCGGTGATCATGTTCTATAACGAACCGAATGGTCCGCTGCCGGCGGACGCCAAACCGGGGCAAGGGATCCACCACCCGGTTTTCGGCCTGAAGTTGAAGGAAGCGATGGACAGGCTGGGGATTGAGGCAGTCTATCACCACCAGGACGAGTTCAAGGGGAACCCGCAGAGCGAACTGCTGGATTTCTTCCGTCGGCACTTCGACAAAGCGTCGTGAGCCCGCCACCAGGGAAGCCTGCGCCCAAGAGGACGCCCGCCCAGGCTGGTCGGCCCGGTTGTGCGCGGTCCGACCTGTGAACGGGAAACCAGGCGGGTTTGGCTCTCTTACGCTGGTTGATACCCGGCGGCGCGAATGATCGCGTCGAGTTCGGCGTGATCGACCTCGCCGCGCACCCGGACAACTACCTGGCCCGTTTTCGAGTCGGCCTTGGCGGATTCGACCGCCGGGTGCCTGCTGAGGGCCGCCGAAAGGGCCCGCTCGCAACCGCCGCAGGTCATGCCGGCTACGTTCAAGGTCATTTCCCGTGTTTCCGCCGCGTTTTTGTCGGCTGGGATCATTGCCGTCTCTCCTGGTGACTGATGGATGCAAAGGTCAAAAAGGGCTGCAAACAGTATGCCGGATGAGGAGAGCAGGCGGCGGTCCCACCCTGTGGCCAAGCGGGCTGGCCACCTGCTATGATGCTGCCGTGTCGAGCATATCTTTCCGGCGTATCACCCTGATTTGGGAGACCTGACCATGCAAGCAGCGTACCGGCGTTTCGGCTTCGTCCTCGCAGGATTATTCCTTCTGGCGGCCGTCGGTCCAGTACGGGCGCAGGCGGCTGAGGACGATGGCGGCAAGCTGCGGATCATCGTCTTCGGCGCGCATCCGGACGATTCTGAGATCCGCGCCGGCGGTTCCGCGATCCTGTGGACGGAGCAGGGGAACGAAGTGACGCTGGTCTCGGCCACCAACGGCGATATTGGCCACTGGAGGATGGCGGGAGGCGCGCTGGCGAAACGCCGCATTGCCGAGGCCCGCGAGGTCGGCAAGCTATGGGGCACCAAGAGCATCGTGTTCGACATCCACGACGGCGAACTGCTGCCGACGCTCGAAGCACGCGAGGAGTTCACGCGGGCCATTCGCCGCGCCGAGGCCGACATCGTCATCGGACACCGACCCAACGATTACCACCCCGATCACCGATACACGGGCGTGCTGATGCAGGACTCGGCGTACATGGTGACGGTGCCGTTCTTCTGCCCGGACGTGCCGGCACTGAAGAAGAACCCGGTCTTCCTGTATTCCGAGGATCGTTTCCAGGAACCCAATCCGTTCGTGCCCGACGTGGTGGTGGCCATCGATCGCGTGGTCGACAAGAAGGCCGAGGGGCTGGCGTTGATGGAGTCGCAGTTCGTGGAGGGAGGCGCCAATGGCAGCGCCGAGACGGCGCCGAAGAACGAGGCGCAACGCGAGGCGAAGCGCCAGCAGGTGCGGGAGAATTTCAAGCGGCGCGCCGCCGACACGGCAAACCGTTTCCGTGAAAAGCTGATCGAGATCTACGGCGAAGAAGCGGGCAAGGCGGTGAAGTACGCCGAGGCGTTCCAGGTTTGCGAATACGGCCGTCAGCCGTCGGCTGAAGAGCTGCGGAAGATGTTCCCGGTCACTGCGGGAAAGCAATAGCTCCATGCTCGAGAACATCGATCTGGGCAAGACGATCTCGGAAGAGGATTTCGACTCCGTGAACCCGGAGTTGGAAGCTCGGCTGGCGAGGTGCCAGCGGGCGGCGCGGGAGTTGAAGATCCCGGTGATCATCCTGTTTGACGGCTGGGACGCCGCCGGGAAGGGAAACGCCATCAACGCCTTGGCGCAGGTGCTCGACCCGCGCGGGTTCAAGGTGCGTTCGTTTGTCCGCAGCACGGCGGTCGAACGGATGTGGCCGTGGATGTGGCGTTACTGGCAAGTGCTGCCGGCAGCGGGAGGCTGGGCGATCTTCGACCGTTCCTGGTACGACCGCGCCCTGTTCGACAAGGTGGGCAACGGAAAAGGAGCATCGCCGCCACGGGCGGTCGAGGACATCCGCGACATCGAGCATCACTTGGTCGAGTCGGGAGCGGTGCTGATCAAGTTCTGGCTGCACATCGACAAGAAAGAGCAGCGCAAACGGTTCCGGCGGCTGAAGGAGAATGAATCGACCGCCTGGAAGGTCACGCCGGACTCGCGGCGACAGAATCGGCACTATGAGGAGTGGCTCGCCGCGACCGACGCGATGCTGGAGGCGACCTCCACCGCGACGACGCCCTGCACGGTGGTCGAGGCGACCGAGCGCCGCTACGTGCGGTTCAAGGTGCTCGAGACCATCGTCGAGGCGGTTGAGCGGGAAATCAAGCGCCGCCGGACCATTCCGGCGCTGCTCTGCCGGCCGATGCCCGAACCGGACGCCGAGACGCTTGCGCGCAAGACTCTGCTTGATCAGGTCGACCTCAATCGCAAACTGGAGGCGGCCGAGTACCGCGATCGACTGGGCCGATTGCAGGCACGCCTGTTCGAGTTGGAGCATGAGTTGTACGTCGCCCGCGTGCCGGCGGTCATCATCTACGAGGGCTGGGACGCCGGGGGGAAGGGAGGAAACATCCGCCGCCTCACCCGGGCGCTCGACCCGCGAGGCTACGAAGTGGTGCCGGTGGGACCGCCGACCGAGGAAGAGAAGTCGCGGCCCTACCTGTGGCGATTCTGGCGCGCGGTGCCGAAAGCGGGCCACATTGCGATCTTCGATCGGTCGTGGTATGGCCGCGTGCTTGTCGAGCGGGTGGAAGGATACTGCAGCGACCACGACTGGCAGCGAGCGTACGGCGAGATCAATGAGTTCGAGCGGCAACTCGCTGATTTTGGCGCGGTGATCGTGAAGTTCTGGCTGCACATCGACCGCGCCGAGCAATTGCGGCGATTTGAAGCCCGCCAGGGCAATCCGGAGAAGCAATGGAAGATCACGGAGGAGGACTGGCGGAATCGCGAGAAATGGGATCTTTACCGCGTGGCTCTCGATGACATGATCGCCCAGACGAGCACGGCCCGGGCTCCCTGGACGATCATCGAGGCCAACGACAAACTCCATGCCCGCATCAAGGCCCTGCAAACGGTGGCCGACAGCCTGGGGCAGCGTTTGCGGAGGCAATAGCGGGGCGGCAAGAGGCGGCGACCAAAGACTGGCGCGAACCGGAGAGGAATCATGAGACGACCGCTTGCCCTTTTCCTCCTGGCGCTGATCACCCTGGCGGCCGATGGCGCCGAGCAAATCGACCGATGTGAGCCATGGCAAGGCGAATACTCGGGCGACGACGCCACGGGTCCACGCGTGATCGCCCTTTGGCATTTCAATCGCGGAGCGGAACTGGAGGATGCGTCGGGGCACGGGCACAAGCTCGCGCTCGATGGCGCCACGATCGCACCAGCGGGGCGGTTCGGCTCGTGCCTGGAGTCGTTCCGCGGCTGGCCCGACGCCGACAAGCCGCATCGGGCGCGCGCGGCGGCCAATCCATCGCTGAGCCCGGCGGGCGCTTTCAGCATTGAAATGTGGATCCAACCGAAGCCGGACCTGGTGGGATATCCCGAGTCATTCCTGATCGACAAGAAGTATGTCGCGCATGCCGACTACCAGTTGATCCTGGGCGATGCCGGTCGCACCGGCACACGCGTGCTGCGGGCCAACCTGGGGTTCGGCAAGGACTCGTCGACATGGCATTCCGACCCGGCGGAGTTTGAGCCTGGCCGGTGGCGGCACATCGCCTTCACCTACGATGGCGCCGGTACGGGTCGGTTTTTCCTCGACGGGAAGCCCTGGGGGAGCGAGGAGATCGCGGGCCGGAAGAGCATCGCACCCGGCACGCATCCCGTTTCGATCGGCGACCGCATCGGCAGTTACTATCACGGTTTTCCGGGTTTCATCGACGAAGTACGCATTTCGTCAGCAGCGCTGGAGTACCGCCGGGCAACATTCGAGCGGATCTCCGACCGCAGCGTGTTTCTTCGCGGAGAGCCCGGAGCGATGGCGAGGTTTCGCGTGAGGAATCTGGGGCGCGCGCCGCTGGAGCAGGCATCTGCGACCATATCGCTTGCCGGACTGAATGAGCAGCAATCGGCCGTGCCGACGCTCGAACCGGGCGCCGCCGCCGAGATCGAGTATCCGATCGACACGGCGATTCGTCCGGATGCGTACCGGCTGATTGCCCGAATGTCGGTTCCCGGCCCCGAGCCTTACGAAAGCGAGGAACGGTTTGACGTCCGCATCGTGCCGCGACAGCCGCCACGGTTTCCGGTGCTCATGTGGGGCGTCTACGGCAATGTGCCGGAGGAAACGGAGCGGTTGCGGCGAATCGGCTTCACCCACGTGCTGGGTATGGGCGCCGATTACAGCAGAATCTGGGAGGCGGGACAGACGACCGAGCCGGAAAACGCGGAGAAGATGGCTGAGGTGAAGCGGATGCTCGATCAGGCACTGGCCGACGATCTAACGGTGGTCGCCAGCCTTTCGCCCGGTGCGGCCATGCGGAATCGCTTTGCGTTGCGTCGGGTCGGCCGCGACGGGAAGCCGACAAGCCGGGAGGACATCTGCGGCCTGATCCCCGAGTTGTCGCAGTACTGCTACAACGTCGGGGCGTCGGTGGCCCGGGCGTACGGCGGCTACCCGGCGTTCGGCGCGGCGATGGTGCACACCGAAGTTCGCGACCATGCCGCGCCGTGTTTCCACGAACACGACCGCGCGGCATTCCGCCAGAAAGCCGGCTTTGGCATTCCGGCGGAGGTCGGCGGTCCGCGAGGCATGCGCTACGAGAAGTTGCCGGGGTTTCCGGCGTCGCGGGTCATTCCCGACGATCACCCGCTCTATGTGTACTACCGCTGGTACTGGAAAGAGGGGGATGGCTGGAACGGGCTCAACAGTCAACTGGTCCGCGGACTCAAATCGACGGGCCGTGACGACCTTTGGACCTATCACGACCCGGCGGCCCGAGTGGCGAGCGTGTACGGCTCCGGCGGCGAGGTCGACGTGCTGTCGCAGTGGACGTACTCCTATCCAGATCCGATCCGGATCGGAGTGGCGACGGATGAGTTGCTCGCGCTGGCGGCCGGTGCTGAATCGCCACAGCAGGTGATGAAGATGACCCAGATCATCTGGTATCGCGGCCAGACGGCACCGGAGCCAAAGACGCCTGCCGCTACGCCCGGTTACCAGGCACGCTGGGAACAGGAGCAGCCCGACGCCCCGTTCATTACGATCGCGCCGATGCACCTGAGGGAGGCCTTCTGGACGAAGATTGCCCGGCCGATCAAGGGGATCATGTATCATGGCTGGCAGTCGCTCGTTCCGACGGACGAACCGGCCGGCTACCGCTACACTCATCCGCAGACCCAGGAGGAACTGGCGCGGCTGGTGAGTGAGGTGGTCCGGCCACTCGGTCCGACGCTGCTGGAGTTGCCCGGCGCGAAGAGCGACGTGGCGTTTCTGGAGAGCTTTGCCGCGGAGATGTTTGCCGGCCGCGGGACATTCGGCTGGGGTGGCACCTGGGCCGGCGACGCCTACCATGTGCTGCTTTACGCCCACCTGCAGCCGGAGATCGTGTTCGACGAGACGATTGTCGCGCGGGGCCTGGATGGGTACAAGGTGCTCGTCATGCCGGATTGCGATGTGCTTACCCAATCGGTCGTCGAACGCGTGAGAGCATTTCAGGCCCAAGGCGGCATTGTCATCGGCGACGAGCGTCTGGCCCCGGCGATCACCCCTGACATTGCACTTCAGGCGTACCAGCGGACAGGGCGTGCCGACCAGGACAAAGCGGCGCTGGTGTCGCTCGCGGCCGAACTGCGTGCCAAGCTGGGCCGCCGCTACACGTGGCCGGTGGACAGTGCAAATCCGGAGATCATTCCGTACCGTCGCCAGGGAGGGTCGGCCGACTACGTGTTTGTGGTGAATGATCGCCGCGAGTACGGCCAGTATGTCGGCCAGCACGGCATCGTCATGGAGAACGGCCTGCCATCGGCGACGACGATCACCATGACCCGGCCGGCGGGCCATGTCTACGACCTCGTCGCCGGCCGCCCCGTGTCGACTCGGCGGGAGGACGGGAAGCTGGCGTTCGACGTCGAACTGGGGCCCTGCGACGGTCGAGTGTTCATGGTATCGGATCAAGCCGTGAGCGGGATTCGAGTGCAGACTCCCGCGGCCGTAGACCGCGGCACGACGGCCGTGATTCGCGTGGAAGTCGTGGGTGCCGACGATCAGCCGGTCAACGCGGTCATTCCGCTGCATCTGTCGATCCGCGACGCCGAAGGGCGACCGGCCGAGTACAGCGGCTACTACGGGGCTGTCGGCGGTAAGGTGGAGGTCAAGCTCGATATCGCCGGCAACGACGCATTCGGCACGTGGCAGGTCGACGCGCGCGAGATCGCGTCAGGCCGAACAACGACCCGCTATTTCCGGGTTAACACACCCACCGACTGGCCGCCGATCGAGAAGCCGGTCGACAAGCAACTTGCCAACCCGGTGCAGCCAAAGGGGTGAAGATCGAGGGCATCTCAAATATTGTCCAATAGACAGTGGAGGCGGCCATGGAAGTCAAAGAGATAGTGACATTCATCCGCACCGTGCCGATCTTCGTCAAGCTGCCGGAAGAGCAATTGATGCAGTTAGCCCGGGCGGCCGAGGTGCGTGAGTGCGCGGCTGGCGATCTGCTGGTGGAGCCGGAAGACGAAAAGAACGAGTTGTTCATCATCGTGGAGGGGGAATACCGCGTCAGCTACCAGGTCGGCAGCGGCGAGTTTGAGCGAGAGCTGGCCCGGCTCTGGCCGGGCGACTATTTTGGCGCGATCGCCGTGGTCACCGGCCGGCACACGACCGCTCTTGTGCGCGCGCTGCAGCCGGGCCGGCTGATCGTGTTGAGCAAGGGGACGATCGACGCTCTGTTCGACAAATCGCCGGCCTTCGCGCGGGCGCTATACAGTTCACTGGCGGTCACCGTCGACCAGAGTCTTGAAAGGTTCGCCACGGTGCCGTTCGTGCGGCTCGACTCCTACCCGAAGCTCGAATACACCGCAGAGACTCTGCCCTCGCGGATCGCGCGGCTATGCCAGGCGCTGGTCGTGGAGCGGGATGACGACCGACTGGTGGTGGCAATGGTCGATCCGCAGGACGCGCGGAGCCGGACGTTCCTCTGCGATGTGCTGAGACAATATCACGTCGAATTCGTGGCGGTGGCGGAAGATGATTTCCGGCGGCACGCGGCGCGGTTGCTGGGGCCGGACGTCGACCTGGCCTCGCCGGACACTCCGTTTGAAGAACTGGTGACGGTCAGTCCCGCGGGCAACGCGGTCTTGCTGTCGGAGCGGGAAGAAAGCGACTTGCTGCGCAAGGGGATCACCATGGCGATACGCAGCGGCGCCAGCGATATCCACGTCGAGCCGGACGAAGAGGGGGGACGTATTCGGCTGCGGATCGACGGCAAGCTGATGACGATTGACGAGGGCATACCGCCGGCGCGACTGCATCAGGTGATCTCGCGACTGAAAGTGATTTCGGAGCTGGACATCGCCAATGCGCGTCGGCCCCAGGACGGCCGGTTTGTGGTGCGAGCCGACCAGCAGCGAGTCGAGTTTCGCATCGCCGTGGCGCCTTGCGAAGGGGGCGAGAAGGCGGTAGTGCGCGTGATCATGCCCAACCCCGACTTCGAGAGCCTGGACAACCTGATTCTATGCGGACCGGCGGGCCGATTTGCCGCGGAACTGTTCGAGAATCCCAGCGGGCTGGTACTGATTACGGGGCCGACGGGCGCCGGAAAGACGACGACGCTCTATGCCGGACTGCACACCATTGTGGCTCAAGACCACGGGATCAACGTGGTGACCATCGAAGACCCGATCGAGTATAACCTGCGTTTCGCCACACAGATGCAGGTGAACCGGGAACAGGACCTGGGGTTCGCTTCCCTGCTGCGGACGGTGCTTCGGCAGGATCCGGACGTGATCCTCGTGGGTGAGATACGGGACCAGGAGTCGGCGGCGATGTGCCTGGAGGCGGCCACCACGGGGCACCTCGTGCTCTCTTCGCTGCACACGTATTCAGCCCTGGAAACACTGGTTCGGCTGCGAAATCTCGGGGTCCGACCGTACCTGCTGGCGGCGGCGCTCCGCGGTGTGGTCAGCCAGCAATTGGTGCCCCGCCTCTGCCCGGGTTGCACCGAACCCGTACATCCAGAGGAACCGATCGTCCAGCGGCTTTGCGAGGCCGGAATCGTGGCGGAAGATACACGGGACAAGCTCGTGCGGGGCGTCAACCGCGAAGACGGCCCGCTGGACGGAGAGAAGGGGCGTCTCGGTGTATTCGAGATCTTGAGCATCACCGACCAGCTTCGCGACCTCGTGGATCGCAGTGCGCCGGCAAGCGATCTGCAGCAGGCATTGCGTCCGGAATGCTTCTTCTCGATGCAGCAGTACTGCCGGTTCTTGCTGCAGGTTGGGCTTGCTTCTCCCGAACGGATCGAAGCCATCCTTCCCAAGCGGCCGATGTACCGCGAAAATCGAAACTGATTGCAGGCCTTTCAGGCACGACAGTCCAGCCACCGATCTCGGCGTTCTCGTCGGGCGATCAGCCAGTGACGGCTGGGGCTTTCTTCCAGTCCTTGCGGGCCGCTCGCACCGAGCGAGTACGCGTTCTGGCATGAATCGCGACTTCCTGCCACTACATGCTGGCGGCCGCCGGGAAGAAATCAACTCCCGTTGAGCGTTTCGCCGGATCGCAGACTGGGGAAAATTCTGAGCTCTGGCTGTTCTCGTGACACGTGCCCCCGCCGAGTCTATTTGCCTCTCCGCGCCGATCCGAATAGCCTTCCCCAAGAGGACGTTGAGGCATTTCAGTCTGACACCGTTCGCAGCAGAGTGCTTCACGCTTCAAGGGAATACAGCTTGCGTGAGACGAATGATTTAACCATTTGATGAACAAGCAGAAGAGGAGGATCACATGCGTATGATCTCAGGCATCACGGCCGCAACGGCAGTCATTGCGGCCACAATGGCGATTTCCGCGCGGGCCGAAACCCCGGCGAAGCTGCTTGGCACGAACAACCAGCAGGGCCGTCTGCAGCTTGTTGCCGACAGCGACTGGAGCGGCGCCGTCGGGCATGCCCTGCGCGGCGACATTGGTGGCGCGGTGCAGCACGCCACGGGCGATTACGGCCGCGGCGGATGGGGCGGCGGCGGTTGGGACGGCCGTCGCGGTCACGGTGGCTGGGGCGGACACGGCTGGGACGGCTATGGTAGCTGGGGCCGTAGCGGATGGGGTTATGGCTACAGCCCGTACCGTAGTGGCTACGGCTACGGTTATGCCCCCGGGTACTCCTACGGCTATTCGCGACCGTATTACGGGTACAACTACGGTAATTCCACGCCGAGCTATGGATATAGCAATTCCCAGCCGAGTTATGGGCATGATGGGAGCTACTCGACTGGCTACTGGCAGGGCGCCCAAGGCGCCGCCGCGAATCCGGCAGCCACCACCGAGCCTGTCCGTTCGCGCGTCGTGAACCCGGCCGACAACCAAGCCACGCTCCGCTACTCGGTGAACGGACGTCAGTACTCGATTCGACCCGGCGAGCAGCACGATTTCTTCACTGAGCCCGGCCTGGGAGTGATCGAGTTCGATCGCGGCAACAACGCGGGCTTCGCTCAGTACCGCCTGTCGGGTGGAGTGTACACATTCTCGCCCACCGACCGCGGCTGGGAACTGTTCCGCAGCCAGGGCGACATTGCCACCGCCCAATAGGCGAACGAATCGTCAGCGGCAATAGTCACTTTTCCTGTTCGACCGCCGAGCCCTGCTCGGCGGTCTTTTTCTTGCGCCCGCGATGAGGCGCTCGCTGTGGCGAGTTTCGGGCAGCGGGTGGCGAGGGGGCGGCCGGTCGGCTATCCTATCCAATCTCGCGTGACAGTTCTCCAAAGAACGAGGTGCATTGACAGGAGACAAAGTGATGCGTTGCGGCTTTTCTGCATGCCCGAACTGGCTGCTGCTCATCGTGTTCTGCCTGGCCTGGACGTCGGCCAATCGGGGTAGTGCCGAATGGCGGCCGGCTGAAGGCAAGATCATGACGCGGTGGGCCGAGAACGTCTCGCCGGAAAATGTCTGGCCTGAATATCCGCGGCCGGCGATGGTACGCCAGTCCTGGCAGAACCTGAATGGTCTCTGGGACTATGCCATCACGGGCAAGGACGCTCCCCGGCCCGGTCAGTTTCAGGGCCAGATCCTCGTTCCGTTTGCGATCGAGTCGGCGCTGTCGGGAGTGGGAAAGGGCGTGCTTCCAGAGAACCGGCTCTGGTATCGCCGCACGTTTCAGGTGCCCGCCGAATGGAAGGGGCAGCGGCTGCTGCTCCATTTCGGCGCCGTCGACTGGGAAACCACCGTGTCGGTGAACGGCCAGGAAGTCGGCACGCACCGCGGCGGGTACGATCCTTTCACTTTCGACATCACCGACGCGCTGCACGACTCGGGGGAGCAGGAACTGGTCGTGGCGGTTTGGGATCCGACCGATCAAGGGACTCAGCCGCGCGGAAAGCAGGTGCTCAAGCCCGGCGGCATCTGGTATACGGCGGTCACGGGCATCTGGCAGACCGTCTGGCTCGAACCGGTACCCCAGGCCTCGATCGCCACGGTGGTTGCCGATCCGGATGTCGACGCGGGGCTCCTGCGACTGAAAATTGAGGGCCGGGGAACCCAGCCCGGCGACACGATTCGGGCTGCCGCTGTCGAGGAAGGCCGGACGGTGGCCAGTATCGACGGCCCGTTGGGCGAGCCTTTGGAGTTGAAGATCGAGGGCGCCAAGCTTTGGTCGCCCGATTCGCCGCACCTGTATGACCTCCGGATCACGCTGCTCAGCGACGGCAAGCCGGCCGACGAGGTGCAAAGTTACTTCGGGATGCGGAAGATTTCGCTGGGCCAGGATGAGAACGGCCTGGTGCGGTTGATGCTCAACGACAAGTTCTTGTTTCAGCTCGGGCCGCTCGATCAGGGATGGTGGCCGGACGGCCTGTATACCGCACCGACCGATGAGGCTTTGCGATACGATCTGGAAATGCTCAAGAAGCTGGGCATGAACATGCTGCGGAAGCACGTGAAGGTCGAACCGCAACGGCTCTACTACTGGTGCGACAAGCTGGGGCTGCTCGTCTGGCAGGACATGCCGAGCGGCGACAAGTACATCCGTCCCGAAGACCCTGACGTCGAGCGAACACCGGAGTCGGCAAAGCAGTTTGAACTGGAACTTACGCGGATGATCGACGCATTTCGCCACCACCCGTCGATCATCATGTGGGTGCCGTTCAATGAAGGTTGGGGCCAGTACGACACGGCGCGGATTGTGTCGCTGGTGAAGCAGCACGATCCGGGCCGATTGGTGAACAACGCCAGCGGCTGGACCGATCGCGGCGTGGGCGACGTGAACGATATCCACCGCTATCCCGGTCCGGCAATGCCGAAACCGGAGCCCAAGCGGGCCGCGGTGCTCGGCGAGTTCGGCGGCCTGGGGCTGCCGATCCGCGGGCATCTCTGGCAGGAAGATCGGAACTGGGGCTACCGATCGTTCAAGAACCCGGAGGAGTTGACGGTCGCCTATCTCGACCTTATCGATAAGCTCCAACCCCTGGCGGCGGCCGGGCTTTCGGCAGCTGTCTACACCCAGACGACCGACGTAGAGATCGAGGTCAACGGGTTGATGACCTACGATCGGGCGATCGTCAAGATGGACGAGCGGCTGGTCCGCTCGGCAAACCGGCGGATGTACCAGCCGCCGGCAGTCATCAAGACGCTGGTTCCCACGTCGCAGGCCGATCCGCAGACCTGGCGCTACACGACGAAAGCGCCTGGACAGGGCTGGCAGGAAACCGAGTTCGACGACTCATCGTGGTCGAGCGGGCCGGGCGGATTCGGTACGAAGGGCACACCCGGCGCCGTGGTGCGCACCGAGTGGAACACCAGTGACATCTGGCTCCGCCGCGACTTTGAATTGCCCGAAGAGCGGCTGGTCGCACCGCAGCTGCACATCCACCATGATGAGGACGCCGAGGTCTTCATCAACGGCAAACGGGTAGCGCGATTCACCGGGTACAAGTCGGAGTATGTGATCGAGCCGCTCGAATCACGGGCGTTGGAGGCTTTTCGGCCGGGCCGCAATGTGCTGGCAGTGCACTGCCGGCAGACGAGCGGCGGGCAGTACATCGATGTCGGCCTGAGCGACATGGTCCGCCGCGCCGCCGATCCGGTCGTCGAACCGCCTGAAAAACCCACCACGCAGCTCCGCCCGCCGGCCGTGCCGCTGGTGGTGTGCGATCCGTATTTCAGCGTCTGGTCGTGCGCCGATCGCCTCTATGATGAATGGCCCCGACACTGGACGGGCCAGGTGCATGCCATGTCGGGACTGGTCCGAGTGGATGGCCGCACCTGGCGATTCATGGGCCGCCCGCTCGACGACAATGCCGAGATCGCCGACGCGCGGCAAGTCGGCCTGGAAGTGACCCCGACGCGGACAATCTACCGCTTCATGGCCGGCCCGGTCGAACTGCGCCTGACGTTCACCACACCGATATTGCCCGATAGCTTGGACGTCCTGGCCCGGCCGGTTACCTACGTGCAGTACGATGTCCGCTCCCGCGACGATGCGCCTCACGAGGTGTCAATCTATTTCGACGCCACGGCGGAGCTGGCCGTCGACAAACCAGATCAGCGGGTCGTTTGGAACCGCGTGAAGGTGGAGGGCTCGCCCGCGGTATCGGCGCTCCGCGTAGGCACGGAGGAACAGCCGGTGCTCGAGAAGGCGGGCGACAATCTGCGGATCGACTGGGGCCATCTGTATGTCGCGGCATTCGAACAGCCCGGCACGACCATGGCCGCCGGCGACAGCCAGCCGCTCCGCGAGACGTTCGTCAGCGGCCTGCCCGCCAGCGCTCTACCACTGCCTGAAGATGACAAGCGGATGCCGCGGGCGGTGAACGATGGTTTCCCGGCGCTGGCGTGCCGGTTTGACCTGGGCCGTGTGGGCGGCGAGGCGACGTCGCGGATTGTCGTACTGGCGTATGACGACGAATTCTCGATCGAGTATCTGGGAACGAAGCTTCGACCGTGGTGGCGGCGAAACGGCATGGACGGCGCGGGACTGCTGAGGGCATCGTTCGACGAGCACGCCGATCTATTCCGCCGTTGCCGCGAATTCGACAAGCAGTTGACGGCCGACCTGAAGAAAGTCGGCGGCGAAGGATATGCGAAGCTGTGTGCCTTGAGCTACCGGCAGGCGATCGGCGGACACAAGCTTGCCGCCGCACCCGACGGCCGGCCCATGCTGTTCGGCAAGGAGTGTTTCTCGAACGGCTGCATCGGCACGGTCGACGTAGCCTACCCAGCGGCTCCGATCTTCATGCTGCTCAGCAACGATCTGCTCAAGGCGCTGGTGCGGCCGATTCTCGATTACGCCGCGACCGATCGCTGGCGGTTTCCGTTCGCCCCGCACGATCTGGGCACCTATCCGAAGGCCAATGGCCAGGTGTATGGAGGGGGCGAGAAATCGGAAGAGAACCAGATGCCGGTTGAGGAATGCGGCAATATGCTGATCATGGCCGCGGCGATCGCCAAGATTGATGGCAACACGGAATTTCTCGAGCCTTACTGGCCGCTGCTGGAAGAGTGGGCCGGCTATCTCAAGGAAAAGGGCCTCGACCCGGAGAACCAACTCTGCACAGACGATTTTGCCGGGCACCTGGCACACAACGTCAACCTCTCGATGAAGGCAATCGAGGCTCTCGGCGCGTACGCGATGTTGGCCGAGATGGCGGGGAAGAAGGAGGCCGCTGGCGAATACCGGCGGACGGCCGAGTCGTTTGCCGAGCAGTGGACCTCGATGGCGGACGACGGCGACCATTACCGGCTGACGTTCGATCGGTCCGGGACGTGGAGCCAGAAGTACAACCTGGTTTGGGACAACCTGCTCGGCCTGAAGCTGTTCGCGCCGGAAGTCGCCCGTAAGGAGATCGCCTACTACAAGACGCGATTGCAGTTGTTCGGGCTGCCGCTGGACAATCGCTCGCTGTACACGAAGACCGATTGGGAGGTATGGACGGCGACCATGGCCGAGTCGCAGGCCGATTTCGAGGCGCTGATGGAACCGGTGTACGCCTTCGTGAACTTCACGCCCGACCGGGTTCCACTCACCGACTGGTACTGGACGCACAACTCGCGGAAGCGAGGATTCCAGGCGCGGCCGGTAATCGGCGGCGTGTTCATCCGCGCGCTCTCCGATCCAGTCGTCTGGGAGCGATGGTCGAGCCAGGGCGGTCGATAAGCCGTTGACGAATCGGCCACCCTGCCTTTGCGGCAGGGTGGCCGCATTTTTTGCAACCGCATTCAGCAAGGCAGGATGAGAAAATGGCGCACCACACCGCACGTCTTGTCCTGATCCTGATGGCAGCCGTTCTGCACTGGGGAGCGGCCAGACAAGGCGTGGGAGCGGACACAGCGCCGCGGCCGAACGTCGTCGTCATCCTCACCGACGACATGCGGTGGGATGCCCTGGGAGTAGTGCAAAGGGAACTCGGCGATCGCGCTTTGTATCCCTGGTTCAAGACACCGCACCTCGATCGCATCGCCGCCGAGGGAGCCCGGTTCGCCAACATGTTCTGCACCACATCGCTCTGTTCGCCGAGCCGGGCGTCGCTCTTAAGCGGGCAGTATGCCCATCGCCACCGGGTGCTCGACAACTTCACCGACTATCCGCACGAACTGCCCGGCTATGCACGGGCCCTGCAGCAGGCGGGCTACAAGACGGCCTATATCGGCAAATGGCACATGGGCGAAGACGACGACCAGCAGCGGCCGGGCTTTGATTTCTGGATGAGCCACAAGGGACAGGGCAACTACTGGGACAACGAATTCAACATCAACGGCGAGCGTCGCGTAATCAAAGGCTATTACACGACGGTGGTTACCGACGCGGCGGAACAGTGGATCACCCAAGGACACTCCCGACCCTGGCTGATGATCCTGGGGCACAAGGCGCCGCATGGCGGCCCGATTGTCCCCGAGCCGAAATACGAGCACGCGTTCGACGATCTGCCGGTCGTCCGGCCCGCGAATGCCGAAAGCTACCGCGCGGCCGACGGCAAACCGGCGTGGCTGGAGGTATCCTATCCGACTTGGCACGGACTCGGGGGGCCACTCTACGGGCAGAAGGACTACGGGAAGTTCGTCCGGGCGTACTTGGGTTGCATTGCGTCGGTCGATGAGAGCGTGGGGAGGATCTACGAAGCTCTGCGTTCAAGCGGTCAATTGGACGATACGGTAATCCTGTTCACTAGCGATAATGGATTCGCCATCGGCGAGCACGGGCGGACCGACAAACGCACTGCGTACGAAGAGAGTCTGCGAATTCCGCTCCTGGTGCGTTATCCGCGGCTCGCCAGTCCGGGTACGGTGATCCGCGAGATGGTGCTCACCCTCGACCTTGCGCCGAGCATTCTCGACCTGTGCGGCGCCGGGCCGCTGCCCGACGTTGACGGCCGATCATGGAGGCCTCTTCTGGCTGGCGAAGCGGACGGTTGGCGCGATGCGTTCTTCTATCAGTACAACTACGAAGTACAGTTTCCGTACACGCCCAATGTTCGCGGCCTTCGAACCAGTCGCTGGAAGTACATCCACTATCCACACGGCGACGGCAGCCCGGACCGCCATATGGCCGAGCTCTACGATCTCGACTCCGATCCGCTGGAGATGCGCAATCTGATTGACGTGCCCGGACACGCCGGCACATTGGATGGACTACGTGACCGGCTCGAGCGCGTCATGCGTGAACACGGCGCGATACCCGACCGGATGCCGCTCGACCGGGGCATACGCAACGAGCTTCCGAAGTACTGATTCTTGAGTCCAGCGCGTCTGCCAATTCCGCCACTCTCGCGGCCTTATGCAGCAAGGACTTACGTCAATGCCACTCGGGCTTCCGGGGCGACTGTGGGCATTTTGTGACCATCAGGCCGCCCGTCAGTCGGAAATTGTAGCACGTCGCCCGGTTCGCTCGTACCCGCCCCGTACGATAGCCGGCCCACGGCCTGCCACTTGGTTCCGCTGCGGATCTTGGCGTAGAGGTTCATCGTCATGGCCAAGGTGCGGTGTCCCAGCAGCTCTTGCACCGTCTTGGGGTCCGCCCCGTTCTCGATCAGGTTGGTGGCGAACGTCCGCCGGAAGCTATGCACGTCCAGGTGGTCAATCTCCCGGCCCTCCGGGTCGACACTCCGGGTCTGGATGTCCGCCAGCTTGCAGCAGCGCGAGAACGCATACCAGAGCCCGCTGCCATGCGTCAGGGGCGTGTTTTGCGTCGTGACGAAGACATGCTCCCGGGTGAACTTCCGTTGCACCACCGCGGTGATCTCCGGCCGCCGGCCGCTGCCAGGCCGCCGCAGCTCCCGCTCCGCCTCCGCCTTTACGAGGATGTCCCACAAGCCGGCCTCAATCGGGATCCGCCGGCTATGGTGGTTCTTGGCCACGCCGCGGCTAATGACGATCTCCCGGGCCTCCCAGTCGACATCTGAGAACGTCAGGCTGGCCAGCTCGTTCTTGCGCATGCCGGTCACGAGGAACGCATACCAGACGTCCCGCCACTGCGGCGGGCTCTTGTCCAGCAGTCGCTTGACCTCGTCGCGCTCGAGGGGGCGGCCTTCCTTCGGCCGGTCGTGACGCAACGGCTTCAGGCCCGCCAGGGGATTCGATCCGATCAGCCGGGCCGGGCTTACCGCCCAGCGCAGCATCGTCCCCAGGGCCTGCACGTCCATGTTGACGGTCCGGGGCGTGACTCCATCGCTCAGCCGCTTCTGGCGGTAGGCGAGAACCGCGGCCATCGTGATATGGGACACCCGCTTCGGCATGGCGGGCAGGATCGCGTCGAAACTGTACTCGTAACGCTGAACCGTGCCCGGCTTCAACGTCTGCCGGGCGTGCTGAAGGTACTGCTTCCGCAGATCCTCGACCGCGAAGTCATTGTCCAGCAGCCCATAGTCGGCCCGCTCGGTTCTTGCCCGCAGCTCGATCAGGAGTTGCTTGGCGGTCTTCAGGTTCTTGGATAGGCTCTTGCGGAAGCGCCGGCCGCCGGCCCGGAAGTCGGCCCAGTAGGTCGCGCCTCGCTTCACCATCCCCTCGGGCAGTTCACTCTGTTTTGGCATCGTTGATTCTCCAGGTAAAACCCCGCCGGCCTGGTCGACCGGCGGGGCGTGGGATGGGCTCAGTCGTTCTCGATCGCGTCCGCCAGCGCGGTCAGCTTTGCGGCCTGGTCGCGCAGGTGATCCACCGCGGATGCCACCAACGCGCCAGGCACAAGCGGCAGACACTGGCCGTGCATGTCGATTCGCGGCGGGATGATCGTCCCGTCGAAACGCTCGCCGCCCTCGTAGAACTCGACCGGGGCACCAACGCGCCGGGCCAGCTTGTGGAAACGGTCGAGGATCGCGGATGTCTTCAGACTTCGCATGGAACACTCCCAAGAAAGACCGCGGGCCCGACCACCCGCTGGTAAGCAGCCCGGAAGAGCTGCCCGGTCTGCCGTGGCTCCCCGCCTGCGCGGATCAGTGCTTCAGCAGATCGACGAATGGTCGGGCCCACAGTCTGGCACATGAGCAGAATCTTCCGGTGTAGGGTTACCAGCCCTTGGCGGCCGCGTGCCTCGCAGCCACCGCGGGCCAGTCTATCGCGCGGGCCCCCAGCGTTCAATCGGGGGCGGCCGTCGCTTGCCCATCCTCCCAAAGACCAGGAAGGCCCCTGGCAGCCCCGCTGACGCCTTCGTTGCCTCGGGACGGCTCGGCAGTCGAGTTGCTAGCTTTACTTGCATCCCTGGCGGTCCTGTGCGACGGGCGGAAGATCGCGGGCGGCTTCCGCAGCGCCACCTGCAACGGGCCGCGGTCCAGGCGGATCGTCGCCGCCGGCCGGGGAAACAGGATCATGCTTGAGTACCTCCCGCAGCGCCTTCCGCCGCTTCTTCCAGGCCCGTAGCTGACAGGCGAGACATGGTTGCAGCACCTCCGCACCGCACCGGGCGCACCAGGCCGCCGGCTCGCGCGGCGGAATGATGCCCTGCCAGCCCTCTCGGGGATCGGTCCGGGCTGACGGGTCTTGCTTGGGTCGCGCCATCGGTGGAAGTGAACCCGTCGCGGTGGAAGTGAACGTGGAAGTGATCCGGCCTCGATCAGTTTCCGATCCCCAGCAGGGCGAAGTCAGCTCGCTCATACACCTGTTCGACATGGACGGCCAGCGGAACCTTGACCGAGCGGTGAGCGGTTGTGTCCTCATCGATCTTGTATTCCACCCAGAGGTAATCCCACCCGGATTTCGAGACCCCGGTGAACCCGGCTACCGTCAAGCCAGTTGCGTTGGGCGACCCGGAGAAATGGAACGTGACGGCCAGCACTTCGGGATTGCGGCTCGACTGGCCGCCCACCGCCCCATCGAATCGAACAGTTCCCGCAGCTCGGCCGCGGAACGTGGCCGAGTTGACCTTGCCTGTCAGCGCCTCGACGTAGGCGGCATACGGCCAGGCGTAGTCGGCCCACGGCAGCTCCCAGTCCTCGTGCCACTTGAACGCCGGCACGACGATCTCGCAGCCGTCTACCTCGCCGTTATGAACCTCAATCGCGCCCTCATGATTGGGCGCGCCGGTCGGGTAGCTCTGTACGTGCGCAATGGCTTGCTTCTTGCTCGCCGTGCCGCCCGTCGTGTCGAAGTTCCAGCGGTACTCGGTAACGCTCGGCTCGGGGGCCTTCTTCGCGCCGTAGGGGATCGTGACCAGCCAGAGCAGGTGGCCCTGCGACTTCAACTTGACGTCCTGGCGGTACAACCCGTTCAACGTCGCTGGCGTGGCAGAGATGGCGTAGGCCCGGGCGTAATTCCAGCTCGCCGTGCCGTTCAGGACGTAGGTCATCGTGAGCGATCGCGGGTTCTCGTCGCTCTCGACGCCCTTGTGCTTCAATGCGAATCGGATCATGAAACAAACCTCCTTGTGAAAACTGGTTTCCTACCATGAGCCAGGTTGGCCTGGCTCCTCAGTCAGCTCGATCGAGAACTCTATCCGGCAGTCGTTGCACCGCGCCTTTCCGAAGCGCGCGAACCACGAGCCAGGCCGCGGGTGCGAAATGATCTCGCAGCAGGGGCTACCGCAGCGCGGGCAGTCCACCTGGTTGTCGACGTCCACCTGGTCGTCGTCGTCGGACGGGTCGATGATACGGGCCATGGGTCACCTCGCGCGTTGTTGCTTCTCGGCCTTCGGCTTCCGCCGCCTGGTCTGATCCTTGCGCGGTTTGATCTCCTCGACCGACACAACCGCGGTGATCGTCAGGCGGTACTTCTTGGGCTTTGCCATCGCTTGCACCTCGTGAAAAGCGCCGGCCGGGGCGAGGGGAGTTGCGGGGGCTCGCCCCAGCCAGCGCGGTGATTCCCGCCGGCCGGGCCGGGGAAGTCTCACACCCGACCCGACCGGCTCGCAAGCCCGCCGCTGCCCCAAGGAGTTGGCGCGGCGGGTGAAGTGATTACTGGCCCACGCTCCAATACAGCGGCTTGCCGTCGACGGCCGCAGCCCCACAACTGAAACTGATGTCGAATCCGATGCCCCACGATCCGCGATCCAGCTCGAAATGCCGCACGCGCGGCTCGGCCTGGCCGTTCAGCAGCCCAAGCACCAAGCCCGCGACCTGGTTGGCCGGGGCTGCCAGCAACCAGTTTGTTCCGTTGCCGGCCACCAGCTCGCCGCCAAGCGGGTTCAGCACGCCAGCCGTGCCCATGCGGCTCTCCGTGCGGACAACCAGGTCCGAACCGTCGCCCAGCGCGATCGTCCGCGCGAGCGTCCGGCCTCCGACCAGATCCCCGGGAGCGACGATCAGATAACGCGGCACGAGCCCCAGGTGAACCGGCGCGCCATCGGTATCGGCACCCACCTGCCCAGCGATCGCGGTCATGGCGGTATCGAGCGACGTGGCCCCAAGTGTGCTTCCGGCTCCCGTAGCCAAGTTGCCGCGGGAGGAATCGAACAACGCGACGCCATCGCCCAGCGTCGGATTGCTCAACAGCACGGAGTAGAGCAAATCGCCCACCAGTCGGCGGACCGCTGCCCCGACCTCGCCCAGTGCCGTTTGAAACACGGCCAGCCGCGCGAAGTCCTGGAAGTCCTGCTCATCGAGAACGAATTGGACGCCGAACTTTGCCAGCCGGAACCCGGTTCCTGAAACACCCCAGGCGGCCGCCGGTGCGACCTGGCCGCGTGACAGCCGTTCAAGCCGCGGAAAAACCGACAGCGCGGCCAACTCGCTCAGCGTGTAGTCGGGCAGGGGAACCTCCCTGTAGACGCCAGCCAACGAATCGGCAGCGCCGCGGAACCCGGTCAGAATCGCGGCATTAGCGATGCCCGTCAGGGTGGACACGCCCTCGACCGACGCGAACGCCGCGCGGAGCATGTCGTCGTCGTTCGGCGGCAGCTCCACGCCACGCTGACGCAAGATCGAGGCGGCCAGCTCGGCCCAGCTCAGCCGGCCAAGCGACCGGGCATCGAGGTACTCAACAACGGAATTGGCAGTAGTCATAGTGCTAAAACTCCTCTTGGTGAAACTGATTGCCGGGCCCGATCAACGTGATCAGGGCATCGGGGCACGATTGACGGGGGCCTCCGCCGCCCGCAGCACTGCCCGCGGGCGCGGCGGGCGAACGAAACCGATCCGCTTCCACGAGCCGTAATGCCACGGGCTGGCGTCGTGATCAATGAGCCACTGATCCACTTCAGGCGGCGCGCAGCCGTTGCTGGCCACGCGATCGACCGCCGCGGGTTCCAGTTGCGGAAACAGGAATCGCGCGTAGGAGTAAATCCATCGCAACTGCCTCTCGGCCTCGTTGATCTCCGAGAGGCGACGATCGAGGGCGGCCAGCTCCAGCCGGCCCTCCTCCAGGCGGTCGGCCCGACTGACGGCCTCGTCGGCTGTTGTCGGCCGCCAGCCCGCCAAGCCATCAAGGTGCCGCGCGACGCGATCGCGCTCGGCCTGCACTTCGGGCTTCTCGGCCTCCGCGGGACGGAGACGGCGCTCGGCGCGTGTGATCGAGATGAACAAGTCAGCCACGCCCGCGGCATAGCCGGCGCTCACGAGCACGTGGGCGAGGGCATCGCGGTCCGGCTCTTCGGCCGCGAGGATCTCCAGCACGCGCTGCGGGCATCCCGCGTTGATCGCGTTGACCGCCGCCGGGGCGGTTTCAGGTTGCACGGGTTTTTTGGCCATCGAGACTTCTCCTCCTTGAAAAACAGAGTTACTTGCTGACGAACGCCGCCAGCTCTTTTCCAGTGCGTAGCCGGCCACGGCTGTTGAACAGCGCCGGCAAAGTCGGGTCGCGCGGCGGCCACAAGCCGCAGCTAAGACAAATTGGCGTATCATTGCGGTGGGCCTGCGGTCGCGCCTCGGCCAGCTCGGCCGCGGCCTGGTCGAAGGCCTGCAAATACTGGTCATTCGCCGCCGACGAGTATTTCGGCATTTCCGCCGGCAGCTTCGGCGGGCAGCTCAGCGCGGCCCGGCCTGCCGGGGTGGCTTGATAGCCCACGGCTCCATGATGATCGGATCGCGTCAGCAGCCAGCCGCGCGCGAGCCCCAGCCGCGAGATCTCCTCCAGCTCCGTAACAAGCAGCGCCTGCTCCTCGGTGAGTTGCTCCACCGGTTTGGCGACAGCCAGGTGTAGCTCCGAAACGAAACCAGCATTGCCCGGGCCGGCCACCAGGTGCCACGCCACGAGCCCCACGAGCGTCAGGGTTTGCGGCTGATCGTGCCAGGTGGCAAGCCGCCGCAGCCACCAATCGGCCTGGTCGCTCAGCCGCACGCCGAACGCTCGGCCGCCGCCGCGGATCTCGACCAGGCCCGCGCGGGCAAGGCGCCGATACAAACGGTGGGCCTGCAACCGCTCCTGCCCGGCGCCGCCGCTGCCCGGCAATCCCAGCCGCCGAAATTGTCGCCGCCGCCAGCCGATCTCCGCCCAGCGCTGCAGGTTGAACGCGCCGCGCAGGGGCGAGAACAGGGCGTCAGTCTTGGCCAGAAGCCCGATCAGCACTGGGATGTCGGCGTCGTCAGGAGCGGTCATTGTTCAACCTCGAAACGAAACGATGAAACGAAAGCGGTCAGTCCATGCCGGGGGTGCTGGGGGTAGGAAACCGTAGGCTACCCGGCCCCCTCGGAAGGACCCGCGGCCGCCGGCTCGGGCAGCTCGGGCAGCTCGAACTCGGCGCACGTGCCGCCGTCGATCGTCGGCACGTGGAGCTGCGGGCCGATCCATCGCTGCCGACAGCAAGGCGCGGGATGGCCCTGGCGGTGCATTGCCTGGTCGAGGTGGGAACAGCTTCGGCAGAACGCAAGGGTGCCTGGTCTCATCGTGGTTCCTCCTTCGGTTCGTGGCTTCATCGGTTTCTCTTCCCCAGTCCAGCCCTCGCCGCTGCGATCAGCTCCGCCGCATGGTTTCGCAGCATGACGATCAACTGCGCATCGGCCGCCGAGTGCAACGGAACGTCGGATGCGGCGGATACCGGCATGGCAATGCCGGAGTCGGGCCACGGGTCGGGCTTCTGCTTGCGTTTCCCTCTTGTCGCCGTTGTCCAGCCTTCCCAGGTTCCCGGCTGAACGGAACCACGGAACCTTACGGAACCAATTTTCCGGTTAAGCGCCTTCACGAGAGATATCAAGCTGAGTTAACCGGGATTTCGGTTCCGCATGGTTCCGTGGTTCCGTTACTTCCCTTCTGTAGAGTCATTCAAACCCAGCCCCGCGTACCACCGCCCGTTGTTCGTGTACCGCTTGAATCCGCGCTCGGACATTGCCGCCCCGAACCGGCGTTGACTCACCACGGCCTCTCCTGTTTGTTCGCACCATGCCTTGTAGGCGTCGAACAGCGGTGTGGCCTTGACCCTCATCCTCTCGTCAACGATGCAGCAATCGGCGATGAACGCCGCTATGACGTCCTGATCGGCGCGGTACTCCTCGGTAGCCCTGGTGACGTCTGCCGGCCACGCCAGCCCTTCACGTTGCCACCAGAGGCAACCGCGCACCGCCCACGCCAGGATGCCGGGTAGCTCGTCGCGTAGCTTCTCGCCCAACCGCTTGTCCTGTTCGTGGTCGGGGATAACCACGGTGAACGGCACGAGCCGCAGCCGCCGCCAGATCGCGTGATCGCTGCCCCGAACCTCGGGCCGGTGATTGGTGCATATCACGAGCTTGTGGGTCGGGCGGAACTCCCAGAAGTCCTCCCGCATCCGTCGCGCCCTGATCCGGTCTCCGCCGGTCAGATCCTTGACGAGCGATTCCGCCAGCCGCCGGCCCTCGTCGGTCTCGTTGCAGACCACGAGCCGCTTGCCGAATAGGTCTGATCGCTCGGTGGGATGCGATTCCCCGCGTTTCGCCATCAGCAGATCGGGCGGGGCTTTCATGCTGTAGTCAGTGCCCATCAACTCCAGCAGGGCATTGGCCACGGTTGATTTTCCATTCGCGCCCACGCCGTACCAGATCGGCAATACGCTTTCGGTCGCCAGCGCGGTGAGGGCGTAGCCCGCCCACCGCTGGAGACATTCGATCAACTCGATGCGCTCGGCGAAGATCCGCCACAGGATGTCCCGCCACGTCAGATACTCGGCATCGGGGTGATACTCCACCGGGGCCAGCTTGGTGAGATAGTCGCTCTGGCAATGCGGCCGTAGCTCGCCAGTCCGCAGGTCGATCGTCCCGTTTTCAACGTTCAGCAACCACGGGTCGACGTCCAACACCTCGGGGAGAATGGCGATTTCCGGTTCGCTCTGTGCCCCCCGGAGCATCGAAGTGAGCCGGGCTATGGACTGGCTGGCCACGGCAAACTTCGCCAACTCGCGCATGCGGTCCTTGTCCGGTTCGCGCGAAGCCTCCACGAGAATTGACCGCGCCGTTTCCTTCGCCAGTCGCTCTGCTGCGCCCGTCCGATCGACCGCCCAGCGCCGGCCGTCCCAGATCAGCCACTTTCCCCAGGGATGGCAGAATCTCGCGCGGTGCGCGTGCTGAACAACAAACCGCCGGGCGTTGCCCAGGTCAGTGAGTAAGAGTTCTCCCTCTCCGACGATGATCGGCTTGGCCTCATCCGATTCAGTCGGTTCCCACTCGGCCGCCGCGTCGACCAGGCGCTGCAGCTCCTCGACCGTGCCGCCCGCGTCCAACCAGTCGCTTACGTCGCCCTTCGGTAGCAGTCCCGGCAGCTCGACCAGCTTGACCGATGCCGCCACGCCCTGGAGGCTTTGCGCCACCTCGTGCGCGTGTTTCCGGCCAGGTTCATCATTGTCGGGGATAATCGCGACTCGCCGGCCGCTGAAGTGCTGGTTGTATTCCGGCCGCCACTTGCCGGCCCCGCCCACGTTGCAGGTTCCCACGAGCCCCAGCCCGGCCAGTCGGTCAATGTCTTTCTCCCCCTCGACGATGAACACGAGCCCGGCCGGATCAGCGGTCAACAACTCGGGCAACCGATACGGGACTTTGCGAAGCCCCTTTGTTTTCCACGTCCAGCCGGTTCCGTCTGCTTGCGGTGCCCGCTGCCGGAAGTCTTTCGGCTCCATCCGGCAAACCTGGTAGAGCAGATTCCCGGCCGCGTCGCGGTAGTCATAGCTGGCGACGATCCGCGCTTTACCGTTGCCGTTGGCGTGCCCGTTGCCGGAATGGCCGTTGCCTTTGATGCCGACAAACCCGGCCAGTTCGCGGAGCGTCGTGGAGAAGTCCCAGCCGCAGAGCCATTGCAGCGCCGCAATGCCGTCGCCGTTGGCCTTCGCAAAGCATTGGTTGCAGAAAAGCGCCCCGGATTGCTCGAAGTCGTCCAGGGCCCGGAAGCGATCAGTGCCGCCGCACTTCGGGCAAGGGTGGTGCCGGCCGTCGAGGATCTCGGCCGGGATGCCGCCCAGCCGGGATATGACTTCCGGCCAGCGCCCGGAGGCGGACTGTTTGATTGCTGCCGCCTCATGCGGCCTGCTGGCATCCCTGCTTCCAACCATCATGCTTTCCGCCTCCCGCGGCCGCCGACCGGCCTCCGCGTCGATGCAAGAACGAGCCGATCCAGCTCCAGCTTGTCGATTACGATTCGGCCTGGCACTGGCCGCAACGCGGTCAGGTCGCCGCGCTCGATCAGGCGGCGTACGCTATCAAGCGACAGGCCGGAGTACCGGGCCGCCGCCTCGATGCTCAGAAAGCGCTGGGGAGGCTCGGCACTGTCAGCAAGGCGCTCGAGAATCGCGTCGAGCCGATCGACGATGTTTTGCAGGCGGTCGCTCACTTCGCGGCCTCCTGTCGGCGCGTCACGTTCTCATCGCGCAACGTTGCCCGCAACAGGGAACGGATAATGCGGGCCTCCCGGTCCAGCTCCGCCAGCCGGGCTCGCAGCTCGTCGGGCGTCAGACGGCGGGCCGCTTCAGAGAGTTGCTTGATCGTGTCCATGCCCTATTTCTAGACAGGCATGAACGCATCGTATGCAGCGCCGATGCAGGGTCCGTTGCGGGGTTCACTGCGGGCGGTAGTGTTTTGGGCTGTAGTAGCCGGCCCCCGGCTTGTTGACGATGCCGCGCAGCCGCTTCAGCTCGGGAACGATCTCTTTCGTCAGAGTCGATTGGTCGATGCCAGTGCGTTTTGTGATCTTCGGGCCGGTCACTGGGCCTTCCGCGATGATGTACTGATAGACGGACTCTGCGCGATTTGTCAGAGGTTCCGTTGGAGGCTCACTTATCGAATGGTTCGCTCGTTTGCTCCGTGCCCACGCCAGCAATTCTTCGGCCAGTTTGCCAAGCTTCAGGTTGCGCAGTTCCTTCCGGGAATAGCCCACAACATACGCCGCCGCTCGCCAAGCCTCTACGTCGCACAACGGTGGCAACGTCGTCAGGCTGGTCCACTCCGCCCGTGCGCGCTGCAGGATCTTGTCGGTCTCCCCTGAACGATCGGGCCAGCCGGCCTCGACCATTTCCGGCCCGAACCAGTCAAACAGGTCACGGAAGATGAAGTATTCACACTCGCCAGCGTGCTGCCAGACCGCGTCCAACCCACGCGCGCGTTGCTTGTACCGCTCGGGGTCATACTCGTCTCTGACCAGGAATAATGACTCGTAAACTGCGGCCGGGCTGAGCCCGGGAAGCAGTGTCGTCACCGATCGTTTCCGATCGCGTTTCCCGCTCATAGAGGTTCCTTCCTTCTGGCCGGGCCGCCCGGGTGGGCCTCGTGGAAGGAAGGAACGCACGAGCCCCGCCCGGAGCATTTCAGGCCACGCGGTAGCGAGCCGCGCGGCCGCCCGACGATCTCTGTCTTAAGAACCTGCCAGGCCGATTACAACACGTCCGGCCGACTGTGGGCATTTTGTGACCAAACCATGCCCAAAAGAGCCATTTTCTGCCATTTTGGTCACACCCAAGAGCGGATCGGGCGCAAAACGAAAGCCCCGTCAACGTCAGCACTTACGACGTCAACGGGGCTTGGTTGTTAGGGTCTTTACACGAATCTTGAGTCCAGATCGAATGGGGACACTTCCCGGCGTTCCGAACGTGGAGTTCGGGTTCGCTGCGTTCGCCTTCGGTGCCTGCTCTGGCTGCCGAGGCAACGGATCTGCAATTCTGGGCGGCAGCCGCACGCGCCACGCACGCGGCGCGGGAAGCAAACTGGGCAATCTGTAGCGATTATTTGGCCAGTGAGATCCGTTGCTGCCGATCTGTGACCGAGAATTCGGCGTCTTCTTCATCGAATCTGTTCCGACAGGGAAGAGTCTAACGGCCACGGAGAGTCTGTCGGTCGGGCAGGTCTGACGATGTCTGAAACACGGGTTGAAGGCTAGCCTTCCTGATCTCCGAAACTCGGAGTATCCGAGCGATCTGATACCCACGGATCGCGCCTCAACGTGCCGCGAGCCGTGAGGTAGCAATCACACGTCTGGCCTTTCACGGAGGAATGAAATGAGCCTGCGATTTGGTGCGGTCGCCTTTTTGGCGGGGTGTTTGGCGGCCTCAACGGCTGCCTTGGGCGGCGATCAGCCGCCGGCTGCTCCGGTGCCCAGCGACCTTTCGGGGCCGGCAGCCAGTTGCGATTCTTGCGGCGACGTCGGCTGCGCCGACTGGGGCTGCGGCGGAATCAACTTCGGCGGTTCGACAGGGTTGGTGGCCGGGTTCGAGTTGACGTTCCTCAAGCCGCATATCAACGCGGCTGAGTCCGTCGCGATTCTCCCTCCCGGCGTCGCGTCCGAGATCGAGGACAACGAGTACAATGCCAGCCCGCGGTTCTGGCTGGGCTACGTCGGCGACTGCGGCCTCGGCTGGCGGATTCGCTGGTGGGAATTCAACCACACGCTCAACGGCGAGAGCTTCCTGCTGGTTGACGGCGCCACCACGCTGATCGACTCGCTGGGCGGCCTGGAAGTCGAAGCCCTGGACATCGAAATGACCCAGGAAATCGACCTTGGCCTGTGGGACATGACCGTCGGCGGCGGCGTTCGCTATGGCCGCACCGAACACTACATGTCGCAGCTTTACGACAACAACGACGTCGTACTCGCAACGTGGGACGACATCGACGCCTTCTCGGACTTCGACGGGTTCGGCCCGACGTTGTTCGCCGAGATGCGCCGCCCGGTCGGCTGCAACGGCTTCGCGTATGTCGGCAACATGCGTGCTTCGTTGCTGTTCGGCGAGGACAAGCTGGACGCGCTGTACACCACCAGCGCCGACGTCGACAGGCTTGTGCAGATCAACCGCGACAACGTGGTTGGCGTGCTCGAGGCCCAATTGGGCGGCGAGTACAGCAGCGACATCGGCTGCGGCACCCGCGTGTTCGCTCGGGCGTTGGCGGAAGGCCAACTCTGGACCGACGCCACCCGCCAGATTGATCTGGACACTAACAGCATCGTGAGCAGCGACATCGGCCTGGTTGGCCTGACGTTCGGCATCGGCCTGGCCCGCTAAGCGAGCCGGCAGATATCGAGAGGAGCGTAGAACGCAAGCACGGCTCCCCGCAGCCGTGCTTGCGTCATTTCTTGGTCGCGGTCCAGCCGCACTCCGCGCGAAGAGACCGGGGCACGCGGAGGCGCGGCCTGCAGGACCGCCGCCCTATGACTGGACGGCGATGCGGCGTCCTTTGGCCGCCTCCGTCTTCGGCACGCGAAGCGTCAACACGCCGCTGTGGTACCGAGCCTGGACCTTGTCCGGGTCGATGCCCGTGGGAAGCGGCACCATCCGCTGGAATTGACCGTAGCGGTAGCTCGACTTGCCGCCGCCGCTGGACTCCTCCTTGTGCTCGGCCTTCAACGTCAGGTGGTTGCCGGTAATCTGCACGTCGAACTCGTCGGCCTCAAAGCCCGGCGCCTCGGCACGGATCACCAGTTCATCCTCCTTGTCCTCGACATCCAGCCCGCTCCACGGCGAGAGTTGGAAGCCAGGGTCAGGCCAGTCGCTCCAGAAGGAATCGAGCAGTTGATCGAACTCGTCGCGGAAGCGGGCCAGCGGGTGCCAATCGCGAGTGGCTGGCGAGCCCGCATCCGGGAGCTTCTTTTTCCAGGGAACCAGGTTGAACATCTTCCTTCCTCCTTTCTGCCTTCTTACCCCGTCTTCACGGCGATCTTGCGCGGCTTCACCGCTTCCGTCTTGGGAAGGTGAATGGTCAGAACGCCGTGGCACAATTCTGCTGAAATGCGCTCGGTATCGATGTCTTCTCCGATATTGAACACCCGGTAGTAGTCACCAATCCCATACTCCCCGCCGAGGAACTCGCACTCGGTATGCCGGGGCGCCACGCTTCCTTGGACGCAGAGTTGCTTGTCCTCGAAACGGATGTCGAGATCCTCGCGGGCCACGCCCGGCAGGTCTCCGTAGAGGATCAACTCGTCGTCCGTCTCCAGAATATCGAACCGCGGCACGTAGGTCGGCCCAGAGCGGGTCCGTTCGGGGGCGGCCACGTCTGGGTGGGATTCCTGAGTCGTCACTTGAGTCATCTTCAAATCTCCTGTATTGAGGCTTATGTCATGGTTGGTTGACGCTGCCGCCGATTCTATTCGGATCGCACAGCGATCCTGCGCGGCTTGGCCTCTTCGCGCTTGGGCAGCGTGATCGTCAGCACGCCGTCGCGCAACTGGGCCTGGACGTTGTCAGCGTCGACCAGGTCAGGCAGCGTCACAACGCGGCTGAACTGCCCGTAACCGCGCTCCTGGCGGTGCCAGTTGCCCTTCTCGATCGCCGGGGGTTTCCGCTGGCCCTGCAGGCTCAACTGGTTGCCGCCGCTGACGTAGATCTCCAAGTCGTCCATCGCCATGCCGGGCAGTTCCGCTTCGACGTAGAGATTTTCGGCGTCCTGCCACAAGTCGAGCGGCGGGTAGGCCGCCGAAGCACGTGGTCCGTTGCCACGGCTGGAACGGCCCATCATCCGGTCCATGTCGCGCTGGAACCGAGTCATCGTAGCGCCGAAATTGGCCAGGGAGTTCCACTGAGGTGCGTACATCGATCTATCCTCCAAATACTCGTTGGATACTGGCGAAACAGTCCTGGGTCAGTTGGCCATCGCGGAGCGATTGACAGTCAAGCTGACTGAGATCGCTACTTAAGCAACGCGCATGCCAGAAGACGCGTCCTTTCCCACTGCAAACTCGGGTTCTGCAAACTGTTGCTGGACAAGCTCTTCGGATGACGACGCGCCGCCGATCGCGATGGTCCGGCTGAGGTGGAAATGGAATCGGGGGGTTTTTAGTCGTTTTGACAGGCAGTCAAAGCCGCGATGCGGGGTACGAACCCAGATGGGGACTATGCCCAGCGACCGAAAACCGTCTACACGCCGGCCGGCGGTACAGTCTTGCCGGTGGCCGTGCGCGCCCGTCGCCGCTGCAGGACGCGATCGCTCAGCGCCCGGTTCTCCTCGTCCTGCCGGACCCTCAGCAGAGCCACCGAGCAGTGCTCAAGCGGGTAGACCTGCCCGCCGGCGAATAGTTGGGCCGGGGCATCAAGATCGGCGGTATCCATCATCCGCTGCCACGACCCGTCGATGACTTCCGGCAGAGTAAAGGGGATATCGAGGACCTGATCCGCGTTGAACAGGATCAGCAGCGTGTCGCCGCTGATGACCTCCCCCTCCTCATCGACATCGATATGGTCGCCGAGCAATCGCACTCCCAGACACCGGGTGAACTCCGTCTGCCACGCCTCAGCGGTCATCTCTTCGCCGGTGGGACCGAACCAGGTGATGTCCGGAGCGTCGGCGCCGCGAATCGCCTGGCCGTGGAAGAATCGCCGCCGCTGCAGGACTGGCTGGTTGTGGTAGATTTCGACCACCTGTTGGGTAAACTTGAGCAACGACTGGTTGCGGTCGTTGAGTTCCCAGTTGAGCCAGCTAATGTCGTTGTCCTGGCAGTAGGCGTTGTTGTTGCCGAACTGCGAGTTGCCGATCTCGTCGCCCGCCAGCAGCATGGGCACGCCCTGGGAGAACAGCAGCGTAGCGATGAAGCTTCGCTTCTTGCGGTCGCGGAGGTCGAGCACTTTCGGATCGTGGGTCGGGCCCTCGGCGCCGCAATTCCAGCTCTGATTGTCGCTGGCGCCGTCCGAGTTGTTCTCGCCGTTGGCCTCGTTGTGCTTCTCGTTGTACGAGACCAGGTCTTCGAGGGTAAACCCGTCGTGGCAGGTAATGAAGTTGACGCTGGCGTGGGGCCGGCGGCCGCTCCATTCATAGAGGTCGCTCGATCCACAGAATCGCGTGGCGAACTCCGATACCACCCCTCCGTCGCCTTTCCAGAACCGGCGAACCGTATCGCGGTACTTGCCGTTCCACTCCGACCACAACGCCGGAAAATTGCCGACCTGATAGCCCCCCTCGCCCAGATCCCACGGTTCCGCGATGAGTTTCACCTGGGAGATTACCGGATCCTGCTGGATGATATCGAAGAACGCGCCCAGTTTGTTCACGGCAAACAGTTCGCGGGCCAACGTACTTGCCAGATCGAAGCGGAACCCGTCGACGTGCATCTCGCGGATCCAGTACCGCAGGCTGTCCATGATGAGTTGGAGCACGCGCGGATTGACCATGTTGAAGGTGTTGCCGCAACCGGTGAAATCCATGTAATGGCGCGGGCTTTCGGGGGAGAGGCGGTAGTAGGCGGCGTTGTCGATGCCGCGGAAGGAGATCGTCGGCCCCATCTGGTTGCCTTCGGCGGTGTGGTTGTAGACCACATCCAGGATGACCTCGATGCCGGCCGCATGCAGGTTGCGAACCATCATCTTGAACTCGCGGACGACGTCCAGCGGGAACAACTGCGAATCGTAGGTCGCCTCTGGGGCGAAGAACGCGACCGTGTTGTACCCCCAATAGTTCGTCAGCCCCTTGTCGATGAGATGCCGGTCCTTGATGAAATGGTGGACGGGCAAGAACTCCACCGCCGTGACTCCCAAATCCTTGAGATGGCGGATCGCCGCTTGCGACGCCAGACCGGCGTACGTGCCGCGCGCGCCGTCGGCCACGTCCGGATGAAGAGCCGTAAAACCTTTGACGTGCAACTCGTAGATGACGGTCTTGTGCCAGGGAACTCGCGGAGGCCGATCGTCGCCCCAGCTGAAGGTCGGATCGACCACTTGCCCCAGAACGGCGCTGGCCGCATTGTCGCGATCGTCGAAGGACAGGTCAGCCTGCGGGTCGCCGATCTTGTAGCCGAAAATCTCATCACACCATTTCAGGGTCCGGCCGATCGCTTTGGTATAGGGGTCGAGCAGGACTTTGTTGGGGTTGAAACGGTGCCCGTTCTCAGGTTCGTAAGGGCCATGGACCCGGTACCCGTAAAGCTGCCCGGGGGCAATGTCGGGGAGATACGCATGCCAGACCATGTCGGTCTGCTCAGGAAGCTTGATCCGGCACGACTCTTTCGTCGACTCAGGGCTGTCGAACAGACACAACTCCACGGCAGTCGCATTCTCCGCATAGAGGGCGAAGTTGACGCCACGCCCGTCCCATGTCGCCCCGAGCGGGTACGACCTTCCCGGCCAGATGCGAAGTCCGTGCCGGGACAGACTAACTCGCGGTGCTGCGTGGACAGTATGCATCGAAGTCGCCTTGTTTCTCGCTAGTAGGTGTTTCAGGGCGGCAGTGGGCGAGTGATGCCGATTGGTGTTAATCACCAGCACCGGCTTTTCTTACGAGCAATGGTACGCAACCGGGTCAACTACGGACAGGTTTCCTACCGGCACAGAAAGTGCTCATCTTCAGCGAAACACCCGAAGAGACGCGCGTGCCGGATGCCCCAACGGAGTGGTTGGCCGGGGTTTATTGCGTACGACAATTGGACCGGGAGAAGTACGTTCAGGCTGCTCCACCGGTGTTGAGGCGGGCTGAGCAGTTGTCGGCGCGCGGTCAGGGCGTGACCGGAACCACGATTCATAAGGAGAAGCGATGTCGCCACCCGCCGCCGGAAAAGAACCACCACCCGACGTGAAGCCGGGCGAGAAGAAGCCGGGGCCATGGGAGCGGAACTCCCGGTATCTCCTCTGGTATATTCCGCTGGCATTGGTCCTCTTATGGCTATGGCAGGACATGGCCTATAACGCTCGTGTCAAGACGATTCCCTATAGCGAGTTCAAGGATCATCTGGCAAAGGGAGAAATCAGCGAGATTGAATTGCGCGAAGGGGAGATCGTCGGCCGGATCGTGCCACAGGATAAGGAGAAGGAGGCCGCCGGCACCGAATCGGAAAAAGCTGTGTCCGTCGAGAAGAAGCCATCTGGGGAAAGCAACGCAGAAGAAGGCGAGGAGGGCTTTCTCTTCCGCACAGTACGGCCGCCGCAGATCGAAGATCGCAATCTGATCGAACAGCTCGAGACTGCTGAAGTCCAGTTCCGCGGCGTGCATCCGGGTTTCCTGCAGCAGTTCCTTGTCATGTGGGCGCTGCCGCTGGGAATCATCATTTTGTTGTGGTTCCTGATGTCGCGGAGCATGGGGGCCGCACGGCAGGTGCTCACCGGCTTTGGCCGCAGCCGAGCTCGTTTGAGCGGAGACCGGGAAACCGGGGTGCGTTTCGAGGACGTCGCCGGAGTCGACGAGGCCAAGCACGAGCTCCAGGAGGTGGTCGACTTCCTCAAGAATCCCGACCGCTACGTGAAGATCGGTGCCCGGATCCCGAAAGGGGTGCTTCTGGCGGGGCCGCCAGGCACCGGCAAAACGCTGCTGGCGCGGGCGGTGGCTGGCGAGGCCGGGGTGCCGTTCTTCTCCATCAGCGGCAGCGACTTCGTGGAGATGTTCGTTGGCGTCGGGGCCGCGCGGGTCCGCGACCTTTTTGAGCAGGGAAAGCGCAGTGCGCCGTGCATCATCTTCATCGATGAACTCGACGCCGTCGGCCGTCAGCGGACAATCCATATGGGCGCAACGAACGATGAGCGAGAACAGACGCTGAACCAGTTGCTGGTCGAGATGGACGGTTTCGAGCCCAATTCAGGCGTGATTCTGCTGGCAGCGACGAACCGGCCGGAAGTGCTCGATCGGGCGCTGCTGCGTCCCGGGCGTTTCGACCGGCAAATCGTGGTGGATGCGCCGGACATGGTGGGTCGCGAGGCGATCCTCCGCGTGCACGCTCGCAACAAGCCTCTTGCCGACGACGTGGACTTCCGCCGCATCGCCCAGGCGACTCCCGGATTCTCCGGCGCTGACCTGGCCAATGCGCTCAATGAGGCGGCGTTGTTGACGGCGCGGCGCAAGGCCGACCAGATTACCCAGCACGACCTGGAAGAAGCGGTGGAGAAGGTGGTTGCCGGTCCGGAGCGGAAGAGCCGACGTCTGGAAACCGAGGAACGCCGTCGTGTGGCCTATCACGAGGTGGGGCATGCCCTGGTGGCCGTCTACAGCGAGCACGCCGACCCGGTTCACAAGATCAGCATCGTGCCGCGCGGCCGTGCCGCCCTGGGGTATACGATGCAACTGCCGACCGAGCAGCAGTTTCTGATCACCGAGTCAGAAATAATGGACCGGCTCAAGGGGTTGCTCGGAGGCCGCGCGTCGGAGGAAGTCGTGTTTGGCGAGGTGAGTTCCGGAGCCGAGAACGATCTTCACCGCGCGACGGCGATGGCCCGGCAGATGATCTGTATTTACGGAATGAGCGATGTCGTCGGCCTGATGCACTGCGGGCAGCGCAGCGATCCGTTCCTGCCGGTTCTCGATGGCGGCACGCAGCGCGACTGCAGCGAGGCCACCGCCCAGCAGATCGACGAGGAGGTGAAGCGGCTGCTCAATGCGGCCTACAACGACGCCAAGGCCATTCTCGTGAAGCATCGCGGGCAGTTGGATCACGTTGCCGAGGAACTACTTAGCCGTGAGACGCTCGACGGTCCGACATTCCTGAAGCTGCTGGCAACGGAGCCGATCGATGCATCGCCGCTGCAACCCGCGCGGCCATCGTCGAACGGCCGGTGACGCGCCCAAGAAAGGCTGTACGCAAAGGATCTGCCAAAAACATGGCCACCATTTGGATGCTTGCCCACCCCCTCCCAGGTAGATAGAATCCCTCGATTCTATTCCCAGGCAGGGTCCGATCCCAAGCAGGGTCCGAGCATGCCGGTCATTCTTGACCAATTCGTGCAGTCGCTGGCGGATAGCGGTTTGATGGCTCGAGAGGAGATCCAACGGGTCATCGATTGCCTGGCGGCAGAGGAAAAGCCGCGGAGCGGCGAGGAGCTGGCCAGGGTCCTTTACCGCCAAGGCAAGCTGACGAAATTCCAGGCCCAGGCGATCTACCAGGGCAAGACCAAGGGACTGGTGCTCGGGGAATACGTGGTCGAGGATGAAATCGGCCAAGGGGGCATGGGGCACGTTTTCCGCGCGCGGCACCGGCGGATGAAACGCGTTGTCGCCCTGAAGACACTTCCTCCTGCGGTCACGAACTCGGCTGAGAGCGTGGCCCGATTCCAGCAGGAGGTTGAGGCCGCAGCGAAGCTGATCCATCCCAATATTGTCACCGCCTTCGACGCCGGCGAGTCCCACGGGGTGCATTTCCTCGTCATGGAGTGTGTCGACGGAAAGGACCTGGCAAGCGTGGTGACGCAGCGCGGTCCGCTGGCGATCACCGAAGCGATCGACTACACCCTGCAGGCCGCCAGAGGGCTGCAGTTTGCCCACACCGAGGGCGTTGTGCACCGCGACATCAAGCCTTCGAATCTGCTGTTGAGCAGCCGGGGAGTAGTTAAGATTCTGGACATGGGACTGGCCCGCCTCCAAAGCGATTTCAGCCCAGCCGAGGCTACCGCGGCCGACCGCCTCACGCAGAGCGGCGAGGTGATGGGGACGGTCGATTACATGTCGCCCGAGCAGGCCGTCAGCACGCGGCGTGCCGACGAACGGTCGGACATCTACAGTCTGGGATGCACGCTGTACTTCCTGCTCACCGCGCAACCGGTCTACAGCGGCAATTCGCCGATCGAGCGGATCGTCGCGCACCGTGATCATCCGATTCCACCGTTGCGCAAGAAGCGCGCCGACGCGCCCGAAGCGCTCGATCGCGTCTTCCAAATGATGGTTGCCAAGAAACCGGAGTACCGCTATCGGACGATGGCGGAAGTAATCACGGAGCTGGAAAGATGCGCGGCGATCGCCCGGCAGATGCCGCAGACCGCCGTCCCGGCGGCCCGTCAGGCCTCGCGCGAAACCGTTGCCCGTCCGGCGACGACCATGACGGCGGCTCAGTCGGCTCCGCGACGGCGTGGAGCCTCTCCGGCGGCCAAGAACCAGCAGATACGTGAGGACGTTCGCCGCCTGCAACACGATCGTACGGTGAAACAGGCTTGGGACCGGGCGGTTCATGACGCCGACCGCGACTTGCGGCGCCGTTTGGGACTGGGACCGCTGGCGGCCGTACGACGGTTCTTCGGCCGCGCCATTCCGCTGGCCATCCTCTTGGTCCTCCTCGCCGGATCGCTGGCTGCAGGGTATTACATATTCCGCGTAGCGTCCGCCAATTTCCGCCTCGCGCGGAGCAGCCAGGACCAGATCGTATCCGCCGTGAACCCGCGACTGCAATCGCGCGGTCTGGAGCAGATTGCGGAGGTGGCGTTCCGCGACATGTCGTACGTCAGACCGCTGCCGGAAGCAATGCGGTTCGAGGTTCCGCTGTTTCAGTCCACCGACGTAGGACGACGCCCCACGGGTATTCTGATGGGCGAGTTCCAGCGATCTTCCGGGCAGTTGCTCGTGACCATCGACCTCTTCAATGCCGCCGACGAGCCGAACCTGCTCTACAAGCTCAAGCCGGTCGATTGATCTCCTACCCGGCATGGGCGTTCAACTGCGCCGGCACTTCGCTTATAATGGCGTCTATCCTGTGCACCGATGCTGGAGGGTTCGCGATGAAAGCGGTATTCTGTGCGGCGTGGTTGGGGGCTGCGGTTCTGCTGCTCGGGCTCCCGGCGGCCCAGGGCGAAGTTCAATTCGGGCCCGCGGGCATCGTGCTTGATGGCCATCCGGCGCCGCCCGCCAGCGCCGCCGTGTGCGGATTCCGTCTTATCGCCGGCGACCAGGGCCCGCAGATCGCCCTCACCGAGAACCCTGCCACGCTGCTCATGGCGTTGGCGCCGGCCGAACGGATCGAACTGTCGATTGAGGCCCGCGGGCTCGCCGGCCAGGTGCGCGTGAGCGCCGACGTACGGGCGGACGGCGGGCCGGCCGAAGTCACACTCTCGGCCGCCGATTCGAGCCGCCAGGAAACCTGCACCGATGAATGGCGTCGCATCGAGTTGTCGGCAGAGGCCCAAGATGGCCGCCTTGTGATCCGGCTGGGCGCGGCGTGCTCCACGTCGGCGGCCGCGGTCCGATGTTCGAACCTGCAACTCGAGGCTGCGGGAGCAACGTCCCCAATTTCACTGGCTGTTGCGGCCGAGGACCATGGCTCCGGCCCGCCTCGCGCATTACCCACCTTGCGCGTCGCACTCGAGACAGCGCTCATCGAGTGGGATTGGCGGATGCAGGACGGAATTGAGACTGCGCGGGCTCCTTTCAGCTATGCCGAGGCGATTGGTCGAACGCTGGCCCGCGGCGACGCGCTGCTGGATCACCTCGCTTCGCAGAGCATCTCGCTGGACCCGCATGCGGCTGACTGGCGCAGGTTGAAAACCGAGCGCGACCGCCTCGCGGCGGATTCCGCCACGAGCAATGAGACGTGGGAAGACCTGTGGCGGCGAGTACACCAGACTCGCCGTCGGATGGCACTGGCCAATCCTCTGGCGGCGACCGGACCGTTGGTGTTTGCCAAGCAGGCTCCCTCGGCTTTCAGCCATCAGCTCACGCAGTACGACGGCCGAAATGCACGTCCGGGCGGCGGCCTGTTTGTTCTCGAACGTCCGGGGGAATCGATGGCTTGCCGGCACCTCACCGGTTCATTCCCTTTGGGGAGCTTCGAGCACCCGGAGGTTTCGTACGACGGCCGGAAGATCCTGTTCGCCTACTGCCGGGTGGAGAAGACGCCCGTGAATCGCGAACTCGGCGACAAGTACTTCCACTTGTACGAGGTAGGAGCCGATGGTGCCGCGCCGAGACAGCTTACCGACGGCCCCTATGACGATTTCTCGCCGCGCTACCTGCCCGACGGACAGATTGTGTTCATTTCGACGCGCCGCGGCGGTTTTCACCGCTGCGGCCAGGGACCGTGCCCGGTTCACACGCTGGCCGTGGCGAACGGCGACGGATCTGAGCCCCGGGTGATCTCGTTTCATGAGACGCACGAATGGGACCCGGCCGTGCTCCACGACGGTCGTGTGATCTATACGCGGTGGGACTATGTCGACCGCCACGCGGTGCATTACCAGCAACTCTGGTCGACGCGGCCCGACGGCAGCGACGTGCGGATCTTCTACGGCAACAACACGCTCAATCCGGTGGGCGTGTGGGAAGCCCGGCCGGTGCCGGGTTCGGACCGGATCATGGCCACGGCGGCAGCGCACCACGCGATGACGGCCGGATCGATCATCCTGCTCGATACGCGGCGCGGCATCGACGGCCTGGAACCCATCGCGCGGCTCACGCCCGATGCATTATTTCCTGAGAGCGAGGCTCCCGTCATTCGTGCCACTGGGGGAATGTGGCATGCGCCGGTGGGAGTGACACAACCGCCAGCCGTTCCGCCCGAAGCCGCTCGCTGGCCAGGGCACTGTTATCGCAGCCCATGGCCGATCTCGGAGGATTACTTTCTCGCGGCCTACAGTTTCGACAGTCTGATCGGCGAGCCGACCGCCAACCCCGTCAACATGTTCGGCATCTATCTAGTCGACCGCTTCGGAAATAAAGAGTTGCTGTATCGCGATCTCAACATTTCCAGCGTATGGCCGACGCCGCTGGCAGCGCGGCCGCGGCCAAAGAGCATACCGTCGGTCCGCGAGGCCACCGCCGAGCGGGAGGGGACGTTCTTCCTGCACAACGTTTACATGTCGTGGCCGCCGTTGCCCAAAGGTAAGGTCACACGGCTCCGAATCGTGCAGGTGCTGCCGAAATCGACGCCGCACGCCAACAATCCGACGGTCGGCCTGGCCAATGCCTCGCCGGGAAAGCAGGTGCTGGGCACCGTTCCGGTGGAGGAAGATGGTTCTGCATGCTTCACCGCGCCGGCCGGCATACCGCTGGCATTCCAGGCACTCGACGAAATGGGCCGGGCGGTGCAGGTCATGCGCAGCGTGGCCTACTTGCAGCCGGGCGAGACGGCGTCGTGCGTCGGCTGCCACGAACCGCGAACCGAAACGCCGCGGCCCGGCGGCATGGCGATGGCGCTGACGAGGGAGCCTTCGAAGATCACACCTGGACCCGATGGTTCGCGACCGTTAAGCTACCCCATCCTCGTGCAGCCGGTGCTCGACCGTCAATGCGTTCGCTGCCACAGCCGGGAGAAGCCGGACGGCAAAGTGGTGCTGACTGGCGAGCCGGAAGGACGCTACACCGTTTCGTACAACGCCCTGGCCCCGCGAGTGAGCTATTCCGACTGGGCAGGACGCCCAGGCGACTTCCGCGTGGTGAATAGCGAGCCATTGAGCCAGCCGGGATACTTCGGCGCAAGAGGCAGTCGACTGATGCCGCTGCTGCTGGATGGGCACTACGATGTGAGCCTGACGCCGGAAGACATTGAGCGGCTGGTCACTTGGATGGACGCGAATGCCCTGTTTTACGGCACATTCGACCCCGTGACACAGGCGCTTCAGCAGCGAGGGGAGCGCATCGCCGGGCCGGCGATCGAGTGAGCTGGTCTCGTTGCCGGAGAACGCGGTTCACAGTTCGTCGGGTTTGTCGTCCGGCCGCGGCGGCAGGTCGATCCCCTTGGGATTGTAGCGAACCACCAGGAAGATGAGCGGCTTGTCGCCGGTGTTAGTCAAACCGTGGTAGATCCACGGCTCGACGTAGAGGATATCGCCGCGCTGGGCGGGCTGTTCCTTACCATCGACCGACCAGACGCCGGAGCCCTCGATGAGGGCTAGATACTCTTCCTCGGCGTGGCGGTGGGCGCGATGCACCGCTTTTCCTGGCTCGACCACGGCGACCGCGGTGAGCACGTTCTTCGTGCCGCGGGTCTGGCCGGTGAAGTAGCGACGCATCTCTCCCCATTCTCCCTGATGCGCCGGGGCATCGTCCCAGCGGACGACGGCGGTCTTCAGAACGGGAGGCTGTGGGTCGGCCGCCTGGAGAGAGAAGAAGGCGATCGCCACGGCCATTCCGACGCCACAGGCGATGAAATGGGACGCCAGCTTCGAGATTCGCATAACTGATGGCTCCTCACGCGCATTGACGGTCGTTCACTCGGATCGCTTGCCCCGAAGCAAAATCCCCCTTTTTTCGCAAACCAGAAGCCGGTCAGGGTCAGTTGAGCGAAGGCTTCGATATTATCTGCAAATCCATTACTCGTGCATCCCGATCGTGGAACATGTCGGCAGCGAGGCTGCGGTTCTCCGGCGTAAGCTGATCGCGGATCTCGCGGATCCTGGTCTGCGCCTGCTCACGGGTATAGAGCCCCAGACGCAACGAGCCGTAAACCACCCACAACTCGACCAATAACCTGTGCTGTCGCTGGCGATCGCCCATTTCTCCATGAATCCCTGAGTGCTTTTGCTGAGTCTATCGGCCGTCAGGAGACTGTCAACAAACACTTGAGCCAGGTCCCGCGGCGACCTCCTTCAAGATACGGATCGCGCGCTCGACACTTTCAGCATTGATGTCGAGGTGGGTGACCGCGCGGATGGTGCTAGGGCTCGTCGGGAGCATGAGCAGGCCGCGATCCTTGAGAGCGGTGACGAACTGGATGGCAGTCCCCCACGTCCGGGCGACGCGAAAGAAGATCATGTTCGTCTCCGGCTCGCCTCCCTGGAGTTCCAACTCGGAGATCCCGCGGACGCCCTCAGCCAGCCGCCGAGCCAGTGCGTGGTCCTCGGCAAGCCGGCCGATATGGTGATCCAAGGCATATAGCGCCGCGGCAGCGAGCACTCCGGCCTGGCGCATGCCGCCTCCCAGCACTTTCCGATGCCTCCGGGCGACGGCGATCAAATCGCGTGGGCCAGCCAGGACCGAACCGACCGGGGCGCCCAGCCCCTTGCTGAAGCAGACACTTACCGTGTCGAAATGCGATGCCCAGCGGGGCGCCTCGATGCCGGTGGCGACGATCGCGTTCCAAAGCCGGGCGCCATCGAGATGGGTGCCAAGTCCGTTTTCGCGGGCCCAGAGGCTGATCGCTTCGACACACGGAAGGGGCTGGATCTTTCCGCCGCCGCGGTTGTGGGTGTTCTCGAGTGTCAGCAACCGGGTGCGGACGTAGTGTGCATCGGCGGGCCGAATAAGATCCGTCAACTGCTCGACCTCGAGCACGCCGTCGCGGCCTGGAACGGGCCGAGCCGCAACGCCGCTTAGCTGTGCGTAGCCGGCCTGCTCGTAGTTGTAGATGTGGCAACCCGCTTCGCAAATCAGTTCATCGCCGGGTTGGCAGTGCAACCGCACACCGATTAGGTTCGACATTGTACCGGACGGAACGAAGATCGCCGCCTCCATGCCGAGAATCTCCGCCACCCGCTGTTGGAGACGGTTGACGGTCGGATCGTCGGCGAAGACATCATCGCCCACGGCCGCGTCGGCCATAGCGGAGCGCATGCCGGGCGTGGGCTGCGTTACGGTGTCGCTGCGAAAATCGAGAACGTCTGGCATGGCATCATTTGCGGAGCCACGGATGGTTTACGGAAGGCTTCATTATCGGTTCAGGTCGAGCCGACCGCAATCAGTGCCGGCCCTCAAGCCGCGGCGCTGCAGCATCACTCGGCAAGAGACAATTCCGCTGCTGGGGAAGTGACACCTAACCCGGCATTCGAGCAACCTCACCCGCCGGATGGCGGTTCTTGCTACGCGCCGGCGCGGCTGGTAGACTCAGCGGAGATCTCATCACACGATCCGGCCGGTTGTCGGCCGGCAAGGCAACAGTCGCCATCCGGCATCAGTCGGGAGAAGAGAGGGGGATGCGACGATGACACGAGGGAAGCGTTGGCATCCGTCCCAGGAAAGCGATGAACTGGTGTTCGCCGCCTGCAACCGCTTCTTATCGCAACTGGGCACGCAATTCGATCCGCACGACACGGGCAATGACAACGAGCGCCGCGGAGCGGCCACTGCCGTGGCCGAGTGGTTGCAGCAGGAGTGGCAACGCGAAGATCTGACCCGCGAGAAGATCTATCCCTTGTTCTGGGAAGCCGCGCGGCGGCATTTCCTGTTCCTGCGACCGCCGCGGGAGACTGATCTGGCGCAGCGAATTGCCGCGCGTTACGGATTGGACGAGTACCGCCGCGATCCCGAATCGCTGGTGGTGGTCAACACCCGAGGTGCGGATGCATTTAAGCATGTGGCATCGGTGGGAGCCGACCTGGTGCTCTCGCTGATCAAGCGTCTGGGTAAGAAGAAGCGTCCGGTGCATATCGGTTTAGGAGCAGGATTTGCGACGATGATCGTCGCCCGGCGACTGGCCCACCTCCTGCATTCCGACCTGGATTGCCCCGATCTTGTGCTGCACGCCCTCTCGGCTGGCGGGTTTCTCGTCGACAGGCCGGAGAAGGTGCCCGTGACGTACTTCGGCTATTTCGACGGAGCACTTCCGAAAGTGGAAGTGGTGCCGCTCTTTTCCGAGACCGTGGTGCCCAGCAATGAATACGAGCGGGTGATGCAGAATCCGGGAGTGCGGAACTCACTTGACCGCGCCGCGGAGATCGATATCGTGGTGACATCGCTCGCTTCGGCCAAGGACGAACACGGACTGTTGGGACAGTACCTCGAGTACCTGGGCAGAATGGAGAGCGAGACCAATGCACTGAAACGGATGGTGGACAACGGCTGGGTCGGCGACGTCCAGTTCCGCCCCTACACGGCCGAGGGAGCGATCATCGACGGCTGCCCGGTGAAAGCGGTCACGCTGTTCGAGATTTCCGACCTCGTCGCGCGGGCGAAGACGCCCGATAAGTACGTGGTGCTCCTGGCCGGCCCATGCGGCGAATGCTCGCGCCCCAAGACCGATGCCATTATCCCGCTGCTGAAGCAGCCGAACCTGCGCGTCTGGACGCACCTCGTGACCGACGTGGACACCGGGGCCAGACTGCTCTCCCCCATAGAGTGAGGCGAACCGAGACGCCGTCGGCAAGGCAACCAGCTCCCTCTTACGCCAACCACCGGGCAACGTTTTTGGCCCAGTACGTCAAAACGATACTCGCGCCGGCGCGGCGGATGGCCAGGAGGCTTTCCAAGGCGATCTTCTGCTCGTCGATCCAACCGCGCGCGGCAGCGGCCTTCACCATGCTGTATTCGCCCGAGACGTTGTACGCGGCCAGCGGGACGCCGGGAAAGCGTTGCCGGACATGGTGGATGATGTCGAGATATGCCAGCGCCGGCTTGACCATCACAATGTCCGCGCCTTCCGCGAGGTCCAGTTCGACTTCACGGAGGGCCTGCTCGGCCGCCGCCGCGGGGTCCATCTGGTAGCTACGGCGGTCGCCGAACTGCGGCGCGCTTTCGGCGGCTTCGCGGAACGGACCGTAGAAGGCGCTGGCGTACTTGGCTGCGTAGCTCATGATTGGCACGTGGGCGAACCCGTTGCCATCGAGCTTCCGCCGGATGCTCGCCACCATGCCGTCGATCATGCCGCTGGGGGCCACCATATCGGCCCCTGCCCGGGCGTGGGTTAATGCCTGCGCGGCCAACAGTTCGAGCGTCGCATCGTTGTCGACGTCGGTGCGGCCCGTCGCTGCGGTGAGTACGCCGCAGTGCCCGTGACTGGTGTACTCGCAAAAGCAGACATCGGTGATCACGAGCAGGTCCGGCGCGGCCTGCTTCGCGGCGCGGATGGCCTGTGATACGATCCCGTCGGGACTCACCGCATCGCTGCCGGTAGCGTCTTTCGCGGCCGGGATGCCGAACAGGATCACCCCGCCGAGCCCCAATCGTGACGCCTCGCTGGCTTCCTCGGCCAGCCGATCGGGCGAGAGCTGATAGTGGCCGGGCATGGAGCCGATCTCCTGCCGGACACCTTCACCGGGCCGCACGAACAGCGGGAGGATCATCTGCCGCGGCGAGAGATATGTCTCGCGCACCAGGTCGCGAACCGCCGGGTGGTAGCGGAGCCGCCGCATGCGGACCGTCGGGAAACCGGCTTGGTGGGACTCTTCAGCGTGGGCCATCGTTGCCTCGGCGGATAGAGATTGACCGAAACGGCCATTGTACCCCGCCCGCCCGGCTAGCGCCAAACCCGCGCGACGTGCGACGTGCGCCGGCACCGGCAGCTACATTCCCGCAGCTTCCTGGGCCCGCTCGAAGTTATCGATTTCGTAATGGTAGAGCATCGTGTCGTAGAGGGTGATGCTCAGGAAGATCGCCAGAAACGCCAGTGCCACCAGGAACACGAATCCGTTGAAGGGGTGGTCGTAGATCAGGTGCATGAAGAACAAGGCCACAAGGCCCGCCTTCACCGTGGCAATAGCCATGGCGATGATCAGGTTCAGCGGTCCGAGGTCGATCCACGTCACCATCACGGTTGCCGCGGTCAGCACGAGGAGCGCGAGGAACACGGCGATGAGCACGCTCTTCGGCGCGGTATGGGCAATCGAGCCGTGGTCGTGGGGTTCGGAAGCGGCGTGCGAGGGTGCGTTCATGGCAGCTTCAGCGCATGTCAGGCCGTGGTTAATGAATCAAGTACAGCAACGGAAACAGGTAGATCCACACCAGGTCGACCAGATGCCAGTACAGGCCGACGTAGTCGACGGGGCCGAAGTAGTGGCTGTGGAATGCTCCGCGGACGGAACGCACGAGGACCCAGCTAATCGCGCCCATGCCGCCGAGCACGTGGATGGCGTGCAGTCCGGTCATCACGAAATAGATGCTGAAAAACACGCCCACCTTTCGCGGCGCTTCGTGGTCGCGGGCTTCGAGTTGTGCGAGATCGAGCTTTTCCGTTTCATTCGGGTCGGCGATCGCGTGCCCCGGATCCTCGCTCTCGGCCGCCGCATGCTCCGTCGGATGAAACTTGCTTGCCCACAGCAATCCGTGCTCCCACTTCTCCTTGTACTCGACGTACTTGATTCCCAGGAACCCGCACGCGCAAAGCAGGGTCAACGACAGGCACGTCACGAGCGTCTTGCGCTGGTTGAGCTGTGCCGCGCGAACCGCCCAGGCCATCGTCAGACTGCTCGTGATGAGCACCGCGGTGTTAATCGCTCCCCACGTGGTGTTCAGGAAGCGGTGCCCGTACTCGAAGATCTCCGGGTGATTCGCACGAAAGACCGCATAAGCGCAGAACAACCCGGCAAACAGCAGGATCTCGGTCACCAGGAAGATCCACATGCCGAGCTTGCCGGCCTCAAATTGTTGCCGCGGCGTGTCAAAGTGGTGAGCCAGGTACTCGGGGTGGCTGCCGTGGTCGTTGCCCACTGACCCGTAGAGTGGCTCGAGTTCGGTGCGGCCGTCGGCCGGGAAATCGTCCGCTCCCGGAGTGGGATACGCGGCGTGATCGGGCGCGGGTTGCGCGGTCGGGTTTGGATCGGCCATGGGCAGTGCGCTCGTGAGGGCGCCATGAGGGCGCGCTAATGGTCAGCGGTCGCCCGGCCGGACGGTTACGTAGCCGCCGACAGCCGGGTCGTAACGCACGTTGGACATCGCATAGGGATCGCCCGCCACGGGCGTCCGCGGGAAGTTGTCCCACGGCGGCGGCGAGGTTGTCTGCCATTCGAGGGTTGCGGCCCCCCAGGGATTGGCCGGAGCGCGGCGGCCCGTCCACAGCGAGGCAATGAGGTAGACAAGCACCAAGAGCGTCGCCAGGCCGATCACAAACGAACCGATCGACGACAGCATATGGTAGAGGAAGAACTCCGGATGTTCGCCCAGCAGCCGCTCGTAGTCGTAATAGCGCCGCGGCATGCCGCGCGAACCAAGCACGAACTGCGGGAAGAACGTGAGGTTGAAGCCGGCGAAAACGAGAAACGCGCCGATCCGGCCCCAGAACTCGCTGTACATCCGGCCGGTCATCTTGGGCCACCAGTAATGCACGCCTCCCAGGAACGCGGTGAGCGTGCCGCCCACCATGATGTAGTGGAAGTGGGCGACGATGAAGTAGGTGTCGTGGAGGTGGATATCGGTCGCCAGCGCCCCGAGGAACAGGCCTGTCAGACCGCCGATGCCGAACAGGAAGATGAACGTCAGCGCGTACAGCATCGGCGTGTCGAGGCTGATCGAACCCTTGTACATGGTCGCCAGCCAGTTGAAGACCTTGATGGCCGAGGGAATCGATACGAAGAAGGTCAACAGGCTGAAGATCACGCTGGCCATCATCGACTGGCCGCTCGTGAACATGTGGTGGCCCCAAACGAGGAAGCCGTAGAAAGCGATCGCCATGCTGCTGAAGGCGATGAACTTGTAGCCGAAGATGTGCTTGCGGCTGAACGTGGAGACAATTTCGCTGATGATGCCCATGCCCGGCAGAATCATGATGTAGACGGCCGGGTGGGAGTAGAACCAGAAGAAATGCTGGAACATCACCGGATCGCCGCCCAGCGCGGGATCGAAGATTCCCAAGCCCAGGATCTTCTCGACGGCCACCAGCAAGAGCGTGATGCCGAGCACCGGTGTCGCCAGGATGATCACCGCCGACGTGGCGTACAGCCCCCACAGAAACAGCGGCAGGCGGAACCAACTCATGCCGGGCGGGCGAAGCATGTGGATGGTGGCGATGAAGTTCACCGCGGTAAAAATCGAGCTGAAGCCGAGGATGAATGCCCCGAGGACGGCCATCACCGTATTGGTGCTCGTCCTCACGGAGTACGGCACGTAAAACGTCCAACCCGTGTCCAGACCGCCGGTCACCAGCACGACCACAAAAAAGACGGCTCCAATGACGTACAGGTAGTAACTGGCCAGGTTGAGCCGCGGAAAAGCAAGATCCTTGGCTCCAAGCATGATCGGCAATACGAAATTCCCGAGCGCCGCGGGGATTGCCGGCAGGATGAAGAGGAAGACCATCACGGCGCCGTGCAGAGTGAATACCTGGTTGTACATATCCCGGTCCATGATGGTCTTGCCGGGATGAGCGAGTTCGGTCCGGACCAGCAGCGCGAACACGCCGCCCAGAAAGAGCGACGCGGTGACCGAGATCAGGTACAGCATCCCGATCCGCTTGTGGTCGAGGGTCACGAGCCACGAGAGGATGCCGCGGCGATGCGTGATGTAGTTCTCCTCGGGCGTCGGCCACTGGGGGGGCGCGGCCGCATGCTGGACTTCAACGTCTGCCATGGCGATTATTCTTTCCCCGAAAGGGACTTAATGTACTGGATGATCACACGAATCTCGTCATCGGTAAGCCGGCCCTTGAAAACCGGCATCACCGCCTGGAAGCCCTCGCGGACCTTCGCGTTGGGCTCAAGGATCGATTCGCGGAGATAGTTCTCGTCGACAACCGCGGAGGTACCGTCGCGGAAACGATGCGTTTCGCGGAAAATGCCGGCCAGATTCGGTCCGCCGCCGGCAGCCATCTTACCCGGCTCGACCGCGTGGCACTGGGCACATCCGTTGTTGTTGAAGATCTGCTTGCCCGCCTCGTCGTCGGGCATCGTGCCGATAATATTGGCCGCCTTCTGAACCCAGTCTTCAAACTGCCCCGCTTCGTGGACCACCACCTTGCTGAGCATGTCGGAATGGCCGCGGCCGCAATACTCGGCACAGTACAGGTCGTGCTCACCGGGAATCACCGCACGAAACCAGGCCTGGGTGTAGCGGCCGGGCACGAGATCCATCTTGATGCGGAAACGGGGGACAAACAGGCTGTGGACGACGTCCTGCGAGGTCATGGTGAGGAGCACGGGCCGGTCGAGCGGCACGTGAAGCTCCGGTGAGACGGCGCCGTTGGGATAGCGAAACTGCCAGCTCCACATCTGGCCGGTCACCTGGATCTCATACGGGTCGGCGGGGGCGGTCTTCATGTCCATATAGGCCATGAATGACAGGTAGAAGATGCCGATCACAATCGCCACCGGGATGCCGCTCCACAGCAGTTCCAGCGATGTGCTGTGGGTCGGACCCGCGGCCGCCTCATCGCCCGGCCGGCGCCGGTAGCGAATCACAAAGACGGCCATCAGGACGACGATCAGCACGAAGAAGAACACCGACACGCCGAGGATGACGTGGAAGACTGCATCCACAGCCTGGGCGGTGGTCGAACCCTGCGCCGGCAGCCAGAAGCCAGCGTCCTGGGCCAACAAGATCGTATCGATCATTCCGTTTGCCATGGTGGTCGCCGTCACGTTGCGGCAGGGTTTACGAAACGGTGCTCGGAGTCGTCAAGGTTGTGGTCGGTGCTGCAGGTGGACTGCGGCGCGGCTCGGAGTTCAGCGATCAGGCCTGCAATCCTCATGGGCTTGCGGATGGCGGCGACGATCCTTCGCCCGGCGCGGAATCTCGACCGCGGCCGCGGCGACGGAAGACGAGCACCATGCCGCCAAGAACCACAAGCGTCAGGATGCCGCCCACGCGCATGATCTTCATCGCCGCCGGACCGTAGCGGTTCTTGTCGGCGTCGTAATGAAAGCAGTAGAGGATGATCTGGTCGAGCGTGGTCCCGATCTTTCCTTCGGCCGCCTCGAGGAGCGAGAACCTCACCGTCTGCGGATCGTATTCGACGCCGTAAAGGTATCGCGAGACCTTGCCCGCGGGCGTGATGACCATCGTTACCGCGGCATGGGCGTACTCGTTCGTATCCGGAACATAGGCGTACCCGAAGCCGACAGTCTGGGCGAGCTTCTTGATGTCTTCCTCTTTGCCCACCAGCACGTGCCAGCCGTCGGCCACACCGGACCGCCCATACATCTCAAGGTAGTGGGCCTTGGTCTGCTGGGCGCGCTCGGGAAGCTCCTTGGGATCGATACTGACCGTCACCATGCGGTACTTGTCGCCGAGATCCCATTGCATGCCTTGCAAGCCGGTAAACAGCCCAGTGAGCTGCATGCTGCACAACATGGGACAATTGGAGTAGTTCAGCGTCAGGAGGACCGGCCTGGTGCCGTCGAAAAACTCTCCAAGTCTCACTTCACGGCCATCGGAATCGGTGAAAGTCAGATCAAGCGGAAGCGTCGTGTTCAGGTGCTCCGTAACCTCGACTTGCTCCAGCTCGCTCGGTTGTTTGTCGTTTATCTGACCGCGGGCGGTAACGCAGGTCGCTGACAGAAAGAGAGTAGCTGCCAGGCCCAGGATCAACCGGTGCGTCAGAGTCTCAAGTCTAATCGTCATCGCTCACCTCCTCAGGCTACTCGCCGGGTGGCGGAGCCATTTGGCCGTCTGCCCCCCCCCTCTGCCGGCGCAGCGGGCTGGGCTGTTTGAACTGCCTCATCCTGGCCGGCATCTCTGGACGACTCGGGAGCGGCGGCCTCATCTCTTGCCCCATCCTTCGGACTCTGGGGATCACTCTCCGCGCCCGCCGAGGAACCGGCCTGCGCCTCCGGTGCGGCCTCCGGCTGCCGGTCGGCAGCAGGCTGATCCGGCGGCGGGCCTTGCGGGGCGTCCCAGGTTCCCCCACGGATCTCGTTGACCACCGCAACCATTGCCCGGTCGATGGGGATCGCCACGACGCCCTTCTGGCGGTCTACCCAGCGGACTTCTGTCAACCGTCCCAATTGATCGTGCGTCAGATCGGCGATCTGCTGAGGCTGGTAGTTGACCTGCTTGACGTACTCCTCTCGGTTCTGCACCTGATTGAATACTACCGTCACCAGGACAATTATTGCAAACGTCAGCAGCCCTCCCAGCGTACCGAGGACGGCCAGCGCCGCCGTACTGACATCATTGCGAGTCGGATCGCTGTGGGGGAGATCGGGAGGTTGGTGACCTGTGGAGCCCATTGGATCGGTTGCCTGCAACAATTGTGAATTCTATACGTTCTCGAACGCCAGGGCCTCCGCCAGACGGGGATCACGCAATGCGACCAGCGAGTGGGCGCCAGCAACGCGGATCAAACCGGCCAGATACAGTCCGCCCATGCCCAGGAGAAGTGATAGATCGATCAAGCCGGGCGGGAATCCGTCGGCCCCCAACCTGGGCATGACCAGCCAGTACATGTCGAGCCAGTGGAAGACGAGGATCCACACTCCCCATCCGGCCAGGAGCATCTTCCGCCGCTTCATCGCGCGCGGCAGCAAGCCAAAGAACGGGATCAAGAGGTGTCCGAACAAGAGCGCCAGCGAGACATAACCCCAGGGGCCCGTCTGTCTCGCGAGATACCAGATCGTCTCCTCGGGAATATTGCCGTACCAGATGAGCATATATTGCGAGAAAGCGATATAGCCCCAGAAGATCACAAACGCCAGGAGCAGCTTTCCCAGATCGTGGTAGTGCTCGACGTGGATCGCCGTTGTGAGCCGCCCGGTCGATTGCAGCAATACGGCCATCAACGTAATCGCCCCGATGAAGCTCACAATCGCTCCGGCAAAGTAGTAAACGCCGTAAATGGTGCTGTACCAGTGCGGGTCGAGCGACATCAACCAGTCGAAAGCGGCAAAGGTGACCGTTACCGCGAAGAGGATGATGATCGGACCGCTCCAGCGTTCCATCTGCAACGTAAGGGCCGGATCACCGCTGGAGTCCTGCGCCACAGAGCGCGACAGATAGAATCGGCCGGCAATCCACCAAAAGAGGAAATACACCGCCGCTCGAGCGACAAAGAACGGCACGTTCAGATACGGCTGCTTGTGCTGGAGCAGATGATCCTCGGCCACATGGCTGGGATCAGCCCACTCATAGAGTAAATGGTTGCCCAGCAGTACGATAACGAGTATGGGCAAGAACAATAGCGCCATCACACCGACATTGGCGGCGAGGATTTCCGCGAGCCGGCGCAGGCTTGCGCTCCAGCCGGCCCGTGTGACGTGTTGGATCGCGACAAACACCAGGGCGCCCAGCGAAAGGCTGAGGAAGAAGCAGAACTGCACCAGATAGGAGTGCAGGAAGTACTTCCACTCGTCGCCACGGAGCCATCCGAGAACGGCGCCGATCGCCACCAGCGCAAGACCGCCGATACCGGTCACCATGGAGAGGCCAGTTGCGGCTTCCCCGAGGGTCACCCGTTCGTCAAACGTTCGCTCCGGCACACCGTGATGCATGGCTTGGCCCGTCACTGGGGTAGCTTGTCTCGAAGGTCCGTCGGCAGTCCGTCGACAGGTGTCGATTGGCTGCGCTGCAGCGCCTGGAGGTACAACACGATGGCCCACCGGTCGTGGACCGGGATCAGCGAGCCGTAAGGGGGCATGTTGCGCACACCGTTGGTGATCGTATTGAAGACCTGCCCCACCCGTTGCTCGCGGACCGCTTCAGCATGCAGCGACAGTGGCGGGACCCATGTGGTCTCTTTCCTTTCGGTGGCCCGGATGGAAACAATCCCCGCCCCCTCGCCATCCAACCCGTGGCAGGCGGCGCAGTAGATGCCGAATCGCTCCTGGCCGCGGCGCATCGTGGCGGCGCTGATTTCCACTTGCCTGGGAAACTCGGCCACCCACTCGTCTCCGACGCGGCCACGGAAGAAATGATCGTCGATCCGCAGATCGCCGCGCGCGATTGTACCCGCCACTTGCGGCCGCGACGCGCGGCGGTCGGCAAACAGCACGCTTGCCTCCTGAGGACGGTAGCTCGCCTGAAAATCCATGTCGCTGATCAGGTTCAGCCGCGTGCGCGGGGACCGGGTGACGCGCGCCTTCGCCATGAAAAGCGGTGGCACGAGCGCCGCGATCAGCAGCAAGGCGATCACCCAGTAGATTGCCTTCGGCATGCGAGCCGAATCCGCCGGATCATAAATCGCATCGACGCCCACGGGCGCCAACGACTCCAGCAGCGCCCTCGAATCGGCCTCGTCAAAGCGGGCATCGCCGGCCTCCAGGGCGAGAAAGAAGCCGTCGTCGGTGACCCGGGCAAAGCGTTTGCTGCTGAAGACCGGGTGCCACCACTGCGGCAATCTGCTCAGCAGCAATGCCGAGAGAAAAGTGGTGATGGCAGCAAACAGCACGATAGTCTCGAAAGTGATCGGGATAAAGGCCGGCAGGCTGAGGTACGGTTTCCCGCTCACCAGGTAGGGATAATCGTACGAGTTCGTGTAGATCTGCATCGCCAGACCGAAGAACCCGCCCGCGACGCCCCCCACGAACACGAGCAGCGGGAGAACCGTCGGCCGAATGCCCATCGCCCGTTCCAATCCGTGCACCGGAAACGGGCTGTAGGCGTCCCAATTCTGGTACCCTTCTTCGCGCACTCTCTCTGCAGCCGCCTTGAGGGCCTCGGGGGTGTCGAACTCGGCCAGCAGGCCGGCCACGCGCGGGACCGGAGTGGAGGGAGCGGCAGGTGTGGAAGTGTCGGCCATAGCCTCGTGTAATCCGCTTTAGCAAGCCATGTTGGGCCCAAACCGGTTGCGGCCCTACTCGTGCGCACTCTCTGGATGGGGCGACATGATGCCCTTCACCTCGGCCATCGCGACCATGGGCAGGAACCGGCAGAACAACAGGAATAGCGTGAAGAACAGCCCGAAGCTGCCGATGAACATGCCGATGTCGACCCAGGTGGGAGCATACATGCCCCAACTCGACGGCAGAAAATCTCGGTGCAGCGACGTGACGATGATCACAAACCGCTCGAACCACATGCCCACATTCACCAGTATCGCCACGATGACCATCATCCATGGCGTCGTGCGGACCTTCTTGAACCACAGCGCCTGCGGCACAACCACGTTACAGGTGACCATCGTCCAGTAAGCCCAGGCATACGGCCCCATGGCGCGATTGATGAACGCAAACATCTCGTAACGGTTGCCACTGTACCAGGCGATGAAGAACTCGGTGGCATAGGCGTACCCCACCATCGTGCCGGTGGCCAGAATCACCTTGTTCATGTTCTCCAAATGCCGGATGGTCACCAGATCGCGAAGCCCGAAGAAGGCCCGGGCCGGCACCATTAAGGTCACCACCATGGCGAATCCGCTAAAGATCGCCCCGGCCACGAAATAAGGCGGGAAGATCGTCGTGTGCCAGCCCGGCAACTGCGAGGTGGCGAAGTCGAAGCTCACCACCGAGTGGACGCTCAGAACCAGCGGCGTCGCCAGGCCGGCCAGAATGAGGTACGCCCGCTCGTAGCGGTGCCACTGCCGGGCGGAGCCTCGCCAGCCAAGTGCGAACAGGCCGTAGGCTGCCCGCCGCAGCGGCGACACCGCCCGGTCGCGGAGAGTGGCCAGATCGGGGATCAGGCCCAGGTACCAGAACAAGAGCGACACCAGACCATAGGTGCTGATGGCGAACACGTCCCACATCAGCGGGCTGCGGAACTGCGGCCAGATGAGCATCGAATTCGGATAGGGAGCCAGCCAGTACAGGAACCAGATCCGGCCCACATGGATCGTCGGATAGATCCCCGCGCAGGCCACGGCAAACAGCGTCATCGCCTCGGCGGCGCGGTTGATGCTCGTCCGCCACCATTGGCGGAAAAGGAACAGGATGGCCGAGATCAGCGTTCCCGCGTGGCCGATGCCGATCCAGAACACGAGGTTGACGATATCGAATGCCCAGGCCACTGGAACATTGTTGCCCCAAACGCCGATGCCGGTGCCAATCAGATATCCGATCAGCGCGAACAGCATCAGCGTGAGCGAAGACGAGATGGCGAACGCGATATACCAGCCCAATGGCGGACGCGGCCGCTCCGCCACGCTGCTGACGATCTCCGTCACCGCGGCGTAGTCGTGGCCACCGGTAACCAACGGCGCCCGTTGCGTGGGGTCGTTGAAGGTGTTGTCGCTAACCGGTGCGGTGATCGTGGCCATGGGCAACGTCTTCGAGTCGCGGATTGGGGTTGCGAATCCGGGCGAGATACCTGGTGCGGGGCTGGGTGTTGAGCTCTTCGAGCATCCCGTAGCTGCGGTCGGCGGCCATGAGCTGCGCGACCTTGGAGGATGGATCGGCGATGTCGCCGAACACGATCGCGCGGCTTGGGCACGCCTGCTGGCAAGCGGTCTGGATCTCGCCGTCGGCTATGAGACGCCCTTCGCGGACCGAAGCACTGCGCGCCGCCTGGATCCGTTGGACGCAGTACGTGCACTTCTCCATCACGCCGCGCGAGCGGACGGTGACCTCGGGGTTCAAGATCATCTTGGTGAGGTCCGAACGCGGGTTGTCGAACTGCTTGGCAAAGTTGAAGAAGTTGAACCGGCGGACCTTGTAGGGACAGTTGTTCGAACAGTATCGGGTGCCGACACAGCGGTTGTACACCATCTCATTGAGGCCCTCCCTGCTATGGACTGTCGCCGCGACCGGGCAGACGGCCTCGCAGGGAGCGTTCTCGCAGTGCATGCAGGGAATCGGCTGATGATGCGTGATCGGGTTTTCCAGCCCGCCTTCGAAGTAGCGATCGACCCTGAGCCAGTGCATCTCGCGGTATTCGAGCACCCGCTGCTTGCCGACCACGGGCACATTGTTTTCGGCCTGACAGGCAACCACACACGCGTTGCAGCCGATGCACTTCGACAGGTCGATCGACATGCCCCAGTGATGCTGTCCCGGGAATGTGGGCTCCTTCCACAGCGAGACTTGGGGCGTATGGCCGGCCTCGTGCGCAAAGTGGGGATGTTCCTTGTATTGAGCCAGAGTCGCACTGCGGGCCAGTTCCCCAACGCGGTGGCCCCGCTCTTCCAGGCCGACCTTGTCGATGGCATGGTGGTCCTGGGTGCAGGCCAGACGGTAGGGCCGGCCGGTAGGTGTAATCGACAGCCCGCCGTCGAAGTACATCGCCCGGCTCTGCCGCAGGCGGTACGCGTCGACTCCAACCGGGTCAATGCCCTCAGTCTCGCTGCCGCCGACGTAGCCGGCGGCGGTCCGTCCATAACCTACGGCCACGGCGACGCTCCCTTCCGCCTGGCCGGGGAGCACGTAGACGGGAATCTCCATCTCGCGGCCGCCGTAACTCAGGCGGACGATCTCGCCATGCTCGATCCCCAGCGACTCTGCCGTCCGCGGGCTGACGACCGCGGCGTTGTCCCAAGTGACCTTGGTCATCGGATCGGGCATTTCCTGCAGCCAGCCGTTGTTGGCAAACCGCCCGTCGAAAACTGAATAATCGGGATGGAAAACGATCTCCAGGCCCTGAGAACCCTCGCCCGCCCCAGCGGCGGTCGGCGCGGCCTCGCCACCGGCCTGGGGCTGCGGCGTCTCGGGCTCCCAGGCGGTGTCGGCGACCAGCCCGTCGTGAACGGCGGTCTGCCAGCGGGTCTCGAAATGGTCTTCACCGAATTCCGTGCGGAACTGCTGCCGGACGAGTTCGAAGCCGCTGGTCGGCTCCTGGTCGAGAACCCGGGCCAGGACCTCGATCGCTGACCGCCCGCCCAGCAGCGGATCGATCAGCGGCTGAAGCAAGGTGTAGGTGCCGTCGAACCCCCGCGTATCCCCCCATGTTTCCAGATAGTGGGCCTGCGGCAGGTGCCAGATAGTGCGAGGCGCGATTTCGTCGGCACTTGGACCTGGGCTCAGCATGCGGCGTGACGTCTCGTCGACATACTGGCTCAGATGGACGCAAGCTGGCACTTTTGAGAGCGCCTCGCCAAAGGACAGGTCCGCGGGAGCCGTCTGCACCGGATTGCCGCCGAGGATCACTAGCGTTTTGACTTCACCAGCATTCATTGCCTCGACCAGCGCCGCGAGATCTTCGACTTGCGGGGGACGATCGGGTTCTGCGTAGTAGAGGACCGTCTGGCCCACGTTGCCCAGCGCGGCGTTGATCCGCTGGACGGCGGCGTGGACCTCCGGCGGCTGCCCCGGACCGGCCGCCACCATGCTCGCCCCCCGGTGCTCGGCGAGATCCTGGGCCGCGGCGCGGACGAACCGGGCCACGGCGTCGCCTTCCGCCGCACTGCTCGTGGGCGAAGCGATCTCCCGTTCCAGCGCGGCAACCACCGCGGAAATCTGGCTGGAGCGCACAGGCAGCCGGTGATCGGCGGCGGAGCCGGTCACCGTATAGCGGCTCTCCACCACGTAAAGCCGGTTCATCTCGCCCTCGACGACCTCGCGGCCGTCGGCGTACGCCCGGTGGTACTCGATCGAAGCCGGATGAACGGCGAGCAGATCGGCGTCGAAACACACGATCCGCCGCGCCTTCTCGAGTCGGTAGTGGACGCGATACGGCTGTCCCAAAGCCCGCCGAGTTCCTTCGCGCTCGTTGTCGCAGGGAAATGGCCCGTACTCATGCCACCTTGCCTGCGGAAGCCGCTCTTCCAGCCGGGCGCGAAGCGCGGCCAACGTGGGAGAGCTGGACGGTTCGCTGAGGAACCGCAGCCCCGCACCGGCGGGCGCCTTGCCGATCAAATCGCGGAGCGCTCGATCGGCCTGCTCCCAGGAACGTTTCTCCACCCGGGGACCGGCTCGCTCGACCGGAAAGCTGCTGCGGTCGGGATCGTAGAGGTGCAGGAGCGAGGCCTGGTGCCATGCGGTCGTCGAACCGAGACTCTGCGGGTGCTGTGGATTGCCCTCGATCTTGATCGGCCGCCCATCGACGGATTGCACGAGCAGGCCTACGGCCGCGCCGTCGAGTTCCATCGCCGTGGCGAAGTACTGCGGCTCACCGGGCACGCGATTGTCGGGACGCCGAGCCAGCGGCAGCAGCTCCGTCTTCTCCCAGCGACAACCGCCCCCCACCGCGGCCAGGCTAAGCGAAGCTCCCATCACCTGCAGCCAACGGCGACGGTTGACCCCTTCTGGGTCTTCGGCAGCGGGGAACTCGGACTCCAGAAACTCGCGATACTCCGGCGCATCGGCCAAGTCGGCCAGACTGCGCCATCGCGTCCTGGCAGCTGCAAGCTTATCGAGAGCGGACGTGTTCAACGGTGGCATGTCCAGCAGTCGGTCGAAGGATTGATGTTGTTCTCTTTCCGCAGCCGCTTGCCCAGCTCGACAGGGTCCTCCGGCGGCACCCAGTCCAGATCGGTGACGAACTCGACCGGGCGGAGGTGTGGCTCCGGATTGCGGTGACACTCGATGCACCAGCCCATTCGCAACGGCTCGGCCTGGTAGACCGTTTCCATACGGTCCACACGCCCGTGGCAGGAGACGCAGCTTACGCCGCGGCTGATATGAGCGCTGTGGTCGAAGTAGACGAAGTCAGGCAGATCGTGAACGCGGATCCACGGCACCGGTATCCCTTCGGCATAGCTCTGCCGCACCGGGGATAGCGACGGCTGGTTGACGCCGATGCGCGCGTGACAATTCATGCAGACCTCGGTCGATGGCAGCGCCGCGTGCGCCGCCCGTTCCACCGTGGTGTGACAGTAGCGACAGTCCATGCCGAGTTTTCCCGCATGCAGGGCATGGCTGAAGGGCACCGGCTGCTCCGGCATATAGCCTACGTCGATCGTCTTTGGCGAAGCCCCGTAGTAGAACAGGCCCACCAGGTAGAGCGGCACACCGACGATCAGCAGCCCGACCAACGGCCGGGCCCGGTCAATCCACTGCGGAATGAGCGATCCACCCATCGTTCAGCCTAGCACTTCCCCAGGAGAATCTGCGACCACTGCCGATATGTGCCAGCCATCAAACGCGGGGAGCAGTGGATCCATGCCGACCAGTTGTCCAACGTGGTTACGCCAAACCGCGCTTACTGCCTTCTGCCTTAGAGACACGCCGTCGGAACTCGTGTTCAACGCCGTTTTCCAGCATCGCCACGGCCGGTCCGCGGGTGTGCCGATGGGCGGCGAATCAAATCCGTCCGCCCCGCCGCATGCGCCGCCAGTAGCCCGCCATCTGTGTACTGGTTTGGCGTTATTTTAGCGACCGCGATCTTCCGGGGAAGGTACGGGATTGAAGCGGATGGACAAATTGTCGCCCGGGAATGCCGTTTAATGACCGCTCGGGCAGGGGACATTTCCGTGGAACGCCCCTTCCGCCCTTCCCGGGGGCAAGTTCGACAGCCCTTCGGCCGGGATTCCACCGTTCCCATGAGAAGGAGAAAGACAGCGGAGCAAGGTCGGGCGATCGTCAGAGAGTATTGCCGGTCGGGGCGGCCGCCTCTTCGGGCACCACGGAAAGTCCGCCCGAAGCCCGCAGCTCGACGCGGTAGCGTTTGCCCGGTACCAGCTTGATGAAGGGGGCCTCGCCGTGGGCTGCCCGGACACCCTCTCGCCGCGCCTTGACCGGATCGTTGGCGTATTCCCAGAACCGTTCCCACAGTTGCTGCTCGAATTCCGACGGTTTGCCACCCCGGCGGTACGCGGTCGGCTGGGCCCCCTCAACGTCAAGCAGAAAACCGTCGACCGGACGCTGGGCCTCGCCAAAAATCCGGCGAAAGAGGGCTACGGAGGTCGACCGCAGCGGATCACCTTCGGCGATGTGCTTGTCGTCAAACTTGACGACCAGTGCATCGAGATAGGCGACATCGCCGACGACGGTAATCACTTTCGGCTTTTCCAGCGGTTGACCCTGTTCGTTCAGCTCGACGAAACTGAGCCGGGATCGCAGGTCGCCTTGCTCCTGAGAGCCCTCCTGGCCCAGGACTTCGATACGGGCGATCCGCTGGTCGAGAGTGAGCAGCTTAATGGTTGCATTGAGCTTCTCGATCTCCTGCTTCTTGGACTCCAGGTCGACATTGAGCCGGTTGATCTCCTGCCGCCGATCGTCAAGCTCTTTGGAGAGGCTGGCAAGCTGGGCCCGACTCTTTTCCAACGCGTGCTTCTCGGCGTAGTAGTTCTCGTATCCGAACCATCCCAGTCCGGCCACCGCGCCCACGATTGCCAACCCGAGCAAGGCGCGAACGAAACTGTTCATTGCCTGGAGTAGCTTCAGCATGGCAGCGCCCTCATTTCCAGAAAGTCAACAAGACAGGCTGTGAAATTCGATGCAGCCCCCCTCGTTACGGCAGCCAGCGATGCCCGGTTCGCGTCAGGCTCCCAGCGCGTCCTTGAGCTGGCGGAGTTGATCCTCAATATTGTGGACCGCGGTCGCCAAATCGGCCAGCTCACCGCGGAGTTCCTCAATCTGTGCGCGGATCTCCGCCATCTCGTTTTGCCTGGTCGGCGCCGGTGCCGCGGCCGCGAAGGCCTGTGGCGGCTCCGGGATTGGCGCCGGCTGGATCGCCTCCAGCTCCTCTTCCGTTCCTCCGGCATACGCCGATGCCGGAGCGGAACGGTACTCTTGACGCAGACGTTCCAGTTCCCGCGGCTGATAGAGGGCGTGCGTGACCGCGTGGCCGCGGCCTTCCGGGCTCAGGCCAATGACCAGCCCCTTCGCCTTGAGGGAGGCCACGACGGGCTCCAGTTCTGCCATGTCGCGGATGGGCTCCATGCGAGCGGCTCGAGCCCGCAGTTCGCCGAGCGTCTGAGCGCCGCGAAGCAACAGTTCGGCCATAACCGCCAATTCAACCTTATCAACCCCGAACCAATCGTAAAGATAATGGCGGAACTTCTCCGCACGGCCGAGCCCTTGTACCAACCCCACGGCTCCCATCTCGCGGAGCCGATCGAGGGACTCCTGGACCGCATCGGGATCCAGTTCGAGGAGGGGGAAGCGGTTGCTCTTCTGATTGCAGCCGGTGACGATCGCGTTGAGCGTCAAGGGATAGGCGTTGGGAGTGGTCTTGGCCTTTTCCACGAGCACGCCGGCGACACGGCGATCGATGGCCGACAGGGGCTTCCACCGCGGCCCGGCGGCTTGGGCCGCATTGACGTCCGACATGGCTGGATCCTCCAAAATACGGCTGAGACTGGGCAGTATAGACGATTCCTGCCGGCAATGGCAGACGCTATTTCTTCACTGGCCGCAGCGGACTGCTGGCCAGCACGAACTTCAGTCGGCCCGAGCCGGAGGCAAAATCTACTGTCGCCTTGCGGCGGGCGCCGCTGCCGCTCAGGGCGACAATCCGCCCCAGCCCGTGCGATGGATGCCGGACGAGCATGCCCTGCGCAAAGTCATCGGGCGAAAAGGCGGCATGACTCACATCTCCGGCCAGCTCCGCAGCGGTAGTCAGTGCGGCTCCCGAGACAGCTCGCGGTAAACGGATGGGCATTTCAGCAGGCTCCACCCGTTGATCGAACTCGGCGTCGCTCCACGACGGCGCGATCAGGCCCGTATCCTCGATTTCCATTTCGCTGCGGGGCAGTTCCATGAGGAATTGGCTCGGAATGGTCAGCTTCCGCTGTCCGCGGAAGTCGCGATTGGCCGCTATGCTGATCTGGAGTTCCTCCTGGGCGCGCGTGATGCCTACGAACATCAGCCGGCGCTCCTCTTCGAGCTGGTCGAGTTGATTCCGGCTCCGCTCGTGAGGCAGCAGGCCTTCTTCCACTGCCACCAGGTACACCACCGGGAACTCCAGTCCTTTCGACGCGTGAAGCGTCATCAGAGTCACCCGATCGTTTTCGTTCTCCCAGTCGTCCGTATCGTTCACCAGGCTGACTTCTTCGAGGAATTCTTCCAGGGGACGGCTCATGGCATGCCGTTCGTCGAATTCGCGAGCGACGGTGAGCAGTTCCTCGATGTTCGCCAGGCGCTGCTGGTCGTCCTCATCCTCGCTCCCGACAAATTGTTCCTTGTATCCTGATTCGGCGAGCACAAGACCGAGGACTTCTTCCACCTGACCGTTGGCCGCGGCAATCAGGCGATCGATCAGCCCGACGAACTTCTCGACATGGCCGGCCGCGGACGACGACAGCGATGCGATCACGCGGCATTCCCGCGCGGCATCGAGCAGGCTGAGTTGCTTCCGGGCGGCGTGATCAGCCAGACGGTCGATCGTGGCCTTGCCGATCTTCCGCGCCGGGACGTTGATGATCCGCAGCAGCGCCAGGTCGTCGCGGGGATTATTGACCAACTGAAGATACCCCAGGATGTCCTTGATCTCCTTGCGCTGGAAGAACTCCACACCCTGGATCAACTGGAACGGCACGCCCTGCTCGCGCAGGGCCAGCTCGAAACTGCGACTGAGCGCATTGACGCGGTAGAAGATGGCAAAGTCGCGGGGCCGCCGGCGCCCGCCGCGGATTTCGCCGGCGATCCGCGCCGCAATCCTCTCGGCTTCGTCCCGGTGGGTAGCATAGCTGACCAGGCGAACCGGTCCTCCTTCGCCGTTTTCGGTGTACAGGTCCTTCTGCTTCCGCTTGATGTTGTGCGCGATTAGCTCAGCGGCGACGTGCAGGATCCTCTTTGTACTCCGATAGTTGCGTTCCAGACGCACCACGCGGACGTCGGGAAAGTCTCTCTCAAACTCGAGGATGTTGTTCAGATTAGCTCCCCGCCATCCATAGATCGACTGATCGGGATCGCCGGTCACCGCCAGGTTCGGGTGGTCGACCGAAAGGGCACGGGCGATGGCATACTGCGCCAGGTTCGTGTCCTGATATTCGTCAACCAGCACATAGCGGTAGCGGTTGTCCAGTCCGGCGCGCAACTCAGGGTTGTCGCGGAGCATCACCGCCACGTGCAGAAGCAGATCGTCGAAGTCGGCGGCATTCGCCTTGAGCAACTCCCGCTGGTAGGCCGGATAGACAGTCTTGACGAGCACTCCGAGGGGGTGCCCGGGCCGCGGTGCGTAGTCGTCGGGAAGGATGAGGCGGTTCTTGGCCCAACTGATCGCCGATGCAAGCGAATCCGGGGTGAAGTGAACCAGGTCGATCTTCAGACGGTTCACCACCCGGCGAAGCAGTCGGGCCTGATCGTCAGCATCGTAAATCGTGTAGTTCTCTTCCAGCCCCGCAAGCTGAGCGTGCCGACGCAGGAACCGGGCGCAGAAGCGGTGATAAGTTCCCACCCAAACCGGCTGTCCGGGCGCGAGCCGCCCCACCCGGCTCCGCATCTCCTCCGCTGCCTTATTCGTGAAAGTCAGGGCCAGGATCTGCTCGCCCGGAATGCCGTTGCCCAGCAACCAAGCGATGCGGTGGGTCACCACGCGCGTCTTTCCGCTGCCGGGCCCGGCCAGAATCAGAAGCGGGCCATCGATGTGAGTTACGGCTTCCCGCTGGGCGGGGGTCAGCCCATTGAGGAGGTGTTCCAGCGCTTGATCGGGCGATGGCTGCACGGTCACGGAACTCCTTTCCGGAGGTGATCGGCCGCCATGGTAGGAACAACCGGAATGCGGCGGCAGCCCGGAGGCGGCGGCGACTCGTGGAATAGGCGCCCCATGTTTCAGGCTGTTCGCCAATATAGGACAAAGGGGATTCTTAGGTCACTCCCCCAACTGTACGGTCAGCCATTCGCAAGCTCAAGCCGCGCGGCCGTTTGCATCGGTGCATGGGTACTAGGCAGGACCCGGGAATCTGATATACTGCTGAGTCGGTTGGCGGCATGGCGCCGCCTGTCTGCGTGCTTGGACGACCAGATGGACCTGATTGGGAGGGACCCCATGGGAACCCGGATTCCGCTCAGCAAGCTCGACACTCAAGCCAAGGATCTGCAAGATAAGCTGGAGATGAGCACGGCCGAAATCGGCCTGTCCGTTCGGACAACCAACTGTCTGGAGGAACGAGGGATTTTCACTGTCCGCGACCTGCTGAATTGCACACGCGACGATTTGCTAGGTATCTCGAATTTTGGGGAGAAGACGCTCGAAGAGGTATACAAGGCGCTGGAAGGAATTGGATTCCGCCGCCGACGGCGGCAGCCCGTCGCCTCCTAGTTCGGATGGGGTAATCGCGCTGAAGTTCAAGCGACACACCCCGGAGGCCGACCGCCGCCACCCTCGAGATCTGCATTGCTGGGATGTCGGTTCGGACGAGATGCGGCCTGGACTGGTATCACCGCTGGCTCCCGTCCGCGTCGACCGGCGGCCGGCAAGGCTCGCTCGGGCGACGTGAGTTGCGGTGCCGCACTGTCACCGTGTTTCCGGCGACCGCTAGGGGGGTGTCTAAGAATTTTGGCTCGCAGCATCCGTATCTACGAGAAGAAACGCGGTAACCGTCGCACGGGCTCAGAGCGACTGGGAAGCGCCGGGGAAGCCTTGTTCTTTGCCGGATTGTTGCTTCTCGGCTGCGCGAGCCTGGCGATCCTGTTTGCCACGCTTGTCTTACCGCACTGGCGGGCGCGTCAGGCGTTCGTCAAAGCGACTTGCATCGTGGTCGATACACGGCTCGGCGAAACGCGAGCCGATTCTGGCATACTCTACCGTCCCGAAGCGCAGATTGAGTACCAAGTCGGCGATGCCAGCTACCGGCTCTGGACTTATGACGTGCAGACCGTCCGCGGTCGCGGCTACACGGCAGACCGGCAGACATCGCAAGCCATCATCGACAGGCTCTCCCGCGGTGAGAGGTATGTTTGCTGGTACGATCCGGATGATCCGAGCGTGGCCGTTCTGGTTCGCAGTTCGAGCTGGTGGGTATGGCTTATATTCACGGTGCCGGTTTCGTGCATTGTGATCGGCGGAGCCGGCCTGTTCTACCAGCTTCTCGCTTGGGGTAAGTCTTCCGAGCGCAAGGCGGCGATCGCCAGACGGACTTCGGGCCTGGCCTCGATCGGCGTCCAGCATAAGGACGAGCCGCTTCCGTACGTGCCTGATGGAAGCAGTTTCACCGACAGCCCGGGTACCACTCTGGCCTACCGCCTGCCGATCGCATCGTCGCCCGCCTGGCAGTTGCTCGTGTGGCTGACCGTCTGCCTGCTTTGGAATGGCGCGGTCGCCGTCGCGGTGGCGCTGGCCCTGGGCGAACACCTGGTCGGCGAGCCCGACTGGCTGCGGGCCGCTTTCATCCTTCCCTTCGCCTTGATCGGAATCGGTCTGACGGTTTTTTTCGTCCGCCAGCTCGTAATCACCACGGCAATCGGTCCCACGCTCGTGGAAATCTCCGAGTTGCCCCTGCTCCCCGGCAACCGGTATCGGCTGTTTCTGCATCAACCCGGCCGCCTGCACATGCAGTCGCTGGAAGTTCTGCTGGTATGCGACGAACAGACGACCTTTCGCCAGGGCACCGACACGCGAAAAGAGAACCGCCGCGTTTACGAGCAACCCGTGTTCCGGCAGGAAGGGCTCGAGGTGGAACGCGGGCGGCCCTTCGAGGCGGGCTGCGAGCTTGAGGTTCCGGCCGGAGCGATGCATTCGTTCAAGGCAGGCCACAACGAAATCAACTGGAAGATTCTCGTCCGCGGGAAGCCGCACCGCTGGCGTGAATACGAACGGTGCTTTCCGGTTATCGTCTATCCACGCCGCGCTGCGAATTGCCGACTATGATTGAACCCTACGTAACGATCCGCTTTGACGACAACGGCCGCATCCGCCAGCCGGGCGAGACGCTCGCCGGCAGCTATCGCTTCCATGCGATCTCGCCCCGCGATGTCAGGGCCGTCGAGGTCTCCATGCTGTGGCACACCGACGGCAAAGGTGACGAGGATCTGGCCGTACACCATTTCGAGCGCGTCGCTGCCGAAGAGGATCAGCCGTTCGATGTTCGGCGTCCACGGCGTTTCAAGACCGTGCTGCCCTCCAGCCCGCTGAGCTACCACGGAGCCATCATTCGAATTCAGTGGTGCGTTCGGGTGCGCGTGTATCTCACTTCCGGCAAGGAAGTCGTCGGCGAGCGGGTCTTCGAACTGGGCGGCGTCCCGGCCCTGCGCGTGGTGCCGCCGCGCGAGCGTCATGAGGCGGCCATTCATCGCACCGAGACCGAGCTCGACACGGCACTGCAGATCTGACCGCAGCCTGATTTCGCTGCCGACCGCGGAACGCTTCCACTGTCCCCAGCCGACGAGCCCGGTTCGCTTCCGCTCAACGTACATGGTGCACAGCGCCGCCGAGAATCCTTTTTCCGCCAGCCGGGTGCGGCCCGGAGCCATCGGCTTCCGCTTTCCGCCCGGCGATTGCCTCGCCTCGCTGATTGAACGATTGCGGGAGTCCGGCTGGCGGGGCCAGATCGTCGGTCCTCACGGCAGCGGCAAGTCGACACTGCTGGCAACGCTGGTGGGCGAACTGGCGAGCACCGGTCCAATCGTCGCGTGCGTCGAGCTTCACGACCGCCAGCGGCGCCTGCCGAAGGAATTCGACTTAACGCGACTTGCCGCCGGAACGCTGGTGGTTGTCGATGGCTATGAACAGCTTTCTCTGTGGAACCGATTCCGGCTCAAGTCGGCCTGCCGGCGCCGCAGGCTCGGCCTGCTGGCCACGGCCCATCGCGATGTCGGCCTCCCCACACTGATCTCGACGGCGACCAGCGTCGCGCTTGCCCAAGAGGTCGTGCGCGCGCTTCTGGCCGACCGCGACTGTTCGATCGAGGCGGAACAGATCGCCGTGCGGTTCGCGAAGCACGAGGGCAACCTCCGCGAGATGCTGTTCGACCTCTACGACCTGTACGAGCAACGCCGCGCACGGGCTCTTGTTGAATGGAGACTTGCGGGGAAGAACTGGCTTCGCACTGCAACCGTATTGGTAATGTCGGCGCGAACACTTCTCTCCAAGGTGGGGATCGCCCCGTTCGCTTTGCAGGGATTATCCGGCTTCGCGATCCGCCGATCCGGGCTAAAACCCGCAAGCCGGATTTTCAGGAGATTACCCGACGCGAGCACGAAGGGGGCTATGTTAGTAAGCAAGCCACATGCCCTGGCCCGGCGCCACGGGTGCGCTAGAATCGCTAAGATCGCCAAACCAGATGCACTCAGGCGCCGGCAGAACTGAAAACGCCGACCAAATTGCTGCCTCAGGCCGGGCACTCATTGACAGAACGGCTCTCCGCCGGTCTGATGAATGAAGGCTGGGGCGGAAGGAGAACAAGAAATGCTCTCGCTGAAAGCTCGTGTTGCGATTAGTGTGTTAACGACGGCCAGGTTGTGATGCGCCCGCACAGTCAGGCGTGCGGCCTATTCTCATGGCTGTGCCCGTCGTGTTGGGGACAACCCGCCGCGGTCGGCTACGCCCCCTACGCGGCGCCGGCCTGTGCGACTCCCCACCTATGCCCCCGCGACGACGTACTATCCGCCAGCGTACGCGACGACGAGTTACCGGCCGTCGTTCTGGAGTTCGCTCGGCTCGTGCAACCTCTTCAGTTGCTTCCGTTCCGAACCGCAGGTCGCCTACATGCCGCCGACCACAGCCTTTTACCCGGCTCCTGCTCGCGCGCTCTGCGGCCTGCTGCCCCACAACCACGTGCGATCCATGCGAGATGGGAGGCCGCGCGACCGGTTGCAGCCCGATCAGTTACAGCGGCGCTGATTCCGGTTGCAAGGACCGGTGCGTGCGGCAGTTCGGTCGGCATGGCCTCGCTGGACGCCACACCGATGCCGCTGGACAACGGAGCCGGCAGTGGCGCTCTGACACCTCAACCGACCTTCAAGAATGACGGCGGCCAAGACTCGCTAAGCCCCACTCCTGACTCCAGCACGCGGAGCAGCATCATGACCATGCCGCGGCTACTCCAACCCGAACGGCAAACCAAGGCCATGCCGGTGCACCGCACCTCGTACGAACAGCCGTCCGGCGATGGAATGGTCCCGCTGGACGTGAGCGGGTGGCGAGCTGCCCGGTAGAATCGCGATAACTTGAGACTCGCCCCGACAGGCCCGCCACGGGAGACCGATGCGGGCCTGCGGCTTTTCTTGGAGCAACCTCTCGGGCTCCTTGCAGTTTGACCGGTCCCGGCGCGCCCTCGATTCTCGATCTGCCGCGGGCAATAACCGCGAAAACCGTCGCCGGGGGTTCAATCTCCACGCGGATGTCAATAGAATCTACTGGTCATACGCGGTAGACCGGATCCCAACCGTCGATCATGCCTGCCAATCTCACCGCCCAATACCTCAAGGCTGAAGAGGAGTACCGCCGCGCGGAGACGCCTGAGGAGGAACTAAACTGCCTCCAGGTGATGCTTCAGGAGATCCCAAAACACAAGGGAACCGACCATCTCCAGGCCCAGCTCAAGTCGAAGATCGCGAAGCTGAAGCGCGATGTTGCGGCGGAAAAGAAGACGGGCAAGAAGGGACGCGGTGTTCGCATTCCGCGGCAGGGGGCCGGAACCGCCGTCCTGCTGGGCGGACCGAACACCGGCAAGAGCCGGTTGCTTCGTGCTCTCACCCGGGCCACGCCGGAGGTCGCACCCTACCCGTTCACGACAAAGATGCCCATTCCAGGCATGATGCCCTGGGAAGACGTCTTCGTGCAACTGATCGATGCTCCGCCGATCACGGCCGACTACATGGAATCGTACATGCACGGCCTGATTCGGGCGGCCGACCTGGCGGTGCTGATGGTCGACTTGGGAAGCGACGGCGGCATCGAGCAGCTTCAGGAGATGCTCGACCGGCTCAGCGACACGAAAACCCGGCTGGCGGCCACGTCGTTCTTGAGCGAAGAAGACGTGGGGCTGTCGTACACCAGGACATTCCTCGTGCCCAACAAGATCGATCTGCCGGAAGCGGCCGATCGGCTGGAGTTGCTGCACGAGTTGGTCCCGTTGGACTTCCCCGAATACCCGATCGCAGCTGAGACCGGACTGGGCGTCGAGGAGTTGCGCGGAGCGATCTATCGAGCTCTCGATGTGGTACGGGTCTATTCCAAGCTCCCCACGGCCAAGCACGCCGACATGGACCGGCCCTTCACATTGCGGCGAGGGAGCACGCTTGCCGAGATGGCCGGACAGGTCCATAAAGACTTTGTCCAAAACCTCAAGTTCGCGCGAGTGTGGGGCAGCGCGGTTCACGACGGGACGGTGGTCAAAAGGGACTACGTGCTCCACGATCGCGATGTCGTCGAGCTCCACATGTAGGCCGTCCACGGCGGGCCGGGACGGCGTCACTCAATGAACCAGTTTCCATGAACAATCTCGAGATCGCCCGCCTCTTCTCGCAACTGGCCGACCTGCTGGAATTCAGGGACGAGAACCCGTTCCGCGTTCGTGCCTACCGCAACGCCGCGAGGGCCATCCAGGACCTGCCCGAATCGGCCGCCGAAATCCTCGCCGATGACAATCGCGAACTGACGGACATACCGGGCATCGGCAAGGATCTGGCCGACAAGATCCGAACCATCGTCGATACCGGCTCGCTGCCGATGCTCGACGAACTGCTCCAGCAGGTGCCGGAAAGCGTCCTGGCCCTGCTGCGCGTGCCCGGGTTGGGGCCGAAGCGGGCGGCGGCCATTCACCGCGAACTGGGTGTAAACACGCTCGATGAGCTGCGTGCCGCCTGTGACGCGCACCGCGTCCGCGGGTTGAAGGGCTTCGGCGCGAAGACGGAGGAGATGATCGTCGGCGGTCTGGAGATCGCTGCCGCGGCGGGGCAACGCATCTATTGGGCCGAGTCCGATACGATCGTACAGTCGTTGCTCGAGTTTCTCGACAGCCGGCCCGGGATCAGCCGGCGCGAAGTCGCCGGCAGCTATCGCCGCGGCAAAGACACGGTAGGCGATCTCGATGTGCTCGTGGTGGCCGACGATGTGGAGCGCGCGATGGACACCTTCGCCGACTATCCGGAGATTGACCGCGTCCTGCTTCGCGGCCCGACGAAGATGTCGGTCCGGCTGAGAATCGGCTTGCAGGTCGACCTGCGCGTCGTCCCCGATGAGGCCTTCGGGGCAGCATTGCAGTACTTCACCGGCTCGAAGGAACATAACGTCCAGCTTCGCGGAATGGCCCGCTCGCGCGGACTGAAGATCAGCGAGTATGGAGTCTTCCGCGATGATCAGCGGATCGCGGGCCGGACGGAAGAGGAAGTCTATGCGGCAGTTGATCTGCCGTGGATCCCGCCCGAGATACGCGAGGCCCGCCGCGAATTCCAGTGGGCGGCCGAGGGATCGCTGCCGGCACTGATCGCCCTGGAAAACATTCGCGGCGACCTGCACATGCACAGCGTGTGGAGCGATGGCGTCGAGACGATCGAGCGGATGGCAATGGCGGCCAAGGAGCGTGGGTTGAAATACATCGCCATTACCGACCATTCGAAACGGGTGGCGATGGCCGGCGGCTTGACCGGAGCCGCATTGCGCCGTCAGTGGGAAGAAATCGACGAACTTAACGAGCGGCTGGAAGGCATTCGCGTGCTCAAGGGAGTCGAGGTCGACATCCTGGAACGCGGCGGCCTGGATCTCGAAGACGACGTGCTCGCCGGAGCCGACTGGGTCGTGGCGAGTGTCCACTACGGGCAGAGTCAGCCGCGCGACCGGATCACGCGTCGAGTGGTCGATGCCCTGGCCAATCCTCACGTCGATGCGATCGCGCATCCCACTGGTCGGCTCATCAACCAGCGCAAGGCGTACGAAATCGATCTCGACGCCGTTCTGCACGCGGCGCGCCAGCACGGCAAGATGCTGGAATTGAACGCGCACCCCAAGCGACTGGACCTGGACGACGTCGGTTGCGCGGCGGCGAAAAACGTCGGTGTTCCGGTTGTCATTTCAACCGACGCGCATAACATAAATGGGCTTTCTACCATGCGGTACGGCGTCTTGCAGGCCCGCCGTGGCGGGCTCACCCGCGACGACGTCGCCAACACGCGCAGTTGGACGCAGTTCAAGAAGTTGATGGCACGCAAGGGTTAACATGAAGATCCACGAGTACCAGGCGAAGCAGATCCTCCGCGACGCGGGGGTCGGCGTGCCACGCGGCATCGTCGCCGACACGCCCCAGGCGGCGGCTGGGGCGTTCCAGGCGCTTGGCGGCACGGTGGCCGTCGTCAAGGCACAAATCCACGCCGGCGGCCGCGGCAAGGGAACCATCCTCGAGCATCCCGGGCAACACGGCGTGCAGGTTGTCCGCAGCACGGAGGAGGCAACCGAGGTCGCCAGCCGCATCCTCGGCCACACTCTGGTGACGATTCAGACGGGCCCGGAGGGGAAGGTTGTTCGCCGCGTGCTCATCGAGGAAGGCTGCCAGATCGCCCGCGAGTTGTATGTCGGCATACTCGTCGACCGCGCCGCCGCGGGGCCGGTGTTGATCGCGTCCAACCAGGGCGGCATGGAGATCGAACGCGTGGCCGCCGAAACACCGGAGTTGATCTTCCGCGAGCCTTTCCACCCCGACGCCGGGCTGTGGCCGTTTCAGACTCGCAAGCTGGCCCAGCGCTTGCAACTGCCGGCATCAAGCGTGCGGGCCGCGGAGAAGTTCCTGCGCGGGCTCTGCCGCGTGTTCGTCGCCAACGATTGCAGCCTGTTGGAGATTAATCCGCTGGTGGTCACCGCCGAGGGTGGCCTGCTCGCCCTCGACGCCAAGATGACGTTCGACGATAACGCCGTCTTCCGGCACTCGGAACTGGCCTCGTTGCGCGACCTCTCAGAGGAAGAGCCGAGCGAGATTCACGCCGCCGAGGAAGGCTTGAGCTACGTGAAGCTCGAGGGCAACATCGGCTGCCTGGTCAACGGCGCCGGATTGGCCATGAGCACGATGGACCTGATCAAGCTGCATGGCGGCCAGCCGGCCAACTTTCTCGACGTGGGAGGCGGTGCCAACGTGCACCAGGTGACCGAGGCCTTCCGCATCCTGCTCGACGACCGCAATGTCCGCGCCGTGCTGGTGAACATCTTCGGCGGCATCATGCGCTGCACCACGATCGCCGAGGCGATCATCCGCGCCTACGAGTCGGTGGGGTTTAACGTACCGCTTGTCGTGCGGCTGGAAGGGACTGAGGTGGACAAGGGCCGGCAAATGCTTGGCGAGAGCAACTTGAACATCATCACTGCGGCCGACCTCACCGATGCGGCCCGGAAAGTCGTCGCGGCGGCGGGAAAGGCGGCCTGAACCATGAGCATCCTCGTCGACAAGAACACCCGCGTCATCTGCCAGGGGATCACCGGCAAGGCCGGGCAGTTCCACACCAAACATTGTCTGGAGTACGGAACCAAGGTGGTCGGCGGGGTCACGCCGGGCAAAGGCGGATCCACCGTCGAAGACGTTCCTGTGTTCGATACCGTGGCCGAGGCGGTCGAGAAGACAGGCGCCGAAGCGACGATGATCTTCGTCCCCGCGGCGTTCACCGCCGATGCCATCCTGGAAGCGGCCGACGCGGCAGTCCGCGTCGTGGTGGCGATCACCGAGGGTGTGCCGGTGCTCGACATGGTCCGCGCCTATGACGTGATCCGCCGCAGCGGCTCCACCCTGATCGGCCCCAACTGCCCAGGTGTTATCACTCCGGAACAGTGCAAGATTGGGATCATGCCCGGTTACATCCACCGCCCGGGACCGGTCGGCGTCATCAGCCGCTCGGGAACGCTGACCTACGAGGCGGTGTGGCAATTGAGCAGCCTGGGACTCGGCCAATCGACGTGCGTCGGCCTAGGAGGCGATCCGATCGTCGGCACCTCGTTCATCGATCTCTTGAAGCTGTTCCAGGACGATCCTCGGACCGAAGCCGTACTCTTGATCGGCGAGATCGGCGGAACCGCGGAAGAGCAGGCCGCGGAGTATATCCGGCAGAATTTCCGCAAGCCGGTGGCGGCGTTTATCGCCGGCCGGACGGCCCCTCCCGGCAAACGCATGGGGCACGCCGGCGCGATCATCTCCGGCGGCAAAGGGACGGCCAGCGAAAAGATCGCCGCCCTGGAGGCGGCCGGAATCGAAGTTGCCGAGAGCCCCGCCGACATGGGCGCGGCCGTCAAACGGGCCATGCGCCGAAGTTGAAAAGCGGCCGCTTAGTACGTGAAACCGGCGCGCAGGAGAATCCCGTCGCTGAGGTCATATTCCCGGTACTGTCGCTCATATTCGATCTCGCGAGCAAACACGTAGCCGATCTCCAGCCGACTATCGATCCCGCGGATCTGCTTGTGCTCCAGCCCCAGCAGTATCCGAACATCGCTATAGAAAAGGACGTCCTCCGCGCCGCTGGCCCGGGTAACGGCCCAACGCCCGCCCCCGAACTCAGCCGCCAGGTAGATCCAGTCCTCGACGGCGTCGGTCGGAGGGCCGATCGCCCGTAACCGCCAGGCGAGTTCCGGTTTCGGAAACAGCAATTCCAACTTCACGTCTTCGGTCGGCGTCCAGATCAGGCCGGCGGCCGGCAGGATCCGGTAGTCCTCGCGATTCAAGTAGGCCACTCCGCCGACAAGCTTCAGCGCCGGCGACCAGGTATACATTGCCACGGCATGGCCCGTGATCCGCAGCGCGTCATCGCTCGACTGGTCGAAATCGCTGTACACGCCCGGCGTCACCGACAGGTCGATCAGCCACTGCGGGCTCAAACGCCGGAACCAGCGGAGCTGCAGATAGCTGTCGTACACCTGCGAAGGAAGATCGGGTGCGTCCAAGCCATCGAAGAAATGTACGCCGAACCCCGGCTTGAGAACCAGCGGCCACTGGCGCGACGGGACCGGCAGCGCGAGCACCGTCCGCAATTCCAGACTGATCACCTCCAGCGAATCGTCGCCGAACGGCGTGATCCACGTCGTGTCGAAGATCAGTTTCTGAAAGAAGCCGTCACGGGCATCGAGCGGACGATCCGGGTTGACCGGCGGTTCCGGGGCCGGAAGGACGACGGCCGGCTCAAACACAGGGCCATCCTCGACCCAGGCTGGTTCCAATTCCGAAGGCGGCATGACCGGGGGTAGGCGTTCGACCTGCGCTGCCAGCGGCGACACGGGCAGCCAGACAGCCATGGCGAGGGCGGCGACATGCCAACGGCGGAATCGCATAGGTTTCACAGCGCAGCCGGTCAGAATGCCAGTCCTGCTCCCAGAAACACAGTCGGATCGGGCTTGAAGGTGGGCGTCAGCGGATGCTCATAAACCAGTTCCCGATCGAATGCCACCCCGACCTCGAAGTGGCCGCGCGATACGCCGTAGCGGTCCCACTCCACTCCGAGCGCGATACGGATATCGTTGTAGTCGAAGCGGTCGCCGTATTCCTCGATGAGCACTCCGCCGACAACGATCGGCCTTTCGATCGTCCACGAGTCTCCGCCGTATTCGCCCCGCAGGTAGGCCCACCAATCGGTGTTCCGATAGGTTGTGAACCGCATCGCCAGCCGCGGATTGGGAAACAAGATCTCGAAACGCAGATCGGGATTCGATACCGGTGTCCAGATCACGCCACCGGCCGGCAAGAGTTCCACGCGGATGCGGTCCAAATAGAGGATGCCGGCCTTGACCTGGAAGCTGGGCGAGAAAGAGAGGCTCACCAATCCTCGGCCGGTAATACGGATGCTCTCTTCGCGAACCTCTTCGAAATCCGAGTACACCCCTATTCGAACCCCGAGTTCCGCGCCTAGAAGCGGTGAGACCTGCGGATTCCAGGCGGCGTCGAGAAAAGCATCGTAGGTCTGGCCGGGCAGGTCGGCCGAGAAGGGACTCGGCGCAAATGGCGGGATAGACACCGGCCCATCGAACACGTGTAATCCGAAGCCGGGGGTGATTAGCAGCGGTGTCTGCTGGTTGGACAGAAACGGGATGGCGAACGTCGCTGTGGTGATCACTTCCTGAACGCCGAGACCCGCATCGTCCACCTGCGGCATCCAGACGTATTCAAGATCGACCTCCTGGAGCACACGCATCATCGACGAAACGGTCCCCTGCGGATACAGCGGGTCCATACTGGGAATCGCTGGATCTTGCGGGAGGAGGGTCGGCGGTTGCATGCCCGGCGGAGCGTAGGGATCCCAAGTCGGTGGCGGCTGAATCCCGCCTTGAAATGTCGCCGACGGACCGGGTGACATTAGACTCGCACCGGCGCCCGGATCCAGGGGTGTGCTTGGCGTGTAGCTTGGGGCCGGCGCCACAAAACTGGGCGGGGTACTTTGCATGGGGGCCCCGCTGCCAAGCGGTGCCGGCGCCACGAAGCCGGGGCTGCCTTGGGGCATCGTTACCGTCGGCGGGGGCGCGGCGGAAGGTGCTGGGGCGATTGGAGATCCGTAAACGGATCCGACGCCGTTCGGGGCAGCAATCGCTCCGGCTGCCGCGTCGGTCGCCGGGCTCGCCGTCGTCGTCGCCGGCGAGGGAAATTGCACTCGCTGGCCAACCGCCGTGGTCGGCAGCAGCATGACCGCGATCCAGAGTCCGTACCGCCAACGGGCGAAGAATGGGCTCGTTTGAAGAAGCGTCATAAGCGTGGCTTCCGGACCGGTCAAAGGGAGCGTCTCAATATCAGTCGGGGTGCCGCCGGTCAATACCGATCAACGCCCCCGCGAATAGATCCTTAACATGACTCTGATACTAGTGATTGAATCCCTGCCCCCAGTTAGTATGCTGGAGACTGGACTATGCCTGCCCACCGATCTCGTTGATTCAGAGTATGCCCGCTGCGCCGGTCCTAACGCTTGATCGCGATCGATTGCTGCGAGAGACCTTCGTTGCCCGGATTGAACACAGCGCCACAATGCGATCGACGAACGACCGCGCTCGCCTGGCTGCGGCCGACGGCGGTGGACCGTTGCCGATGTTGATCGTCGCCGACGAGCAAACCGCCGGACGAGGGCGGGGGAGCAACCGCTGGTGGAGCGGGCCGGGCAGCCTTTCGTTCAGCCTCTTGGTCGATCTGATCGAACTGAGGATCGACCGCAGCCGCTCCCCCTTGATGGGTTTGGCGGCGGGTGCCGCCGTGGTCGGCACCGTGGCCCCCGAATTGGCGCCGCACCCAACAGGACTGCACTGGCCCAATGACATCTTCGTTGCCGGCCGCAAGCTGGGAGGGATTCTCGTCGAGATTCCCACCGTCCGGCACTGCGTTATCGGCGTGGGGCTCAACACGAACAACACGCTCGACAACGCCCCAGCCCCGCTGCGGACCGCGGCCACCACGATGTTCGAATTGACCGGGGCCCGCCACGATCACACGACCCTTCTGATCGGCATACTGCGCCGAATGAACGCGCTGCTGCGCCAACTGGCGACTGCGCCCGAATCGATCGGCGTGCTGGCCGACTCGCTTTGCCTCCAGCATGGCCGCGAGTTGACGCTGGAACTGTCGGGACGTGCGACAATCGGTCGCTGCGCGGGAATTGCGCCCGACGGCGCCATTCTGCTTGATACGCCCGAGGGCCGCCGGGCGTTTTATGCGGGTGTGCTCCGCTGAGGCATGATGAGCCGTTCCCCGATTACTCGCAACACCCCCCGCGCGACTTCCCCTTTCGTGCCGCTCAGCGACGCCACCACGCTGCCGCCGCGATCGATGATCTCGACCTGCGTGTTCGGAGAATGGATGGCGGCGGGACCGTTGACCACGATGAGCTCGCAGCGTTTCCGCTCGAGTTTCTGCATCGCCCGCATCCGATGGTCTTCCGTCTCCAGCGCAAAGGCGACCATCCACTGCGATGTTCTCACGCCCGCCAGACTGGCGATCACGTCGGGAGTCTCCACCAACTCGATCCGCAACGGTTGACCGGTCTTCGAGAGCTTGTGCCGGGCAACGCCGATCGGCCGGTAGTCGCAAGGCGCGGCTGCGCCGATCAATCCGTCGCAGCCGGGAAACAGCCTCTCGCAGACCTTCAACATCTCATCGGTGGAAATCACCGGCACGACCTGCGCCGCGCTGGGATAGCCGACATCAACCGGGCCGCTGACCACGACGACTTCGTGCCCGGCCTCGAGGGCCGCCTCCGCCAGCGCCGCCCCCATCCGGCCGCTGGACGCATTGGTCAGGTAGCGGACCGGATCAAGATATTGCCGCGTGGGGCCGGAAGTGATAAGGATGCGAGCCAAGGGAGATCCTGTTTCACCGCTCCGATTGCGCGCCCTTTGTTCCCCGTCCGTCGGAAACACCTTCGAGCACCGAAGAAATTGCCGTAAAGATCGCCTCCGGCGCCGCCATGCGTCCGAGACCCACCGTGCCGCAACTGAGATATCCAGCCTCGGGCTCGACGAAAAAAACGCCGTCTCCGCGCAACTGGGCCACGTTGCGCTGCACCGCGGGTTTCTCCCACATGTGCGTGTTCATGGCGGGAGCAAGCAAGATGGGACCGTGAAACGCCAGCAGCAAGGTACTGAGCAGATCGTCGGCCAGACCGTGCGCGGCCTTGGCCAGCAGATTGGCCGTCGCCGGGGCCACGCACAGCAACTCGGCCTGGTCGGCCAGCTCGATGTGCGGATGGACGCCGAGTCCCCACATATCGATGCCGACCGGCCGCCGGGTGAGGGCTTCGAAAGTTTTCGGGCCGACCAGGTGCGTGGCTGCCTCGGTCATCACCACGGTGACGCCGGCGCCGGCCTGAACCAACTGGCTCACCAGGGCCGCCGTCTTGTAGGCGGCGATTCCCCCGCTGACGCCGACGACAAGCTCGCGCCCGTTCATAGCTGGCTGAGGTCCAATTCAGGCGGTCCACCGGTTTTTTCGCCGGCAATGCGGACATTCGATTCGCTGTCCAGGTAGATCTTGTCCTGGATGATCTCCTGGATCACGATCTTCATCTTGTCTTCGGTATTCAGGTTCACGAGGGCCGGAGCTCCCTTGTTGAGGGCCACCAGCCGCTTCTGGATCAGGGTCGAAAGCTTGAAACGGCCACCGACCTTGTTGACGATCTGCTCTTCTTTCAGTTCGTCGAGCATGTTTTCTCAGCCTCCTGGGTGAGGATGTCGTTGATCTCTTGTACCGCCCGCTCCACGTCGTCGTTGATAACCTGATATCGGTAGTGCTCGGCCTCGGCGAGTTCCGCAGCCGCGCGGCGGAGACGCCGCACGATGGCTCCTTCGGTCTCGGTGCCTCTGCCCCGCAACCGCCGCTCAAGTTCCTCAAGGCAGCGGGGGCGGATGAAGATCGACACCGCGTCCGGATGCAGCCGCATTACTTCGCGGCCGCCCTGGACGTCGATCTCCAGCAGGATCCAGTTACCGGTCTCCAGTCCCGCGGCCACCGTGCTCTTCAATGTGCCGTACCAGGCGTCGCGGCCGAAGACCTGGAAACACTCCAGAAAGTCGCCCTGGCTGCGGCGGCGGCCGAATTCCTCGTCCGACAGGAACAGGTAGTCCCGCCCGTCGATCTCGCCCGGCCGCGGTTGCCGCGTGGTCGCCGAGACGCTTCGCACCAACGGCACGGGCGGTTCGGCCAGCACCCGTCGCGTGACGGTCGTCTTCCCGGCCCCTGAAGGTCCGGAAACCACCACGAGTTTGCCCGGCCGCGCAGTTGGCATCGACTACTCAACGTTCTGGATCATCTCGCGGATCCGCTCGATGGCCGTCTTGATCTCGATGACGTAGCGCGCGATCTCCACGTCGTTGGCTTTCGACCCGATCGTGTTGCTCTCGCGGACCATCTCCTGGGTTAAAAACTCCAACTTTCGGCCGGAGCTCTCCGGCTCGTCCATGGTGGCCAGGAATTGCTCGAGGTGGCTGCGAAGACGGACCATTTCCTCGGAGATGTCGCTCCGGTCGGCGAACAGGCTGACCTCGCGCAACAAGTCGGAAACGTCGATCGACATGTTGTGTCCGGCGAGCGACTTGGAAAGCCGTTCCCGCAGGCGTTCGCGATAGTTCTCGATGACCAGTGGCGCGCGGCGCTCGACTTCGGCGAGGCTCGCCGAAGCCGCCAGGCAGTTGGCCCGCAAATCGGCGGCCATCGCCCGTCCCTCTTCCGACCGCATGCGGTCGAGTTGGGTTAGCGCTGTGTTCAAGGTTTGCTCGATCGCCGGCCAGTGCTGCTCCGCATCGGCGTCGTGGTCGGCATCCTCGCTTACCACGCCGGGAAGCATCAACAGGCTTTCCAGACGGACCGTCTCCTCGCTCCCCAGAAGCCTCGCGACGGCATCCAGTTGGCTGCGGTATGCCTTGAGCACTTCAGCGTTCACCCGATAATCGTCCGGTGCGTGATGCCGATCGACGCGCACATTAACCTGGATCGTGCCGCGGCGAACACGCTTCCTCACCGCGCTCTCGATGCGGGCTTCAAGAACGGCAAAGCCCTCGGTCATGCGCGTGGAGATCTTCACGTAGCGGCTGTTGATGCAGCGTACCTCCACGGCGACAGTCAAGCTGTCGGTGTGCGATCGCGCTTCGCCGAACCCGGTCATGCTCAGGAGCATGGCGGAATGGACTCCCGGTGCCGCGGTCGGAGGTTACTGCTTGTCGCCACCGTCTTCGGCGGGAGCAGCCGGCGGAGTGGCGGCTGGCGTGCCGGAGTCACCGGCAGCCCCGGTCGGCGGCGGCGATTCCTGGCTGGAACCGGGCACGGTGGGAAGTTGCAACTGCGAATCGGTCGTGCCCAACATCTTCACCGACCAGATGCACAGCAGGATCCAGACCGTGGCCACACCGATGGTGATCCGCGTGAATGTATCGCCCGCCTTTGTGCCGAAGGCGCTCTGGCCGCCCATGCCGCCAAAGGCGCCGGCCAACCCGCCTCCTTTGCCGCGCTGCACGAGCACGATCAGGATCAACACCAGCGCCACAAGGAGCAGCAAGATCATGAACAGCACGTACATCGCTCGTTCAACTCCTGAAACAGGGAGCGGCCCGACTGCTCGTCCGCTCGGTGGTGAACCTGGCTATCAACGACTGCATGCGCGGTGTCATCGTGACATCTCGATCCAAACGGAGGCCACCCCCCGCTAGACGCGGCGAGCGCCGGCGGCGATTCCCAGGAAGTCGCCCGCCTTCAGGCTCGCGCCGCCAACCAGCGCGCCGTCGATATTGGGCTGGTTGAGGAGTTGGGCAGCGTTGTCCGCCTTGACGCTCCCACCGTACTGAATCCGCACCGCCTCAGCCGCTTCCCTATTGTAACGCTCCTGGAGCATCTTGCGAAGGTCGAGATGGACCTCCTCAGCCTGCTCCGGAGTGGCCACCTTGCCCGTGCCGATCGCCCAGACCGGCTCGTAGGCGATTACGATCTGCCGGATCTGGTCGGCACTCAACCCGGAAAGCGAACCGTCGAACTGACGCCGGATAACGCGGAACGTCTTGCCCGCCTCCCGTTCGGCAAGCAGTTCGCCCACGCAGACGATCGGCACTAGTCCGTGCGCCAGCGCGGCGTGCACCTTCTCGTTCACGTCGGCGTCCGACTCCCGCAGGATATGACGGCGTTCGCTGTGGCCAAGGATCACATAGGTGCAGCCGACATCTTTGAGCATTGTCGGGCTGATCTCACCAGTGAACGCTCCCTTCACCTCGTGATACATGTTCTGCGCGCCGAGCGCTACCTTAGTGCCGGCAACGACCTTGCCGACCGCGTCGAGGTAGGCTGCTGGCGGGCAAACCGCCAGATCGACCCCCTCGACCTTTTCGGCGGCCCTGACGACCCCCTCAGCAAGGGATACAGCACCGGCCCGGTCGAGGTTCATCTTCCAGTTTCCAGCGATCAACTGACGGCGAGACATACAGCGCGACTCCTTCACCAATGGCAAGAAACCTGGACCGGCACCGGTGGGGGTGCAAGAAAGCTCTTATGATCCAAGAAAGCGCGCTCGTTGGCAAGGGCTTGGGGGCCGAAACGTCAACGGAACGTTGCCCGGCAGCGATCGGCCGTCTCTAATCGGTCGATGTATCTACTGGGTATGAGCCTAGAATTTCCATTCGCAATGTGCGTCTTTCGAGCGCGGCCACGGCGCGGCGAAAACGGGCGTCCTGCTCATGCCCTTCCAGTTCGACGAAGAACAGGTACACCCGTTGCGTTCCAGGAACCGGGAATGATTCGATCCAGGTGAGGTTGATCCGATTCCGCTTGAAGATCGCCAGCACATCGGCCAACGCGCCAAAACGGTGTTCTGTCTGGAACATGATGGCCGTGTGATCGTTCCCCGTCCGCTTGCCGGTGTGATCGCCAATGACCGCGAACCACGTGCGGTTGTCCGGATTGTCCTCGATCCTCTCCGCAAGCACGTCAAGTCCGTAGTTCACCCCGGCCTCCAGGCTGGCGATCGCTGCAGCGCCGGGCTTCTCCTTGGCCAGTTGGGCCGCGGTGGACGTACTGGTGACCTCGATCGGCCGGGCAGCAGGCAGATGCCGTGCCAGCCAGTTGCGGCATTGGGAAAGCGCCTGGGGCCGGCTATATACCTCCTTGATCTCCGTTCGCGGGCACTTGCCCAGCAGAGCGTGATGGATGTCGAGTCGCACTTGCCCGCAGATCCGCACCGGCAGTCGCGTGAACATGTCCAGCGTGTCGGCGATGCGGCCATCCGTGGAGTTCTCAAAGGGCACAATCCCGTATTCGGACTGACCGCGGTCTACTTCCTCAAACACAGCAGCGATGGTCCCCACCGGCGCGAATTCGACCGACTGCCCAAAACGGCGCATCGCCGCCAAGTGGCTGTAGCTGTAGAGCGGGCCCAAGAAAGCAATCCGCAGCCGCTTGATTAGCGAACGGGCACCACTGTTCAACTCCCGAAACACCGCCCTCAAAGTCTCGTCTGAAAGCGGCCCTTGGTTCAATTCCAGGGCCCGTGCGAGCGCCTCGTCGTCCTGGACAAAACTGTCCGAGAGACCTCTCTCTTCCTGCCGCAGATCTCCTAACTTGCCAGCCAGGCGCGTTCGATCGCTGAACAATCTGACCAATTCACGATCCAGACGCCTCAGTTCTGCGGTCAAGGCGGGCGCATCCACCCCCCTTTCCGCCCCGGCCTTAGTGGCCGGATGCCTTGGTTTGGTCTTCTTCGCCATTCGCGTGCTCTCGTCAGAAGTCCCGGTGACGGCTGAAGATGCGCCGTCAATACGTATGCCACCTTGTACTTGTGTGCTGTCGCGCCGTCAAGCGTCATGTGCAGAATCGCACTGCCCGGTGAGGTGAAGCCTCTGGTGAAAACAGTCAAGCTGCCAAATTGACAGCCACTCCGGGGAAGGGGCACTCATGTTGTCAAAATGGCAGGTGCTGTCGATTCCCTCATCGGAAACGATGATGCAAGCGTTTATTAAATAACAACTTATGACAGAATGTGTAGCCGGCATGGACTTTGCATCAAGGGCATCACTCAATGGCTGATGCCAGCCGACTCATCACAAATTCACGCCGCCGCAACTCACTACCCGACAGAGCATTCCACCGGGCACACCATCGATTGAGCCCGTCCGAGTGGCGAAGACCGAGAAAGGAGCAACGCATGGCTCGCGGAGAGAAGATCATCGGCATCGACCTGGGAACGACCAACTCGGTCGTGGCCGTCATGGAAGGAAAGGAAGCCAAGGTCATCCCGAATCAGGAAGGCAACCGGCTGACCCCCAGCGTGGTTGCGTTCACCGGGAAGGACGAACTGGTAGGCGAACCCGCTCGCCGTCAGGCGGTCACCAATCCCCGCCGAACCGTGTATTCCATCAAGCGCTTCATGGGCCGCCGCCACAGCGAGGTGGCCAGCGAAGAGAAGATGGTTCCCTATGAGGTAGTGGGCGCTCCCGAGGAATACGTGAAGGTCCGCGTGGACGGGCGTGACTACACGCCGCCCGAGATCTCCGCGAAGACACTGCGGAAGCTGAAGGAGTCGGCGGAAGCCTACCTCGGCCACAAGGTCAACAAGGCGGTGATCACCGTGCCGGCGTATTTCAACGATGCCCAGCGCCAAGCCACCAAAGATGCCGGCCAAATCGCCGGGCTCGAAGTGGCGCGGATCATCAACGAGCCCACCGCGGCCGCACTGGCATACGGTTTGGATCGCAAGACTTCCGAGAAGATCGTGGTCTTTGATCTTGGCGGCGGAACATTCGACGTCTCGATCCTTGAAGTGGCCGAAGGGGTGTTCCGCGTGATCAGCACCAACGGCGACACCCACCTGGGTGGCGACGATTTTGACGAGGAGTTGATCCACTACGTTGCCAGCGAGTTCCAGCGCGAGAACGGCATTGATTTGCGCAAAGATACCATGGCCCTGCAGCGGCTCCAGGAAGCCTGCGAGAAGGCGAAGAAAGAGTTGAGCGTCGCCCAGCAGACCGACATCAACCTGCCGTTCATTACAGCCGATGCCAATGGGCCGAAGCATCTGCAGATGGCGATCACTCGTGCCAAGTTCGAGCAACTAGTCGATCACCTCATCGAACGCTGCCGCGGCCCGGTGGAACGGGCGATGGGCGACGCCAATCTCAAGCCGCGCGACATCGATGAAGTCGTGCTGGTGGGCGGCTCGACGCGCATCCCGAAGGTTCAGGAGTTCGTTCGCGGTTACTTCGGCAAAGAGCCCCACAAGGGCGTGAATCCCGACGAGGTCGTGGCCGTGGGCGCGGCGATCCAAGGTGGCGTTCTGGCCGGCGAAGTCCACGACGTGCTGCTCCTCGACGTGACGCCGCTCAGCCTGGGCATCGAGACTCTGGGCGGGATCCTCACCAAGCTGGTCGAGCGGAATACTACCATCCCGACTGAAAAGAAGCAGGTTTTCAGCACGGCTGACGACAACCAGACGGCGGTCACGATCAAGGTCTACCAGGGCGAACGGGAGATGGCGGCCGACAACCGGCTCCTGGGCCAGTTCAACTTGGAAGGAATCCCGCCGGCGCCGCGCGGCGTGCCGCAGGTCGAGGTCACCTTCGACATCGATGCCAACGGCATTCTCAACGTCTCGGCCAAGGACTTGGGCACCGGCAAGGAGCAGAAGGTCCGCATCGAGCAGTCGGCCGGTTTGTCGGACGATGACATCAAGAACATGCAGCGTGAAGCGGCGTCGCATGCCGACGAGGACAAGCGCAAGCGCGAATTGGCGGAGGCGCGCAACCAGGCAGACTCCCTTTGCTGGCAGTCGGAGAAACTCATCAAGGAGCACGAAGCCAAGCTCGGCGATGCCGACAAGGAGGCGATCAAGCGCTCGGTGGAACGGGCCCGGGAGGCCGCCAAGAGCGACGACGCGGCCCGCATCCGCTCTGCCGTGAGCGAGTTGGAACAGGCGATGCACGCGCTGAGCCGCACCCTGTACCAGCAAACCGGTGCGGGTGCCGCGCCGGGTGGTGCTGCCGGCGCTGGGCCGGCCGGTCAACAGCCGGGAGGCTCGCGTCCGGCGGGCGGCGACGAGGATACGATCGACGCGGAGTTCGAAGTCAAGGAATAACGCCGAACCATGGCATTTCGTTTCGACAAGTTGACGATCAAGGCCCAGGAAGGGCTCCAGGCGGCTCAATCCCTGGCCGCCGACCGCGGCCACCCGGAGATCGACCCGATTCACCTCCTCGCCGCATTGCTGGCAGAGAGCGAGGGAGCCGTGCGCCCGATTCTCGAGCGGATCGGCGTGAATCGGGCGCAACTGGAGCGGATCGTGCAGTCGGAACTCGGCCACTTTCCTCGCGTTTCCGGCGGGGCAACGCCGCAAGTCGGTACAGGCCTGCAGAAGGTTCTCGAGACCGCGCAGCAGGAAGCCGACGGGATGAAGGACGAGTACGTCTCCACGGAGCACCTGCTCGTGGCGATGGCCAAGGTCGACTCGAAGGCCCGCAACGTGCTCAAGCTCAACGCGGTCGGCGACAAAGAGATCCTGCAGGCCATGCAGGCGATCCGCGGCAGTGCCCGCGTCACCGACCAGAACCCGGAGGAAAAATTCCAGGCGCTCGCGCGGTACGGAATTGACCTGGTCGAGCGGGCCCGTCGCGGCAAGCTCGACCCGGTCATCGGCCGCGACCAGGAGATCCGCCGGGTCGTCCAGGTGCTCTCCCGGCGGCGGAAGAACAATCCGGTGCTGATCGGCGACCCGGGCGTGGGCAAGACGGCCATCGTCGAAGGGCTCGCACAGCGGATCGTCAACGCCGACGTGCCCGAGGGGCTCAAGAACAAGCGGGTCGTGGCCCTCGACATGGGCGCGCTGGTGGCCGGTACGAAGTTCCGCGGCGAGTTCGAGGAGCGGCTCAAGGCGGTGCTCCGCGAGGTGGAAGATGCTGGCGGGCAGATCATTCTTTTTATCGATGAGCTGCACACGGTAGTCGGGGCGGGGCGCGCGGAGGGAGGGAGCGACGCGGCGAACCTGCTCAAACCGGCGCTGGCACGGGGCGACCTGCGCTGCATCGGCGCGACCACGCTCGACGAATACCGCAAGTACATCGAAAAGGATGCGGCGCTGGAGCGGCGTTTCCAGCCGGTCTACGTCGGCGAGCCTTCCGTCGACGACACGCTGGCCATTCTGCGCGGACTCAAGAAGTCTTATGAAACCCACCACAACGTGAAGATCAAGGATTCCGCGCTGGTGGCGGCGGTCAATCTCTCGCACCGCTACATCAGCGACCGCTTTCTGCCCGACAAGGCCATCGATCTGGTCGACGAGGCGATGAGCCGCCTGGCGATGGAGCGCGACAGCGTGCCGGGCGAAATCGACCAGGTGCAGCGACGGCTCCGCCAGTTGGAACTGGCTGCCGGTCAGCTCGCCCAGGAGACCGAGGAACACGCGCAGGATCGCCTCGCTGAAATACAGCAGGAGATGGAAGGACTCAAGCAGAAACTCGCCGGCCTGCGCCAGCAATGGGAGCGGGAAAAGAGTGGCTTGGGAGACGTGCAGCAGATCCGCAGCCGGCTGCAGGCTGTTGAGCATGAGTATGGCCGCCTTGACACTACGATCAAGCAGAAACAGCTTTCCGGCGAGACGGTCGAGGAAGATTACCAACGACTCTTCCAGCTCTACAATGAGCGGCGGAAGCTCGCTGAAGAGCTCGAGCGGCTCGAGACCAACGAGACCGAACCGGAAGAGGAGAAACGCCGGCTATTGCGCCAGGAGGTCGGGCCGGAAGAGATCGCCGAGGTGGTCAGTGCCTGGACCGGAATCCCGGTCAGCCGGATGATGGAGACCGAGCGCGCCAAGCTGCTCGTCATGGAAGAACGCCTGCATCAACGGGTGGTCGGCCAGGACGAGGCGGTCGCCGCGGTTTCCAACGCCGTCCGCCGCAGCCGCTCCGGCCTGCAGGATCCCAATCGGCCTATCGGGTCGTTCATCTTCCTCGGCCCCACGGGCGTCGGAAAGACCGAGCTCTGCAAGGCCCTGGCCGAGGTCATGTTCGACGACGAGAACGCGATGGTCCGCCTCGACATGAGCGAGTTCATGGAACGCCACACCGTGAGCCGCTTGATCGGCGCGCCGCCGGGTTATGTCGGCTATGAGGAGGGCGGTCGGCTCACCGAAGCAGTTCGCCGGCGCCCGTATTCGGTGATCCTGCTCGACGAGATTGAGAAGGCGCACCGCGACGTGTTCAATATCCTGTTGCAGGTGCTCGACGATGGCCGGCTCTCCGATAACCAGGGTCATACCGTCGATTTCACGAACACGATCATCGTGATGACCTCCAATATCGGCAGTCAGCTCATTCAGGAGATCACGCGCGAAGGAGGCAGCGAAACCGAGATCGGCGAGGCGGTCATGGAAACCCTGCGGGCCAAGTTCCTGCCCGAGTTCCTCAACCGCGTCGACGAGGTCATCGTCTTCCATCCGCTCGATCGGCTGCAGATTCGGCAGATCGTCGAGCTGCAGGTGGCACGGCTGGTTCGGCAGTTGGAGCAGCACCAGATCACGCTCGAGGTAACGCCGCGAGCCGTCGATGCCATCGCCGAGCGGGGCTACGAACCGACCTACGGCGCGCGGCCCCTCAAGCGAGTCATTCAGCAGCAGATCCAGAACCCGCTGGCTGTCGAAATGCTCAAGCAGAGCTTTGGCGAGGGAAGCCGCGTCCGCGTGGACTTCATCAACGACGAGTTCACGTTTGAGCCGGCGGCGGCCGTGGCAACGGGTTAGGCAGCACGAACGGCTTACGCGGATACAGGACGCTTCGCGCAGAAATAATCGACGTGGAGCTTCCCGCCGTGGTTATCGCGCACGGTTGCGGGCCTTGGCGCGCTGGCCCTGCTTCTGCCCCGCCGGCGGCTGTCCGCCGATGTCGGGCTGGTTCTTCTTCGGAATCCACTGCCCGAGATCGGACTTCCGGCTCGCATGCTCCGCCTGGCTGGCGAGATTCGTCCACTCGTAAGGATCGGACGATTCGTCGTAGAGTTCCTCGCCGCCGTCGGCATAGCGGACATATCGCCAATCGGCCGAGCGGACCGCGTGGTTCATGTACTTGTATGTGGTCACGGCGGGCGCATCCCACGGAGCCGTCGGATCGGCCAGCAGAGTACGGATGCTCTTCCCTTCAACATGCGATGGAATCGGAATGCCGCAGAGATCCGCGAGCGTGGGGTAAATCGACATGAAGTCGACCGGCCGATCGCAGCGGCCGTCGGCCTTCGTGAGACCTGGCACGATCCAGATGAGCGGCGCCCGCGTGGCCTCCTCCCAGAGGGCAAATTTGCGCCAGTGCTCCTTCTCGCCGAGGTGCCAGCCGTGATCGCTCCAAAGGACCAGGATCGTGTTGTCCCGGTAGGCCGATTCGTCGAAGGCCTTCACCAGGCGACCGACCATGGCATCGCAGAAAGTGATCGTGGCGAGGTAGGCCTGCACGGCCTCCTTCCAGCGTCCCGAGGCGAGCATAGTCGCGTGATCTCCGTCCGGCCGTGCCATGCGGACTCCGGCCGCCGGGAGATCGAGCAGATCGCCCTCGCGGTGCGGCGGAAGTTGGATCTCGTTGAGCGGGTGCATGTCGTAGTACTTGCGCGGCACGTTCCACGGCATGTGCGGCTTGTGCAGTCCAACGGCGAGGAAGAACGGCTTGTCGTGCTGCTTTCCAAGTTGCTCGATGCCGTAGTCCACGATGCGGTAGTCTTGCAGGTCGCTGTCTTCGCAATCGAGCGGAGCGAACTTGATGCCGCCCACGCCCGTGTCCCCCTGAGGTTGAGGCTCGCGTCCCTCGGCGCGGAGATAGTCGTCCCATTCGCTCAAACGAGGGAAGCTGCCGTGATAGATCTTCCCTGCTCCGTACACGCCGTAGCCCGCCTTGCGGAAAGCGGTTGTCAGCGGCAGATCTTCGCCGATCACGGTCCGCCAATCGTTGTTGTTGTCGTACACCCCGCTCGTCGAAGGTCGCAGGCCCGACATCAGCGCCGCCCGCGAAGGATTGCACGACGGCGCCGCGCAATAGCTTCGCGAGAACCATGCGCCCCGCCGGGCAAGGGCATCGAGATGCGGCGTGATCGTCTGCGGGTTACGACCGAGATAGCCCACCCAGTGGTTCAGATCGTCGATGGCGATGAACAGCACGTTGGGCCTGCCCGAAGATGCCCCTTCGCCCGCATTCATTGGTTCGGGGTCCAATATGCATGCCAGAACTCCCAGGCCAACCACCAGCAACCAATGCGACCGTTTCATGAGCGGCCCTTTCCTGCAAGAGTGCAGCCACGCGTTCGTCGATCAACCACAGGGAATCGACGGACACCCAACCAGCGGCTACATTATAGTCGGCCGTCGGAGGCCTTCCATACGTGCCCGCAGTCTCGACGATGTACTACAGGAGTCGGCTCACGATGCGACACTCGCTCTGCCTCATTGCTTGCACGATCGCGGCAATCCACTTCCCGGCCGGCAGACTCTCGGCGGCCGCTCCAGCCGGCGAAGGCAGCCTCGAGCGGATCAAGTACAACCATCTGGGACTCACCGTCGATCTGGGCGTGGGGCTTTGGGCCTGGCCTTTGCCGATGGATTTCGATGGCGACGGCGACTTGGACCTCGTCGTCTCGTGCTCCGATATGCCCTATAACGGGCTCCATTTCTTCGAGAATCCTGGGGGCGATTCTAAGATGCCGGTCTTCAAACCGGCGGTCCGCGTCAGCCAGGGAGCGGGTAACATCCAGGTGTCGTACGTCGACGGCAAGCCCAGGGTGATGACGCCTGGAAAGGAATACCCCGCTATCCTGGCTAGCGGCCTCGCCAAACCGGCAAACCTGCCGGTCGGCCCGGACGTCCACGGCGCCAAGGTTCGCGCGAACCAGTGGAAATACGCCGACTACGACGGCGATGGTCTGGTGGACCTCATCGTCGGCGTCGGCGACTGGGCCGACTACGGCTGGGACAACGCCTACGATTCGCAGGGCAATTGGCGCAACGGGCCGCTCCACGGCTACGTGTACCTGCTGCGCAACACGGGAACCGCCGACGCCGCGCGATACGCCGCACCGGTGAAGATCGAAGCCGGCGGCAAACCGGTCGACGTCTACGGCATGCCCTCGCCGAATCTCGAGGATTTCGACGGCGATGGCGACCTCGACCTGATCTGCGGTGAGTTCGTCGACAAGTTCACGTGGTTCGAAAACGTCGGTACCCGGACCGCCCCCGAGTACGCGGCCGGACGACTCCTGCTGCTCGACGGCGAGCCAATGCGCGTTGAGCTGTGCATGTTCACACCGGTCGCCATCGACTGGGATCGCGACGGTGACTTCGATCTCATTGTCGGTCAGGAAGACGGCCGGGTGATGTTCATCGAGCACACGGGTAAGATCGTCGACCGCATGCCCGTATTTGCGGCGCCGCGGTTCTTCCGCCAGGAGGCCGACGAGGTCAAGTTCGGCGCATTGGTCACGCCCGTCGGCTTCGACTGGGACGGCGACGGCGACGAAGACCTGGTGTGCGGCAACACCGCCGGGCATATCGGTTTCATCGAGAATCTCGACGGCGGCAATCCGCCTCGGTGGGCCGAGCCTCGGCTCTTGGAGGCCGACGGCCGCGTGATTCATATCCAGGCCGGCCCCAACGGCTCCATCCAGGGACCGTGCGAGGCGAAATGGGGCTATACGACCCTGAGCGTGGCCGATTGGGACCACGACGAACTTCCCGATCTCATCGTCAACAGCATCTGGGGAAAGGTCGTCTGGTACCGCAACGTGGGCAGCCGCAATGCGCCGCGACTCGCTGCCGCGGCGCCCATCGAGGTCGAGTGGCCCGGCAAGCCGCCGGTCCCCGCCTGGACCTGGTGGCAACCGCAGGGAAAAGAACTCGCCACGCAATGGCGGACCACGCCGGTGGTGATCGATCTCAATCGCGACGGGCTCAACGATCTGGTAATGCTCGACCACGAAGGCTACCTGGCTTGGTTCCGCCGTCAGCGCGTCGAGGGCAAGCTTCAGTTGCTGCCGCCCGAACGGGTCTTCTACGGCCAAAGCGGCGCGGCGGCCGCCGACGAGCCCGCGGGGCTTCTCCGTCTTAATAGCGGAGAGGCGGGCCGCAGCGGCCGGCGCAAACTCTGCTTTGCCGATTGGGATCTTGACGGCAAACTGGATCTGCTGGTCAACAGCACCAATGCCAGTCTCTTCCGCGGTATATCAGCGACCAATGGCCGATTCACCTTCCGCGACGAGGGCCCGCTCGACGCCCGTAAACTGGCCGGACATACGACCAGCCCGACCACGGTCGACTGGAATCGCGATCAGGTCCCCGACCTGATCGTCGGAGGCGAGGATGGGTTCCTCTACTACCTCAAGAACCCCAACCGGTGACCGGGTCTAGCGCGCTCGGGGCCGAGGTGCGGCGGGGTCCACGAATGGCGGCTTTTCGAAAGTCGTCCCGTCGCCCGTCACGCGCGGATCGCCGGTGGACTTGAGGACCGACATCAGGCGGTTCGCCAGGTCCGCCCGGACCGATTCATAGCCCGACTCCCCCGCCAAGTTCCGCATCTCGTGCGGATCCTGGCGAAGGTCGTACAGTTCTTCGGCCGGGCGGCGGCCGACGGCGTAGTCCATGAAGGCAGCCATCCCAGGATCGTCGTGGTGCGTCACGATCCACGCCTTGGTCGGGCTCGCGTCCATATCGGCAAAAGCGGCAAAGGTATCTTCCCGCAGCGTTTCGTAAGCCGGCATGGCGCCTTCGGCGAGCCCAAATCCGGGGCCGATCCCCATCGGCCAGCGGTCGGGCTGGAAGTTGCGGATGTAGAGAAAATCTCGGGTGCGGATCGCGCGCTGGGGGTAGGGCAGGTTGTCGTGCCGCGCTGCCGCCACGTGCCGCTCGCGACCCACAACGACCGAATCGCGCGACGGGTCCACCACGCCGTCGCGGTCCGATTTCAGCACGTCGACCAGGCTCCGTGCGGTCATCACGTCAGGCGGCGAAACGCCAGCCGCCTCGAGGAACGTGGGCGCCAAATCGGGCAGGCAGACAAAATCCTCGACCACGCGGCCGGTCGGAATCTCCTTTCCCCAGCGCATCGCCAGGGACACTCCCACGCCCAGGTCGTAGAGATTGCACTTCCCGCGAGGGATACCGGGGATGCCGTGGTCGCCGCTGACGACGATCAACGTGCGGTCGAGTTCGCCGATCCGCTCGAGCTCTTCCAGGAGCACGCCTACCGCCGCGTCGAAAGCCTGCGCCTCCCCCAAGTAGTCGCAGAAATCCTCGCGGACGGTGGGCACGTCGGGCAGATATGCCGGGAGTTTGCCTTTGAGATCATCCGGGTTAAGTCCCCACAGCGCCTTTCCGGAACCTTGAATCCACTTGCGATGCGTATTCGTCGGCCCGAACCAGTAGCAGAACGGCCGCTTCTCTTTGCGGTCGGCGAGGAAATCGGTGAAATTGCCGCGCACCTCTTCCAGCAACTCTCGCTTGGCCGCCGCCGGATCGGGCGCCGCCGTCACGTTCTCCGAAAAGTCATTGAATCGCCTCCCGCGGCGGACATAGGCGTAATCGCGGCCGCCGTAGGGGGCATCGGCGGGCGTGCCCGGCGACCAGACCTTGTAGGTGTGGCCGATGTGGTAGCCGTCGTCACGGAGGATCAACGGATACGAGGGAATGCTCGAGTCCCAGATGGCTCCTTGCAGGATCGCGCCCCGCCCGGTCCGCCAGAAGTACTGCCCGGAGAGAATCGAGCTTCGGCAAGGGGTACAGGAAGGCGCGTTTACGAACGCGTTGGTGAACAGCACTCCTTCGCGGGCGATGCGGTCGAAATTCGGCGTGCTGATGATGTCGCTCGGCCCGCCCGGTTCGAGCTTCGCGTAGGCCGAGGCATAGCGGCCCCAGTCGTCGGCAAAGGCGAACACGATGTTCGGCCGCTGGTCGCGCCCGGCACTCTCGCCGCCGCAGGCAGCCGCGCCGTGCAGCAGCAGCAAAGCGATTGAAATGATCAAGGGCAGGCCGTTCCAACAGCCTGTCGGTTGCGGCGGAATCTGGTTCAGTCGAGTAGACATCGCGCTGGCTCCTTGGGTAGGCGTTCGTTGGAGATCGTCCCTCGGCAATTGCAGTGTTGGTCCAGATTACGGTTTTCCATCCCAATTGTTTACGGGCTCACCGGCCACCGGCCAGCCATCTTGCCACGAGAGGGGTCGTATGTTCAACACCCGTTCGGAACGGGGCGGAGCCTGCTTGTCGTAGCAGGAGTGCACCAGCCAATCGCCCTCGGGTGTCTGAAGCACGCTGTTGTGTCCGGGGCCGCGCCAGCGATCGTTGCCGGCGAGGACCAGTGTGGCGTGGCCCTCGCGCATCGGCCGCCCCTCTCGATCCACGTATGGGCCGAGAATCGATCGCGAACGCCCCACCGTCACACGATAAGTGCTTTCCAGCCCTGCGCAGCAGAAGTCCCAGGAGACAAACAGGTAGTAGAACCCCTCGTGGTGGATTACGTACGGGGCCTCGATCGCCGGCGGGTCCGTTCCCGGCGCACGCGCCGCAACGGGAACGACCGTCGGCGGGTTGCCGGCGAGCTTGCCCGTGACAGGATCGACTGCCGCCGCCTTGATTCCCGACCAGTACGAACCCCAGAACAGGTACGGCTTACCATCCTGATCGACGGATAACGCCGGATCGATGGCGTTGTAGTCACACTTGCCGGGTGCCGACTCGACGACCGGTCCTCGATCCTCCCAGCGGTAATTCGGCTGATCAGGGTCGAGCGTATCGTTCACCGCCAGCCCGATCACCGATCGCTGGCTGCCGAACGTCGAGACGGCGTAGTACAGGTGGTACTTGCCGTTGAGCAGGCGGACGTCGGGGGCCCAGATCGCTGTCGCGTGCGGGATCGCTTCGGCTGCCCAGGCGGGCAGACCGGAATCGAACACCCGCCCGATCCGCCTCCAATCGCGGAGATCCGTCGATTGCCAGATCGGAATACCTCGGCCGGTACAGAAGATCAGATAGTCGCCTTTCGATTCGCGGCGGACGATCGACGGGTCGGGGCAGCCCTCGCGGCGTATCGGCCGAAGCTGCTGAGCGGCGGCGTCCGAAGGTGAGCAGGCGAGGATGATCGCCACGCCGACGGCCGCTGCTCCGACAAGACGCTTTGTGAGCCAGTTCTCTGCGGCGAAATGCTTCATGAATCGGCGACTCCCTGCGACAGCGAAGAAACCGTGGGCCTCGACGTGCTCGATGACCAGCGAGTATGATAACCGCCGCGGCGCGGTGAGTCATCCTTTGGAGCACCCACTCAGCGTGAGAGGCCCACAGTATGTATCCGAAACGGTTCACTCGACGAGAGATCCTCGCGGCGGGCGTTGGGTTGGCAGCCGTCGGTACGGCATCCGTTCGGCTCCGAGGTGCCGAGGCGGAAGGGACCAGTTTCTCGGCCGATTTCTTCCGCCTCTGCGACTTGGCCGCGCGGGAGCTGAACTCCCCGGCGCGGAAGGTCCCGTTCTACAACGACTCCTACGCCGTCCGCGCGCTGGGGGTCGCCTATGACCTGAAGCACGACGCTCGCCACCTCGACGCCTGCAAGGCGTGGGCTGAACGGATGATCGGGTTTCAGCAGGAAATGATCCCGGCCGGCGCGTACTATATGAACTACGGCCGCAAGCCGGGGCAGGGCGAGGGGAGTTGGTACGTCGCTGACAGTTCATCGATCGCGCTCGGTGTCCTGGCGACCTCGGTCCGCTGCTCCGATCCAACGGAAAAAGACCGCTATCTGAACTCCGCGCGGTCGTTTGCCTCGCTGGTCATCGAGAACTTCATCGGACCCGATGGCGGCATCTGCAATGGCCATTGGCCCAAGTTCGCGGGCCAGTGGTGGTGCTGTAGCGGGATCTTCGGCTCGCTCATGTTCCTGTTGCATCGCGAGACCGTCGAATCGCGCTATCTCGAGGTGGGCTTGGGGGCGATCGACTGGCTGAATCGGCTCGATTTCGAAACAGCCGGGCCGATGACGTTCGCGGAAATGGGAGCTACGATGCCCATGTACGTGCTCGAAGCCTACTCGGCCGCGTGGCCGTATCTGCAGCCGGGTACCGAGCGGTATAAGGCAGCAGTCGCGCAGATGGATCGGGCCTTGACGTGGATGGCGGAACATCAGGTCGGCCGTGGCAGTTCGATCGCCCTCGACTACGGCAGCCAGTGGGGAAGCAAAATGGGCGCCCTGCCGTTCCACATGCTGGTTTACGCCCGGCAGGTACCCGGGCATGAAGACCTCGTCGCCGCCGCCGACCAGGAACTGCGCCATATCGTGCACACGATCGAGGCGCAACCCCAGCCAGGGCTGCCTCAGCTCGTCGTGTTCACCCTGATGTCGCTGGCCGAACGGGTTAGCCCCGGCGCAATCTATCGCAGCTCCCGGTGAATCAGTCGTTGCCCACGACGAACACCGAACGAACCGGCGGCAGTTCGAGCCGCAACCGGCAAGCGGACTCGTCACCGCGCTCGACTGTCTCATGCGCCGCCTTGCGGGTCGTTCCGTCGTGCGGGTCCCAGATCTCGGGATCACGGACGCCGCGCAGGGCGACGTGCACATCGACTGGCGTATCCGACGAATTGGCAAAGAAGTAGACTTCGCGGCCGTCGATCACCTTGTGCAGGTAGCTGAGGTTTCCGCCCTGCACCGAAATGTCCTTCTCCCAGGCAACATCAGGGATCGGCAGCACTTCAGCCAGGATCGCCCGCAGTGTGGCGGCATCGGGGCGAGGCGCGAAGCACGCGATCCCGCCCCGATCGTTCTTGCGGATCGTGTAGCCGCTCGCCGGCACGGCGCCTCCGACCGCTGCGCTTCCGAACAGTTCGGCGATGAGTTGCCGCACCTCGCCGTCGCGGCCGAACTCGGCCGACCGATCGGGCAGGCGCGTCGTCGCGATCACCCGACCGCCGCGGTCGAAGAATTCCTTGATCTTCCGCAGGTTATCGGCGCCGATCGCCGTCGAGCCGGGAATGACGAATACGCGGTAATCCTGCGGGTTCTCGGGCCGGTTCAAGCGGATGGCCGAGTCCTCGACCGTGCAGTGGGCGTCGAGCACCTCCGGGTGGACGAACGTGAAATCGTGGCGTACCTCCAGCGCAAGAACATCGCCGAGGTCCATGTAGTCGGCCTCCTCGGGAATGATCCCGCCCTTGTACGGTTCGCCAACACCAAAACGATAGCCCGCCTGGAGCGACGCAATTGGATACAGCACGCCGATATCGACCACCGGTCGACCGTGTTGAAGCAGCCTCTGCAGCCGGGCCATATACCGGTTGTAAGCCGGCAGTTCCGGGCCGTAGACCGGGCTCCGCCAGGAAAGCTCCGGCGGGAAGGTGATACTGTTGGCGTCGTACCACACCGCATGGGGCACCATCACGTTGATCCCCTTGGCAAACTGGTCCATCGCCTCCTTGTAGAGGTTCGCCACGGGCATGTCCTTGATTGCGCCGTAGCACTCGGTCATCACCCGCTGCCGACCATAGTTCACCGCCGCCGAGCTGACCACCTTGTAGGCCTTCGATGCCCGGCCATACTGGAAGATCTGGTCGATCCCCGGCATGTCCTGATGCTCGAACGATTTGATCAGGTCGCCGCACAGCCCTACCGGGTTCACCACCTCTTCCTGGTCGACGTGGCCGGTCAGCTCGACCTTATGCTCGCGGCACCAGTCGTTGATCGTCTTCACAAAGGCCGTGGAGAAAATCTCCGCCCGCAGGCCGAACAGCGCGTTCCGCGCGGCCGCTGTCTCGGGGCCGATATCGAACCACAACGCCGGGTAGAGCACGGCCGGACTGCGGCCATGCTTATGCTGGAAGCGCTCGTTGAACGAGGGCGTCCAGGCGCGTCCCCCCTCGACCCAGTGGAACGTCGGTTCGTCGTAGAATGCGCTGTCGATTGTCCGCCCGAAGTGTTCCGGGAAAGCGGCGTAGTAACGCTCGTAGGTCAGCGCCACGAACTTCCGCACCGCGTCGGCATCGAGATAATCGACCAGGCCGCGGGCGCCGTCCGTAACGCAGACAAACAGCAGCACCTTCCACTTCCCTTCCGGCGCTTGCCAGCGGAGACTGCCGCCGTCAACGTGCTCGGCCAAATCGATCCGCTCGCCAGCATCGTCCTTCATTGCCACGGCCGCCATCAGCGTGCCGTCGGGAATGTCGCAGGCAAATGCCGCCGGACCGGACGTCTCGTGGACGACCATGTCGAGCCGCTTGCCAAGTGCCTCCGGGTAGCGCTTCGCGAGTTGTCCGCCGGCCCCGCCACTGGGAAACCAGAACTCGTCGTAGAGACACATTCGCATTCCCAGTTCGGCCGCCTTGTCGACCGCCTCGCGGTAGCGGTCGAGGTAGGCCGGGCTCATGAACTCCAGGCCCATCTTCTCGGTGGGCAGGATGCCGAACCCGGCATAGCCGCTTTCGCGCGATCGCTCCATGATCTGGTGGGTCTCGGCCTGTGAAGGCGGCCCGTTCCAGAACCAGAGCGGACGCGTCTGGTACTCGGCCGGCGGATCAACGAAGTCGGCCCGCAGATCGGCGGCCAAGGCGGGAACAGCGGCCGCGCGCATCGCGCCGCATGCCAGCAGGATCGACATCCACCAGGACTTCATAAGATGCTCCTCATATGTTTCTACCACTCACGCCACCCCGCCGCCGCACGTCCAGCCGCCCATATCGAGCAGTTTCTCAGGTCCGCGGGGGCGACAACTGCACGTCACTGACATGGGGTCCGATCCGCAGTCCGGCCTCCTCGGCGTTGCCGGCGGGCTTGCCGTTGAACCGCAGGTTCTCGATCGTCACCCCGGCCACGTCGTGCTCCGCGTCGAAACCGCGGAACGACGACGGGGGCATGAGCGGGCTCGTCACTTCGATGTCCTTGAACAGCACGTTGCGGACGGTGCCGCGATCGGCGTCCTTGGAGTAGAAGTTCTTGCGGATCACGATTTCCAGCAGCGTCGGGCAATAGCGGTCGTCGGCTGCGGCCGTGTACTGTTCCTCGCGGCTCTGCTGCATCCGCGGACGCGGGTTCCAAGGGTCGATCTCCACGCGGATGTTCTCGTAGCGGATGTCGCGGATCGCCGCGCGGTCGCCGTGCTGGATGTCCATGGCGATGTGCGTGGTCCGCACGATGTCGCAATCTTCGAAAGCTATGTCGGCGATTTCCGGCGCGCAGGTCTCGGCGCCGATCTCCATCGCGCGGCCCCAGTCGCACCACACCACGCAGCGGCGGAAGCTGACGTTGCGCACGGGCCGCTCGTCGAACGAGCCCCTGCCCGACTTCAGCCCCTTGATCACCAACGCGTCGTCGAAGGCCCGCACGAAGCAGTCGCTCACTTCGACGTCCTGGCTGTTGCAGATGTCGATCCCGTCGGCGTTGTAGCGCCACAGGCCGACGAGCTTCACGCCGTCGATCGTCGCCTGGCGGCAGCCGAACAGGCTCAAGCACCACACGTCCGGGTCGCGCATCACGATTCCCTCGATGCGGATCCCGGAACAGTCCGACAGGCGAACGGCGCCGCCTCCGACGCCGCGCTCGAACGGCCCCACGTCGAGGATGCCGCGCCCGGCAATGCGGATATTCGCGGCGCCGCTGGCATGGATGCTGCCGTACACCACCGCCCCGCCCGCCAGGTAGACGGTCTCGTTGCTCTGGAGTACGATCCTCCCCGGCCGGTGAACGCCGGGGCCGAAATACCGGACGCCGGGTGCATCTGCCGCCGGGGCGTCTTTTTCGGGCGGGCTGGGCAGCAGGTGCAGCGCGTGGTGCATGCCGTTCACCTCGACGATCACCGCGCCGGGACGTTCGAGCGTGAAGGAGATCCGGTCACCGTCAATTGCCGGCCGGATTCCCAGCGACAGCGGCCGCACGGTGACCGACTCGATTGCCCGGTGGGACCGCACTTCGACCTGCACAGGGCCTTGCATGTCCCAGCAGGCGAAGCCGGCGAGTTCGGTCTGGTCGACCGGCCGCTGGTATCCGGGCCAGACCTGATTCAGCGGAACGGCCGAAACGCGGCAGGCGTAGACCGGGACCGCCTGGCCGCCGACCTTGAGTTCGTAATGTTCGTCGAGTGCCTCGCCCTCCGGAACCGGCCAGGTGCGGATGGCCGCTTCGGCGGCAGCTTGCGGATCATCGTTCAGGGCGGCCCCCGTCCGGGCGGGAAATACGAACGAAAAGATAGCGCCCGCCGCGAGGCCGGCAATCAGGATGGCTCTTGTCATCGATCAACTCCCCTGGCTCAGAGATGCGTTGGCTCGGCTGCGATCAGTTTTGCCGACGCCCCATGATAACCCGAGAACCGCACCCTTGACACAGGCCCGTCGCAGTGACGATGACTTGTGGCGAGCGCGGAGGTGGTTCACGGCTACAAGGACCGGCGGGTAAAAAGCACGGGCAGGCCCGTCGCACCTGGGGCCAAGTCGCCGAATCAAGTCCCAAGCGAAACGCCCCACGCTAGTGTTTCGGTTCGTTACGACGCGAGGTGCGGCGGTAAACTCAATCGCTGTTTAAGCTTCGCGGCAGGGGCGTCGTCGCAAGTGGCTATACCCCTAATGGCTTCAGTGTTGAAGTTCCTAGAGGGGTGCCGGAGCGGAGAGCCCAAGTTGGGCGCGCGGAGGCCCTCGGCCCGCTGAAGCCGCGGAGGTGCCGCGCGATGCGTGCAAGGAGCGATACGTGCGGCGGTGGCAAGTATGTCAAATTGAGAGTGAACGAACACGTGGCGCCCGACGCTTCGGGCAGCACCGTGCCGGCGGACGGGAGACCGTCAGCGCCGGCCGTTAGTATACCAGTGTTCATGTATTTTTGTCAATACAAGAACCGGCCGGTTTTGATCGGTTTTTGGGAGATTTCTGGAGGGGGTGGGGCTTTGCGGGGGCACGCCGTCCCCAATCGCCACCGGTGCGTCAACGACTAGGGAAGACCTGCAGGGCGACCAGCAACAAGGCGAAAAACAGCACGCCAACCTATCGAGTTCATGACGCATTCCTCATCGGCGCCGTGGAAAAGCAAGCCGGAGCACAGGCAGTGGCCGCCCATGCTCCGACTTTGCCGCACGAATGGAGGCGCTCACGAAGCGTCTCGGGCCGAGAAAGCTCTACCGGCGCTGGCGCTGGTCGCTCGCCTCCCTGTCCTCATTGCGTCCCGACTTCTTCTCCGCATCGGCCTGCTGCGAACGGATATCGCTCAGGGAAATCGCCTCGCCGTGGATGCGCAACTGATCCGCGATCCACAGCTTCCGTCCGCCGGCGTCGACGACGCGACCGCTGACCGAAAGCGCGTCACCCTTGACGAACTTGATGTCACGTAGCCGACTGGCGGGTCCCAGATCGACGAGGCGCTTGCCGCTCCGAGTCTCGACGACGGCGAGAATATGGTCGGCGCCCGACTGGCGTTCGCGCATAGTCCGCGTTTCGAAGATCTTGCCCTTTTCGGAGAGGCGGCGGCCTGCTTCGCGGCCGGACATCTTCCGCTCAATGTCGATGCTCTTGCCGTTGACGGTCGCCTGGTTTGCCATAAAGACCTGGCGATCACCGACACTGACGACGCGGCCGCGCACCGAGAGCATGTCGCCGCTGTGCACGGGGGCATCGCGAAAATTGCTGGTCGGCCCGAGATCGACGATGCGGCGATTGCCGCTACGGGTCTTCAGCAGGGCTACGAGGTGCTCGATATCGGTGTCGCCGACCGCAACCTTCTTGGTGCGGAGAACCCGACCGCCGCCGGAGATGTCCCGCTGCTCGCTGGACCGATTCGCCTTCGAAGGATCCTTCGACTTCGTGGCCTCTTTCATCTTCGATGCGTTTTTCTTATCCGACTTCTTGTCGGCCTTATCTGCCTCGCCACGTTGATGTTCCGCGTCGTGCTGGTGGTGCTCCGCATCATGCTGGTGGTTCTGGGCGTCGTCCTTGCTGGCGGCCTGTGGCCGGTCAGCATCCTTCCGGCGATCGCGGACGGACTGGCTTTCAGCGGCCTGGGCCACCGCAGCCGCGCTAATGAGGACCAGGGTGAGTAACCCTACATAGATCGTTTTCATTCGCTTGACTCCTTCGTCTATTGAGCGTGCGTAAAGTGGGCAGCCAATGCCTTGCTCCCGCTGGCGCCCGACTATTCGATGCCTTCGTCCGCATAGTCATGGTCAAATGCGTCAAGGCCATCGAAACCATAGTTGTCATACCCGTAGTCAAAGTCCTCGTCGTACGAGTCGTAGTACCAGTCGTCGTCGTAGTAATCGTCGTCGTAGTAGCTGCCGTTGTAGTAGCCCCAGGAATCATCGAATTCGTAGTTGTTGCCGTCGAACCAGTCGGTTGGATCGTACCACTCGTCCTCGTACTCCCCGTACCACTCGTTCTCCTCATAGTCATACTGGGCGAGAGCCGGGGTCGCCGTCCAGTCAGACACCGACACCAGGGACACGGCGGTCGCCAGTGCGACCGCGCCAAGCAAGGTTCTTGTCATCGCAAATCCTCCTTTCAACAAGCGTAGGCGAAGGAACTGTTGCCCAACCCGGGCAACGTGACCGCATTTCCTTCGCCTGTCGTACAATTCTCCGCCCGCAATTCATGCGCGCTGCTGTCGTCGACATCGGGCAGCACACTTGCTTGAAAGCCAACGGGGCCTGAGGCGACCAGACCGGCAATGCGGGAATGCGAGTCAGAATGCTACGGGCTCGCTGCAACAACAGCGCCGGACTGTTACGGTTTGGCGCATTCAGCGATTTTGTGGAGGATGCATGTCGGAGCCACGTCAGGCTGTCGAATGGACTGCGCTTGGACTGCTGTCGCGTGCGTCAGATCGGCGCGAAGTGTCCTCCACAGGGACAGAGAATTCGACAACTTGTTACAGGCGATCTGACAGCCTGTCGGGCGTCGATGCTCGATTGCTAGCTCGGAGCCTTGGAGTGCAATTCAACGCTGACGGCAATCCGTTCGAACGCGGGAAACTTGTCTTCCATTGAGGCAAGCACATTTCCACCGCATCGGCGCAACGTCAGGCACGCCCTCACGCCGGGCGCTCGATCCGCTCAGCCTGCGATGGACGCTGGCGATGCGTCGAGCAAGGCGTTGCGCGTTTGCGCATCAGCGATTTACTTCAGTCTTGCTTGGCACGCGACCGGGCCTTTGGCTGGTCGGCGGCCTTCGAGTGACGATCCTCAGCCGCGTCGGTTGCCTCCCTGGCTTTTTTGCGTTGCTCCTGGATCTTCTTCGGCACGGCCCGCGCGAATTCGCCTAACGCTTCCACCGTCCCGGGCAGGATTACGACATGCTCGTGGAATGCGTTTCCCTCGACCGTGCCGCTCCAGCCGATAGGCGGCGACTTGGGGAAATCGGGTAACTCGAAGCCCGCTTTCTCCGGGGGCAACTGCGACATGCGATTGATGAACTGCGCGAGTCCCTGCGGGCTGAAGTACGCCCGGCAGGAAGCCTCCTCAGGCAATGCCGCGGCGACTCGGCGGAGCCGACCGCTGGCCACGAACCCCTGCTCGTCCGCATCCAGGCCGGCCAGGGTCTTCTTGAGCAGCTTCCGGTTCACGTAGCCGACAACGATCGTGTGCTCGTCGGCCGCGACCAGGAATACGTTCAGCTTGCCGTCTTTTCCAAAGAACGTGTCGAAGATCCGCTGGACGTCGGGGATGCCCGACATCTCCTTCATCTTCGCGGTGTCGACCGTCACGCGCAAGCCGGGCCGCTCGCCGACCTGGATCTCCCTGGCGGTCATCTGGCCCATGAACGACTGGTCGCCGACAAGCCCGCTGACTTGCTCGACATATTCGCGGTAGGTCTTGAGGTAGGCCTGGGCGTCGTCGACCCGCATCAGGGCAAGGAAACTGGCATACAGCGGTTCATCCGCCTGCCCCACGGCCATCAGCATGCTCATCTGCCGCATCGGGGCCATTACTTTCGCGGCCAGTTGGCCCATCTCTTCGGCCTGTTCGGGCTTCAAGCCGTAGATGTTGGGCATGGCCTCCATCATGTTCACCGAGAACTTCATCATCGCGTTGGAGAGCCCCTCGCCGATCACAGCGCCGCCGGCGAAGACGAACGGAACGTCGGGGAGGCCGGCCAGGACGTTTTGTTCGGGCGTTTCCATGTCGTCGAGCAAGCGGGCCGCTTTGCCGCCGGGCAGGAAACGAGTTTGCCAGGTGATGTGCGTAACGCCGTTGCCGTCGACGTCGAGTCCGCCCGCCGTGGCGACGATCTCGTCTTTCGCCGCACGGATCACCCTGACGTAGGCGTTGAGGGCCTCGGCTGCATCAGGCATGGCCCGCGACTCCGGTGGAGCATCTCTTTCGGCCTCCTCGGCCTCCTTTTCCGCAGGTTGCTCATGGGCCGCCGTCCGGCCCGACGCCGCCTTGACTGCCGCTTTCGCCTGTTCCAATCCCTTCAGCAGCTTCTCGCCGATCGCCTCCACGCCCGATTTGGTGATCACCAGCGCGACGTCGTTCTCCATCAGCCAGGGTTGGAAAGCCTCGACGGCGTCGGACGGGCCGTGGGCCGATTTGAGGGTCTCGTCCAAAGCCGGCCGGTCTTTCGTGTCGGCAAATACGGCATAGTCTTCCCAAGGCGCAACGAGATAGGTCCGCTCGCGGACCTGCACCTGGCTGACATTCCCCTCGGTCTTCTTCGCATCGAGCGAGTTGATCAACTTCTCGTAGTCCGTCGTTGGCAGGACCACGAGCACGGCCGGCGGCGAGTCCGGTCCCTCGCCGGGCAAAACGGCAATGAGCCCGGAACCTTCAACGTCGAGCCCTTCGGCGATCCCGGATCGCTTGTCCAGGAACTCCAGCGGGCTGAATGGGGACTTCGCCTGGCGCGCAAGAGTTGCCAGTGCCGCGTCGGCCTGGCTCAGCCTGTTGGCCACCACGAATCCCCAGGCGTTTTCGGGAACAAGCTTGAGCACGTCCTCCGCAGCCCGCAGCGGCATCGCGGCCAGCAGGGCAATACCCACCGCACTCCACGCTCCCACCACCCATCGCTTACGTGCCAACATGTCACACCTCCACGCAGGAGTCTTGAGAAGAGAGTTACAAACCGGCCGATTATCATTGTATGGGCGCCTGCCCGACGAATGAGCCCTGGCGGCCATGGTGCTGGCCTTCCGTCGCAGCCCCGCTGCGGCGAGCCTGGGCCATTGGCAGTGCGATCATCAACAACGCCGGCGACCAACCGATATGGGGATGTTATGGGGCGAGCGAGCCGGTGAAGCGGAATATGATGGTATCGGAGAGCCAGAGCATGGTTGCGATACTGGAAAGGACCTCGCCGGCCGCGTGCGTGCCGCTCATCCAGAAGACCGATAGGTTTACTATGGAAGGGCACAGCAGGGTAAGACGCGCCTCGCCCGTGATCCAGCGAAGCGTCCACCTTCGATGCAGGCACTTTGGCGCGTGAATTGCTCCTGTCGCAGTGGGAGCCGACTTGTCAGCCCCTCGCGAGGTCGGGCGACTACCGGGGCGAACGCGCGTTCACACATTGTGGAAAGGGAAACTCATGCTGCACAATGCGATTCTCCAAGGGCGAGTGCTGATGTTGATTGGCCTCGCCGGGCTCCTTATGCCGGCGAGCACTTGGGGGCAGGTGATCGACGAGGACGACACAGAGGTCACTCGGGGCTTCGCGACCGGGGACGATGCCGACGATGCGCGGGAGAAGCCCGACCTTGCGGCGGCGGCCGAATTGATCGTCGAGCAGACCAACCGGTTTCGCACCAGCGAGGGACGGCAATCGCTCGACACCAATCGCGCCCTGGCCGAAACCGCCCGGTACTTCGCCGATTACATGGCCGAAAACGACAAATATGGCCACCATGCCGACGGCCAGCGACCGGCCGAACGGGCGAAAGCGCACGGTTACCAATACTGCATTGTCGCCGAGAATATCGCCACGCAGTACAGTTCCGCCGGGTTCACTACCGACGAACTGGCAAGCCGTTTCACCGAGGGCTGGAAGGAATCGCCCGGTCATCGCAAGAACATGCTCGACCGCGACGTGACCGAGACGGGCGTGGCGGTGTCGCACAGCGACCAGAGCGGGTACTACTACGCCGTGCAGATGTTCGGCCGGCCCAGGTCGATGACGACTGCGTTCGAAATCACGAACGAGTCCGGCGCCACCGTCGAATACCGGATCGGCGAGCGCGAGTTCACGCTCCCGCCGCGCTACACGCGCAGCCACGAGCGGTGCCGACCGTCTGGGATCGATTTCCGTTTCGGCGAGACAGAGGCGGCCAAGCCGGCGGCAGAGACGGTGAAGCCGAAAAGTGGCGACCGCTTGATCGTGACCCGAGACAACGGTGAGTTCCACATCAGAGTCGAGAGCAGCGGCTGACCTGTCCGAATCCCTCGCCGCGCGACGACTCGCGGAAACGTGCGGCATGTCAGGTTGACCTCGACGTTTCTCATTCCCTGGGCACGCCTGCTTTGCCTGGGTCTACCTTCTTGTTGAAGGGTGCCCCGAGTTCCTCCGGATGCGCATCCGCAGTAAAGGAAAGGACGTTCTGTTCTTTCAGTAGTCTGAGTGAATAGGGGTCGGCCTACTCATGCCATCGGAAGGACATCCGCCGGACTGAGATCATCCGGTCGCTACGCGACCGGTGGGGAAGCGACGAAGAGATAGGGAGGGGCGGCACGTTGTCCGTGGGTTGAAACCCACGGCTACCATCATGTGGTCGCTACGCGACCGGAGAGCAGAACGGGGTGAATGTGCCAGAGCGGCGGTGAGGGCGAACAGGTCCATGTTATCGGACAACACCTGGTCGCCGAACGCGTTTCTGAGCGGAAGAACGGACCAGTCCCCGCGGTCAGATCCCGCCGTGGATCGTCCAGCCGCCCCACTCTTTGCGAACGAGCGGCGACAGCTCTTCCGTGACCTTTTTGCCCTGGGCCTCCAATTCCACCATGACCGGCACTTTGAGCGAGCGAGTCAACTCGTGGGGCACGGGCTTGCCGACCTGGACCACGCGAAGGAACTTGATCTGCTTGCTGGTGAAGATCTTCTTCAACTGCTCCGCCGGGACTCCGGAAAAGAGCGGGCTGGCTTTCTCGTAGTCGCCCGCGATCAGGGCTTCGAAGAACTCCCGCGCCACCCTGGCCGCCATTTCTTCGTCGCCGAGCGTCCCCTGCTCCAATCCGATCGTCGTCGTGGTGCGGTCGATGGTGGTGACATAATGGGGGATTTGGAGCTGGAACACTTGCGGGCCAAACGGCTTGTTGTAGTCGAGGTACTCCAGGACCGAGGCGACCTGCCATTGCTCGCCTTGCCGCTTCCACTCGACTACCTGCATGACGAGTTTCGATGCCGGATCAACGTCGAACACGCGCCGGCGATCGGGCTCCCTGTCGGACGTGACTCTGAGCGAGATCGGTCCGCCCTCCTTGTCGGGCTCCCTGGTTTCCACCTTGACCTTGCCGGCCTTCTCCTCCGCCTGGAGGTGTTCAAAGGCAAGCTTCGGATCGAAGAGCACCCGGGAGTCCGCCATTTGCTTGCGGAACCGGCCAAGTTCCTCGTGCTCGCTGCCGAGGATCAGATGCCCATGCTTGATCTTGAACCAGACTTCCGCCTTTTCTGGCGTTACGATCGACACCTTGGGACCGTCGTAGGGATCGAAGATCTCGATGCGTGCGCGGAGCAGGCTGCCGTCGGGGTTCAGCTCGATCCAGCCTTCGCCCACGCTGCCGACCGGCGTCGGGGTGGTCCGGAAATGGTAACTGGTGACCCGGTCGTTCGCCTGCGCCGTCTCTTCCAGGGCGTAGGCGGCGGGCCCGGCCGAAACCACGACATAGACGATCAGGCCGGCTGCCAGTGCCGTTACTGTCGCTGCCGCAGCAGAAAGCCGCTTGTGCGCGAGGATCATATTCTTCATCCTTTTCATGAAACGATTGTTCTTGCCCGCAGCAAACGCGGCGGCCTTGCTGAGAACTCTGTCCCTGACGTCGCCCGGCGGCGGTTGTGCGATCGCGGCACGGATGGCGTGGTCCAGCATTTCGTCGGGAAAATCTTGCCTAGGGTCGCGATTCGAGTTCATGATCCGGGTCTCCTCTGGGCCACGGGCTTGAGGCCAAGGATCTTTTTCAGCCTCCGCCGCGCCTTGTAGAGAGCGACGCCTGCGGCATCCGTGCTGATGTCGAGCGACTCGGCGATCTGGACGTTGGTCATGTCGCCGAAGTAGTACAGCGAGAAGACGCTTGCCTCGCGGTCGGAGAGTTCTGCGATGGCCGACCGCAGGCGATAGGCCAGTTCCCGCCCCGCCGCCACCATTTCCGGTTGCTCAGTCTGCGAGGCGGCCGGTTCGGGCCGGTCCTCTTCGGCCAGGCCGGCGAGTGCCGGGCGCTTGCGCAGGCGGTCGATGGCCCGCCGCGTTGCCAGGCGCCGCAGGAGCCCGCCCCAGTTGGCAACCGGTTGGCGGCCGTGGAGCCGAAAGGCGTCGAAGAGGGCCTCCTGTACGACATCCTCGGTATCCGCAGCATGACCCAGGAGCCGCCACGCGGTATCGAACGCCATGGGCCCGTGGATTCGAACGATCGATTCCCAGTCTGGCAGACCAGAAGCCATTTTTCACCGCCGGCACACACCCGGAAGTCGCCGCGTCTATTATGTCTGTCGTGCCGGGAGGCTGCGGATTACCGGCCCGACCCGAACTCTCGGACGAGGCTTGCCGGGCAGCGTGGTTCGTGCGACGACGGTCGCCCCTTGCGGTTTCAGCCCTCGAGCTTTACTGCTTTGAGGGCAATCGAGCCGGATTTGATTTCGAGGAACGGTTTGCCGTCCTTGACGCCGACGGTGCCGTAGCCGCCGGCGGTGCTGAGGAAGGAGCGGAAATCGCCCTCGACGCGGGGCCGGAGGTAGAGGACCTGCTCCACCGCGTCGTAGCGGGCGCCGGTCAGGGCCTGGAGCAGGGCGTAGCTCGCCATCGCCCGGGCGTACCAGTGGCCGCACTCGTATTCGTTGAAGGGGTTGCGGATCCGTCCGTCGTAGCGATCGCGGCACGTTCGCACCACTTCCAGGCCTTCCTCGACCAGGCCCATGAAGATCATGTGGGAGGCCGCCTGATACTCGATGCCGGTCCAGATCTCGTTGGAGTAGACGAAAGGCAAGGAGAGCTCGCCTCCCTTGGGCCACGAGCAGAGCAAGAGGCCGCCCTCATTGCCGCAGGCATAGCTGGGGCGCTGCGGGTTGGCGTGCGACGAGAGGTCGCGCTTGAGGTTGTACTTGTGGATCGACTTGAGATGGCTCGCCACCTTCTCGTCGTCGACGACCTGGCCGACGCCGCACACGAGGGCGAGCCACGCGCCGAGCACGCCGTCGGAGAGGCAACCCTGGCCGTACTGGTACTTCGGGCCCTCTTTCTCGAGCAGCGCGCGGGCCTCGGGCGAGTAGGCCCCGACCATGCTGCTCACTTCCAGCGGGTTCTGCGCCCGGAGGCCCTTCCACTGGATCTTCTGGATGAAGTACTCGCCGTCGAAGAGTTCCCGTTCCATGCGGTCGACGCCGGCCGCCAGAAGGGCGGCATACTGAGAGACATCGTCACCCAGCGCCTCGCCCATGAGCACCGCCGCACGGAGCGCGCCGAGATAGAAGCTCGTGCACATTCCGTCGGGGCCCCAGAACTCGATGTCGTAGGTGTTGTGATGCGGTTCTTCGAGCCAGCCCTTGCGGCCCGGATCCCACTCGTTGATGCAGTAATCGAGGCTGGCCTTGACCTTCGGCCAGAGACGCCGCAGCCACTCGGTATCGCCGCTGGCGCGCCACTCGCGATGCACCTTGAGAATACCGCCCAACTGGCCGTCGGCCGCGGCGTGGAAGTCGTGTGCCACGGGTCGAATGGGCAGGGCGCTGCGGAACTGCTGGTGGCCGCGCTCGTCCTGCGAAGGCCCGAATTCGGTCTCGCGGAGCGTTCGCTCGAGGGAGGGGAAGAGATGGGGAATGGCCTGCGCATAGTTCCAGACGTGCGTGCACGAACCGGCGCAGCAGCCGGAGTTGTCGCTGCAGCCCTCCCACGCCCACAGGCGGCCGTCGGCCTGCCGCAAGACGGTGGGGGACTTGAGAATGGTGAGATTGGCCGCCACGGCCTCGATCACTTCGGGCGGCAACGTCGAGTCGTAGAAACACTCGCTGAAGCGGACCGTTTGCTCGCGTAAGTCCGGGTAATTGTCACGCCAGAAGTCGGTCACCGCACCGATATCGGCAAACCGGCCGGTGTACCAGGGTTGGTAGGTTCCTTCCAGCGGCGCGTCTTGGGGATCCTTGCCGGCGCGGAGGTTCGTGCGTCCGGCGTACCACGCGAAACGCAAGACGACCGTCTTTGTCTCCCCCGCAGCGATGGTGAGGGGAACGAAGAGCGTGGCGCCGGGGGAAGAGCCTCCTTCGGAAACCGGGGGACGATCGAAACAGGCGGCCGAGGCAACATCCTTCCAGGCCATGGTGAGCGGATCGAACCAGCCGCCGCGGAACCAGGCATGGTTCACTTTCACCCCCGGCTCGCTCACAGTGGCCGAAAAGGTCGCTTCCTCGTGGGGCGCGTTGTTACCCGGTCCGCCCCAAAGCACGAAGCCGCCGGGTGTGGAACGGACGGCGTCGGGATTGCCGCGGACCGCCATGAAATTCCGCGCGTTCCACGAAAATACTGCTTCGACGGCCGCCGAGCCAGGATTAGCAAAGCGATACTCCAGCGCGGCCACGGGTAGGCTCGCGCTGTCGGCATCGCCCGGCTCGAAGGGACTCCAGCCGGTGACTTCGACTTCGAGCGGGACGTCGTCGTCGCGAAGCGTGACGGTGCCGAAGGGAAATCGCGTGCGGAAGCGGGCCTCCTCGAACCGCGGCAGGCCGAACGAACTGCCGCCGGCCCCATTGCCGGTACCGGGCTGCCCGAACAGCTTCCAGCCGGGCACAGGCCCTTCGAGCACGCGGGCCACGGGCGAGGAACCCTTGATCGATATCGCTGCGAACGTGCACGGCTCGTTGAAGATCTCCGGCTTGTGGCGGAGTGAAAAGTGCGACAGCGCGCCCGTTCCCTCGAGGCAAATCATGCCGGCGCCCATGCCGCCCAGGGGGAAGGCCACGCGGTTGAGGCGCTCGCCGGCATACTCGCCGTAGGGCCTCGACCGCGGAGCATCGGGTGCGGCCGCGGCGGACTCAACTGCCGACGCTTCCGCCACCCGGGCCGACGACAGCGCCGCGCCGACGGCGGTTGCCGCAGCGGCCGTCAGCGCTTCGCGACGGCTAACGAGATTGGGATTGTCTTTGCTCATCATCGTGGTCCTCTTGAATGGTCGGTTCTGTGTCGCGAGGGTGTGAGGGCGGCGCACAATGGGCACGCCCGATCACTGGCTATCGTCGAGGGTCAGGATAGCGGCCAAGGTGGCTTGGACGGTCATCGCGGCATTGGCAAAGTCGCAAAGCTCGGGGATATCGCCTTCGCCGTGGTAATTGGGATCGCCATAGGGCCACGAGCCGATGTTTACCACGGCTGCCGGGTAGCCGGCCTTCACGAAGGACCCGTCGTCGTCGCCCGGCGAAGGGCGTTTCTCGGCACGTTGTTCCAGACCGATGGCGTAGCGGGTGTTCACTTCGGCCATGAGTTGGGCGAGTTGCTCCCCTTCGGGCTCGGTCCAGGCAGTGACGTTGGTCTTCTTGCCGGCCGCGGTGTCCTCGGCCGTCTTGACTCCGATTCCGTCGAGGTTGAAGACCGCGATGATGTTGTCGCCGCGGGCCTTGGCATTCTGGGCAGCGGTCACGCTCGTCCACGGAATGTGCTCCTCGTTGCAGAGCAGGAAGCGAACGGTTCGGTCCGTGGGATGAGTTGCGAGCGCGCGGGCCAGTTCGAGCACGCCGGCCGTGCCGATCGCATTGTCATTCGCTCCGGGCGAATCGACCCAGCTCTGCGAGTCCTTGTGGGCGACGACGACAATGATCTCATCGGGATGCAGGCGGCCTTTCTTCTCTGCATAAAGATTGAAGGCATCGTACCACGGATCCTCGGGTTTTGGAGGCGAGTACTGGTGCTTCTTGGGCTTGTTCGGGTCGCGGCGAAAGGCCTGCACACGGACGGCCTCACGGTCGACGCGGTAGCCAAAGGACTCGAACTGCCCGGCGAGGTAGTCGTCGGCCTCGAGGAGAGTGTTCTTTTCGCGGCCCGGCAGCGTGAAGTTGAGCTTGCGATAGGGGAGCGGGTCCTCGGCGAGGAAGAAGACGTGCTTCGAGAGCCGGTCTGGATCAACGGTCCGCATCAGGTTGCGGACCGCGACCTCCGTCATGCGGCTTGACTGGAGCCGCTCACGCCAGGCAGGTTCGAGCCCGGCGGCGTCGATTGTCTCGGCGCCCAGGGGTTTGACCTCGGCTTCGTCGCCGAAGTGGTTATCGCGCCACTCGTGCCACTCCTTGCGACACTGGTTGAAACGGACCAGCTCGGCCGAGGTGTTGTAGATCACGTTCTTTTCAAACAGAAACCCTTTGCTCCCCTCGTCGATGAACATGCCGTTGTTCGGAGCGCCCTGGGCGAAGAAGCTGCGACGAGAATCGTGCAGGTGGTTGCCGCGAATCACCGTGCCCGGCTGCAGCCCAAGCGTGTAGATGCAGCCGCCATCGCAGAGCCGATTCATCACGTCGTAAACGTGATTGTACTCGACAACGTTTTCCCTGCAGGCGGTGGGCTCGGGATTCCACTGCCAGCCGACCGAGATGCCGGTGTACGGCAGTCCGTGAACGAGGTTGTGGGCGATCACCGTGCGCTGCGTGAGGCCGGCCCCGATGCCCACGGCCCCATAGTACTCGCGGCCGCAACCTTCGATGTGATTATTGGCCAGGCGGTTGTCCTGAGGCACGTCTTCCTCGCTTTTCGGGCCGCCGACGCTGATGCCGTTGCCGCCGATGTCCCAGATGCGGTTGCCCTGAACGAGGTTGTTGCGGCAGCGCGTGACCATTTCGATCCCGCAGCCGTCGAGGTGGGCCAGTTCGCCGTCTTCAATGCTGCACGCCTGCGCGTGTTCGAGGAAGATCGCGGCGGGGATGCGTCCCCAGGGTTCGTGCCAACTGCCACCCGTATTGAAATGGCAGGCCTGGATGCCCATGTATCCCCCTTCGGGGAGCGGCCAATTGCTGTAGGCGAACGTGAGCCCTTTGAAATGCAGGTTGCGGACCGGCTGCTCCTTGGTACCGCTGACTTCTACGAGCCGAGTGAGCCGGCCGAGCGACGCCTCGGCGGTGGCCATGTCGTCGCCGGGGCGCGGCCAGTAGCTGAGCACGCCCGTGGAGCGATCGAGATACCATTCACCCGGCTCGTCGAGCATTTCCCGGGCATTCTCCAGATGGCACCAGCGTCCGGGGCCGGGGCGGATGGCGTCGTGTCCGGCCGAGTGCGGCGGCGCGAGCACGAGCGTGCCGGAATCGACGTCGACGCTCTGGAGCCGCTTGCGATTGATCTCCCAGTTGCCGGCCGCCATGACCTCGACATCGCCGATATTCTGCCAGTTCTGTGCCAGCCCCGCGGGCAAAGTGATCGTGTACTGCTTGAGATTGGGCGACAATGTCGCGCCGGTCATTTGCACGGCATTCGGCTCGGCGCCGATATTGGGCGTACGGGCGCGGACGGCTCGACGTCCGTTGACCACGAGCAACCGCGGGTACCATTTACCCTGTTTGACCTCGGCTACCTCCGTCGTCCAGAGTTCGCCTTCGCCCTTGGTCCATGGGCCGATCTGGCGGCCGCCGCTGATGACCACCCTTTCGCCCGGATCGGCCGCGTAGGTCACCGCGTGCTGTTCGGTGCCCGAATCCTGCGGGCCGAAAACGAGAGTGTCCGGCAGTTCATACATCCCGCCACGAACGAGCACGGTTACCGGGCTCTTCAAGCCGGCGGCAATCTGCTGGCGGACTGCATCGCGAGCCCTGGCGAGCGTGGCGAACGGCTGGTCGGCGCTTCCCGGTTGGGCGTCGTTGCCGCTGGGGGCAACGAAGAAATCGGCTTGGGGAACCTCGGCTGCTGACGCGAGAGACACCAGGCTGAACCACACAAGAAGCAGGACACCGGATTTCATGGCGAGACTCTCCTGGGAGGGATTTCTACCGGCGCGCAGTGTACCGCCCACGCCGCGCGCAAGCAAGCATCTCAGGAGCGGCACGACGCGCCGTGGTTCTGCGACGCCGAGCGCCGCGCGGCACTACGGCTGGGCGTTTTGCGGCGCGAAAAAGCGGGCGTCGTAGATCGACAGCGCCCGGATGGCATGCATCACGCTCTCGAAATCGCGCGGCGACAGAGCCGATGTGCCGCGGGCGGTGTGCTTCGAGACGAGGTTGGTCGTGTAGCCAACGGCCCGGACCATGCCCGGCTCCGCCAGGCGGTCTTCGGGCAGCGACATCGCCAGCCACTCGAGAATGTGGCCCGTCGATCGAAGCGCTCCCAATTCGCTCCGGCTCGGCCCCTGGAAGGCGAAGAAGAATTCGTTCCAGCTTCCGTCTGCGTTCTGCACGCGGAGCGCGTAGTCCCGGTACTTGACCAGGTACTCGCGGACACGCAGGAGTGTCTCGTCGAGAGGCTCATCGCGAGAGGCTTCCTTCGCCAGCGCGAAACTCAGGGCATGCAACTGGTGCACGCATTGAACGTCGGCCGGTTCGGCACGCCGAGCAAGTTCCTCGCCCGCCAACCGGCTGACCGACCACGTTTCGCCGTCGCCGGCGGTCCACTCACGCTCGTCGCGGAGGTAGTAGCTCAGGCCGATCAACCGGTGGGGAGAGTTCGCGCCGCGCCTGCAGGCCGCCTTCTCGTCCTCTACCAGATCGGCCACCGTGCCCTGGAATTGTCCGATGCGGATCTCGTAATCCGGCGCCACGCGCGCCTGTGCCAAGGTGGCCAAGAGCTGTGACGGGTAGTGCTGCAATCCGTAGCCGACGCGCGGTAGCGGACGGCCGCCGTCGATTGCCATGAGCCTGTACCCACCGCAATTGAAGTTCCACAGCAGCGCACCCACGGCGCTGACGCTCTTGCCGGCCGCGTTGCCGTCGCGAACCTGCAATGTGCAGCCGAAGGCCAGACAGGCATCCATGAGCTGAGCGGGGGTATGCTCGCTCGTGCTGAGCGCCTGCCCGGCCACCGTGCGGACCGTCGTGCGGGCCCGATCCCGCAGCGCGACCAGTTCCCGCGACAGTTCGGGCTTCTTGACAGGTTCGGCGGGGGGCGGCTCACTGGGCGCCGATTCGGCTGGCGCGGCCTGCCCGGCTGGCGCGGCTTGCTCGGCATCCTGAGGCGGCGCGGCGGTCGTCGCCGCATCGTCGGCGGCCGGCGGCAGGTCAGCCGGCAAACCTGGTTCTGCGCCCACGATGCACAGGACCAGGATCATCCAGAATGCCGCAACTGCCGTCCGCGTGCTGCAAGAGTGCATCGTTCGCTGGCCTTCGGTCAATATGTTCCAAAGAAATGGCGCATGGACGGCAGCCGACGGTCGGCGCGCCCCATCTAATCGGCGCTGGCGGTGGCCGTGCTCACTGACGGCGACTCCGCCGCATCAGCCGGTGGCATCTGTTGGGCCGTCGGCTGCGGCTGTCGTTGCGGCCGGTCGATGATAAAGCCGCCTGCGCTGCCGCGTTGGGTATAGGCGTCGTTCCGAGCGCCGCTGCCGTACGTATCCTGACCGCCGTAGTCGATGACAAAGCTGAAATTGCCGCCGCAGTCGGGGAGTGAATGATAGCTGATGTTCGATGGGGCGTTTCCCTGGCTATACCCGCGATAGAAATCGTCCCCTTCATAGTCGAACAGCACTCCCAGGCTGGCTTGGGCGCCGGCCCCTTGGGTGAGCCCGCCGGTTGACTCGTAACGGTCCTTGCCGCCGAAATCGTAGAGTCCGCCCACCGAGCAGTCCCAGCCCATCCCCAGCCCCATGATCGAGCCATGATAGACGTCGTCGCCGGAATCGTCGAAGCAGAAACCGAGCGCATAGTGGCAGCCGAAGCCGGTGCCGAACCGCTGGAAGCGAGGCTCCGTCCGTTGGGAGCCGTCGAACTTCTTGCGCGTGGCGGCCAGCCGCTGATCGTTGCCGCCGAAATCGCGGGCGAAGCCGAGTCCGCACCAGTAGCCGCCGCCGTGTGAGAGGTAGTCGAACTCGTAGACATCGTCGCCTTCGCCATCCAGGATGACGCCGATGCCGCCGTTGGCCACCGCCCGCGGACCACCGCCCACGCCTTGCCCCCATCCGTCGTAGCCGGGGGTTTCTTCATAGTCGTCGTAGTAATGACCGCCGGTGTAGTACTGGTCGTTGCCCGCCAGGTCGTCGAGTACGGCAAAACCCAGCGGTCCCGCGCAGCCCTGGGTCCAGAGCGCGCCGTGATAGCGATCGTGCCCGGCGCGATCGAGCAGAATGGCAAGGCCACCGAACGCCTGGCTTTGCACGCGGCGGAAACCGGCGTAGCTATCGTTGCCGGCATTGTCGATGAGAATTCCCACGCCCCCCAGGCACGAAGCTTGCGCCACATCGTAGCCCTGGTACTTGTCGTTGCCTTCCGCATCGACGAGCATGCCAACGCCGAGGATCGCCGAGCCTTGGATGCCGGGATTCTTGCCGCTATACGTGTCGGAACCTGCCAGATCAATGGTCACCAAGAGCGGCCGCTGGAAGGAGACCATTCCCTCGCGGTAGACGTCGTCGCCACCGAGGTCGATCACGGCGACCACGCCGGTCATGCGGTCCAACTGATAATCGTTCGCGCCGCGGCCGCCCACCACGACTGTTCCGGCCGGCGTCGTAATGAGCTGAGCGATGTTCCCCGTCGCACCCTCGATGCTGTGCCCTTCCTCTTCGGCAAGCCCGGCAAGCTGGGCGAGCACCGCCGGATCGGCGAGCGGGGTGAGAGCCGAGGCGGCGTCGTGCAAGCCGTTGCGGTCGACTTTCTCCAGCAGATCGCAGAGCCGGCGGCCCGTGTTCCGATCCTGCAGGGTGTGGCCGATTTTGTTCTGCGTGACGAGGACCGGGTAGAGCGATCGTGTCAGCTCGCCCAGCTCGCTCCGTGTCAGCGGTGCAAAGGCCTTTGCATGTCCCACTTGGGCTTCGGTGAGCGCATCGCCGAGTAGCCGCAAGGCTTCTTCCGGTGAAGTCACGGTTGCATGCGGCGCCGCGCCGGCTGCGGCAAGATCCATTTTCTCGCGGATCATCGCCAGGGCGCGATCCACGCCCGGCCTGCCGCCTAGAAAGCCTTGATGCAGGAGGCGTGTGAACTCCTCCGCCTCGATGGGGGCGCGGAGCGGATTGCGGAGCATATGGTCATACCACTTGAGCCGGCAGTTACCCGTCACTTCGGAACCGGTGAAAGCGCCGGCCGTGCTGTCGAGCTTCCGGGACGCATAGGCTTGGAAGCGGGCGAACTGCTGTTCGATGTTGCGCCCGCGCAAGGCTCCGCGGACCTCTTTCTCCACCAGCGTCGTGAGCGACGGGGCATAGATGTTGCCTACTGGGGGCTGAACCGGCGCGTCATCTTCCGCGCCGGCGGCTGCCCAGAGCCAAGCCACGAGCAACGCGCCAGCCGTAATGAGGAACGTCCGCCCGCGCACCAGCGACCGGAAAGTGACTCGGCTTCTGCAGTTCACGGCAGTGGTGCAGCGACGACAACAGCCCTTCATCCCGATGCTCCGATAGGTGCAGTCCAGCGGGGCGCGTCGTGCGTTACGGTGCGATTCCTACAAGTGGCGACGCGTGCTCAACGGCGTCCGCCACGCACCTCAGCCGCCGCTGGCAATTCAGTGACAGGCAAGTTAGTTCAGGCAGGCTTGGCAGAATATACCGAATAGCGGTATGGCAGGCGCCCATTCTAAGAACGGCTGCGCGCTCAGTCAACAAATCGGCTCAAAACGGGCAGGAGATCAGTCAACCGCGTCCCAATTGAGGACCTAAACACCGATCGATTTCCCGTCTTTCAGGTTGCATGCCGCCGCCCGGGCCGCGACGGTTTCCGAATGAAGGGACGCTTGAGTGCCGCCAGGCAGACTTCCTGCCGATTGTGCTGGAGCTGCCGCGCGAGCACTTCGTTGTAACCCCAGCCGCGGACCCGTTCTACAAATTCCGGCACCTGATCGGCAAGCTTCCATTGCGGCAGCTTGAGGGTCAGAATGAGGCCCCGCACGTTCACCTCCGGGTGGGTGACGATCCGTTCCACTGCTTCCAGCGTATAGCCGGGGGCTACGTTCATGTCGGCGGTGAGCCAGCGGATCTTGCGGAACACTCGCCGCTGCACTTGGGGAATTCGCCGCCGCAAGTGCGTGAGATGGGGATGTTCGAGCACCTTTGGATCCATCTCGGCGGGATCGATGCCCAACACGTGCATTCCGCGGGCGAGCAGGGCCTGACTCGCCCCGCCGGGCGCGCTGCCAAGTTCGGCCACTCGCGCATCCTTCGGGATCGGCCACTGGAGCCAACGCAAGGCTTCTTCCATTTTAAGCCAGGCCCGCGATACGGCGTCGGGCGGCAGTTCCAGGGGAATCATCCCGCCCGGCCACAATGATGGCACCGAACGGGCGCGGTGACAGCCCACCCACCACTCACCCGGCTGGACCAGGACAGAGTCGAGCACATACTCACCGCGGCGGGCGGGTCGAGTGGGATCAGTCGAATCCTGGGCCAGCATTTCGGGACGCGGGCAATGGCGGTGAAGCGCTTCGTGCAGGTTAGACACGGCTGCGGCCGCCGGATCCTCGCCCTCGGCGTCGCGCGGCCAGGCCGAATCACGCGCCCACACGTGCAGCCGTTCCGCCGGCCGTGAGCCATAGAGATCCCAGACCTGCCGCGCGACATCGTCCGCCGCCAGCCCCGCCACCTTTCCCAATGAAAACGCGTAGGCACGGGCAAACACGGCCTCCAACTCCAAGCCGAGCTTGAGCCGGGCGTCTTCCGGGAGCTTGAATGTCAGAAAGCCGGGTCGCGAATAGGCGGCACGGAAGTCGGGCCAGCGGCGCGCGATTTCGTGCTTGACCGCTGCCTCGGCCCCCAGTTGGCACGTGACCAGGAGAAATCGTGGGGCGTCTATGGTTGCGCCTCCAGAGAGTCGGCCACCGATCCGTCCGATGCCAGGCGACGGATCTCGAGCGGAGCGCCGGCGGCGATCGGCAGCGACATCGCCACGTTTCCTTCGGCGCACTCGGCAGTGAGTTCGAAACCAGCGGGCGTGTTCTTGAGCCTGGCGGTCATCGGCTTGTGTTCAGCAGACCGCTGCGGCCGGAGCACCGTCACGAATTGCTGCTGCCGGGTCTTCTCGACCGTCGCGGCGGTCAAATGCCATTCACGGACCTTCACCCGAGGCCGCGGATTGGGGTCGTACTGGTCGGTCTGGGTAAGCTTGAGGCCTTCCGGATAAAGGATGTCGACCGGGCAGACCACATCCTCGGCGCGGATCTCAATCCGATGCTGATCCGCCGCGTGAAACCGGTTGACCGCGTGGAGCCAATACTCGAACGTCGATGGCTCGCGAGCGTCGAGGCGATCGAAGATCACGATCAGGTCCGGTTTGACAAACAGGATCGCCCGTGTGAAACGGTCGAGCAGACGGCTCTCATCTTCCGGCTCGGCCGATGTGCGGTAGCACTCGCCCGCCTCTCCGATGACGACGTCGGCCCAAGGGGTGGTTTTGAAAAACGTGATTTCACCGCGGCAGGCGGGCGAATGAGGCAGTTGTCCCTGACCGTTCACGGTGATGTTGTTGACCGACCGGGTGCTCCACATCCAATTGCGATGGTGGTCGCTGCCGTAGATGTCGCGATAGCCGGTGTGGATCAACAGCCGCTGGCCGTACGCCCAGAGCAGGAACGAGTTGTTGGCTTCGTAGCCGTGCGATTGCGTACCGAAGGGGCTCGATTTGAACACGATCTGCACGTCGTCCTCCGCATTGCGGAGCGTCGTATTCATCATCGCCTGCCCCGTGCCGCGGAAGAGCTTCGACGCCGGCAGATCATCGGGCGCCCTGGCCTTGACCTTGGGCATAGTCCCGCGAATGAACCCCACGTATCCGCCGGTGTCCTCGGGGCCGCCCATCTGCTCGACATACCACTGCCAGTATTCGTTCTGGCCCTGAGCGGCGAAGATGCTCATCAGAGGGACATTAGATCGCGCCTGGCGGACGTTGGTCAGGTCGCCAAAGCCTCCTCCGACCTTTCCCGGCGGCATGAGATACATCGCGTAATCGCCGCAGGTGGCGAAGAACGGCTTGTGATAGGCGTCGATGCCGAACGTCGCGCGCATGATGTCGGCCCACCACGTGAAGCGGCTGAGATAGCTGCTCCAGTATGAAGATCCCTCGTGCCAGCCGCCATCGTCGTCGCTCCAGACCGGATAGACGTTGAAGAACACGTTGGCGGCGAACCAGGCCCAATCGTCGGCACCTTCGACCTCGCCATGGAAAGCGACGCCGATCTCGCCCAGGAAATGCCAAGCCCGGTTGCTGTGGCTGGCGTAGGGCTGCCACAGATGCCGCGGGCAGAGGTGCTTGTACATCTCGTCGCCCCGGACCTTCATCACCTGGCGGCACTGCTCGCGCTCGGCCTCACTCAGCAGGTCGTAAACCAGCGTGTACGTCCGCGAGAAGTGATAGGCATAAGGCATCCCCGCTTCGTCGTTGTAGCGGTAGCCGGTCGCCCCCTTGGGATCCCACTTCGCGCAATCCATGAGGATGCGGCGGGCGAGCTGCCCGTATTCGTCTTTGCCACCCAAGAGCCGCGTGAAGGCCAGCGTAGCGGCCGACTCCAAGGCATTGATGGTGTACACCCGGTTGCCCCACCAGATTTCGCGCCATTCCTCGCTGTGCGAGACCGTGCCCGGCGGATAGGTCGGCGGCTCGGCCGTCGGGGGCGGCTCCTTGAGCAGCTTGTCGCACGACTTGACAAGCTGCTGAAACCGTTGCTGCATCGGCCCGCGGGCCAGCTGGCGCAATCGGGATACGTCTTCCGGTCGGATGAAGAGCCGCGGATGGGCGGCCGGGATGCGGCCGAGCAGTTCCTCGCGCGGCGGCATGGGCATGGCCGCCGCGCTGGGCGGAATCGTGAAGGTGCGCGGCTGGCTCCAGTTCGTCGTCTGACCGCGTGCATCCGTGCCGCGGTATCGCCAGCTATAGGTTCCGGGCGGGAACGTCTTCGGCGGGCAATGCACGTTGTACTCGAGCCGGCCCATGGAATACTCGGGGGCAGCCGCGCCTTGGTCGCGGCGGCACTCCAGTTCCCAAGACACGATTTTCGTCTGCGGACGCCAACAGAAGGCCGGCGGATTGACCTGAGACTCGCTGCCGTCCGCCGGGCGGTAGCCCCACTCGTTGGGCGCGGCGGGACGCTCGTCGAGCGAGAGTTCATCAGCCGCAGCCATGCCGGCCAGCGCTGCCGCCGCTACAACTATCAAACCGCCCAGATACCTCATCACTCGCTCCCTCTGCTGGTTCTCGGTCAATCGCCGCGCGCAATCCGACAGGCTGTTCTGGCGTAGAACGAGTGCGCATTGTCTACCACGGGTGGAGGCCTGGCAACCGGGGCCGATGCAGTCGGTCGCGACCTGGGAATCGACCAGGCGGAGTATCGAGATGCGGCGGCGAACTTCGATCGGCGCGAATGCTCTCGGACCGCTCACAGAACGCCGTAAGTCGCCAGCGTCGTTCGCAGTCTGGCTTCCAACTCGGCGGAAAGCGGCGTCATGGGCATCCGCAACTCACCCGTGTCGCGGCCAACGAGCTTCATCGCCGCCTTGATCGGGATTGGGTTGGTGGCCAGCCCCAGCATGTCGCGGCACAGCGGGAAGAGCCGTTTGTGCCAGTGCAGGGCCTGGGCCATGTCGCCCGAATCGAACGCCTGGAGCTGGATCATGTCGGAAGAGACGATGTTGCCCACGACGGAGATCACGCCGCGGCCGCCGATCGCGAGGCGGCAGCGTCAGGCTGTCGTCGCCGCTAAGCACTGTCGGGTCGGTGCTGCACAGCACCTGCGACGCCCTGATCCATCGATCCGGTCGCTTCGCTTCACCATGGTGATGTTGAGGATTTCTGCCAGCCGGATGATGATCTCCCAGGCTCGATGTTCTTGCCCGTGCGCTTGAGGATGTTGTAGATGCGGATCGGAATCGACCACTTCGGCCAGTGCCTTGAAATGCTGGTGAAGCCCTCTCCATCGGCTTGTTGTAGTAGGGACCGACGACCAGCACCGCATCGGCGGCAACTGGCAGCCCAGCGTCGGCCACCTTCTTCCGTGCTGTTCGACCCCGTGCCGGGCATAACCTTGATCCGCCCCGCCGCCGCCTCGACCACGGCCGAAATCACCCGTTCGTGCTCCTCGTGCGACAAGGTGGGCGATTTCGCCCGTGGTGCCCACCGGGCAGACGCACGTAGTGCCCGCCTGCACCTGGAACTCGACCTGCTTCTGCAGCGCGTCGAAATCGACCTTCCCCTGGCGAAGCGGTGTGACCAGGGCGACGGAGAGACCGGCGAACGACTCGGATCGGGTAGGCATGAGAAAGCGGTGACTGCAGAGGGAGTAATGAGGAATACAGAACGGGGAGAGGGCGCCGGTTCTACAAAAGCAGGTCTTTCATCTCGCGGACAGCCTGCTGGAAGCCGACCATCAAGGCCCGGGCGACAATGCTGTGCCCGATATTGAGTTCGTGCATGTCGTCGATGGCGGCGATCGGCCTTGCGTTGCGATAGGTCAGGCCATGGCCCGCGTGCAGCGCAAGCCCCGCTTGCCTCACCCGGCGGGCGGCGTCGCGAACTACCTCCAATTGGCGATCCTGCTCCGCGCCCGGCCTGGCCAGAGCGTACTGGCCCGTGTGCAGTTCGATCGCGTCGGCCCCGAGTTCGGCGCCCGTGTCGATCTGTCGTGAATCGGGATCGAGGAACCGGGCTGACCGAAATACCCGCCTCGCGCGACAAGGCTACGACTTCGGCAACGCGGCGCTGCCCGGCCACATCCAGTCCGCCCTCGGTGGTGATCTCCTCGCGCGCTCGAGCTGCCAGTAGCCAACCTGGTCGGGCTTCGTGGCGAGCAATCTCCAGCCTCCGGAATCGCCGCCATTTCCAGGTTCAGTTTCACCGTCACCGTCTCGCGGGCCTCAGGTCGGTGGAGGTGTGCCGCCGGTCCTCGCGCAGGTGGAGCGTGATGCAGTCGGCCGCCAGGGTTGGCCGGCGCGCCGCCAGACGGGATCAGGTTCGCAGGTCCGGCGAGGCCTGCCGTACAGTGCGCCACGTGATCGATGTTGCCCAGGTCAGCTTCATGCTCGTTCACTTGCGATCACCATTTCTGCGCGAACATCCTCGCCAGCGAAGCTGCTTCTCACCGCGTCAGCGCGGGCCGGCGTATTCTCGTCTGCCAGCCAGCACGCCCGGCGTCACGGTCTCGACCAGCGTCATCTCGCCCACCACCAGAATCGCCTGGCCGTTCACCTCACGGATGGCGAACGCGCCGCCGGCATCGTCAGATTCTTGCAGAGCGTCTCGTAATGTTTCGGATTGGCCAGTCCGCATTCGCTGTAGATCAAAACGATCTCAATCCCCTTCCGAGAGTCTAGCGTCCGAACAGCACGGCCACTTTCTGGCTGCGCCCCGTGCGGCAGGCTGAGCTTGAGCTGATAGGTATTGCTCGATCAGCCGGCTCGACGCCCGGCAATTCCTGGTCGCGCATGCAATCCGCCATCGAGCGGCCGCGCCCGCAGGTCGGGATTGCTCGACATCCACTCGCGCCACTTTTTCGCATCGGTGCCGAAGTTCTGTCCGGTGATCCGCGTCAGGGCCTCGCAAACATCGAAGGCCAACCTGCCGCGCCCGAGAAGCCCGACCAGCGGCCCAACGGCCTGGGTGGCGTGCAGATCTCCGAGCGACTCGACCGCGGCCCACACCACCGATTCGTTGTGCGACTTCAGGCACTCCAGGAGCGGTTCGACCGCCCCCGCCGTCACCAGCTTCTGACGGGCGGCGCGACGGGTCCGCGGATCCGCCAGTTCGGCGACCCACGCACGATGTTCGTCGGAAATATCGGAGGAGCTCATCGGCGCACCGCTTTATACTGGGACTCCCGGCCACCACTTGCCGATTGCGGCACAGCTACCCTCCGCAGACGGGGTAGCTTGTGTGGCCAGCCCCGCCCGCTGTGGCACAAGGGCTGATTATAGCGGTCTGGGATGGTCCAGCAAGGAGCGGAAGTCGCGCCAGACATGCCGCACCAGCCTGCGCGACTCGTTATGCGGTCTGGCTTTCCGGCATGAGCGATCGCTCAAGCCGTCGCCCGCCTACTCGCCGCCGTGTTCGGAGTCGAACGCGGTCCAGATGGGAATCTCGGCCCGCAGCCGGGCGACGTAGGCCTTTTCTTCCGTCTCCCGTCGCTGTTCGCGGATCTTCTTGCGGATCTCGGCGTGCGCGTCGCCGAACGGTGTCTGGCCGCCTTCCTTGCGCTCGACCACGCGGACGATGTAAAACCCCTGATTGTCCTCGATGATCTGGCTCAACTGCCCGACCGGCAGCCCGAACAGGACCTGATCGAGGACTTTCGACACCAGCGCCCCCTGGGTCGTCCAGTCGCGCGCGCCGCCGCTCGCTGCGGTCGGGCCTTCGGACTCGGCCTTGGCCACGTTGGCAAACGTCTCGCCGTTGAGCACGCGGTTGCCCATCTCTGCCAGCTTGAAGCGAGCTTCCTCCGGGTCGGCATGCTTCGCCTTGCGGACGACGAGTTCCTCCCAACGAGCCTGAGCCTGGTGGGTGAAGTCGGCTATGTGTTCCTGGTAATACTCCAACAATTGCTCATGGGTGACCTCCTGCGAGACCTTCACCGACTGCTTCTTCCAGGTGTCGGCGACGTACTGCTCGACGAAAATCCGTTTCTCCTGTTCGTAAGACGAGCCCTTGGCACGCAGACTGGCCTCGAGTTCTGCACGCGATGCGTATCCTTCGCGTTTCATCCACATCGGAACGACCTTCTTCTCAAAGTGGTCGCCCACATCGTCGTGGATCTTCTTGAAGTTCTCGGCAGGCACAGTCCGCCGGGCGTCTTCGTACGTGAGCTTGTTGTCGATCACGTATTCGACCGCCTTCTGGCTGAGGATCTTCCTGGCCGTCTCCCGATCGGCGGGGCTCAACTGGTCGAGTTGAAGCTGCTTCTTGTTAAGGTCCAGGAGCTTCGTCACGATTGGGTCGATGTCGCTCTGCAGGATGGCGGTGCCGCCCACTCGGGCCACCAGTTGGGCTCCATGACAGGGCGTCGCTTCGGCAAGCGCGGAGTCGCTGGCAGCGAAGGCTGCTGGCGGCGGGTATGAAGGAGGTTCACTGGGATAGAGCGAGTCTTGAGCCGGTTGTGGGGCAGGCGCGTTCGGCATCGCCGCCGCAGGCACCGCTGGGCTCCAGGCCGGCGTGTTCGCCGCGTAGGGAGTAACCGGATAAGAAGGCATCGAGAAACCCGGCTCGGCGGACTGCGGCGTCACCGGATATCCTGTTGTCGCAACAGGTCCGGCCTGCCCGGAAGCCGCCCGCACTCCGGCAGCGACAACCACTCCCATGGCGGCCAACAGCAGGATGCAAGCGTGTCGCGGCACAGCGATTTCCCGGCGAGAAGAGGGGGGCGGTGGCCTGGAGCCCGTCTCCAGGCCATCGGGCGCGGGATTATAGAGGCAAGTTCACGCCGACTGCAACAGCGATTCTATCTGGGCCAGGATTTGGTCTGGCTGCGTAACTTCTTCTGGTAGAGGCAGATACGCGCTGCGTTCGTCGACGACTCGTAGCTGCCTGCCGCTCCGCTCGGCGAGCTCGCGGATCTGCCGACCCGACGTGTAGCCGAGCACGACATAGCGATTTTCGATCCGCACCGAATCGACCCGCCACCGATGGGCGGCGATTCGCAGCCGCATGAGCGACATCATCCGCTCCACACTTGCCGGCGGTGGGCCGAAGCGGTCGAGCAGTTCAGCCCGGAACTCATCGAGTTGCCCTGCCGCGGTCACGCGGGCCAACCGGCGGTAGAGGTCGATCTTCAAACGCATGTCGGGGACGTAGGATCGGGGAATGTACGCCTTGCCGGGAAGGTCCAAGTCGATGTCGAGCGTCTCCTGAGGCGGCAACCGTTTGAGCCGCGCGACCGCTTCGGCCAGAAGCTGGCAGTAGAGCTCGTAGCCAACCATGGCAATGTGCCCACTCTGTTGCGTGCCGAGAATGTTCCCGGCGCCGCGGATCTCGAGGTCGCGCATCGCCAGCGCAAACCCGGCCCCCAGGTCGCTGAATTCCTCGATCGCCCTCAGCCGCCGCGCCGCGTTGGGCGTGATGTGCTTGTTCGGGTCGACCAGCAGGTAGCAGTACGCACGGTGCTTGTACCGTCCCACCCGGCCGCGAAGCTGGTGCAGGTCGGCCAGGCCATAGCGATCGGCTTCGTCGATGAAGATCGTGTTGGCGTTGGGAATGTCCAGCCCGCTTTCGACGATCGTCGTGCTTACGAGCATGTCGAACCGGCCGCTCACGAAATCGAGCATCACCCGTTCCAGTTCGTGCTCGGGCATCTGCGCGTGCCCCACGACGATCGAGCATTCCGGAACGATCTGCCGCAGGCGATGCGCCAACCGTTCGATGTCCGACACGCGATTGTGCACGAAGAAGATCTGGCCGCCACGATTGAGCTCGCGCATCACAGCGTGGCGGATCGTCTCGCCGTTGAACCGGGTGAGCCGGGTCTCGACCGACAGGCGGTCCGAGGGCGCTGTCTCGAGGTTCGAAATGTCGCGCAGGCCCAATAGCGACATGTGCAGCGTCCGCGGGATCGGCGTGGCGGTCATTGTCAGCACGTCGACCACCGTCCGCAGCGCCTTGAGCCGCTCCTTGATCTCGACCCCGAATCGCTGCTCCTCGTCGATGATCACCAGTCCGAGGTTCTGGAACCGCACGTCGGCTGAGACGAGCCGGTGCGTGCCAATGACGATGTCGATCGAACCATCGCCGAGGCGTTCGACGATTTCGGATTGCTCGCGTTTCGTGGCGAATCGCGACAACGCGGCGATCTCGAACGGAAACTCGGCCATCCGGCTGGAGAAAGTCCTCAAGTGCTGCTCGGCCAGCACCGTAGTGGGTACGAGCACTGCCACCTGGTACCCGGCGTCGACCGCCTTGAAAGCCGCCCGCATCGCCAGTTCGGTCTTGCCGAACCCGACATCGCCACACAACAGCCGGTCCATCGGCCGCGACGCGGTCATGTCTTGCTTGATCGCCTCGATGGCCAGCAGTTGGTCGTTCGTCTCGTGGTAGGGGAAGGACGCATCGAACTCGCGCTGCCATTCGGTGTCGTTCGGGAACGCGATCCCCGGGCGCGCCGCCCGTGCCGCCTGCAACTCGAGCATGTCGGCGGCCATGTCGTATACCGACTTCTCGACGGATTCCTTTTGCCGGTGCCACAGGCGGCCACCGAGCTTCGCCAGTTTCGGGCGGCTCTTCGTGCCTCCCACGTACTTCTGAACCAGCCCGATCTTCGAGCTCGGCACGTAGAGCTTCGTGCCACCGTCGAACTCGATCTCCAGATGCTCTTCGACCTGCTGGGCCTTTTCCAGCAGCTTCATCCCGCGATAGCGCCCGATGCCGTGCGACACGTGCACTACGAGATCGCCTTCGCGAAGCTCGAGGAAACTGTCGATCGCCCGCCCCAGCCGGCGGCGCATCGCCGGTCGCCGTACGTCGGTCCGGTGGAACAGCTCGCCGGCGCTTACCAGCACCACGCCTTCGGTTACCAGCCTGAAGCCATTCTTGAGGCGCCCGACCGGGTAGTGGAGCCGCCCTTCCACCGCCAGCCGAGTCGTCGCGAAGAGGCTGGAGAGCCGCTGAACCTCGGCTTCCGTCTCGCAGACCAGAAACACATCCTGCCCGGACCCGGTCTCCTCCAGTTCGTGCCGGACGCGGTCGATGTCGCCGCTGAATCGCTCGACCGACTCGATCCGGAGCTGGCACATCGTTTCCGCCGAACTGGCGGCGATCGCCGATGCGGTGACCGATGGAAATCGCACGACTTGTTCCAGCACCGCCGCAACGCCGTGCATGTCCTGCGGCCGCTCCAGCCGTTGGAGGTAGTGAGTTCCTTCCTCCTGGATTTCCTCCGGCTCAACGAGCAGAAACCACGAACCGTCCGGCAAGTAGTCGCTCAGATGACCGCGGTGGTCACCCGTCGGATCGAGCACGGTGAGTTCCACTCGATCGAGCTGCGCCAAGCTCCGCTGGCTCGACACCTCGAACCGCCGGATCGACTCGATCTGGTCGCCGAAGAACTCCACGCGGACCGGGTCGTACCAGTCGGGCGCGAAGAGATCGATGATCCCGCCGCGGTGCGAGAACTCACCAGGCAGTTCCACCGCCGTGACGTTCTGGAAGCCATTCTCCACCAGCCACCGCGATAACTCTTCGGTGTCGACCTCGTCGCCAACAGCAATCGTCCGTGTTTGGGCGGCAAGCGTTGCCGGTGCTGGAACCGGCTGGATCAGCCCCTGGATGCTGGCCACAATCACCTTGGGTGAACCATGTCCTCCCAGCAGTTTCAACAGCCGCAGACGATCTCCCTGGATCTCGTCGAGGACCAGTCGTTCGCCGGGCAGCACTTCCCAGGCCGCAAACCGCTCGGCCGACATTCGGCTGAAGAGCGCCAGATCGTCGAGAAACGCATCTGCGTCATCATTTGTCGGGCAGACGACCACCAGCGGTCCACGGGTCCGCTCGGCGAGGGCGGCCGCAGCCAGCGCGCACGACGAGCCCCAGACTCCGTCCAGCGTCGCCGCCTGGCCGCGTGCCAACGCGGCAACCACTTCGCCGAAGCCTTCCTGCCGCTCCAGTCGTCCGGCCAGCTCCAACAGCCGCTCGGACGCGGTGCTTACCGCGAGGGCATGTGTGGCCATAGAAGCAGGAAATTGTAGAAAAAAACAACCACGGGAGAAAGGCGACTTCACGCCCACCGTCCGAGGGGAGGCGGCCTCAATCCAGCAGCCCCGGAGGCGTCATTTTGTCAGAGAGAGAGGATGAATTGGACAAGGTCGGCGAGTTGTTCAGCGGAGAGCGAGTTGGCGCCGCCATGGTTTCCCACGGTGAGCAATTGGTCGATCGTCGCGTAGCGACCGTCGTGCAAATAGGGTGAGGTCCGCCAGGTCTCAAGCAGCGTGGGCGTGTCGAAAGCCGCTCGTCCGCCCCATTCATCCTTTGAGCCGACATCGTACGCTTTGAGGTCGGTGTAGAGGGGGGCCGGATGGCAGTTGGAGCAGCCAAGCCGTTCGCTCTCAAACAATTGGCGCCCCCGCTCGGCGGCCGGACTGAGCTGCCCGCCGACCAGCGCCGGGCTCCGCAAGGGGGCGAGCGATTTGAGCCAGGCGTCGATCGCCGCCGCCTCGGCTTCGGGCCGTTCGGACATCAGAATGTGCTTCAAGCCGGAACGGACGGCGGCCTCAGCAGTAGGACGAACGCCCGAGGCCATGCTCGGGGGAGTACGGTGAGACAACAGCAGCGACCTGGTATTCTTGGGGTTTCCTTCGCCGTCGTTCAGGAGGTCCCAATTCAGTGCGTCGGCGCGGCCTTCGGGGTGGCAACTGGCGCAGCTCTGCCAGCCGTGGCGACAGAGACGAGCATCGTGAAACAGCATTTCACCGCGGCGGACTTCGCTCCATTCTGGCCTTCTTCCCAAGGAGAGGCCGCGTGGGGTGGCATCTGCTTCGACCGGCAGGGAAACGACCGCCAGACTGTCGGTGAAGTATTCCGCCACGTAGACTTGTGAGCCAGACATGGCCAGGCTCCGCGGCCCCAGGCCGGGCAGTTTCACACGGTGTCGCATGCCGGCGAGGAAGCCAGGCGTGTTAACAACGTCCTCGCCGTTGGAGCTGGAGGCAGAGCCGTACGAGGTGCCGTCGAACCACGCGGCATTGGAGAATGCTACCAAGGGATATCGCTTCAGGATCGACAAGAGCGCCGGGGCATCGATTACGCTGACCTCGTGCGTCCCCGCGTGCGAGACGCAGATCCAGTGGCCGTCGGCCGTGCAGGCGATCCCCCACGGATTGGCCGCCCCCTCCCAGAAACTATCGAGGAGCACGGTGTTGAGCACCTCGCGCCGGCCGACGTCGATCACGGTCAACGCGTTGGCGTTCATCCAGCCTCCATCTACCCGGATGGTGGGCAGATGGTAGCGCGCGAGAATATGCGCAAGCAGGGCGTACTTGCCGTCGGGAGTGATCGCGATGCCGCGAGCGCTGGTGGCGCCGGTGACCAGTCGGACCTGCGCCGATTCGAACGTGCGGGTATCGATTACGGTAACAACGGCGGCAGACGCAATGACGCCGTACCGATTGGCGGGCCCGGATGGAAGGAGATTGGCCACCCACAGCTCGTCGCCATCGGGCGAGATCACGGCGGAGACCGGCTCCCGTACGGCCGCGACGCGGGCGAGTTCCTTACCGTGCTCCAGATCGATCACCGAGACGTTGTGATCGAAACGATTGCACACGTACAGCCGCTTGCCATCGGGTGAGAGCACCGGCGCCGTGGCAGAGTGGCCGGCGGGAAGAACGGCCGCAATCCCACCGGAAGTCGTGTCGATCTTGAGAATCGAACTGGCCGCGGCGGCACAGGCAACATAGACGTGCCGGCCGTCGCGACTGAGCGCCAGCCCGGTCGGCTCGGCAGGCGTCTGGACAGTTCGGATCACTCGCCCTTCGGACAGATCGACGATGGCCAACTGCTTCGCGTCGGACAAGCACGCGAACAGCGTGTGCCCGTCGTCCGATATGGCGACGGCCGAGGGGCCGAGATACCCGGCAGCCTGATGGCGGTTGGTATCATTGGCCTGAGCAGCGCCGCCCATTGCGAGAATGAGCAACCCGGAACACGCGGTATTGAAGAGAACGGTTGCCTTCATGGTCCGGGGTTCTTCGATCGGAGTAGGGACGCAAGGGCGAATATGCTGTGCATGGTCCGCTGTCCGGAGGCAGACTGCTTCCCCAGACCCCATCATCTGCCATAATTCTTCCGTTGGCAACCATCGAGATGCCGTCGGAGCACCGCTGGGGGCAAGGCTGAACGGCGGCAACTAAAGGGACAGATAGCAGCGAACTAATGCCTTTCTGGTGATGACGATCAGTATGCACCCGAGAAGTTCCCTTGTCGCCGGACTAACCGCAGCACACGCCGTGCTGCACGTGGTCGCCCTGCCGGTCGCGCTGGGTGCAATCGATCGTGTGGGAAAGCTGAGTGATCTGTTTACATACGCCTTCTTCATGCTCGGTCCCAGCCAGTCTGCACTGCTTGCACTCTGGGTGGTGCTCGGCGGCGGCAGAGCCGTGTGGCGGTTGTTGGCTATGGCGTTGGGAGTGATCGCCTATTTCATCTGGATCGAGAACCTGAACAGGGAGTGGCTCAGCACCACATTGGGGGAACTAGCGGCGTGCGCAACGGTGCTCGTGGCCGCGCGCCTCGCGGGGCTGCGGTTGGCGATCCCCGCTGAGCCGCCTGGCGTGCGAGGGCGACCTCAATTCCATATTCGCGACGTGCTGATCTGGACGACCGCGACCGCTCTGGTGCTGGGACTACTCCGCTGCGTGCCCGACGATCGTCGCTTGTTCCCGCTCATTCCCAACATTATCACCGTTCTGGGAAGTCTCACGGCGGTGGCCGCTGCCTCGATCTATGCGCCTCTTGGCAAGGGCAGGGCTGCAACAAGGGTCGCGTTGGCGCTACTGGCGATCGGGCTTGGGTCAGCACTGCTGGTAGCAAGCATCAGGTCCCATTCCTTCTGGTACTACGTCTTCCTTCTCAGCCTGATGGCGGCGTGGATCGTCGGTTCGCTGCTCGTCGTCAGGCGGGCGGGATACCGGTTGGTGTGGCAATGGCGGTCGGGACGGCACCATCAGGATGCGACGGGCGTGGCCGGAAAGGTCGCCGCCTCTGAGCCGTCCATTCCGGCATAGCGACGGCTATCCGCGAACGGCGTCCTAAGGGGCTGGCGTCGCGCTGACGATCGAGATGTAATCAACACGGCAGGTGCCGGTGAGAGGTGAGCCGGTGGCGAGGTCGAGCCGAAGTTGTTTAATCTGGCCGGTCCAGCCGGGTAACTGGGACATGTCGATAACGTACTCGCGGGGCTGGTTGTCGTTGGGTACGACGTCGAAGTCGCGGCGATTGGCGTCATCCCAGGTGGAGTCGGCCGCGGTGGTGAAGCGGAGCCGCATCCGAGTGGCCGGCGTGTGATTCATGAAGCGGATGCGGATCGCTTTGTGCGCGGAAATGTCGACATTGAGGTTATCGGCGGAGAGGAGATGAGCGTCGGGGCTGTCCTCGACGGCGACGATGTAGTAGCCGCCGGAGACGTACTTGACCGGCAGCGACTTGCAGGGCCATTGGGGGTGCTTCTCCTCGCGCTCGCGAGTGCCCGGATTGACTTCCGTCCACCCTTCCTTGTCGAGATTAGTGTTGAACTCCCAGGATTTGACGACCGATTGGCCGCGCGGCAGGACGTGCACGGCGACCGTGTCGCTCGTCCATAGCTCTCCGTCATCACCAACGAGCCGAAGGAGATAGTCGCCCGGCACGGAGAACGTCGCGTTGGCGGCCATTGAAGCGGCATTATCGAAGCTTGCGCCGCCGGGGCCTTCGAGCAGTTCCCAGTGGAGTTTCAGGCCGTCGCCGGCCGGTCGATCGTCGTCGGTGGCTGCGCCGGCCAAGTGCACCGTGAGTTCATCGGAATGGACCACCGGGCCTGCGTCTACAACCGGCGGATTGTTGTGGGGCATCGCTTTGTCGAGTTCTTCGACGCTGGAATACTGGGTGTTGTCGCGGAACGTCCACTGGGTGAGCGTCGGCGCTTCGTTCACGAAGAACTCCACACCCGGCAGGAGAACGTAACCGTTGTTGTGGATGGTGCCGGTGCTGCAGCAGACGTTGGGATCCTGCGGCCTGGCTTTGCCCCAGATGTAGATCTCCGCGGGACCGAGCTTGTGGGCCCAGTTGTTCTCGACAAAGCGGGAATTGCGGATCTCGATGTTCTTGGGCTGAGGCGACCGCAGGCCAAGCACCTCGATCGCCGCACCGGCGTTGTTCTCGAACGTGCAGCGGTCGATCAGGCAGCCATCGCCGCGGGCCTCAAAGTCGATGCCCCCTTCGTCGTGGCTGCCGGAGTCGGGCAGATTGCGAAACGTGCAGTTGCGGATGGTGAGCTCGCGCGGATCGACGATCATGATTCCCATGGTGCCCGCGAAGGCATGTCCGCCGGAAGCATCGAAAATGCAGTTCTGCATCACCGCATCCCGCGTCGCGACGAGGGCCGGGTGGGGCGAGGTGTTGTAGGCGTAGCAGTGGTGGCAGAAGATGCGGTCGAGCGTGAGCTTCTCGCCTTTGACAAAGAAGCCCCAGGAGGTCTGGAACAGATCGCAGTCGCGAATGGTGATGTCGCGCGCCGAGGCGCCGGTGACGGCGATGCCGGCGGAGGCGGTGAGGGCGTCGCCCTGCGGGCCCGAATGATCGCGCCACTCGGGTATGCCGCTGCTATTGGGACGATACATCCCTTCGATGTGGTGAGCGATGCAGTCTTCGATCAGGAGGCCGGCGTGGCCGGGTTTGGTGTAGGTGACGACCAGCCCCTTGGCCGCGTAGGAGACCACCAGGCCGCGAATCCGCAGGTAGTCGGGGTCGCGAATGAGCGCGCAGCGGTCGTCGATGTGCCAGTTGCGCTGGATGATGGGCCGCGGGCCATCGCCGTAGACGCCGATCTCCGCCCAGTTTTCGGCAGTCCCCTGGGCGCTAATTTGGAGTTCCTGGTTGATAACGCTTCCGCGCTTGATGAGCAGCTTCTCGCCGGCGGCGAGCGTCTTACCGTTGATGTTGGTGAAGTCCTTCCAGGCAGTCTCTGGGGACGTGCCGGAGTTGGTGTTCTCCCCGGCTGTGCCGTCGATGTAGTACGTAATAGCCTGAGACGGGACCGGTGTGGTCTCTGCGGCGGTCGTGAGAACCGACAGCGGGCCGCTCAGCAACAGGAACGGCGGCGCGAGGAAGGCAAAGCGAGCGTCGGTTTGCGACATGAAGGATCCTTTCCGTTTTCTCCAAAACATCATGGCAAGGCTGCAATCACCAGTGCGCCCGATGGAAAGCGAAGGTGGCCCGCGACGCATTTCAACTTCAATCCGGAAGGCTGAATGGTCCTATTATCCTTCCTGGCTATCAGGCTGATCATGTGACGGCGGGATGCTGCCAGGGGGTGCAGGCACGTCGGCAAAGAGGTCCTCAAGCCGTCGGAGATGGTCGCCCGTAGCGGTGTGGATAATCACGGCCCGGTCCTTGCCGTCGCTGTAGACCTTCCGCACGCCGAAGCCATGCCCTTTGAGTCGCCGTCTCACCTTGGAGGCCCCGAGAGCAACATAGAGGCGAAAGCCCTTGATTTCCTTCATGGCGGCTGTCCATTTGGCTGTCGGGGAGGAAGGTAGCCGAGCGAAACCAGGAACTGATCAGTCTTGCTGAGGGTATCCCCAAAGGCTCGCCCTTCGTCATAGAAGGAATGCCCGCGCCCCTTGTAAGGCACCAGTTGGCAGCGAATGCCGAGTGACTGGGCTCGTTCGGCGAATTGTACCGCGTGTGCGAAAGGAATGACTTTATCCGCGGTGCCATGGAAGATGATCATCGGCGGAGCATCCTTCGTCAGGTGGAGCAGGTAAGTCGCGTCGTCCAGGAAAGGGAGGTCTTCCGGCTTCAGGCGGTTCTTGGCGTCCATTTCCGGGCGATCGCGGATGCCGAACCCGGGATTGAACAGCACCAGGGCTCCCGGCACAGGGCTGATCGATAGATCGTCTCCCTCGTTATTGATCCTCTTTGAGAAGGCGGTGGCCAGTGCTATGCCGCCTCCTTGTGAACCGCCGCCGCAGGCGATGCGATCCGGGTCAATACCGAGCGCCGCGGCGTTGGCGCGGACCCACCGCATGGCGCTGCGGCCGTCGCGCAGCACGTCGAACCCCGATGCGCCATGCTCATCTAGCGAACGGCGACCAGCGGTGATCGCTACCATACCGCGCGACGCCAGGTATCGACACTGCCGGGAAAAAGAAGCGGGCTTTCCTCCCCCGCCATGAAAGAGCACGATCGCCGGGCGCCGCTGGCCGGGACGAAGGTCGGGCGGACTGAAGATGAAGAGACGAAGCTTCACCTTGCCGATCGTCTTGTAGACTCGCTCCGTCGCGCCGTCCATTGCCTTCTTGGCCGCGACCGGTCCGCCGCCCTTCCTCGGTCCACGGCCCTTCTCCGCCGCTGAGGCGAGAGAAACTGCTGCAACGATGAGACCAATGAATATCGCTCGTGCGAAACGCGTCGTTGTGCGGGTAGCGAGTTGTCGAAGTTCCATTAGAGTGAGTTGGGTTGGTTGTGGAACATGTTACTGCACTGTTGATCGGGTCATCGATATGCCACACGGCGGCATGAGCCGCAAGACAGCGCGGGCGCATTATAGCAGACAACTTGGCCACCTAGGCCAGTTGACAAGCCGGTCCAGAATCGGAGGACCAAGGTGCGAAAGCACTTGGAACGATTTTCGGTTTTCTTGACAAAATCCGAAAAGTGCAGCCGCCGCACGGGCGAGCCGCTCATGCCCGCCGAATACGGACCGGTTTCGCGTTACAGTCTTGCCCGTTTTGCTTGGCGACTACCTGCCGGGTGGATGATCGAGGATGGGATTAAGTCCGTCGGCGTCCAGGCCGAGCGGGTCATAACCTTCGATCACGAAGGGAGACATCCACCAGCGGTCGGCGGCCAGATCGTAGTAGGGTTCGGTGATGGCCTGCTTGAGCAATTCCTCGGTGGCGCACCCCGGATCGTAATAGAGACGGATCCGGGCGACGTCGGGGGCGGGCCAGGCTTCGAGGCGGAAGAAACCCGTTTCGCCCGCCGCGGGGCCGGGGATCTGAAACATGTCGTCGCGGCGGAGGAGGCCGACGAGGAGGTTGGCGCGGCCGCGACAGGTGAGGTCGTGCACGCGCATCTGGAGCACAGCGGTTCTGGCGGGTTCGGTGCCTTGTGTGCTGACGAACGAGGGAAGGGGAACCAGATAGGCGGCCGCCACGGCCGTGGCAGTGATGAACAGGAGCAGGCTTACCAGCGCGGCCCTTGGCCAGCGGCGCCCCAGCGTCGCCTTGGGACCCCACACCAGGGCAGGCGGATCCTGGTGCGGGCAGGCATCGGTGCAGTTCAGGCAGGCGATGCAGCGAGCCGCGGAGACCTGGGAAAGCTGATCAACGGTAATGGCCATTGGGCACGCCCGGCTGCAACGGCCGCACGAGGTACAGGCCTGGGGGTCGCGTTTGATGCGGAGCAGGCCGAACCGCGAGAAGGGGTTGAGCACCGCGGCCAGCGGGCAAAGCCAGCGGCAGAATGGCAAGACCAGCAGGAGCGAGGCCGCGGCCAGTACTCCAGCGGATACGTAGGCCCACATGGTAATGTCGGCACCATGCCGGCTCAGCAGAGCGTAGCACGGATCGTAGCCGCGGAAGAGTAGTTCTCCGGAACGCCACGTGAAGAACAGGATCACCGCCAGGAGCGCGTACTTGAGCAGTGAGAACGCCCGATCGAGGCGGCCTGTCACTTGGCCACCGGGCAGGCCGATCCGCCGGCCGAGGAGATGGAGCCACTCTGACAAAGTACCGATCGGGCAGAGATGGCTGCAGAACGCCCGGCGGAGTACGAGCACGCTGATCAGCACGCCCGCCAGGATGTAAAAATTGGACACGCCGAGGGAACAGACCATGTTCCCTTCGCGAGCATAGGTGTAGAGGGCTTCAACTCCACCAAACGGGCACCACTGCTCGGCATTGGCGCGGAACAGGAACACGCCCGCGAGGGTGAACAGCAGAAACGCCAACTGAACGAAGCGGCGGGAGCGCGCCATGCCTGTTGCTTCCGTGATGGAGTATCCGACGACGGTCTTCAACCGGCAGGGAGCGAGCACGCGCTCGACGCCGTTCGCCATCCGCCAGCGTGCCGTGTCGGGCTACTGGGCCTGGCTCTTGGGGCACCCGCCGCGCATCGGGCAACTCGCGCAACTGCTGCCGCCGCTGCACTTCGATTCAGGCACCTTCGACGGGGTCGCCAGCGCCCGGGTGAAGTCGGCGGTCGTGGCGATCGCGGAGAATTCGGGGCAGGTCCGCGCATGGGCAATGAATCCGGGCGACTGGCTCGGAAGCACAGCCTCGAGGCAGGCGGTGACCAATGCTGTGGCTTGCGCGTGGTCGCCGATAGCGGCTTGCATCCGCGCGGCGGCATAGAGCGAGTTGGGATCGGCGCCCACCGGCAACCGGACGCTGGCCGCCACGTCCCTGGCCCGGTCGGCGTTGCCGGTTCGGACGAGGGCAACGGACAGCAGGGCCTGGGAGCGCGGGGTCGCCTGATCGGCTGCCACAGAGGAGAGGATTTGAACGGCATCGGTATCCTGTTTCATGGCCAACTGAGTTTCGGCCAGCATGACGGCCGAGGCTGCCGACTTTTCGCGGGCATGGATCTCCTTTTCCAGGGCGAGCGCTTCGGGATAGATCCGCTCGCTGTGGTAGAACGATCGCAATGCGCGAGCGAGGTAGTTCCATTGTTCAGGATCGGCAGCAGCATCGAGTTGCGCGCGGAGGTCGATCACGCGGCGGACCATCGCATAGTGTTGCAGGTACTCTGCCCGGCTGCGATCGGCGCGAGCGGCGCTGGCGAAAGAGGACAGCGCGGCGTGAAAGTCGCCCTTGGCGAGCAACTGCTCGCCGCGTGTGAACGAGTCCTGCGACGACTCTCCTTGAGTCACCGCCGGCGCGAGCAGGATCAGGGCGGCACAGCAGGCCCAGCAGTGGCTGTTGGTCTTCATCGTTCACTCCTGTGTTGGTTTCGCGGTTGACGACGCAACCGGGCAGGCACAACGATCGGGTTTGCCCTCGCCGCGCGGTCGGAAGCAGCTCAAGCCTGAAGCACTGCATGGATAAAGAACCTACCAGGAACACGCAGGCCGGTCCACCCGAGCGCGGGCAGTCCCCACTTGGTGCGGGGCCACCTCCCCCGCTCCGCGTGCGAGCTTGTGCGAACGAACTATGCCAGGCTATTCACGTCGGCCATATAGACGTTGTGGGTCTGGCCGATCATCGAATTGTAAAGCACCCAACGATCGTCGCGGCTGAACACCGGGTGGCCGTGGCTGTGCTGGGTGCTGCCCGGCACGCGGCGGCAGAGACGGCGGACGTGGGCACGCCCGTCGGCGTGGGTCATGAGCGACATATAGTTGCCCCCGTCCCGATCTTCCAGGCTCAGGTAGCCGCAGTCGCCCACGACGAGCGTGTTGTCGGTGTTCGATTGGATATGTCCCGGCCTGCGGCCGGGGAGCAAGTATTGGCGGACCCAGGTTCCATCCGGGCGGATGAAGCAGTTGTAGTACGCGGTCGGAGCCGGCGCCCAGGAACGACTCCGAAGTGAAGTACAGATGGACATTGTCCGAACCGTCGGCGGCCAGGCGACGAACGCGTGCCCCGGTCTCTTCATCCTTGTACTCCTGGATCTCACTGCTGACGCGCTGCGTGCTGCCGCGCCCGCGATCGGACTTGCGATCGGTATGGATCGCAGGGGCGGATGGAGGGGTATCTGCCGCGCGTGCTCCAGTGGATGCCATCCGGAACAACCCGCCTGGATTGAGCACGGCGGTTCCAGCCAGCAAGGACGCCGCACGCAGGAATGGGCGTCGTGCAATCAGGGCGTCACCGTGCATTGAAGTCTTCACGATTGCGGCTCCGGCTGTGGTGTCGTTTGTGTTGACCGGCCGGCGCATGGGTGCGCAGGCAGGCTGGCCTGATCGTGGCAACACGATTCGATGCGCGTTATAGTGGGACGTAAACGCGGGTACAAAAGGCCTGTTTCGAGGGGGAATGAACGCATGTCGGCAATCTGCCGGAGTATGATCGCTGCGTCGGTGCTCTTTTCGAGCGTCATTGTCCAAGGGCAGGTGTGTAACGTCAAGGTGGTTACAGACGCCAACCCCGACTATTACGATCTGCCGAGCCTCGTGTATAGCGCGACTTCGCGGTGGTCGACGCCGGAGGAGAAGTGCTGGGCGATGTACTACTGGAACCATATCGGCCGGCGGCAAACGGCGCCGATGCATCTGCACGGGTTGGAACTGACCGACCCGATCCGGCAGTTCAACGATTACGGCTACACGATGTGCAGCACCGTATCGGGAATCAATTGCGGGATCTGGCGGGAGATGGGGCTCGATACGCGTCTCTGGGACATCACGCTGCACACGGTCTCGGAGTGTTTCTACGACGATGCCTGGCACATGTACGACAACTCGATGTCGGCCCTGTACACGCGGTGCGACGGGAAGACGATCGCCAGTGTGGAAGAGATCGGCCAGGAAGGGGCCTGCAAGGCTTCGGGCGGCAAGCGGGAGCCGGGGCATATCGCGAAGTACCACTGCCTTTACGCGACCAGCGCCAACGGCTTTCTGACCGGGGCCGATTGCCCGCGGGACCTGGCCCAGGAATACCGCTGCTTCAACCCCAATGGCCTGAAGCACCGCTACTACTACAAGAACTGGGATATCGGGCACCGCTACATCCTGAACCTGCGGCCGGGCGAGGTGTATACGCGGTATTACCGCAGCCTGGGCCGAGAAACGCGGTTCTACGTGCCCAACGGCGGTAAGGACCCGGAAGTGGCCAACGAGCGCTATCGCATCCGCGGCAACGGACGGTGGACGTTCGAGCCGAAGCTGACGCCGGCCAAATTCAGCGAGGCGGTTCAAGAGGCCCACAATCTGCAAGCGATTGAGCCGGAGGGGCTGCAACCGGCGGAGGCCGGCAGGCCCGGCACAGCGGTGTTCAAGATCCAGTCGGCCAATGTGGCCACCGGGCAGACGATCCGCGCCGAGTTCGTCCGTCGTACCGCAAGCGACGCGGCGGCGATCGATGTCAGTACGACCGGCGGCCGCACGTGGACCAGCATATGGAAGGCGGAGGCGGTCGGCGAACTGCCGGTGAAACTCGACCTGTTGCCGGAAGTGAACGGGGCCTATGAGATCCTGGTCAGGGTCACGCTCCAGGCCGCAGCGGCGCCGGCTAACGCGCAACTGAAGCGGCTGGCGATCGAAACGGTCACGATGCTTAACAGCAAGACGCAGCCGCAATTGCGGCTTGGCCTCAACACGGTCTATGTGGGACTCGGCGAGCAGAGCGACTCGATCGTGTACTGGCCGGAGCTTCAGGCGGGCCGCTACCGTCCATATGTTGTCGCAGAGCAGAATATCGCCACCGAGCGGGAGCACTCGGGCTGGAAAGGAGTGATGCATCCTGCGAAGCCGAACGACGAGGCATTTGTGGTGTTCAGGATCGACGCACCGGCCGATGTGACACGAATCACCTATGGCGGACGATTCTACAACCGCGCCCCGAAGAGCGAGATCCGAATGCAGTACTCCACCGACGGCGGCCAGACCTGGCAGGAATCGTGGCGGCTGACGGACATTGAGCCGCCGTGGGACACGATCCATTATGAGACGGTCGATGGGGTGTCGCCGGGTGTGCGGTCGGTGTTGATGAAGTACAGCCTGCATTCACCCGAAGCGGCGCCGACCGGATGCAGCATCTACGCGGTGCGGATGGAAGTGAACCATCGCCCAGTGGCGCCAGCAGCGAAGCCAATCGACGTGACCTTCACGTGGGACGAAGTGCAGGCCGACCGAAGGCTCGTCCGCCGCAGCCACACCCAGCGTGTGGAGAAGACGCCGGGCCGCTATACGATCAACGTCGGCGGGGCGGATCACCCGGTAGTAGAATCGCTCCGGGTAAGCCTGGCCGGCACGGTTCCCGACGTCCAATTGGGCTACTCAGATGGCCATGATGCGGGAGGGGAGCGGGTGCTCGACCGGCGCGTGACTGTGGGCCGAAACCTGCTGGAAGGAAAGCCGTACACGGTTTCGGTTGCGCCCACGGGGCAGTATGGCAGCACCGATCCGGAGGGAAAGAAGCTGACCGACGGGATTGTCGGCGCGAACTATGCCGGTGGGACGGCGATGAACTTTGCCTGCGGCTGGGATCAGAAGAACGGACCCGTAGAAATCGACGTCGACATGGGTGAGGAGCAAACGGTGCGGGCGACCCGGGTTCACTTGTCGGCCGGCTGGCCATGGTGGGACGCACTGTCGGGCGAAGTGGAAGATCGTGTTGAAGTTTTCACTTCGTCCGATGGGAACGAATTTGCGAGCCACGGCGAGTTCGAGCTTCACCTTCGCCGAAAGGACATACCGATCAACCACATGCTTGCCGATGAGGAAACGGCGCGCGGCTGGAATTTTGAGAAGGCTCTGGACGGACCGGTGCGAGCACGTTATGTTCGGTTTCGGTTGACGCCCAAACGGATCGTGGGTGTGACCGAGGTGCAGGCGCTGGACAAGCTCGAATACGAGCCATTCGATATGAAGATCGCTCTGCCGGACGACCGATAAGTCGGACGGCGGCACGCCTGGGGAATGCGGAGGGCGTGGCGGCCGGGACTGGCACGCCCTTCGCGCCTCGGGCGCGCCTCGTTTGCCGGGCAGTTCAGATTCACCCGCCCCACTCTTGGTCGGCCGCGCCGACCCTTCGGGTTACAATCACCTCATAGTAATCCGGCTATCGGGCGTCGCTGCGGGCCAGGGTCCGTTCCGAGGCTGCCGAAAGTATCAGATCGAATCGAGTCAGACTCTCAGCGACCGTGAGTGACAGGCCCGACGAGGCGAAGTCGCGGTACTTCTCAGGGATGGGAGTCGCTCTAACCACCGATGCACGAGTGCCGGAACCGACCTTGACGGTCTGCGGCGGCTCGGTCTGAATGACGAACTGCGTTGCACCACCGGTTGCTTGCTCGGCAACGGGCGTCCCGGCGGGAAACGCGGCGAGGATCTTCTGCGGCTTTCCGCCCTCACCGGCAACGATGTAATCCCATTTCGGTTCGATGCGGACGCGATATTGTGTGCCGGCCGGCGCCCCGCCGGCGCGCTCGGTCGTAGCCGACGCATACTTGCCGGCAATACCCGTGGAAACGGCAGCATCGAACCGAGCGTCGTCGGTGTCGAGGTAGACGGCCGCGCCGATCACCGGCTGGTCGTTGAGCGTCACCTTCCCTTCAACGGGATAGTAGTTCTCGCCGCCGGAGAAGACGACGTAGAGCGCGACCATCGTCACCACGAGCGCCACCGCCAGCACGCGGTAATCGAGCAACCCTCGCCAGGTATGCTCATCGCGGCGAAGAGCGTGCCAGGGGGACGACCACACCAGGGCCTCGCTCTCGGGGGTGTGGGTGTGGGGGAAGAGCATCGAGGCGGCGACCAGGAACACCGATTCGGCCACGAACAGTATGAAGGCCATGAACAAGCTATTGATCGCCAGGAAGGAACCGACGAGGCTTTCTTCCGAGAGATCGAGCGTGCCGTTATTGACCAGCGTCTTACCGACAAAAATCACCAGGCCGACGCACGACCCGCCGATGAGCGTCCAGAAGGCAGCCTTGGCCGACGCCCGCCGCCAGAATACGCCCCACACAAAGACCACCGCCGTAGGGGGCGCGACGACCGGGAACACATCGACCATGGCCTGGAAGATCGTGGCCTTCGTGGAGCCCAAAGCCATCGACCAGGCGACAGCCACGCAGGTAGCGACGAACGTTGCCACTCGGCCGATGCGTACCAATCGCCGCTCATCGGTATCGGGCCGCCAGCGGCGATAGATGTCATAGCTGAACAGGGTGGCAATGGAGTTCAGCGCTCCGGATACGGTGCTCATCAGCGCGGCCAGCATGGCGGCGATCACCACGCCCCGCAGTCCGGTCGGCAGGAGCGTGTTGATCAGGTGGGTGTATGTCTTCTCCGTGGCGGGCGACCCGTCGGCGTTCGCCGGCAGGGGGTCGATGGCTCCGCGCTCGACGAGTCCCAGGGCGACGATGCCCGGGAGCACGAAGAGAAACACCGGGAGGATCTTGATGAAGCCGGCGAAGAGCGGGCCGACGCGGGCATGGTTTTCATCTTTAGCGCCGAGCACGCGCTGTACGATCGTCTGGTCGGTGCACCAGTACCAGATGCCAAGCACCGGATAACCGAGGAAGACCGCGTACCACGTAACGCCGGTGGGGTCAGCGCTCGGCCGGAGCACGGTGAGGTTCACCGGATGCACGCTGGCTTGAAGATTGTCCCAGCCGCCAATCCGGTCGAGCCCGATGAGCAGGATGCACACGGAGCCAACGAGCATGACGATCGTCTGCAGCGACTCGGTCAACACGACGGCGAGCAAACCGCCGACAATGGTGTAGACGGCCGTCACCGCGCACAGCGCAATGATGGTCCAGAAGTGGACGATCATCGTGTCGGGGTTGTCGATGTAGGCCGGCAGCAGCGTTCCTTTAAGCACGATCGCGCCGGTGTGCAGCGAGAAGCCGATGTGGACGACGACCGCCGAGAAGATCGAGAGCACGGCAAGATAGTTGCGGCTGCCCCGGCTGTAGCGTTTCTCGATGAAGTCGGGGAGCGTGGCAACACTCGACCGCAGGTAGAACGGGGCGAAGAACAGCGACAGGATGACGAGCGTGAAGGCCGCCATCCACTCGTAGTTGCCGTAGGTCAGGCCCGAGGTGTAACCGTTCTGGGCAAAGCTCACCAGGTGGATCGTCGAGATATTGGTGGCGAAGAGCGCCAAGCCAATCGTTGTCCAGGAGAGCGACCGGCCGGCCAGGAAGTAGTCGCTGCCGGCAGCCTGCTTGCGCCGCATGCCGGCCCAGCACCCCAAGGCGATGATGCCGACGAGATAGACGAAAATAACGGTCAGATCGACCGCGTTGATGTGAACGCGGCCGGCGTCGACCGTCGTCGCGGCGTCGGGCCCGGCGGCGGCCACCGGCGCGCCGAGCACTACCAGCCAAACCAGACCAACCAACGCAGCCAATCGCTTCAGCATGGTCGCTACTTCCTCATCGTGCCAATGCGTTTTGCGGGCCTCGCGCCGCAACTCAAGAAGGCCCCGGGTTTGACGCGCTCCGCTGGCAGAGCCATCAGGCGGCCGGTGGCCGAACCGAGCGCGAGAACCAGGAGAGGTTAGCAGATCCATCTCCGTCCGACAAGAAAAGAGGGGGGAAAGGCTGCCGCGTGGCTCGATTGCGGCGGCACATTGAGATTTGACAGGCTTTGCCGCCGATATTCCTGAGTCGGCCATTGTCTCCCCTCATCCGCAGCCTACAATTCGATCAAATCGTTCACTTGGCTCCATGAATAGTTGAGGTCCGGCTCGCTGGCCGGCTGGGCGGTGAGCTTCTCGACGTCTGCTTTCAGTTCGGTCCCTCCCGACCGCGTTCGCGTTGCCAACGACGGCCGGGTGGCGGGCGACGGCCAGTACGTGCTGTACTGGATGGGGGCGTATCGACGCACGGGATGGAATTTTGCACTCGATCGTGCGGTCGATTGGGCGCGCCGTCTGGAGCGGCCGCTATTGATCGCAGAGACTCTCCGGGCTGGTTGCCGCTGGGCAAGTCGCCGCCACCATGAGTACGTGCTCCAGGGCATGGCCGACAACGCGACCGCGTGCCGGGAGGCGGGGGTTGGCTACTATCCGTTTCTCGCCCCCAGTCCGCCGGCGGAGATCGAATTCGTCTCAGAACTGGCGAAGGCCGCGGCCGTTGTGATCGGCGACGACTACCCGATTCGCGAATCGACCGACACGCTGGCGTCGGTGGCAAGCAAAGCCGCGGCTCGGATGGAGGCGATCGACAGCAACGGGTTGCTGCCGGTCCGCTTGAGCAAGAGGGTATTCACCACGGCGCGATCTTTTCGGCAGTTCCTGCAGCGTGAGCTACCCGACCAACTGCCGGCAATGCCGCTGGCGCGGCCCTTGGCGGGCTTCCGGTTTCCGCAGCTTGCGCCGCTGCCGGGCCCGGTCGGTCGGCGATGGCCGGCGGCAAGCGAGGCGATCCCCTCGGGTGGTACCGCTGCTGCATCGGGACTGTTAATCGATGAGCAGGTTGCCCCTGTGGCGCGGCGCGGCGGGACGTGCGCGGCGAGGGAGCGTTTGCGGCGATTTGTGCAACGAACGCTGCCTCGTTATGCCGAGGAACGCAACCGTCCCGAGGCCGAGGCTACCAGCGGTCTTTCGCCCGATCTCCATTTTGGGCATTTGTCGGTGCATGAGATATTCCATTCGGTCGCCGCGGCGCAGGACTGGTCGCCTGGGCGGTTGGCGGAGCGACCGACGGGAACACGGGAAGAATGGTGGGGAATGAGCGTAGCGGCGGAGGCGTTTCTCGACGAGCTGATCACGTGGCGGGAACTGGGCTTCAACTGTTGCGTTCAGCGCGAGGATTACGACCGGTACGAGTCGCTCCCCGATTGGGCCCGCAAGACGCTGGCGGAGCATGCCGCCGATCCTCGGCCTGATCTTTATTCGCCGGAACAACTGGAACGGGCCGAGACGCACGATCCGCTCTGGAACGCCGCACAGCGGCAACTGGTCCGCGAGGGACGAATCCACAACTACTTGCGGATGCTGTGGGGCAAGAAGATTCTCGAGTGGTCGGCATCGCCGGAGGCGGCACTGGAGGCGATGATCGAGCTGAACAACAAGTACGCGCTGGATGGCCAGGACCCAAACAGCTACAGCGGGATCTTCTGGGTGCTCGGACGGTACGACCGCCCATGGGGGCCGATCCGACCCATCTTTGGAACGGTGCGGTACATGAGTTCTGCGAACACAATGCGCAAGGTCCCGGTCAAGGGATACTTGCGCACTTACGCGCCCGAACCGGAGTGAATCTCCCGGTGCGTTATAAGCCAGGCTAACTCGGGCGCGGCCGCTCCCAGAGCACGGGCACCACCCCTCGTGGCTCGAAACCCAGGATTCGCCGCGCCTTCTCATTGACGAACTTCCGCTGCGGAAGATCGTCGAGAATGAAGAAGATCTCGCTCCGCGATGGAAGTCTCTGCTCCTCGATCTCCACCGCCAGACGGACCGCTTCGGCCGCATCGCGCCACGTCACCAGAAACGGGACCCCGCCCGTGCCGGGCTGCAACTCGCTGTCGTCGCGCAGGATATAGTAGAGCAGGTCGATCACGTAGATCTCGTGTGCCGCGGCGAGGAGGCGGCAGACCTCCTGGCCCAGCGACTTGGTGATCGGGTAGAGTCCCGTACCCGGATGCGGCGGAACGTCGGGGCCGATTCCGAAGTCGAATTGCTCATAGCTCGGCCCGGCCACGGTGAAGTGCGGTCCGGTGTTGATTACCCGGCGAATGCCCTGTTTGGCTGCCGCCAGCATGATGTGGTGGCAGCCGAGTGTGTTGACGTGGAACGCCAGCACCGGATCATTGCGAACGACCGACAGGTTGACGACCGCATTCATCCCCTCCGCGGCCCGGGCTACTTCATCTGGCTTGGTGACGTCGAGATCGCGGTAGTCGTGGTCGGGGAATCGCTGGCGAATCTCCTCCGGCGCCGGTTTGATGTCGGTGATCCGCAATCGGTGATTCGGGGCGAGCGCCTCCACCACGTGCGGTCCCATGTAACCGTTCGCACCGATAACCAGGATGTTCATGGCTGCGACTCCGATCCGCCCTTGGGCGCGTAACCAAGCAGCCGTTTCGCTTTGGCGATTGGAAACCGCCCGCTTTCGGCCTCACTCACGATGTGGAATACGGACCACGCGCCGAGCCCTGAGCCGTCCCGGGCCGATTGAACCTCCAGTGTTCGCGCAGTTGTTTCGGCGACATCACTTGCAGCCACGTTGCCCAGCCGAAGCACCGCCACGTTCAGCTTCCCTTCGCGGGCAAACTCCCGGCAGGTAAACTCGGCCAGGTAGAGCGAAAGGCCTCCGGCATCGCCAGCCGGTACCGGCCGCCAGTCTTCGGCCACCTGATATCGATCATCGCAGCCCTTCATGATGTCGATCGAGCTCAGATGAACGAACTGTCGCACACCCCGGCGCACGGCCGCCTGCAACAGGCCGTACGCACCCCGCGTGCGGAAGTCGATCAGCGCCGCGTCGGCAGCGCCCGCCGGCGGTGCGTTCAAGTTCACTACGGCATCTACGCCTTCCAGCGCCTCGGGCGTGCTCGCGTCTGCGGTGCCGATGTGCACGTTCCATTTCCCCGCCAAAACAGCCGCAATTGCCTGGGCGAGCGGGCCGTTTCCTGCCAGGAAGACGGCCGGACGCTGCGCCTGGTCTGCCTTTTCCGCCGCCCGCGGAGCAGAACCGGCGGCGGTCACGCCCACCGCGGCCAGGCCGGCGCTCTTGAGAAACACACGGCGTTTCATCGTATACCTCCGTTGCAGTGCGTGCTTATATGCCGGACCTGGGTCAGTCCGTCACTGCTTCGCCTCACGATGCCACAGCGTTCAGTGATTTCTTAGCCACGTCAGTCTCCAGTATCGGATCTCGGCCGTTCTCGGTCAACGAAGAGTTGTTGGCTGAGGCAGCATCTGCCGGCCTCGTGCGGTCAGGTCAGGCGGATGGATGAGAAGGCAGCTGGCACTGAGGTCGGACGAGGACGGTGGTGAAATGAATGGTCTGGCGCGCGGTATCGTTGTTTCCCGGCCGACGCGGCGATAGAATGGGCGCGCTTGGTCGGCCTTGGCAACAACTCGGCTCCTCGCCGGCCCGTGAGGAACCGGGATAGACAACATCGGGAACCGCGGTGGACCAACAACATGAAGAATTCCCTGCTTGTCGTCGTACTGGGCGTAGCGACACTTTTGGGGACGGCCGAAGCGGGATCGCCGGTGGCGCCGTATGAGGCCGAGTCTGATGCGAAACCGCAAAGACGGATCGACGAGTTGGTCGCAGCGAAGTTGGAGCGACTCGGAATTGCCCCGGCCCATGGCTGCTCGGATGCAGTGTTTCTCCGCCGCGTCTTCCTCGACGTGGCTGGCACGCTGCCGACGGCCGAAGAAGCACGCCGGTTCCTGAACGACAGGGATCCGGACAAGCGGCGCAGGCTCATCGATCAACTGCTCGAGCGCGATGAGTACGTCGACTTCTGGACGATGAGATGGTGCGACCTGTTGCGGGTCAAGTCCGAATTCCCCATCAACCTCTGGCCCAATGCGGTCCAGGCATACCACCGCTGGATTCGGACATGCGTCAATGAGAACATGCCATACGACCGTTTCGTCCGCGAGTTGCTCATCGCCAGTGGCAGCAACTTCCGTGCTCCGCAGGTGAATTTTTATCGTGCGGTGCAGAGTCGCGAGCCACAGGGCGTCGCGCACGCGGTCGCTCAGACCTTCATGGGCGTCCGGCCCGCAAGCTGGCCGCAGGAGCGCTGGACGGGCATGGCGGCCTTCTTCTCGCAGATTGCCTATAAGCCGACGACGGAGTGGAAGGAAGAGATCGTGCTCTTCGATCAGGAGAAGGCCGCCGCCGAAACTCTGCGGACGGCCGTGTTTCCCGACGGCACGCCCGGGCGGCTATCGCCGGGCCAGGATCCGCGGGAGGCGTTCGCGGACTGGCTCTTGGCGCCCGAGAATCCCTGGTTCACCCGTAACATGGCCAACCGCGTCTGGTACTGGTTGCTGGGTCGCGGCATCATTGATCCGCCGGACGATGTCCGGCCGGACAACCCGCCGGGCAATGCGGAATTGCTGGTCTTTTTGGAGCAGGAACTCGTATCGTCGGGTTACGACGTGAAGCACCTCCTGCGCACGATCCTGAACTCGGCGACGTATCAGCGCTCGCACATCTCAACGACCGAGGATTCCTCATGTGAATTGAACTTCGGCTGTTATCCGCTTCGCCGCCTGGAGGCCGAGGTGCTGATCGATGCCCTTTGCCAGATCACCGGCACGACGGAGCAGTATTCCAGCATCATTCCGGAGCCATTTACCTACATGCCCGAAGGGCAGCGGGCGGTGGCTTTGGCCGACGCCAGCATCACCAGCCCGTTCCTGGAAAAGTTCGGCCGTTCGTCGCGCGACACGGGCCTGGAGTCGGACCGAAACAACCGGCCCACGGCAGCGCAGCGGTTGCACCAATTGAATTCCAGCCACATCCGGCAGAAGTTTGAAGTCAGTCCCAAATTGCAGCCCCTCCTGCGGTCGGCAACCCAGCAACAAGAGGAAGTGTACGTCGAGTTGTACTTGACCGTGCTCTCACGATTTCCGACGGATGCCGAGTTGGAAACTGTGAACGACTACGCGCGGGCCGGTGGCCGCGGGACGGTCCTCCGCGACCTTGCCTGGGCGCTAATCAACTGCCCCGAGTTCTCATACCGCCATTGAGGTGCGACTATGGCCAACGCACATCCTCCTCGCGAGATCTCGCGTCGCGAAGCCCTGATCCGCGGCCTGACTGGCGCGGCGGGACTGTTAATGGCTGGTGCCCCGGCGAACGGTCCGGCGGCCGCTCTGCCATTGAAAGGCGAAGCCAGATCGGTCATTCAGATCTGGGCGGCTGGTGGCCCTCCACACTTGGACACCTTCGATCCGAAACCGGAGGCGGGCAACGATTACTGCGGCCCGCTGAACAAGCCGATCGCGACCAATGCGGATGGAATTCGGATCGGCGAACTGCTACCGATGCTGGCCAAGCAGGCCGACAAGTTTTCGATCATTCGCAGCATGACCCATGGCAACAACGGCCACGAGACGGCAGCTTATTTGACTCAGACCGGGCGGCGTCCAGGCGATCGGCTTGTGTACCCTTGCGCCGGGGCGGTGGTATCGCTGTTCAAGGGTTACGAAGCCGGCTACAAGGGGCTGATTCCGCCGTATGTCGTGCTCACCCAGACTCAAGGCCGGTTCTCCGAGGCCGGTTTCTTGGGGCCTCGCCACCAGCCGTTCGCCACCGGCGGCGACCCGTCGCAGCAGCGGTTCATGGTGGAAGGGGTCACGTCGCAGGGTGTCTCCGAGCAGCAGCAGAAAGATCGGCGCGAGTTGCTTCGCAAGCTCGATACCCTCGGAGCCACGGCCAAAGGCAACCCCGCCCTGACGCCGTTCTATGAATCGGAGGAGCAGGCGTACGACATGATCCTGGGCGACGGTGCCAAGGCATTCGATCTTTCCGAGGAGAAGCCCGAGCTGCGCAACCGCTACGGCCACCCAACCTGGAGCGAGACTTCGTATCTGAGGTTCGGACAGGCGTGCCTTGCGGCGCGGCGGCTGGTCGAGCGAGGCGTCCCTTACGTGACCATCAACGACGGCGGCTGGGACACGCACACTGAGAACTTCCGCATCATGCAGCAGAAGCTGCCAGAACTGGATCAGGGTCTCGCGACGTTGCTGGAAGACCTGGCCCAGCGAGGCCTGCTCGAGACGACGGTTGTCTGGTGGTGTGGTGAATTCGGGCGCACGCCGAAGATCGACTGGCAGGCGCCTTGGAACGGCGGACGCAACCACTACGGCAACGTCTTTTCGGCCGTGGTCGCCGGAGGCGGTTTCAAGGGCGGCCAAGTGGTCGGTTCCTCGGACGCGAAAGGCGAAGAGGTCAAGGATCGTCCGGTTTATCCGTGTGACCTGCTGGGCAGCATCTATGAATTGCTCGGCATCGACCCTGAGGGTCCGCTGCCCAATCCGCTGGGCGAGGCTCTGACTGTGACCCCGACCGCTGCCGACGGCATTCCGATGGCAGGACGGTTGAACGAAATTATGTGATCGTTGAGAATCCAGAGACGAGAATTGAGTGCCTGGTGCGCGAGCCGCAGAGACGGAGAGTCGCATGAACGTTTTCCGATTTGTGCGGGCGTGGGCGATTACGGCAGCGCTGCTCTCTTGCTCGGTGACTCTGTCTCAGGAAACGCTGCCGCGCCTCGGCTATGTCTATCCCGCTGGCGGCCAGCGAGGCACGAGCTTTGCGATCACCGTCGGCGGCCAGTACCTCAACGACATCGGTCGGATCACCTTCTCCGGCGAAGGAATTGAAGCCCGCCTTATTGAAGGCATCGAGCTGATGACTGACAAGGATGTCAGCGCGCTCCGCGACCGGTTGAATGAGATGCGGAAGAATCAGAAGGACCCCGCCATCCGCCGCGAAATGGCGGCGATCGGGCGCAGACTTTCCGGCTTCATGTCAGCCCGGCTGCGGCGTCAAACTCATCCGGGCATCGCCGAAACGGTCCAACTCCAGGTGACGATCAGGCCTGACGCCAGGCCCGGCGTGCGGGAAATGCGGCTGGAAACCGCCCGTGGCGTATCCAACCCGCTCCGTTTCTGCGTTGGCACGCTGCCCGAATTTCACGAGAAGGAACCGGAGCTGGTCACTGATTTTCAGGAATTCTACACGATCACCCGCTTCCCCGCCACGGCCACCACGGACATTACGCTGCCGGCCACGGTCAACGGCCAGATCATCCCGCGCGAGCCGGACAGCTTGCGGTGGAATGGCGGATTCACACCTGGCGACGCGGACCGTTACCGGTTCGAGGCAAGGAAAGGGCAGACGCTGGTCATCGCCGCGTCAGCCCGGCAACTGATCCCTTATCTGCCCGATGCGGTGCCCGGCTGGTTCCAGGCCACACTCACGCTATACGACTCCGAAGGGCGCGAATTGGCATTCGTGGACGACTACCGCTTCCAGCCCGATCCGATTCTGGTGTTCCCGGTGCCTGCGGACGGCCAGTACGTGGTTGAGATCAAGGACGCCATCTCCCGCGGCCGGCCCGACTTCGTCTACCGTATCACATTCGGCGAACAGCCGTTCATCAGCAGCATCTTTCCCCTTGGTGGCCGAGCCGGGGAAGAGACGGCGGTGAGCTTGTCGGGCCATAACCTGCCCGATAACCGGCTCACGATCGACGCGATGAACAAGCCACCTGGTGTCTATCCCGTCTCCGCTAACCGGGGCGAATTGCTCTCCAACACCCGGCCGTTTGCCGTCGACACGCTGCCGGAATGCCTGGAGGAGGAACCGAACGACTCCGCCGCTGCCGCGCAGTCGGTCGAGCTGCCTGTAAACGTCAACGGCCGGATCGACGCGCCGGGCGACGGCGACGTGTTCCGATTCGAAGGCCGCGCCGGCCAGCACGTTGTCGCGGAAGTGGCGGCGCGGCGGCTTGATTCGCCAGTCGATTCGCTGCTCGAACTGACCGATGCGGCCGGCAAACGCCTGGCCTTCAACGATGATCACGAAGACAAGGCGGCTGGGCTATACACGCATCAGGCCGATTCCTTTGTCCGCTTCACGCTGCCAGTCGATGGGGTCTACTTTGTCCGCCTGGCCGATGCCCAGCGTCAGGGCGGCCCCGAATTCGCGTACCGCTTGCGGATCAGCCCTCCGCGTCCGGACTTTGCCCTGCGCATCGTACCGTCGTGCATCAATGCCAGTTCCTGGCGGCTTACCCCGGTGACGGTATTCGCCCTGCGCCGCGACGGGTTCGGCGGCGAGATCGCCCTTTCGCTCAAGGATCCCCCGGAAGGTATCGTTCTAATCGGCGGGGTAGTGCCGGCCGGCCAGGACAAGGTTCGAGTGACGTTTTCGCTGGCCCCCTGGACGGCGATCGAGCCGGTCAGACTTTCGTTGGAGGGCCGAGCGGTGATCGACAGCCAAGAAGTCGTGCGCCCGGTCGTCGCGGCCGAAGACATGATGCAGGCCTTTGCCTACAGGCATCTGGTTCCCGCCCAGGACCTGAGTATCGTTCTTGCCGACAGCGGCCGATTCCGGGCGGGCGCCACCATCCGACAACCACCTCCCCCGGACCGACGAACCCATCAGAGCCCATCAGCGGTAGTAAGCGAACAGCCGGCGAGAATCCCTGCTGGGGGAACCGCCAAAGTCCAGGTCCGCGGTCCCTGGCCGGCCGGTCAGGCGGAGATGGAACTCGAATTGAGCGATCCGCCTGAAGGAATCGCCATCGACGACGTCGACTGGCAGGACCGCATCGTGACTATTACCCTCCACAGCAACGCCGAAAGAACTGAACCGGGTCTTCGCGGCAACCTGATCGTCAACACCTTTCGCAGGCGGACCGAGACTAACCCGGAGGGAAGAGTACGCGAATACCGCTCCTTCATGGGCGTTTTGCCGGCGATTCCCTTCGAAGTTGTGAAGCCGTAGCCAGGACGAAGCCCACTCGGGACGAGTCTCCGCACTGGAAGGGCTTGCAGCTCACGTCCGCGTGCGCCACTTCAACGCGACCGGTCGCGGCCACCACGGCCGCGCGAGCCGCGCGACCACGAGCCGCCGCCCGGGTTCTTCGATCGGACTTCCAAGTTCCGGGCGACGACCAGTCCCACGGCCTCCTCCCAGGTCGGAATGCCGCGATGGACCGGTTTATCACCTTCGAAGTCTTCGTCGTCTGCTCGATCTTCATCGTGCTCCGCCACCCGATCTTCCGCCTCGGCAGCCACGTCGTGATCCGTGTCGGCGTCCCCCTCTGGCGATTCGTCCTCACCTCGGCGGCCCCTCCGCTTCGGACGGCGGCGGCGGCGCCTGCGCGAGGGTGCTTCCGATTCCTCCTCCTCTTCGCTGCCAAGGCCCTCCAGCTCCTCGGCCATGACTTCGCTCGTCTCCTCGAGCGCTTCCTCAATCAGTTCGACGGGTTCCTCTTCGAGAGCTCCACCAGTCGGCCGATCGCGGCGTCCACGACGTCGGCGTTTCCGCCGCTTCCTGGGTCGATCCTCCTCCTCAACCGGCGTGTCCGGTTCGAAGGGACCGACCGTTGATTCCAATACCAGCCCGGAGGCGAACCCGTCGGCGTCGTCCTCCAGATTCTCTTCGGTGCTCTCGACAAATGCTTCGGCCGACTCGTCCTCGTTGAACACGACCTCCAACTCGACGTAATCGTCGCCGTCGTCGGCGGACTCGGCGAATACGACTTCCTCGTAAGGCTCTTCGGCGGCCGGCGCTTCAACGTCGATCGTCTGCACCGTCTCGGGCGGAATCTCTTCGATGGGCTCCGGAACCTCAATTCCCAATGAAGCGGCCAGGCGGAGCCAGTCTGAGGCCGTTTGCTGGGAGGGAGGGGTTGGACGGGAGCTCTCGTGCTTGCGACGAGGAACTTCCGGTGCTGGCGCCGTCGCTTCGGGCTCACCAGGCTCGGCGGCCGGTTCCGCGGTCTCGATCTCGGACTTCTCCTCCTCGGCGGCAGGCTCGGGCTCGGGCGGGACCTCCGCCCCCAGCAGCGACGCGAGACCAGCCCAATGATCGGGTCCTTGATTGCTCATGTTTGGCTCTATCGACCTTTGCACTGAAGAGGAACCCACCGGAGCCGGAATTCACGGCGTGAACTCCGCCAGGAGTTCGCTATCAATGCGGAGACTTGTAAGTGAATTCTGACCAATGAGCGACTTGCGGCCACACGCCTACCGGCGGGTCTGCAAGCCCTCCACCATAGAAGAGTATAGTCTTTCGCCGTTGGGCTGAGAAGCAGAGTCGCCGTATGGCCTCCCGGCACTACGGGTTGCGGTCCGTGTCCAAACGACGACACCTGCCGTCAAACGGTTAACGGCCCGACCTCATACGAAGTTGGCCGCCACAGCGCAGCGATTCGTCCCAAACTCTCCAAATCCAACGACTTCCGCCGCCATTGGGCGACAGTGCCCCGGCCGCGGCACCATTCGTGCATTAATGGTCTTGGCCTCATCCGGCCAGTGAATGGGTCCAGTAGCGGCAAGGAGACGGGCGTGGTTCGTTCACGAAGCGAGCAACGGTGGAAGGCTACAGCGCGGGGGCTGTGGGTGGCGGTGGCGTTCTTCTCGATGGTCGCGATCGCCGCGGCTCTCGTGCCGCGCGACACCGGCGCGCGCGCTGAACGGGCCGGGCAGCCGGGCGCAACCGGCGAATCAGTCCAGGTGGAGGCCGCGCCGAACTAACCGGTCTCGCGCGCGATCCGGCAGAAAGCGGAGCAGAAGCATCGCCAGGCGGGCATCGAATCCAACGGGATATCGCGTGCGCGGGCGCCGGGAGGTGAGCGCGTGAGTCACGGCACGCACGACCTTCTCGACGGGCATCGCGCGGCGGGCCATCTCGTCGGTCGACCGGTGAAGCGCCTCGATGTCCCGGGCGTACAGGGCGTACTGCTCGGGCCGCATTTGCTCCGCGAGTATGTCGGACGCCGCGCGGGACTTCTCCCATATCGGCGTGTCGACCGTCCCCGGTTCAACAAGCGATACCCTGATGCCCCAACGGCGGAGTTCCGATCGCAACGCGTCGCTCAGTGCCTCAAGCGCGTATTTCGAGGCCGCGTAGGGCCCCAGATACGGCGCTGCAACGCGGCCGCTGACCGAACTGATGTTGACGATCCGCCCGCCGCCCGTCCGCAAAAGCGGCAGCATGGCTTGAATCACGGCCATGACGCCGATCACGTTCACCTCGAATTGCCGGCGCAATTCGACCAGCGGAACGAATTCCAGCGGTCCGGCCACGCAGATTCCGGCGTTGTTGACCAGCCCGGCCAGCCCCGCTCCGCCAACCTCCTCGGCGACCTCCGCGGCGGCCGCGGCGACGCTCTCCGCATCGGTCACGTCAAGCTGCAGCATCGCCAGTCGGGGTGATCCCTCGGCCCGCAGTCGCTGAGCCGCCTCTTCCGACCGCACGCCGGCAAATACGCGGTAGCCCCGACGGTCCAATTCCAGCGCGCATGCCTTGCCAATTCCCGTCGATGCCCCAGTGACCACCACCGCGCCGCATCCCGGATCCTGCATTCCCGCGGTTTCTATCTGCATGGGCCCCTTATCCCCCAATCCGCGCCCGCACTGCCGCGAAGTACAGCACCAGCACCACCGCCATGATGTACATCAGCCATTTCACGCTTCGTCCCTGGCCGGCAATGAGCTTCACGATTGGATAGCTGATAAAGCCCAGTGCCAGGCCGTCGCCGATCGAGAAGGTCATCGGGATGCCAATCATCACCAGGAATGCCGGCATCACCTCGGCGTAATTGTTCCACTCGATCCGCGTCACGCTGTGCATCATCATCGAGCCGACCACCACCAGGGCCGGCGCGGTGATCGCCCGGTAGCTGCCGATCATCTCCACGAGCGGGCTGAAGAAGAGGGCCAGCAGGAAGAGTCCCGCCACGGTCACGGCGGTCAAACCTGTCCGCCCCCCTTCTTCCACTCCGGCGGCCGACTCGACGTAACTCGTTACGGTGCTGGTCCCCATGGCCGCTCCTGCCACGGCTCCCACGGCGTCGGAGACCAGGGCCTGCCGGGCGCGAGGCAATTCGTTGCCGACCATCAATCCGGCCCGCTCGCACACGCCCAAGAGCGTACCCAGTGTGTCGAATAACACCATGAACAGGAAGATGAGGATGAATGGGATCATCGGCCAGGCCAGCGCGCCCACGAGATCCATCTTCCAGAGCGTTGGCATGATCGAGGGCGGCGCGGCGACGATTCCCTTGGCCAGATGAAAACTCGCCATCAGTTCTGACCTGGCAATCGGCTCGGCGCCGCTGATCCATGCGGGCAATACCGGAACGATGACATACCGCAACAGGACGGCTGTCGCCGTGGCAGCCACAATCCCCCAGAGAATCGACCCTCGAACTCGGGCGGCCATCATGCCTGCCGTCGCCAACAAGCCAACCAGAAACACGACCAGGTCGGGCGACGCCACCTGCGGATTCATGGTGACCATCGTTCCCTGCGAGGCGATCACCAGCCGTGCGTTCTGCAGGCCAATGAACGCGATGAAGAGCCCGATCCCGATGGTGATTCCAGCCCGCAGGCTGGGGCTCACCGCCTCCAGCAGCATCCGCCGGATCCCCAGCATGGAAATCACGAGGAACAAGATTCCTGAATAGAACACCACTCCCAGCCCCACCTGCCACGCCTCGATACCGCCGCCCCGCGCCTGGGCCACGGCCGCTGCGGCCGGGAGACAGGAGAGCACAAAGAACGCGTTCTGCCCCATGCCGGGCGCCTGCGCCACCGGTAGCCGGGCGTAGAGGCCCATGAGCGCGCTGGCCAGCGCGGCCGACAGGCAAGTGGCCGTCATCACCGCGCCAAAGTCCATGCCGGTGTCGTCCACCCCCAGGAACCGGCCCGTGAGCACCCCCGGCTGCACGACGATGATGTAGGCCATCGTCAGAAACGTCGTCAGGCCGGCAAGAAGTTCGGTCCGATAATTCGTTCCATGCCTGGCGAACTCGAAGTAACGGCTGATCATCGACTACCTCCCCTGGTCAGCCGCTGATGTTCGCGCGCGCTCGGTCACGAATCAAGGGGGGCCGCAGACCACCTTTGCCCTCCTCCCAAAGGGTAGTAGAATGACCTGATTATGGACCGAACGCCCATGCCTGACGATAGCAGACTGCCGGATGGAGCCCTCCGGGAACTCCAGCGCGAAGCGTATGCCTCGCCCACTGCGGAAATCCCGGCGACACCGACGCTGATCGGGCCGCCGCCATCTGTGCCTCACCAACGGCGCGTCTGGCTCCCTTTCTTCCTGTTTCTGGCCACGTGCCTGAGCACCTATCTGGTGGGCGGCTGGCAGTATTCAGCGGCCGTGATGACGATCCTCGTGTGCCACGAGGCCGGGCACTTCATCCAAAGCTGGCGCTACGGGGTGCCCGCAAGCTTTCCCTACTTCCTTCCTCTGCCGCTTCCCCCTATAGGCACGCTGGGGGCGGTGATTGGCATGTCGTCGCGGATCCCCAACCGGCGGGCGCTCTTCGACATCGGCGTGACGGGACCATTGGCTGGATTGGTGCCTACGCTGGTGTTCTGTGCACTCGATCTGCGTCGATCTTATGTGGCGCCCGAGATGGGCTTCCCTTACGCCCAGCAGTTTGGTGAACCGCTTCTCTTCAAGGTTATGTCCTGGTTCGTCCACGGACCAATCCCAGACGGCTATAGTGTGTATATCGGCCCGCTCGGTCTGGCAGGCTGGGTGGGCCTGTTGATCACGTCGCTCAATCTGTTTCCCGTCGGGCAGCTCGACGGCGGGCACGTGCTCTATTCACTATTTCGCGGCAGAGCTTATGTGATCGCCCGCCTCGTGCTTATGGGCACGATCGTCGCCGTACTGGCTCTGGGCTACTACTGGTGGTTCCTCATGCTGACGCTCGTTATGGCGATGGGACCCCGACATCCGCCCACCGCAGCCGACGAACAGCCGCTGGGAAAGGGACGCACCATCCTCGGCTGGCTCGTGCTGGCGTTCCTGCCGTTGGGATTCACGCCGAACCCATTCGCCATGCCGCCGCTCGAGTGGTCGCGGCTGCTGCCTTTCTAGCCCGGGCGCACGGCGCGAAGCCGGGTGCCATGTCCCACGGCTTCGCCGTGGGCATCCGTCTCAAGCCGACAGCGTGGCCATGGCACCAACGGCGAGGTAACGCCTTGGCGGCGAAGTCCCGTCAGTTGCCCAGCGACTGCAGCGGCGCGGGGATACGGCCGCCGAAATGGACAAACCGGTCGCTCGCCCCTGCGTTGCGGACGTCGAGCACCGGCGATGAGCCGAAGAGGCCCCCGAAATCGACTACGTCGCCCGCCTTGGCGCCCGGCACCGGCACCAGCCGTGCGGCGGTCGTCTTGTTATTGATCACGCCGATCGCCATCTCGTCGGCGATGATCGCGGCGATCGTCTCGGCGGGCGTGTCACCCGGGATGAGCACCATGTCGAGTCCCACCGAGCAGACGCTCGTCATCGCCTCCAACTTTTCGAGCACGAGGTGCCCCGAAGCGACCGCCTCCGCCAGCGCAGCATCCTCACTCACCGGGATAAATGCGCCGCTCAGTCCGCCCACGGAACTCGAAGCGAACAGGCCGCCCTTCTTGACCGCGTCGTTCAGCAGTGCCACGGCCGCTGTTGAGCCGGGAGCGCCGATCCGGTCGATGCCGAGCATCTTGAGGATCTCCCCCACGCTGTCGCCGATGGTCGGCGTGGGCGCCAGCGAAAGGTCGACGATCCCGAACGCCACCCCCAGTTCAGCGGCCACCTCGCGCCCGATCAGCTCACCGGCCCGGGTGACGCGGAAACTGGTAATCTTGATCTCCTCCGCCAAATCTCCCAGCGTAAGCTTCGATTCCAGCGCCAGCCGGCGCTTCAGTGCGCTGCCGACCACGCCGGGGCCGGAAACGCCGATGTTCACCGTCGCCTCGGGTTCGCCGACTCCCATGTAGGCACCGGCCATGAAGGGGTTGTCCTCGGGAATGTTCGCAAACACCACCAGCTTGGCGCAGCCGAATCCGCGGCGGTCAGCCGTCGCTTGAGCGATCTTGAGGAGGATATGGCCCATCTGGTGAACGGCATCCATGTTGATGCCCGCCTTGCGCGAGGCCACGTTCACCGAGGCACACACCCGGCTTGTTTGGGAAAGGACATCGGGAAGCGAATTCATCACCGCGGCATCGCCGGCCGAAATACCCTTCTGCACCAGCGCCGTGAAGCCGCCGACGAAATCGACGCCGCAGGCGATCGCCGCCGCGTCGAGCGTTCGAGCCACCTGCACCGCCGCAGAGTGGCCGTGGCCGGCCAGGATCGTCGCCGCCGGCGAGATCGCCAGCCGCTTGTTGGTCACCGGAATGCCGTACTTCGCTCCCACCCGGTTGCAGACCTCGACCAACCGGCTGGCGTGCGACGTGATCTTGCTCTTGATCTTGCGGCACAGGTGGTCCACGTTCGGCGCGGCACAGTCTTCGAGGTTGAGCGCCAGCGTCACGGCACGCACGTCGAGGTGTTCGGCGTGCAGCATCTGGATCGTGCTGAGGATTTCGTCGGTGCGAAGCATGGGAGCAAGTCGGCGTGAGGATTGATTTCTGATGCGCGGCTGTCGGTAATCGCGTCATACCGCCGGTAACGCCGACGGGGGCAGTCGCAACTGGTTGGTCGCTACGAATACGTTCTCGTGCTGCAACCGTACCGTGAAACCGAGTTCTTCTCCCATCTGTTCCAGGTCGGCCTGCAGCAGGACGATGTCCCAGCGGCAGGGAATCTCCAACTGGCCGATGAGCACGAATTCATCGCCCGTCCGATCGCCGTACAAATCGGTGATGTTGATGTCTTTGCCAGCCAGATACTGGCTGAAGCGGCGCACAATGCCGGGCTGGTCTTTCCCAAACGCCGTGATCACGAACTTATCGCAGTTCACCTTCACCGGGCGCCTCTCCGGCGGAATCCAGGGGCGGGCCAACACCTGGAACTCTGATCCCGAGGCATCGGACGACCGCACGCGGTCCGCCAGGCTCTTCGGATCGACCGGATCCGGCACACTGACGATCATAATCAAGGTGAAGTAGCCGCCCAGCACCGTCTGGCTGCACGCGTCGATATTCCCTCCGAGGGATTCCACGGCATCGCTCACCGCGGCCACAATCCCCGGGTGGTCGTCCGACATGACGTCCAGAACGTACACGTAGTCGAAACGGGTCTTCATCGGCGTGAGACGGGCTCCTGACGAGTGGCGGCCGGTGCACCCGCACGGGTGAGCGGGGCCGCCGTGCATCAAACGTACCACGCCCATCGCCGTTTGCCTAGGGAAACCCGTGGTCAAAGCGCGGTGGGGAAGCTACCATGCAGACTTGCCTCTTTCCCAACGCAACCAACCATTCCCGATGAATACCAGCATCCTTGCGCTCGAGAATATTACCCTGCGGCTCGGCGGCAAGCCGATTCTGAACGGGTTGTCGATCGATTTCTGGGACGGGCACATCCACGCCGTGATCGGCCCGAATGGCGCGGGCAAGTCGACGATGGCCAACACGATCATGGGTCTGGCGGGATACGGCGGCTACGAGGGAGACCTCATCTACCAGGGGCAATCGATCAAGAACTTGCCGGTTCACGAAAGGGCGCGGCGGGGCATTACCCTCGCCTGGCAGGAACCGGCCCGCTTCGAGGGCCTGCTGGTGCGCGATTTCATCCTCGCCACGGCCAAGAACCAGAGCGATGAACGCCTGCGGCAAGTGCTGGATCAGGTCGGCCTGGAGCCCGACCGATACGCCGACCGGGCGGTCGACAAGACCCTTTCCGGTGGCGAACGCAAACGGATCGAACTGGCCAGCATTCTCGCCATGGAGCCCAGGCTGGTGCTGATGGACGAGCCCGACAGCGGGATCGACGTCGAGGCCCTGGATCGGATCTTCGAGGCCTTGAGACTCCTTAAGCAACAGCGTGTCACGGTAGTCGCCATCACCCATAGCCTGGCCGTGCTGCGCCAGGCCGATCACGCCTTTCTGCTCTGCTGCGGCCAGTTGGTCGACAAAGGATCGATCGAGAAGATCGCCTACTACTTCGAGCGGAAGTGCATTCCCTGCGACCACCCCGCCCCCACCATCCTGGCCGAGGAGATCGCAGTCAGACAAGAGACAGCTAGCGGACGAGGGTGAGCGGGCCCGATATACCGGGCCGGCGCGGTGGCAAAAATCGACGGTCTACTACGGAACCCATCCATGTCGGCAGGTGATCTTCTCAACGTGCTCTACGACTCGATCGGCATGCGACCGCACGACTTGCGATCGCAGACCGACGTGGCGCGGATTGAAGTCCACGCCAACCGCATCCTCGGCGTGCATCTGGTGCCCGGCCTGGAAGTCGAAGCACAGGAGCGGAAAGACGGAATTGAGGCGGCCATTCGCGTCAAGCAGGGCGCCCGGATCGAGAAACCGATCCAGGTCTGCTTTGGCATGGTGCCCGAGAGCGGCGTGCAGGAGATCGTCCTGGAAGTCGACGTAGAGCAGGATGCCCAGGCATCAATCCTGGCCTATTGCACATTTCCCAACGCCCGCAAGATTCGCCACGAGATGCAGGCGGTGCTGCGAATCGCGCCGGGCGCCGACTACTCGTACATTGAACGCCACGTTCACGGCCGCGACGGGGGTGTGCTCGTCATACCGCATTCCAAGGTCTTCGTCGGCGTTGGCGCTCGTTACCGCACCGATTTCGAGCTCATTCGCGGCCGAGTCGGCGAAATCGGCATCGACGTGGAGGTGATCGGCGAGGCACACAGCGTGAGCGAGGTCTCCGCACGGATCTCCGGATCGGGCGACGACCGCATCGAGATCCGCGAGACGGCTCGCCTGATCGGCGACGGCGCCCGCGGCGTGCTTGCCACCAACATCGCCCTCCGCAACCGGGCCCAGGCGGCCATTTACAACACGCTGGTCGCGTCGGCCCCCTATGCCCGCGGCCACGTCGACTGCAAGGAGATCGTCCAGGACCAGGCGGTCGCCAAAGCCGTGCCGATTGTCGAGGTGAACCACCCCAAGGCCCACGTGACCCATGAGGCGGCGATCGGCAGCGTCGATTCCAAGCAGCTTGAGACGCTCATGAGTCGCGGGCTCGACGAAGATCAAGCCGTCGATCTGATCATCCAGGGACTGCTCCGCTCGCCACGTCGCTGACTGGCGTCCTCGCCCTGCAGAGGGGGCGTCTTGCCGATCGCATCGCGACCCATTCGGCACAGTCAGCCTATTCAGAACTCTTTTCGCAACCATCAATGCTTTCGTACAGTGCGCCGATTTACTATATTGGGGGTCTTCAGAGTCGGAATGTGCGCCCCCATATCACCCTCCTGTTGCTGCGCCCCGTGAGGAGCACTCTGTGAGCATCCTGAACCTGGACAAGATCTTCGACCCTCGCCGCGTTGCCGTCATCGGTGCCAGCGACACTCCAACCAGCGTTGGCTACACCGTACTGCGGAACCTGATCGGCTCCGGATTCAAGGGAGTAGTCTACCCGGTCAATGCCAAACGCGAAGCGGTGCAGGGCATTGAAGCTCACAAGGATGTTCGCAGCCTGCCCCACGCTCCGGACCTGGCCGTGATCTGCACCCCCTCGCACACGGTTCCCGCCCTGATCCGCGAGTGCGGCGAGATGGGAACCCGCGGCATTGTGATTATTTCGGCCGGTTTCCGCGAGATTGGCGAGGAAGGGCGCAAGCTCGAACAGCAGGTCCTCCAGGAACAAGCCAAATTCGACGGCATGCGGATCATGGGGCCCAACTGCCTGGGGATCATCGTGCCGGGCATTTCGCTCAATGCGAGTTTCGCGGCGTCCACGCCCAAGAAGGGACACATCGGCTTCATCTCCCAATCGGGCGCGTTATGCACCTCGGTGCTCGACTGGGCCATTGATCAAGGCATCGGATTCTCGTACTTCGTTTCCGTGGGCAACATGATCGACGTCAACATGGGTGACCTGATCGACTACTTTGGGTCGCAGACGGAAACCCAGTCGATCATTCTCTACATCGAATCGATTACCGAGGCGCGGGAGTTCATGTCGGCGGCGCGGGCCTTTGCCCGCACCAAGCCGATCGTGGCGTTCAAGTCCGGCCGCTTCACCGAGTCGGCGCAGGCCGCTGCTTCGCATACCGGCGCCATGGCTGGCGTCGACGCCGTCTACGAAGCCGCCTTCCAGCGGGCTGGCATCGAGCGCATTTTCCAGATTGAAGATATGTTCGACTGCGCCGAGCTTCTGGCCCGGCAGCAGCCCCCCAAAGGTGATCGCCTGGCGATCATCACCAACGCCGGTGGGCCGGGTGTGATGACCACCGACGCGCTGATCGACCGCGCCGGAAAACTCGCCGTCCTTTCCGAGGAGACAATCACCAAACTCAACGAGGTACTGCCGGCTTTCTGGTCGCACGGCAACCCCGTCGATGTGCTCGGCGATGCGCCGCCGGAACGGTATTCGAAGGCGCTCGACGTAGTACTCCAGGACAAGGGGGTCGATGCCGTACTCGTCATCCTCACCCCCCAGGCAATGACCGACCCCACCGGCACGGCCAGGGTGATCGGACAGATGGCGGGCAAGACGCATAAGCCCGTTCTCACCGCCTGGATGGGTGGCGAAACGGTCGCCGAGGGAAGCCGCATCCTCAACGAATCCGGCATTCCCAGCTACAACACGCCGGAAAAGGCGATCCGCGCGTTCATGCACCTTGTGTCGTACGCCCGCAACCTGAGCGTGCTTCACGAGACCCCGCGCGACATCCCGGTGCAGTTCTCCTTCGATCGCCAGCGGCTCCGCGGGGTGTTTGACACGATCCTCACGGAGGGCAATGAGATCCTCTCGGAAAACGTTTCCAAGGCGTTCCTCGAAGCCTACGAAATACCGGTCACCAAGCCCTATCTCGCCCGGTCGTGTGATGAAGCCGTCACCATCGCCAGCCGGATCGGCTATCCTGTGGTGCTCAAGATCCACTCCCCCGACATCACCCACAAGACCGACGTCGGCGGCGTGGCCCTCAACCTCACCAGCGACGAGGCGGTCCGCCGCGCCTATGACAAGATGATGCGCACCGCCGCCGAACGCCGGCCCGACGCGCGGATCATGGGCGGCACGATCCAGCAGATGGTTACTTTCCCCACGGGCTTCGAGCTCATCATGGGCACCAAGAAGGACCCGATCTTCGGCTCGGTGATCATGGTCGGCATGGGAGGCACGGCAGCCGAGGTGTTCCGCGATCGCGCGCTGGCCATGCCCCCGTTGAACGAAGCCTTGGCCCGCCGCGCGCTCGAATCGCTCAAGTCGTGGCCGCTCCTCCAGGGCTGGCGCGGCCGTCCGGGGGTGAACATCGATCGGCTCATCGAGATCATCATGCGTTTTTCTTATCTCGTCGCCGACTACCCCGAGATCAAGGAACTCGATGTAAACCCGCTCTTGGTCACCTCCGACGATGTAATCGCCCTAGATGCCCGCGTGGTCGTCGACCGGGAGATCATGGCCCACACGGTGCGGCCGTACGCCCACCTGGCAATCCGGCCTTATCCGGAGGAATTTGTTGCGGAGCGGACCCTCAAGGACGGCACCCCCGTCACCCTGCGGCCGATCAAACCGGAAGACGAGCCGCTGTGGCACGAATTGCTGGCGAGTTGTTCGACGCAGACGCTGTGGTTCCGTTTCAGCTACCTGTTCAAGCAGACCACGCACGAAATGGCTACCCGCTACTGCTTCATCGATTACGATCGCGAGATCGGCATCGTGGCCGAGGTGGGCACCAACGGCAACCGCAAGCTCATCGGTGTTGGCCGCCTGGTGGCCGACATGAACCACGAAACGGCCGAATACGCCGTGATCGTTGCCGATCAGTGGCACAGCAAGGGGCTAGGCGGAACGATGACCGACTACTGCTGCGAAGTGGCGAAGAAGTGGGGTGTCAAGCAGATCGTCGCCGAGACATCCAAGGACAACGCCCGCATGCTCGCGACGTTCCGCAACCGCGGCTTCAGCCTTGACGAGGAAAAGGAAGAGGACGTCGTGCTTGTCCGCAAGGATCTTGACGGCGCCCCGCAACGTTGATCGCCTTTAGCGACTCGGGCGCGGCAGCCGCCGCGCCCGGCGTCCGTTTCCGCTTCGTTCCCCCACACGGCGTGAGAGCACCCGGACGTTTGCGCGTTCCGTAGTCCTACGCCACCACGCCGTCAAGCGGCGCAAACTTAGTCTCGACGATTCCCTCGCGCGGCAGGCCGAGCCATTTCTCGATGAGAGTGGCATACACGCGGCGGAAATCCGTGTCGTGGAGCGGCGCGTCGCCCACCAGGTTCGAGAGGTCCGGCTGTTTGCCCATCAGCCCGCCGCGGACCTTGCTGCCGAGCACAAACAACGGCTGGGCGTCGCCGTGGTTCGTACCGTGTCGGCCGCTTTCGGTGAGCGTGCGGCCGAATTCGGAGAACGTCATCACAACCACGCGGTCCAGCAGTCCGTCGCGTTGCAGATCGGCGACAAACGCGGCCACCGATTCCGAAAGTTCCGCGAGCAGCGCCCCGTGGTTGTTGGCCTGCATCGTGTGGGTGTCGAAGCCGCCCGGGTCGGCCCCACCCAAGTCGGTGAAGAAGATGCGGATTCCAAGATTCGCTCTGAGCACTTGAGCCACCGTCCGCAGTCGCCCGGCGAGCGTGAACGACGGATACTCGCCTCCGCCCCCCTCGCTGCGAATGACCTTTTCGACCCGCTCGCCAGCCATCAGCGCGGCCGCCGTGCTCTGGCGCACGGCCCGCAGCAAATCGCTTTCGCCGCGGCGGACAAGTTCGCTGTTTTCCAGCAGCCGCTGGCGATGGGCAACCACTTCCGGGCCTCCGGAGATTGCCAATTGTTCTGCCGACCGGATCGTCGGCACCATCACCTTCTCGCCGCGGACGGCAAGCGGCTGGGCCATGTCGCCGACAAAGATCGCGGGCATGTCGGCACGCGGCCACTCACAGAACTGGTCGGCCGCGCGCCCCAGCCAACCTGTCTGACAACCGGCGTTGCCCGGCTCGGCCGTATACCAGTCGCGCATCGCTCCCCCGTGGTCGCGATCGTTGTTCGGATACCCCACGCCTTGGACGATGCTCAGCAGCCCTTCATCATACAGCCGTTTGCAGGCCTTCAACTCCGGGTGCAGCCCCGTTTCGGAGTCGATCTTGAGCACCTGGCTGGCGGTGAGCCGCAATGTGGGCCGCGCGCGGCCGTAGATGTCGTTTTCGTAAGGGACTACGGTGTTCAGACCGTCGTTGCCTCCTGTCAGTTGGATCACCACCAGCACCGTATCGCGCTGGCCCGGTCCCTGGTCGGCCGCCAGTGCGGCCCGGGTGAGGAATGCCGGCACGGTCGACGACAGCGAGACGAGGCTCGCCGCGCCCACGGCCGATTTGAGAAAGTCGCGTCGGTTGGTATTCATGGGACGCCCTTGTATTCGACGGTAGCCATAGTTCATGCAAGCTGGAATTCAGGCAGTGCCACAATCTGGTGGACCATTCGGACGGTCTCCTCCGGACCTCGCGCCGAGCTGGCGTCGCGAAGGACATCGTCTCTCGCCGCCGGATCAAGATCGCCCTGAAGAAACACGTTCAGAAAGAATGCGGCTGCCGCTTCGGGCGCGGTTTGGCCATGCCGCTGGGCGATGGCTGCCGGGTCGACTTTCCCGCCATAGCGATCCTCCTTGGCCAGCATGGCGCCAGCCAGCCGGCCTCGCCCGAGCATCGTGAAGGAATTGAGCCAGAACGGTCCGCCCGGCCAGCCAGCCACCGTGGGCGGCTCATAAAGGGACTGGCCGAGGGCCGCCAGATCCTGTGCCAGCGGCGCGGCCGGAACTGTCGCCTCCAGCGCCTTCACAATCCCCACGGCGTACTCGACCGGGCTCTTCACCCGCTGCCGGTACGCCATTGCCGAGAAAAACATTTTCGAGCGAAGCATCGACTCGGTGAGCCTGGCCAGATCGTAGTCCTTGGCGAACGATTCGGCCAGCGGCTCCAGCAGTTCGTCACCGGGTTCCGAGGTCTCCGAGATCAACCAGCGGTAAAGCTTTCGCACCACGGTCCGTGCGGTGGCCGGCTGGTCCAGCGTGATCCGCACCACGTCTTCGCTCGTCCAACGGCCACGCTGGCCGAAGACAGTCTTCTCTCCCTCGTCGTGCTCGCGGGGGAAATGCTGCAGTTCGCCGCGGAGCACGCGGAAGCCGGTGAAAGCTCGCGCGGCTTCGCGCACATCCTGCTCGGAGAACTGGCCCGCGCCGACAGTGAATCGGCGCAGCAACTCGCCCGCAAGTTTCGCGTTCGGCTGCGCCTTGCGATTGTCGTCGGCTCCCAGCGACATAAGCATCGCAGGGTCGTGGGCCATCGCCTTGAGCATCTCGCGGAACGAGCCCAGCGCGTGCTCGCGAAGCCTGCTCACGTGCCGGGCCATGAGCGCGGCATTCTTCACCCGGGTGAAGTCCGCCGGAAAGTACCCCTGCCAGAACAGGGTCATCTTCTCCAGCAGCGGATGCGGCGTGTGCAGCATCCGGTGCAACCACCATTGGCTGAGTCCCAACGCCGACCCGGCGCTGGCGTCGTAGCCGTCGTAGGTTTGTTGGAAAGCTGCCAGGTCGCCGACCGGCGCGACCAGCCGATCGATAGACTGCTGTGGCCCGTCGGCCAGCGTCCGCTCCAGTTCTGGCCAACCCGCGCCAAAACCGGCGCGGCGATGGAGATGCCCCGCCAGCGCCGGCGTCCATGGCTGTGAATCGCTCGGCTCGAACGGACTCCAGGCCGTTCGTGGATCGATGGGTGTACTGATCATGGAAAGGCGCTCCGTAAGGAAGTGGCTGGAAGGCACGACATGAAAGGCTACTTGCCCGCCGGATCGATCGTCACGTCGAGCATGCCCTTTCCACGTCCCTCATCGCCGCCCACGGCCAGTTTGAGTTCGCCGAACCAGCCAATCACTCTCACGAGCGTATCGATGGTCTCCTCGGCCTGCGCGCGGGGATTCCCCTCCTTGACCATGTTTTGCAGCACGAGATTCTCACGATTGGCTTTCAAGATCCTGGCCATGCCTTCCCCGTCGATCGTCATCAGGCTGTCGGTCCCCGCCATCGCTTGGGCGGCTTCAGCCCCTTCGGCCTTCAACGCGTCGATCACGTCGCACGTCAGGCTTTCGGCCGAACTCAGCACCGCGTAGTCGCCCAGCAGAGCCAGCGAGGGGCTGAAGTTGAAGCGAAGGTCCTCTCCCTTACCCTCTGCTTCCGGCTTCGGAAAGCGCGACGTCGTGAACTTCACTCCCGCGTGGTCCGGCCGATCGAGCACCAACCCCGGCAAGGCCTGCTGTCCCCGGGTGAAGTTGATCAGGCCCAGGGCCTTCTGCCAGGCTTCCTCCAAGATCGGGCCGAACCGTTTCGGCTCCTTGAGCTGGAAGACGGCCGCGAACGCCGGGACCTGGATCTTGGGTGCGCCGATCGAAGGATCGTATTGCTGCTCGGCGACGACCAGACGCCACTGGGGCTGAAGTTGGGCAAGCACTTCACCCGTGAAATCACGTCCGGTAAAGAAGATGCCCATCATGTTTTCGAAGAACACCAGCCCCGATGTCCGCTCTGGGAACAGTTGTTCCTTCGACTGATAGAAGCCCTCCAGGTCGCGGTAAAGGCTCAGACCGGCGATCTGTCGCGGAATGTGCAACTGCGGGAGAACGCCTTGCCCCTTGCCGGGTTGCACGAAAGCCGCGGCGCCGTCACTGCCAGACTTCTCCGTGAAAGCTTCCAGCGAAAGTTTCCCGTCCTTGAGGTCGAGGGCCAACACCGCCCACGACGACCCCTTGAGCGTCTCCGCCACTCCGGCGAAGAGCATCGCCGCCAACGGGTTTTCGTACCCCGCCAACGATTTGGCAAAGGGAGGATGTTGCTTGAGCGCCTCAAGATTGATGAACAGCCTCGCCGGCCGGTCGTTCGCGCAAGCCTCCTTGGCGGCCTGGTACACAGCCTGCTCGGTCAGTCGCGCCCGCTCGCCGTCGGCGCGGCGATCGAGGGCGGTCCGCAGCACGTCTGCCTTGTTGGCCAGAAGGAGCCGGTTGCCGATGATCGTGTGTACTTCCTGTTCGTTCAGGCTCCAGCAGGTCATGCCCCGGTAATCGGCCGACTTCACCCGGTCCGGTTGACCTTGGTTCTGGGCTTCCTGCCGGGCTCCCGTCAGGGCGACTTCGTGCAATTCCTTGAGCATTTTGGGATCTTCGGCGTCGATGGCTGCCAGGAACCTGTCTCCCGGCCCCAGTGCCAAAGTCATCCCGCCGCCGGTCAGCTTGCCGAGCGCCGTTTTCCAGTCCGCCCCCAATCGGTATTCCAGGAAGCGGACAAGCTGCACGAAATCCTGGTACCCCTTCTGCCCCGCCACGTGCTGGTAAGCGGGCAAGGATTGGACGGCCGCGACGATCTCTGGATTCATGGCCGCTTCCAGCACCGCTCGCGGCTCGGTGATCTCCAGCACCAACACCGCATCCTCGGCAAACCACTGTCCGGCGGGCGGAAGCTCACTCTCTGCCGCAGTCGCCTTCAGGACCAACAATAAGAACGCAATCCCCAGGCATGGCAACACTTTGCGCAACATATTCACCTCCACAATCAGTCTGACGCCCGCCGTGGGCATATAGGGAAGACGACTTCTCGCAGAACGGCGGCACCGCCTGGAAAGCCGGCGCCGAGCACCAATCCACCCCCCTTGGTTCACGCACCCTCCCTGTGCGCAACCATCCATGTCCGTCGGCGTATTCGTTTCTTGTCGCCCCTTATTGTGATGCGGGAGGAAAAGAATTGCGATTCCCGAAAAGTGTTGCCCTGGGCTGTGCGCTGTCGCCGGTTGACACTTTGGAGGGGGCAGCCCAAAATTGCCGTTCCATTCGGTTGGACCAGAGAAGCCTCGGGCGGGATTTGCAGCAGTGAGTTGGACGAGCGTTTTTGGCATCGCCATCGGCCTGTCCATGGACGCCTTTGCGGTGGCAATCGCTACCGGATTGGCCTTGGCCGCCGTCACGCCCCGGCATGTATTCCGGCTGGCGTTTCATTTCGGACTGTTTCAGTTCATGATGCCGATCATCGGCTGGCTGGCTGGCCAGACGCTCGCTTCCTGCATCGAGCGGTACGATCACTGGATCGCCTTCGCCATGCTGATATGCATCGGTGGCAAGATGCTGTTCGAATCTGTCCTTGGCACCAAGGAGGAGGCGACCGCCGATCCGACCCGCGGCTTCACGCTCGTCACACTTTCGATCGCTACCAGCGTCGATGCGCTGGCCGTCGGGTTGAGCATGGGACTGTTGGGCGTCTCGGTCTGGTCGGCCGCGGCGGTCATCGGGTTGGTGGCTGGCGTGCTGACGATGATTGGAATCCGCTTCGGGTCGCGGCTTGGCCCGCGTTGGGGACGGGGAGCCGAGGCGCTGGGGGGCGCCATTCTCGTGGCCATCGGGCTCCGGATTCTCGTCAGCCATCTGGCGGCATGACTACTATGCCGCGGACTATTGGCGCTTGCGGGGACCACGGGCCTGGAGGCAAGAGTCCTTGTCTTGAATCCGGCCTTCGTTGATCAGGCCGACTGCCAGAGCCACCGAGGGCCAGACCGGAAGCCTGGGCTGCGGCGTCAGGCTACCCGAAAACACAGGACTGAAGAACCAAGAGCAGGACGAACACCGCAACCGAACCGATCACCAGCACCATCAGGCTGGGAGGATCGCCGGGATTGTAGTCGGGTTCCATGAGTGACGCGCCGTTTGGTCGAGATCGTCAGGCGGAGCGTGGGCCGCGGGAGTCGACCAGGGATGCCGGAATGGCGAATTGCCGGTATAATCGGGGCCCACCGGCAATCGGGGCCCGCTTGCCGACATAACACACTGGGAGCACGTTTCATGTATATTGTCTGTGTTCACGTCCATGTCAAGCCGGAGCACCGTGACGAGTTCATCCGGGCGACACTGGAAAACGCGCGCAACACCGTTCAGGAAGCGGGGAATCTGCGGTTCGACGTTATGCAGCAGACCGACGATCCTGACCGCTTCATGCTGTACGAGGTGTACCGGGATGAAGCCGGAATGAACTCGCACAAGGAAACCGCGCATTATGCGGCGTGGCGCGACGCGGTAGGCCCGTGGATGGCCGAACCGCGGCAGGGAGTGAAGCACCGGGCGCTGTTCCCGGAGCTTGAGCACTCGTGGAGCACGCGGAGTGCCGGGGCATTGCACCACAACCCGTGAAGGTGTCGCCTCAGCAATGAGACAGCTCATAGGCAGAGTGCCACACGGCAGTAGGCGGTTTGTATATGCTTGGTGAACAGTGTCGATTCCTGGCCCAATTCGTGCGCAAACCGGGCGCGGTCGGGGCGGTGGCGCCGAGTTCGGCTCGACTGGCGGAGAAGATGGTGGAGTGGATCGAGTGGGAGAGGGCCGAGGCGGTAGTGGAATTCGGTCCGGGAACCGGGGCATTTACTGGCCACATTCTTTCGCGGCTGAAGCCGGGGGCGCGCTTCTTCGCGGTGGAAATCAATCCGATATTTGTCAGTGCCCTGCGCGACCGCTACCCGGGTGTTACGGTGCACGAAGAAAATGTGTGCCGCGTGGGCGAGTTGTGCCGGCATGAGGGCATCGAGCAGGTCGACGCGGTAATCTGCGGCCTGCCGTGGGCGGCATTCTGCCACCAGGACCAGGTTGCCTGCCTGGAATCGCTCAAGGCTGTGCTCAGCCCCAACGGCCAATTCGCAACTTTCGCTTACCTTCAGGGCCTTTTGCTCCCTGCCGGCCAGCGTTTTCGGGCCAGGCTCCGCGAATATTTTTCCAGGGTCGAATCGAGCAACGTCGCCTGGCGAAATCTTCCCCCAGCGTTTGTCTATCGCTGTCGCCGCTAGGCTTGCGGGCCACGACGACGGTGAACAACGACTGCCGCGACGTCTTGAATCGTTCCTCCACTCGGACCGGCACGCGGTCCACGAGGTCGCTGAAGCGGAGCGTAGTCCGCCAACCGATCCGCCGTGTCACGGGATCGAGAAGATCCATGAGTGGCCCCAGCCATTTCTTCTCGCTGCGGAAATGGTTGACGATGACGAGCGTCCCGCCGGGCTTGCAGACGCGGAACATCTCGTGCATCAGGCGAACGGGGTCGGGCACGACGCTGGCGATATGGAAGGCGGTGACATAGTCGAACGACTCGTCCGGGAACTGCAACTCCAACGCGTTCATTTCGCGGAGGGTAATGTGTTCCCAGCCGTGTTCCCGGATTTTCTTCTCCGCCTTCGCCAGCATGTGGACCGACAGGTCGATCGCGGTCACGTCGGCATGGGCGGGGTAGAAGGGCAGGGAAATGCCGGTTCCGACGCCCACCTCGAGAACCTTCGCGCCGCGTGGGATCTTGAGCGAGCCGATGGTGTAGTTCAGTCGCGGGCTGAAAACACGGCTGAATATCCGCTCGTAAAAGTGGGAGAACTGGTGGTAGAGCACCCCCTCTTCAGGGCGGGTCGTTTTGTGCGGCTTCTTTCTTCTACGTGTGGCAGCACGCCCCATATTGGGCACCTTTTCGTCCAGTTTGTCGCTCACGGTTCGCTCCTGGCGTCTTCGCGTATCGCGGCTGCAGACGGGGAGGCTCCAGTAGTAGGGGCCGGGAGGTCTGCCGGACGGCCGTCCCGACGTCTCGAAATCTCAGCCCATGCCGCCCGGAGGGGCGACCCCAGAACGAAGTAGCCCACAATCAGCGGCAGCGCCAACTCGTGGACCACGATGACCGCTGCGGCGGCGAACACCAACTGCACGAGGTGCCGGAAACTGCGGCGGCCGCGAAACAACTGGTTGAACAAGTGCGGATAACGGATCCGCGACACCATGAGCAATGCTAGGGCGAGGGTCAGGATCGGCAAGCCGTAATAGACAGCCTGCAGGAGCAGATATCCGGCCTGCTGGGTGGCAACGCTCATCTCGGGATGGGCCATTCCCTCAACGCCGGGCAGGGCGATCGCCACGGAAGCGACCATCGCCGCCGCCGCGGGCGAGGGGAGACCACTGAACGTGTCGTGCGAATCCTCTTCATCCGTTTCGACATTGAAGCGAGCCAGGCGCAGCACCGCGCAAAGCATGAACAGTACCGCAATCATCCACAACAGTCGCGGATGGTAGACCTGCGGAAACTTGAGCATCAGAAACGCGGGGGCCGCGCCGAAACTGATCGCGTCGCACAGGCTGTCGAGCTCGGCGCCGAATTGGCTCGTATGTCGGGTGAGCCTCGCCGCATGACCGTCGAGCATGTCGAAAACCATGGCGAAGACGATCATTAACCCCGCCACGAACAAGGGGCTGCCCGATGCTTCGGGCCCGACCTTGGCGGCGAAGGTGATGCTGCCGAAGCCGCAGGCGGCGTTGCCGAGCGTCAGCAGCGTCGGCAGAACCGCGAAAAGCTTCTCGCGGCGATAGCCGGGAGGATGAAGCTTCGACATCCTCATTTTCATCTTGAGGCGAGGCATCTCACTCCATCTCTGCGCCGGGGGCGGATGCGCTACGGTAGCGGGCCACGACGGTTGTGCCCGCCTTCACTTTTTGCCCCAGACGCACTGCGATTTCCAATCCGTTCTCTCGGGGCAGCAGCAGTTCCGTCCGCGAGCCGAACTTGATCATGCCGAACTGCGCACCGCGCGAAAACTCCTCGCCCGGCCTTGCCCAACACACAATCCGGCGAGCAATCGCGCCGGCGATCTGGCGGACGATCATTCGCCGATGCGGGGCGTCGGCCTCCTCGATTCTGACGGCGAGCTGTTCGTTCTCGCGCGCCGAAGCCGGTCGCAAAGCATTGAGAAACTTGCCGGGTTGGTAGCTCAAACCGACGACGCGGGCACCGGTCGGCACGCGGTTAATGTGCACGTTGAACACCGACAGAAAGACGCCAATGAGAACGGCCGGGCCACCGAGATACTCGTCGTATTCCACTTCGTCGATTGCCGCGATCGTACCGTCGGCCGGAGAGACAACGAGTCCGGGATCGGCGGGCACCGTCCGCGACGGGTTGCGAAAGAACGAAAGCACGAACAGGCCCAGGGCGGCGGGCGCCAGGGCCGCCGGCCAGTACCAGAGGCCGAGAACCGCCGCCGCCAGGAAACAGGCTCCGCCCAGGATCACCAGCTCGGCGAGCCCCGAGCGGGCGAAGGGCAGACGGTCGCGCCAGCGAAAGGGATCGTGCTCGGGTTCCCAGCCGCAATCGTTCTGGTTGCGATAGAACTTCAGGTCGCGGGGATCGAGCACTTCGTGGGGACAGTTGTGAGGTGTCCCCTGCCGCAATGCTGCCATCCGTCGTACGTAACCGGGGCGAAAGGTTCGCAAGTACCACCGTCGCCAGCGCCCCCAGGCCAGTTCGATTCGCATGCAGGTCCCGCCGCCCGGTTGGATCGATGTAATGCGTGGATCCAGCGGTTCGACCGCGGCGCGGACCGGCCGGGAACTGGGGCCGCCAGATGAATCTGCCGCCCCAACTGCGGAGGATGGGCTCACGGGTGGCTCTCGCACTGCCCCGACCTTCAAGCGCTCTGGGCACTCATTTTGAGGAAAGTGTGTAAACTTCGGCAGCCGAACGGATTGCGCGGGCACGATCGCATGCCGCACAGTTCCAGAACGTCTGATTGTATCTCACCGTCCGCCTGGCGAAAACAAGGGGTGGCTCGCGCAGCCGGCCGTCATGCTCAGGCGGCGGTCGCCTGTCTTATTGGCGGGAGAAACGGTCACGCGCAACGCGTTCAGTCCCTTTGTGCCGGGGGCGCGGATGCGTCGCCGACAGAGCCACGACCATCTCTGGGCAGCAAGACGCTGGAATCACCGGCTTAATGAAGCGCGTGGTGGATCTCGCGGAGGGCCGGATACAGTCGGCGGTAAAGGGGGAACCTTTGGGCATAAAAGTCGGCCCGTTCAGGGTCAGGCTGATAGACCCGTCCTGGTCTCGCGATCCGCTGGTACGCATTCCGCTCGTCCTGGTAGAGTCCCAGGCCAATCCCGGCCAGTATCGCGGCCCCCAGCGGCGTGGCTTCCTCCAGTTCGGAGGCCTCGACCGGCCGTCCCAGCACGTCGGCCTTGTTTTGCATCCAGAACGTGTTTCGGGTACCGCCGCCGGCGACGATAAGCCGCTCCAGAGATCTTCCCAACCCTGCCTCAACCGTCGCGATCACGTCGAGCAACTGGTAGTTGATTCCTTCAATAATCGCCCGGAGAATGTCGCCGGAAGTGACCGTGTTGCTCAAGCCCACCAGGGCGCCGAGGCTCCGCGCGTCGACCATGGGGCAGCTCGCCCCGGAGAAGTGTGGCAGGAAGATCGCCCGACGCGCGCCCGGCGGAGCGGCCGACGCGGCCTCCATAAGGCAATCCCATACGCTTTGGCCGCTGGCAGCGGCCGCTCGAGCGGCCTCGTGGCCGAATTGCTGGCGGAACCATTCAAGCATGTCGCCAGCCACGTTGCCGCCCCAAACCGCATACTTGCCGCTGACCACGTGCGCTTGAACGGTAAGGCCCGATTTCTGCCACTCTGGATCGAGCACCGGCGAATCAATGGTCGCCAGCACGCTCTCCCAGGTGCCGGTAATGTCCAGAGCGACGCCCGTCTGAAAGGCCCCGATGGGCAACATGCCGCAAAGGTGGTCGTGGCCGCCTAGCACGACGGGCGTGCCCTCGCGGAGACCGGTCATTTCCGCTGCCGATCGCGACACTCCGCCCAACACGGTGCCGCTGGGCAGGACCTCGCACAACAATCGTCTGTCGATGCCGGAAGCCTCGATCAACTCCTCCGACCAGCTCAAGGTACGCTGATCGAACAGCATGGTGCAGGATGCCATGCTAGGGTCGGTGGCGCGGCGTCCGCAAAGCATGAAGTTCAGGAAGTCCTCAATCAGCAGCCACTTGTCGGCTTGCGCCAAAATCGCGGGCTCATGCTGGGCCATCCAGAGGATGCGCAGCGCCGAGTTGATCGGCCAGACGGGGTTGCCGCCGATGGCGAACGTCCGTTCAAGTCCAACATTCTCCGCCCACCAGGAATACTGCTCGGCGGTCCGAGGGTCGTGCCAACTGATAAACGGATAGAGCCAGCGGCCCGACTCGTCGATCGGCAGGCCGTCCATTCCCATGCCGGTCACGGCGATCCCCTTCACCAAGCGCGGGTCGTCGAGCGACGCCAGCGCCTCACGGATCGCCGCAGCCGCGCCGCCCCAGATCTGATCGGGTTGCCAGACGACCCACTCCGGATGCTCCGTGCTGGGCTGAAAGCGCTCGGTCGGCCGGCTTCCCTTGGCCACCGCCATGCCGGCAAGGTCGTAAACGACGGCTTTGAGATTCGTCGATCCCAGGTCCACGCCCATCAGGCAATCCATGGAAGTGCCTCGAAAGTGGTGAATGGGAGGGTGCGGATGTATGGCGAACAGCATAAGCGACCGAAAGGCCGATGACTATAATGAACGCTTTTCGCAACGGGGACCGACCGATGACTGCCAGGATCGAAGATTTCGCCGACGACCGCTTCGCTGCGGAGAACGGCATCTGTTATCTGGAAGTTGGCGAGGGTTTTGCCCGAACCACGGTGACAATAGAACCGCGGCACTTGAACAGCCTGGGGATTGTTCATGGTGGAATGCTCTTCACCCTGGCAGCGACGGCCTTGTTTGCCGCAGCCAACTCCCGGGGGAGGACTGCCGTCGGAACGAACCTCAACCTGAGTTGCCTCCACCCGGTCTCCGCGGGGCGGTTGGAGGCGCGGGCGACGGAGTTTGCCCGGTCGCGGCGGATCTCGAGCTGCCAGGTGGAGGTGGTCGATGAGCGGGGGCGGTTGATCGCCGCACTCCAGGGGACCGCGTACCTTAAAGAAACGCCGTTTCCACCGCGCCAAACCGCCTGACCGGAACGCCTGGGGCGAGACAGGCGACGCGACCGTACTCCGTTGGGCGCAAGTAGTTGACGCCATTCTTTAGGCTCATTAGAATCGATATGTTGGGGTTCGCTCTGGAGATATGACAGCGGTACGCTGCGGTTTGTTTTGGGAGCGGACGCCAATGATGGGTGGGCAGCGCGGTCTTCTCCCTCTCCCACATGCCGCAGGTTGTTCGCTGCCAGCGTTTGGCGCCAGTCGCGCGCGATCGCGGCGATTTCCCAATCCCTTTGGCGCCCTTCCATACCGTTCCGGAACGAGGAAGAAAATGTTGAGAAAAGTGTGCATCGGATCAGTGATCCTTGCGGCAGCGCTGGTCTGCACGTGGACTCCGATCGCGCCGGCGCAGGATCTCGATCCGGCCGCGGTGGCCGCCGCGCAGGAGGGGCAGCAGGCGGCTGCCCAGCCAGTGGAATCGAGCACCGAGAACTACTTCATCTGGGTGATCAAGTCATCGGGTTTCATCGGATTCGTGATCCTTTGCCTCTCGATGTACTTCATTGCGACGATCATCCGGCTCTTCATGCGGATGAAGAAGGAAGTGGCCGTGCCGCCAGACGTTGTGGCAAAATGCGAGGAGCTGTTGGCGCAACGCGATTTCAAGGGCGTCTACCAGGTGGTTCAGGAGGACGATTCTTATTTCAGCCGCGTGCTCGCGGAAGGAATCGCCGAACTGCCGGCGGGACTGGGCGAGGCCCGCGAGGCGATGCACCGCACCAACGACGCCGAAAGCGCCGAAATGGAGAAGCAAATCAGCATGCTGGCGGTGCTTGGAACGCTGGGACCGATGATCGGGTTGCTGGGAACGCTCAAAGGAATGATCTCCGCGTTCAGCGTTATCGCCATGTCCGACGTGCAGCTCAAGGCCAGCGAGGTGGCCGGCGCGATATCCGAGGCCCTGTTGTTGACCTTTGAAGGGGTCGCCTTGTCGGTGCCGGCCATTTACTTCTTCGCCGTGTTCCGCAATCGAGTGTCGACGATCTCCGCCACCGTAATGCTCCAGGCTGACCAGGTGCTGCGGCAGTTTGCGCAGGCGGCCCGCGGCGGTAAGAAGACCGAAAAGACCGAAACCCCCGCCGCCAAGTCCTGAGTGGGCTGCAAGTTGAGCCTCGGATTCCATTCCTCACGGAGTGAACCGCCATGTCTGCCTCCATGTCGCACGCGGCGAGAGCTGAGCCGAATCTGACGCCGATCCTGGACATGGTCTTTCAGCTCATCACGTTCTTCATGCTAGTGATCAACTTCAAGACGGCGTCGCTAGACCTGAGCCTGCGATTGCCGGTAATCGGCTCTGCCCGCCCGGTCGACAGCAAGGGCCAGGAGACGCTGCTGATCCTGAATGTCAACTCGGACGGCGAGTTGCTGGTTTATGGCGCTGCCAGGGATATCGAACGCTATATTGCGGCAGAAGCCCAAGCCGATCTGCTCGCTGCGCGGCAGAACAACCGCAAAATCGAAGCCGGCGACGAGTTGCCCACCACCGTGGTGGTGCGTGCCGACCAGGCTACGCCGTTCCATCTCCTCAATCGCGTGATCACCACGTGCCAACAGCACGGCTACCGCCGTTTTGCGCTCAAGGCAATGAATAAGGAGCGGGAGGAGTGAGCCGCAACGGGACTGAGAGATGAGCGCCACCTCGATGTGCCCCCTTACGCCGTCGAAACCGTTGAAAATGCTTCCCCATCAATCTCGGAACGAGTAGACCATGCCGCCCCGCAAACGCCGGCGCAAAGACGAAGAGGTCGAGCTCAACCTGGCCGCGATGCTCGACATGGCGTTCCAGTTGCTGGCATTCTTCATCCTGACCTTCCGCCCCGCGCCGGTTGAAGGGCAGGTGTCGCTCCGCATGCCGCCCCCGCAACCGGTGACGATGGCCGTGGCCGGCGAGCAGGCCGGCTCCAATCCCGACAACACGAATCCCGTTCAGGGGCTCAATTCGCTGGTCATTACCGTACTGGGCTCGCCTTCCGGCCGGATCTACCAGATGGCGGTGGGCGACTCCCACGTGGCGCATATCATTGAGTTGGAAAGGCGTTTGAAGACGGTGCTCAGCGATCCGGGCGTGGGCTTCGACCAGGTGCTGATCCAGGTCGGCTCAACGCTGCGATACGACGAGTTGATGAAGGTGATCGACGTCTGTACCCGGCAGAAGCTTCCCAGCGGCGAACCGCTCAGCAAATTGAGCTTCGTCGAACTGCCCGGTCCGGAAAGCGGTGCTGAGTAGGCAACGCATTGGAGGAGGACTATCGACCATGTTTCGCGGAGCGGAACTGCCGCGACTAATGACCGCGATCGTGATGCTTGGCGTGCTCGCCATGCTGATCGTGCAGACTCGAGATCCGCGCACATGGCAATGGCTGGTGAAGGACCAGGAGGGGGCACCGGAGGGGGGGATAGCCGTGCACGGCCGGTTGCCGCCTGCGAGCAGGCCCGGTGATCGGATCGCCGCCGCTCCATCTGAGGCTGCCGCGGCGCCGCGCGGTCCTACCGACGTGGAACCCGAGGAGCGCGACGCCGCCAGCGAGGAGTTTCTAGCGATCACCGACCGCACGCTGGGGCTGTCGCGCGAAGAGATGCCGGCCTACTGGCGGCTGCTGAAATGGGTTGAACACCAGAATCTTGATGCACTTCAGCGTCGGGCCAAAAGCGACCTGGTGTTCAACGACTTCATCCAGTCGCCCGACGATTATCGCGGCGAGCTGGTACGACTGGACTTGAACGTTCGCCGGGTGCTCGGCTACGACGCGGGCGAGAACGATCTGGGAATCAAGCGGTTGTACGAAGTCTGGGGGTTCACCACTGAATCGCAGGCGTGGTTATATGTCGGTGTCACGGCTCACCTGCCGCCGGAGATGCCCATTGGGCCAAACATCGAGGAGCGTGCCACGTTCTATGGCTATTTTCTCAAGCTGCAAGGGTATCATGAGGCGGGAGCCAAACCGAATGCACCGCCGCTGGCCGCGCCACTGCTGGTAGGCCGCATGATCTGGCGGTACGTGCCGTCCCCCCGCGAGGCCCGCAACGAGAGCAGCGCGATGTGGTTTCTTCTGGGCGGCGCGTTGGTGGCGATCCTGCTAGGAGTGTGGCTGGCCAGCCTGTTCCTGTTCAGCCGACGGCGCCGGCCCGCAGCTCCGGACCGCGTTCGACTGCCCAGCGAAGAGATCGAGACGTGGCTCGACGAAGCGTCGCAAGACGAAAGCCCGGCCGAGCGGCCGCCGAAAGAGGACTGACATGTCGTTCTTTGCACGAATGACCGCGCGCGTCAAGGAGTGGATCTTCGAAGACGGGATCACGTACCTGGCAAGCTGCGTGATCCACATGGTTGTTTTCCTGCTCTTGATGCTCGTCCTTGGCAAGATCGAGCCGAAGGCGCCCGAAGGGGTGGCGCCGAGCTTTGAGGCAAGCAACGAGGAGGTGCTGCCCGAGCCGCAGCTCACCCAGTTCGAAGTCGGCGAGGCGCCGCTTGATCCCACCGAGCTGACCACCGAGTCGCTGACCCTGACCGAAGCTCCCACGATCACGTATTCGGAGGACCTGGCGGCCGATGCCTCGTCGCTGATGGCCGGAGCGGGGGGCGGCACGGCCTTGGGCATCGGAACGGGCATCGGCGGCGTGGGCGGTTTCGACATCAAGGCCAGTGGACTGGGGCCGATGGTTCGCGGCAGCGGTGGCGTGGGCGGGGGCAAGGGAACCGGCAACAGTCCGGGGTTTGGCGGTTCGGGCTATGGTGGCCGCAGCAGCGGCATGCGCAAGGCGATGCTTTCCAGCGGCGGTGGCACGAAGGGGACCGAACGAGCCGTGGCGGCCGCTTTGAGCTGGCTGGCGCGGCACCAGAATCCCGACGGTGGTTGGTCCATCGACCATCGCGCCCGATGCAAGGATCCGAGCTGTACCGGGGCCGGCACGAGCAAGTCGGATTCGGCGGCGACCGCGCTGGCGCTGCTTCCGTTTCTGGCCGCGGGCCAGACTCACGAGAGCAAAGGGCCCTACCGGAAGACGATCTACACCGGCTTGCAGTGGCTCGTTCAGCACCAGAAGCCGAACGGCGACCTGTCGGCCGGCGGTTCACAGATGTACTCGCACGGCTTGGCGGCGATAACGCTCTGCGAAGCCTACGCGCTGAGCGGCGACTCGAAACTGGCCGGGCCGGCGCAACTGGGAGTGAATTTCATTGACGCGGCCCAGGATCCTCAGACCGGGGGCTGGCGGTACACGTTCCGCCAGCCGGGTGGAGATACCTCGGTCTTCGGCTGGCAAGTGATGGCGCTGAAAAGTGGGATGATGGCGGGGTTGAAAGTGCGGCCGGCGAGCCTCGATCTCAGCCGGCGGTGGCTGTCGTCGGTAAGCCACGGGAGCAACAAAGGGCTCTTCTCCTACACGCCGCCGGAAGACAGTGATTCGTCGGGCGGGACGCCCAGCATGACCGCCGTCGGCCTGCTGACATCGCAGTATCTTGGCATGGCCCGCAAGGATCCGGCGATGGTTGAGGGAACTCAGTACCTGATGCGCAATCTGCCCAAGCCCGAGGCGCGGAACGTGTATTACTGGTACTACGCCACGCAGGTGATGCACAACATTCCTGGCCCCGACTGGGACCAGTGGAATCGCCAGATGCGCCGCGTGCTCATCGACAGCCAGGACAAGGGCGACAAGTGTTCGGGCGGCAGTTGGGATCCGCTTCAGCCGCAGAAAGACGCCTGGGGCGAACAGGGCGGCCGATTGATGGTGACCAGTCTCGCGGCGCTGTCCCTGGAGGTCTACTACCGTTACTTGCCGCTGTACCAGGAAATGGGGAGCGACGAGAACCCGCTGGCCGAACTGGAGCTTCTCGATCTGGCTGCGGGCGCCAAGCCGAAGGCGAGCAATGCAAAGGACGCCAAAGCTCTGGCCGATGACAAGAAACCCGATGTCAAGAAGGCTGAGGGCGAGACGAAACAAGCCGCTCCGGATAGCGGAAAGGCCGAGGCGAAAGCGGCCGAGATGCCGCCTGCCAACGACGGCGACGCGACGCCTGTGGATGAAGAACCGCCGGCAGACGCTCCTGCAGAGAAGTCGTAGCACCACGGAGGCTGAAACGTGCGGACAATCCGTCTGGCTGTGCTTTGCGGCGCGGTAATCTGGTTCCTCCCGGCGGGTGGCGCGATACGGGCGGCGGAGGAACACCTGCGTTTTCTCCATGGGCTTCAGCAGCGCGGCTACGGCGATGTGGCAGTCAGCTACGTCGAGCAGCTCAGTGCGAGGAGCGACTTGCCCGACGAGATCCGCCAGGTGCTTGACCTCGAGCGGTGCAACAGCTTGCGGCTGGCGGCCCAGGATGCCTACAACGCCGACGAAGCGAAGCGGTTGCTGGACGAGGCCGAGAAGTACCTGGAGAAATTCCTTGCCGAACACCCCGATCACCCGGAGGTCGGCGCCGCGCTATTGGCTTCGGGCGAGTTCTCTCTGGAGCGGGCGCAGCAACGGATCGGGCTGGCGATGGCGCTGGCGGACAAAGGCGCGCGCGAGGCGGCGCTGGTGGAGGCCCGGGCCATACTGCAGAAGGCGCGCGTGCCGTTGGTTGATGCCTTCCGCCGCTATCAGGCGCGATTCAAAGCCTCGCCCTCGCCGCAGGCGCCGCAGTCCACCAACCGGCAGGAACTGCAGGCCTACGAGCGTGCAGTCGCCGCGCGCGAGGAGGTCGAACTGGGGCTGGTCGAATCACAGTACAAGGTGGCGATGGTCGACTACTTCCTGGCGCAGACCTACGACGATCCGAAAAGTGAAACGCGGCGGGCGATCCTCCAACAGGCCGCCAAAGAGTTCGATATCATTTACCAGGCGTATCGCGGGTTTGAGGCCGGCGTGCTTGCCCATACATGGCACGGTAAAGCCGTGGAGGATCTTGGCGATCAGCAGCTCGCGCTGGACATCTACGACGAGGTGTTGACCAATTCGCCGGAACCGGGAGAGGCGAGCGACGATCAGGCGGCGATGTTCGCCCAGGTTCAGTTGTTCCGCCTGCGGTCGTTGCTCAAGAAGTCCGGCGCGCCGGTCTTCTTCGCCGAGGCGGAAGCGTGGCTCCAGAGCCACCGCGGCTGGCAGCGGGTGCCGGGCTACAACGGCATCGCACTGGAAGTGGCGAAGGCGAAGCTGGAGCTCTCGAAGAAGGCCGACGTGAACGAGAAGCGGCGGCTCGCGCGCGAAGTGCTGATCGCTTTGACAGCGATCGGCAAGAATGAAAGCGAATACAAGTCGGAGGCCCTTCGCCTGCGACGCGAGCTACTCAGTTCCAGCGGGAGCACGGCCGAAATCACAGCGGGGGAGAGCGAAGCCATGGGAGATGCGGCCGCCGAAGAAGGAAACTGGGAAGAGGCCTACACGGCCTATCAGGAAGCAATCAAGAAGGCCGACCCCAAGCAGACGGATACGCTTGCCGGAATCCGCCGCAAGCTGCGGCAGGTGCGGTACAATCGGGCGATTGGCATGTACCAGGCGGGCAAGATGAACGAGGCCTACCAGGAAGCCGGGGCGGTGGCCCGCGAAGATCTGACCGATCCGGTTGCGGCGGCGGCGGCGAGCGTCGCCGTGTCGGCCGCGTTGGGACAATACGTCGCCGCCCAGGACAAGTCGGCTGCGCTCAAGCAACTGGAGAACGTGGCCGACTTCACCGTGAAGCAGTGGCCCGACCAGCCGGAGGCCGACGAGGCGCGCCTGGCGTTAGGCCAGGCGTCGCTGGTACGCGGCGAGACCGACGGCGCTATCGCAGTTTTCGAGAAGGTCAATCCGCAGTCGAAGCGCTATCCGTGGGCGCTGCATCTGGCCGGCCAGACCTACTTCAAGCGGTATCTGGAAGAAAAGCAAAGGCCGGAGGCCGAACGCGATAAGGAGCAGATGAAAAAGGACTTCGCCACGGCCGAGGAGCGGCTTGTCGCCAGCCTCGACGCGCAGCGGAAGGAACTGAAGCCGGCTGAGCCCATGCCGCGATCGCTGTTCGAGACCCAGCTTCTGCTGGGCGAGGTGACGCTCGAAGCCCAGAAAACCGATGAGGCGATCGCGCTGTTGGATCCGCTGGTGGATGAACTCAAGCGGCAGAAATCCGATTCCATCGACACGGTCGTGCTGCGGACATACGTCGCCGCCGTGCGGGCGCATGTGGCCAAGGATGAGATGGATCGGGCCGGCGCAGTGGCCGAGCAATTGCTCGAGGCCGGGGCGGACAACGCCCTGGTGAACACGGTCCTCATCGACTTCAGCAAACTGCTGGGGGCCGAGGTGAAAAAGGCCGAAGCCGCCTCGATCGAGGCGGAAAGTGGCGACGATGACTCGGCCAAGGCGACCGCACAGGCCCGGTTGGAGGCCGCCCAGAAGTTTTACGGGAAGCTGCTCGGGCAGTTGTCGCAGCGGCAGGAACTGTCGTTGGCCGGCATGGTGTACCTGGGCGACGCCTGCGCAAGCATCGGCATGACCGAGCAGGCCCGGCAGCAGTACCAGCGGATCATCGATCGGACCGAGGAGGACGCCGATTTCCGCGCCAGTGCGGGCAAGGCGCTCACCCGGGTGCGCTCGCAGCTTGCCGGTTTGTTGCGCGCCGACGAAAAGTATGAAGAAGCCATGCGGCAGATCGAAGAGCTGCTGAAAAGCCACCCCACTGCCCTGGAACCGCTGATGGAAAAAGGGCGGATCATGCAAGGCTGGGCAATGAAAGAGCCGGCCCGGTTCGCCGATTGCGTGGCGCACTGGACCGACCTGCGGATGAAGATGGCTCGCATGTCGCCGAAGCCCGCCGCCTACTACGAGGTGATCTACAACGCGGCGTTCTGTCTTACCGGGCAGTCGCTGGTGACGAAAGACCGCTCCAAGGCCCAGCAGGCCGAACAGCTTCTGAAATCGACCAAGGCCTTGAGCCCGGCGCTGAGCGGTCCCGATATGGTGGCCAAGTACGACGCGTTGCTCAAGAAGGTCAAGATCGCCCAGGCCCAGGCGGCGCAGTAACCGCGTTACGCGTTGTCGTAGAACCCGAATTCGTAAGCCGCGTCATAGAGCGAAACGATGTTCTCGGGCGGCACGCCGGCCTGAATGTTGTGGACGTTGTTGAAGACGTACCCACCTCCCGGCTTCCAGATCTCCAGGTTGCGGCGGACGTGCTCGCGGACCGTTTCCGGTGAGGCGCTCGGCAGAACGTGCTGGGCGTCGATCGCACCGCCCCAGAACACCAGGTGCCGGCCGAAGCGGGTCTTGAGCGCGGCAGGCTCCATCTTCGCAGCGCTGATCTGCACCGGGTTGAGGATGTCGATCCCGTTGTCGAGCAGGTCGGGAATATATTCCATGCACGCGCCGCACGTATGGTACCAGACCTTGGCGCTGGTCCGCGAGCGGATGTACCGCACCAGCTTCTTCTGCCGCGGCTTCACCAGCTTGCGATAGAGTTCCGGGCGGAAGAGCGGCCCATTCTGCGCCGCCAAGTCGTCGCCGATCATAATCACATCGACGAGGTCGCTCACTTCAGTGAGAAATGCGCTAAACCAGTCGAGCCAGAACTGAAGCGTGCGGTCCAGCAGCGCTGCGCAGAATTCCGGCTGCGTGAGAAGATCCGTGAACCACTGCTCCAGGCCGCGCAGGTACCAGCACGTCTCGTACACCACGCCGGAAATTCCGCTGACCACGGCGTAGGGCGTATCGCGGCGAATGGCCAGCGCCCGGTCGCGCAGGCCGGCGAAACGCCCCGGATCGTCCCCCTTCGGAAACGGATAGTCGTCCAGGTCGGCCAGCGTGGCCGTGGCCAGGGGATGGTGCGAGATGTCCATATAATAGGGATGATCGTCAGGCATGGACCACGTTACGCCGAACTCGTCGGTCAGGTCATGCCACAAACGTCCCCCGCGCTCACGCTGAACAATGCCCCCTTTCCAATCGGCTGCCGCGCCGGCGGCGATATACCGCGTGTCGACGTGAAACCGCTCGAGTACCGCTTCCGATGGCCGCGCCAACTGCTGCACGGCATCCATGATGATCGGCTCCTCGCGGAGGCCGAGGTGTTCGACCAGCGCCTGATATGCAAACTTGTGGATGCCGGTCTGGTTGCCCCCCAGGTCGATCGGCACGCGGTCCGGCGTTTCGTGATTGAGCGCCTTTAGCAGGCGCTCGCGCGGCGTCATCGTCTCCTTACGCATGGTGGGGCGCTCCTGTCAGCCTTGTTCACTGATTCGGTAAAGTCGCAACATGCTCGGCGAAGGGGGTTCACCCGGCCAGGCTCGATCGCGGTTGGAGGGCTGCGTTTCCCATCGCAGCAGATAACGCACGCCTTGTTCGCCGCTTGTGCCGAGATCCTCCGCACTGCGCACGCCCATCCGCGGATGTTTCGACTCCAACCGGCCGAGTTCGCGCGGCAACCGGGCGGCTTGGGACGCTCGGCCGGTCGGTCGCAGTGTCGCTTCGTCGAGCCGCCACACGCCGGAACCATACTTGGCGTGCCGGAAGCTCTGGGTCAGGCCGCTCTCGTCCGCGGTGACCGGCCCGAAACCGATCTCGAAGCCGATCGAACCGCCGCCGCTGAATTCCCAGCGATAGTCCCAGTCGCTCGTCTGGTAGACCTTCCAACCGTCGGCCTCACGACGGGCGCTGTAAAGCTGGGTGCTGCCCGCGGCGTCGAACTTGTGGTAGCTGATGACCGGTCGCGCGTGGGTGTCGAAGCCGATGACCGTGTTGCCATTGATGATTCCGCCGCCCACCGGCACCGGGTCGACGATCTCGGCCGTCTCCAGTGTAATGGGGAGGGCCAGCGGCTCGCCGGTACTCTTTTGCCAATGCACGAGGTCCTTCGAGCGCGCGTAACACAGGTCGTGGTTCGTAGCACAATCCGGGTCTTCTCGCCACACCCAGCAGACATGGAACATGCCGTTGAGGTCGCGAACCGGGCCGTGGAAGTAGGCGTTGCGCTGGCCGCCGCCTGAGAAAAGTGGCTTATCAAGCAACCGGCGCCAGGTCCGGCTGGGTGTATCGTACACGTTCCAAATCTGTTCGCCATTGCCGCTGCGGCCATCGCGATAAGTGAACAGAAGCTCTCCCGCCGCGCCGCGGAGGAATCGCGGATAGGTGCAGCGGCTCTCATTGCGGCCGACCATCGACGGTACAGGTTCGAGACTCGTGATGTCGCGTGGTCTGGTGGTCCGGAAGTAGATCAGCGGCACACAGTGCATGTTGCCGCTCACGTGGAGATGGCCGTCGTCATCCAGAACCATCGTCACATAGTTGTGACTGTCCCAGGCCACGGCGGTGGGCAGGCGGACCAACTGCCAGGACGGTGAGTCGAGTTCCCGGCAGCCGACCGTCAGATGCCGCTCGGCATCGTAGAACGCGACATACTGCCGCGGCGGGCTGGTCAACAGCGCGAACTGCACCGGGTGGCCCGACCAGACCGGGGCGATATCGATCGCGGAAGCGACTGCTGATTCGCCACGTTCGGCGGCGAGCCCCCCAGAGACAAGACTGAGAACAATCGCGACAGCGGCCCCCCAGTTGGTCCTTTCGCACGCCAGGCATGCGCTGGGTAGCCACTGATTCCGATCACCGCAAAACATCATCGGGCGTCTCCGCTGGACCACTGGATATAGTCGGCGCTGGCTCGTATAGCGTCCTCGTCAGTCATCTTGCCGACCACGAGGCGCGCCCGGGCAGTGGCCAATTGGCCCGCGCCCAGGTCCTGCCCGAAAAGCGATAGGTAGATCGACTGATGGCCGGCCACGCCGTCGGGAGGCGTCTTGTTGTAGGGTACCGAAACAGCAAAGCACTCACCGGGAAGTGACATGATGGCCGCGGCAACACCGCTTGACTCGTGGCGCCGCACGACCAACGGGGCGGCAAACCACCGCGTTACCGACCACTGCACCGGATGGGGCGGTTTTTCCCAGCGTCCGTCGAAGATCGTCTGAACCGACTGGCGGTCGCGTGGGAATATGAGATAGCTCCCGTCGACGAGCGGATTGACATCGGTCGGCAGCAACTCGGGTTGGCCCTGGCTGAAATGGTTCGGCTTGACGTACACCAGAGCCCGGAAATCGGGACGGAAATACGATGACAGAAAGACCTCAAAGTCCGGCATCGCGTGTTGGGGTTTGACGGATGTCGTGAGATCCAGCGTGTCGGGCGCTGCCCAGCGAAATGTGGCGACCATGTCCAACGGATGTTCTTCCGTCGCGGGCCAGTGCACCTCCAGCGCGCCGTCCGGCAGGAGTCGCGTCTCAGTCGGCCAGTCCCGGGCGGCGTCGCCGTAGCGCGTCGCAGTCGAGAATACGCGGTAATGGCTGAAGATGCCGGGCAGATGGCCTCCTTCGGCCACTGCCACGCCCGACGCGGTGTGCACCAGTTCGTCGATTCCTTGCGAGCGCCCGTCCATGCGGATATGGCCCCGGAGCGCGCCGGTATCGAACGCGTAGCCGCCACCCTTCTCGTCCGGAGTAAACGTCAGGGGGGGCGCGGCGGCCCAGCCAACAGTGCTTAGAACAGCAGACAACAGCGTTGCAGACAAGGCGTGTTTCACTTTGCACCCTCCGCCGCCCAGCGGATGCCCTGATGAAGCACCTTCCGGAAGCTCGGATTGCCGTATGCCAGGCCGTCGTGCCCCAGCATGAGATAGAACACGCGGCTCTTGCCGTACTGCGTGACCCAGGCCAGCTCAGGGTCGTTCTTCGGGTGTTCCGTCTTGAGCAGCACTTTCGCATCGGCCGACGTGAAATAGCCGCCATAGGTTTCGTCGTGGATCTCGAAATCCTGGACGCCCTGAGTGATGGGGTGCTGCTTGTCGACCACGGTGACTTTCAAGGTCTCGCCGTGCGACCAGGTTGACGGCTTGTACTGCTGGCCGTCGATTTCCATGTTCTCAAAGACGAACTTCCCGCCGATAATCTTGCGGTATTCGGGCCAGTCGCGGTTGGCGCCCATGTTGTGATGCATCGAGACGATGCCGATTCCCGATTGGGCCAAGCGGGCAAAGTTCGCCTGCTGTTCCGGGGTAAGCCCCGGGTTCATGTCATACATCACGATGCAGTCGTAATCTTTCTCGAGTCCCGGCTTGAGCAGGTCGGCCTCCTTCGGCATCTCGATCTTCTTATACTCGACGTCCGCCATGGCGTCGAACATCGCGTAGAAGGGCTGCTCTTCGAAAACGTGACCGCCCACGGTGAGAAGCACGCGAATTTTACCCTCCTCCGCGGCGGTGAAATTCGAAAGGCCCACAAGTACGGATCCCATAATCGCTACGAGGCGCCAGTTCATCGGAGTCTCCTTTGTGTGGCTGAATCGCGCTATGGTGCCCACTCTACGAGGGAGACGGCGCGCCGTCAACATTCTCCCCACAGCGGCGGGAAGGATGGTTGGCCAATGGAGCGTGTTCGGTTATACTCAGACGGTCACCGACTGGGCCCTCCAAGCATCCCCATCCAAAGACTCTCTTTCCAGGAGCTCGAGGTATGGCCGCCGCTTTTACTCTGGCTCAGTACGCTCTTGTCTGGAAAAAGTGCCTGGTGTTCCTCGCCGCCACGCTCGCGGTCCAGTTTGTTCTGGCGGCTGAGCCGGCTGGTTCCTTCACCATTCCGGCGTGGGCTTACGATCGGGGCAATGCGCGCACGTTCACCGGCCAGTGGGCGGACGCCGAACCGATGGTCGCCTTTGGCGGAGCTTCGCCGATCATCGTCGAGTACGACATTCCCTTCCCCGTTGGCGCGACTTACACGATTTCGATCCGTTACGCGGCTCACGATCCACGCCCGGTGGAAATCTCGCTCGATGAGGACAAACTTGGCCAGGCATGCCGCACGGCTACTGGCAGTTGGAACACGAGCGGAGCTCGATGGGAAGAAACCGTACGGCTGTGGATCAATCCGGGTAAGCACACATTACGATTGCGCCGCGCCGACGCCTTCCCGCACGTCATAGCAATTCGATTTGACAGTTCCGCGCCCTTTCCATCCGGTTGGACGCTTGAGCGCCCCACCGCGCGCACCCTCGACAGCCCGCCGCCGGCGGTTCCCGGTGTGGGCTATGATGTGGCAACGGTCGACACGAAAGCGCTGCGGCGGGCGATCGAGGACCTCTGGGCGACGTTCGGCGACCGCTACCCTGACGCTGCAACGTATCTCAGGCGCCTCGATGAATTGGAGCAGTTGAGATCCGCCGCGACAGCGAAGCCTGCGGAATCGGCCGCGATCGAGGATCAACTCCAGTCGCTGCGGCGCGAGGCCTTGCTGGCCAACCCACTGCTCGATTTCGACAGACTCCTCATCGTCCGCCGCGGCAACCGCTCTCCGTCGCTGGGCCTGCCTCGCAACTGGCAGAGCAATTCCTGCCTTCCGCGAGTTGGTTTCGACGACGAGATCGCGGTCTTATCTCCGGTCCGCCCCGAAGGGCAGTTGACGACCCTCTATCGCCCTGCCGGGGACTGCTTTGTGGGCGATGTGGATCTCAATTTCGCCGCAGACCGGCTTCTGTTTTCTTCGATCGGCACGAACAATCGCTGGCAGATCTTCGAACTGGCGATGGATGGCAACGGCCTGCGGCAACTTACGGGTGACCAACCGGACGTCGATAGCTACGACGCCTGCTACCTGCCCGGCGGCAAGATCGCGTTTACTTCTACGGCCTGCTTCGTTGGCGTGCCCTGCGTTTACGGCAGTTCCCACGTGGCCAACCTTTACGTAATGGATGGCGACGGCAAGAACATCCGCCAGTTATGCTTCGACCAGGAGCACGACTGGTGTCCGACGGTGCTCAACAACGGGCGAGTGCTCTACCTTCGCTGGGAGTATAGCGACACCCCGCACTCAAACACGCGGCTATTATTCCACATGAATCCTGATGGCACCGGACAGATGGAACGTTCTTTCCGCACAACTGCCGTTGATTATCTTGGAATTTCATGGGGCGGGTCCAGGCGGGACGGTGGCCGGCGGTGTGTGTGAGTGGGACGATGCGGGGCGCGGGGCGTAGCGCCGGGCAAGGGCGGAGGCAGGGCAACCGCCGGCCAGGTTCGGCAGCGGCGCCGCGCGTTGGGGGCATTCTTCATCCGGTCGTGCGACGCGGCAATGTCCGGCGCGCGGTCCGCATTCGAGTTCGCGATACTTAGGGCGAAGGCTCTCGACGTAAGTCGAGTCGGACTGGACTTACGTCGATGGTCCGTGTCGTAAGTGTTCACACCCTCGGCGGCGCGCCTTGACGTTGTGTCGAACGCGACATTTCCTTCCTGCGGCACTTTGCCCGTCGCGGGGCGGCCGACACTGGCCGCCCCGCGCGGCCACACTCCGCCGGAAAGGGTTTTCACGATGAAGAAAGCTTCCCGTTCGACTCGACGCTCCACCACCTCCCGTCGCCCGCGCAGCCGATCCTCCGGACACGTCGCCCGCCGCGGCCCGGCCGCGCTGCGGTCCTGGACCACCGGCGCGCTGCCGATCGTCGAGGACTTCCTCCAGCGGATGAAGCTCGAAGCGCTGCTCGCCGAGTTCCTCCCTGGCGACGATCGCCGCACCAAGATCCCCACCGCCCGCGCGGTGGTGATCCTCGTCAAGCAGATCCTGCTCTCCCGCACGCCGCTGTATGCCGTGGGCGAGTGGATCGCGGGACACGATCCGGCCGGCCTCGGACTGAAGCCGGAACAAGTGGCCGCCTGGAACGACGACCGCGGCGGCCGGGCCCTGACGGCCCTCTTCCGCGCCGACCGGCCGTCGCTCGTGCTGGCCCTCATGCGCCACATCGTGCGCCAGTTCGACCTCCATCTCGACGAGCTGCACAACGACTCGACCACCGTCTCCTTCTGCGGCCTGTACGCCAGCGCCAGCCAAGGGGCCGCCCGTCACGGCAAGCCGACGGTGGCCATCACCTGGGGCCACAACAAGGACCATCGCCCCGACCTCAAGCAACTGCTGTATATCCTCACCGTCACCCGCGACGGCGGGGTCCCGGTGGCCTTCCGCGTGGCCAGCGGCAACGTGACCGACGACCGCACCCACGTCGAGAGCTGGGACTTGCTCTGCCAGTTGGCCGGCCGGCGCGACTTCCTCTACGTGGCCGACTGCAAGCTGGCCACGGTAGAGAACATGAACTACATCGCCCAGCGCGGCGGCCGCTTCGTGAGCGTGCTGCCGCGCACCCGTCGCGAGGACGGCGACTTCCGCCAGCGGCTCCGCGCCGGCCAGGTCGCCTGGGAGCCGCTCGGGGACAAGGCCGACGATGAGGGGGAGGTGGTCGATCATTATGCCGTCGTTTCGCCGCCGGAAGCGCTTCCCGAAGGCTATCGGCTGTGGTGGTACTCGAGCACCCGCAAGGCTGAGCTGGACCTGGCCGCCCGCGGCCGGCGGCTGGCTCAGGCCCAGCAGGAACTGCGTGACCTGCAACAGCGGCTGCGGTCGCCACGGTCGCGGCTGCGGGAGGAGGCGAAAGTACTCGCCGCCGTGGCGGAGATCCTCGACCGCCATCAGGCCGCGACCTGGCTCCGGGTGCAGATCGACCAGCGTGTGGAAGAGACCTTCCGCCAGAGCCGCCGCGGACGTCCCGGCAAGGACACCACCTACGTCCGCGAGGAGTCGGTGCGCTTCGATCTGGAGTACACGATCGACGAAGCCGAGCTGGCCCGGGAGCGGCTTACCGACGGCCTCTTTCCCCTCGTGACCAACGACACGCAACTCGACGCCCGGGAGGTGCTTGAGGCCTACAAACGGCAGCCGCCGATCGAACGCCGCTTCGAGCAGCTCAAGACCGATTACCGCGTGGCCCCGGTGTTCCTCAAGGACGTGGCCCGCATCGAGGGCTTCCTCTGCGTCTACTTCTTCGCGCTATTGGCGGAGTCGCTCATCGAGCGTGCGCTGCGGCAGGCGATGCGCGACCACGGCCTGGCGGCCCTGCCGATGTACCCCGAGGACCGCGACTGCCGGCGCCCCACGGCGCGTCGCCTGTTCGACCTCTTCGACCCCACCCAGCGTCACGTCTTCACCCGTCCCGGCAGCGAACCGATCCAATTCACCACCAAACTCTCCCCGCTCCACCGTCAACTCCTCCGCCTCCTCTCCCTACCCGTCACGCTCTACCGCTGAACTTCCCCACCCTGCGATATTCGGAGAATATGGGATGCAGTTGTGCGGAAAGAACGATGGAATACTACGGCAGCAACTCGTACTGGCCCAATTCCATCTTTTACGCACGGCCGGTACCTGAGCATCCGACCCGGATCGTGGGGGTGGTCGGCGGGCATCACGACAACCCCCGCATGGGCGAACTGACAATCTTCGATCCGGCCCAGGGGCGGCATGAAGCGGCCGGCGCGGTGCAACGGATTCCCGGTTATGGGAAGAAAGTGGAGGCGATCGTCCGTGACGGGCTGACGCTTGAAAGCTGGCCCAAGTTTCTTCATCCGTGGCCGCTCAGTGAGAAACACTTCCTTGTTTCATGCAAACCCTCGCCTCAGAGCGAATGGGGGCTGTACCTCGTCGACACGTTCGACAACTTCGTACTCATCAAGGAAACGCCCGGCTGCGCGCTGTTGGAGCCGATCCCACTACGGCCCCGCGCTGAGCCTCCGGTCGTTCCAAACCGGGTAGACCTCACCCGGAAAGACGCCGTCGTGTATCTGCCCGACATCTATGTCGGAGGGGGGCTGAAGGGCATTCCGCGGGGCACGATCAAGTCGCTCCGCTTGGTAACGTATCACTATGCCTATCAGGGGATGGGCGGACTCTTGGGCGTTGTGGGCGCGGAAGGGCCATGGGATATCAAGCGGGTAATTGGCACCGTGCCGGTGAATGAAGATGGCTCGGCGAAGTTTCGTATTCCGGCTAACGTGCCGCTCTCGCTGCAACCGCTTGATGCCGACGGCAAAGCGGTGCAGTTGATGCGAAGTTGGATGACAGCGATGCCGGGCGAGACCGTTCAATGCTCCGGTTGCCACGAGCCGCAGAACACGTCGGCGCTCGCGCGGCCGACGCTGGCCCTCAGCGAATCGCCCGCGGAAATCACTCCCTGGCGTGGGCCGCTCCGGGGCTTCGCCTATTCGCGCGAAGTGCAACCGGTGATCGATCGGCACTGCGTGAGCTGCCATGATGGGGCTACTCTGGCCAGCGGGAAGCCGATCGTGAATCTTCGCGGTGACGTCAAGGTGACCGATTGGACTTCGGTCACACCCGGAAACGGTGGCCGGAACGCGGGAAAATTCTCGCTGGGCTACGTGGAACTGTGCCGATATGTCCGCCGGCCGGGAATCGAAAGCGAATACCACATGCTCGAACCGATGGAGTTCCATGCCGACACCACCGAACTGGTGCAACTGCTCCGCAAAGGTCATCACGGTGTAGAACTCGACGCCGAATCGTGGGACCGCCTGATCACGTGGATCGATCTCAACTGTCCCTACCACGGCACCTGGGGCGAGGAAATCGACAATCCGGGTATCCAGCGCCAGCGCCGGCGTGATCTTCTCAAGCTTTACGCCGGGGTGGACGACGATCCGGAGGCGGTGCCCGCCGGAACCGTTCTTGCCGCCGTTGCGCCGAGCAAGCCGGATAGGGGACTTGCGGCGCCGGCAGCCTTGCAGCCGCAATGTCCCGGATGGCCATTCGATGCTTCGGAGGCAGCACGGCGGCAAAAGGCAGCCGGCGGGCCCACTCGGCGATCGGTTGACTTGGGCGACGGCGTAACACTCGATCTGACGCTCATCCCCGCCGGCGACTTCGTCATGGGCAGCAACGACGGCGAACGGGACGAGCAGCCCATGTTCCGCGTCACGGTCGACCGGCCCTTCTGGATGGGCACATGCGAAGTGTCGAACGAGCAGTACGCCCGGTTCGATCCGGGCCACGACAGCCGCGTGGAGGATAAGAACGCTTACCAGTTCGGCATCCACGGCTACCCGATGAATGAGCCCTGGCAGCCGGTGGTCCGCGTGTCGTGGCACGAGGTCACCGCCTTCTGCCGCTGGCTGTCGGCGCGCACGGGGCAGTCTTTCCGCCTGCCCACCGAGGCCCAATGGGAATATGCATGCAGGGCGGGTTCGGCCAGCCCGTTTTCATTTGGCGCTGCCGACGCCGATTTCTCGGCGTTTGCGAACCTCGCCGACGCCAAGATGACCGAGTTCGCCAGCGATCCGTACACGGTCGATGTGCCACTGGTGAATCCGACGAAGTACGACGACTGGATCCCGAAAGACAGCCGATTCAACGACGGCACGCTGATCACCGCCAGACCCGGGAACTATCGCGCCAACCCTTGGGGCCTGCACGACATGCACGGCAACGTGTGGGAGTGGACCGAGAGCCCTTACCAACCCTATCCACTGCGAAACGAACAGGTCGACTCAACGTCCAAGGAATCTCGGCTAATAGTTCGCGGGGGTTCATGGCGCGACCGTCCGCACCGGGCAACGTCGAGCTATCGCCTGAGCTACCTGCCGTACCAGCGAGTCCACAATGTCGGGTTCCGCGTCGTTTGCGAGGCCGGCACGGAAGCGGTTGCCGTGGTAGAATGAAACGTGTCGAATGCCGGGTGGCGTAGGACTTGCGAGACTGAAGTGGCGAGGATTCGGGCGCTGTAGCCCAGAGTACCCGCTCGCAATCCGGACAGCGTGGCTCCTCTCTCACCTCCTCCGTTGCAGCCCATGTCGCGTGTTCTGCTCATCAACATGCCGTTCTCCAATCTTCGCTGGCCGAACCTCGGCCCGAGCCTGCTCAAGGGCGCGCTCATGCGGCAGGGGATTGGCTGCGACATGGCTTATTTCAACTTCGACTTCGCCGAGCTGGTGGGCTGGGAGCACTACTACTGGCTAGCCGACTACTTTGCCTTCGTGCTGGGAGGGGAGCGGCTGTTTGCGAAGCACTATTTCACTGGCTTGCCAGGCGATGAATGCTACTGGAACGATGTGCTGCTGGCCACCGACTCCGGGCTCACGGAGCAGGACCGGGAGGACTTCGAGGGGACAGAGCGGCATATCGGGCCATTTCTCGACCGATGCATGGCGGGTGTCGACTGGTCGGACTACGGTATCGTCGGCTTCGCCGCTTCGTTTCAGCAGACGATGCCGTCGATTTGCCTCGCGCGTCGGATTAAAGAGGCGAGGCCCGCTGTCAAGGTGATCTTCGGCGGAGCCGCGTGCGAAGGGGAGATGGGGCTGGAATTGCTGCGTCAGTTTCCCGAGATCGACTACGTCTTCCTGGGCGAAGCCGATCTGACGATCGTGCCGGTCGTGGATCAGATTCTTGCCGGGCGACCGGTTGATCTGCCTCCAGGAGTCGCGGGACGGGAATCCGTTTCCGGACCGCCGCTGACGCCGGCCCCCGATTCGGCCGCGTTTCTGGTCCGCGACCTGGATGCGCTGCCGTACCCTGACTTTGATGACTACTTCGCTCGGCTTGATCGCTCGTGGCTCCGGCGCGAGTTCGACCCGCTGTTGTTCTTCGAGACTTCACGCGGCTGCTGGTGGGGGCAGAAGCATCACTGCGCATTCTGCGGGCTCAACGGGAGCACGATGACCTATCGCAGCAAGAGTCCGCGGCGAGCGGTCGCGGAATTGTCGCATCTCGTCGGCCGCTACGGCATCCACAAGGCCTGTACGTCGGACAACATCCTCGACCACCGCTACTTCCACACATTCCTGCCGATGATCAAGAAGGCGGGCCTCGATCTCGGGTTTGTGTTTGAGATGAAGGCCAACATGACCCGCGAGCAGGTTGAGGCGCTGCTCGACGCCGGACTCGGGGCAGCCCAACTGGGCTTGGAGACCTTCATCACCTCGGCATTGAAACGGATCGACAAGGGCGCCACCGCACTGCAGAACCTGCAAACGCTGAAATGGTTCTCCGAACCCGACATCGAGGTGAAGTGGAATATTCTCTACGGGTTTCCCGGCGAGGACCCGGCCGGATACGCCGAAATGGAGCGGTTGATTCCTGCAATCTGCCACCTCGCGCCGCCCATGGCCGTCGGCCGGGTGCGAATGGATCGGTTCTCGCCCTACTTCGAGCATCCCGAGGCGCACGGGGCGGTCAATCCGCGGCCGAATCGGGCGTTTCGATACGTCTATCCATTTCCGCCCGAATCGCTGGCGCGGCTGGCCTATTACTTCGAGTTTGACTATGCCGACGGCCGCAATCCGGCCGACTATGCCGCCGGAGCGCTGGAAGCGATTCGGCGCTGGCAGGAGTTGGGACGGACGGTGACCTTTCGGCAATGGGACCGCGGCGACGGCGTGCTCCTGCTGACCGACACGCGGCCGGACGCCGCGCAGTTCCAGCGCCGGCTCACTGGCCTCGAACGCGAGGTATACCTCTACTGCGACTCGGGACGATCGCTGAAGAAGATCGTCGAATACGCCGGTGGGCAGTCCGCCGGTCAGGACATCGATGAACCGCGGATCCGCCGCCTGCTGGACGAGTGGGTCCGCGACCGGCTGATGGTGCACATCGACGACCGTTTCCTCAGTCTGGCACTCAGGGCAAAAAGCTGAAATCACTCCCAGTGCACCGTGCGCGCGGCCACGTACGCGTCGTAGGCAGCCTGGATCGCGGCGACTTCGGGCAGGTCGTTGTGGAGCCACAGACGGTATTCGAGGCGAATCACCTCGCCCGGCTGGAACGTCTTCGGCTTCACGCCGGGCCAACCGATGCACAATGGTCCATAATGCCGCGTGAGCCACGTGGGCGGGAAGTCCGGGTGGCTTGGCGGAACGAACACCGCTCCGCCGCTCGGAGCGTCGGCCCCTTTCATTTTCGCCGTCAGATCGGCCCACACGAGCGGCGTGTCGGGCAGGTCCTCGGTCGTCCGTCCAGACGGCACGGTGATCGTAGAGTCCTTCTCCGAGGGGACGGCGAAACGGACCGTCAAGCCGCCGTAGCTCTTTCCCTCGGCGCCCCAGAGCGTGACGGGTTTCTCGACGGGAATCCAGACGAGTTCCAGGTCGATGGCCCGCGTCTGGCCGGCCGGCTCGAAGGCCCGCATCCAGACCCGTTCAACCATTACCTTCTTATCGCCCACGAACCAGCCGTTCTCTACCCCCAGCGCCGCCCCGCCGAAACCGGCATCGCGCCCGAGCCAGCTCACGAACTGCTGGCGAATGCCGCGGTCGGCCCAGATGTCGTACTCCTGGCCGTCGATCCCGACGTGCGGCCATGTCCAGAAGACTCCGTGGTGATGATAATGGTCGCGGGGAAAATCGTCGGTGAGCACCTCGCCGCGGAGGCCGTACAGAGGGTGGATGTACGACGAGCGACTGCGGCGCGGTTCGTTTTCGGGTATCTCCTCGCGCGTGACGACACCGTGGTTGTAGACCAGCACTGGTTGCTCACCATCCCACAGGCCGACCGACTTGTCGCTTACATCATCGAAGCGGAAAGCACCGTCACCAGAAGCCGCGACCGGTTCGAGCCGGAACCGGCGGCAGCCGCTGGCTGCTTCGCGCGGCGGGATCGACGCAACCACTCGCTGCGACGACGCCGCCGTTCCGTCCGCGGCGACTGAAGTGACTAGCGTGGCCGCTACAGCGACGTCGGTCGCGTCGATCTCGACCAGGCGATAACTCTCTGCGGCCTCGAAATCGGCATGGTCGGGCAGAGGTGCGCCGATGTGGAGTACCGCCGGCGCGGCGGGGACTACCAGGATCGGCCCTTCGGCTGCCAGAAAACCGCTGGATGCAATCATCAGAGCCAGTGAGGCGGTCAGCAGACGGAAAGTGGGTAGACGGATAGACATCGAGAAGCACCTCTAATGTTGGCGAAATGAAGTCAAGGTCGCTCGTTAGCCGGCGACTATCTGACGCTTATCGACATCGTACTTGTGGCGTAGCCCGGTTTCCAGCGCCGCGGCGGCCATGATCGTGGCCGCCGCGTGTTGGTGGCCATACTGGATGTCGGCGTTGGGGATTTGGCGGCTTCGGAGGCACGCCAGCCAGTTGCCCATGTGCGACTCGCCAGGCCCGGCGGCGATCGTCTCTTCCTTGAGATCCGACTTGGCGCCCCCCTTGGGCGTGAGCAGGGCCGTATTGATGTCGCAGGTCCCCTTGGTGCCATGTACCGTGAAGGCCATACCGGCCGAGTTCCCGAGCCCCATCGCCCAGCTCATCAGGAAGCCCTGCGGGTAGTCCAATAGGGCGTGAAAGGTGTCGTTGTGCTCGCGGTCCTCTTTCCAGACATACGTGCCTCCCATGGCGACGGCGCTGGCGGGGTACGTGGTGCCCAACAGCATGTTCACCACGTCGCTGAAGTGGCTCATCCACAGTCCCGACATGCCGTTGGTGCACATCTTGTACAGTTGCCAGCGGCGGAGCAGCCGCGGATCGAACGGGCGTTTATCCCGGTTCAAAAGGTAGGCCTCCCAATCGACGTCAGCCGCATTGCAGTTCGAATAGTCGCGGGCCCAGCGGGGCTCGTTGAAATTGTTCTCGATAGTCACGCGGCTGATCGCACCGAGCACGCCGCTTTGGAGCCGCGCGGCGATCGCCCGGTACAGGCCGTCGCTGCGGCGCTGGGTTCCGACTTGCACGACCCGGCTTTCCGAACGCGCCAGATCGAGCGCTTGATTCGCTTCCTCCAGGTCCATCGCCATCGGCTTCTCGACGTAGGCGTCCTTGCCCGCTTCGAGCGCGGCGACAAGGATCGGGCAATGGCCGAAGTCGGGCGTGGCAATGATCACGGCGTCAATGTCGGGCAGTGCCAGGAGTTCAGAGAACCGCGTGAACGTACGCGGCTCCACGCCCCACCACTTCTTCACCCGGTCGGCGGCCCGCTTCAGATTCACCTGCCAGACGTCGCAAAGGGCGGTAATCCGAGCGTTGTGGGTGGCCGACTGCTGCTGGAGTTCGCCCATCAGGGCCGATGCCCGGTCGCCGCAGCCGATCACGCCGATCGACAGCCGGTCGCCCGCGCCGGGGGCATCCTGACCGCACAGGGCTTGTGCCGAGATCATCACCGCACCGGCCGCGGCGGTGCGGCCGAGGAACGTGCGTCGGGTAAGGGGGAAGAGTGGCGATCGCATGGCGGTTCTCCTGCAGAGTCGGCTGGAAATCCCTGGCGGTGAGACGCATCGCGGCGCCGCGCGCCGCTCTAAGAGTGTGAATGCTCAGCCGTCACGGGTCAAGCGCCGCGCGCGTCATTGAACGCCCAGATATCGCAAAAAATCCCACAACCAAGGATGGGTCCATGGATTCCAGGTCGGATAGCTGGCCGACAGCACTGAGACCAGGAGCATCGCCAGCGCCATACCTCGCCACCATTTCCGGCCCGCCATGCGATCGACGGTCGGCAGCATCGTCAATAGCCACATAGGCGCGAACCAGAACATCCAGCGGAAGCCGCTGCTCATGCCGCCGTAGTTGCGGTCCCGCTCGCCGAGCACGAACAGGTAGAACACCAGGCAGACGAGCGTCACCCCGGCGACGAGCAGCGCCAATTCGCGCAATCGCCCATCGGGCGGCCGCCAAAGCCACAACCCCATGCCGATGAAGCTTAGTATCCACACCGGCGTGAGCGAGAAGACGCCATGGTGGCCGACCAGGGCGTGGACGACGTATTTCGCCAGCGACGGCTCGCCAAGGTCGACGCCCACGGGGTTCGTCCAGTAGCTGTGGTACAGCCGACCGTTTCGCTCATAAGTAAACTCATACCAGTTGTCGGCTGGATCGGTCTTGCTACGGTGAGCGTAGGGAGGGCTGAAAGTGCCGTGGGCGATCCAGTTGGTCGACAGCGAACCGGCCGCGATCACCAACGCCCCGGGAATGAACCCAAGCAGCGTCTCTTTCGGCGCCTTCCACAAGAGCCCGACCAGCACGGCGGCGAAGAATGACAGCGCCGGCAGCTCGTTGGTGGCCGTCAGCGCAGCGGCCAGACCCGCGAGGACGAACCATCGCAGGCGGCGGTCGCCGTCCAGCAGGATCACCACCAGGGCGTACAAACATACCAGCGTGGTCACTGCGGCCAGCACGTGATTGTTGAGCACCACCGCGAAAGTGGTCAGGAACGTGCCCAGCGCCGCGACGGCCATCGCAAAAATCCGCCCCCAGTCGCTTGTGCCCAACCGCTCGACCAGACGCGACAGAAGCCAGAAGGAGAACACCAGCGGCAGGACATTCACGGTGACGAGCATCAAGCGGCCGATCGCATAGGGCTCTTCGCCAAGTGTCCTCCCGGTGACCTTGTAGATCACCCAGTACTCGGCGGCCAGCAACGTCGGGAGCAGAGTGGGCTTGCTCGAATAGAGGTGTCCGTCGTGTTTGACGAGGTCGATCGTGTCCCAACCCGGCTCGTTGAGCACCCGGTCAATCGCATATGGGGCGCCGGGAACGCGCATCTCCGGCTCGACAAGCGCGCGAAGCGTCGCCCAGCGGCTGCGGTCGTTGGCGCTCAGGAAGGGCCGCCGGAGCTGTGCGCGGCGGCGCAGCTCGGCTTCGGTCCGAATCAGTTCGCGGCGAATGCGGTTCTCTGCCACGCCTTGCCGCTCAAGCCGATCGCGCTTGGCCTCCAGTTCGCCGCGGATCTGCTCCAGGCGAAATCGCTCCAGCCCTTCCATATCGATGGAGTCGACGGCGAAAATGCGGCCCAGCATCAGGCCCGCGCTCACCGTGATCAGGACCCAATAGACCATCCGCCGCAAGGCGGCACGGGATTCGTCGGCACTCGCGCTCGTCATGTCCTGACCTGTGGAGTCCGGGCGGAAATGGAATAATTCTGTGCCTGCTCGCCGTGGTAGGCAACAAACAATTCGGCGAGCACCCCCATCGAGAGCATCTGCCCCCCCAGCAGCAGCAAGGCCAGGGCGTAGATCACCGCGGGCCGGTGATTAAGATGCACGTCCTCAATACCGGGAACGATGCGGCTCAAGGTCCACTCAATCGCCAGCGCGAGAAGCCATGCGGCTCCGGTCACGAACGATACCAGGCCGATGCCACCCAGCACGTGCTGCGGACGCTGCCCGAAGCCGGTGAGGAACTTCACCGTCAAGAGGTCCAGAAAACCTTTCATGAACCGCGAAACCCCGTACTTCGAGCGGCCGAATTTGCGCGCGCGGTGCTGGATTACCAGCTCACCCACGCGATACCCTCGCGACGCGGCCAGCACGGGCACAAAGCGGTGCAACTCGCCGTAAAGCCGCACTTCGTCGAAGATCTCGCGGCGATAGCATTTCATGCCGCAGTTGTGGTCGTGGAGCTTCACGCCGGTGAAGCGGCTCACCATGCCGTTGAAGATCCGCGACGGAATCACCTTATGCCAGGGATCGTGCCGCACCTGCTTCCACCCGCTGACAACATCCAGTCCCTCATCCATCCTGGCAAGGAATCGGGGAATCTCGTGCGGATCGTCCTGCAGGTCGGCATCGAGCGTCATGATGAGCTCACCCTGCGCGGCGGTGAAACCGGCACTCAGGGCTGCCGCCTTGCCGAAGTTGCGCCGGAAGCGAATGCCCCTGGCCTGCGGATCGGCGGCCGCGATCCGCTCGATCAATTCCCAGGAACCATCCGTTGAGCCGTCATCAACAAACACGATATCGAGCTCGTACTTGTTGGCGGCAGCAACCTCGCGGAGTTCACGATGAAGCGCGTCCAGGCTGGCCTCTTCGTTGTAGACAGGAATGACAATGGAGAGCATCGGAATGTCCGTGCGGAAAGGCGGGAGTTCCGTGGTGAGGCGGGCGCGGCCGCAGATCGAGCGCCCGCGGGCAGCGCCGGATGCCGGTCGCGACTTCTCCAGGATAACCGATCAGCGGCCTGAATGACAAATCCTATTCCGAGCTACCCTTGCAGCTCGGATCCTATCACCAGACGAGATCGCTGATCATCGACGGCAGATAGATCAGCCACAGGAGAGCAAATCCCCCCTCCAGTACAAGCTTGGGACGCGGCCGTCTGCGGCCGGAACCTGCGATTCGGAATTCCCCAACGGGGCTCTCGTACAGGTTATCGCGATGGTATTGCTTCATGCGCCGGGTCGGGGTCAGCCTGTGCTGGCAATCCGGCCTCCGCATGCTCCTGCCGGCGGGGACGCCAGAAATACATCAGCGCGGCGGCCAGGATCTCCGACAGGAGCCAGACCAACCGCAGCAGCGCGGCGGCCGCAACGGCGATCAGTGCAGCGTGGGCGCGGGGATCAGGCGAATCGGAAAACAGGCGAACGAGGTAAGGGACGAGGAGTTCAATGAGCACCGCCTCGCGAACGCCAAGCCCCCCAGGAAGTACCAGGAGCACGAATCCGGCGACCATGGCCAGCGAAACGCAGGCCGTGTAACGCGGCAACTCGGCCCAAGGATCGAGCCCTTCCAAGCCCATAGCGCGGAGCGTGGCCCAGAGACTGAGGCCCAACAAGCCCCAGGATACGGTCATCGCCAGCACGCCCAAGGCCAGAACGCCGTATCCCAGACGGTCTAGGGTGCTCCGGATTGCCGGGTCCGACTTACCCACGCCGGCCAGGCGGGCCAGTCGGCGGAAGACGGGGGGAAGGATCGGCAGTCCGGAAAAGACCATCATGACCAGTGCGGCGACAAACAGCCGACTGTCTTCGCGGAAGCCAACCGCCAGCACGGCGGCGGCCAGAAAGGCGCCAACCGCCATCATGGTCAACGTTTCGAAGAACACGCTCGCCGCGGCGACCGCCGTGTTTACCCGACTGCCGCGGATCAGCCCCGCCCGAAGCACCACCACCATCGCCTTGCCGGGCACGTACTTGCCCAGATGGCCGATGAAATACGCCCGCAGTGCTTCGACGACGCCGGCCTCCTGGCCCATCGTCTGGAGGACCCGCCGCCAGAATAGCCCCGCGAGCGTCAGGCCCGTCAGGTAGAGCCCCGCGGCGACGGCAAGCCAGACCGGTTCCAGTTGCCACTCGTACTGACCGACCTGCTGCCAGGCCTCGTAGAGCGTGCGATGGACTGCCCACACCACGACTGCGAGGATCAGGACCTTTACGGCACGCAGGAGCCACAGCCTCTTGGACGACGGTTCAACGTTCACGCGATCGGTTCCGCAGTTGGCAAAGTAGCTCGCCAAACGTGCGTCGCCGTGGCGAGAGCGGGGTAATCGGGGCGGGGTATTTGGCACGTGCACCCGGTCCGCACGCCCCCCTTCCATTGTTGTCGCCCGACGCTTTCGCTACAAGCCGACCGCTGATGCGGCGGTAGGGTACCTGGGAACAGGGGGTGGGTCTGCTACAATGCTGCCGCGCCTCCGTTGCGCTGCGAATCTTCAGTGCAAGGGAGCCAGGCGGCAAGGTCTGGCAAGGCCGGGCAGATGGGATGTCTTTGATGAGGGGAACTGAATGACCGGAACGGTTTCGATGACGCGAATGGTTTCGTTCCTGGTACTGCTGGCGATTCTGGTCACCATCGGCATCCTCTTCATACGAGTGATGGCCAATTTTCTCCTCCCGATGTTTCTGGCGGTTCTCCTGGTAGTGATCTTTCAGCCCATCCATCAATGGTTCCGCGCTCAGTTCGGCGGACGCGACCGGCTGGCGGCGATTGCGACTACCGCCGCTATCATTCTGATCGTTCTTTTGCCCCTGCTTCTGATTGGGTTTAATGCAACCACCGAGGGGATTCGGCTTTACAGGAACACGATCGGCGAACCGGAAACCGCTGCCAGCCGAGATGCGGCGGCTGTGCAGGTTGGCCGCGGCGATCAGGCCGAGGCGATGGAGAGCCCCCACCAGCCCGAGACGCCCGCGGAGCGGATTTTCAGCCCGCATGAGGTGGCGACTTTGCTCGTGCAACTGGCGGGCAAGGCCGGGTTGTCGTTGTCGCATACCGAAGTCGAGGTGACGGTGCGCGACAAGATCAAAGCCTGGCTGGGGCCCGTGGTCGTGGGCTCGGCGAAGTTCACCGGGGCCTTTCTCGTCGGCCTGGTAGTGATGATCATCTCGCTCTACTACTTCCTGGCCGACGGTCCGTGGATGGTGCGTCGGGTCATGCAGCTATCGCCGCTCGACAGCCATTACGAACAGCAACTCGTTGACGAATTCAGCCGCATCAGCCGGGCTGTGGTATTGGCGACTTTGCTCTCGGCGATTACTCAAGGCTTGCTGGCTGGAGTCGGCTATTATTTCGCCGGCGCCCATTCCGTTTTCCTGCTCACGTTTCTCACAATGCTTCTGGCGATGGTTCCCTTCGTCGGTGCAACCGCGGTCTGGCTGCCGGTGACGCTGTGGATCTTCTTCGTCGAGGAGCGCACGGGGGCGGCCCTGTTCCTCGGCGTGTATGGCGCGCTCGTCGTCTCGATGGCCGACAACGTCATCAAGCCCATCATTCTCCACGGGCGTTCGAATCTGCACCCGCTGCTGGCCCTGCTGAGCGTCTTGGGCGGCGTGAACGCGATGGGGCCGATCGGCATCTTCGTGGGACCGATGGTGGTGGCCTTTCTCTACGCCCTCCTGAACATGTTCCAACAGGAGGTTGAAGGACTGGGCGATGCGACGGCCGTGAATGCCGAAGACGCGGGAATGGCCATGGTCGTGGCCGACCCAGCCATCGCCGCCGAGGCGGCGACAGCGGAGATTGTTCCCGATGCCGACGCTGTTGCCCCGTCCGAGCCGCCCGGCGAGCCGGATCCAAGCACAGCGGCGGCTCAGTTCCGTCGCCGTCGTCGCCGGCGACGGTAACATCGGGCGTTGATCCGCTCTCGGCATCGCGCGACAGAGCGGCGCTCCAGGACGCGCGCTGTTTGCGGCTTTGATGGCGGCACGTTAGGATGCATGTTTGAGGCTTGTATCGGATTCGACCGAGGGGGACGGCACATGTACGCTCTGCTGATTGCGGCGGCCAGTCTGGGAATTGACGCCGGCTGGCAACCGCTGCCTGAAGGGGGCCTGGAGTACATCGTGCAGATCGAGCCACAGATGCTCGAGACGATGTCCTCGGCGTTGATTGAGGACAATATCAGCGATATTCCGCCGCACCTGGTGTCGAGCGTGCGCAAGATCCGCATCACGTTTGGCACCCAAGCCTTGCCCCGTGAAGGGCTGGCGGAGCCGGCGCCGGCAGCCGCCTCACCGCCAATAGCCAACCCGCCGCCTGCTGCCGTCCCGCCGTCCGCCAGTCAGGCCGACACCGCACCGGAATTGGATCCCGCGAACGAGCCTCCGGCACAGCGGACGTTCCGTCCTGAGCCCAGTGCCTTGGCCGGAAGGACCACCGCCGAGCATGCCGTGTTCAACCGTCCAATCAGCGATGGAACGGCTTCGGATGGCACAGATGCCGGTCAGATCGCCGGGCCTTCGTCCGAATCCAAACCATGGCTGCCGCTACTGGCCGCGATGGCGGTCGCGACCGGATCTTTCTTCGGCATGCTCTATTTCGCCTGGATTGCCTACGACTACCGCAGCCGATATCGCGACGCCATGCACAAGCTCCTTTCCCTCGGGTATCGACCCGGCGAGATGCCGGCGGCTTGAGCAGCGAACTGACTCACGCGGCTTCGGCGTCGAAGTCCCCATGGGTCTCAAATTCCTCCTCAAGGTAGTCGTATTCGTCCTCGTAACGATCATCCCAGTCGTCGCGAGGCCGGCGCCGGCGGCCGTGGCCACCATCGTCGTCAGACTCTTCGTCGTCTTCGTCGAGTTCCTCGTCATCTTCGTACGCGATCTCGTCGAGCGTCTCAACGGGCTCCGGCTCGGCCGCCTTCGCGGGCTCTTCGATCTCCTCCGGGTCGTCGTCCTCTGCTTCGAGCAACTCGGGGGGCGGTTCGGGGGCCGGAAGGTCCAGCCCGTCGTCAGCGAAATCATCGAATGCGGGAACGAGATCCTCCCAGGGAGCAATCTCATGGTGGACCGGGGCGAAATCGCGGTCAGCCGGCAGTTCGTCCGGCTCAGGTTCCAATTCCAGTTCCGGTTCGGCCACTGGTTCCGGTTCGGGTTCAGGCTCGGGAGGCTCCGGTTCGGGTTCAGGCTCCCGCTCTGGCTCGGGTTCCGTTTCAATTTCATACACCGGCGCTGGCGGGGCGACTACCGGCCTCGTCACGGGCCGCTTGAGACGCTTTTTACGACGAGGGAGGTCAGACGTTTCACTCGGCAGCGCGCGAATCGCGGGTGTCGAGTTGCCCGGCAGATCGACCACATCGACGTCCAGGTCTTTGAACAGCCTCGCGATGTGTTCGTGGCAGGTAAAGACGAGCACCTGGTGTCCGGCGGCGGCAAAATCTCGCAGGACACACGCGGCGGCACGGGCTCGCTCGGTGTCGAAATTCACCAGCACGTCGTCCAGGATCAAGGGGAGAGTTGCTCCACGGCGCGCATAGAGCCCGGCCAGGGCAAGCCGGAGGCTCACGAAGAGCTGTTCCCGGACCCCTTGCGACAGGAGCTCGACGGACAGCGTCCTTCCTTTCTCGTCGTCCACGAACAACACGTCTTCATCGAGCGGGGTCCACACCCGAGTATAGCGGCCGCGCGTCATCCGCTTCAGATAGCCGGAAGCTTCTTCGAGCGCTTCAGGTTGGCGATCGCGTTCGTAAGTTTTCCGGATTGAGTGGAGCAACTTGCTCGTCAGCGCCAGCTTCCTCCATTCGGCGGATGCTTCTTCCAGACGCTTCTCTACCAGTGCCAGCTCCAGTTGCTTGACGGCCGGAGTGCGGTCGTCGGCCAGCGCGAGCATCTGTTCCGCCAGGCGCCCGCGCCTTTCCAGCCGCTCGTGCTGTTGGCGCTCGATGGCGCGGCAGCGTTCGGAAAGCTCATCGCGGCGGGACTCGAGATGGGCGGGAGCCGGACCATCGAGCAAGTCGGCAATTTCGGCTGCCGTGCAATGACCCGCCACAGCGGCCTCGATCTCACGGTTGAGTGCGTCGCGATCCTGACGGAGCCGCCGCACGTCGGCTAGCGCGGCGGCTTGGCGCCGCAGTTCGGGCTCATCGGCCACGCCGCAGGAACGCAGCAGGCTTCGACGCCGGGCGCGGAGCCGCCGCAAGTCGTCTTCACAGTGGGCTGCCTTGCGGCGCAAGCGATGGTACTGCTTCCGCTGATCATCGCGATCCTTGAGCCGCGATTCCTGCTGGCGAAGCTCTTCGTACAACACTCGGAGTTGATCCGCCGGCGGCTTGTCGGCAACGCGCAAGCCGACTTCGGCGGCGAGGTGCGCGATGCGGCCGGTGAGGCCGTCCAGCTCGCGAGTCCGCTGCTGGCATTCTTCGTAGCGAACCTCGAGACGGCGGCGGACGTCGCCAAGTTCTTCATACCGCACGGCGACCTGCCGGACCTGCTTGGGCGTGAGTTTCCGTGGCAGTCCGGCCGTGGTCAGCGACTCCTGCCACTGGCGTTCAGCCGCGGCGAGTTCCTTTTCAGCTTGCCGCAGCCTGGCGTCGGCCGACTGGCCTTCCTGCTCGGAGGCTTTCAGTTGCGCGTCGAGGGGCACCAACTCCTCGAGCTCCGCAAGCTCCTGTTCGGCGGCATGCAGGCGGCTGATGATTGGCCCCCCGCCGCGCGGCAACTGGCGGTCGAGAGCATCCCGCTCGTCGCGGGCCTGTTTGATCTGATGCTGGAGCATGCTGAGCTGCTTCTGGCAGCCGTCGAGCCGCCGCGCGTTGGCCCGCTCCAGCAGGAACTTGGCGGCGATGGATGACACGGTGCCAAACAACCCCAAGGGGAGCAGAGCCCAGCCCGCGGAGCCGACGATCGACTCCGGCATGAACAGCCCGGCCATAGCGGCCACGACGCCGACGATGAATACCCCTCCCAGCGCAACGAGTACCCACATCGGCAAGAGCTGGCGGTCGAGGAAATCGCGGCTCTGATCCTCAAGCTCGCCGTGGTAGCGATCCATCTGTTCGAGCCGCTCGTCGAGCTGGACGCGCCGCCGGAGCTGAGTCACCAGCGAGCCCGTGCGCTCGATCGCTTTAGCCAGGCTCGACTCTCCGCGGGCCTCTAGCGCGGCATCGATCTGGCGGCGGAACGACTCGGAGCTTTCCCGGCCGGTGGCCACGTCGCCCTGCGCCTTCTCCAGCCGGCTGCGAGCGTGGCGGAGGGCAATGGCAGGCGGGCGAAGCGAGGCCAACGCGCGGCTGGTGAGCGACGAGAACAGATCATTGCCCGCATCGGCTAATCCCAGCCGCTGCTGTTCGGCGTTGAGCTGCGATTCGAGTTCGGCGATCTCGAGTTCCACCTCGCCAATCCGCGATTGCAGCGTGCCGAGCCATTCCGACTGGTCCTTGAGGGCCTCCACCCGCGGCGCCATCCGCCAGAGGACCTCGTTGACCTTCAATCCCCGCAGTGCCGCGCGAAGCCGATCGAGCTCGCGGCCAAGCGCCGCCTTCTGGGCCTGCCGCTGGGAGATCTGCCCGGCGACGGCCTCGAACCGCTCGACGATGTCGTCGGTGAGCTCGACCGGCCCCATCACCGTGAGTTCCTCGTCGAGCGAACGACGTTTGTGCCAGCGGTCGCGCACTGCGAGGGCCGCTTCCACTACCCGTGTCTCACGTTGCAGCCGGGTTGATTCGACCTCCAACTGCTCCAACTCGGTGTGGATCTGATCGTTTTCGGCAGCCAGCCGGCCGTAGCGACGGGTAAGCGTGCCCAGTTCCTGGATTTCCCGGGTGAGCTGCTCGCGCTGGCCGAGGAGTTCCAATATCTTGCACGGACCGCCGTCGGGATCGAGCAGACGGCGGCGCGAGTTTCCCAGTTCTCGCGTCACCTCCATGAGCGAGACGCGGTCCAGTCCGATGCTCAAGCTGTAGAGCAGCTTCGAGGCTTCGGTGTCGCTCAACGTGCCAAGTTCCTGAAGCTCCCGCAGGCCGACGGCGAAGACATTGTTGAAGATGGTCTCGTCGATATTGGAAAGCAGAACCTTCAGCAGGTGCTCTCCCTGGCGTGCGCCGTCGGCGGTCACCAGTGCCATCTGCTCCGCGGCGTTCAGATCGCGGCTTGGTATGCTTCGGCGGAGCTCGTATCGGCCGCCGGGCGCCGACATGCGCAGCGCGCCCCCCGAAGTGCCACCGTAGAGGGGCGGCAGATATCTTCGCCGCAACGGAGAGAAGCCGTACAGCATGCTGCGGACGAACTGCAACAGGGTCGTCTTGCCTGCTTCGTTCGGGCCGTAGAACACATTCAACCCGGCCGACAGGCCGTCGAGTTCCAGTCCGGTCCAGACGCCGAAGCCATCGACTTTGAGAGCGGTAATTCTCACGACTGCGACTCCTCGCCCCCGAGCAGGTCCGAACCCAGGATGGCCGCTTCCCGGAGCACCTGCTCGCGGAGCACCCGGTCGTCGGCGCGGGCTACTCCGGCCACGGGGCCCGCCTGTTGCGACTCGGAAAGGCACGATTTGAGGTCCAGTGGTTCCGCGGGGTTCATTTGATAGTGGCGAACAGCACGGAGGAAATCGCCAGCAATCGTCTGTTGCTCGTAGGCTTCCGGCGGCAAGACTGGCGGCGATTCCGGTCGCAGCGACAGGCTCCAGATGCCCGCCTGGTCGGCGTTGCGCTCACGGTGCAGTTCGGCGAGCAGATCGCGGGCAAGGGAGGTCCGCCGCAGATCGGTCAACAGGGGGCCGCTGCCAGCTACGGTCCAGGACACGAATACTTCCATGCCCGGCATCGTCTCCGCGATGGTTCGCAACCGCTCGCGGAGGAGAGATGCGAGAGCGTCGCGTGTGGTCGGCTGCTCGATCGAAAGCCGTTCCTGATGGAAGCGAAGGGCATCGGTGGGAACCAGTGTCAGTCGGACGTTGCGCTGCGCATCGATCTGCACCAGGGTAGCTCCATGCGGCCCATGCTCCTCCGGACGGCGGCCCTGCGGGCTGCCCGGATAGTGCGCCACCTGGGGCGTGCTGAAGAGCGTGTGCCGGGTGTGCGAGCCGCCAAGCGCCCAATAATGGATGCCGCGAGCCTTCATCGCATCCGCCTCGGAGGTGCCATGGGCCACCGCCACGGTAAACAGCCCCTCCGGGTCCGGATCGAAATCACCGACGCGGATGCCTCGCCCCGCAGTGCGGCTGACGCCCGTCACCCGGACCAGCGCCGTTTCCTCTCGGGTGTGGATGAATTCCTGGGCTCGACCGACAGGAAAGCGGTGGACTTCTTCCGGCAAGCGAATGGCCGCCGGCCAGTTCTCGGGCGGATCGACGCGCCCTCCCGCCCAGTAGATCGGTATGCCTCTTTGGGTTACGCGCGCGAATTGATCGGTGAGAAATAGCGGGCCGCGTGGCCCGGTCAACTGCGGCTCAAGCAGATCGCCAGACAGGACAATAAAATCGACCTCTTCGGCCAATGCCGCATCGAACACCCGTTGGGCGGCGAGGTACCCGGCATCGAGAAAGGCTTGGCGGAGACCATCGGGCAACTCGGCAATCCCTGCGACCGGGCGTTCGAGGTGAAAGTCCGCAGCATGAATGAACCGGAAGGGAGCTTGCGACATGACGGCCTCCAAGGCACTGGTTCGGCTGGTCCAGACGGTCCCGAATCCCTAGGGTGCGCAGCCTCACACCAGTCTATCCGCTCTCGGCAAACCATTCCATGCCGGAATTCGGCGGAGGCAGGCTAGTTTGGGGCGAATGCGAAGAATAGAAAAACAGCGTGCGATCTAAGGGTTTAGGCGGCGCCAGCGAGAGCGAAGGAGTTCTCCCGCCCGGCGGCCGAAGAAGAAGTCGATCGCATAGCTCCGGCAATCTTGAAACCGCGGCAGGCGTCCAAGCAGCGGCACGGCCTTGAGGAGAAAGCGGCGACCGGCGGCCGAGTCGCCGCGGACCAGAGCCTTGAGCCCCAGCGACTCGAATGCTCGCCCCCGGTCCTTCTTCGTGAGCCATTCGGCGTCATCGAGCCAGCGGAGGATCACCGGTTCCGTAACCCGCGAGATGATGGCGGCCTGCTGCGTGCTGAGCGAGTTCGGATGGTCGCGGTAGTAGTACAGCATTTCATGAATCGGTTCGAGACGGAATCGTAGCGAGGCCCGCAACCAGAAATCGTAATCCTCGGCGAGGAACAATGTCTCATCGTAACCGTCGAGCTCTACAAACACCCGTCGATGGTGGAGGAAGCACGCGCCGACGCAATTCTTGACGGCGAGGTTCTCGGGGGTCTGTACTGCTTCGACGCGAAGCGGCCGTCCGTCAGCCGCGACGATTGTGTAATCCGCGTAAACCGCATCCACATCCGGGTGAGAGCGGAGAAAGCCAACCATCCGCTCCAGCGCGGTTTCGGCGTACCAGTTGTCGTCGGAAGTCCAGGTCAGCAGTTCACCGATCGCCTGGCGAAACCCGGCATTGAGCGCGCCGGGCAGCTTGCGGTTTTCGGGAAGCCGTTGCGGCCTGATCCGGGCATCGCGGGCTGCCCACGTTGCGATGATCCGCGGTGTGTCGTCGCTGGAGGCGTCGTCGACCACGATCAACTCCCAATCACGGAGCGTCTGCGCGACGATCGACTCGATCGCCTGGTCGAGGTACCGGCTCCCGTTGTGAACCGGCAGGACGACGGATACGAGGGGACAGGCGGGCACGTTGGCGATGTGTGGATCTTGCGTGATGACCTCAGGCTTCGCCGCGCGGGCCCCGGCAGACAGGTTCGGCAACCGTCAGCAGCAGATACCCCTCATCCCACGTGGCGAGCTCGGCTGGCGGCACCTCGCGGAGCAGGCGAGCGAGCTTTCGCTCGACGGAGCGGGCATGGTCGTGGAGAAATGTGATGGCATGCTCGGGAGCGAGTGTCTGTTCTTCCAGCACCCTGAGCCCGGCTGCCTCGCAGTCATCCCGAAGCGAAGCGATCGGCATCTCCAGCCCATAGGGCCAGGTACCGCGACATTCGCGCAATCGTTTGCCGAGCCGATAGGCAAACGCGGAGGCGTTTGGCACCAGGTTGACAACCTTGCCGCGGCAGACCCTCGCCCATTGGCGGAGCATCGCTTGGCGCTGGCCGGCATCAAAGTGCTCCAGCAGGCCGGAACTCCAGATGACGTCGAACTCGCCGTCGGCAAACGGCAGAGGCGACGTGGCATCGGCGCAGACAGTGGCGATCGGAAGTTGAAGCTGTTGGGCACAGCGACCGACAAAAGCGAGGCTCTGGCGGCTCAGGTCCAGGCACGTCACCTGTCGGCCGGCCTGCGCCATCTGCAGCGAGATTTCGCCAGTGCCGCTGCCGATTTCGAGCACCCGGTGGCCCGGCCGCGTCTGAAGAATCACTGCACGGGTCCAGACGTAGAGGCGATTGTATCGGACCGAGTCGATGATTTGGCTTTCGATCTCGGCGGGAACCATCGCGGCGTTCCACTGCTGGCCCGTGAGCCGCGATCGTTTCCTCCCTTGCCAGGCGATCATCAGTCCGGTCGAGGGCCTTCCGTCGCTTCCCACCGGTACCGCGCGCACTTCGTCGCAGCCGCATCGCAGCAAATCGCACAGGTGCTCCTTGCCCGGCCAGTGCTCCCAGGGCGGGCAGTCCCGTTCCCCCCAGCGCGCACGATGCTTGTCGACGATGATCACCCAGCCGCCAGGACGGGTGACGCGGATCATCTCGGCCACCGCACCTTCGGGATTCGCAGTGTGCTCGATCGCTTCAACCGAGAACACGACGTCGTGACTGTCGTCAGGCAGCGGAATCGACTCCAGCGTGCCCGGCATTTTGGAGAACTCGGTGGGCAAATGAGCTGCGAGCACGGGTGAAGGGTCGATACCCGTGCAGTTCGCTCGCGGTCGCGCCGCCTTGATTGCGCGGAGGTACCGCCCCTTGCCACACCCGACCTCCAGCACGCGGTCGGCTTCGCCGACGCGGGCCAGGACTGCCTGGAGGCCGCCGTCATGCAAAGGCACCTCGTCGGGAACGTGTGCCGCATTGCGGCCGAAGAACTCGCGGACGCGGAGGCGGTGCGCGTCGAGATAGAACTTGTTGGCCCAGCTTACTTCGACGCGCGGTTTGTAGCTTGCCCGCCAACCGATGCTGCCGCGGAAACCGCCCCGCGAAGTCTGGTGGCGGTCGAGCCACTCCATCGCGCGGTCGGCCGGTTCCCAACGGCCGAGCCGGTACCAGCACAAGGCCAGTTGGGCGAGACCAGGGACGCACACCCAGCGAACTCCTCCCGCCCCGCGCACCGAACCATCGGGCCGCTGCAATCCCTCGAGTTGATTGAGCACCGGCTCGGCCAGCACACAGCGCCCGAGTGAAATGAGGGCTTCGATCTCATAGGCGAGAAAGTGAGTCAGATCCTCGATGCGTAGAAAGTCGGAATGCCGCACGTAGTAATTAAGGCACCGTTCTGCTGCCGCGCGACAGCCCGGAAGATGCAGCACACCGGCCGCCTCCATGAGCGGCGGCAGCACATAGAGATGGACGCTCTCCGGACACCCGCTGCCTTGATAGCGAACCGGAAAACCGCCCCGCCCGCCGTCGATCATCGCTTCGCGCAGGTAGTCCGTCGCGCGGCGGGCCGCCTCTTCTGCCTGCGGAACCAGCGATCGGCCGGCGAGCAACCCCCGCAGGGCTTGACCTGTGTCGAAGACATACTTCTCGCCCTGGGCCGGGTCGGTGAAGCTTCCGTCCTCCCGTTGGACGCAGATCAACCAGCGAACCAGTTCGGCAGCCAGTTCAGAGTGCCCGTACTCAATGAGCGTTGGCACGAGGTAGCCGGTGACCTCGGGATAGGCGTTCCGGTCGCCCGACTGTACTCGGATGCCCCCTGAGGGCAAGTGATTGTCGACAATCCACCGCAGCGCCCGGTTTGGTGGCGGAACAAGCGGTTGACGGCTGAGTCGGCTGGCGGCCATGGTAAGCCGACGGCTGATGCCGCGAGCGACTCGGCTGACCAGAACGCTGGCGTTCACAGGCCGCTCCTCGACCGGGCGTACCCGTCGTACACGGATCGCGGTGGATGACAGGCGAATAGGCGGGAAGCAGCCACGGCTTCAGCCGTCCCCCTTTCGGCATTCGAAGTAGTAGTCGCTCGTTTGGCTCGGAAAGACCCGTGTGAGCAGTTCCAGGATACGAAATCCCCGCTTGCTCGCTGTAAGCCAATAATAGAGGGGATCGAATCCCACGTAGAACACTTCGCGGAGCGCCCGGTCGACCACCATACCGGCTGCCTCGATCCGTCGGCGGATCACCGGTTCGGTGTAGAAATGCACGTGATCAGTCTCCTGACCTCCGCGGCGGAGCCTGGCTCCGATCCGCTGCATCAGGCTCCCTTCGTTCGGCGTGCCGAGGACCAGCGTGCCCTGCGGGTGCAGGACGTCGGCGATCTGGCGCAGTAGCGCCACGTCATCCGCCACATGCTCGATCACCTGGTTGAGCAGCACGAAGTGAAACGGCTCCGCCGGATGCACATCGGAAAGCTGACCGCAGTGAAGTTCGGCCGCAGGGGCAATCTGCTTCGCGCGCTCGATCCGCAGCGGATTGTAGTCGATCCCGGTCCACTGAACTCCCGGCAGCGAGCCAAGGCGCCATAGCCAATACCCATCGCCGCAGCCGACATCCAACGCGCGCAGCGGCATGCCACACCGCTGCTGGGCAGCCGCGATCGACTCGCAGAGGAACTCGTACCGCTTCTCGTAAATGCGCCGAATCGACGGTTGTTCGGCCCAGGCAAGATGCCTGCCAACATACCAGGGATTATCGGCCGCCACTTGGCTGGCTACCCAGTCGGCTGGGGCGCCGGGCGGATCCAGCGGTGCAGGCGTCAGCTCTTCACCGGCCATTGCGACTCCGCGTGGTCTCCCGTCGATCATTGCTCCAATTCCGGCCCGACGTCTGGCTGGCGTTCACTGCCCGGCTCCTTCGACCGATGGCTTTGCCCGATGGATTGCTTTGCGGTAGACCTCCACCTCTCGCTGCGACACTGCCTCGTAGCTCCAGCGATCTTCGGCCCGGCGGCGGCAGGCGTCGCGGATTGCCGCTCGCTCGGCCGCGTCGTTGAGCCGTTCCTTGAGTCGCCGAATGCCGGCTGCAATCGACGCCGCATCATCCGGATCGACAAGCTCGCCCACCTCGTGATCGATGATCTCATTGGCTGGCGGCTGATCGCTGGCGATGCAGGGCCGGCCACAGGCCAGTGCTTCAATCAGCGGAATCTGAAAACCCTCGAAGTGGGAAGGGCCGACGTACATGTCGGCGGCCGCATACCGGGTGGGCAGATCCTCATTGGCGACTGCTCCCCAGTAACGCCAATCAGTGGGCTGCAGCACGGCGAGGGCCTGGCGAAGATATGAATTGACGCCCCTTCCACCGCAGATGTCCAGTCGCACCATCCAACCCTCATCCTCGAGAATCACCAGGGCGCGCGCGATTCCGTCGAGGTTCTTCTGCGGTTCCAGGCGCCCGATGAAGAGCAGGCGAATCGTGCCCGGATCGTAGTCGTCCTGCAGTTGAGGGAAGAAGTGGCTGGTGGAAACGCGGTTGCCGAGCACAACGATCTTGTCCGCCGGCACGCCGACTTCTATACAGACGTCTTTGAGGACTTCGGACATGCTGAGAATGAAGTCGGCTTCGGCCAGTTCGGGACGGATACCCACCACCTCGATCAGCTTCTGAAACAGCTTCTCACGAGTCATCATCAGTGAACGCTCACCAGCACCGGCAGGCCCAGTTGCCTGGCTGCCTCGATGGCCACGACGCCGTTTCGAGGATCGTACGCCCGGAGCACGTCCGCTCCGTATTGTCGGCAGATCCTGGCCACGTCGGCCGCCTCCCGGAAGTAGTGAATGTACATCGGGTATCCAAGGTCGATCGTATGGCGGCAGGTCGGCGCGTACTGGAAATAATGGACTTCGTGGAAAAACAAGTTCGGGTTGTAGTAGGGGCCGAGGTTATTGTAGCCCAAGCGGACATAGGCCAAAAGTGGATAGCCGCCGACGATCGCCAGCACGATCCGTTGCCGCTCGCCCTGCGGTCGGCCGCGGCAAACCTGCTGCGTATACGCCGCCAACCGCGGCAAGCTGCGGCGCGTCTGCCAGGCGAGTAGCGCCGCCTTGACCCACGCTTCGCTCCAGCGCACCGGTCGCGCGGCGCGCCGCAATGCTTGGCGATAGGTCGGGATCACGTTCATGCCAGGTCGGCCTTCCTGCAAATCATCATATGGCGGAAGGCGAGTCGCCGCAGCCCCGGCAAAGCGCTCAGCCATTCGTCAAGCATGCGGCCGGCGATCATTGGTTTCAGTAGTGTCGGCCAGAAGGGAAGAAGCAGTGGTTTCAGCCAGAGCGGCCGCGCACCCCAAAGCGGCAGGATCTGAAATGACCGATCGCGTTCGATGCTGAGCCCGGCTTCGGTGAGCATCCGGCGCATGCGGGCGACGGGCAGATGGAATGCCTCGGCGACATCGGGTGTCGCACGGCAGACCAGCGTATTCAGCGAGTACAGCGCGCCCAGTTCGAGCACCGCCGACCCGCCCGGCTGAAGCACGCGAGCCACTTCGGCCAGAACTCCTTCAACTGCCGGGATGCTGTACAAGGCGGCCAGCGAATAGACCAGCGATACGCTGGCGTCGGCCAGCGGGAGTTGCCGAGCGTTCGCTACGCAGAAATGGAGCGTCCTGCGTCCCTCCTCCGCCGAGCGGCGCCGAGCTGAAGCAACCATCTCGGGACTGAAGTCGACGCCCACGATCCGTTCCAGCGAATCGGCCAGTGCAAAGGCGTAGTCGCCGGCGCCGCAGCACAGATCAAGCGCGGTTCCTCCGCGATAATTCCGGCGAACCTCCTCGACTTTCACCATCGCCTGCCGGGCCATGTACGACGCAGGCGCGTTCCGCGACAAGCTGAATTGGGTTGGTGCGTAACTCGACCGGTAGCGGCGTCGTTGCCGATCGTCAAGCTCGCGGCAGTCCGGCATGTCCGATTCGCGTGGCATCAGTCTCGGCGCCTCTGTCGGCTCAATTCCACCGCCCTACCCGGAGCAGCCAAGGCAACCAGATCCCACGCGGCGAGAAAGGGTACTCGCCCCGAAAGATCGGGTATCGAGCCCCGCCAAACTTTGTCTTGAAGTTCGTCAGCCCCTGCAGCTTCTTGTCCGCACTGTCCGGAAAGACTTCGCCCACCTCGTAATAGCGGCATCCGTCATCTCTGGCGCCGGCGATCGCACGCCAGAAGAGAAGGTAGTTCACCCCTGCTTCGGCGTGCTCGGTTCGCGAACAGCCCGTCCAGTACACCGAACCATTGCCGAACCGGGCCGAATTATGAAACGCAACCGGTTCGCCCGCCGCGGTCCGGCAAACCCAGAGTACCGCGCCGCCCAGGGCGGCCATGTCCCGAGCAATGCCCTCGAAATAGCACTTCGGGTGCGGAGTCGCACCGGTGCGGCGGTAGGTCTCGACGTGCGTCTCGTAATACGCGTCAAGCATCTCGGGCCAGGGCTCGCGAGCCGCCGTATAGCCGCGATCTTCCGCCCGCCGGATGCGTCGCCGCGAATCCGGCCGAAGTGATGCAAGCTGCCCGTCCGCGCCGGAAAGGTCTTTGATCATCGTCTTCGTCGAACAGTCGTTCCAGCCGAGCCTGGCCAGCGGATTGTCGCGGTCGACGTTGTTCATGTTGTTGGGAGCCAGCGGCGGCAGGAAGCAATCCAGACGGCCGATCCGCGCGCGGCGAGCCCAGTCAATCACCGACCGAGAGAGGGCCTCCAGCGATTCGGCGCGACGATCTTCCGAAAGATCGCACGTCGTGAACGGTCCGCCGCTCCCCATATAGATCGAATAGCCCCGCGGCCAGGCTGTCGGCCGCCTGCCGCCGCGCGTCACCTGAAGCGGCATTCCCGCCACGATCCGTCCCGCTTCCTCAATGATGAAGTAGTGGTTCGTAAGCGAAAAGACGTCGGCGGTGATCTCGAGCCATCGCGAAATATGGAAGAGCCAGGTGTCGCCGGACGCATGAACCGCCGCGTCCCATGCTTCGGGCACGGCCCCGCAGACATGGCTAACGTTCATCGGGGAGCCCCCCCACGCCCGGTCGCCACTCCCATTGCGACCGCTGGGCAAATCTCGCTTGGGCGCGTACTGGCTCCGCGCCGCCAAGATAGCTCCCAAGTTGAATGCGCACCCGAAGCGCGTCGGGAACATAGTCCAACCAGTTGGCAAACCCTTCCTGGCTGCCGAAATCGAGCGACAACGTGTACTCGCCCGAGAGCAGCCGGATGTCGTCCAGGCGGCAGACGATCGAACCGGCTCCAGCCGGCAAGTCGAGTGTCCTCCCGGCATGACAACTGCGGATCGTCAACAGACGCTCGCCCAGCAGATCGGTCACGTTGATCTGGCAGTATGCCTTGAGGCTTCGCTCAACCTCATAGCCGATGCGGACGACCATGGTCTGGCCGGTGTTGAACTCGCTGGACTCGATGCCGTCCTCCCGCTCCGAGCAGGCCCAGGTCAAGATCTTCGCTTTCGCGCCCGGCCAGCGCGGGGCATTGCGCAAATCCACCCGGGCCTCGCTCCCCGCCGCGCCGGAGGTCAGATAGTAGCGAATGGCGTTGTCGGCCTCGCCCCAGAACACGTTGCGGCCGTGAGACAGCACGAGCCCCTTGCGGCAAAGCTGCGACACGGCCGCCGTATTGTGGCTTACGAACAGCACCGTTCGCCCGCCCCGAGTGACTTCATCCATCTTGCCGAGGCATTTCTTCTGGAAGTCGGCATCGCCGACCGCCAGGACTTCGTCGATGATGAGCAGATCGGGTTCCAGGTGGGCGGCCACCGCAAATGCCAGCCGCACCCGCATCCCGCTCGAATAACGCTTGACCGGGGTATCCAGGAATTCCTCGACGCCGGAAAACTGGGCGATACTGTCGAACTTCGCCAGGATCTCCCGCCGCGTCATCCCCAGGATTGCCCCGTTGAGAAAGACGTTTTCGCGCCCCGTCAATTCGGGATGGAACCCCGCCCCCACCTCCAGCAGGCTTCCGACGCGCCCGAGGAGCGTGAACCGTCCCGCCGTCGGCCGCGTGATCCGTGTAAGCAGCTTCAGGAGCGTGCTCTTGCCGGCGCCGTTGCGGCCAATGATGCCTACAGCCTCGCCGCGCTCGATCTCCATGTCCAGGTCGCGGAGCGCCCAGACGTGGCTTTCTCCGGGTCGAACGGGCTTCGCATCGCGCGACATCCAGCGCCGAACGGGCTCGCTGACCCAGTGCCGCAGGCTCTCGCGAAGCGTGCTGTAGGCCGCCCGCTCTCCCAGGCGGTAGCGTTTCCCAAGACGCTCGGTGCGTATGACGACGTCCGACGACATATCTGGCTGCCGAGTCTCCTAGATCACGTCGACCACGGTGGTTTCCATCCGCTGGAAGAAGTAGAGTCCCCCGACCAGCAGCGCCGCCGTCGCGCCGATTGACGGCAGCATCACCAGTGGACCGGGCAGCGGCGTAGCAAACAGCGCCCAGCGAAAGCCTTCGATCGCCGCGACCATCGGGTTGAGCCCGTACAGCACCAATGCCCAATCGGGCAGCTTGCCTTCAAGCTGAAGCGTCGGATAGATGACCGGGCTCAAGAACATCCCCAACCGGATCAGAAACGGCTGCACGTAGCGGAAGTCGCGATAGATCGCGCTCAGGCTCGATAGCCACAGGCCGGCCGCCAGGGAGGCCAGCGCCGCCAGGAGCACAAAGGCCGGCAGCGTGATCAGCGTCCAAGAAGGCACACGGCCGTAGAACAGCATGATCGTGGCGAGCACCCCCAGACCGATGACGAAATCGACCAGCGAGCCGATCACCGCCGACGTGGGCAGGAGCACTCGCGGAAAATACACCTTCGTGATCAGGTTCTGTGCCTCCATCAGGCTTTCGCTCGCTCGCGAGAGCGACTCGGCGAACAGTTGCCACGGAAGCATGCCCGCAAGCGTCGCCAGGACATACGGCAGTCCCGGAATGGTGGGCTCCTTGCCTTCGGAAAGAATCACCTGAAACAGCACGACGAACACCAGCGTCGTCAGAAGCGGCTGGAGGATCGCCCAGGCGGCCCCCAACTCGGTCTGCTTGTAGCGGACCTTGACGTCGCGCCAGGCGAAGAAATAGAGCAGTTCCCGATAACGCCACAATTCGCCCAGCCCGTTCCCCTGCCAGCCGCGGTCGGCTTCCACGACCGTGAGCGGAAGTTCATCGGGACTCGGACTGTGGGACATGCTCGCGACTGAAAACGACGACAAGACGATCTGGCGACGAGGGATGAAGATCGGCGCAACCCACATCCGATCATACCCCCCATTGGATTGCCTGTCAACGGCGAGTCACCAGGCGCCACAGTCCCACAAGACCGGACGCGACCCCCGGCCCGCCGCTCAGCGAACCTGGTGGCGGAGTTCCACCGCGGATGCCGGTGCGCCTGGCTTCAGTTCCAGAGGGATGTTCCAGACGACGCTGCCGCGTTTGCACAGAGCTTCCGCGCCCTCGCGGCAGTAGTAATAGTCGAGCCCGACACGCACGGAGCTCTTTGTTCCCGATGCGCTGACGGGTAGAGAGAATTCGAATTGGTCCGCCGGGTTTTCCAGCCGAATCCGCCGTCCGTTGCCAGGAGGTTGGATTGCCTCCGGCAGATCAACCGCCACCTGATAGGCCATCGGCGCTTCGCCATTGATTTTGTGCCCGGCGGGAAGCTCGAGGCTCACGCGGACACGGATCTGTCCCTGATCGGGTTTGACGACGACGGCCGGGACCTTCTCCTGGACCGCGCCGGAGAAGGCGAAGCTGGCCTTCTCCGCCGGCGGTTGCGGCGGCTCCAGACCGGCAATCGCGAGCGTCGACACGCGGTTCCCCTCGTCGAGGTTCACTACTCGGATGAGGTGATTGTTGGTGTCGGCGACATACAGCTTTCCGGCAGCAAGAGAAATGCCGGCCGGTTCATCGAACTCAGCCGGGTTGTCGCCGCTGCCCGGCTCACCCGTGCCCACAAGCGTTCGCGTCTGGCCCGATTGGGGATCGACGACCTTGATCTTGTTGTTGTATGTGTCAGCAACGTAGAGCTTCCCCTCGTGGTAGACCACGCCCAAGGCGTGCTGCAGGCGGACCTGCTCCCGGGGCCCATCGACGTCGCCGAACGTGAACAGCCGGGCATAGGGGAGCTGCGACGTGCCGACCACGGTCCGCACTTCCTGGCGAGGATTGAGCGGCACGGCGCGGATCGAGCTTCCCTCGCTGTCGGCGACGTAAATCCAGGTGCCGTCGGTGGTCAGGCCGCTGGGCTGGGCGAAGGAGGAGATCCCCGCCTGGTACGCCGTCCGTCCCAGTAGCGGACCGTCCACGATATCTTCGCGGCCATTGCCGGCATATGGTCCGATTGACGAGCCATCCAGAGCCATCCGCCAGATCTGATGGGGGCCGGCCATGGCGATGTACAGGTTCTCGCCGTGGATGAGCAGATCCCACGGACTGGCCAGCGGCGTCGTTCGCGGATTGCCGCGGCGCGGTACGGGTGGTTCGCGACGCTGCTTGCCGGTTCCCGCCACCGTGCTCACCTTTCGTCCGGCGAGATCGATCTTGCGGATAAGGTGGTTGCGGTTGTCGGCCACATAGAGCGTCTCGCCCTGCAGCGCCATGCCCTGGGGATCATTGAACTGGGCGGTGGCGAAATCGCCGTCGGCACGTCCCGGCTGACCGGTGCCGATCGTCTCGACGAGCGTCCCGTCCAGCTTGGCGACGACGAGGCGGTGGTGGCTGCTGTCGGCGATGAACAGCCGGTCGCCGGCCGCATCGGCCAGCAGCTTGCCCGGAAACCGCAGCGGGGTGGGCGCGGCGCTGTGCGCGGCGAGGTCGAACCGCAGCGGCGTCTCGTCGAGGAGCCCCTTCTTGCGATAGTAGGCCACGGCCGGCTTGAGCACCGCGTCCAACTGCTCGAACGTCACCTCGCCGCTGGTGCCCCACACGGCATAGCCTTCGGGGTCAATCAGGATCAGTGTCGGCCAGGCATTCACACCGAACGATTCCCACAGGACATGATCGGCATCGTTGATCACCGGGTGGTGGATGTGGTAGCGGAGGATCGCCTCGGTGATGTTCGACGCGTCGCGCTCGGTCTCGAACTTGGCCGAATGCACGCCGATCACCACAAGGTTCTTTTCGTAGGCCTCTTCAAGCTTCGCCAGCTCGGGCAGAATGTGCATGCAGTTGATGCAGCAGTAGGTCCAGAAGTCGAGTAGAACGAACTTGCCGCGGAGGTCGTCAAGCTCGATCGGCGCGGCGATGTTGAGCCACGTCAAACCTTCCGGCAGTGGTGGAACGCGCTGGCGCTGCTTGAAGGGCGAATCGGCCATGTTCCGCTCCTGTCCCGCTGCGTACGGCAAGGCCAACCCGGCGACAGCGACAGCGGCCACGATGACCAGAAACCTGCGCCAAGAGAAACGCATTGACACCATCCGAACGACCTGCTTTGCCGGGGTTAGTCTGTTATCTCTTCTCAAGCCACCGGGCCGAAGTGCGGGCCCCACTGCCCGGCAAGCTCCTTTCCCAGGCCCGTGAGTTGCTCCTGTTCCTCCGCGGTAAGCGGCTGGTAGTTCTTGACCATCTCGACGTTCTGGCGGACCTGCTCCTCGTTATGGGCGCCGAGGTTGAGCGTCGCGACGCCGGGTACGCCGAGCGCATAACGAATCGCCATCGGCAGGTGCTTCACATCGAGTTCGGGTGGCGCCTGCGGATTGCCGTAACTGCCGGCGCTGCGGCGGGCGCCGCCGAAGACCTTCATGGCCACGATTCCCACGTTGTGTTTCTCCGCCACAGGGAGCACCTGTTCCTCGAAGCGGTAGGTGTGGCGATCGACGAAGTTCACCACGGTCAGCAGCACATCGACGTCGCCGCTCTCCAGGAAACCCGGAAAGAGTTGCGGCAGGTGGTGCCCGGAAACGCCGATGAAGCGGCACTTGCCGGCCTGCTTCTGTTTGAGAAGCCAGGTGAACGCGCCCTCGGCGTCGCGCGCGCTTTCGATCTTGCGATTGCCGAGGCTGTGAAAGTAGAGCAGGTCCACGAAGTCGGTTTTCAGCAGCCGCAACGAGTTTGCCAGCGACTCTTCGGCCGCTTGGACGGTGTCGGCGCCGACCTTGGTGGCGAGGAACACGTCTTTGCGTCGCGGCCCGAGCGCGAGTCCCACCCCTTCTTCCGCCTTCTCGTACGCGGGGGCCGTGTCGATCGAGTTGATTCCCAGATCGATGGCCACGTTGACGATCCGGGCGATGTCCTGGATGGTGACCCCCTTCGCAAATCCGCACGGAGCCGTCCCCAGCGTCATCAACGTGACCGGCACGCCGGTCCGGCCGAGAGTTCGCCGGGCGAGTTCGGCGGAGGCCGGGGTGGCAGGCGCCGCCGGCTCAGCGGCCAACAGGGGACCGACACCACCCGCGCCGATGGCTCCACCGGCGATAATGCCCGCCCGAACGAAATTGCGTCGCGAGATGGTTGGCTCAGGGTGATGAAACACGGTGCTGTCCTTCCAGAGGGGCGTGTACCGGTGGGGACCGCCACCGCTCGATGCGGCGGCGGCATGAGAGAGCCTTGCCGCGGGGGTCTGCAGGGGAGGCGAAGCCGGGACCGGCGCGGCGGCCGGTCGCCGTACGGGCAGACGCCAGCAAGGACTCTCTGCAGTGTTCAATTGTCGCTGCCCGGAGCGAAAAGTCAAAAGGGCGGCGGGGCCGGAAGGCCGCTTCGGGGGGCGGCCAGTTCAGAAGCTGTACTTGGTCTGGAACTCGAACCGCAGCGTGTTGCCGTCATCGAGTCCGACCCAGAGGGTCTTCCACGCGCTGGCCTCAACCCCGACGAGCAGATCCTCGGTTACGTCGTACGTCAGGTTTCCGAAGATGAAGTGGTTGTAGCGGCGGCCGGCGGTGAGGTCGCTGTCCACCGGATCATCGATCGAATAACCGACGTGGCTATGCAGCTTGTTGGGCACCCAGTCGTACCACACGTCGACCCAGCCGCCGCGCGAGCGGATCGCCTCGTGGGTGCCGCGGTCGATGCCCTGGAGCACGCCACCCATGTAAGATCCAAGGTTGGCGCCGGTGAACACCTCGGCAGCAATCCCGAACCGGCTCGTGATCGGATAGCGCAGTTCGCCGTTGATCGACCATGTCTCGGCGATGACGTGATCGGCGGCAACGCCGGAACCAAAGTCGAACTCCTGCTGGCCGACGTGTCCCGATGCGCCGATGATGATCGGCAACGCTTCAGGCCCCTTGCGTTCGCCCATCGTGAAGGCAACCCGGCCTTCCACCACCGGCCAGCCGGTGGTCTGTCCGGCGATCGTCGGGTCGTCGCGGAAGTCGGTGACGATATCGGCGTCGGCCGATCCTTCGACAGTCACCAGCAGATCATCGGCGACGTCGTAATATCGCTCCGCCCGAAACATCGCGCGGCGATAACCGAGATTGCCGCCTCCCGAGCCGGGCACATAGTTGAGCATGCCCGGGTAGAGCGGCGAAAGGAGTTCCCAATCCTGTCCGGCGGAGAGGCGGTACTCTTCGTTCTTGATCTCCACGATCGCGCGGCGGAACAGCACCCCGCCCTTGTTCGGCAGGACGTACTGTCCCTGGAAATCGAATTCGATCCGGCCGCCGAACGTGGCGTCGCCGAAACACGCAACGGGCGGTCCGGCCAGCGTCGCGCCGAGCCGAGTCGACTTGGCATCGAAGTACATCGCCGGGTCGCCGCCGATTTCGGGTGGAAGGACGTAGAGGATATAGTCACCGGCAGCGCTCTGCGACGTCTCGTAGATGCCGCTGGCGGTGATAGCGCCATAGGGCGTGATCGTGAAGTCGCCTTTCTTCCACAGCAGCTTCTTCACTTCCGCTGCGATCTCATCGGGCGGCACGGCGGCCGGTTCCGGGACCGGCATGCCGGCGATATCGCCGATGGCAGGGAGCCGGCTGACGTCATTCGCGGTCGCGGAGAGTGACCGGGCCTTGTGCTGCTCGATCTCCTGACGGACGAGCGCGGCCTCGGCCTCAAGCCTGCCGAGACGCTCAGACAGACCGTCTTCTGCGACGGCGAGCGTGCTGGCGTTGGACAGGGCGACCGCGGCGGCGAGGGCAATGACGGCAACGCGCGGCATCATCGGCGAAACCCGGGACGGCAGAATCAGCGGGATGGCATCTTCCGGCAGGCGGTTTCGCCCGAAACGATCGGCAGCGGCAGCACGCCCAAGTGGATGACGGATCGGGCGGCATTTCCGCTACTGGCATTATCGTCCGACCACGTCCCCCACTTCAGAGAGCGGAAAGCGGGCGTCAAAGTTTAAGGAGCCGAGGGCCAGCCAGCCGAACAGGCTGCCTACTCTTCCTATGTTGAACAACGCGGAGAGTCCTCGGATCACATCGCATCGAGGCTCCCCAACTGACAGCATCGCGCCCAGGAACCGGACGCCGCGAAGCGCAACGCCGCTTGATGCCTTCCGACTGATGCGCGTCGCCCCAAAAGGCAGAATGCCCGCCGCCGGCCGTCGCGATCCCTCGTTCCCACGCTCCGAGCGTGTGAACGCACAAGGCGGACGCTTCGCGTCCCTGTGCACGCGTCTCCCACACTGGCCGTTGTCAGGAGGTAATCCGCCCGGCGAACGAGAGAATTTCACGCGCACGGTGGGGGTGGCCAGCGCCGACGGCTTATGGGCGACACGGAGGAAGTTGAACCACAGAGATCACCGAGCGGAGGATAGGCGAAAGGGGGTCGTTGGAGTGCCTGCGCTTTGCGAGGCTAATTCGGCGGGCAGGTGAAAGGCAAACGAGCGTTGCGGAGAACAGGAAATATGAAGAGAGTTGGAGGGAAAAGTACAATGGGTCCGACGAGAGAAAGGGAATGAGCGCATCTTTTCCTCTGCTGATCCTCGACCTGGACGAAACGCTGCTCTATGGCGCGGAGAGTGAAGGTCCGCGCCGATGCGATTTCCGGGTCGGCCCCTTCCACATCTACAAGAGACCCCACCTGGATGAGTTCCTGAGCGGGGTGCGTCAGCACTTCCGCCTGGCGATCTGGTCGTCGGCTTCGCCGGACTACGTTGCCGCAATCGCCCGGCAAATCCCGCCGCGTGGCCTTGAATGGGCCTTCGTGTGGAGTCGCGAACGCTGTACGATCAGGCAGAACTTGGAGACTTTCGAGACGGAGTACGTCAAGGACCTGAAGAAAGTCAAGCGGATGGGCTACGATCTGGCGCGTGTCCTGGTAGTCGATGATACGCCCCATAAGTCTGCGCGAAACTACGGCAATGCCGTCCATGTCGCACCGTTCGAGGGCGACCTTGCAGACCAGGAATTGTTGCTGCTGCTCAGGTACCTGAAGAGCCTGGCCGACTGCCAGAACTTCAGAGCCGTCGAAAAACGAGGCTGGCGAGGCAGGATCACCCCGACTCTCGACAGCGGAAATCTCGCATGAGCGGGACTTCCATCCCGGGCAAGGCTACCGATCTGCTCAATCCTGAGTCGGCGGATCACTCAGCGGAGACAGGGGCCGGAGAACCCGCTTTTCCAGGATCATCACAGGGAGGATCACCGCCGCCCCGATGGAGGCGAAGTTGTCGTCGGTCAATACGACATCGGCCGCCTGCTTCGAGGCCGCCGCGCCGGGGCTGAGCTTCTGGTGCGGCGCAAGATGCCATCGCGGGTTCTAATCGAAGTCGAACAGTTCCCTCCAGAAGCTTCGGCGGCGACGCGACTTCCGGTAATCGTCGTCATCATCATCATCATCATCATCGTCGTACTTGCGGTGGCCGTCCCGATAACCTTCCCGGCGGCGATCATCGTCACCCGTGCGCCATCCGCGTGGCCGCTCCCCATACTCGTCGTCAACTTCATAGGAACCACGCGCCATGCTGCGCTCGAGGATCTTCTCCAACTCGCCGCGATCGAGCCAGACGCCGCGGCATTGCGGGCAATAATCGATCTCAACCCCTCCGCGATCGGTCATCTTCAGTTCTGCATTGCAGGCAGGGCAATTCATTTGAACGGATCCTTTCTCCGTGTCCAGACCGGTGGTGCAACACGTTCGCCGCAGGCCGGTCTGTCTGCGGTCGCTGCTTGCGGGAGAACTCGTCCGGCATCCTCGAGAACCTCGCTGCGATGAACCGGCACGCCTGCGGGCGCGGTAACGCCCAGCTTGACCTTGCTCCCTGCCACCGAAACCACGGTGATCGTAACCCCGCAGTCCGGCAGCATGATCTCCTCGCCGATTCGCCTCGTGACCACCAGCATCTGAGTTCCCTCCTTAATCGAGCGGCACCCCGTCACTCGGACCGAGGACTCATCCCAGGCCCGCTTGTCCACGTGCTGCGCCGGCGCTCCAGTTCCCGGCCCACGGCTCGCCCGGCACGCTCGGCGGCGTGTGCGATGGCGGCCTCGAAGTTCGCCTCCCTTTCGTCGATGGCAACCCGTCCGCGCGGGCTCAACTGCACGATGACCTGGCATCGCTTGTCGACCCCTCCGCGCGGGCCGTTCATGTCTTCCAGCGTGACCACGACGTCGCGGATTCGCTGGTTGAACCGCGACAATGCAAAGCGCATGCGCAGTTCCAGGGACTCGCGGAGGCTCTCGTCGAGAGTCAGCTTCCGCGGTTGAATCACCAGGCGCATGGGTCCACTCCTCGGGTGTTTGGTTCCTGTCGGTCCCGTCATCTGGCTGCGATGCTTTATTGATACCCTCTGGCCCGGCTGCGGACAATTTCAATAAGAGTCGTTGATATATACGAAAAAGTTAACTATTCTGTACGCATGGATTGGCTCAACTACCACCACCTGCGCTACTTCTGGACCGTGGCGCGCGAGGGAAGCATCCTGCGGGCGTGCGAGAAACTGCTGGTGAGCCAGCCGACGGTGAGCACGCAGATCCGCCTGCTGGAAAGATCGCTGGGAGAGAAGCTGTTCACCCGCTCGGGCCGAAACCTCGTGCTTACCGAGGCGGGCCGCACCGTCTATCGCTACGCCGACGAGATCTTCGCGCTCGGCCAGGAGATCCCCGACGCCTTGCGGGGCAAGTCCTCACGGCACGGGCTGAGACTCGTGGTCGGCGTCACCGATGTGCTCTCGAAGCTGATCGCCTACCGGCTCCTGGAGCCGGCGCTCCATCTTCCCGAACCGGTCCACTTCGTCTGCCGGGAAGGAAAAGCGGAGGACCTGCTGGCCGATCTGGCGGTTCACCGGCTCGACCTCGTGCTCTCGGATACACCAGTCACGCCCACGATTCACGTCCGGGCGTTCAACCATCTCCTGGGCGAATGCGGCATCTCGGTATTCGGCACGGCCGCGCTGGCCAAGCGCTATCGGCGCGACTTTCCGCGGTCGCTCGACGGCGCCCCGATGCTCCTTCCGACCGAAAACACCACGCTTCGCCAGGTGATGGAGCAGTGGTTCCAGGCGGCTGCGATTCGGCCGGAAGCCGTAGCGGAGTTCGAGGACAGCGCCCTGCTGAAGGTCTTCGGCGAAGCGGGGCTCGGTTTGTTTCCTGCGCCTGCGGTCATTGAACGTGAGGTGCAGCGACAGTACGGCGTTCGCATCGCCGGCCGCCTCGGATCGGCCAGGACTCAGTTCTACGCCGTTTCCACGGAACGGAAGCTGCGGCATCCCGCGGTGAGGGTGATTGCCGAAGCGGCCAAGGGCCGTCTTTTCGACGGAACCACTTGAACCGCGACTGGCGCACCCCCCGTTGATGCGCAACAATAAACGCAATATTCCATTTCGTGCGACGCGAGTCGCGACTGCAAGTGCAAGCGACCAAGGGCTTTCGCACCGAGCGTGCGAGCGCAAGTTCATACGCACTGTGAGGTACGTGTTGAAGGTGGCGCTCGATTCTCCCCCGTTAGCGGCCTCGGCGAGTTGCCTCGAATCGCGTGGCGGCGGGCGCAGGGAATCGGCGCGGTGCCGGCAGAGGCGAAGCGAGTTGTGAGTGAGGTAGAGTCGAGAAGTGGCGCGGTGGTTTAGGTGCAGCCTATCCATTGCTGGCCCTTTCGTCTGCCAGTGCCTCACTAGCCACACCATGCTCCGTTTCCACTTCCCGCTCATCGAACCGGACGGGCGGATTTCCCGCATCCGGCTCTCGGACATGGGTTCACACGTTTCGCCCACGGAGATACCGGGTCCGCACCGCCGTTAGTTGGACCAAGCCCAACTCCCGGTAGAGGTACGAGTCGGGGTATCGATCAATACCGCGTCCCTTCCCCTTGTGCTTGTCCACCAGCCACCGGCGAGCTGCTGGCGAACGTGCAGGTCGATGTTGCGGTACGCTGCTTTGACTGGCCCTTGGCCAAAGTAGTTGCCCAGCCCGTCAACATGCGGTTTAACCGCTTGACCACCGTCGCTTCGTCCAGCAGCAGTTGGCTCCGATAGGGTCGTCTCGCTGATCTTGGCTTGCAGGCGTTTCACCGCCTTCTTCGACGGACGGGTGCTAAGCACCATCCGTCGCCGGTTCCAAGACCACGCGGGACCAATCGTATACCCCAGAAAGTCGAACCTTTCCGCCGGCAGATGACAGAGCCGCGTTTTGGACTCGTTCACCGTCCATTTCAGCTGCGCCCATCATGTTCCGCATCACCGTCATGGCTTTCTCCGCCGTGCCGCGACACAGGATCACAAAGTCGTCCGCATAGTTGACGATTTTGGCCCGCAGAGCTTGCTCGTGTCCCAGGAGTTTCCAGCCCAGTACGAACCTCCGCATGTAGAGGTTACTGAGCAGCGGTGAAATCGGAGCCCCTTGCGGGGTTCCTCGTCCCGTGTCCTTGCCGCGAGTCGTCCGCTGCGTATGCCCCCGCTCATCCGTCTCTTCGACCGGTGCCACCAGCCACATCTTCAGCAGATGCAACAGGCCCTTGTCGCTGATGCGGCGTGCGAGGCACTGCATCAATTCCGCATGCGGAATCGTGTCGAAATACCCGCTCAAGTCCGCGTCCACCACCTGCGTATGTCCGTAGCAAACCCAGCGATGGACTTCCTTCACGGCGTCCAGGGCGCTTGCGGTCCGCCCGGTAGGCATACTGCTCTGGTTGCAGATCGACCTCAAAGATGGACTCCAGGATCAGAAGCACCGCGGTCTGAACGACGCGATCGCTTGATCGTGGGAATCCCCAGGGGCCGCTGCTTTCCATCCGGCTGGGGATGTAGACCCGCCGGACTGCCTGCGGATGATACTTCTTGGTCCGAAGTTCGTCCGCCAGTTCGTCCAACCACCGCTTGACTCCGTAGTCCAAGATCCACGAAAACGTCTGCTCATCCACGCCCGGCGCCATCATTGAAACGGCATCGCCAGAACGCAACCCAGAGCACATCTTCGCGGCAAACCTTGTCGTACAGCGAATAAAAGCGGAACTTGGGCGACTCCTTCGCTTTCGCGTGCAACGCCTCCGAAGCTTCTGAACCTTTTCCACGTTCGTAGGCTCTTCGCCAATCGTCATCGGTCCCTTGCTCCTTCTTGCGTTATCCATGAACTAAGGCCCCTTCCCTCCCCCGGTGCATTACCCGGCTTCCACGGTACTACGAGCCTCTCCGCCATCTCCACCGGCCCGGCCTGTCCCTCGCGGGCGTCCAGTTGGGATCTCTCCCACCGGCGAGACTTCCCTTGTTGAATCCGATGTCCGTTCGTGACATGCCGACGCCACTCCCCGGCGGAACCGTGGGGTGCTCTTGTCGTTCTGCTTCCCCCACGGCGGCGGCCTTCCCGGAATTCGAGGCCGGTCGGCTTCCGCATCTTTCCTTTCGAGGCCTGCTCAGCGTTCACTCACGTTTCGGCCTGCCACGTTGCCGAGTCGCCAAAAGCGACCTTCTACACCTGAACTCAGACGGCTTTGTCACCTCCACCGCCCCCACGGTTGCTACCGGCTGGAACGACCCTTGCCGGACAGGACTTGCACCTGCTAGACATCAGACTCCTTTTCAAGGCGTACTCGAATTGTGAAAGAGCGAACACGAAGCGGCCCCGATCTGTCGGGCGGCCCATGCCGGCGGACGGAGTTCCGTTGCCGTCGCGCATCAGTATACTAGTGTTCATGTATCTTTGTCAATCCGAAAACTGGCCGGAGTGGACCAGTTCCTGGGATTTCTGGAGGGGGTGGCCGAGAGCGCGGGCGGGAAGAGCGGGGGGCACGGCACCGAGCGAAGAGCGCCGCCCTGGTTGCACGATCAACCTGATGGTCAAGAGATTGCCGCGATTGAATCAGTCGGCGGTGGCCCCCAAGCAGCAGACTTCTCAAGCCCGAAAGTGAGGATCGCCCGTTTGAATTTCTCGAGGCCGACGCCCCGTATTGGCGTCGGCTGCGTTTCCATGGCGCCTGGACCGAATGGCTGAATCACCGGCAAGCCGCTCACTCTGCGGGTATCGGTGTCTTCACGAGAGCCAGATGCTTCTCGGTTCGGGCTACTTCCACATCGGCGGCAGGTTGAGCTCGGCCTTGGGGATTTCCTTGAGGCACATAAACCAATCGAGGCACTTGGCGCCATCCTTGCCCTGGACCCGCTCCTGAGCGGTCCCGCACGAACCCGGAGGCGGCACGATTACGTCCTCTCCCGGCTGCCAGTCGGCAGGCGTGGCAACATGGTGCTTGTCGGCCGTCTGCAAGGCCACGATCATGCGGAGGATCTCGGGGAAATTCCTGCCCATGCTCGACGGGTAATACAGTACGGCGCGGACCCGGGCCTCGGGATCCATGATGAAGACCGCGCGAACGGCGTGTGAGTCGTCGGCGGCCGGCTGCACCATGCCGTATTTTCGCGCGACGTCCATCTTCAGGTCGGCGATAACGGGGAATGTCACCTCGACATTCTCCATGCCCTTGTACTTGATCTTTTCCTTGATCGTCCGTAGCCAGGCGATGTGGCTGAAGTTACTATCGATGGACAGCCCGATGAGCTTGCAGTTGAGGGCCTCGAACTGCGGCATCAATGTGGCGAAGGCCATGAACTCGGTCGTGCAGACCGGGGTGAAGTCGGCCGGGTGACTGAAGAGGACCACCCATTTGCCTTTGTAGTCCTGCGGGAACCGGATCTTTCCCTGTGTCGTGACGGCCTCGAATGCCGGGGCTTCTTCGCCGATCAGCGGAACGCGAACGGCGACGGCGGGGGAATCGGACTGCAGCATGTCGGACATGGTTTTCTCCTTGCGGTGGTACTTTGGCCTGTGGCAGCAATGACGAGATTGTCTCGCATCGCCCGCTTGAATGGACATGAGCATATGCCCATAATCGGGAAGGGTCAATAGGAGCCCTTTGCATGCCTCGCCCAAAACGTTGCCGCCGAGTCGGTCTTCTCCCCGGCTCAACCCTCTTCAAGCCAGCCGGTGTCCCGGCCCGGGAACTCGATGAAGTGGTGCTGGAGGTTGACGAGTTCGAGGCCCTGCGATTGGCCGACTATGAAGGGCTCTATCAGGAGCAGGCAGCGGAGCGGATGGGCATCTCGCGGCAGACGTTTGGCCGGATCGTTGAGGCGGCGCGGAAGAAGGTCACCCAGGCGCTGGTGAAAGGGCTGGCTTTGCGGATTGAAGGAGGAGAAGTAGCAAGGGCCGAGACAAGAGCCTTTGCATGTGCCGACTGCGGACAGATCTGGGAAGTGCCACTCGACACGGTCGTCCCTAAGGGCTGCCCCTCGTGTCAAGGCACGAACTCCCTACCGGCGCAGGGGGCGGAGGCGGGGCCGTGTCCAGGCGGCGGCCATTGCCGCCGCGACGGGCGCGGTCGCCGCGGCGGCCGAGCGGCAGATCAAGCCCAGAGGAATCCAAATGCTTCCGGTTCCGAGCGAGACGCCACCCGGAGAGAACGTGGGCAAGGATCTCCGTAACGAGTTGGATGCGGCCGGCGTCTTCCGCCGTTGCCACGACTGAACACCGGCGCCAGCAGCAGGAGTTGAAGCGAGGCGAGCATGAAGACCATAGGGCTCATCGGCGGCATGAGTTGGCAGTCGTCCCTCGTGTACTACCGCCTGATCAACAAGGGCATCAAGGCGCAACTTCTGAAGTCAACTCTTGGCGCTTCACTTCTGGGGTCAACTCTTCACACGTGACACGACTCGACAAGTGTCACGAGTTGACCCCCACGCCCGTCCTCTTCAAAGCCGCGCGGACACCGCCGCCATCCGCTCACGCTGCTGGCCGCGCAAGACCGCGGCGACGGAAACGAAATGAAACGGCTGCACGCACGAAACCGAATCAAGACATCGGGCGCCAAGCCCTCCAACCGGTCACGAAGCGCGACGCCATGACCGCAACCACCCAAAACACCGAATCCGGACCCTCAACAAGGTTCCGCTGGATCCGTCCTACAAACAGGACACCGATTTTTCCATCGCCTGCTGCCCTCTTGCACTGGAAAGGCTGAACGATGCTCGCACTTCACGCCACACGAACCATACTGGCCGGACTGGCTTGCACGATCGGCACCTTGGCCGATTGCGCCGATCCGCCCATCAAGACAGTCAAGCCGGACGGCACACCCAATCGAGCGGCCTGGATGGCCCAGGCAAGTTTCGGAGTCATGACGCATTACTTGGTTTCTCCGAAAGGCAATTCGCTGGCGGAGAAGACCGCCGACCTCAACCGTATCATTGACGCCTTCGACGTCGAAGCCTATGTGAAACAGATCGGCGAGACACAGGCCGACTGGGTCATCTTCACGCTCTGTCAAGGCACGGGATTTCTTTCCAGCCGCTGCGAATTCCTCGACAAGTTAGCAGCCGGATATACACCCAAGCGGGATCTGATCCCCGAACTCGGTCGCAGGCTCCACGAGCACGGCAAACGTCTGATCATCTATCTGCCCGGCGCCCAAACGGAGGCCGATCCGAACGTCAAACGCCTCCTGGGTCGGGGAGGTGATGGCTTCGCCGATCGCCACAACGCGTTCGTCCGCGATTACTCACAGAAGATGGGCAGGTCTTGCGACGGTTGGTGGTTCGACAGTTGCGGCCAGCAAGACAACACCGCCTGGGAAAAGGAAATGGACGCCTGCCGGGCAGGGAACCCCGACTCGGTGGTCGCATTCAGTGGCGCGGAATTCTGCGCATCCGGCGGGAATCTAAAGCCCATCTGCCCGATTGAGGACTACCATGCGGGCGAAATCCACTTGCTGGAGGACGGCCGGATTCGCACGGACTTCATCTGGCCGCCAGGCGCGGGTATCGTCATTTCGGCTGACGCCAAGCTGCGCAAGGCCGGCCAAACGGCGCAGTACTACCTGCCCGATTCCCAGTTCATCGGTAATGTGCAGTGGCATTGCCTCTTGCCCATCGATCTGACGTTCAATCCGGCCGTGCCCAATCAGTATTGCCACTATACCGACAAAGAACTGTTCCAGTTCGTTGACCGGGTCAAGTCCGTCGGCGGGGCCGTCACGATCAATGTGCCGATCGACACCACGAATGGGCACATTCCGCAAGACTCGCACGCCCAGTTGGTTCGCCTGGGACAGCACTTTAAGAACGATCACGTCCGCCGTTAGTAATCGCCGCGGCTCGTTCGATCCCAACAAAGGACATCCGATGAGAAGCACAACGACAGTGCTCCTTCTGGGATCAACTCTTGACACTTGACAAGTCTCGTCAAGTGTCAAGAGTTGACCCCCACGCCGTGTAGCGCCGGGCCCTCGCGGCGCAGCGTGTGAAGCAGGCCCAGTTCTCGCGCGCGGTGGTGCTGCCAGGCCTCGCGCCCGAAGGGCCGGTCTCCGAGGGGGTCATGATTGAAGTTCCGAGGGAGCCACACTCGCGATTCGCCCTCCGACGGTTCGACGATCCATTTCGGAATCGGCAGCGGCAGGATCTTCAACAGCAGCACCGCCGTGCCGAACGTGATCACCAGCAACGGCACTGTCTTACTTCCGCCCCCACAAAGCCTACCCCCTCCAGAAACTTCCCAAAAACCGACCAGATCCGCCCGGTTCTTGTATTGACATAAATACATGAACACGGGTATACTGACGGCCGGCAATGACGGCCTCCCGTCCGCCGGCACGGCCCTGCCCGAAACGTCGGGCGGCGGCGTGTTAGTTCATTCTCAATTCGGCAGATTTACATTCATCGCGCCGCGTTGGCGGCCACGCGCTCGCTCTCCGCGCGCATCGCCCGACCGCTCCTGGGCTCCGGTCTGCCTCGCCGCTGGCCCGCGATCATTCCCTGTCTTCAATGCACCAGGCAACCAACCACATCATTTCCTTCTTCTAACTCCTCCCTTCTAACTTCCAACTTCTAACTTCTGCTCCAGCCCCCTCCGGAGACTTCAACACTGAAGCCAATAGGGGCATAACCGCTTACGACGACGCCCCTGTCGCGAAAGCCTTTCCTGGCTTGAGCTTACCGCGGCACCCCGCGGCGCAACGAACCGAAACACTAGCGTGGGGCGTTTCGCTTCAGCCGGTCAACCTCACCCGCGCGGGGCATTCGCTCCCCGCGGGCGACGCTTCGCCCGACGGCGGGCGAACCGTAGGGGTCCACGCTCTTGTGGGCCGATTCTATATCTGTGCCAGAATCACCACGTAGTTTTTTCCATACTTCTTGGCGCATTTCGGGCAGGTCGTGTAGAAGAAATACATCTTCTTCATGCTCTTCCCCTTGGCGCCCACGAAGGCCTTCATGTCTTCGATCCATTTCCGCATGTTCTGATACGGCCCCTCAAAGACCTTGGAAAGAAAGGTGCCGTCGATCGTTGCCATCGTCGCATTGGGAATGTCCTTTGTTACCTCAATATACACGTCGGCCCCCCACAGGGAGTTCTCGTCCGAAAGGACCATCGGAGTCGCAGGTTCGGCCTGGAGGGCCTCGATCGACTTCATGTTGCGTTTCATCACGCCCCCGAAGTTCAGGGGGATGTGGAGGAAACTCGTGACGCGGTCCCTCACAAACCGCTTGCCTTCCCATGTGAATGTCGCTTCGTTCCAAGGCGTGGGGTCGAACTGCGGGCAGCATTCATCGTTCATCGATTCCTCTCCTCCTTTCGCGCCAACGACAAGCATCGCCGAACCGCGACGACGCCTTCCGTTTTCCTGGACCGGATCGCGGTTGCAGTGCAATGGAAGACGGTAGACAGCATCATCCACGGTCAAAACCTCATTGGCAAGGAGGTTGTCCATGCGCTGAAATGGCACGGCCACCATCTTTGGGTCGCTACGCGACCGGCGAAGGCGCGGTCCAGAGGGGGAAAGGTCCATGTTTTCGGGCAACGTTTCATCAACCAGAGCGGTTGACAACTCGATCGGGGGGGCTTAGTCTGGCAAGCATTGCGGGCGGCGGCGGACTCTGCCCGGCTGGTCTTCTGGCATTCAGGAAAGGAGTGCCCGATGAGGCTGCTGAGCGCCCTGGTCCTGCTCGCGGCGGTTCTCGGTTCGTCCGGCGTCCACACGGCCGCCGAGGTCCTTTCGCCGTCGCAAGTTGAAGCCGACTGGCTGCGGCAGAACGAATTGCGGACTGCGTCCTCCGCGGCGAGCGCGACGATCACCCCGGAGGAAGACGCGGCCGGCGGCTGCGACGGCGTGAAGACCGGCAAGTGGGGGTTCCACACGCTCGCCGAGACCAACCCGTGGTGGCAAGTGGACCTCGGAGCGGTGGCCAGCCTCGACCGGCTGCTCATCTACAACCGCTGCGACGAATTTGCCCCGCGCAACCGGGCGATCATCGTGCTGGTTTCCGACGACGCCGCGACCTGGCGGCAGGTCTACCAGCACGACGGAACCGTGTTCTACGGCCAGAGCGACGGCAAGCCGCTCTTGGTCACGCTCGCCGGGCAGCAGGCCCGCTATGTTCGTCTCGAGTTGCCCGGCAGCAGCTATTTCCACCTCGACGAGGTAGAGGTGTTCGCGGCCGGCAGTCCGGCCAACATCGCCCTGGGCAAGCCCGCCACGCAAAGCAGCGTAAGCCAGTGGTCGGAGCGGCACACGGGTACGGCCGCGCGAGCGCCTGCCTACCGGACGGTGGAGGCGATCGAGCGCGGCCTGAGACTGGCCGAGCACCTCAAGCTGTTGGGGGCTGAGATCGCGAGTGAGGCCGAAGTTCTCAGGCGGCTGAGTGGGGAACTCGAGCAGCCCGCCGATGCCGCGGAGGAGGTCCGGCGGAATCTCTACTTCGACGCGCGCCAGACTATCCGCAGCATGGCACTGGCCAACCCGCTCCTGGACTTCGACCAGATCCTGTTCGTCAAGCGGGCCCCGCCGATGTTCCCGCACATGTCGGATCAATACTACGGCTGGTGGCAGCGCCCGGGCGGCGGGATCTGGATCCTCGAGGGCTTCAAGACCGGTTCTCCCCAGGCGCGCTCGATTACCGAGGGATGGCCCGACGGCAACTTCCTGCGGCCCGACCTGTCGTACGACGGCCGCAAAGTGCTGTTTGCCTATTCGCGCTTCTACCCGGAAGTGGCGATGGTGGAGAAAGCGGGCAAGGAGAAGGTGCCGGAAGACTGCTTCTTTCATCTTTTCGAGATGAATCTGGACGGGACGGGCATCCGCCAGTTGACGCACGGGCGGTACGACGATTTCGACGGCCGCTATCTACCCAACGGGGAGATCGTGTTTCTTTCCACGCGCAAGGGGCAGGCCATTCAGACGACGAAGGTCGGGACCATGGCGACCTGTTCGGGAACCATGCCCGACAGCTACGTCCGCTGCGGCGGCGACAACTTCCGCCCCGTGCCGGTTTTCACGCTGCACGTGATGGACGCAGACGGCGGCGAGATGCGGCCGATGTCGGCCTTCGAGAACTTCGAGTGGCAGCCCTCCGTGGCCGCCGACGGCCGGGTGCTGTTTGCCCGCTGGGACTACATCGACCGTTTCAACGGTCCCTACATGAGCCTGTGGTCGACCAACCCCGACGGCACCAATCCCCAGTTGATCTACGGCAACTACACGGAGCGTCCGCAGTGCGCGTTTGAGGCCCGGGCGGTCCCCGGCTCGCAGAAGGTGGTGTTCACCGCTTCGGCCCATCACTCGAATGAGGGCGGCTCGCTCGTGTTGCTCGACCGCACCAAGGGAACCGAGGGCGAGGCGCCGCTGGAGCGGCTCACGCCCGAGGTCTGCTTCCCCGAGACCGAGGGCTGGCCCACGCACTTCTACGCCAATCCCTATCCGATCTCGGAGGATTTCTTCCTCGTCTCGTGGAGCGACCGACCGTTGCCGCCCCACTCGCGCCTGAGCATCGACGATCCGCGAAACCCGGCCAACGCGCAGGGGATCTACCTTTACGATCGCTTCGGCAACCTGGAACTGCTCTACCGCGATGCCGAGATTTCGAGCATGTATCCGCTGCCGGTTCGGCCGCGGCTGCGTCCACCGGCACTGCCGGATACGGTCGTCTGGGACGGCCCGCAGGAGGGCCGGTTCCTGTTGCAGGACGTGTACCGCGGCCTGCCGGGCGTTGAGCGCGGCACGGTCAAACGCCTGCGGATCGTGGCGGTGCCCCCGAAGACTCAGCCGCACATGAACAATCCGGTGCTGGGAGTTTCGAAAGAGGATCCGGGCAAGTTCGTCCTCGGTACCGCGCCGGTCGAGGCCGACGGGTCGGCGTTCTTCCGCGTGCCGAGTGGCGTACCGGTGCTCTTCCAGGCCCTCGACGCGGAGGGGCTGGCGGTGCAGACCATGCGGAGCCTGACTTACGTGCAGCCGGGCCAGACGCTTTCCTGCATCGGCTGCCACGAGTCGCGCGAAGCGGCTCCAGCGGCCAGTCCGCCGCCGCTGGCCGCGCTGCGCGAGCCTTCGCGGCTCGCGCCCGGACCGGCCGGTTCCTGGCCGCTCAGCTTCGCGGAACTGGTGCAACCGGTGCTCGACCGCCATTGCACAGGGTGCCATGCGGCCAAAGAGGCCGATCCACTGGCGGCAGCCCCCGATCTGACACCGGCCAAGGCCTACGACGCCCTGATGACGTACGCCGACGGCGACCTCGAAAAGCTCGCGTTCGAAAAGCCCCGTTCGTTCCCGGGCGATTGCCCGGCCGCGCAGAGCCGGCTGTTGGCTTTGCTGCGAGAGGGACACGAAGGGGTGCGGCTGGAGGAACCGGAACTGGAGCGGCTCGTTACCTGGATGGACACCTATGCCCAGCGGCAAGGGCACTTCAGCCCGGAGCAGGAGCAGCAGCTTCGCGAATTTCGCCGCGCGGTTGCGGCGATGATGGAAGAGTAGGAGCGGTTGGCGACGGCGCTGGCTTTACAGCCCAGACGAAAGGAAGCAGACGCGGCCGTCGCTCGCGTGCCGGGCAAGCTGTATCGCTCTCCAGTCAAGCTGGCTTGATGGCGTCTTTCGGCGATCGCTCGACCAGCACGGCGCCTCTCTTCGGGCGGACCCGCTTGCCGAATTTGCAGGCCCAGACCTGGGTGAACTCGGCTCCCAAGAGCAGGATGAGCGCCGAGTAATACACCCACACCAAGATCAGGCCAACCGATCCGACCGCGCCCAAGGTGCTCTGCATGTTCTTGCTGCCGAGGTAAAGGCCGAGGGCAAACTTGCCGCCGGCGAAAAGGATCGCCGTCACCAGCGAGCCGAGCCACACGTCGCGCCAGGCGATCCTGGCGTCGGGCAACAGCTTGAACACAGCGGCGAAGAGGAGGGTGAAAATGAGCAAGTCGGCCGCCGTATGGAGCGTCAGCAGCAGCGCCTTCGAAGTCTGGGCCGACACCGGCGGCAACCAGTTGCCGAGCGACGACAAGACGGTGCTCAAAGCGAGCGACACGAACAACAGGGCCACGACCACCAGCACCATCAGCACCGTCAGCAATCGTCTGAGGAGGAAGTGCTTGATCCAAGGCTGGTCGGGATCGGGCTTCACTCGCCAGGCGTCGTTGAGCGAAGCCTGGAGCTGCGACATGGCTGCCGTCGCCCCCAGCAGCAGTCCGAAGATGCTGATTACCGCCGCCAGGCCCCCGGCGCCAGGCTGACTGGCGTTTTCAAGCATGGCGCCGATCTGGTCGGCCCCCCGGGGGCCCATGGTGCGCTCGAGTTGAGAACCGACTTCCTCGCGGACCCGGCTCGGCTCGATGACGCGGCCAGCGATCGTGCCGGCGATGGCCACCACCAGCACCAGCAGCGGCGCGACCGAGAAGACGGTGTAGTATGCCAGCGCCGCCGCCATGCGCGGGCAGTTGTCGGCGGAGAATTCCTCAAACGTCCGCTTCAGCACCTCCCACAGACTGATCGCCTTACCCGTCATGATTGCTCCAGTGATTGATCGTCGGCTTGGATGTGCAGCGAGGGGGGCGAGAGTAATAAGGTACGGGTTTCCGGCTTCAGCAAGGCATCATGAGCGCCGATCAGGCAATCGGTCAAGCTCTCACGATTCGCCGCCCCGCCAGCCGAAGATCGCCAGCTCATGCGGGTGCAACCGGCTGGGGATCTCGCTGGTGGTGCGCGGGCCGCCATATCTCGATTGGGCGGTGCTCAACAACAGTTCGCGGCCAAACAACGATAATTCGGGCTTCGGCTGAATCGCCGCGGTCAGGTTCGCCACACCGAGCACGCCGGTCCCTTTGCCGCGTTCGATGAGCAGAATAGCCCCCTCGGCGTGGCCTTCAACTGATTCTGATGCCGGCAGGAGACGGGTTCGCAAACAGTCCCGATCATGGACGGGGGCCCATTGGCGGCGAGCGGCCAGCAGGTCGGCGTATAGCAGGCGGATCTTCTCGTGGATCGAGCCCTCTGGCCAGTCCCACGACAGGCGGGCGGAGGCGAACGTCGCGGGATCCTGGGGATCGGGAATGTCGGCGCCCCACTCGAACTCAAGTGCCGCGAATTCCTCGCGCCTGCCGCGACGGACCGCGTCGATGAGATCGGCGTCACCGAACGAGCAGAAGAACGGGAAGGGCCGCGTTTCGCCGTATTCTTCGCCCATGAAGAGCATGGGGATGCAAGGCGACATGAACATCAGGCCGCAGGCCAATCGCTGCGTTTCGGGCGGCAGCGACGCTTTCACCCGATCGCCCAGCGCCCGGTTGCCGATCTGGTCGTGATTGGTGATGCAGACGACGAACTGTGAGCGGTCGATTCCCGCGGTGCTGTTGCCGTGGCGGCGGCGGCGAAACGGGCTATAGCGACCGTTGTAGACGTACACGTCGTCGTAGGCCTTGGCCAGATGCTCGGGGGCTCCGAAATCGACGAAGTAGCCCTCTCTTTCGCCGGTGAACAGGGCATGCACGCTGTGGTGGAAGTCATCGGCCCATACCGCATCCAGTCCGAAGCCGCCGCGGTCCGGCGGCTGGATCAGCCGCACGTCGCTCAAGTCGCTTTCGGCGATGACATGCACCAGGCGGTCCTGCCGGGCCGCCTCGCGTTTCACTCCTTCCTGGATCTCGGCCAGGATGTGGCGGGCGCCGAAGTCGTAGATCGCGTGCACCGCGTCGAGCCGCAGTCCATCGAGATGAAATTCGCGAACCCAGTAGCAGGCGTTATCAACGACAAATTGCCGCACCGCGTCGCTGTCGGGACCGTCGTAGTTGACGGCGTCGCCCCACGGAGTGCGATGCCGGTCGGTGAAGTACGGGCCAAACTCGCGGAAGTAATTCCCCTCCGGACCGAGGTGGTTATAGACCACGTCGAGAAGGACGCCCATGCCGATTTGGTGGGCGGCGTCGACGAGCCGCGCAAGGCCCTGCGGACCGCCATAGCTGTTCTGCGCGGCGAAAGGATGGACGCCGTCGTATCCCCAATTCCGCTCGCCGGGAAACTGGGAGATCGGCATGATTTCCAACGCCGACACGCCCAGTCGCCGCAACTCGGCGAGCCGTGGAATGATCGCATCGAACGTCCCTTCCGGCGTGAAGGTACCAACATGCAGTTCATAGATGATCAGTTCTTCGCGACGGATACCCCGCCATCCCCGATCATGCCAAAGGTGTCCGCGCGACGAGAAGACGGCCGAAGGGCGGTGAACCCCGTCGGGCTGCCAGCGTGACGCCGGATCAGGAAGCTCGCGTCCATCGAGCAACCGGTAGGCGTAGCGCAGCCCCTCCTCCACTTCGTCTTCTTCGTGGAGAAAATACTCCCCGTCGCGGCGCATCGGCACGGAGGTCTTCTCGCTGCCGCGCCACATGACAAGTGTCACCTCGTCCTGCAGCGGCGACCACAGCCGCCATTGCACGCTGCCATTCTCACGCCGCAGCGCTCCCTGAGAGCCATGTCTCACCGTGACTGCCGACCTGCTTTGCGCTGATTGCGTCGTCACTTGTGTCCAGTCCTGTTCTGCGACAACTGCCGGTCAGGAACGGTTTGCCGAGCGATCGCCTCGCTTCGGTTCATTCTCTGTGGCTGTTGATTTTGTGGGTGTTTGTACTGAAAGCGAATATCCAGACGGCGTAGCGCTCTCGACTGCGCCTCCACAATGCTCGGCCTCGTTCCGCTCCAATATAAGATCCGGCAGAATGACCACGCATCGGTGAATCCAGTAGCCTGACATCGGTGCTTGGCCACGCGGCCACACCAGCTGACGACTAATCGAGCAAATGGTGGCAGAACCAGTCGCGAGCGCGATTGGCGGCTTCCTCCAGTGTGCCCGGCTCCTCAAAGAGATGGGCCGCTCCGGGAATGACGTCGAGCCGATTCTCGACTTTCATGAGCTTTGCAGCCCGGCGGTTCAACTCCAGCACCTGGGTGTCGAACCCCCCCACAATAAACAACGTCGGAGCGTTGACGCGGGGCAATGTGTCGCCGGCCAGATCGGGCCGGCCGCCTCGGGAAACGACAGCTCGGACGATCTGCGGCCGTTCGGCCGCCGCGGCCAGGGCGGCGGCAGCACCCGTACTTGCGCCCAGCATGCCGACCGGGCACTCGTGAAACTCTGCATCCCCAGCAAGCCAGTCCAACGCGGCCGTCACCCGGCGTGTCAAGAGGTGAATATCGAAGCGGAGGTGCCGGGTATATTGATCGATTGCCTTTTCTTCCGGACTGAGCAGATCCAAGAGCATTGTGGCGAAGCCCGCCGGACGCAGCACGTCGGCCACATACTGATTTCGGGGGCTGAATCGACCGCTGCCGCTGCCATGTACGAAGACTACGGTTGCTTTGACTTCGCCTGGTGTAGTCAGCGTACCCGCAAGGGGGACGTTGTCGCACGGAATGACTATCTCTGAGTGCCGGGTAATCGTCTTCTCGCTCATTGACGATCCTCCTGTCGAGGTTTTGCGTTGGAAATGAGCAAGACTTGAGCCCCGCCGATCCATGGCAAACCGCTTCGCCCATCACGCGGCCAAACAGCGGAGCCACGATCATTGTACGGAGCGTGTCGACCATCGGACCCAGTTGGCGGGCAGCGATCGGCCAATCGAGACAATTTGCCCGAATCGAGGTAGGTAAATTCCCGGTTCAGAGAAGGGGACACCCTGGCATCGCGATCATCCATTACCCGACTGCGAGATACTTGCGGCGACGGCTAGAATGGTTGCTGCTTTGGGCTCGATGCCGTCCTTGGAATCACTTGCTGGTTGCGGAGGTACAGATGGACTTGGAGAATAAACCGCCACTCACGGAGGGGCATGGCAGTTACAGCAACAGCGCCGAGTATTTCGAGGCCCTCGCCATCGGCGCGCTGAGGCGCTCTTCGTATCCCGAAGTCCGCTACATATGGTGCGAGTGGCACGACGGAGTGCTCACGCTGCGCGGGCAGGTTTCCAATTTCTACCTCAAGCAGATCGCGCAGAGTGTCGTGCTTCAACGGCTGGAGGGGATCGTCACGCTCGACAACCGGGTGGAAGTAGTCCCCGCCGCCGCTTCGGTCGGGATGTGACAGCGTTGGCACGATGCGCCGGGCATGGAAACGCGACGTCCGGGTATCCACTCCGGACGTCGCGGTTGCCGATCTGGACGGCGTGGAGGCGTCAGACGCTCTCGGCGAAGTAAGTGATGTTCCGCCGATGATCGGGGGCCGGAATCCGGCGCGGTGTTGAGCTTGGGTGGTGAAGGAAGCCGGACAGTTTCTGCAGGGAATCGGTATCCTGCAGTTTTTGCACGGCTCGGGCTTCAATCTGTCGCACGCGCTCGCGGCTGACGGAAAACGCGCGGCCAATCTCGCCCAGGGTATGGGCCCGGCCGTCGGTCAATCCGTACCGCAGTCGAATCACTTCGCGTTCCCGGTCGTTGAGCACCTGCAGAGCCTCGGCAATCCGCGATTTGAGCAGGTCCCGATCGAGTTCCTCGGACGGATCTGCCTCGCGGTAGTCTGGCAAGGCCTCCCCGCGGGAACCTTCGTCGCGGCGCCCGATCGGCTGGTCGAGCGACAGTGGCGGACGGCAGATCCGCAGTGCCCGGTGAGTCTCCTGCAACGGCAGGCCGGTCGTCTCGGCCGCTTCCTCAATACCAGCATCCTGTTCGACCCCCTCGCCTTCGCCGCTCAGATCCTGCAACTTGCCCAAACGTTGGGAGATGTAAGCGGGCACGCGGATCGTGCGACTCTGATCGCTGATGGCCCGCGTGATGGCTTGCCGAATCCACCAGGTGGCATAGGTGCAAAACTTGAAGCCGCGCGAATGCTCGAACTTGTCTACCGCCCGCATGAGCCCCGTGTTCCCCTCCTGGATCAGGTCGAGGAAGCCAAGGCCGCGGTTGCGGTACTGCTTAGCGACCGAGATCACCAGGCGCAGGTTGCGCGTCGACAATTCCTGCCGCGCGGCATCGTGGTCGCGCTGCAGTTTGCGGATCCGTGCCGCGCGGTGGCGAGCGCTGGCCGGATTCTCCTGGGCCAAGTCAATCAACTGGGCGAGTTCATCGCGAAGCTCGGCTGCCCGGACTTCGTTCGTGGTCGCGTCCAATTCCTCCTGGACTCGATCCATGCGGCGGGAGAGCTTGCACAATTCGGCCGCCGCGCGTTCCAGCAGGCGGATCTTCGGCCGCGTCTTCTCCATCACGCGCCCTGTCTCATGACGACGGACGATGACGCGCCGCCAGGCATCGCGACGGTCTTTGCCGGCGCTGGAGAGCACGACCGCGAAATCGGCGCGGTCCTTCTCAAGCGACTGCAAGAAGCGGTTGAGGTTGGTCTTCACCAGCCGCAGCAGCCGCCGCTTCTCGCCGGCGTCGGCGATTGATACCTCGACCGCGCGGTGCAAGCCAATCTTCTCGTCGACGACGAGTTGGTACTGGGCAAGCACGGTCTGAACGATATAATCAGACTCCAGTGCCGCCGAACGGAAGCGATCGCGGGCCTGCTCGATCCGCTTGGCTGCCGACAGCTCCTCTTCGCGTGTCATCAGCGGAATGTCGTTGATCTGCGCCAGGTACGTCCGGACCAGATCCGATTTGGTCTCGTTCATCATTTTCTCTCTACTCCATCCAGCGCGGCTTTCCGGGCCGGCTTTGTTTCCTTAGTCGATCGTCCGCAGGGCGGCTGCAGCAACCTACCAGCCCGCCCTGCATCGCAGCGGCTGGGGCGAGGCTGCACAGCGACCGCCCAACAACGCTCCACGGCGCCGATCAATTCACAATGTTCTTCAGGATCTCGCAGGCGAACGGGGATACCGCACCGCAGTTCAGCGGCGGGCACCGCACCCTTTACGCACCATCAAGCCCAGCCGAAGCCAGGCCCTCAGGGGCGACTCGGCGAAACGTCGCGGCCAGCCAACCGAAGTCGCCAGCCTCACCAGAGAGGGCTGTAGGTCTCGCGTGCACCCGACGATTCCCGCCCGTCGGAGCGTCACGGGGTCTCTTCCGCACTATCAGTACGGAAGCACCGTCGACCATCTCAGCTCGTGCTTCGCATCAGACTGCCTCCCCAACTCTTGCGGGGAGGCTCTTGCCTGCGCCGACCTCTCATACTACGCAATAGCCAAACGGCAGGTTCCCATTTTCTCGGCATCCCCTTATCAGGTCAAGGGGGGTAACGCGAGATTTTTTTCTAGCCATTGGCAGGGTAGCCCGAGCTATGCCCCCCAAGCCTACTGGTTCTCGAGCGTGCAGGTGGAATCAGGGTGCGAAAGCTACGCCCATTTCAACGTAAGCTGCTCCAGGATTGTCACCTGAGATCATACGCCCCTGCCTCCTCAACGGGAAGCATTCCATTCCAAACTGCAACTATTTACCCAATGCCAACGCCATCGGCTCAGGAACGGCAGTCGCAGAACTGGTACCCTGCACGAGTGTCTGTCCAGATGAGCGCCCTAGGCTACTGGTGCCACGTCGCCACCATTTCCACAGACGCACACCGCCCCGGCAGGGTTCGGGTCAGACGAACGGAATCGTCAAAAACCGGCCGGGTGCTCCAAGAAATCAGGCGACTGCCGATTGGGAAGGAGACGTTGTCCGCTCAAGCTGGGAAAGGTAGCGATACGCATGACGGGCCGAATCGCCGCACATTTCTTCCGTGGGTCGTAGTCGGTTACAGACCTCTGGCCGAGATGCGGTACCGTACAGCCGGCATCGGTTGTCGGCGGTGAGTTGGACGCACCTCACGCCGGCCGCCTTCCCGCCCGGCATGCCCGGAATCGGCGTCGAAATCGATAGCGCCACGCAGCACGCGCCGCACCCAGGCCGACACTCCACTTTTGTCCTCCGAAACGGATGGGGAGGGATTCGAACCCCCGGTGGACTCGCGCCCACAACGGTTTTCAAGACCGTCGCCTTAGACCACTCGGCCACCCATCCAAGTTCTTACTGGTAAACGGTTTGCGTCAATTTCCGTTTCAATGTTCGCAGCTAGTTGACACCAGTTTGACACCCGTTACACTGTAAGCAGTTGGAAAAGACACCCGCCCTGGTGTAAGAGCGGGTGTCAGACACCACCTTACCCTTGAACCGGAGGTGGCATCATGCCAAAGTCTACAGCATCTCCCCCCAACGGGAAAGCGGCCAAGCCGTATCCCGAGTTCCCTCTCTTCCCGCACGCGACCGGCCGATGGGCCAAGAAGGTTCGCGGCAAGCTCGTCTACTTCGGCAAGGTTGCCGACGACCCCAAAGGCGACGACGCTCTGGGGCAATGGAACAAGGAACGGGAAGCCCTCCTGGCGGGCCGCAATCCGCGTGTAGAGCGGTCCGACGCCCCGGACGTCCATTCCCTCTGTAACGCGTTCATGGCCCACAAGAAGGCCCTCCTGGATGCGGGCGAGCTGGCCCAACGGACATACGACGAATACTTTGCCACCTGTAAGCGGATACTCAAGGCGTTCGGCCGGCATCGACCGATTGACGACCTGGCGGCGACCGACTTTCAGCGGCTGCGGGGCAGCATTGCGAGGCAATGGGGGCCGGTCCGGCTGGGGAACGAAATCCAGCGGGTTCGCTCGATCTTCAAGTTTGGGTTCGAGGCCGGGCTAATCGACAAGCCGCCCCGGTTTGGACCCGGGTTCAAGAAGCCGGCGGCGAAGGTTTTGCGGAAGGCCCGAGCCGAAGCCGGTCCGCGGTTGTTCACCCGGGAGCAAGTTACGGCCCTCCTGGAACACGCGACGGTCAACGGCCGGGCAATGATCATCCTGGCGTTGAACGGTGCCCTGGGGAATACCGATCTAGCCCACCTTCCGATCAAGGCCCTCGACCTGAAACGCGGTTGGCTGGTCTACCCGCGGCCGAAGACCGGCATCAACCGCCGGATTCCCCTCTGGCCCGAGACGGTCAAGGCTATCCGGGCCGTTCTGAAGCATCGGCCGACGTCCAAGGACAAGGCCGATGCCCACCTGTTGTTCATCGGCCCGCGTGGTAAAGCCTACTACGCCCTAGCAACCGGCTACCGCGTGACGGCCGAATATCAGCGGATCGCGGTCAAGGCGAAGGTGGAAGGCCGGACGTTTTACGACTTCCGCAGGACGTTCCAGACGATTGCGGAGGGTTCCCGTGACTTGCCGGCGGTGCAATCCATCATGGGGCACGCGGCCAGCGGTTCCGACATGTCCGCGGTGTACCGCCAGACGGTTGACGATGAGAGGCTGCGGGCCGTGGTCGACTACGTTCACGCCTGGCTGTTTCCGGCCGTGGCCGAAGAGGGTGCGGTATGAACTGTGAAGACCATGAATGCTGGAGTTGGGAAACGTGGGTCAGGGCTCACCAGCCGGCGACCGAAGTCAAGGAGGTAATCTATGCCCTGGCTGACATCATGGCCGACGCGCCGGAGGACGCCGAAGGCTACCGACGAATGGCCGAGGGTGCGCTGATGATCCGGTTGCTGGAAAAAAGCTTCTTGAGCCCAACGGCAGTGAAAGCGATCGGGTGGGCGGCCGAGTTCGGGTTCTTGCGCGAAGTGGCACGCCGACCGACGATCTACGGCGACACGGTCACGCTGCGGAAACTGGCGACAGGCCAGTTGGAGGCGATCTTCGGTTCGCGGCCGTACAAGGCCGCACACGGCCCAGAACATAGTGGCACGGAGACGGTCGACGCTCTGAGCCAATTGCGTGCTACCTACGCCACGGCGATGGACGAGAACGGGGAACATATCGTGGCCATCGCGGCCGATGCGGCGAAGTCCGCAGACGAGCGTATGCGGCGAATCTCAGAGATTGATCGCCGGGTTTGCGCGTGGACCTCTTCAAGGTGGGCTGACTTACTCCGCGTAAGCGCTTCTGCGATCCGACAAACCGGCTGGTGGAAGGTGGATCGCGTACGATACAAGAGACCGGAATAGCTCGCGCCGCTTACGGGCAGCTTGCGCAAGCGCTCTTTTTCCGAGATTTTTTGGGCGGTTCTCCTCGGGAAGACCGCCCTTTCTCGTTTCTTGGGCGCGGTTTTGCTTACGGAAATGCTTACGGCTTCGGGGTAGGGCAGGTGCAGTCGAGAGATCCCGAGGGTAGTGACATGACCGAGCAACAGACAGCCGTTGGAGATCGCAAACGGCGTCTCGCGATCCTTAGTGACCCCCGGTTCAATTGCCCATGGAAGTCTGGGCTCGCCGGGCGATGTGGACCAGGCTACATAGCCTTTCACCCGCCGAGGAGCTTCGTCGATCACCCAACCAGTTGCCCCGCTGCCCCCCTGCAACTCGCAATGATTGAGCGCAAGCGCAGTGGAAACCGATGGCGGGGTGTACGGCCTGGAAAGGACCCTGGAACCCTCGTCATTCCTGGCTTTCTCCCGTGCCCCCCTGGCGGTCGACCTCCGCCGCCGGCTCGGGCGACCTAGTCTCGTCGGCGACACACGCGGGCGGCTCGAGCGCTTCAAACCGGTCGCAGCCATCCGCGCTGGCCGCCGGCTTCACGAGCCGCGGGCCACTCCAATACTGCCTGTTACAGGGTGCGGGATGCCCGGCCGCGGCCATGGACGCGGCTTGGTGTCGACAGCCGTTGCAGTAGGCGTAGGTTCCTGGTTTCACGTTGACTCCTTAACGGTGGTGGTGGTTGAGGTGATTGGCACGAGCGTCCCGCCAGCAGGTGCAACGGCGTTGAGCCGGCTCAGTCGGCGCAACTCTTCGTCGCTCGGCAGGGTCAGCCCGCGGGCTCTTCCAGTCGGCCCAGGGGTTCAACGGTTTGCGGGTTTGGGGCGGGCGTCGGGGCTTCATGGCTCAATTTCTGTCCCAGTGCTCAGTGCTCCATTGGCTACCATCAACGGGACGGGACTGGGGGCCTTTATAAGGCCCCCTTGTCCCGCTGATGGTCCCACCGGGACAGTGTCCCGTCCCATAGCCTTCTGTCCCATTGGTCTCATAGCTACCTCAGAGGGGAATCTCACTGACCTGGAGACGGTAACCACGGTAGGGCGTTTTGCGGTTTGTCTTGACCACATCGCACTCCACCACCTGACCAGTCTGGAGCAGATCTGCGATCGCGACGGTAAACCTAGTGCCATCGACCCCTGCCGTCGCCCGGATGGTCCGTTCGGTCTCTCCGTTCGGGTACTTTGCGAGCGCTGCGCAGAGGCGGTTGACGTCGGCCTGCAACCGGGTCCGGTGTCGCTCGTCGGCCCGTGAGTCCTTCTTGGCTTCACGCTTCGCCTGCGCCTCGGATCGGGCTTCCTCAGGTTCCGATACCTGAACGTCCCAGAACCGGCCTCCGTCGCTCTGTCGCGTGCCTTCGCCGACGTCGAGGGCCCACAAGCCGCTGTGACCGGCCGAGCCTCCAGACGTCAGCCAGAGCTGATGCTGGCCCGTTCCCGCGGTGTATGGTTCTCGCCGAGACAAGAGCAACCATTGCCGCGCGAACTCGGCGAAGCCGCTCCATGCGATGTCGTCCAGCTCGCCCGGCTGGTGAGGATTCGCCACGCCACGCTTCATGTGGTGGGCGAGAACCAGCGTCAGCCCGCAGTCCCGGCAGACGTCGCTGATGGCCCGCAGCCGCTCGCCCATGACGAACAGGTTGCCCGCGTCGGTGCCGTCCAGACACATGTAGGCCGGGTCGATGATCAGGACTTGCAGCTCGTGCTCCATCGCCCAGCCTTTGATCGCGGCTTGGTGCTCCGCGCTGGCGAAGATCGGCACCTGGTCTGTAACGACCAGCCGGCCCACGCTGGCCGGGTCGTGGCCCGCCGCGCGGCAGATGCGAAGGAACGTCTCCTGAACGGTAGGCAAGCCGCTTTCGCCGGTCATGATCCCGACGTGTACCGATTCGGCCACCTTGAACTTGCTGAGGAAAAACCCTCCCGTCGCCAAGCTGATGGCCATGTCGATGAGGATCGAAGTCTTCAAGGACTTCTTGGGGCCCGCAACGATCAGCGGTTGCGATTCGACCATGATTTGATCGATCAGATATCGCAGATGGAAACGGGCGGACACCAGCTCCGCGGCCGTGAGGCTGCGATATGACAGCGGCTGAACGCGATCGGCCGTCGATTCCACTCTGGCCTTGGCGCGGTCAACGGCCTCAGCCGCGGAGACGTCGCGGTCGTAGGCGTCCTGGATCGTGGCCAGTCCCACGTCGATCAGCCGGCGCTTCGCCGCATTGTCACGGATCGCGGCCATGTAGTGGGGCAGATTCGTGGCCGTGCCGGCACCGTGATACAGGCTCCGCAGATATGGTTCCCCGCCCGCGTCGTCCAACTCGCCGGAATCCTCGAGCCGCTTGAGAACGTCAGCCAACGCGGGTTCCATGTCGGCCCGGACGATCGCCCAGATATGCTTGGCAATCAGCCGGTGGGCCTCGGCGTAGAAATCCTGCCAGGAGAGTTTCGATGCGATCGCGGCGGACATCCGCTCATAGTTCATCATGCCGCCGAGAAGAGCCTTCTCAGCGGCCACGTCGGACGGCGGGGCTCGGTCGAGGATCTCCAGCCGCTGGGATCCGTTGCGAGATGCCGCCGCATCATGCGATTTGGCTTTGGCTTGGCCTTCCTTGGTCTGGTTGATCATGCGCGGCATCTCCCGCGGCCGTGGAACGACTCCTGCCGCTTGTGTTCCGTCATACGGATGCTCACTCGGGGAAGAAGTCGACCTCTACTCGCTGCCGTCGCCGCCGGATGGGCCTTGGCGTTGGGCTGGCGTCGCGGGTTGCCTCAAAGGCTGCGATGTCCGCAACGTCGATCAGATACCGCGGACGGCCATCACGTCGTGTACTGGCGTTGATGGCCCGTAGCTCGCCGCTGTGGATCCACGCGATAATCTTCGCTGGGTCGATTCCCCACCGTTTGGCCAGCTCTGGCGGGCTTAGCTTCGTGCGGACCGCGGGGGTCATCGGGACGCCTCCTGGGCGCTGTCCGCTCGGACCATTTCGAGTAGTCGGTCACGTTCGCGCTTAGCCTCTTCCGCGGCCCGGATCATGCGATCCACCGCGACCATGTACGCGATTTGGGCGTCTCGGCGGGCCGCTGTCGCGCCTGGGCGCAACTGCTGGCCCTGTTCCGCGTGGTCCATCGCGGATGCCAGCATCCTTTGTTGAAAATGCCCGCCCGGGAAGGGCACCTCTTCGACCCCGACCGCTATCCGTTCCTCGAGGGCCGCTCGCGGGGATCGCAGCCTGTGGATGGCCAGCCGCTGCGGCTGCCGCTGGTGCCCGATGGCACGGTCTTCCGCATCCTCGAGAAGCTGCTGGTCCTCGACGGCGAACGGTTGAGCTACCGCACGCTCGATGTCGAGCAGATCGGCAGCGTGTACGAGACGATGATGGGGTTCCGGCTCGAACTGACCCAGGGAACGACCATCGCGCTCAAGCCGGCCAAGGCCCGGGGCGCGCCCGTGCCGGTCAGCCTGGACGGACTCCTGGCTACCCGGGCTGCCGATCGCCCGAAGTTCATCACCGACCGCACCGACTACAAGCTGACGGCCACGATGACCACCGCGGTCAAGGCGGCCGAGACGATCGACGACGCGCTGGCGGCCCTGGAGCGGCGCATTGCACGCAATGCCACGCCCCAGCCGCTCATCTCGGGCAAGATGGTGCTAATGCCCACCGACGAACGTCGCAAGAGCGGGTCGCATTACACCCCGCGTTCGCTCACCGAGCCGATCGTCCGCACGACGCTCGAGCCGGTGCTCAAGCAGTTGGGCGACCAGCCGACGCCGGAGCAGATCCTCAGCCTCAAGGTGTGCGATCCGGCGATGGGCTCCGGGGCGTTTCTGGTTGAGGCCTGCCGCCAGTTGGCCGACGCCTTGGTGCTCGCGTGGGCCACGCACGGCTACAAGCCCTACATCCCGCCCGACGAAGACGCGGACAAGCACGCTCAGCGGCTCATCGCCCAGCGCTGCCTGTATGGCGTAGACCGTAATCCGATGGCCGTCGATCTTGCCAAGCTCTCGCTCTGGCTGGCCACGCTGGCCAAGGACCATCCCTTCACGTTCCTCGACCACAGCCTCCGGGCGGGCGATTCGCTCGTGGGCCTCTCGCGCCGGCAGATCGTCGGTTTCGATCTGGAGCCCTCGGCCCAGATCGGCTTCGTCGAGGCCAAAGTCCGCGACCGGATGAACGCGGCCACTGCGGTTCGGCGAACGATCCTCGAGGCCGGCGACGACATGCTGCCCGGCATGAAACGCCAGAAGCTGCAACTGGCTGATGAGTCGCTCGATTTGGTCCGTCTGGCTGGCGACGCTGGCGTGAGCGCGTTCTTCGCCGGTAGCCGGCCCAGGGAGCGCAGGGAAAAGCGAGACGAACTGTTCCACCTCCTGGACCTGTGGCTCCAGCATGCCGACGCCGATGCCCGCCGCAAGCTCGGCGAGGCCGTGCGGCACCTTCGGGAAGGGGGGGAAGATCAACTGCCGGTCACGCCCTTCCACTGGGAGATCGAGTACCCCGAGGTATTCGGGCGGGAAACCGCCGGCTTTGACGCGATCATTGGCAATCCGCCATTTGCTGGAAAGAACACACTCGCCAACGGTAACCGCGAAGGTTACTTGGACTGGCTCAAGAATCTCCACGACGAATCCCACGGCAACGCGGACTTGGTTGCCCACTTCTTTCGGCGGGCATTCAGTCTATTGCGAGTGGATGGCTGTTTTGGATTGATTGCCACGAATACTATCGGCCAGGGTGATACGCGAGCCACCGGCCTTCGCTGGATTTGTACCCACGGCGGGACGGTCTATTCTGCGCGCAAACGCTGCAAGTGGCCGGGGCAGGCAGCCGTTATCGTCAGTGTGGTTCACGTCTGTCACGGGGAGGAGGTCGGCCCATTCATTCTCGATGGCCGCCAGGTTCCGATCATCACGGCGTACTTGCTTTGCACAGGCGGACACGACAACCCGGCCGTTCTTGACGCAAACGAGGGAAAGAGCTTCCAGGGCAGCATTCTTCTAGCCCTTAAACAAGCGAATGCGGATTAACGTTGTTCGGCGATTTTCGCGGAATCATGGGGCGAGAACATCAGCGGCCGGCGCCACAAGGGGCCGGGGTGCGGGTTCGGATTGTCGGGTCGGGCATGGTGAACTCGGTTGCACTCTAGTGCGGTGAAGGGTGGCGGCGGACCGGAGCATCCGGACTCCGGCTTCAGGTTCACGCCGCCTCAACAACGCAACGGTTGACGGAGCTGGTCCAGCCAGCGGAAGAAGACGCCTTGCCACGGATTCCACGCCAGCAAGCGGTAGACGATCTTGCGGCCGCTGGTGATGATCTGCGCCGGCAGCCGGATCACCGCGGCGCGGAACGTGCGGAAGTCCATCCGCAAGAGCGTCCGCTTTTCTTCGCGATGCCGGGCGGCCCAGCGTCCCGCCTCCGGCAACCCCAGCGCCGCCCAGGCCTTCAGGCTCCAGGCCAGCGAGCCCATCACCATGTAGGCCCAGTTGGACAGCAGGTTGTCGACCGGCGCGGTGAGCGACCGCACGTCCCCCTTGAGCTGCGCGAGCAGGTTCTCCTGATTACAGCGGCCGTTGGCGTCGGCGACGATCGCTTCGGCCGTCGACTCCTCGTCATTGGTGATGTAGAAGAAGCATCGGGCGTCGTCGAACAGCCACTTCTGCCCCCGGTAGACATCCAGCTCTTTCCACACCACCACGACGCGGTAGGTCTTGTTGCACTTGCCAGGCCGGTAGCGGAACTCGGCCACGTGCTCCTTCACCAGGCGGATGTCCTCGAACTGGCGGGCCTCGACCACCTGCTGCTTGACGTTGGCCGGACGCTGCCGGGGCTCGGTCTTCACCGTGTAGCGGGGGCGGCGAACCAGCACTTTCCAGGCCTCCGGCGGCAGATCGCCAGCCAGCGCGTAGAGCACCTTGGTGGCGTCGATGCCGAAGACGAACTTCACCCCCTGCCGGTCCCAACGGTCGAGGTGCTCGGTCTGCGTGAAGTCGGTATCGCCGCGGAGGCGGATCCGGCGGAAGCCGGCCTGGCGGCACAAGGCGATCGAGCGGTCGAAGTACCAGGGGGCCTGTTCATGGCTGGGGCGGTTGCCGCTGCGGTTGACCACGTACAGCGGTTCACCCGTGTTGGCCAGCGAGATCACCAGCGGATGGTAGCCCCACTGGCCCTTGTGGTTGATGTCCATCCCCTGCTTGCACTCCCCGCTGGTCTCGGCCATCGTGCCGTCGGCGTCGAGGACCGCTTCGTCGAAGAAGGCGTCGGGTTGCTGCCGCCAGAGCTTCAGCCGCTGGGCATTGAAGATCTGCTGCAGGCGGTAGATGTCGGTGGCGGCGAAGCGGCGGCAGAAGTCGCCGGCCGTGGTGGGGTCGGGAATCCGTCGCGCGCCCAGGGCGTGGAGATAGGCCTCGTCGCAGCGCAACAACTCCAGGTGCTCCAGGCAGGTTCCGCCGGCGAGCAGGTTGTAGGCGATGTTGAGCACGTGGTCCGACTCGTGATAGGGCAGGTGGACCTTCAGCAGGCCGAGGCCGTCATTGATCGCCTGGTCGAGCCCCAACTGCTTGACCAGCAGGTGGATCGCCCCGATGCCGCCGTGAACGGTCGCCCGGCTGCGGTCGGCGATCTCGTAGTGGATGTTGGCGGCGGTCAGCATCGGCCGGGCACAGCCGCGATTGTCGTTTCTGTCCAGGCGGCGGAGCACGCGCCGCTTGCGTCGTTCGATCTGCTGTCGTATCTTGGCGTTCACTCGAAAACCTCCGTGCGTCGGGGTGCTGGTTTGTCAGCAACAACCATTCAACCCCGATCAACGCCGAAGGTTTTCGAGTTTTTTCATGCACCGACACAAACGAACCCCTCGGAGTTCGCTTGGTTAAGGGCTAGGGATGGGGGGAGATGCTTCGGGTCTGATGGACACACCGAGTGCTTAATTCGAGCGCTAGAATTGAGCAATGGAAGGAGTGTGTCATGGTCAAGCGGAAGGAAGTGGAGAGTCGGCGTCGCTACAGCGAGGAGTTGAAAGCCGAGGCGGTTCAGATGCTGCTGGACGGTCATTCGGCGGAGTCGGTGGCGTCGCGGTTGGGTCTGAGCGGCACGAACGTGTTGTATCGCTGGAAGGCGAAGCAGCTGGCCTCCAGCGGCCCGGCAGCCACGGCCTTGGAGGCCCGGGTGCTGGAGTTGGAGCGCGAACTGCGTCGCGTGGAGCAGGAGCGTGACATCTTAAAAAAAGCGTTGGCCATTTTCAGCCAGAAGCCGTAGCGCAGGTGTATGCCGTGATTGATCGACTGCATGCCGAGGGCTTCGCCGCCGCCACGTTGTGCGCGGTGCTGGAGGTGCCACGCTCGGGTTATTACGCCTGGCGTGCGGGCGTGACCAGCCGCCGTGCCCAAGCGGACGAAGCCCTCAAGGAGCAGGTCCGCGCGGTCTTCTGGGACCATCAGCGGAGGTTCGGATCGCGGCGGATCGCCAGCGAGCTGGCGGGCCTGGGAACGCGTTGCGGAGTGGCTCGGGTATCGCGGCTGATGCGTCGCCTGGGGCTCAAGGCGATCCAGCCGAGGTCCTATCAGCCACGGACCACGGACAGCCGCCACCGCCTGGGATGCAGCCCGAATTTGCTGCTGGAAAGGCCGTTTCCGACGGCCATCAACCAGGTGTGGGTGGGAGACATCAGCTACGTTCCGTTGTGCGGCGGCGGGTTCCTCTACCTGGCGATGTTGCTGGACCTGTACTCGCGGCGGATCGTGGGCTGGGCCTTGGCGGACCACATGCGGGAAGCGTTGGTGCTGGGGGCGTTGCGGCGGGCGATCGCGGCGCGGCAGCCGCCGCCAGGCCTGATCCATCACAGCGACCGCGGCGGCCAGTACGCGGGCGAGGAGTACCGTCGGGTGCTGGCGCGGGCCGGGATGCGGCCGAGCATGAGCCGGGCCGAGACGAGTTCCGACAACGCGTTCATGGAGTCGTGCTTCGGCACGCTCAAGCGCGAGCTGGAGATGACGTGTTACGATCATGAGGCGATCGCCCGGCGCGAGATCGGGACTTTCGTGCGCTACTACAACACGCGGCGTCGCCATTCGGCGCTGGGCAATCAGACACCGGAAGCATTCGAGGCCGTGGGGCTTTCGCCGCAGCCGCGGCGGCGGAAAGGAAAAACATCATGAAGTCGCGCGCAACAAGTGGGAGAATCAACCTGAACTCCAGCCGTGAGGGCGCTACAGCGTCCGCGCGAGACCCTTGGTATGGGTCTCGCGGGCCGCTCTTCCCCTCACCCTGGACCACCCGTAAACTAAGCACTCAGACTGTCCAGAGAATCTGAAGCAGCGCCGGGTTTACGTTTGATGACACAGACAACAGCGGCGTAGCCAACTCAATCGCCGAAATGGACCGGTTGTTCACAGAGGATCCTCGAAACCGAGATCGCATTTTCCCGTACATTGGAGGTGATGAGGTCAACAATGTTCCGAATCATGCTCCCTATCGCTTTGCCATCGACTTCGGCGACATGCCGTTGACCCGTGCTGATCTTCAGCCGTCTTGGCAAGAGGCCGATGGTCCTTGCCGTAAGGCTTGGCTGCGTTCAGGGACTGTACCCCGTGATTATCCTGGACCCGTGGCGTCGGACTGGCCGTCTATATTGAGGATCGTCGAAGACCGAGTTAAGCCAGTCCGAATGACCGACAATCGTGAGGTCTATCGGCGCCTCTGGTGGCAACATGCCGAAAAGCGGGTGGATCTGCATCGCGCTCTCTGTGCGGTGGAACGTGTACTGGCAATCAACTGCGGCGCGACGCCTCACATGTCCTTCGCTTTTCTGCCAAGCAAGATGGTGTTTGCGAACACGCTTGACATCTTGGTTTTTGAGCAGTGCGCCGTGTTCGCGCTACTTCAGTCTCGGGTGCATGAAGTCTGGGTGCGACGGGAGACGTCATCGATGAAGGATGACCTGCGTTACGCCCCGACCGACTGTTTGCAGACGTTTCCATTTTCGGAGGGTTTCAGCCAGAGCCAGAGGCTTGAGCGAGTCGGGATGGAGTATTATGAGTTTCGGGCGGATCTTATGGTGCGCAATCGCGAAGGCCTGACCGCGACCTACAACCGTTTTCACGACCCCAGCGAGACATCGGCCGACATCCTGCGGCTGCGGGAGTTGCACGACGCGATGGACCGAGCGGCTTTGGACGCCTACGGCTGGACCGACATTCGGCCGACCTGTGAATTCCTCTTGGACTACGAGGATGAAGACGAGGAGGAAGAGGAAGGCGGCCGGGCTCGTACTCGCCGCAAACCCTGGCGCTACCGCTGGCCCGACGAAATCCGCGACGAAGTGCTCGCCCGACTCCTCAAATTGAACGCCGAGCGTGCCGCCGAGGAATGCCGCGCTGGCGCCGCGGCGTCATCGAAGTCAGAAAGGAAGACCGCGAAGAAGACGACCACTAAGAGATCTCGCACGAAGCCCGATGCGAACCAAGGACAGTTCGAGTTGAAAGACTAAAGCAGACAAGAATATGCCGGGGGTGCAATGGCGGACGTTCCGAACAAACAAGCCGAATTGACGCGACTAATCGTAGTGCTTGCGAAGCTTGTCGATGTCAGGTCGCCTGTTCGCCTGTTTGATGCTCCTGTCAGGTACTCTGGAACGGTGGAAGAGAAGGTCGATTTCCTGGAACGGGCAATCGAGGTTTGGCGATTCCACGCCAATCGGCCAGAGAATGCAATCTCCCTTGAGATGTTTCTTCAAAGCAAGATCTTCGTGGATGACGGTTGCATCACCTTTCAACCGCCTGGGGACGAACGCCACCTTGGCGCAGGCACGAAGCCGATACAGTTGCAGCCGTCGTTGCTTCTCTTCCTGTTGCTCTATCACCGCGACCGGATTGCCATCTATGACATCATTGAGCGGTTCATCTCCAAAGTCCGTGACCAGTTGACAATTCTCGACTTCAAGAAGACGCGAACCGGCGTCGTGCGGTGCTTCACAAACGCCCGATTCGCAGCGTTGGCACTTCGCGATCATGGGTTTTTGAAGTTCACCCAGAATGAGGCGTTCAAGACCTGGGTTCTCTCCCTGCCGGGAATTATCGTCGCGTCCAAGGTACTGGACGACGACAAGCACTGGCGAATCCTGCCATCGAGCGAGATGAGTAGCCGTACGTTGCACAAAGACATTCTGACAGCCAAGTCGGAACTGGCGACTTACGACAGGTTCGTGTCGAGACTGGCCCGCGTGTGCGAACCCAATGTCGGCGTGTTCGCTACATTCGATAGTGTCTTGAAGAAGGCCTACAGTCAGTTGCCGAGCTATTGGGCAGTGCTCGAGAACCCGCAGTTGAACAAGAAGCAGCGAACCGAGGAAACGACAAGGAGGATCAACGCGTTGGACGGGATGCCTGGAATGGACGAGTTCTATGCCGAATTCTCGAAGTGCGTGAATGTCGAACGGTTACTGAAGGACGTTGGCTAGAGCGGCATCTGCAAATCAATTGATCTGGAACTGGATACGGAAGACGTGAGTTGTGGAGAGCACCTATGGCGGCAATTCCAGTGTCAACGGCAGCTTCAACAACGAGTGTTGAGGCACGGCGGACGCTCGTGGAGACGTTGCGGCTCGATCTGATCGGGCCGAACAACGACCACGGGTTCGCCAGGGAACTCCTGCCGGAGTCCCCCACGCGCTGGTATTTGACCGGGTATCTGGTGCCGACCGACGCCCCGATCGAGCAGAAGTTCGATGAGACCTCGACCGAGGAAATCGACGCCGCCGTCGACGCCCAAGGGCTGGACGACGCGGCCGAGCCGGATCGGCCCGCCGCGCGCCGCAGTCTGTTGCCCAGCTCAATGGGGTTGAGCGTCTTGGTGCCGGCGGACGTGAGCCGCCTCGAGGCGACCGTCGAATGGGGAGACTATCAGTACGAGGGCCCTGGCGAGGAGATGGCCGGCGTCGCCGAGGAGGAGAAGGCAGAGGCCGTTAGTGCGGCGGGAGACGCCGAATCGCCTGATTCCCCTTCCGCCCTCACCCCCGCCCCCTCTCCCGATCCGGTAGAGGAGAGTAAGAAGAAACGCCCGTGCTGGCGGCGCATTCCCTGCACGCGAAAGGTCGCGGTGGGGATTCCAACGCCCGGCGCCAGGCCTTTGACTGTTGCGGTCCCGGACGGCGGCGGCCTGACGCTGATGGTCACGGCCCGGTCGGCCGACTCCGCCGGAATGCCGGCCGGCACGCGAGCGGTCGCAGTGTTCCTGGTCAATGCCCGGAAACCGGACGAGGAGCACGCTTACCGAGCCTTTGTGTTTCAGGCCCGGCTGACGCTGGAGTGTGAAGCGGGCTTCGTGGCTCGGCCGGACCCGCGCGGTTGGACTGAGCAGGACGAGTGGGACCAACGGGTCGCCGACCTCCATTACCGCGACTGTTTTGAGTACGGCGTTGGCCACGGCGTCTCGGCCGAAGCCTGCAAGGGGAGCGGCGGCGCGTGCTGTTGCGTGCGCACCACCTGGATTCCCGAAGCGGAAGTCCCGCGAGTGGCGCCGCAGAAGATCCCCGACGTGGAACTGAAGATGGAGGCCCTTGGGCAACTGGCCGACGGAGCGGAGGTACGAGCGAAGCTGAGCCCCTTGGTGCACCACTACAGGACCTGGATCAACAGCCAGCGCGGAACGCTTGGCGGCCTCAGTCCGTCGCGGGCCACGACCGCCCAAGACATGCTCGGCGACGCGGAGTCGGCCGCAAAGCGAATCGAGGCGGGCATCGAGCTTCTGGCGACCGACGCGGACGTGCTCGATGCGTTCCGCATCGCCAACCGGGCGATGGCCGCCGCGGCCCGGCGGCGGGATTGGATACAGATGGGCTGTGCCAAGCCACTCGAGTCGCTCGACGCCCCGACTTGGCGCCCGTTTCAGTTGGCGTTCTTGCTCATTACCATAGGTGGGATCGTCGGGCCGACGGGCGCGGAACGAGAATGGGTTGACCTGCTGTTCTTTCCCACCGGTGGTGGCAAGACCGAGGCCTACCTGGGGCTGGCGGCCTTCACGCTCGTGTTGCGACGGCTCCGCAATCCTGGCGTTCGCTCGGCCGGCATGACGGTCCTCATGCGCTACACCCTGCGGCTTTTGACCTTGGACCAGCTTGGCCGCGCCGCGGCACTCATCTGCGCGCTGGAACTGGAACGCGAGAAGCAACCTGAGCGACTGGGCACGTGGCCCTTCGAGATTGGCCTATGGGTCGGACAGGCCGCGACGCCAAACCGGATGGGGGCCCGGGGGGAGCGCGATTCGGACTGCGTCACGGCCTACTGCAAGACCAACAGATTCCGCCGGGACAGCCGGAATAACCCATCGCCGATTCCCATCGAGCAGTGCCCTTGGTGCGGCACGAAGTTCACGGCGGACTCGTTTCGCCTTGTTCCCAACGAGGTCCGTCCACTGGACTTGCGGGTGCATTGCGTCAATCACCGCTGCGAGTTCAGCGGCAACCGGCAGCTTCCCGTGCTGGGCGTGGACGAGCCGATCTACCGACGGTTGCCGTGCTTCATGATCGCCACGGTCGACAAGTTCGCGGCATTGCCGTGGACCGGGCACGTGGGCACGCTTTTCGGCAAGGTGGACCGCTACGATCAGAATGGGTTCTACGGTCCCTGCAATCCGGGGGTAGGAACGCCGATCCCCGGCGGCCAACTCCCGTCGCCCGACTTGATCATCCAGGACGAGTTGCACTTGATCTCCGGGCCCTTGGGGACCATTGCCGGGCTATACGAGACGGCCATCGACGCCTTGTCGACTCGCCAGGTCGGAGAGACGTCGATCCGGCCGAAGATCGTGGCCAGCACCGCGACCGTGCGAAGGGCCGACCGGCAGATTCGCGCACTCTTCGAGCGACGCCAGGTCCAGGTGTTTCCGCCTCCCGGTCCTGACCGCCGGGACTCGTTCTTCGCGCGTACCGAGGAGCCCGAGGAAAGCCCGGCCCGGTTGTACATCGGTGTGGCGGCCCAGGGGCGAAGCCTGAAGGTCGTCTTGTTGCGCACGGCCCTGGCCCTTCTCGGCGCTGGCCAGCACGCCTGGAACCAGGCTGGCGGCAAGAACACGCGCCCGAACCCGGCCGACCCGTACATGACGCTCCTCGGCTACTTCAATGCACTACGAGAGCTGGGGGGAAGCCGGCGAATCATTGAAGACGAAGTCCGCACGCGGTTGGCCGACTATGGTGGTCGACGACGTCTGGAACCGCCGGACCGGCTGTTCGCTGACCGGCAGATCGGCTTCGAGGTCCTAGAGCTGACGTCGCGAGTGCCTACGCACCAGGTGGCGGAAGCGAAGCGGCGGCTGGCGTTGACGATGGCCGACGACGAGCGGGTCGACGTTGCCTTGGCGACGAACATGATCTCGGTCGGTCTGGACATCATCCGACTGGGCTTGATGGTCGTGCTTGGCCAGCCCAAGACCAGCGCCGAGTACATCCAGGCTACCAGCCGAGTGGGCCGCGACCCAGCCAGGCCGGGCCTGGTGGTGACGCTCTTGAATATCCACAAACCCCGTGATCGTTCCCATTACGAGCGGTTCACAGCCTACCATACGTCGTTCTACCGCAATGTGGAGGTGACGAGCGTCACGCCGTTTTCGCCGCGGGCGATGGACCGAGCCTTGGCGGCGGCCGTGGTGTCGCTGGCACGGCAAGGTCGTGCCGAAATGACGCCGCCCCAAGGCGCCGCGCAAGTCGTGCGGCTCCGCACGGAACTAGAGGCGGTCGCTCAGCGCTTTGCGGACCGGGCCAGCGAGCACTACGCCGACATGACGCTGGCCGAACGGCAGGCGTTACACGCTTCCGTGAAACACCTCTGCAACGACCTGCTCGACGATTGGCTCAAGATCGCCAGACAGGCCCAGCAAGAGGGGGCAGGGATTCAGTACCAGCGGGAGGCCACTGCTCCGCCAAGGCGGCTACTCTACGACTTCCTCCATCCCGACCTACCCTTCCTGCATCCAATCCAGCGGCGCTTTCGAGCGAATCGCTCGATGCGGGACGTGGAGCCGGCGGTCGAAGTCTTCGTGAAGAGCCTCAACGACTGGGAGGACCGGTAAATGGGAAAACCACAACTGCGGGCCAGTCAGATCATCACCACGTATGGCCCCGGGGCGATGGTCGATCTCCCGGACGACGCGGTCCTCGTGGCCGGGTTGGATTCGTGGCGATATCACGCCGGCAAGCCGATTCCCGCTGTCGCGGAGGCGCGCCTGATCGGCAAGCTCGAGGCGCTGCTGGGCGTGACCGGCTTGACGCTTCGCAAGCCGCCCGCCGCCATCGAAGACAAGGGATTCACCCCGGATATCGGCGCCTATTTCTTCCCCGAGTGGGTTATTTCGCAGCGGCAGATCATCACTCCACAGAAGCACCGAGCCCGACGACTGGTTAATCGGAAGGATCTGGAGAAGGGGCGGTTCCTGGAGGACGACGGGAAGCGGTACTCGGTCGTCCCGGTGCGATTCGTGCGGGCGTGCTTGCGTGGGCACATCGGCGACATCGACTGGCGGGCGTTTGTTCACGGGCAAGACAGCCCGTGCTGCCGCGAGATGTTCCTCGAGGAGCGAGGCACCACGGGCGACCTCGACTCGGTATGGGTTCGCTGCACCTGTGGACTTGAGCGATCCATGAGCCAAGCCGCACGCATAGACTTGCAGGCACTCGGGAGGTGCAACGGGGCCCGTCCCTGGCTTGGGCCTGGAACTCGAGAAGGATGTGGCCAGCCGAACCGACTGCTGATCCGCAGTGCGAGCAACGCCTATTTTCCACAACTGCTGTCCGTAATCTCGATCCCCGATACGCACGAAGCCATCGACCAACTGGTCAAGGCGCTGTGGGAATCCCACCTGTCGGCCGTGGAGTCCGAGAGCGAGTTGGGGTTCGTGCTGAAGATGCCAGCCGTGAAGCAGCAACTGGGCGAATTCCCTCCCGAACAGGTGATGGCTGCCATCAAACGGATTCGCGGGTCCAAGGTGGACGACCGCCCCGTCAAGGAAGTGGAGTTCGAGGCCCTGGCCAGCGTTGGCGAGCAGACCGGCGCGGACGTGCCGGAGGGCGACTTCTTTGCCCGGGCATTGCCCAGGGCGGCCTGGGATGCCCCGTGGATGCAGGCGATCGAACGCGTTGTGCTGGTCCACCGCCTGCGCGAGGTGGTGGCTCAGGTTGGCTTCACGCGGTTCGAGGCGGCCGGACCGGACGTCCAGGGAGAATTGGACATCAGCGTCGAACGCGCTCCGCTGACCCTCGACGTATCCTGGCTTCCCGCCGTGGAGAATCGCGGTGAGGGGGTTTTCCTGCAGTTCAGGCCGGACGCGATTGACGCGTGGCTCCAACGTGACGCCGTGAAACGGCGCGACGAGCAGCTTCAATTCGGATTCGACCAATGGTTGCACGAGCATGAGGGCAGCAAGCGGAAGTATTTCGGCCTCCCCTTCTACATGCTGCATTCCCTATCGCACCTGCTATTGACCGCGATCTCGCTGGAGTGCGGGTATCCTCCGTCTTCGCTGCGAGAGAGGGTGTACGCCTGGGAGCCCACGGGTCAGTACGGCATCTTGCTCTACACCGGGTCGCCTGATGCGGAGGGCACACTCGGCGGGCTGGTGGAGGCTGGAAAACGCATCCGGGCGCACGTCAGCCGCGCCCTCGAATCGGGTCGGTTGTGTTCGAACGACCCCGTCTGCGCCTTTCACATTCCGGCCAGGCACGATCATCAGCCTTTGCTCGGCAGCGCCTGCCACGGCTGCCTACTTTTACTGTCCCAAGCCGTATTGCGGCGCGTAAGTGGTTTTGGTATTTGACTTTCTGGACACGGACTTGTTCAGGAGGTTGCTGTCATGGAACGACGGTTTGAGTTGCGTAAGGAGGCGATGCTTGCTGAGTGCGAAGTGTCGCCTCATGTGTTTCGTGGTGTGATGGAGCGGCTGGCGAAGTTTGTGGAGCCGTTCGCGGAACTGCTCATGCAACCGGCCCAGCGGGCGCACACCCGCGATTACCTGGCGGGCCTGGTCTCGGATCTGGAGCGAAAGAACGTGGAGTCGATCGCCTATCGGCATGATCAAGACCGGAAGAACTTGCAGCATTTCGTCGGCTGTGCGCAGTGGGACCATCAACCGCTGATGATGGAACTGGCTCGGCAGGTGGGCGAGCGGGTGGGCGAAGCGGATGGAGTGATCGTCTTCGATCCGTCGGCATTTCCCAAGCAGGGGAAACAGTCGGTCGGCGTGGCCAGGCAATGGTGTGGCCGGTTGGGCAAGGTCGACAACTGCCAGGTGGCGGTCTACATGGCGTACGTTTCGCGTATAGATCACGCCTTGGTCAACACCCGGCTCTATTTGCCCAAGGAGTGGACGGGCGACCGCCGGCGCTGCAGAGCCGCCGGCGTTCCGAAGAACGTGCGTTTCCAGACGCGTCACGAACAGGCGTTGGAAATGCTGGACGAGCAAGGCCATCTGCTGCCCCATGCCTGGATTGCCGGCGATGACGAAATGGGCAGAAACGCCGGGTTTCGCCGGGATTTGCACGATCGCGGCGAGCACTACTTGCTGGCCGTTCCGTGCAACACGTTGGTCCGCGATCTGGAGGCGGAGCCTCATCAAGGACGGGGCGCGATTGCCAAGCCACCGTTTCAGCGCGTCGACAAGTGGCGGGACTCGATCGCCGACGATGCTTGGACACGAATCAACGTCCGCGACGGAGAAAAAGGGCCCTTACAAGTGGAAGTGGCCACTTGCCGCGTCCAGGCAAAGATCGGCCAACGGGTGATGAAGTACGAGGAGACGTTGGTCGTCGTTCGCTGCTTGGATGAACACGGTGCGACCAAGTACGACTTCTATCTGGCGAACGACCCAGGCGATACCCCGACCAAGGAGTTCGCTCGCGTCGCCCTGGCTGCCCATCGTATCGAAGAAGCGATCAAGCGCGGCAAGAGCGAGGCCGGGCTTGCCGACTATGAGGTTCGCAATTGGGGCGGCTGGCATCACCATCAAGTTCTTTCGTTGCTGGCCACCTGGTTTCTGGTGTGCGAGTCGCACCGCGGAAAAAAAATGGACACCGGCAATCACCGTCCCGCAAATCCGCGAAGGGGTAGCCATGCTCCTACGGGCTGCCCACTACTGCGACACGCCGACGAAAATCGCCAACAACAAAACCCGTCGCTTGGTCCGCAACGAACAAGCACGCTTCTATCACTACAAGGCGCGTAACCGTTTGCCACCACTGCGAATAAATCAACGCCGATAGCTTCGGACAGTAAAACTACTGATCTCCGAGACCTCGTGCGAGCAGCACAACGATTTCCTGGACCGGGCCCTAGTCATTGCTACGGTGGAAATGGTCGGAGCCGAGTATTTTGCGTGAGCAAGCCATGTTCGAGGCATTTCATAATCTGACAACCACCGGCCTCCGCCATCTTGCGGCGATGTGCCGTCAGCGCTCTGAAGCCTGCCCGCCGACCACTCATGCGCTCCAGCAGTTGGCCGGGAATGAACTGGGCGAGCAACTCGCGCAGAGCCTGCACGCCCTCTTGCAGCAGGGATGGCGAACCGAGCAGGTTGCCAGCATTGCCGACGTGATTGCCGAGGCACGCAATTGGCAGCCGGCGTTGGATCAAGTGCTGGACATGGTTCTTTCAGGCCCGGAAGCCCCGGGCGTTTGCACGCGCGACACGGGTGCGGTAATGCACGCGCTCCTGGCCGAGGCCCGTCATGAAATCCTGCTGGTCGGGTACGCGGTCCACAACGCGACGCAGTTGTTCGAACCCCTGGCGCAGCGTCTTGCCCAAGAGTCGGGCCTTCGTGTTTGGTTCTGCCTGGACATTGGCCGTCCGTACAACGACACATCGCTCTCCTCGGAAATTGTTCGTCGCTTCGCGCAGGATTTCGCAACCCGGCATTGGCCCTGGACCCCCAAGCCCCAAGTGTTCTACGATCCGCGGTCGCTCGAGCTTCCCGCAGCACAGCGGTCGAGCCTCCACGCGAAGTGCATCGCGATCGACCGGAGTGCGGCACTGGTTACCTCGGCGAACTTCACGTCGGCAGCACAGGAGAGGAATATCGAGGTTGGCGTGATCGTTCGGCACTCTCCCATCGCTGCTCGCGTGGCGCAGTACTTCGAGTCCCTGTGCGAGACGAAACAACTGGTGCCCTGTAGTCTGAGTTGATCTCGAATTTGGAGGAGGGCTTACAGAGACAGAAGTTACATGAGTGGCTGCGGGCGGCGCACGAACCTGCGATTTGTCAAGAATCTCGGACTTTCGCCTCACGCCATACCGCTGACCGTGAAGAAAACCGCATGGACCCGAACGAACCCATCCCGATCGAAGTGAATCAGAATACGCTACCTCCTCCGCCACCTCCACCGCTCGCCGCGACGTCGGCAGCCTGCCCGACTGGCAACCCGGCCAGCCCTGCCCCGCCGACTGGCCCTCCCACATCCACCCGCCCCGCCACGCCGCCGGAAATTGACGCGGATCGTTCCCATGCCTCCAATCGTCGCCGTCATCTACAGCTGATAAGAAATAAGGGCCGCCTATGCTGACTGAACAACAACGACAACGGGCTTCGGCGGCGCTCCGCGAATACCAGGGCGCAACGCAAGTCCTGGACGAAGACCGCGATCTGGACCGCAAGCGCACGGCGCTGATCGAGAGCGAGTTGAAACCGCTGGTCCAGTCCTACCTCGGCGGCCGCACCGATCTGGCCGCATTCAAATCCAGGAACGACGGCCTCAACAAGCGCAATCGCTTCTGGGGTTTCAAGGGCATCAAGGGGCAGATGTTCTTCAACATGGTGGTCAACGTCGCCGACGACCTGCAGGAGTGCGACCAGGAGATCAAATCAGCCATAGCCCTGCCCGCTAATGAGCAGATGGCTTCCAGCCGGATGAAGACGTTTGCCAGCTACGTCCAGCGGCTTGGAGACCAGTGGGTTGGCGCCGGGAATACGCGGCACGGCACTCCGAAGCCGGGCAGCATCCCTTTCTTCCTTTCCTACTTCTGGCACATTCAAGACCGCGACACCTGGCCGGTCTACTACACCAGCAGCGTCAACGCCATGGTTGACCTGAACCTGTGGCAGCCCTCGGGCGAACTGGCCGACGACTACAGTGCCTATAAACGCCTGCACGAAGAACTGGCCCAGCTTTTTGCGGCCGACACGGGCCGCGCCTATCACCTCTACGATGTCGAACACGTCTTCTGGTTCCGAGGCGGCAACCCGTACGAGGCCGCCCAGGCGGAAGAGACGGCCGCGGCCGGCGAGGACCACGGGCCGCGGGTTACTCCCGTGCCGGCCGACGACGCCACGCGACTTCCCGAAAGTTACGTGCCGCCGATCGTGGCCATACTTCCGCGGATCGCCCGGCACGAACCGGGCCTCGAAGAGCTCGCCCGGCGTTCCGGCACCACGCTTGACCGGGCGTTTGAGAAGTTCATCGACGCCGCGTTGACCATCCTGGGCTACGATACGAAGCTCCTCGGGCAAGGCCAGGGTCGCGTTCCCGACGGAGTGGCCGTCGCCGTGGACGAAAGCTACGCCGTCCTCTGGGACGGCAAGATTCGCGCCGATGGCTACAGCATGGGGACGGACGATCGCACGATCCGCGAGTACATCACCACGCAAAGCCGCGAGCTGAAGCGGCGGCGCGCCCTGCGGAACATCTACTATGCCATCGTGTCGAGCAAGTTCGCCGACGATTTCGACGACCCGATCCGCTCGATCAAGATGGAAACCGACGTGAACGAGGTGATCCTGATCGAGGCCGACACCCTGGTCGCCATGGTGGACACGAAACTCCGTTCCCCCTTGCAGGTGACCCTCGGACCCGACGGCCTGCAGCGGCTCTTCAGCTCAAGCGGCATTCTCAGCGCGGGAGACGTCATTGAGCAGTTGGTATAGCTGGGAGACGAACCAATGGTTTGTCAGAAGCGGCCGATCGTGAAGGCAGAGGCTGTTGCGGCTCCGGTAATCCAATCCAGCAAGAGCGCGCAGGCAAGCGTATTAGCTCAGTACAGACAGATCACACGAACCAAGTAAGCGCCGACCTTCACGGCAAAGAAGCTGGAATCTTATGGACCTCGTGTCATTCACAGTGCAGAACTACCGCAGTATTACCAAAGCACACAAGCTTCCGATTGAACGCTCGACCATTCTCGTCGGGCCAAACAACGAGGGCAAGTCAAACATCCTGAAAGCCCTTGTCGCCGCCATGCAGGTACTGACCAAGGGAAGGTTCCCACAGGCCACCGGAGCTATCGGTCAAGGCAGATTTCACTACCATCGCTTTTTCGAATGGGAGAGAGATTTTCCGATCTCGTTGCAGGCGAAGAAACTGAATGGTGAGTCGGTCTTGATTCTTGAATTTCGTCTGACTGACGAGGAAATCGAGGAGTTCAAGGAAGAGACTAAGAGCAGCCTGAACGGCACACTGCCAATTCGCCTGGAGTTGGGCCCGAAGAAGTGCGAGGTCAAGGTAAGCAAGAAGGGCCCTGGCGGGCAGGCCCTCTCGCGAAAGTCCGACAAGATTGCCGCCTTTGTGGCCGACCGACTCGACTTTGACTACATCCCTGCGGTCAGGACGGCGCGATCTGCGCAAGAGATAGTAGACGAAATGGTCGAGCGGGAATTGCAGGCCGCTGAGTCGAACCCAGAGTACCAAGCGTCTCTGAATCGGATTGCCGAGTTGCAGCAGCCGATTCTTGACAAGCTATCAGAGGCGATCCGCGGCACGTTGGTACAGTTCTTGCCAGCGATCCGCGGCGTGAACGTCCAGATTCAGACCGACCAACGATACCGAGCGTTCCGAAGATCCTCGGAAATTATTGTCGACGATGGCGTTCCTACCGAACTTCAATACAAGGGCGACGGAGCCCAGAGCCTCGCTGCGCTGGGGATCATGCGACACGCCTCGGAACGCGGTGCCCGAGGACGGAACCTTGTGATTGCTGCTGAAGAGCCCGAATCCCATCTCCACCCAAAGGCCATTCATGCTTTGAAAGAGGTCATTCAGGAACTCGCAACGAAGCATCAAGTTGTCATCACCACCCACTGCCCTCTGTTCGTTGACCGTGCCAAGCTCACCAGCAACATCATCGTCAACAAGAGCAGAGCCAGACCAGCGAAGAGCATTCAAGAGATCCGCGATATACTGGGTGTCCGATCTTCCGATAACCTTCGGCACGCCGAACTGGTTCTGCTGGTGGAAGGCGAAGACGACCGAATCGCTTTGTCGGCCTTGCTTGGTCATTCCTCGGTGCTCCTGAAGCAGGCACTTGACCAGGGCACGATTGCGGTGGACTCGCTGTCCGGTGGCGCGAACCTCGCTTACAAGGCTGGCTTGGTTCGGGATGCCCTGTGCGCATGCCACTGTTTTCTGGACAACGACAAGGCGGGAGCCGACGCCTTTGAAAGGGCCCGCGTTCAGGGATTGCTCACCGATGCCGATGTCAACTATTCCGTGTGCCAGGGCATGGCTGAATCGGAGATCGAGGACATGTACGACGAGGCCGCGTACGAAAGCGTACTCACGAACGCTTACCGGATTTCGCTCCAGTGCCCCGCGTTCAAAGGGAAGAAGAAGTGGTCCAGCCGAATGCAGGCAGCATTCGAGAATCAGGGGAAGAAATGGGACGATCGGATTAAGATGGATGTGAAACAACGGGTGGCAGAGGCCGTGGCCGCCATCCCTCAGAATGCCCTCAACACCCACAAGCGATCCGCATTCGACGCGCTCGCGGCCGCGTTGGAAGTTCGCCTCCAGAGTGGACACGACAAGGTTGCTACTGAATAGGCCATGATTGCCGTGCACTGCTGACAGCTGGTTGAACTTGACTGTGCTTTCGTATCTGGTTCCGGGCAAAACCACTGGAACCACCGTTTGCTGTATTCAGAATCACTCAATTATGCCACGCCCCTTCTTGGTACGAGTCTTTACTCAGGCGAAGCAACGCCAGGAGGCTTCTCGAACGGGCGTGTACGCGCTGGTGGGGCATGAGAACGAGGCCGATCTGCCAACGATCTATGTCGGCCAGGGAGATCCGGTCCGCTATCGGCTGACCGTTGCGCCAGTCAACGATCCGGATGCTATGGAATACGCCGAGCCCCACGAGCTCTACAAGGACCCGATCAACGGCATCTGGCCCGCCAAACTGGCGGACTGATCTGCAACGGGATCCACATTTGGAACGAGGCCCCCATGCCCTCCACGCTGACCTGGATCGATCATGACGCCGCTGCCCGGGAGCGGAGCCTGCGGATCATCGCTCTGTTTCAGGAGAAGGAGAGGATATACAGCAGTTGCTTGAGGTCGGGGCGATGGTCCTTGTTGTGGCCCCAGGTGATGGCCACCGTCGGCTTGCCGTGACGGGCGGCCCCTTGGCTGGCGCTGGCGTACAGGCCGCAGAAGGAGACGGTGGTCGAGTCGTTGTGCAGCTCGTCGAGATGGAGGTCGAACTGGCGCACGATGTGGCGCATGAGGGCCAGCACGAGCGACGGCCGGTCGGCGCGGAAGAGGGCCGTCAGGGCCCGGCCGCCGCGGTCGTCGTTCCAGGCGGCCACTTGTTCCGGCTTCAGTCCGAGGCCGGCCGGATCGTGTCCCGCGATCCACTCGCCCACGGCATACAGCGGCGTGCGGGAGAGCAGGATCTGCTTGACGAGGATCACCACCGCGCGGGCGGTGGGGATCTTGGTGCGGCGAGCCTCGCCAAGAACGATGTCAATTTCGTGAGCTTCACGCCGGGGACCACGTTCGATCTCAAGTCGAGCAGTGGCGTGATGCAGGAGCGGGCCGTCGTTTACCGCATGCTGCAACAAGAGCCGTGGGTCGACCGTTCCGGGTTGCGGAATCTGCTGCAGTGTGCCGCCGGCCGGGAGAACTGGCGTTGGCTTTCAGCCCGGCAGGAAATCAAGATCGACGAGACGCTGTCCGAGCATTTCCGCGAGGCAGTCCGTCGTGACACGACTCTGCGCGACAGACTCGAGGATGTGAGCCAGCGATTCCACAGGCACAGAAAGAACGTGTCGGGGCAAGATAGCGTCGACCGCAACGCACTTGTAGGTGAGCTCCGGCTCAAGCTTGCTGCCGTCTGTCTGCACGCCTTGGAGCCGGACTTGGTGATCCTGGACGAGTTCCAGCGTTTTCGTGACCTGCTCGACGGCGAAGACGAGGCAGCGCAACTCGCCCGGGAGCTGTTCACGTACCCACAGGTCCGGGCGCTCCTGCTCTCGGCAACGCCCTACAAGATGCTCTCGCTTGACCACGAGCAGGACGATGACCACTATCCCGACTTCGTCCGCACGCTCGGATTCCTGTTCAACGACGCCACTGAAGTGGGGCAAATCGAAGTGGAGCTCCGGGATTTCCGCCGCGCCATCTACGGCCTGAACTCCTGCGATGGGAACCCCGCCCGGATGGCGCGCGATGCGCTTCAGGATCGGCTCCGCCGCGTGATGTGCCGAACAGAACGCGTGGAGATGACGGCCCGCCGCGATGCGATGCTGGCCGAGCCCCCGCGACCGGCATCGCTCAAGCCGGTTGATCTGCAACATGCGGCCGTGGCGGACCGGGCCGCCCAGGCGCTCGGTGCCGGCGACATGATCGAGTACTGGAAGTCCTGTCCATATGTGCTCAATTTCCTGCGCCAATACGAGATCCGGCGCCGGCTTGAGCGAGTATGCGAGGCTCCTCCAGTCGGACTCGTCGATAGCCTTGCCGCAGCCGAGAACCACCTGTTGAAACGCCGCCAATTCGAGCGGTATGAGCCGGTTGATCCGGCCAACGCGCGGATGCGGTCGCTGATCGCCGACACGCTGGACCGCGACCTTTGGCGCATCCTCTGGCTGCCGCCGTCGATGCCCTACTCCGAGCCCGCGGAAGCCTATGCTGGAATCGGCGACGTCACCAAGTCCTTGGTGTTCACCGCGTGGAATGCGGTGCCCGACTCGATCGCCGCCGTCTGCTCCTATGAGGCGGAACGCCGCATGCTGGAGGGATTGGACCGCGGCCTCAGCCAGAGCAGCCTGTATGATCAACTGCGACCGCTTCTGAGATTTACCCGCGGACGCGAAAACCGCTTGACTGGCATGCCGGTCATGGCCCTGCTCTATCCGTCCGCCACGCTGGCCAGTTCGGTCGATCCTCTCCAAATTGCACTGCGCTCAGGCGCCAACGGGCCGCTTCCACTGGAGCAGATGCGAGCCGCTGCCGAGGGGGCACTCGCGGGACCGCTGAGGGCGATGCCCGAGAGCAGTCCTGATGGGCCGGCGGATCAGCGGTGGTATTGGGCCGCTGCGGCATTGCTGGACGCTGAGCGTTATCCCGGCGCGCTTAAGTGGTGCACTGCGGAGGAAGGCTGGGCTTCAGTCGGGGCGGGTCACGAAGACGATCCGGGCGCGGGATTCCGTGATCACCTGCGCACCCTGGCCGACGCGATGCAGGGGCGAGTTGATCCGCCACTGGGGCGACCTCCAGAGGATCTGCTGCAAGTGCTGGCCGAGTTCGCGCTTGCTGGGCCAGGAGTCTGCTCCTTGCGCGCCCTGAGTCGGGTGACCGGGGACATGGCGTTGGACGATCTCTCAATCCTGAATGCGGCCGCCCGGATTGCCGGCGGCTTTCGGACACTGTTCAACCTTCCTGAGTCGATCGCGGTGCTGCGCGGCGGAACCGAGGAGGAGTCTTACTGGCAACTGGTCTTGGATTACTGCCTGGCAGGGAATCTCCAAGCGCTCCTGGATGAGCAATTGCACGTCCTCAAAGAATCGCTCGGGCTTGTCGACAGTGACTGCAAGACTCGCGTGACGAAGATCAGCGAGGCGCTTGCAGATGCCCTCTCGATCCGCACGGCTCCGCTGCGGGTCGACGAGATTCATGTACAGCCGAGAAACCAGAGGATCGATTTTCACCATTTTACGCTCCGCTGTCGGTTCGCGCTGCGGTTCGCGGAACTTCGTGACGACAAGAACTCGACGGTGGCCCGCGCCGAGACGGTCCGTGAGGCGTTCAACTCGCCCTTCCGTCCCTTTATCCTCGCCTCCACATCCATCGGCCAGGAAGGTCTGGATTTCCACACGTGGTGCCATGCCGTCGTGCACTGGAACCTGCCGTCCAATCCGGTGGACCTCGAGCAACGTGAGGGGCGGGTCCATCGCTATAAAGGGCACGCTGTCCGCAAGAACATCGCGCGCCGATACGGTCTCGCCAATCTCCGCAGCAGTTGGAACGGAGAGGGCGATCCATGGCACCATCTGTTCGAGTTTGCCCGGAGCGAGCGCCCATCGGGTGCCAGCGACCTTGTTCCATACTGGGTATTCGAGATCCCCGACGGAGCCTGTGTGGAACGGCGCGTGCCGATCCTCCCCTTCAGCAAGGAGGTCGAGCGGTTCGAGTGGCTTAAGCGCAGCCTGGCAGTCTACCGCCTCGTCTTCGGCCAGCCGCGACAGGAAGACTTGCTCACGTACCTGACCGAGAAAATGACCCCAGCTGAGCTCGAGACCGCCATCGCAGGCTGCCGGATTTCGCTGGCTCCCCAGGCGACTTTGGCTGGAGATCAGAGCGGGACACGGCCAATCTCGCGGTGAGCCCATGATGGTGGCACTCTTGGACCGGCTGACGCACCGTTGCCACGTCTTCGAGATGAATGCCGAGAGTTACGGCTTCCGCGAGTGGATGAAGGGCATGCGCGCCAAGGTTGTCGCCGAACCATCGGCAAGGGACGCGAACACGGACGCAACGAATGGGAAGTTCTCTGGTAATCCGTGTTCAACACGAACTTCCGCGCCCGCGAGATCAGGGAAGAGGTCTCGCGGGCCACCCATCTCTCAGACAACCCACACCGATTACGTGGATCCGAATCCCACACCGCCGGAGATCCCGATTACTCGCGGATCTCTTTGGCGATAACAAGGGCATAAAAGGAGTGGAACGTTCTTTCCGCACAACTGCCGTTGATTATCTTGGAATTTCATGGGGCGGGTCCAGGCGGGACGGTGGCCGGCGGTGTGTGTGAGTGGGACGATGCGGGGCGCGGGGCGTAGCGCCGGGCAAGGGCGGAGGCAGGGCAACCGCCGGCCAGGTTCGGCAGCGGCGCCGCGCGTTGGGGGCATTCTTCATCCGGTCGTGCGACGCGGCAATGTCCGGCGCGCGGTCCGCATTCGAGTTCGCGATACTTAGGGCGAAGGCTCTCGACGTAAGTCGAGTCGGACTGGACTTACGTCGATGGTCCGTGTCGTAAGTGTTCACACCCTCGGCGGCGCGCCTTGACGTTGTGTCGAACGCGACATTTCCTTCCTGCGGCACTTTGCCCGTCGCGGGGCGGCCGACACTGGCCGCCCCGCGCGGCCACACTCCGCCGGAAAGGGTTTTCACGATGAAGAAAGCTTCCCGTTCGACTCGACGCTCCACCACCTCCCGTCGCCCGCGCAGCCGATCCTCCGGACACGTCGCCCGCCGCGGCCCGGCCGCGCTGCGGTCCTGGACCACCGGCGCGCTGCCGATCGTCGAGGACTTCCTCCAGCGGATGAAGCTCGAAGCGCTGCTCGCCGAGTTCCTCCCTGGCGACGATCGCCGCACCAAGATCCCCACCGCCCGCGCGGTGGTGATCCTCGTCAAGCAGATCCTGCTCTCCCGCACGCCGCTGTATGCCGTGGGCGAGTGGATCGCGGGACACGATCCGGCCGGCCTCGGACTGAAGCCGGAACAAGTGGCCGCCTGGAACGACGACCGCGGCGGCCGGGCCCTGACGGCCCTCTTCCGCGCCGACCGGCCGTCGCTCGTGCTGGCCCTCATGCGCCACATCGTGCGCCAGTTCGACCTCCATCTCGACGAGCTGCACAACGACTCGACCACCGTCTCCTTCTGCGGCCTGTACGCCAGCGCCAGCCAAGGGGCCGCCCGTCACGGCAAGCCGACGGTGGCCATCACCTGGGGCCACAACAAGGACCATCGCCCCGACCTCAAGCAACTGCTGTATATCCTCACCGTCACCCGCGACGGCGGGGTCCCGGTGGCCTTCCGCGTGGCCAGCGGCAACGTGACCGACGACCGCACCCACGTCGAGAGCTGGGACTTGCTCTGCCAGTTGGCCGGCCGGCGCGACTTCCTCTACGTGGCCGACTGCAAGCTGGCCACGGTAGAGAACATGAACTACATCGCCCAGCGCGGCGGCCGCTTCGTGAGCGTGCTGCCGCGCACCCGTCGCGAGGACGGCGACTTCCGCCAGCGGCTCCGCGCCGGCCAGGTCGCCTGGGAGCCGCTCGGGGACAAGGCCGACGATGAGGGGGAGGTGGTCGATCATTATGCCGTCGTTTCGCCGCCGGAAGCGCTTCCCGAAGGCTATCGGCTGTGGTGGTACTCGAGCACCCGCAAGGCTGAGCTGGACCTGGCCGCCCGCGGCCGGCGGCTGGCTCAGGCCCAGCAGGAACTGCGTGACCTGCAACAGCGGCTGCGGTCGCCACGGTCGCGGCTGCGGGAGGAGGCGAAAGTACTCGCCGCCGTGGCGGAGATCCTCGACCGCCATCAGGCCGCGACCTGGCTCCGGGTGCAGATCGACCAGCGTGTGGAAGAGACCTTCCGCCAGAGCCGCCGCGGACGTCCCGGCAAGGACACCACCTACGTCCGCGAGGAGTCGGTGCGCTTCGATCTGGAGTACACGATCGACGAAGCCGAGCTGGCCCGGGAGCGGCTTACCGACGGCCTCTTTCCCCTCGTGACCAACGACACGCAACTCGACGCCCGGGAGGTGCTTGAGGCCTACAAACGGCAGCCGCCGATCGAACGCCGCTTCGAGCAGCTCAAGACCGATTACCGCGTGGCCCCGGTGTTCCTCAAGGACGTGGCCCGCATCGAGGGCTTCCTCTGCGTCTACTTCTTCGCGCTATTGGCGGAGTCGCTCATCGAGCGTGCGCTGCGGCAGGCGATGCGCGACCACGGCCTGGCGGCCCTGCCGATGTACCCCGAGGACCGCGACTGCCGGCGCCCCACGGCGCGTCGCCTGTTCGACCTCTTCGACCCCACCCAGCGTCACGTCTTCACCCGTCCCGGCAGCGAACCGATCCAATTCACCACCAAACTCTCCCCGCTCCACCGTCAACTCCTCCGCCTCCTCTCCCTACCCGTCACGCTCTACCGCTGAACTTCCCCACCCTGCGATATTCGGAGAATATGGGATGCAGTTGTGCGGAAAGAACGGTGGAAGGAAATGGCACGAGAGGCATTTGCAGACGGAATCATTGAGCACAACAAAGCGTACTCTCTCCGGGTATTTCAGCAACTGACCGGTATGAAGGCCGCAGCAATGCGCCGCGCGCGCCTTAACGGGTTGCCAGTGCGACGTGTCGGCGTGCATTCCTTCGTGCTCGGATCAGATTGGATCAAATACTTGCAGGAGCACGGCAAAATCGTCGGAAAGGACGTTTGACCGGCCGCGGAACGCTGAAGCCGCAGGCCATCTGGCCGTTGCCACCTTGAACTGATGGACCAGAAGTTAGGGGGCGACGACGAAGTGTCGGCGGCCCTTGTGGGGGCATGTTCCTGCGTCTTCCCTGACGGCCAGCTGCGGTTCCGGCTGTCTCCCGCGGAGAAATACGATCGATGCGCTTCGAGTACCGCCGGGCGTCCAAGCAGATGACGAACTTGATTCACTGGATGATCAAGAAGAGATAGTAGCTCAGGTTACACCATAATATCCCACCCGTTCGAGCTGGCGAGGTTTATCGTTTTCTGGCATTCAGCCGCGGGTGTACTGACACCCGTTGACACCCGTTTATGCCCGCAAGTGCCCGCTAGGCGATAGTGAACACGCAAGAGGCGAAAGAGGCGTTTCGCTCGATAAAACGCGGCATTCTTGCGTTTGCGGTCTACTGTACAAAAACGGCCTTTTGACTTTCAAGACCGTCGCCTTAGACCACTCGGCCACCCATCCTGATGATCGTCGCTGTCGATTCTACACCGCCGAAGCGGCGATAAAAACGGGGGCTCCGCGCAGGCGACCCGAGACCGATGAGGAATGTTTCCAGCCGGCAAGGCTTCACCTCGCTAACCCACAATTCTCAGTTGCCGTGCGACCAGGGCGAGGACCTCGCGTTGGGCCTCCTCAAGAAAGAAGTGGCCACCGGGGAGAGTGCGGCAAGTGAACGCGCCCCGAGTCTGGAGACGCCATGCCGCGAGTTCCGCAACGGAAACCGTCGCATCTTCCGCGCCGCCAAGCACGTGTATCGGGCACTCCAAGGGAAGGTCCGTTTCATAATGGTACGTCTCAACTGCCCGCAGATCGGCGCGAATTACCGGAGTGATCGTGGCCATCATCTCGCGGCTCGCCTTGACCTCCGGCGGGAGTTCTCCATAACGGGCCTCCAGACGCTCGATCATCTCCACATCTGGAAGGTGGTGGAGCGGTGGTAGACGAAGCGGCAATTGCGGAGCCGGGGCTGCGGCAGCCCAAAGTCCGCAAGCCAGATGTCCAAGTCTGCGCAGGCTCCGGGCAACCTCAAACGCAACGACTGCGCCCATACTGTGACCGAGAAGAGCAAAGTTCCCGTCTATTTGGGGGGCTATTGCTTCGGCGGCCGCCTTGGCCAGCGGACAGAGTCGATCGAACAGCGGTTCGCGTAGACGGTGCTCATGCCCCGGAAGGCATACGGGTAGCACAATTGCTACCTCGGCTAAAGCAGCCTGCCAGGTCCGGTAAATCGAGCTTCCCCCTCCAGCATGGGGAAAACAGAACAGTTGTGGCTTGTTCTGCGATGCCCCTCTAACCGGTGAGATCCAGTCATAACGGATGTTCGCGATAGGAGGTTTTTGCTGTCGCAATTGATCTTGGCGGTCGATACCGTCTGAAAAGGGTTGATTATGGCCCTGTTTGTAGTTAGCTTGGGCAAGCCGGGGCGTCCTTGCGGCGAGCTAAGTACTCAGCTACCATTGCACTTTACGCGCGTGGGGCCGATGCACGCAAGGCTTATGAGAGAGGTAGAACGTACCTCTTACAGATTCCGGTCAACGGTGGCGGATCATCGGCGCACCACGCCTCCACTTGGCAGGTACGGTTGTCTACGCAAGCTGCGTCAGCGTGCGTGGCGGGAGAAGAACCCAAACGACTTCTATGGACGGCGACCTGTCGAGGATGTTCTCAGACGTTGTTTCAGAGGCCGGTTTTTGACCGAGTCCGGTCTGAGCCACTTGCCGGTATCGGAACGACTTCGAAGAGCAATCGATCAGCCCCGGTTGGTTCAGCTGCCACAGACGACGATTTCCAATCCTTCAGCCGCATACGCCGATGGTCGAACCCGCTTCCCGTTTGGATGATGGACCGCGCACCCTGGTGGAGTTGCTTGAGACTCAGGCCTCTCGCCGATCAAATCGCTGCGCCTATATGTTCCGCGGCGACGACGAGAGTGAAACGAGCCTTACCTTTGCCGAACTCGATCTCCGCGCCCGGGTGATTGCGGCGACGCTGCAGAGCCAACTTTCGCCCGGTGAGCGGGCGCTGTTGGTCTACCCTGCCGGCCTCGACTTCATCGCGGCGTTCTTCGGGTGTCTGTACGCCGGCGTGCTGGCGGTCCCGGCGACTTATCCAAAGCCACGGCGCCCGTTGCCCCGGCTATCGATGATCGCCCGCGACAGTCGGGCCACGATGGCCCTGACCACCGCGCAGACTTTGACGACGCTCGACTTGGCACGCACCGCCCCCGAGCTTCAGGGTGTCCAATGGGTGGCCACGGATGAACTGCCCGACGCGGATGCCGGCGGCTGGCAGCGGCCCGCGGTGGAACCCGACAGCCTCGCATTCCTGCAATACACGTCGGGTTCGATCAGCGACCCGAAAGGCGTTATGGTTTCGCATGCCAATCTGATGCGGAACCTGGAGATGATCCGCCGCGGATTCGATATCGGCGGATTGTGCCCCGATCCAGCCGAAGAGAGCGGCGTCTCCTGGCTGCCGGCCTACCATGACATGGGTCTGATCGGGGGAATTCTCGAGTCGCTCTACGTCGGGGGGCAGAGCGTTCTCATGTCGCCGACCGCGTTCCTGCAGCGGCCGTTTCGCTGGCTGAAGGCGATCTCCGACTACCGGGCGGTGATCAGCGGCGCGCCGAACTTCGCGTATGAGCTGAGCGTGCAGAAGATTGGCCGCGAGGAACGCGACCAGTTGGACTTGAGCAACTGGAAGCTGGCGTTCTGCGGCGCCGAGCCGATCCGCGCCGAGACCCTGGAGAAGTTCGCCGAGACCTTTGCCCCCTGCGGCTTCCGGGCCGACGCGTTCTATCCCTGCTACGGAATGGCGGAAACGACCCTTCTGGCCGCCGGCGGGCGAGGTCCGAGCCGGCCGGCGATCAAACCGGTCAAGCGCAGCGCGCTGGCCGAGCATCGCGCCGAAGAAGCGGAGGGCGAAGAGGGAGAGCATGTGCAGCGGCTCGTGGGGTGTGGCCGGCCGCTGATGAATCAGCAACTCATTATCGTCGATCCGGAGACCCGGCTGCGCGTCGGCCCTGATCGCGTGGGTGAGATCTGGGTGCGGGGGGACAATGTCGCGCGCGGCTATTGGAACCGACCCGATGAGAACGGGGAGACGTTCGGCGCTCGACTGGCCGACACGGGCGAGGGGCCGTTTCTGCGCACGGGCGATCTTGCCTTCTTCACTCGGGGGCAGCTCTACATTGTCGGCCGGCGCAAAGAATTGATTCTGATCCGCGGCCGCAACCATTATCCGCAGGACATCGAACTCACTGCGGGCAAGGCTCATGCCGCGCTGGAGTCGGGGGCGGGCGCCGCTTTTTCGGTCACCGTCGACGGCGAGGAGCGGCTGGTAGTCGTCTACGAAGTCGACCGCCAGTTCCGGCAGGCCGACCTCGACGAAGTCATCATGCGAATCCGCCGGGCGGTCAGCGAGGAGCACGAACTGGAGGTTTACGCCGTCGTGCTCATCCGCCCCGCCAACCTGCCCCGGACCACGAGCGGCAAGGCGCAGCGGAACCTCTGTCGCCAGCGTTACCTGGATGGTCAACTCAAAGTGCTGGCTGAATGGGTGAAGCCGACGCGGCCCACCCGACGCGCGGAAGCCCCGACAGTCAAGCCGTCCAACGGAAATGGGGCGGTGAAATTCTCTCCGTCGGGCAACGGCAATGGGCACGCCGAGAACGATCTTGGCGGCCCCGCGAAGATCCCGGCACCGCCGCTTCCCGATCTGAGCCGGCCGCTCCGTCCGGAAGAAGTCGAGCGGCTGGCAGAACAGATTGAAGGCTGGCTCATTGAGTGGCTCCAGCAACGCGCGGGGGTCATGCCGAGCCAGATCGACCGTGATCGGCCGCTGGCGGACTACGGTCTCGACTCGCTGACGGCGGTTCAGTTGAGTCAGGAATTGGAGGACTGGCTTCACGTTGAGATTACGGCGGTCGTGGCCTGGAACTATCCTACCCTGCGGGCGCTTTCCACTTATCTGGCCCAGACAGTCGCAGGGACTGCGTCCAGCGGCACGGAGGTTGAGGAAGAGGTTCTGCCGACTGCTCAACAGAACGAATTCGAGAGGCTGCTGGCCGAAATCGAAAACCTCAGCGACAGCGAAGTCGAGGCGGCGCTGGATCACAAGCCGCCAAGCGAGTGAGAGGCTCCAACGCCGACAGTCTGCCGCCAGTGCAGGCGGCCCTATCCGACCGGTTTTGATCGGAGCCTCAAGGGACGGGATTGCCGATGTCCGAGTTATCCCAGCGACTGGCCAACTTGTCGCCAGCCAAGCGACGGCTATTGGAGCAGCGTCTCCAGCAAAAGACCGACGTCGCGGAACCGATCGCCATCGTCGGTATGGGCTGCCGGTTACCCGGCGCCGAGAATCTCGAGACCTACTGGCAAGTGATCGCGGAGGGAATCGACTGCATCAGCGAGGTCCCACCCGAACGCTGGGACATCGACGAGTTGTACGATCCCAGTCCCGAGGCGCCCGGCAAGATGAACACCCGCTGGGGCGGTTTTCTGGGCAATCCGCGGCTGTTCGATCCGCTATTCTTTGGAATCACGCCGCGTGAGGCCGGCAAGATGGACCCGCAGCAGCGGGTCGTGCTGGAAGTGGCGTGGGAAGCGATGGAGCGTGGCGGCCTGGCACCCGAGCGGCTGGCCGGGACCAACACGGGCGTGTTCATCGGTATCGGGGGCACCGATTACTCCAAAGCGCCGGCGCATCTGGACAACTACCTCGAACACATCGATGCCTATGGCGGCACGGGCAATGCGCTGAGCATCGCCGCCAACCGGCTTTCCTACCTCTTGGATTTGCATGGGCCGAGCCTGGCTGTCGACACGGCGTGCTCTTCGGCGCTGGTGTGCGTGCACCTGGCGGTCAGCAGCCTGCGCAGCCACGAATGCGATGCGGCCCTGGCCGGCGGCGTGAACATGATCCTCACGCCAGAAACGTCGATCGCCTTCTCGACGGCCCACATGCTTTCGCCGGACGGCAAGTGCCGGCCGTTCGATGCCTCGGCCAACGGCTATGTCCGCGGCGAAGGTTGCGGCATCATCGTCCTCAAACGTCTTACCGATGCCATCGCGGCCGGCGATCATGTGTTCGCCGTGATCCGCGGCACGGCCGTCAATCAGGATGGCCGAACGTCGGGCATCACGGCGCCCAACGGCCTGCTGCAGCAGGCTGTGGTTCGCGCAGCGCTGGCCAACGCCGGATTGGGCCCGGAACGAGTCAACTATGTCGAAGCGCACGGCACCGGCACGCCGCTGGGCGATCCGATTGAGGTGCAATCGCTGGCCAAGGTTTTCCGGCAGACTGCTTCGACAGACCCCCCCGTGTACCTGTCGTCGGTCAAGGCGAACATCGGACATCTGGAGACGGCTTCGGGCATTGCCGGCCTGATCAAAGTCGTGCTGCTGATGCAGTATGGGCGGATTCCGCCACAATTGCATCTCGACAAGATCAATCCGAACATCTCTCTCAGCGGCACCCGGTTGCAGATTCCCGCCCGATCGGTTTCGTGGAAATCGGCCGGCGCTACCCGGGTAGCCAGCGTGAGCTCATTTGGGTTTGGCGGCACCAACGCCCACGTGGTGCTCGAGGAGTCGCTGCAGGCAGCGCCCGCGGCCGTGAAGTCCGACCGACCGCTTCATATGCTTCCCCTATCGGCGAAGACGGAGACAGCGCTGGCCGCCCTGGCGGGCCGGTATGCCGACTACATCGAAGCGCATCCGGAAGCCGCGCTGCCCGACATCTGCCATACCGCCGCCGCGGGCCGCTCGCATTTCAACCGCCGGCTCACCGCCGTGGCCGCGACGCGCGACCAACTCAGGGAGCAACTGGTGGCGGTCCGCGACGGTCAGACGACCGACGGAGTCAAGAAGGGCCAGGTGAAGATCGTCACCCGGCCAAAGATCGCCTTCCTGTTCACCGGACAGGGCTCGCAGTATGTCGGCATGGGCCGGCGGCTGTTCGAGACGCAACCCGTGTTTCGCGAAACTCTCGAGCAGTGCGATGCAATCCTGCGAGGACATCTGGAACAACCGCTCGTTTCGGTGCTCTATCCCCAGTCCGGAAAGTCGCCGCTTGACGAGACGGTCTATACGCAGCCGGCACTGTTCGCGCTGGAGTATTCGCTTGCCGCTCTCTGGCGATCCTGGGGGATTGAGCCCGATGTGCTCCTTGGCCATAGCGTGGGCGAGTACGTGGCGGCATGCACCGCCGGGGTGTTCGGCCTGGAAGACGGCCTGCGGTTGATCGCGCATCGTTCGCGGCTCATGCAGGCTTTGCCGCACAACGGTTTGATGGCGGTGATCTTCGCTGCCGAGGACCGTGTGGCCGACGCGATACGTTCCCATCAGGAATGCGTCGCCATTGCGGCGGCCAATGGCCCCGAAAACACGGTCATTTCGGGCGAGGCGGGTTCGGTGCGGCGGCTGGTCGACGAGTTCGAAGCCACCGGCATTGGCACTCGACTGTTGACCGTCTCGCATGCCTTCCACTCCCCGCTCATGGAGCCGATGCTCGATGAGTTCGAGCGGCTCGCCGGAGAGATTCACTTTGAGCGACCGCGGGTTCCCATCGCGTCGAACCTCACCGGCCAATGGATGCCTGATGCGCCGACCACACCGCAGTACTGGCGGCAGCATATCCGCAACACGGTACGGTTCGCCGACGGAATGCGAACACTGGCCGCCCAGTCGCCGCACGTGATGCTCGAGGTTGGCCCCACCGCGAGCCTGCTGGGGATGGGACGCCGAGTGCTCACCGATTTCGCCGGGTCCTGGCTGGCTTCCTTGCGTCCGGGGCACGGCGACTGGCAGGCAATGCTCAACAGCCTCGGCGAGCTTTACCTGCTCGGCGCAAAAGTCGACTGGCCGGCCTTCGATCGACCGTGGCCGCGACGCCGATTGTCTTTGCCCACCTATCCTTTTGAACGAGTGCCGCTTTGGTTCGACGACGGCCGGCCCGGACGGCGACGCTCATTCGGCGCGTCCGCCGGAAGCCATGGAGCGTCGGTTCATCCGTTGCTCGGCGGGCCGGTTCCCACGGCTCTTGGAACCACGCTCTTTGAGTCGCGGTTCAGCAGCCACACTCCGCGTTATCTCATCGATCACCAGGTGCAGGGCTCTCCGGTCACTCCGGCAGCCGCCTACCTCGAGCTGGCGCTGGCCGCCGCGCGCCAGACGTTTGGCGAAGGTGAACACGTCGTGGAAGACATTGCCGTTCAGCAGGCAATGTTCTTTCCCCAAGGGGCCCAGCGCATCGTGCAAACAACGCTGTCGCCGGAAACGGGCGGCCAGCGGACGTTCGAGGTCCATAGCGCCCTGGCCGAAAACACGGACGGCAAGTATCACTGGACCATGCACGCCTGCGGCACGATCCGCCACGCCGGCAGTTCGGATGCGGCGCCGGCAGACCACCGGGTGGACCTGGCCGCCCTCTGCAAACGCCTGAGCGACAGCCGCACTCGCGAGGCATTTTACCGAGAGATGGCGGCGCGCGGACTGAGCTACGGGCCCGCCTTTCAGGTCCTTGACGGTCTCCGTCGGGGCGAAGGCGAAGCGTTTGCGGAACTGCGGCTTCCCGACGACGTCGCCAGGGAATCGTCCCGCTATCGGCTGCATCCGGCACTCTTGGATGGCTGTTTCCAGTCCATGGCGGGCGTCGTGCCACTGGAGTCCGACGGCAGCCCAAGTCCGTACACGTACATGCCGGTTCACGTGCACCGGATTCGGGTCTACGGTTCGCCCGTCGAACTGATGTACTGCCACGCGATCCGTACCTCGGAGTCGAGCGGCCCCAGTCCTGAGACGGTGGAAGGCGATGTGCGGCTCGTCGATCAAGAAGGCCGCATCCTGTTTGAGCTTACTGGGATCCGCGTGCAGCGACTGGGTCGCGCCGCCGTCCAGACTCGCGAAGCGGATGTCCGCGACTGGCTCTACCGGGTCGAATGGCAAGCCCAACCACTCGGCGCCGGAGCTTCGATCACTTGGAATGCAGCGTCCCCATGGGTTGTCCTGGCCGACGATTCCGGAATCGGTTCGCAGCTTGCCTCGCGCCTTCGCGAACAAGGTCAAGAGTGCGTCGTTGTCTCACCGGTCGAGGGACTCTCCGCGAGCGACTCTCCAGAGCGGTCAACCATCGATCCGCTCCGTGGCGACGACTACCGTGAACTGTTCGACCGATTTCTGTCGGCCGGCACCACCCCAACGGGCATCATTCACCTCTGGAGCCTCGACCTCGGCGAGCCCACCCCCGGCTTCAATCCCGACCGCACCCGCCGCTTGGGTTGTACAAGCGCGCTGCAACTGATCCAGCAGCTTGCCCGCACGCGATTCACGCGGCCGCCTCAACTGTGGCTCGTCACTCGGGGCGCGCAGCCGATTGCCGAGTCGGAGGCGACCGCCTTTGCCCAGAGCCCGCTCTGGGGCCTCGGCCGCGCGGCCGCCCTGGAACACCCGGAAATGAAGTGCCGGCTGGTCGATCTCGATCCGTCGGTCCAGCCGGACGACGCGGCAGAAGCGCTGCTCGAGGAAATCGCGGCGGCCAGCGACGAAGACCAAATTGGCTTCCGCGGAGGCCAGCGATTTGTGGCCCGCCTTGTGCCAGCCCCGGAATTGGCGCCCACGGAGAATCTGTCGAGTTCCGGATTGTCGGCGCCGCAATCGAGCGCGTACCGCCTGCGGCTGCGGACTCCGGGCAGTTTCGATTCGCTGTGGTACGAACCGACCGGCCGCCGCCAGCCGGGGCCCGGCCAGGTGGAAGTCGAGGTTCGTGCCGCCGGCCTGAACTTCAGCGACGTCCTCAAGGCGATGGGGCTCTATCCCGGCATCAAGGACGAGATCGTCCCGCTGGGCATCGAGTGTTCGGGCACTGTCACCGCCATTGGCGAAGGCGTCACTCGATTCCAGGTTGGCGACGAAGTGATGGGCGTCGCCCCTTACAGTTTCGCCTCGCATGCTGTTACCGCCGAGTATGCCGTCGTCCACCGCCCGGCGCGATTGGCCGACGACGAGGCCTGCACCATTCCGATCACCTTCCTTACGGCCTATTATGGCCTGGTGCACCTCGCGCATCTGGCACCGGGCGAACGCGTGTTGATTCATGCCGGCGCTGGAGGCGTCGGACTGGCGGCCATTCAGATTGCCCAGCAGATCGGCGCCGAGATTTTTTGCACGGCCGGGAGCGATGCCAAACGCGAATATCTCTGCTCACTCGGCGTCCAGCACGTCTTCAGCTCGCGATCACTTGATTTCGCTGAGGAAATCCTGCGGATCACT